>NZ_BBYK01000064.1:0-28191 GCF_001570365.1 Microtetraspora fusca | reverse complement strand
GGCGGGCGAACCGGCCCGCCCCGGCGACCAGCCGCTCCGGCGGTCCGTCCTCGACCACGCGGCCCCGCTCCATGACGAGCACGCGGTCGGCGATCTCCACGGTGGACAGCCGATGGGCGATGATCACCGCGGTCCGGTCCGCGAGGATGGTGCGCAGCGCCCGCTGGACCAGCCGCTCGCTCGGCACATCGAGGCTGGAGGTCGCCTCGTCGAGGATGAGGACGGCCGGGTCGGCGAGGAACGCCCGCGCGAAGGCCACGAGCTGGCGCTGCCCCGCCGACATCCGGCCGCCCCGCTTGCCGACCTGGGTGTCGTAGCCGTCCGGCAGCTCCTCGATGAACGTGTGCGCCCCGATCGCGCGGGCGGCGGCGACCACCTCCTCGTCCGAGGCGTCGGGACGGCCGAACCTGATGTTCTCGGCGACGGTGCCGGAGAACAGGAAGTTCTCCTGGGTGACCATGACCACCGAGCGGCGCAGCGTGGGCTCGTCGAGGTCACGCAGATCCACCCCGTCGAGGAGGACGCGGCCGGACACCGGGTCGTAGAACCGGGAGATCAGCTTGGCCAGCGTGGTCTTGCCCGCACCCGTGGTGCCGACGACCGCCACGGTCTGCCCGGCCGGGAGCTCCAGATCGAGCGCCGGGATGACCGGAGGCCCGCCCGGGTAGGCGAACTCGACCGCCTCGAACCGCACCGCCCCCTTCGCGTACGGCAGGGCCGCGGGGCGGCGGGACTCGGCGACGGCGGGCTCCTCCTCCAGCACCCCGGACAGCTTCTCCAGCGCCGCGCTCGCCGACTGGAGCGTGTTGTAGAACTGGCTGATCTCCTGCATGGGCTCGTAGAACTGGCGCAGGTAGAGCAGGAACGCGGCCAGCACGCCGACCGTGACCGCGTCGTGCAGCGCGAGCCACCCGCCGTACAGCAGGACCGCGGCCACGGTCACGTTGCCGATCAGCTTGACGCCGGGCATGAAGACGGCGATGAGGCGCATGCCGCGCATGTTGGCGTCGCGGTAGTCCCGGTTGAGCCGCTCGAAGATCTCCTGGTTGCGCGACTCCCTGCGGAACGCCTGGACCGCGCGGATGCCGGTCATCGACTCGACGAAGTGGACGATGACCAGGGCGACGGTCTCCCTGGTCCTGCGGTAGGTGACGCTGGACTCGCGCCGGAACCAGCGGGTGAACAGCAGCAGCAGGGGCAGCGGCAGCAGCGCGACCACGGCGAGGTGCGCGTCGAGCGCGAGCAGCATGACCGCGGTGCCGACCAACGTGAGCACCGCCGTGACCAGCCCGTCCAGGCCGGACGCCAGCAGCTCGGCGATCGCCTCGACGTCCGAGGTGAGCCGCGAGATCACCCGCCCGGAGGTGTACTTCTCGTGGAACGACAGGGACAGCCGCTGGAAGTGGTCGAAGACGCGGCGGCGGAGTTCGAGCAGGATGTCCTGGCCGATGCGGCCGGACAGCCGCAGGAACGCCTGCCGGGTGAGCGCCTGGGCCAGCGCGGCCGCGACGACCGCGCCGACGATGACGAGCAGCGTCCCGGGCCCGCCGCCGCGCAGCATCGGCGGGATGCCGTCGTCGATGCCGACCGCGACGAGGTACGGGATGGCCAGCCCGGCGGCGCTGGACAGCACGATGATCGCGACCAGCAGCGCCATGCCGCGCCGGTGCGGGCGGAGCAGGTCGCCGAGCAGCCGGCGCGAGCGGGTGCGCAACAGGAGCGACACCCGGTCGGAGAGCTGGTCCTGCTCCTCGGCGGCGACGCCGCGCCAGCCGTCCCCGGTCGTTTCCACGCTCACCGCAGCGCCTCCTCCTGGTCGAGCTCGGCGTCCTGCGCGAGGAGCGCACGGTATTCGGGGACCTCGGCCAGCAGGTCCGCGTGGCGGCCGACGTGGGTGATGGTGCCGTCCTGCAAGAGGGCCACCCGGTCGGCGAGCAGCACGGTCGAGGCCCGGTGCGCGACGACGAGGCCGGTGGCGTCGGCGAGGACGCCGCGCAGCGCCTCCTCGACCAAGGCCTCGGTCTCCACGTCGAGCGCCGAAAGGGTGTCGTCCAGGACGAGGATCCGGGGCCGGCCGAGCACCGCGCGGGCCAGGGCGAGGCGCTGCCGCTGGCCGCCGGACAGGGACATGCCCTGCTCGCCGATGCGGGTGTCCAGCCCCCAGGGCAGGTCGTACGCGAAGGTGGCCTGGGCGATCTCCAGCGCGGCGCGGATCTCCTCGTCGGTGGCGTCCCCGCGGCCGAGGGTGAGGTTCTCCCGGACGCTCATCGAGAACAGCGTGGGCTCCTCGAAGGCGGTGGCGACCACCGAGCGCAGCGAGGGCAGGGACAGGTCGCGCACGTCGTGCCCGTCGACGGTGACGCGACCGGCCGTCACGTCGACCAGCCGCGGCACCAGCGCGGTGAGCGTGGTCTTCCCCGAGCCGGTCGCGCCGACGACGGCGATGGTCTCGCCCGGTTCCACCTCGAGCCAGACGTCGTGCAGCACGGGCCGCTCGGCGCCGGGGAACCGGAAGCCGACGCCCTCGAAGCGCAGGTGGCCGCGCGGCGCGGCGACGAGCTGCGCGCCGCCGACGATCTCGGGCACGGTGTCGAGCACCTCGACGACCCGGTCGGCCGACGTCATGGCCTCCTGGCCCATCGCCAGGATGTACCCGAGCGAGGTGACCGGCCAGACGAGCTGGAGCACCAGCGTGGTGAAGGCCACCAGCGTGCCCAGGGTCAGCCAGCCGCCGCCGACGGCGAGCGCGCCGAGGAGCAGCACCATGGCGAGGGTGACGTTCGGCACCACTTCCAGGAAGGTGAAGAACCGGGAGGACAGCCGCACCTTGGCCAGGGAGCTGCGGTACACCTTGCCCGCCAGGCCGTCGTACGTCGCGGCAACGTGGCGCCGCCGTCCGAACGCCTTGATCGTGCGGACGCCGAGGGCGCTCTCCTCGACGAAGGTGGCGAGGTCGCCCTGCTCGTCCTGCAGCTGGCGGGAGATGCGGATGTACCGCTTCTCGAAGCGGTTCGACAGGATGACGACGGGGATCGCCGAACCGGCGACGAGCAGGCCGAGCGGCCAGTACATCCGCAGCAGCACCACGGTCACGGTGGTGAGCTGGAGGACGTTCATCACGAGGAACAGCACGCCGAACCCGAGGAACCGCCGGATCGTGGACAGGTCCGTCGTCGCGCGGGAGAGGAGCTGCCCGGACTGCCACTCATCGTGGAAGCGCATCGGCAGGCGCTGCAGGTGGCGGTACAGGTCGTCGCGGATCGCCGTCTCCAGGCCGAGCACGGGGCCGGCCTGGGACCAGCGGCGCAGGAAGGTGAGCAGGGCCTCGGCCACGCCGAGCGCGAGCGCGAGCAGCCCGAGCGGGAGCAGCGCGTCCTGGTCGCCGTGCGCCACCGGACCGTCGATGATCTCCTTGCCGACGAGCGGGGTCAGGATCGCGGCCGCGATGCCGAGCACGGACGCCGTCCACATGAGGACCACCGGCCAGGCGTACGGGCGCAGATACGACTTGAGCCGCCACAGCGAGGACCAGGAGGGTTTTCGAGCGCCTGAGGTGGGTCCTGATCGTGACGGCATGACCGGGCGTGACACTCCTCACCTGACGGGGGACGGCTCGCTCCCGCCATGGTTCCCTACGACTCACGTTTGATCAACCAGTTTTTCGCCACTTACCGTTATGACTTCATAACGCGATGTAATGGAAATGTGGCGCGATCAGCCACTTCCCACCGGAAAGGCGGCCGCCCCCTCCCCCGGATCCGGCCGCGCCGGAGGCCGGGAACGCCGACGACCCGGCGGCCGCGGGCCACCGGGTCGAGGTCGGTACGCGAGCGCCGGTCAGCGGGGGTGCGCGACCGCCGAGCCGATCGTGTGCACGCGCAGGAAGTTGGTCGAGCCCGGGATGCCGGTCGGGGATCCCGCCACGATGACGATCTTGTCGCCCTTCTCGAAGTCGCCGAGGGTGAGCAGCGAGGCCTCGACCTGGCGCACCATGTCGTCGGTGTGGTGGACGAACGGCACCTCGAAGGTCTCGACGCCCCAGGTCACCGCGAGCTGCCCGCGGACCTGCGGGTTGGAGGTGAAGGCGAGCAGCGGGATCGGCGAGCGGTAGCGCGCGAGCCGCCGCGCGGTCTCGCCCGACATCGTGAACGCCACCAGCGCCTTGGCGCCGACGATCGCGCCGACCTCGGCCGCGGCCCTGGCGATCGCGCCGCCGGTGGTCTCGGGCAGCCGCTGCAGGGTGTGCGTGGCGTGCAGCGTGGCGCTCTCGGCGGCCGTCGCGATGCGGGCCATGGTGGAGACCGACTCGACGGGATAGTTGCCGACGGAGGTCTCGCCGGACAGCATCACCGCGTCGGCGCCGTCCATGACCGCGTACGCCACGTCGGAGGTCTCGGCCCGGGTCGGCCGGGGGGCGCTCATCATGGAGTCGAGCATCTGGGTGGCGACGATGACCGGGTGCGCCTTGTCGCGGCACAGCTCGATGATGCGACGCTGGACGATCGGCACCTGCTCGAGCGGCAGCTCGACGCCGAGGTCGCCGCGGGCGACCATGATGCCGTCGAAGGCGTCGACGATCTCCTCCAGGCAGGCCACGGCCTGCGGCTTCTCGATCTTGGCGAGCAGCGGGAGGTGGACGCCCTCCTCTTCCATGATCCCGTGCACGATGTCGGCGTCGCGGGGCGAGCGGACGAAGGACAGCGCGATCATGTCGAAGCCGGTGCGCAGCGCCCAGCGCAGGTCGATCTCGTCCTTCTCGGTGAGCGCGGGCGCGCTGACCGCGACACCGGGCAGGTTGAGGCCCTTGTTGTCGGAGATCATGCCGCCGATGACGACGCGGGTGACCACGCGGGGGCCGTCCACGGCGGTCACCTCCAGGTGGAGGCGGCCGTCGTCCACGAGCACGGTGTCGCCCGGCCGCACGTCGCCGGGCAGCCCGGCGTACGTGGTGGAGACGATGTCGCGGTCACCGGGGACGTCCTCGGTGGTGATGGTGAAGACGTCTCCGAAGCCGAGCCGTACCGGCCCGGAGGCGAACCGGCCCACGCGGATCTTGGGCCCCTGGAGGTCGGCGAGCACGCCTACGGCACGTCCCACCTCGTCGGCGGCGGCCCTGACCCGGTCGAACACCTCCTTGTGCAGCTCGTGGCTGCCGTGCGAGAGGTTGAATCTGGCCACGTCCATGCCGGCGGCGATGAGCTCGCGCAGCCGCTCCGGCGATGAGGTTGCGGGGCCAAGGGTACAGACGATCTTTGCTCGACGACTCACGGTCCTAGCCTAATTGGTACAGACCACTTGATAGTGACGGCGCATGGAGCTGTGGCCAAATTGTCAATGACATATCGCGCTCATCCGGGTGTCCGCCGCGCCCCGCCGTACGGGGTGGCGCGGCCCCGGCGCCCGCCGTCGCGGCGTCGCGCGCCCAGTTCAGGGTACCCAACCCGCAGGACCGCCAGTGGGGCTTTCCCCCGGCGGAGCCTCAGCGGGTGAACGTCGCGGCCCGGGCGGCGCTGACGACGCCGTGGCCGAAGAAGCCGTTGCGATCCAGGCCGCCCTCGCAGGTCTGCACGTTGTCCTTCGAGTACTTGTACGCCCGGGGCTCCGGGCAGGGCCGGGGCACCGCGGTCGCGTACAGGATGCGCTCGACCTCGGCGGGGTCCATCGTCAGGCCGTTCTTCCCGGGGGTGCCGAAGCGGCCGACGATGATCGCGGCGACGCCGGCGGCGTGCGGCGAGGCCATGGAGGTGCCCTCCATGTACTGGTAGTAGGAGCAGGTCCCGCCTTCCGGACACTCCCGGACCACGGACGGGTCCTGGGGCACCCCGCGGGCGTTGATGAGGCCCTTCTCGCGCAGCGCGTGGGCCGGGGCCGCGGCCAGGATCTCCCTGCGCACGCCGGTGAGCCGCGTCTCCTTGGCGAACAGGTCGCCGCCCGGCGCGGCGATGTCGGTCTGCTCGACGCCGTAGTCGGAGTAGGACGACTTGCGCTCGGTGGGGCCGACCGCGGAGACCGAGATGACGTTCTCCAGCTCCGCCGGCACGTTGATGCAGGTGTTGTCGACCTTGCGCTCGTGTTCGGCGCCCAGCGGGTAGTCGGGGCTGGCGGTGTCCTTCACCGGGTGGCCGAGGTCGGTGCCGCTGTTCCCGATGGCCGTGATCAGGGTGACGCCGTGGGCGTGCGCGTACACCACGGCGCGGCGCATGCCCTCGATGATGCCGCGCTGTTCGAGCCGTTCGGCGGGCGTGTCCTGGGGGTTGTTCGGGCAGTTGAACGTCCAGGGGTCCACGTAGAAGCTCATGTTGACCACCGCGACGCCGATGTCGGCGGCGTACGTGAGGGCGTCCATGGTGGGCTTGAGGAAGAAGTAGCCGGAGTCGGTGCCGGCGCGGATGTTCACCAGCGACACCTCGGGGGCGACCCCGGCGACCCCGATCCCGTTGAGCGGGGAGCCGATCGTGCTGGCGACGTGCGTGCCGTGGCCGTCGTCGTCCACGTCCACGGGGTCCTTGCAGTCCTTGGCCTCGCAGGGACCGTCGAACGTCTTGCCGTTGGCGTCCTTGGGCCGGTCGGTGACGAAGTTGCGGCTCAGCTCGCGGTTGAAGTTGGGCGCGATGTCGGGGTGCTTGCCGTCGATGCCGGTGTCGATGACGCCGACGAGCACCCGGGCGCCCCGCGCCGACGGGTGGGCGTACGAACCGGTGGCGGTGGCGCCGATCATCTTCATGTCCCACTGGCGGCCCGACAGCGGGTCGGCCAGCGCCGCGGGCGTGGTCCCGGAGGGCGCGGCTGAGGGGGTGGGCGACGCCGGGGCCGAGGCGGGCGGCGGCGTGGGCACGTTCGCCACCTCGCCGATCCTGCGGTCGGGGGTGACACCGACGATCGCCGGGGTCGCGCCGAGCTTCTCGGGCGCGGACAACTCGGCCACGAGGTAGCCGAGCCGCGGCTCCTCCCCGGTGACCACGCCGCCGCTGCCGGCGACCGCGCGGGCCGCCGCGTCCCGGCCGCCCTGGGTGTAGAAGACGAGGAACTCCCCGGTCGCCCCCGTCGGCCGCGCCGTCCCGGGCGTCGCCGTCCGCGCTCCGTGGGCGTCCCGGCCCGCGCCGGAATCGCTCGGGCCGGCCGCGCAGGCCGTGCCCGCCATCGCCACCGCGAGGACCGCGGCGGCGAGACGTCCCCGTACGTTCAACGACCCCTCCTCGTTCCGGCCCGCCCGTCCCGGGAGGAGCCTGACAGCGCGAGCACGCCACCGACCATATGCGAGGTATTCCCGTTTTGTCGGATTTTCGCCTGGGGGGCGTGCTCAGGCGGCTCCGGCCCACAACAATAGACGTGACCACGCGGCCGGCGGCCGCGTGGTCACGTCTTTTCGCGCGAGTGTCAGACCAGCGGACGCGCCGTCGGCGGGACCGCGACCGGCAGGGCGGTCCGGCCCGAGAGGTACTCGTCCACCGCAGCGGCGGCCGAACGGCCCTCCGCGATCGCCCACACGATCAGCGACTGGCCGCGCCCCATGTCGCCGGCCGCGAAGACGCCCTCCACGGCGGTCTCGTACGACGCGCCGCGGGCCACGTTGCCCCGGGCGTCGAAGAAGTCGCGCGAGGCGAGCGACGCGAGGTCGGTGAGCAGCGGGCCCCGCTCCGGGCCGAGGAAGCCCATCGCGAGGGTGACCAGTTCGGCGGGGACCTCCCGCTCACTGCCCGGGATCGGCCGGAACCCGGCCGCGGGCCCCTCGACGTCGACCAGGCGCAGCGCCCGGACGTTGCCGTCCTCGTCCGCAAGGAACTCGGTGGTGGAGGCGGCGTAGACGCGGGCGCCGCCGCCCGCCTCCAGCTCCTCGTGCGCGCTCTCCATCTTGAACAGCATCGGGTACGTCGGCCACGGCTGGGATCCGGGCCTGGCCGCCGGCGGCCGCGGCATGATCTCCAGCTGGGTCACCGACGCGGCCCCCTGGCGGATCGCCGTGCCGACGCAGTCGGCGCCGGTGTCGCCGCCGCCGATCACGACCACGTGCTTGCCCTCCGCCGAGATCGGCGACGCGGCGAGGTCCCGGTTGGCGGGCGGGAGGTACTCCATCGCCTGGTAGACGCCCTTGAGCTCGCGCCCCGGCACCGGCAGGTCGCGCCAGGCGGTGGCCCCGCCGGCGAGCACGATCGCGTCGAACTCCTCGCGCAGGCGGGCGACCGGGACGTCCACGCCGACGTTGACGCCGGTGCGGAACTCGGTGCCCTCGGCCTCCATCTGCGCCAGGCGGCGGTCGAGGTGGCGCTTCTCCATCTTGAACTCGGGGATGCCGTACCGGAGCAGACCGCCGATCCGGTCCGCGCGCTCGAACACGACCACGTCGTGCCCGGCGCGGGTGAGCTGCTGGGCGGCGGCCAGCCCGGCCGGGCCGGAGCCGACCACGGCGACGCGCTTGCCGGTCTTGCGCTCCGGCGGCTGCGGCCGGACCCAGCCCTCGGCGAAGGCGCGGTCGATGATCTCGACCTCGACCCGCTTGATCGAGACCGGGTCGGCGTTGATGCCGAGGACGCAGGCCGCCTCACAGGGAGCCGGGCACAGGCGTCCGGTGAACTCCGGGAAGTTGTTGGTCGCGTGCAGCCGCTCGACCGCCTCGCGCCAGTCGTCCCGGTACACCAGGTCGTTCCACTCGGGGATGAGGTTCCCGAGCGGGCAGCCGTTGTGGCAGAACGGGATGCCGCAGTCCATGCAACGGGCGGCCTGCCTGGTCAGCGCGGGCTTCGGGAAGTCCTCGTAGACCTCCCGCCAGTCGCGGATGCGCACGTCGACCGGGCGGCGCGCCGGCAGCTCGCGGTCGTGCGTGAGGAAACCCTTCGGGTCAGCCATCGGTGTACCCCCCTTATCGGTGTGCGTCGGTCGAGCGGTGAACGGTGAAGCGGACGTCGGTCATCGGCCTCACCCCTGCGCCGCGGCCATGACGGCCTCGTCGATGTCGCGGCCTTCGAGCCGGGCGACCTCCGCCGCCTGGAGCACCCGCTTGTAGTCGGTCGGCATGACCTTGCCGAACCGCGCCAGTGCGGCGTCCCAGTCGGCCAGCAGCGCCTTGGCGACGGCCGAGCCGGTCTCGGCCAGGTGCCGCTCCACGATCGCCCGCAGGAACGCGGCGTCCTCGTCCGTCAGCGACTCGATCTCCACCATCTCCCGGTTGATCCGGTCGGTGTTCAGATCCAGCACGTACGCGACGCCGCCGGACATGCCGGCCGCGAAGTTGCGCCCGGTCGGCCCGAGGACGACGGCCCGGCCGCCGGTCATGTACTCGCAGCCGTGGTCGCCGACGCCCTCGACGACGGCGGTCGCGCCGGAGTTGCGCACGCAGAACCGCTCGCCCACGACGCCCCGGACGAACACCTCGCCGGAGGTGGCCCCGTACAGGCCGACGTTGCCGGCGACGACCTGCGTCTCGGCCGCGAACGAGGCGTCCGCGTGCGGGCGGACGACCAGGCGGCCGCCGGACAGGCCCTTGCCGACGTAGTCGTTCGCGTCGCCGACGAGCCGCAGCGTGACGCCGCGCGGCACGAACGCGCCGAACGAGTTGCCCGCCGACCCGGTGAAGGTCACGTCGATGGTGTCGTCCGGCAGCCCGGCCCCGCCGTACCTGCGGGTCACCTCGTGGCCGAGCATCGTGCCGACCGTACGGTTGACGTTGCGGATGGGCAGTTCGAGCGTGACCCGGTCGCCGTACTCGAGCGCGCCCTCGGCGAGCTGGATGAGCGTGTTGTCCAGGGCGCGGTCGAGGCCGTGGTCCTGCTCGACGACCTTGCGCAGCGGGGTGCCCGCGGGCAGCGCCGGCTGGTGCAGGATCGGCGACAGGTCCAGCCCCGCAGCCTTCCAGTGGTCGACGGCCGCGGTGAAGTCCAGCATCTCGGCGTGGCCGACGGCCTCGTCGAGCGAGCGGAAGCCGAGCTCGGCGAGGTACTCGCGGACCTCCTGCGCGATGAACTCGAAGAAGTTCACCACGAACTCGGGCTTGCCGCTGAACCGCTTGCGCAGCTCCGGGTTCTGCGTGGCCACGCCGACCGGGCAGGTGTCCAGGTGGCAGACCCGCATCATGACGCAGCCGGAGACGACCAGCGGCGCGGTGGCGAAGCCGAACTCCTCGGCCCCGAGCAGCGCCGCCACGACCACGTCGCGGCCGGTCTTGAGCTGGCCGTCCGCCTGGACGACGATCCGGTCGCGCAGGCCGTTGAGCAGCAGCGTCTGCTGGGTCTCGGCCAGGCCGAGCTCCCAGGGCGTTCCGGCGTGCTTGAGCGAGGTCAGCGGCGAGGCGCCGGTGCCGCCGTCGTGGCCGGAGATCAGCACGACGTCGGCGTGCGCCTTGGACACACCCGCGGCCACGGTGCCGACGCCGACCTCGGACACCAGCTTCACGTGCACGCGGGCCCGCGGGTTGGCGTTCTTGAGGTCGTGGATGAGCTGGGCCAGGTCCTCGATCGAGTAGATGTCGTGGTGCGGCGGCGGCGAGATGAGGCCGACGCCGGGCGTGGAGTGCCGGGTCTTGGCGATCCACGGGTACACCTTGTGCCCCGGGAGCTGGCCGCCCTCGCCGGGCTTGGCGCCCTGGGCCATCTTGATCTGCAGGTCGTCGGCGTTCACCAGGTACTCGCTGGTCACGCCGAAGCGGCCGGAGGCCACCTGCTTGATCGCGCTGCGCCGGGGCAGGTCGTACAGCCGCTCCGGGTCCTCGCCGCCCTCACCGGTGTTGGACTTGCCGCCCAGCCGGTTCATGGCGATGGCGAGGGTCTCGTGCGCCTCCATGGAGATCGAGCCGTACGACATGGCGCCGGTGGAGAACCGCCGGACGATCGACTCGACCGGCTCCACCTCCTCGATCGGCACGGGGGTGCCCTTGCGCAGCCGGAACAGGCCGCGCAGGGTCATCAGCCGCTCGGCCTGGCCGTCGACCAGGGAGGTGTACTCCTTGAAGATCTCGTACCGCCGGCTGCGGGTGGCGTGCTGCAGCTTGAAGACCGTCGTCGGGTTGAACAGGTGCGGCTCGCCCTCGCGGCGCCACTGGTACTCGCCGCCGACCTCCAGACGCCGGTGCGCGTTCTCCGCCCGCGGGTAGGCCCGCTGGTGCCGCTCGAACGCCTCGCGGGCCAGGACGTCGAAGCCGACACCGCCGAGCCGCGACGTGGTCCCGGTGAAGCACTCGTCGATGACCTCGGCACCCAGGCCGAGCGCCTCGAAGATCTGCGCGCCGGTGTACGAGGCGACCGTGGACACGCCCATCTTGGACATGACCTTCAGGACGCCCTTGCCGTACGCCTTGATCAGGTTGCGTGCGGCCGCGCGCGGCTCGACGCCGGGCAGCCGCCCGGCCTCGACCATGTCCTCGACGGTCTCGAGCGCGAGGTAGGGGTTGACCGCGCTCGCGCCGTACCCGATGAGCAGGGCCATGTGGTGGCACTCGCGGGCCTCGCCGGTCTCGATGACCAGGCCGACGCGGGTGCGCGTCTTCTCCCGGATGAGGTGGTGGTGCACCGCGCCGGTGAGCAGCAGCGCCGGGATCGGCGCCTTCTCGCGGGAGGAGCCGCGGTCGGACAGCACGATGATCCGCGCGCCGTCCTCGATCGCTCGCGAGACCTCCTCACGGATCTCCCGCAGCCGCCGCCGCAGCGCGTCGCCGCCGCCGCCCACGTGGAACAGGCCCGAGACGACGTACGGCTGGAAGCCCGGCAGCGCGCCCTCGTCGTTGATGTGGACGATCTTGGCGAGCTCGTCGTTGTCGATCACCGGATACGGCAGCACGAGCCGGCGGCAGGAGGCCGGGCCCGGGTCGAGCAGGTTGCCCTCGGGACCGATGGTCGACTGCAGCGAGGTGACGAGCTCCTCGCGGATCGCGTCCAGCGGCGGGTTGGTGACCTGGGCGAAGAGCTGGCTGAAGTAGTCGAAGAGCAGCCGCGGCTTCTCGCTCAGCACGGCGACGGGCGTGTCGGTGCCCATCGACCCGATCGGCTCGTAGCCGTGGCGCGCCATCGGCGTGAGGATGACCCGCAGCTCCTCCTCGGTGTAGCCGAAGGTCTGCTGCCGCTTGACCAGCGCCTCGTGCGTCGGGTGCTCGTGCTCGCGCGCGGGCAGCTCCTCGAAGCGGACCAGACCCGCGTGCAGCCAGTCGGCGTACGGCTCGGCCGCGGCGAGCTCGGCCTTGATCTCGTCATCCTCGATGATCTTGCCGCGCGAGGTGTCGACGAGGAACATCCGGCCGGGCTGGAGGCGGCCCTTGCGGACGACCTTCTCCTGCGGGATGTCGGCCAGGACGCCGGCCTCGGAGGCCAGCACCACCAGCCCGTCGTCGGTGACCCAGAAGCGGCCGGGACGCAGGCCGTTGCGGTCGAGCACCGCGCCGACGAGCGTGCCGTCGGAGAAGGTGATCGACGCCGGTCCGTCCCACGCCTCCATCAGGGTGGAGTGGAACTCGTAGAACGCCCGCCGGGCGGGGTCCATCTCGGTGTGGTTCTCCCACGCCTCCGGGATCATCATGAGCACGGCGTGCGGGAGCGACCGGCCGCCCAGGTGGAGCAGTTCGAGCGTCTCGTCGAAGGACGCGGTGTCGGAGCCGTCCGGGTCGCAGATCGGGAACAGTCGCTCCATGTCTCCCGGGATCAGGCCGCCGGCCAGCATCGCCTCGCGGGCGCGCATCCAGTTCCGGTTGCCCTTGACGGTGTTGATCTCGCCGTTGTGCGCGATGTACCGGTAGGGGTGGGCGAGCGGCCACGAGGGGAACGTGTTCGTGGAAAACCGCGAGTGGACCAGGGCGATCGCGGTCGCGTACCGCTGGTCCGAGAGGTCGGGGAAGAACGGCTCGACCTGCAGCGAGGTCAGCATCCCCTTGTAGACCACCGTGCGGCTGGACAGCGAGGCGAAGTAGACGTCGACCTCGTGCTCGGCCCGCTTGCGGAAGGCGAAGGCCAGCCGGTCGAGGGCGATGCCGGTCTCGCCGGTCGGCGAGGTGACGAAGAGCTGCGCGAAGTGCGGCATGACCGCGCGGGCGCTGGCTCCGGGGAGCGCGGCGTCGACGGGGACGTCACGCCAGCCGAGGACGGTCACACCCTCCTCCGCGGCGATCTCCTCGATCAGGCCGACGGCGACGCCGCGCGCCTGCTCGTCGCACGGAAGGAACGCGAGACCGGCGGCGTACGCGCCCTCGGGCGGCAGCGGGAAGTCCACGACCGCGCGGAAGAACGCGTCGGGGATCTGCGTGAGGATGCCGGCTCCGTCGCCGGTGTCCGGCTCGCTGCCGCTGGCCCCTCGGTGGTCCAGGTTGCGCAGCGCGGTCAGGGCCTTCGCGACGATGTCATAGCTGCGGCGGCCGGCGACGTCCGCCACCATGGCGACACCGCAGGCGTCGTGCTCGTTCGCGGGGTCGTACAGGCCCTGAGGCTCGGGGAAGCCTCCGGCACGGCCGAGGCGGGCAGCAGGCATGAAACCCTCCCGTCGTCATCTTCTGCTCGAAACAGAGGGACGACGTTGGCCCTGCTGCGGTGATAGGTCCTCAAACGTTACCGCATCCTGCCCGATTAGTCCCAACCCGGTGCGCTTCGCGAATCTTCACTGGGCGAACCGCGCTGGAGAGAAGGGCGGGAAGCGGGACGCATCACCCGCCGGGAGACCGCTTCGTCGCGGTGCGGCGAGCGCCCTTTCGCTGCGCTCTTCCTTGAGCGTCGCTCGCCCTATATCCCGGCTGATCCCGGCATTTAACCTACAGCACCATGATTCAAGCCGATATTTCGGTATCTGGTGGGAAGGGCAAACCTTGCGGCGAGAGGGTGCCTACTGCCCGGCCGGGGTCGGAGAGGGCGAGGCCGGGGATCCGGCCCCCTCCCCTGTCCCGGACTCGGTGGGACCCGGCTCGGCCGGCTGGGCGGTCTCCTCCCCCGGCGACGGCTTGACGGTGATCGAGGGGACGCCCGCGACCGCGACGACGCGCTTGTAGAGCGCCCGCTCCACATCGCGTACGGCGAGGCCGAGTGTGACGAAGTCGTCCTGCGGGGTCCGGTCGGCGCCGTCGGCCCTGCCGATCCAGACCAGGCCGACGTAGTGGCCCATCGCGTGGCCGCTCCCCTCGCTGTACCCGGTGAACCCGGCCTTGGAGGAGTCGACCGGCAGCATCCAGCCGCCCAGGTAGAGCGACTTCAGCCGCTCGACCAGGCGGTCGGCGGCCGTGACGTCGGCGAGGTTGAGCATGGCGTACTGGGCGATGTACGCGCCGTCGGCGCTGGTGTAGAGCCCGCGCGCGACCTGCGTGCAGCCCGCCTCGGACAGCTCCTGGACCAGGTCGGCGCCCCAGACGGACTGGCGGCACCCGCTGTCGAGGTGGACGCCGACCCTCTTGAGGGTGATCTTGCCTGCCTGCACGCTGCGCGCCCCGAAGAGCTCTTTCAGGGTGAGGGGGGCGGCGTCGGCCTTGCGGTTCGCGATGGGGGCGAACTGCTTGAGCGAGGGCCAGGCGCGGTAGTCGCCGGGCCGCGCCCCGCCGAGGGAGCTCGATCCCTGCGCCGGCGGGACGTCACCGCTCCCGATCATGTTGACCACAAAGATCAGGACCAGCAGGGAGGCGACGGCCGCCACCGCAGATCCGATGCCGATGACGAGCCGCTGCTGCAGGACGCTCAGCCCGAGCTCGGCCAGGGTGTCGCTGGTCCAGCGCTCCGAGGGCGGCTGCGACCGGCGCTTGCGCTTCGTCACAGACCGCTAGCTCCGACCGCCGTCCCGAGCCCCCACGTGAGCGCCGCCGCCACCGCGCCGACCAGGAGCTGGCGCAGCCCGCTGAACCACCAGGTGCGCGCGGTCACCCGGGACACCACCGCGCCGGCGGCGAACAGCGCCACCATCGACACGATCGCCGACACCCACAGGCCCTGCGCACCCAGCAGGTACGGCAGGAGCGGGATCAGGGCCCCGACGGTGAACGACAGGAACGAGGAGACCGCGGCGAGCAGCGGCGAGGGCAGGTCGTACGGATCGACGCCGATCTCGGCCCGGGCGTGCACCTCCAGCGCCTTCTCCGGGTTCCGGGAGATCTGGTGGGCGACCTCCTTGGCTGTCTCCGGATCGACCCCGCGCTGCACGTACAGCTGGGCGAGCTCGTCCTCCTCGGCCTCCGGATTGCGTTCGAGCTCGCGACGCTCGACGTCGATCTCCGCCTGGGCCAGCTCTCTCTGGCTGGCCACCGAGACGTACTCGCCGCCCGCCATGGAGAAGGCCCCGGCGGCGAGGCCGGCCACGCCGGCGAGCGCGATGACCTTGGTGTCGGCCGTGCCTCCCGCGACGCCCGCGATGAGGGCGAAGTTGGAGACGAGGCCGTCCATCGCGCCGAACACCGCCGGGCGCAGCCAGCCGCCGTTCACGTCACGGTGCTGGTGGTGGATCTCGGCGCGAACCCCCGAATCTGCGCCGGTCATCGCCGGTTTCCTCCCTGTTCCGGCGAGGCGATCGCCTCACCGGTGGCGCCGGGGCCGGCCGAGCCGTCCTTGGGTGAATCGGCCGCGTCAGAGCCGCCGTCCGCCCCGCCCGGCTCGCCGGCGTCGGTGCCGAGCGGCTCCTCACCGGCCTTGTTCCGCGCGAACCAGAAGTACGCGATCGCCAGCAGGAAGATCACCACGGCGGTCCACTGGTTCAGCCGGAGCCCGAGGACGTGGTGGGCGGGATCGACCCGCAGGCCCTCGATCCAGAACCGGCCGAGCGTGTATCCCGCGACGTAGAGCGCGAACAGCCGGCCGTGCCGGAGGGCGAAGCGCCTGCCGACGAGCACCAGGATGCCCGCGAGGGCGAGGTTCCACAGCGACTCGTAGAGGAAGGTCGGGTGGTAGGTGTCGGCGCCGGGCACCGTGCCGGGACGGCCCGGCTCGATCTCCAGGCCCCACGGCAGCGTGGTGGGCCCGCCGAACAGCTCCTGGTTGAAGTAGTTGCCCCAGCGGCCGATCGCCTGCGCCACGGCGATGGCCGGGGCGAGGGTGTCGGCGATCGCCGAGAACGAGATGCCCCGGCGGCGGCAGGCGATCCACACCCCGAGCCCGCCCAGCGCGATGGCCCCCCAGATGCCGAGGCCGCCCTTCCAGATGAACAGGGTGTCGATCGGCTGGTTGGGCGCTTCGGAGCCGAAGTAGAGCTGCCAGTCGGTGATGACGTGGTACAGCCGCCCGCCGACGAGGCCGAACGGCACGGCCCAGACGGCGAGATCGGTGATCGCACCCGGCGCGCCACCGCGGGCGCGCCAACGCCGCTCCCCTATCCAGACGGCGACGATGACGCCGAGCACGATGCACAGCGCGTACGCCCGGATCGGGAGCGGTCCGAGGTTCCAGACCCCTTGTGACGGGCTGGGAATCGAGGCGAGGGGCATGTCAATGGACGTTACCGTAGACGGACCGGCCCTCGCGCAAAGCTGGGGAGAACGGGCCGCGACGATCCGCGGCCCATCCCGTCCTACTTGCCGGCATTGATGATTTCCTGGCGCAGCGCGCTGGGCACGAAGATCGTGTTGTTGTCGATCTGCTGGCCGTTCAGCTTGAGCGTCGGCGTTCCCTGCAGCTTCTGGTCCTGCAGGGTCTTGGTGGAGAACTGCTCGTGCGCCGCCTGCTGCGTCTGGTCCTTGACGCAGCTGTCGAAGCCGGGCGCGGTGACGCCGACGTCATGGCCCCACTTCACCAGGTCGTCGATCTTGAAGCCCTCGACGGTCTCGCGCGGCTGCTCCTTGAAGAGCCGGTCGTGGAAGGCGATCCACTGCTTGCCGTCGGACACGCAGCGCAGTGCGGACGCGGCGCGCAGGGAGTTCGACCGGGTCGGCTCCTGCGAGAAGATCGTGAGCGGGTGGTAGACGACCTTGACCTTGCCCTCGGCGGCGAGGTTCTTGATCGTGGGGCCGCTGATCTCCTCAAGCTGCTTGCAGACCGGGCACTGCGGGTCCTCGTAGATGTCCAGGACCGGCGAGGTGACCCCGGCCTTGGCCATCACGGCGGTGCCGTCGCTCTGCACGGTCACGGGGGCGAGCCCGCCGGCGACCGTCTCGGACTTGCTCTGCTGCGCGGCGTACCACCAGCCGCCGCTGATCACAGCCAACACGACGACCACCACGGTGATGATCGTGGCCAGGCGCCTGCGCTGCTCCTGCTTGCGCTCGGCCTCCCGTTGCGCCGCGATACGCGCCCGGACCGAAGCGCCCCTCGCCGCCTTGCTCATGGATGTCTCCCTATGCGTCGGGCTCTTCGCCCTGGAATATGTCGCCTTCCGGCTGGTACGGCTCCCGCGGCCCGGTGAGGCCGAGCGCGGAGTCCATCGCGAGGCGGCCCGGCGGGCGGATGAAGATCCACGCGGCCACGATCACCAGGCCGAAGTCACGGAGGATCTCCCAGAGATAGTTGGGGTCCTCACCCGCGCCCAGCTCACCGCCTCCGCCGAAGCAGCCGCAGTCGATGCGCAGGCCCCGCGCCCACGCCGAGGCGATGCCCACGACGAACGCCAGCATGAGCAGCCCGGAGACGACGGCCGCGACCCTCGTCAGCAGGCCGACCACCAGCAGGACGCCGATGACGATCTCGACGATGGGCAGACCGTACCCGATGGCAGTGGCCAGCGAGTCCGGCAGAAGCTGGTACGCCTTGACCGCCTGCACCGAGAGCGCCGGGGCGCCGATCTTGAGGCCGCCCGCCACGATGAGCACCGCCGCGAGGACCAACCGGGCCACGGTCGTCACCCAGGGTAACGCGGGGTGCTCCGTGCGCGGTCGATCAGGTGCGGCCTTCTCATAAGTCAACACCATCGTCTCCTCGCGGGGTTGCCATCGCTGCCGTCACGATGTCCGGCCGTCACCCCAGTGGCGGCCGTGCTATCTGCACATTACTTGGGGCCCACCACATCATGGACGGCATAAGCGCCGGTTAAGAGATCGACCCCCCACTTAACAGGGAAAGGACGGCCCCCGGACGGCTATCGGCGGACGCCCGCGGCGAGCTCGGCCGCGAGCTCGCGCACCGAGGCGAGCCCGGCCGCCTCGTCGGGCGCGTCGAGGAGGCGCCGGATGAACGCCGACCCGACGATCACGCCGTCGGCGTAGGCGGCCACCTCGGCGGCCTGCGCCCCGGTGCCCACGCCGAGCCCGACGCACACGGGCAGGGAGGTGTGCCGCCGGGTGCGGGCGACCAGGCCCTCGGCGGCGGAGCCGACCGACTCGCGCGCGCCCGTCACGCCCATCAGGGAGGCGGCGTAGACGAAGCCGGTGCAGATCTTGGCCACCTTGCCGATGCGGTCTTCGGTCGAGCTCGGCGCGACCAGGAACACCGTGTCGATGCCGGCGTCCTTGCTCTCCTGGAGCCAGACCCCGGACTCCTCGGGCGTGAGGTCGGGGGTGATCGTCCCGACGCCGCCGGCGTTCGCCAGGTCGCGCGCGAAGCGGGCCGGGCCGTACCGGTCGATCGGGTTCCAGTACGTCATGACGAGGGTCGCGGCTCCGGTCTTGGCGACGCCCTCGACCGTGCGCATCACGTCGCCGATGCGGGTGCCGTTCGTCAGGGAGCGGTGGACGGCGTCCTGGATGGTGGGGCCGTCCATCAGCGGATCGGAGTACGGCAGGCCGATCTCGATCACGTCGCACCCGGCCTCCACCATGGCGGTGGCGGCGGCGACGGCCCCGTCCTTGGTGGGGAAACCGGCCGGCAGGTAGCCCACGAGGGCGGCCCGGTTCTCGGCGCGCGCCTTCGCGAAGACCGTCTGAAGTGTCGTCATCGGTGTTCCGTTCGTCTGGGTCTGATCCGCCTCAGCCGGATGGGGCCGCCGTACGCCGCTCCGCCGTCGTCGGCCCGGCTCCCCCGTTCAGTCGGAGGATCGGCTTAGAGGTCGAAGTACTTCATCGCGGTGCCCATGTCCTTGTCGCCGCGGCCGGAGAGGTTCACCAGGATGGTGGCCTCCGGGCCCAGCTCGCGCCCGAGCTTCAGCGCGCCGGCGAGGGCGTGCGAGGACTCGATCGCCGGGATGATGCCCTCGGTGCGGGCGAGCAGGGCGAACGCCTCCATCGCCTCGGCGTCGGTGATGCCTTCGTAGACGGCCCGGCCGGAGTCCTTCAGCCAGGCGTGCTCGGGGCCCACCCCGGGGTAGTCGAGGCCGGCCGAGATCGAGTGGGACTCGATCGTCTGGCCCTCCTCGTCCTGCAGGACGTACGTGCGGGAGCCGTGCAGCACGCCGACGCTGCCCGCGGTGAGGGTGAGGGCGTGCTCACCGCTCTCCAGCCCGCGCCCGGCGGCCTCGTAGCCGTACAGCCGGACACCCTCGTCGCCGATGAAGGCGTGGAAGATCCCGATGGCGTTGGAACCGCCGCCGACCGCGGCGCAGACCGCGTCGGGCAGCCGGCCGGTCAGCTCCAGGATCTGGCGGCGGGCCTCGACACCGATGATCCGGGCGAAGTCGCGGACGATCTCGGGGAACGGGTGCGGCCCGGCGACCGTGCCGAAGAGGTAGTGGGTGCGGTCGACGTTGGTGACCCAGTCGCGGAACGCCTCGTTGATCGCGTCCTTGAGCGTCTGGCTGCCGTTGGTGACCGGCACGACGGTCGCGCCGAGCAGCTTCATCCGGGCGACGTTGAGCGCCTGGCGCTCGCAGTCCACGGCGCCCATGTAGATGACGCACTCCAGGCCGAGCAGGGCGGCGGCGGTGGCCGTGGCCACGCCGTGCTGGCCCGCGCCGGTCTCGGCGATCACCCGGGTCTTGCCCAGGCGCCGGGTCAGCAGCGCCTGCCCCAGCACGTTGTTGATCTTGTGCGCGCCGGTGTGGGTGAGGTCCTCGCGCTTGAGCACGATCCGGGCGCCGCCCGCGTGCGCGGCGAACCTCGGCACCTCCGTGAGCGTGGTCGGCCGCCCCGCGTACGTGCGCAGCAGGTGGTCGAACTCGCGGAGGAACTCCTCGTCGGTCTTGGCCTTCTCGTACTCGGCGGCCACCTCGTCGAGCGCCGGGATCAGGGCCTCGGGCACGAACCGCCCGCCGAAGACGCCGAACTTGCCGTTGCCGTCCGGGTCGTCGCCGTAGACACCGTTGCCGGCGAGGTCCGCCGCGGTGAGGATGGGTCCTTCTGTCAGGCTCACGACTGCCTCTCCTGCCGAGACGATGGGTGGGCGCCGGCGGTGACCAGGTCGTTCACGGCGGCCCTGGGGTCCTTTCCGGTGACCAGGCTCTCGCCGACCAGCACCGCGTCGGCCCCGGCCCGCGCGTACGCGAGCAGGTCGTGCGGGCCGCGCACGCCCGACTCGGCGATCTTGATGACGCCGTCGGGGATCTTGGGCGCGATCTTGGCGAAGACGTCCCGGTCGACTTCCAGGGTCTTGAGGTTGCGCGCGTTGACACCGATGATCCTGGCTCCGGCGGCGAGGGCGCGGTCGAGCTCCTCCTCGGTGTGCACCTCGACCAGCGGAGCGAGGCCGATCGACTCGGCCCGCTCGATGAGCGAGACCAGCGCGTTCTGCTCCAGGGCGGCCACGATGAGCAGCGCGAGGTCGGCGCCGTACGCCCGGGCCTCCCAGAGCTGGTAGGAGGTGACGATGAAGTCCTTGCGCAGGATGGGGATGTCCACGGCGGCCCGGACCGAGGCCAGGTCCTCCAGGGTGCCGCCGAACCTGCGCCGCTCGGTCAGCACGCTGATCACGTGCGCTCCGCCGGCCTCGTAGTCCGCGGCGAGGGCCGCGGGGTCGGCGATGGCGGCGAGCGCGCCCTTGGACGGGCTCGACCGCTTCACCTCGGCGATCACCGAGACCTTGTCGCCGCCGAGCGCCGCGTAGGCGTCCTTCGTCTCCGGGGCGCGCCCCGCGCGCTCCTTGAGAAGCTCGATCGGCACGGCCTGCTGCCGGGCCTCCAGGTCCTCGCGGACGCCGGTGATGATCTCGTCGAGAACGCTCATGAGCCCTCCTCGCCATCGGCTCGGAGCCCGCATGAGTGAACACTGCCGCGCAAACCTGTTCGCTCGCTACGCTCGCTCACGAGAAGCGGTCCCTCCGGTCGCTAGCCGTCGCTACCTTGCCCTGCCGATGCTATCGGCCTCCCCGAGGCCGCTCGGCCATCGGGTCTCGTCAGGGGGCGAGAACGCGACCGAATGGGAGGTTTCGCACCACCCAATAAACGATCACAAGGGCGAGGAAGGCCCACAGATAGACGGGCCGCGCCAGGGTCGTACGGGCGGGCCGCCCCTGCCAGGAGCGCAGCGTCCAGCGGCCCCACCAGAACAGCAGGAACGGGACGGTGGCCATCGCGAGCGGGTTGAACCCGATGGCCGTGAGCGGGTCGGCGTGGGCGAGCGCGTGCATCGCGCGCAGCGTGCCGCAACCGGGGCAGTAGAGCCCGGTCAGGAAGAGGAAGGGGCACGTCGGGTAGTGCCCGGGCTGGTTGGGGTCCACGGCGCCCACGAACGCGAAGGCCGCGCCGGTGACCGCCGCGACGCCGAGCGGCGCGAGCACCGACCGGATCCGGTCCGCGCCGCGCCGCTCATGCGCTGTCGCCGTCATGGCCCTCAGTATGACGAGTTGCTCACGCTGGCGCTGAACACGCCCAGCACGACGACGAGGACGATGTACAGCACGAAGAGGACGGCAGCCGTGATCATGGATGCCAGCCACCACTTCTTGGCCGACTCGGAAGCGGCCTGGGCGCCCTGGTAGTCACCCATCGCCCACTTCGAGTTGACCTGGGTGGCGTAGACGATCGAGACCACGCCCAGCGGAAGGCAGCACAGGACCGTGGTGATGATGGCCATCACGAGGTGGTTGTTCGGCGGGGTCGGCATGGCGCCATACCCGCCAGGCGGGGGGTAGCCACCGGGCGGCGGGTAGCCGCCGTCGCCGGGCGGCGGGCCGTATCCGCCGCCGGGCGGCTGCGCCCCGTAGCCCCCCGTGTCGCCCGGCTGGTTTCCGTAGCTCATTTAACGGCTCCTATATGGTCATGAGTTGCGGACCGGAAGCTTAGCGACACATGAGACTTCCGTTTGGGTGAATGTCCGCTTCGTCGGCAATTCGTGACGTTGTCGCAAAGTGGGAAACCATCACGTCGCGTGCGGTTTCCTTACTATTTCCTGTCATTTTCAGAATGATCATCTGAATCGACAGTGGGGTCCGCTCCCTCGTCGAGCGCGTCCCACAACGCCCGGTCGCCGGTGACCCGTCGCGACGTCTCCTTGCCACCGCCGGAACGGCGCTCATACTTGCCCGACATGCCCGGCCACGCGCCGGCGAGCAACACGGCCGCCACGCCGCAAGCGGCGAGCAGCGCCCCTCCGGCGACCGCCGCCCACGGCCACGCCGTCACTGTCACGCGCGCCGCCTGGCCGGAGAGCGAGCGCGCGGTCTCGGCGACCTCCACGGCCCTCGCGGGCAGCCCGGACGGCCACGCCAGCGCCGCGACGGCGGCGCCGCAGCCCGCGAGCACCACGCCGACCAGCCGCCGCCACGCGCCCCTGGTCGCGAAGACGGCGAGCACGGCGGCCAGGGCGGCCAGGACGAGGGGCGTGAGGCCGGGGACGGCGTCGCCGCCGTTCACGGGGACCGGCGCCCCGCCGTAGCCGACGGCGGCCCACTCGCGGCCGGCCGCCAGCAGCGCCAGGCCCGCCCCGGCCGCGCAGCAGACCAGCCAGGCCATCAGTGAGCGCCGCGCGCTGCGGGGCCGGGCGTCGGTGCGCGACGCGCCGGTCCCGGCCGCCGGGCCTCCCGCGCCCGGGGACGACGTCATGACCGCTCGCCGCCCCGCGTCGCGACGTCCTCCCCCGCGTGGCCCTGGACGGCGTCGAGCACTCCGGCGTCGAAGCAGGTGCGGTCGCCGGTGTGGCAGGCGGCGCCCACCTGGTCGACCTTCAGCAGGATCGTGTCGCCGTCGCAGTCGAGGCTCACGGACCGCACCCACTGCACGTTGCCGGAGGTGTCACCCTTGATCCAGTACTCCCCTCGGCTGCGGGACCAGTACGTGGCCCGACCCGTGGTGAGCGTGCGGTGCAGCGCCTCGTCGTCCATCCAGGCGAGCATCAGCACCTCGCCGGTGTCGTGCTGCTGGACGACGACGGGCACCAGCCCGTCCTGGGTGCGCTTCAGCCGCGCGGCGATCTTCGGGTCGAGGGACATGCGCCAATTCTGCCGCAGGCCGGAACCGGTCTACCGGCCGGTGCCCTCGACGAGCGACAGCGGAAGGCCCGGCACCCGGCGCACCGCGAAGCCCTCGGTCCCCCGGTACACGGAACCGGCGATCCAGCGGGCGGTGTTGGAGGCCACCACCCGGCCCTGGGCGTTGACCAGGAACGCCGGGACGGGGATCTCCCTGAGCGCGGGCACCACGGCGGCCTGGAAGCGGCGCACGAACACGTCGGCCGCGGCCACGCCGAGGAAGACGCCGTCCAGCGTCACCGGCACCGAGAGGGTGAGGCTGTAGTCGTCGGTGCACAGGTAGTCGACGTACGGCCCGCAGATCGTGCGCTCCGCGCCCGTGGCGGGGCCGGTGTACCAGTCCCAGTGGGTGTAGTCGTAGAAGGCGCTGCTCGACGGGTCGAGGTCGCGCAGGAGCTGCACGGGCGCGCCCGAGGGGCTCTCCTGCCACCACTCCAGGTACCAGGGCGCGTCGGCGAGCAGTCCGGGCGCGGCGATGAACCCGATGCCGGCGATGATCGCGCCGAGCCGGCCGAACAGGAGGGGGCGCAGCGCGGCGAGGTCGGAGCTGACCAGGCCGCGCCCGCCGCGCCGTACGGCACGGGCCCGGCCGGTGGTCGCGGCGCGCACGTCGGCGAGCGCCGCGAAGACCTCGTCGGCGGTGTCGCGGACCCGCGCCAGAGCGGCGGCCACGGCCGTTCCGGTGGCCGGTCCGGTCGGTCCGGCGGGCGGGGTGGCCGTCGGGGCGGCGGGACGGGCGCCCGGCGGCGCGTCCGATCGCACCGTGTCCGACCGTGTGATCATCGTCTTACTCCTGCAGCCGCAGCCGAAGCTCGATCAGGTGGTCCGTGGCGTCGAGCACGTGCCGCTCGGCGAGGTCGCGCGCCCGGTCGGCGTCGCCCGCGCCGATCGCCTCGGCGATGGCGCGATGCTGTGCCGCCGTCTCATCGTGCCCTGCGAGGCCCTCGCGCGAAAGCCACAGCAACGGTCCGATGTCGGCCTGTAACCGGATCTCCTCCCGGGTGAGGCGCGCGGACTGGGAGGCCGCCGCGACCTCGATGTGGAAGCGGCCGTCCAGGCGGCGGAGCTCGGCGCTCGACTCGGCCACGGCCATCTCGTCGAGCGAGCGCCACAGCGGCGCGACGTCCGAGGGCAGCGAGCGCTGCGCCGCGAGCCGGGCCGCGGCTCCGGCGATGGCGGCGTAGTGGTCGCCCAGGTCGCGCAGCTCGTCCACGGCGAGGTCGCCGAGCCGCTCGGTCACGTCGGGCTCCGAAGGGGCGCGGGCGAAGCTGCCGCCGCCCCGGCCGCGCCTGGTCTCCACCAGCCCCCGCTCGCGCAACGCCATGAGCGCCTCGCGTACGGTCACGGTGGAGACGCCGAGGCGTCCTGCCAGCTCGGACTCGCTGGGGAGCTGCTCGCCGTCCGCGAGCAGGCCGAGGGCGATCGCGTCACCCAGCCGCCGGACCACGAGGTCCACCCGGCCGGTGCTGTCGACCGGGGAGAAGATCGCCAGCCGCGCGACGCTCACGGCCACGCCCAGTCGGTCACTCGCCCGCCCGATCCGGTGTGTCGCGTCGCAGTCATGCCGATCCGCCCCGCCTTCCCAGCTTCGATCACATTCGCCAGATAGTTAACACAGTGATACCGGATCGGGGCTTTACCGGGAAACCTATGAACCCATATGTTTCCGGTCATGCCACAGCAAGCAGTGACGTCCGTCACCACCGCGGTCGCCGGCCGCGACGGCCGCGCGGTCAGCCTGCGCGGACTCCGCAAGAGCTTCGGGAGCGTCGTCGCGGTCGCCGGCGTGGACCTCGACGTGGCCGACGGCGAGTTCTTCGCGATGCTCGGGCCGTCCGGCTCCGGGAAGACCACGGTCCTGCGCATGATCGCCGGGTTCGAGTCCCCCACCGCCGGAGCCGTCGAGCTGGGCGGCCGGGACGTCACCCGGCTCGCGCCGTTCGAGCGGGACGTGAACACGGTCTTCCAGGACTACGCATTGTTCCCGCACATGAGCGTGCTGGAGAACGTCGAGTACGGCCTGCGGGTGAAGCGGGTCCCCAAGGCGGAGCGGCGCGCCCGCGCGATGGAGGCGCTGGCGTCGGTCCGGCTGGACGGCTTCGAGAAGCGCCGCCCGGCGCAGCTCTCCGGAGGCCAGCGCCAGCGGGTCGCCCTCGCCCGCGCCCTGGTCAACCGGCCGCGCGTGCTGCTGCTCGACGAGCCGCTCGGCGCGCTCGACCTCAAGCTGCGTGAGGAGATGCAGGTCGAGCTGAAGGCCATCCAGCGCGAGGTCGGCATCACCTTCGTGTTCGTCACCCACGACCAGGAGGAGGCGCTCACGATGAGCGACCGGGTCGCGGTGTTCAACGCGGGCGCGATCGAGCAGGTCGGCACCCCGGCGGAGATCTACGAGCGGCCCGCGACCGCGTTCGTCGCCGGCTTCGTCGGCACCTCCAACCTCATCTCGGGGACGACGGCGCGCGCGGTGCTCGGCAAGGAGGGCACGTTCAGCGTCCGCCCGGAGAAGCTGCGGGTCGTCCTCGACGACGCCGACGTGGCGGGCTCCGACGAGCACAGCGCCGAGGGCACCGTGTCCGAGGTCGTCTACGCGGGCCCGGCCACCCGGTTCGTGGTGGACCTCGACACGGGCACCCGGCTCATCGCGCTGCAGCAGAACCAGGAGGTCTCGTCGATGGACGTGATGGGCCTGCGCGGCCGCCGGGTGCGGCTCGTCTGGCAACGCCGCCACGAGTTCGCCATCACCTCCTGAATCCGCCGTTCCGGGGCCCCGTCAACGCTGCCTTGAGCCCCGCCGGCGATCCTTCCGTCACACATCGCTACGACTCGTCCACGAAACGCAAGGAGAGACATGCGGTCCACCTCCCACCGGCCGGTGCTTCTGACCCGCGGCCTCGCCGTCACGGCCGCGCTGGCCCTCGCCACCCTGACCGCCTGCGGCGGCGACGCGACCGGCAGCGGCGGCAGTGCCGCGCCGGGGCAGGGCGGCTTCAACCCGCCCGCGATGAAGGCCGCCACGTCCGTCGGCGCCGGTGAGGGCCAGGTCAACCTGGTCGCCTGGGCGGGGTACGCCGAGGACGGCTCCAACGACCCCAAGGTCGACTGGGTCCACCCGTTCGAGAAGGCGACCGGGTGCACGGTCAACACGAAGGTCGCCGGGACCTCCGACGAGATGGTCAACCTCATGAAGACCGGCGAGTACGACGCGGTGTCCGCCTCGGGCGACGCCTCGCTGCGGCTGATCGCCTCCGGCACGGCCGCTCCGGTCAACACCGACCTCATCCCCAACTACAAGGACGTCTTCGACGGCCTCAAGCTCAAGCCGTGGAACTCGGTCAAGGGGGTCGCCTACGGCATCCCGCACGGCCGCGGGGCCAACCTCCTCATGTGGCGGACCGACACGGTCAAGCCCGCGCCCGACTCGTGGGGCGCGGTGTTCGACCCGGCCTCGCCGTACAAGGGGAAGGTGACGGCGTACGACTCGCCGATCTACATCGCGGACGCCGCCCTCTACCTGATGTCGGCCAAGCCGGAGCTCGGCATCAAGAACCCGTACGCGCTGGACGACACGCAGTTCCAGGCCGCGGTGGACCTGCTCAAGCAGCAGCGCCAGATCATCGGCGAGTACTGGTCCGACTACACCAAGGAGATCCAGGCGTTCAAGGGCGGCGACACCGCCGTCGGCACCACCTGGCAGGTGATCGCCAACCTCGCCCAGGCGGAGAAGGCCCCGGTCGAGGTGACCCTGCCCAAGGAGGGCTCGACCGGCTGGTCGGACACCTGGATGATCGCGGCCCAGGCCAAGCACCCGAACTGCGCCTACAAGTGGCTCGACTGGATCATCTCCCCCACGGCGAACGCGCAGGTCGCGGAGTGGTTCGGCGAGGCCCCGGCCAACGCGAAGGCGTGCGCGAAGACGTCGGACTCCACGTTCTGCGACACGTTCCACGCCACGGACGAGGAGTACTTCTCCAAGGTCCACTTCTGGACCACGCCGATCGCCCAGTGCCTGGACGGGCGCACGGACGTGAAGTGCAAGGACTACTCCGAGTGGACCCGCGCCTGGACCGAGATCAAGGGCTGACCGTCCCCGGCTTCCCGTCCCCGCGCGGCGGCGTGCCGCGCGGGGACGGGGCGGAGGGTTTTGGGAGAAGAACACATGACTACTTCGGCCGTCGTCGGCCGTACCGGCCCGCGCGCGCGTGCCGCCGCCTTCCTGCACCGCCACGCGCGGGTGCGGCTGACGCTGCTGCTCTCGGCGCCGCTGGCGTGGCTGGGGCTCGCCTACCTGGGGGCGCTCGCCGCGCTCCTCGTGACCGCGTTCTGGTCGACCGACACGTTCACCGGCGACCTGGTCAGGACGTTCACCTGGGCGAACTTCCACGACCTGGTGACCGGTGAGGTGTACCGGACGATCGCGCTGCGCTCCCTGGGCGTCGCGGTCGCGGTCACGCTCATCGACCTGGTCGTCGCCTTCCCGATGGCGTTCGCCATGGCCAAGCTCGCCTCGCCGCGGGCCCAGCGCTGGCTGGTGATCCTGGTGCTCACCCCGCTGTGGGCGTCCTACCTCGTCAAGGCGTACGCGTGGCGGGTGATGCTCTCCTCCGAGGGCCTGCTGGGCTGGGGCTACGGGCTGGGCGCCACCATCGCGACGCTCTCGTACCTGTGGCTGCCGTACATGATCCTGCCGATCTACGCCGGGCTGGAGCGCCTGCCGAACTCGCTGCTCGACGCCGCCGGCGACCTGGGCGCGCGGGGCTGGCGCACGTTCCGGACCGTGGTGTGGCCGCTCAGCTTCCCCGCCGTGGTCGCGGGGTCGATCTTCACCTTCTCGCTGTCGCTGGGCGACTACATCACAGTGAAGATCGTGGGCGGAAAATCGCAGCTCATCGGCAACGTCGTCTACGACAACATCGGCGCGGCGAACAACCTGCCCTTCGCGGCGGCCGTCGCGACCGTGCCCGTCGTGATCATGCTGGTGTACCTGGCGGCGGTCCGCCGCACCGGAGCCCTGGAGAACCTTTGACTTCCTCCCCCGCCTAAAGGCGGGGGATTC
>NZ_BBYK01000063.1 GCF_001570365.1 Microtetraspora fusca | reverse complement strand
ATCTGCTGCACCAGTGCGAAATGCGTTTGATCTACAGCGTAAAGGCGTGGAGTCGGCTACAACCAGGGCACGTCGGCCGACCCGCTCATCCCCCTGCCGCGAGCATCTCAACGACTTACCGAAAGGCGATCATCGGCGCGGGGAGAGGGCAGGCCGAGGCGTGGCTCTCGGCTGTGTCCGTCAGTCAGTGTGCTGCGGGCAGGTAGGCGAGGACGATCTGGCCGTTGGAGGCGTAGGCGGCGACTCTGGGGGAGAGGTCGGCGTCCACGATCACGTTCACGAGGCGGGACGAGCCGCCTGTGCCTGGTTCGCTGACGGCATCGACCAGGGCGCTTTTGGCCAGCACGATGCTGTTGTGGTCGCCGGTGTCCTGGCCGGGGAGGGAGATGACCTGTACTCGCTGGCCTCGTCGCAGTTCGGCGGGGGATTGGCCGGGTTTGAGGGCCAGCCCAACGCGGGCCTTGCCCGGGATGAGTTCTTCGCTCGCCGTGGCGGTCATCTGCCTGGTGAGCAGGGTTCCGGGGAGCAGGGTGACTCGGGCCAGGCGTTGCGCGTAGGAGATGTGCTGTGACCAGGGCAGGTAGTCGATGCCGGTGTCGGCTATCTGGACCTCTTCCATGCCGGCGCGGCTGAGCGGTTGTCCAGCGGCGACCTGGTGGGTGATGCGGATCGCTGAGACGCGCGCGCTGCCGTTCAGCATGAGGGTGAGGGTGGCCGCTGCGCCTCCGAGGATGAGGAGCACGGCCAATGCGGCCAGGTCGGGTCGGCGTCGGCGGGGTGATGCCGGCAGTCGCCGTGCGTCCAGTCCGGACAGAGTGACGGGCGATTCTACGGAGGTGGCTGCCGAAGACTGACCGCCGCGGGCGGAGGTCGGACGGATCCACATGATCGAAGCTCCCGGGGAATCAGACGTGCCCTGCGGTGCTCGGCGATATTGAGCGCGAGCGCGGAGGGGTGGAGTTCGCGCCATTGTCCTCGGTTTGGCGAAGAACTGTCATCCGAACGCCAAAAATGCTGTGGATTCAAAGCGCATTTGCACTGCTGGGCGGGTGCATGTGTCCTGCCAAGAGTGGATATGTGTGGATATCCTCGTCAGATCTAGCCAAATTTCGGAAACTTGAGTACGGAGTCATCAGTCTCATGCGGCTGCAAATTTCCGAACACTCTGGTCATATTCAACGGGCTGGCCTTTGTGGGCTTCGTCGCGTCCGTCGGCGTCCAGGGGAGTCCACTTGTGAAGTCTGTAACTGTCGGCTACTTTCCGTGACATGCTCAGGTGTCGGGCCATGTTGATGTTGGCCGCTCTGGTTGTTTCGGTCGGTGGGTCGGCACAGCCGGTTCTCGCCGGCACTGGACCGTGGAGCGATTACTACGGCGAGGCGGGTGTGGTCACGGTCGGCGCCGATCGCAAACAGATCCGGGTGTGCGATCTCAATGCCCGCGATGACCTGAAATTCAAAGCGGAGTTTGCGACGGATAATCCGATCGATCCGACCATTTATTCTGTTAAGGTGCTTTCCGGTGGATGCGAAAGCGACCGGACCTACATCAGCAGAGTCAAGGTTTTCAAGCTGTGTGTAGGGAGTGTGCGCGTCCGTGATGTCGTGTGGGATCAGTGCAATCCATCCGTCTGGATTACTGGTTCGTCATGACGTGGTGACGTTTATCGACGAAATTCGCCCTTCCCTGTCGGGTGAGCTGCCGCTCGCGGCGGTCTGTCACCTCCAGTCCGGCTGTGAGGGACACGAGGGGCGTGTATGTGATGCCCGTGCCGTTGACGGCGGGCACCCCGGGGCCGACGAACGTGTGGGCCTGGCCGACCGTGACGCTGGCAGTCCGTGGGAGATGGGCATCGTCTCCGCCCACTTCCGGCCGTCCCCGCACACCTCGACAGTCGACCAGCCCGAGCCGGGGTACCGCTGAGTCCTCTCGTTGAACACCCAGATGTCCGTCTCGCCCAGAACGGCGCTGGTTGTGTCGCGTGCTGCCGCATGGTGGGCCGCCGGCGTCTGGGCGATTGGCTGGAAGAGGAGTGAGGCCAACCCGCCGTGCCGTTATACGTACCGGCGCGAGACCTTCGTGCCCATCTGACGCACGCCGGGCACTGGTTCTTCGTGCGACCGACGTCTACAGGGACGATCCGGAGTACTCCACGGGTGCCGGGATTGGGACGCTGGCCGGGCTGAGCGTCCAGGGCGGCGGCTGAGGGAGAGAGCAAGATATTCGTAATGTCCCGTTACCTCTGAATCCGGCGGGCTCCAGAGGGGGACATTAATGATCAGAACTGCCCCACTCCCCGCAGCGTGTGCGGGAGTGGGGTTCTGATCAATCGGGACCGGGCGCGGTCCTTTTGGGGGAATTGCGGCATGGGCGAGGGGGCAGAGGGCGAGCCGAGTGTTCGGGCCAAGCAGGTCCGGCAGCGGAGGCGGGAGCGTCAGGCGACGCCGAGGCGGCATGTGGTGAAGTTCGTGCTCACTGATGAGGAGTTCGCCGACTTCCGCAACGCGGCCCAGCGGCTCGGACTGGCGCACGGCGCGTACGCTGCCGAGGCCGCGCTGGCGGCGGCACGTATGGCGAACCCGCCGATGCCGGACCCGCTACGCGAGGCCCTGATCGAATTGATGCACGCCTCCAGTCAGGTCCGCCGTATCGGCGTCAACCTCAACCAGGCCGTCGCCGGGCTCAACGCCACCGGCGCCGATCCCGGGAACCTCCTTCCGTACGCCGCCGCCTGCCTGAAGGCGGTGGAGCGGCTGGACGGTGTCGCGGAAGCCGTGCGGAAGCGCATCCGATGATCGGAAAGGTGATCCGGGGAACGCGTGTCGACGGGTTGGTCTACTACCTGTACGGCCCGGGCAGGGCGAACGAGCACGTCAACCCCCACGTTGTCGCCGGGTGGCGTCATCCGGCGGAGTTGGAGCCGGCCCTCCGGCCGGATGGCGGGCGGGATTTCCGGAATCTGATCGGATTGCTGAACCAGCCGCTCGCCGCGCTGGCGGATCCCGGCTACCGGGAGCCGGTCTGGCATTGCGCCGTTCGCGCCGCGTGTGAGGACCGGGTCCTTGACGACGACGAGTGGGCTCAGGTCGCGTACGAGATCATGAACAGGACCGGGCTTGCACGGGACGGGGACGATGACGGCGTGCGGTGGGTCGCGGTACGGCATGCCGATGACCACGTCCACATCGTGGCTACGCTCGCCCGCCAGGATGGGACCAAGCCGAAGACCTGGAACGACTTCTACCGAGTACGGGAGGCGTGCCAGGCGGTTGAACGGCGCTTCGGGCTGCGGGTGACGGCGCCCGGCGACCGTACGGCGGCTCGCCGGCCCACCCGGAGCGAAACCGAGCAGGCCCGCAGGCGGCGATGGGCGGAGACTCCTCGCGCGGCGCTGCGGCGGCATGCGGTCACTGCCGCCGCCGGCGCGGGTTCGGAAGAGGAGTTCTTCCGCAGGCTGGAAGCGGCCGGAGTGCTGGTACGTCAGCGGATCAGCCAGCGGAACCCGGGCGAGGTGACCGGCTATGCGATCGCTCTGCCGGGCCATCTCAACCGGCAAGGGGAGCCGGTCTGGTTCGGCGGTGGCAAGCTCGCCGCCGATCTCACTCTTCCGAAGCTCCGCGCGCGGTGGGGGAGCGGAAACGAGAGCGGCGAGCAGAATCACAGCGCGAACCGGATCAGTGCGGAAGAGCGCCGCGAGATCTGGGATCAGGCCGCTGCGGCGGCAGACCGGGCCGCTGAACACATCAAGGCATCCGCTGATCCGAGTGCGTCGGCCGACCTGGCCGGGGCCACCTCCGATCTGCTGCATGTCGCGGCGGAGCTGCTCAAGGATCGCCGCCTCAGGGAGGCCGCTGAAGCCTTCGACCGCGCGGCCCGCGAGCCGTACGCCCGTACCCCGCCCGCTACCCCGGCGGGGCTTGGACTTCGAAGAACCGTGCGGAGACTCGCCAAATCGGGGGCGACACCCCGCGGAGGTGTGCTCATCGTGAATGTCGCTTCCCTGGTGAGCGCTGTGGCAGAACTGCGCCTGCTGCAGGGCCGGGCAGCGCAGGCCGCGGCAGCGCGAGCGGCGGCCCGGTGCCTGAGCGGGGCATCGATTGCGGTGCAGCCCACAGCACAGTTGGCCGCCGTCGATTTTCCCGGGCGTTTCACACCGCCTTCCGGGCCCCTTCCGCGGCATTCCGGCCGTTCCGCCGCCACTTCGGCACCTTCTCCATCTCAGCGGCGCCGCCGATAGCGGAAGATCCTTAATTACCCGCTCGACTCGCAATCGATCTTATGGGGATCGGCTATGTCGGTTGCGTAATGTGGTTGATCACTTTCTCTTGGTGATCAAACTGGGGGTGACCTGTCGTGCTGGCCACGGTCCTCTTTCCGATCCGTCTGCGCTGTTTGGCTACGTCGGCAGGCCGCTGGACGACGGTCGGCGTGCTCGCGGTCACGGCCGCCGTCGGTGTGGGGACGTTGCCGGTACGCGCCGACACCGGATGTGCACAAGTGAAAGGGACGGCGGCGCAGTACATCGATGCCGAGAAGTTGTGCGCGAACATGCAGCAGGAGCTGCGGAAATGGATGCAGACGGGCAAGCAGCTTGACTTCGGCCAGGCGCTGCGGAACTCCGTCAAAGGACGGGCTCCGCTTGTGATCACGCCGCAGCAGCAGGTGGTGCCCGCCCTGCCCACGGTGGCTCCGCCTCCGGTTCTCGTGACCGTCACACCTCAACCGGTCGCACCCCAGGTCCTCCCGGCCGAAACGAGCACGCCGCAGCCGGTCAAGCCCACGGAGGCGAGCAAGCCGTCGCCAAAGCAGCGGCAGACCCGGCGTGCGCGGAAGCCGAGTGCCCCCGATCGCGAAGTGACCTCACCTGACCTCACCGTGATCCCGGTCGCGGATGAGTCAGAACGGCTACGCCGCACTGCGAGCCCCGCGCGGAAGGCCCCTACGGGAAGGACGCGCGGTGTCACACAATCGCGGGCTGCCGTCGCCCAGACGCCGCCCTCTCGTGGTGCCTTCTCGAACACGGAGCCACCACCAGAGAGGCCACGGCCTGAGGCAGGGGAGCAGGAGACGTCGTCGATGCTGCCCCTCACGGTTCCCGCGGGCGTGGTCGCGCTGTTCCTCCTCGGCATGACGTATCGCAGACGACGGCAGCTCGCGGGGAACGCGACGAAATGGTGGCGGCGCACTCGCCTGACTCGGGACGCCGACCGGCTGATCCGCCTCAGCGCTGCCGCATACGAGCCGTCGGTGGTCGTACGGGAACGAGGACAGGCCAAGCATGAAAAGGCACTTGGAACCGAGCGGCGAATCGCTTCCTTTGATGGCACGGTTCTTCACGATGGAGAAGCGGACCACGAGGCCATCATCACCGTGCATGTCCGCTCCGAAGAGCACGGCGTCGTCCCGTGGGCGGAGACCGCGACAGAACCGACTTCCGGGCAGGGTGGTACTCCCGGCCAGATTCTCCTGGAACAGCCCGCCCCGGGGTTCGGCGGAAGCCAGGAGTGCGAGATGACACTGGTTCAAGAGGCCGTGCGAGAGCACGTCGTATCCCGGGAGTCGAGCGAACGTCCGAAGCCGGAGCAGGTCCTGCATGTGGAAGAGGACGACCAAGCCCCTCACTATGAGGAAACGCCCCAGCTGAACGCCCTTCCTGGAGAAGGAAGCGCCTCCGAGGAAGATATCGTCGATCGGGACCAGGAGCCCTCGAACCTCAGCTACGCGATCGCCCTGTCCGCTCTCTATGGCATGGGCCTGACCGGCCCGGGCACCGATGATGTCGGCCGTGCGATGGTCCTGGAGCTGCTGGCCGTACGTGATCTCACGACGCGTGTGCTCATGGCGCGCGACGATGCCATCCGGCTGTTCGGTGTGTACGCGGCGGAGGTCGAGGTCCCCGGCCTGGTGGTTCTCGACTCACCGGAAGACGTGATGACCGAGCTGGAAGTGGAGATCGTCCGGCGGTCGGGGCAGCGGACCGACTCCGGCGTCCCCGAGGGACTGTCGTGGCTGTTCGTCGTGGCCTCGGTCGGAGCGGCGCGAGAGCGGCTGCATCGGATCGTCGAGGGCGGCATGGAGGACCTCATCCTCGGCGTGTTCCTCGACCCATGGCCGTCGGGAGTCACCTGCACGATCGACCAGAACGGCCGGCTCACGCAGCTGGAAGGCAGCTCGGCACCGCCGTGGGTAGGACGCCGACTCGCGCTCTGCGACAAGGACGAAGCCGTCAGGAGGCTGGCGGGATTCACCGCAACGACTTGATCAGGGCGTCGTACACCGGCGCGTCCGTCATAGCCGGCCGGAGCTCGGCCGCCTTATGCCAGCCCCAGCGCCGGTACGCGGCATAGGCCGCGACGTTGTCCGGCCGTACCAGCAGGGTGGCCCGCTCTTCGGGGCGTCCCTTCAGCAGTTCGTCATGCAGCGCGTGCGCGACTCCCTGGCCTTGGTACGGCTCGGTCACCATGATCTCGGACAGCGCGAACGTCCGATGGCCGTCCTCGTCCGTGAAGCCGTGCGGCACTTCAGTACGCAGGCCCTTCCACCAGGCGGTGTCGGCCGGTAGGGGCCAGCCGAAGGATTGACCGATGGGAGCGCCGTCGGCTTCAGCGATGACCAGCTCGAAGCCGTCTCTCTTTGTGTAGAGGTCGAAGCGGTGCATGAACCGTTCGACGGTGTAGAAGGGGGCGCCTGCGGCGATCCGCTCGACGTAGGACCGCTGATAGATGTCGGCAACGGTCTCGACCGCCTCGCGTGCGGCGTCTCGGTTCAGATGCGTGAAGGTGAGCGGCATGAGACGAAGCTACGCCGCACCCACCGTGTCGTACGAGATCCGGAACTGCTCGGCCTGCTGATCGCGTGACCGCTCCGCCAGCTGGCGCAGCGGTGTCAGTTCACGAAGAATGCGATGCGAGCGGACCCCCGTGGACAGCGCCTCCGTCCCTTGTGCGAACGCCTCCGTCTTGTCGCCGCCAGATAGATGCGCCACGGCCAGCCGAGCCCGATAGTAGGTGCGGTTGCGCTGGCCGAGCCGTGGTTCGGCGACCACATCGGCGAAGCGCTGGACGGCCCGTCCTGCCTGGCCGAGGTGGACGGCGGCCATCCCCTCGTGGCCGGTGAGTTCGGCAGCGTCGACGAACCGCACCCACGGAGGGTCGTCCGCGTGCGGGCCATGCTCCAGCTCGCGCCACGCCCTGGTGATCGCCGAGCGGTAGGCGAGCTCGTCCTTGAGCATGGATTGCGCGTACGCCTCCCGGAGCGCGAGCAGGGCGTGTACGCGTGGAGTCGCCCACCGCCGGGCGGCGCCCTCGGCCGCGGCGACGAACCGAAGCGCCTCTCGGGCTCGGCCGGGTTCCTCACGAGCGATCCGTACGGCTTGCAGCGCAGAGTTCGACGCCACATGGACCATGAGGACGGGATCGTCGGCATGGGTGGCGTAGAGATGGGCCTCGCCGTACAGCTGGCGGGCGAGCTGCTGATCGTCGGAGTCGTAGGCCAGCCAACCAGCGCACACGCACAGCTCGCCCGCCACGGACAGCAGCTGGCGGCCGATCGGCTCGGAGAACTCGGCGTTGTCGAGCAACGCGCGGACGCGCGAGATCTGGAGGAGGGCTGTTCTGATGAGGACCGATCCGCCGACCCGCTGGTCCTGGCGATAGAGCCGGTCGATCGACTCGCGTAGCAGGCTGATCTGCTCGGCGTCGACGCGAGCCGGGACGTTCCACAACAGGCCGGCCAGCACTCCGCTGGCGACGAGCCCGGCGAGCTCGCGCCTGGTCAGATCCATGTTGTCCGTCTCCTCAGTGAACAGGGGCAGCAGAGCCGTTCGTGGCAGGCCGACGGCGTCCGCGAAGCGCACCAGCTCACGCACGTCGTAGAGCGTGTCGCGCTCGCCTCGCTCGACGCGGGCCACGGTGCTTTGAGCCCAGCCGACCAGGTTGGCGAACTCCAGCTGGCTCAGCTTCGTCGACTTGCGGACCAGGGTCGCGAAGGCCGCGAGGTCGTGAGCGGCCAGCGCCCGAGTGAGGGCGTCGAAGTCCCAGGCCAGAGTTGCGGAGCTGCGCAGGCAAGCGCTGCACACCGCCTCCTGGCTGTACTGGCTGAGCAACGTCTTCCGACAGACCGGGCACAACCGGCTCTGGCTCATTCGCCTCGCGTTCCTTCCCACAGGCCGGGTTACTCACCGTAAGTTCGGCGGTGCCTGCGCGCTATGCCGATGTGGCATTGGCTGTCGATGACATATCGGCGTTTCGACGGCGCAGCAGACTGCTCGACGCTGTGCGCGTGATCCCGGAAACGATGGGGCTGTTCCGTGACGCCCTGACAGAACTTGGCGTCGTGACGTACGACGCCGACGTGACGACCACCGCTTCGGGCAAGGCCGTCCTCAGCATTGCTCAGGGCGTGCTCGTCGAGGTTGGCGATCAATGGATCCGGTGGATGAAGGGGGCATGGCGGTGGCAGGTCCACCCGGCGCGACATCCTCGCGGGGCGGCCCGGCTGCTCGCCGTTCACCTTGCCGATGACCCGTTTCTGCGGCTGCGCGTGGAGTTCCCCACATGGTCGATCCTCCGGATATCGGAGGCACAGATCTGTGCGGTGCCCGTGGGGGCTACCGCCCTCCCTGTTGTCGAGACGTACTCCGTCGATGACCTGGCCGTACGGCTCCGCGCGATCGAGGCGAGGCAGTAGTGCTGAGCGACTATCACGGCATCCACGTGGCTCCACTGCAGGCCACGCATGAGAAACTCGCCTGGCGTGCGCCCACCGCCCGAGCCACCCGTGTTCGGGTACGGCTCCACACCTGCGAGTGCAAGGCGACGCTGTACGAGCTCTGCCAGGGCGGTGGCCTGATGTTCGTGCGCTGGACCGTGCGCCGTGCCGACGGCCCCGTCGTGCGGGAGACCGAATGGTTGCGGGCCGCCCTGATGGAACGGCTCTGGCAGCGGATCTTGCTGGGCGAGGCACGCTGATCACCATCGCCGCACCCGCTTGGGCAGCATGAACGCGGCTATGAGAGCGGCAGGCCAACCGATACAGGTCAGCCCGCCGAGGAGGTTGAGCGCGATCAACAGTCCGAGGGAGTCGACCCCGCGAAGAACGCCGATCACGCTCGGCATGATGTACACCGCCACGAGAACGAGGATCAACAGGATCCAGAAGGCGTAGCTTTCCACCACGACAACATGCTGTCGTAGTCGCTCGATTACGGTCTGATGTTCCGTGCAGGTCGCTGCGTCGACTTGGTCGTCTGTGCGGCCTGGATGGCATCCGTCGTGCGGACCACGTCTGTGATCGAAACCGGGAAGTCTTGCGTGCCGAGCGTGACGGCGGCGGACAGTCCCTTGCGTACGGGCGCGGCGTGGCCGGTCCTGGGATTCGGCACGCGGGCGAAGAACGGCGCGGCCTTCCGCATCGCCTCCGCCGGCCCAAGGCCTTCGGCGCGTAGCCGGTCATATCGGTTCATCCCGTAGGGGTGAAGTTCGCGCATCCGCTGCTCACACCTCAGCCGTGCCCGCTCGGCGGCCGGATCGTCCCGCGCGTACGGTACCGCCGCTCCCCAGGCCCGAGCCGTACCCGCGAAGTCAGCGGTCCGCAGCCATCGGGGATCGCTGGCGGGCGCCCATTGAAGGCGGGCCGCTTGATAGGTGACCTGCTGCCGGGCGCGAAGCGCGGCCGTGGCCTGGTGGTCATGCTCCGACTGCTCGCGGAGACGCTGGGCTTTGATCTGCGTGAGCACCTGGCCGGCGGCCGCTGCCACCGAGGTCAGCTGCACCGTCCGCTCGACACCCTGCGCGGCGGCTTCACGGAGTGGGTCCGCGTGGTGATCGTTCATTGGGATTCCTTCCTTTGAGACGTGTGGCGGGGCCGCCGAAGGTGAGTGGTGCCGGGAAGTCGGCGTCGGCCAGGTGCGAGGCCAGGCATTCTGTGACGGCTTCGGTGACGATCGGGTGGTCGAACCCGAGCCGCTGCGCCACCCGAGCTATCTGCCGGGCGACGTCATGGGGCGCCATCGCGGCGATTGCCGCGCCGGCCGAGCGGAGGGCGCCGATGCGACCTTCGGCGTAGTCAAGGGAGCGTTGCCACGGGTGGATCGCGGCATCGACGACGAGGTCCGCGAGGGGAACCGCTCGTTCGGTGAGGATCGCCGCCAGGGCTTCCGCCCCATCTTCGCCCAGGATGCCTGCCGGGTCGCGACCGGTCGGAAGCGTGACGGCCTCAGCCGTACAGATGCCTTTGAACAGGGGATAGGAGCGGGTGGCGGCTGCTCGGCCCGCCCGGTCGCCGTCGAAGGCGAGGACGATGTGGCTGAGATCGTGCGATCGGGTAAGCACGGGGACGTGGTCGGCGGTGAGAGCGGTGCCGCAGAGGGCGAGGCCGTTCAGAGGTTCCCTGCCGGCCAAGGTGACCGCGATCGCGTCGAGGGGGCCCTCAGTGATGACGAGGGGTCTGCTGGGGGTCAGCGCGTGCAGGCCGAAGAGGGTCTGTCGCTTGCGGTAGATCGGCGTCTGCGGGCTGTTTAGGTAGCGCGGTTCGGCGTCGAGGCTGCGTCCGATGAAGGCGATCGTGGTGCCGTCGTGGTCCTTGATAGGGAACATGGCCCGGTCGCGGAAGAAGTCGATGAGCGTTCCGCGGCTGGTCCTGCGGGCCAGACCTGAGCTTTCGATCGCGGTGTCACTGAAGCCGAGGCGGCGAAGGTGATTGGTGAGGGCTCGCCAATCAGCGGGTGCGTAGCCGATATGCCACCTGCTCTGGGTTGACCTGTCGAAGCCGCGTTCCGCCAGATAGCCGGGGACCCAGCTGGAGCCGTGGCGCGAGAGGAAGAAGCGCTCAGCCTGCTGGTGGATCGGGATGAGCACGCTCGGCTCCCTTCTCTGCGTGTGCTGCCGGCGGTTCACGCGGGATCGCGGCGGAGGCCGATCGTGGTGGCGAGCCAGCGGAGCCGTTCGTTGGCGATCCGGTGGCCCTGGGCGCGGAGCTGGGCGGCCAGGTCCATCTGGCTGAGCCGTACGCCGCGCTGCTCGGCCTCACCGACGATGGCCTGCGCGGCCTGGATGAGCTGGTCGTCCGCGTCCTGCTGGGGGAGCGGCACGGCTCCTGGCATCGCCGCGCCCGCGAGCTGGAGTCGAATGGCGATGCGCTCGGACAGCGGGGCCTTCCAACGCCACAGCCAGCGGCCGTACATGTTCTGGAGGGCGGAGACCGCTTGGAGGTGGGCGTATTCGAGCTGGAGGCTGCGCGGATAGCTGACGATGTTCCACAGCACCATGCGCCGCCACATCACGCAGCTCGACACCGGGGACAGCAGCCACCGGGAGACGGGCACGCGTTCGCGGCGAGTGTCCGAGGTAAGGCCGATCCAGCGGCGGATGAGGTGGCGGACACCTTCGACGACGGTGACGAAGAGGATGGGCATCGCCGCATGCATCAGGCTGGCTACCAGATCGCCGTCGGCTGCGGCGATGTTGAGGACGACTGTCGCGGCGATGAAGCCCCAGGCCACCCAGCGGAGGACGGGCCAGGAGAGATCGGCGAACTCCATGAGCAGGTCCCAGGCCAGGAGCGCCAGGATGCCGACGTCGATGCCGATGGGGATGATCCACGCGTGGCCGCCGAACCAGGGCTCTGCGAGATTACGGAGAGTGGTGAAGGAGCCGATCCCCCCGAGTATGGCCAGTGCCAGTACGAGCGGTGCGACGGCACAGCTCGCCACGGTAGTGGCGAAGGTGAGATTGCGCGTTGTCATGGCGCTTGGCCGCTGAGCTGGGCCGCCGCCGTCGTGATGCCGGTGTCGTCAGCGGGGGAGAGGATGATGCCCTGACGCGTGACGTAGGCGTAGATGCCTTCGGCACCTGCACAGAAGACCGTCTCGTGGCCGACCTTGAGCGCCCAACGGTGGTCGCGGTAGCGGACAAGCCGGGTGGTACAGCGCCTGCGGTCGAGCTCGTCGCCCAGGCGCTGGAGAAGGCTGTGGCGTGCCCTGATCTCGTCAGGTGCTCGCGTCTGCATGGCTGGCATCGGTACCCTTCGAGCAAGGAAGCGTGACAGCCATCAACCGAAGTTGATGGGATGCGAGCAGGATAGACACGGAGCGTCACCGTCTGTCAACAATGATTGATGCGGGTCGAGCTATATTGCTTAAAGTTGATGAGGCAAGTCATGGCTGACGAGCAGGTGGGTGCGACCAGGTCTCTCGCCAGCAAGATTGAGTGGCTGATCCAGAACCGCTGGCCTGCGGGGAGTCGGCCGCCGAAGAACAACGTGGACGTGGCTGCGGCGATCTCCGATGCGACGGGGGAGGAACTCTCGTCGACCACGATCTGGAAGCTGCGCACCGGACGGTCCGACAACCCGCAGCTCAAGACCCTCAAGGCGCTGTCGACATTCTTCGGCGTGCCGATCGGCTACTTCGGTGACGACGACGAGGCTGACCCGGCCGCCGACCAGATTGCGGCGTCATCGCTGGTCGGCAAGTCAGGGCTGAATCGGGAAGCGTTGCGTGCCCTGGTCGAGATGTCAGACGGAGGCCGCCAGCTGGTCGCCGACTTCATCATCAGCGCCGCCCGCCTAGAACGCGGCCGACGCGAGGGCCGGTAGGGCAAGGCATCTGCGTTGACGTTACGCCCAGGGGACTTCTAATCCGACGGTCGGGGGTTCGAATCCCTCAGGGCGCGCTCATCATCATGGCCCTGACCTGCGGTTTCTCGATTGCGAGGGGCTCCGGTGTGAGCAGCAGGTCCCGGATGGTTGCTCGTTGTTTGCTCGTGTGTACGGACCGGACACGCGATAGATCGTTTAGACCTGCCTCGTCAGGGCAGACCCCACAGACGATCAACGGAAGACCAAACCCGAAGTCCCCTCGGGGGCCGAGGTCGAGCGGTGGTATGCCGCTGATCAAGGATCGATCTCCGCGCACTCTGTCGGGTGACCGCATCGAGCACCTGCGGATAGATAGTCCGAAGGCTTGCTGATCTGCTCACAAGCGTGCTTGTCCGGACTCGGAGATTCCAGGTACGCAAGCCGGCGCGGCTGCCGCAGCCTCATAGCCCCGCGCAACAACTCGATGGCGGCATGGAGCCCGAGAGCGACGATCTCGCCGGCTCGGACGAGAGGCTAACCCTTCGTAATCAGACCCACGCTAGTGGATTGGAGGGTGAGGCTCGGATCCGCTCGGAGAATGCGCTGGTGCAACTCGGTAGCCAGGGCCGTCGGTTGGCATCCTATGTGGGTCATCAGGGTGTCATGGAGGTGCCGGTAGGTCGTTAGAGCCTCTGCCTGGCGGCCGCATCGATAGAGGGCGAGCATGAGCTGGGCGTGCGGGCGCTCGCGCAAGGGGTTTCTGTAGGCAAAGTCTGTCAGGCGTCCAATCAGTTCGGCGTGCCTGCCGAGTGCCAGTCGCACATCGAAAAGATCTTCGGTGGCAGTGAGGCGTTCCTCGTGTAACCGCTGTTGCCAGGCGCGCAGTTCGTCGCCTGTGTCAACGCCATGGAACGCCTCTCCGCGCCACAGGGCAAGTGCTCGGTCGAAGGCGTCGGCTGCACCGGTCAGATCGCTTCGCTCGGCCGCGGTCCTGGCTTGTGCTGCAAGCTTCTCGAAAAGGTAGGCGTCCACACGCTGGGGGCTGATGGAAAGGCAGTAACCGTCCGACCTGGTGCTTATCGGGGATGTGCCTGGTACGGCTGGCATTAACAGGCGTCTGAGCTGGGCGATGTAGGTCCGCAGATTGTTCAACGCGGACCGTGGGGCACGCCCTTGCCATAGGTGCTCTATGAGGTAGTCGGTGGAGACGGCCAGGTTGGCATTGAACAGCAGGAGCGCGAGAAGGTGGCGGTGTTTTCCTCTGACGATCTCCAGGATTTCACCCGTGGCGTCTGCTGCCAGGAACGGTCCAAGCACCTGGAACAGCACTTTCACCTCCGATGAGGCGGACAAACCCCTACATTTGCCCAGCTTCACGGGAAACCTTAGAGGTTGCTGAGAGTCGCGACAAGGGTGAGGGTGGTCCGTCAACTTCTGGCGCTTGCGCGCATAACGGCGTTATGTCCGGAATGTGCGCTCAATATGCACATGATCCTTACGCTGCCATCTGGTGTCCCCTGTGGATCAACGCGTGGAGCTGAGATGACGTTCTTGCCCATCCGGCGGAAGGCCGCTCGAACTCGAACAGTCGCTATGGCGATGGCACCAGTCCTGGTGATCTCCTCACTCGCCGGAGCGGTACCGGCTCAGGCGTCCACGCCGGAACAGGCGCCTCCCAAGACGGAGTACGTGACCGAGCGGCCAGACATGGTGTCGGCCGGCCTGGCCGCGCGTTTGGAGAACCGGCCGATCCTGGTGAGCAGCGAGTCGACCAAGGACTCCAAGACCTGGATCAACCCGGATGGGACCATGTCCACCGATCTCTATGCGGGGCCGATCCAGATCAAGCGTGGCGAGCAGTGGGTGCCGATCGATACCACCTTGGTCGCTGACGGTAGCCGGCTTGTCCCAAAGGCGGCAGAGGCCGACGTGAGCATCTCCGGCGACGGTTCCGGGGCACTGGCGGAGATCGCCGATAACGGTAAAAAGAAGGATCGCCGGTTCGGAGTCCGGTGGGCTGGGAAGCTTGGCAAGCCTGAAGTGACAGGGGATACCGCGACCTGGCGCAATGTCGCGCCAGGCGCGGATCTGATCGTCAAGGCTCAGGCGCGCGGGTTCGTCCACTTCGTGGTCTTCCACCAGAAGCCGACCTCGCCTGTGGAGATCCACCTGCCGGTGGAACTGGCGGGATTGACGTTCACACGGCGTGCCGATCGCCGACTGGAACTCGCCGACGATTCCTCAGGCAAGGTACTCGTATCCGGTCCGCCTCCGCAGATGTGGGACGCAGCTGCGGAGGAGTCACCCGATTCGGGCAAGCGCGCCGAGGTAACCGCGGAAATCCTCAAGGGCAAGAACGGTCCGGAGTTGGTGCTCAAGCCGGATATGGCATTTTTGTCGGACCCGGCCGTGCAGTACCCGGTGACAGTGGACCCGTGGATGGACCTGGCGCTGCAAACTGACACTTTCGTGTCCACTGACTATCCAAACTCGCAGACGAGCGCGACCTGGCTGCACGCGGGCAAGTTCGGGTCCGGAGCCAAGAAAGCCCGTTCCTATCTGCAGTTCAACATGGGCGGGATGGTGCGCAAGCACATCCTGAACGCCGATTTCCGGCTGTGGAACTACAAGTCGAACGACTGTGGCACCGCGGCGGGAACAGGTATCAAGGTCGGCGCGAACGGGTCTCCCTGGACGCCATCGACGTTGACCTTGACGAATATGCCTGGAATGAATCTGACCACCGCAGTGAACTCGACCCAAGCGTACGGGGGAGCGACGTGTGGTGAGGGGTCAATGCTGTGGTCGATCGAGAAGATCGTCCAAGCCTGGTCCGACGACCCGACCACCAACTATGGCATCCAGGTTCGTGCTTCGGATGAGAGTGAGAACACGGACTGGCGGATGTTCCGTTCTTCTGAGAATACGGTCGGCGCGGCCCCTCCGAAGATCACGGTGCAGTGGAACTCCTACCCCACGGTGCCGACATCGCTAGCGCTGACCCCGTCAGCGGGAGGCACCAACGGCGGGTTGTTCGCCACCTCGCTCACCCCCACCTTGCAGGGGCTGGTCGGGGACGGAGAGTGGGACAGCGAGCGGATCGATTTCGAGATCCATCGTGACCCCGCCTACCCCGCCGAGGGATCCGGGCTTGTGTGGTCAGGATCGGTGTCCGGCCTGCAACAAGGTCAGCTCGGTAAGATCACAGTCCCGAGCGGGAAGCTCACCGATGGCAAGCACTACCAGTGGCGTGCCCGCGGCTTCGACGGCACAGACTACTCCCGTTCGTGGTCGGCCTGGCAGTCCTTCGCCGTCGATGTCACCGACCCGGCGGCGCCGAGCGTCACGGTCGCTTCCTACCCGGCGAACGTGTGGTCGGCCAAGCAGAACGCCCCTGTGACCGCGACCCTGTCCACCACGTCCACCGACGGGGCAGGCTACTACTGGGGGCTGGACGACCCCTCCACCCCGAACCTGGCTGCCGACAACGGCGGCGGCGGGCACGCATTGCAGATCTCCCTGGACCCCAAGCAGGGCTGGCACACGCTGTATGTGAAGACCCGCGACATGGCGCTGCGCACCTCGACGGTGACCAGCTACAGCTTCGGCGCCGGAGTGGGCGAGGTGACAAAGCCGCTAGACAGTGACCGAACGCAGGCTGCTGTCACGCTGACCTCCCGCGCCGCCCCGGACCGTACCGGGGTGCGGTATGAGTACAAGGCCGACGTGTCCGAGTCCGGGACTTGGGCGGCCATCCCTCCCGCTCACGTGACGGTGCCCGGTTCACCGACCCCGATCACCTCCTGGCCACAGACCCGCACCAACACCAGCCAGCCATTCACGGACCTGTACTGGGACGTGACCGCGACCATGGCCGCGGCCGGGCGTGGCGACGGGCCGCTCCAACTCCGTGCCTGCTTCACCGCCGGCACCACCGACAACTGCTCCGACCCCATCACCATCACTCTGGAACGGACAGCATTCGGCGCCTCCTACGCCACCCAAAACGTCGGTCCGGGTACGGTGGCGCTTCTGACCGGCGACTACTCAGTCTCCTCCACCGACGTGTCGGCCTTCGGGCTGTCGGTCGGCCGGGCGCTCACCACCCTCGCCCCGGCCGCAGCCAGCGGTGCGGCGGGAATATTCGGCCCAAGCTGGACCGCCAGCCTGCCCGCAGGCAGCTCGCAGGTGTCGGGCATGACCTTCGAGGACCACTCAGACAAGGGATATGTGCTGTTCACCGGGCCGGACGGCGCCGAACTCAACTACACCATCCAGGCCAACGGCACGTTCACCGGCATCTCGGACGCCACCGACGGATCCCAGGTCACCAAAGACTCCGGATCCCAGTTCACCCACACCGGCGCCGACGGCACCAAGACCGTTTTCACCAACACCGGTGGCCAGTGGGGCGTCACCCTGATCGACGAGCCAGGCAACGAGAACACAACCACCTACACCTACGACGCGCAGCGGCGCATCACGCGGATTCTCGCCCCCGTCCCAAATGGGGTGAACTGCTCAGGGGCACTGGTCGCCGGGTGCAAGACTCTCGACCTCACTTACGCGGCTACCACCACTGCGACCGGAGTGGGCTCGGGCTGGGGCGATTACGCTGGGCAGCTCAAGCAGGTCTCCTACACCGCCTACGATCCCGCCACCGCAGGGATGAAGACCACCGTCATGGCCGCCTACGCCTACGACTCCACCGGCCGTCTGCGCACGTTCACCGACCCTCGCACCAACCTCGCCGTCACCTACTCCTACGACAGCAGCGGGCGCCTGACCCAGCTCACCCCGCCCGGACTGGCCGCATGGCGAATCAACTACGACGCATCTGGCCGTCTCGCGGACGTCACCCGGACCAGCCCTCAAGGTGAGCTCACCCAGGCCGTCGCCTACTCCGTCCCGATCGGAGGCACCGGCGCACCTGTCGACCTGAGCCTCGCCCAGTCCGCCCAATGGGGGCAGTCCACTGACCTGCCCCGCATAGGTGCCGAGGTGTTCCCGCCAGCACGCGTGCCAACCAAGGCCGGCGACGGCTCCTACGCGCCTTCCGCCGCGGACTTCCCTTACGGTCAGCTCACCTACCTCGACGTGAACGGCCGCGCCGTCAACACCGCCGCCTTTGGAGCAGGGGCCTGGCAGGTCTCCGCGACCCGATACGACGATCACGGCAACACCGTCTGGGAGATCGGCCCCGGCAACCGCGCCCAGGCGCTCACACCCACCGCCGACACTGACCCGCATGTGGCTGGCCGGACTAGTTCGGCAGAGCGTGCTGACCTGCTGGCCACCGTCACCACCTATAACGATGACGGCAATGTGCTTACCTCCGACAGCCCCGCTCACCGGGTCGCGCTGGCGTCGGGCGCGACGGTGTCGGCCCGCCAACACACTGCGTATACCTACGACGAGGGAAAACCGGGCGACAGCATCGCCTCCGGCCTGGTCACCACGACCAAGACCTCGCCGCTGGTGGTAGACAACGCGGCCAGTCTGACCGCTGCCGACACCCGGTCCGTCAAGACCGGCTACGCCCCGATCATCTCTGGAGATCCGTCCGGCTGGGACCTGGCCCAACCGACCAGCCAGACCACCGTCATGCCGGGCGGGGCCGACATTGTCCAGCGACTACGCTACGACGATGGCGGACGCCAGATCGAGCGGCGCATGCCGTCCTCGGGCGGCTCCGACGCTGGGACGACGGTCACCACGTATTACACGGCCGGGGCCAACAGCGTGGCCGCGTGCGGCAACAAACCCGAATGGGCAGGGCAGGTATGCCGTACCGGACCCGCGGGCCAGCCGTCCGGGCAGCCGCTACCGGTCATCACGACCGCCTACGGTTACCTCGGCAACACCACGATCGTCACCGAGACCGCCGGGAGCGTGGTGCGGACTAGCACCGCCACCTATGACGGGGCGGGTCGTGTCGCCACCGCCTCGCTGAACGTGACCCCCACCTCAGCGGGTGGGACCACGGTGCCTGATGTCACCTACACCTACGACCCCGCGACCGGCTTGCAGACGATGGCCACCGCCGGTGGCGTCAGCGTCAGCACTACATACGACGCACTCGGCCGAGTCACCTCCACCACCGACGCCGACGGCAACATCTCCACCACCGGCTATGACACGGCCGGACGGGTCGCCACTCTAAACGACGGCAAGGGCACCTACACCTATACCTACGACGGCACCGACGCCGCCGGGAGGGTCGAGCGCCGCGGCCTGGTGACCGCGGTCAACACGGGCGGCGCGGGTACGTTCGCCGGGGCGTACACCGCCGACGGTGCCTTGGGTCAGCAGAACCTGCCGGGTGGGCTGACGGCCACCAGCCGCTATGACAACAGCGGCAAGAACGTCGCACTGACCTACGCCAAGAGCGGGACCAAGTGGCTGGACTTCTCCGCCGTTCCCGACGCCGACGGCCGCATCGTCCAGATGGTCAGTGCGCAGGGCAGCCTGGAGAACTACACCTACGACGCCGCTGGGCGGTTGACCAAGGTTGCCGACACCTGGGGCACCCAGTGCACCACCCGGGTGTATGGATTCGACGCGAACACCAACCGCACCAGCCTGACCGCCTACCCGGCCGACTCCGACGGGCTGTGCTCGACCGGCACCACCCCGGTCAGCCAGAGCTACAGCTACGACCAGGCCGACCGGATCACCACCAGCGGCTACACCTACGATGCGTTCGGCCGCACCACCCAAGTGTCCTCCGCGCACGTCTCCGGCAGCGGCAACGTGACGGTGGGCTACTTCGCCAACGACATGGTGGCCTCGCTCACACAGGGCAGTCAGTCCAGCGCGTTCACCCTCGACCCAACTGGACGGATCCGGTCGATGACCACCACCGGCGGCCCGCGCCCCGGCACGGTCACCAACCACTACGCCGATGGCGGCGACAGCCCGTCCTGGATCACCGAGGCCAACGGCACCTGGACCCGCAACATCGCCGGACTCGACGCTCTGGGCGCGATCCAGACAAGCGGCGGCACCACCACGTTGCAGTTGGCCAACCTGCATGGGGACATCGTGGCTACCTGCGACGCCGGCACCGGCGCGACCGGTATCCAGGCCTACTTTGAGCAGACCGAGTACGGCTCACCTCGCCCCGACAACACCACGAACCCCACCCGCTATGCCTGGCTCGGAACCGCCCAACGCTCCTTCGACGCACTGGCCGGCCTCGCCCTCATGGGCGTCCGCCTCTACAATCCAGGAACCGGAAGGTTTCTCCAAGTCGACCCCGTGATTGGCGGCAGCGCTAATGCATACGACTACGCCAATGCTGATCCCATCAACGGCCTTGACCTGAGCGGGAAGTGTTTCTGGGACCTTTGTATTGGCGAGGGTACGCTTATTGTAATAGCGGGAGCTGCAATTCTTGCGGCCGGTACCTACGCATACGCTCAGTGGATCAAGACGCATCCTATAAGTGTTCCAAGTATCAGCTTTGCCAAGTCGAAGAAGTCTGGTAAGGAAGCCGCTACGGACGTCCCGTCATGGGCTAGGGGGAAGTTCGCAAAACCCGGCGAATCGGCCGACAAGGCTGCTGACCGTATTTGGAAAGAGCATTATGGTCGATATCCTACAAAGAAGGAGAAGGGTCCAGGAACCGAATGGAGTAAGATTAAGAAAGGGATCCAGCGTCATCGTTGAACACAGTATCTCTGAGATGGGCCTTAGGCGTAGGGAGAATTAGCGTGATAATCGGATGCGGTCATGCGAGGTCTCGATGTTCGTGGCGCTGCGCCGCTTCGCTCTAGCGCTCCAAGTCAGCCCTAATATCGAAATCGCCAAAGAGATATCTCTTAGGAGGGATATTGGCGGACGGTGGGTCCATGTAGCGGGTCTAGCACGAAGGAGTACCCTGAATACATGAAGGTCTATATTCTGTATCATGTGCATCATGTTGCAGAAGATGAGAACGGAAACGTACGCCATTTTGAAGAGGATGGCTCATTCTCCGCGTTCGAAGAAGAGGGTGATGACATCAAGCTTCTGGGTGTTTACTCTACCGAAGAGCGCGCCGAGCGACGTATGTCTACTGCCCGAGGGTTGCCGGGATTTCGGGAAGAGCCAAACTGTTTTTCGATTGCCGAATATGAGCTAGATGAAGACCAGTGGAAGAGTGGCTTCGTCACTGTCTAGTATTTGGACTTATTGAAAACAGTCCACGCGAGGCGACGAACCGTGTTCCAGCACGCATGATCCGTGGCGTTGAGCAGGCCAGGGCGCTGGTCGTCAGGTCGATAGGGACTACCGTCCGGACGGCATGCGACACCGCCCGCCTCGATCAGCAGCAGGACGCGGGGGCGTGGTCCCAAGGCGGCCGCCGTCCAAGCAGTCGCGGATAGTCCACGCCTGCGCAGCCCGTGCCCGGTCCCAGGGCCGCGAATTGGGGTGCTGCTGCCTCGACCCGTTCCCTCGTCGGAGGATCGAGGAACCTGGTCAGTGCCGCCCCACGTAGCCGCGCAGGATCGGAGGGAACCGGCCCCCGGCGTACCCGGACCCGTTACGCTCGGCGACGTAGACGTCACCCTCGGCCGGGCGCACGATCCACGCTGCGACGGTCTCTCCGCTCCGCACCAGCGCGGCCATCACTGCGTACTCGGGACGGCCTGCAACGAAGTTCGTTCCGTCCAGCGGATCTACCAGCCAAACCGCCGGCGCCTCCAGCAGTGCCATGAGGAGCCCAGGATCGCTGGCGGTGGCCTCCTCACGCAGCCGACGGCTGATCAGCTCCTCGGCCTCATGGTCTGCCACGGTGGCCACCTCGCCAGGCGACTTCTCCGCGATCTCTCCTTTGGCCAGCGTCAGAAACCGGGGCAGGATCACAACCTCCGCGGCCTCGAGCAGTATCCCGGTGGCCTCGTTGATCCACATGGCCACGACGATAGTCCAGGCGTCGCTTGGCGCTCTGGGCCGAGCAGGCAGTGGGCGACGACCGTACTTGACCTGCGAAGAGGGCTACGGCGCTGTCGGAACTCACGGATAATCTGCAGCTCGAAGATCGTCTTATTGTGCTTGAACTGAACGACACTGACGTAATCTCAGCGAATTTCCGGTATGTAGTCGTGTTCGAAATGGGTAAGGACGAGTGCCGCGCGGGCTATGTCGCCGATTCTGCTGGGACTCACGGTGATGTGCTGGAGCGTCCGCCAGCGCCCTTTGAGCAGGGCAAATCCGCGTTCGCCGAGACAGCGCAGGGCGCGTAGGAGCCGGTTGTAGGTGCGGTTGTCCGGGCTGAGGATCTGGTTGTCTTTGGGCTGCTTGATCGGCGTATGAATGCCGATCCCGGCACCTTCGTATCCGCTGTCGGCGAGGGTGGGCAGGCCGGTTGCGGCTGCGGCGTACAGCGCGCCCAGCACGTGTGCGCGGGCGGCGGTGAGGTCGTGTACGGAGCCGGGCTCGACCTCGGCGATCCACAGCGGAAGCCCGCCGGGCGCCGACAGTGCCTGGAGGTTTCCAGCGTGCTGATGGGCCTTACCGGAGTACCAGGCGTCGATGGATCCTCCCTTGACGCTGACGGTCTGCTCGGCGCAGCGATCGACGGGGATCAAGGTGCTGTCAATCCCCTGAAAACGTGGAGACGGTCCTATGCCACAGCGGCCCTCAGCAGGGCCGTTGAGGTGTGCCTCTTCTCGGTCATCTGACGCTCGAATGTGATGGGCGACAGCCCGTCGTTGGCGCTGTGCCTCCTCCTTGTGTTGTAGAAGTCGGTGATCCAGGTTGCGATCTTCACGCGGGCCTCGGCCCGAGTCCGGAAGCGCTGCCGGTGCACGTACTCGACCTTGAGCGTGCTGTTGAACGCCTCGGCCGCGGCGTTGTCGAGAGCGCATCCCACCCGGCCCATCGACTGCACGATGCCGTGCTTGCGGCATTCGGCCTGGTAGCGGGCAGCGGTGTACTCCGACCCTCGGTCGGAGTGAAAAATCACCCCGTCCACATTCCCGCCCCTGGTGGCCACCGCCATCTGCAGTGAAGCGACGGTCAGCGCCGCGTCGTGGTGCTCGGACATGGCGTAGCCGAGCAGCCGGCGAGAGAACAGGTCCTCAACCGTGGCCAGGTACAGCGGCCCTTCATCGGTATCGATCATTGTTCCGTCGCCGACCCACAGCACGCCCGGCGCGACCGCGGTGAACGTGCGGCCGACCAGGTCCGGCGCCGCTCGCCGTTTGCCCTGCCGGGTCAGCGACCGGCGCTTCTTGGGCGGGCGGCCGGCCAGCCCGAGCACGACCATCCGGGCCGCGACCGTGTTCTCCGACACCTTCCAGCCCTCGGCATGCAGGTCCTGCGTGATCCGGGGCGGGCCGTAGGTGCCGCCCGATGCCGCAAACAGGCGCTTGATCTCCTCATCCAGGCGCGCCCGCCGCTGCTCACGCGCCGTCGGGGCGATTTGACCGATGCGGTTCTTCCACTTGTAGAACCACGACTGCGACACCCCCAGCGTGGTCTTCCCCCGCCTCCGTGAGGCTGGCCGAGGAGGAGGCGTCCGCCGCAGAGGGAACGTCGTGACTGCCGCTGGTCGTCGGCTTTCACGCAGGTCACGGCCGCAGGCGGCTTCGAGGCCGCCTGCGGCCGGCGGCCAGGCCCTGTCCGGGTCGTCTTCAGTCTCCTGCTGATGACGGCAAACGTGAAGTCATGGCGCTGGCCGCGTAGGGCAAGTCCAACGTCGGGCTCCACTTCTGGGCACTGCGGCAGGCCACGCGCGGGGAAGCGGCACTCGCAGGGATTCGGCGGTGACTGGCCTGTGCTCGGCGGTCGCATTCAGCTGTCCGTCGCGCAGGACGATGGCGCCGCTGCGGAGCATCGTGTCGACCAGTTCGGCGGCGAGCGTTTCGGGTGTGCTGCCCAGCAGCTGTGCTGCGTCCGTCAGCCAGGCCCGGGCATGCAGGCAGGGTTCGACCTCGGTGATGGAAATCCCGCCGCGGATCATGAGGGCGAAGGCGAAGATTCGGCGTGCGCCGTACCAGACCGCGCCGGCCGGGTCGTCGACGAGGCGCTGTGCGCGGCGCGTCGCGGCTGCGAACGCGGCGCTCGGGTCGGCGGGAACTGGTCCGTGTGCAGGCAGCAGCACTCGGGCCTTGAGGTCGGCCATGCGGTGCAGAGAGGCAAGTGCGGCCAAGGCGGCGTCGGGTCCGTCGAGCGCGAGGTTGACCCAGCCGACGTCGTAGTCCGACAGGGCGTCTCCGACCACCAGCAGTCGTTCCTCGGGCTGCCACAGTGCCAGGTGACCGGGGGTGTGTCCGGGTGTGTGCATGACTTCCCAGTCGGCGTCGCCGAGCTGGACTGTCTGCCGGTCGTGGAGTGGTTCATCGACGGTATAGGGGCTGACCGGCTGGTCGAGGTACTCGGCCAGGCAGCAACCTGGATGTCGCCGGGTGATGGCCTCGGCGTCCCGTGTGCTTGCCGCGATGCCGGCGCCCATGGCCTGCAGTAGCGTGTTGCCCCCGACGTGGTCGGAGTGCCAGTGGGTGTTCACGACGAGGGCCACGCTCCCTGTGTGCGCGCGTGCCCAGGCGGCTGTTTCTTGTGCGTGGCCGACGAACCCGCTGTCTACCAGGGCCGGTTGACGCCCGTGCAGCAGGAGTAGGTTGGCGTCGGGAAAGGGTCTGCGTCGCCAGGTCACCGAGGCCGGGAGCTGCTTGGCACCGCCATCCATGAACGACCTCTTTGTCCGTATGGTAGTTGCCGGCATCACCCTTGGCAGCTGCTGCCGGTGGTTACCTGGCTGTGTGAGATGAGTTGGTGGCCGGCCGAGGAACCCGCTGGACCGAGCCGTCGCCGTCGCAGAACAGACACCCGTCGACTACGTCGAGCACGCGTACACAAAGCGGGCCTGCCAGGCCGCTGCCCTGCGACATCGCCGAGCTGGCCGACTCGCTCGATACCGAATTTGCCCGCCGGCGACGTATCCGGCAGGCATCGGGATGCCGGTTGGCACCTCGTTGAGCCCGAGACGGACCGCCCCCGTCGGCGACGGCCACCGGTAGTCGCACACGCCGGCTGACACGCCTGCGAAGGCGTGTCCGTTGACCACGGCCACTATCGGTGGTGGATAGGTGAGCAGCCGCATGTTCTCGGCCTGCTACTGCTGAGACCAGGACTCGATGGCCGCGCTGGGGTGCCCGCGGAGAGGGTGAAGTGCTCGCCGCGATCAATATGGTCACTCTTCGCGTCCGTCGGTGATGCGGCAGGCTGCGGAGCCAGTTCCGTCGGTCCGGGCCTCAAGGGCACGTAGAACGGCCACCATGTCCTCCCCGCCGTGCCCCGCTCGACGGTCTCGCTGTAGAGGGTGTGACACACGTCGAGGAGCGGAGAAGCCAGGTCGGCCTTGCGGGCGGCCTCCGCGATCAGCCGGTTGTTTTTCAGGACATCCGCGGCGGCCGCCTGGACGGTGAAGTCGCGAGCCAGCAGTTTCGGCGCCTTCACGCGGGAAACAGCGCTGGCCATCGGACCTGCGCCAAGGACGTCCCGCAGTGACTCAGAGCCTGTGAAGACACAACGATCTCGGCGAACCCCGGGAACCGGGCCTCGCAATGCCCAGGTCCGGGGTTCGGTTCTGCCGACCGGACGCAGGCCGGCTCAACCGGCCGTGTGCCCGGCCGGTCGCGTGTCCGGCGCCGGTTCGCGTTCGATGTGGGTGGACAGGCGCGCGATGGCGGCGATCGGGACGAGGAGGGTGAAGCTGATGGCCGCACGGCGGCGGCTACGAGGTCGCCGCGGTGCTGCCCGTGCACCCGGCCGCGCCCCTTACCCTCGATCCGGCTTCCACCACCGACAAGGAGGGCCGTTCATGACGATCCGCGTAATAATCGCCGACGACCAGGCGCGCGCCCGGGACCGCACCGCAGTCGAACAAGGCCGGGGTGTCTGGTTCGAAGATCTGGATGCAGCCCGCCGTGGTCAGGGAGTCGAGTCGCCGATCGGGTCTCTGGTCCCGGGTGGACACCCGGGCGTAGCCGATCAGGGCGCTGCCGGGGTGATCGCGCCGACGCGTTTGACTGTCCGGAGGATCGGCGCGGTTTCCATCGCTCGGACACCGGGAAGGCCGCCGACCTGACCGGCGACGTAGTCGTAGAGGGCGCACACATCCGAGACCACCACAGAGCCCAGGAGGTTGGTGGGGCCGGTGGTGGCGGCCGCGAAGGAGATCTCGGGGTGCTGGGCGAGCGCGTGTCCGGCCGCGGCCAGCTGGGACGGTTCAATGGAGATCCACAGCAGGGCGGTTCCGGTGTAGCCGAGCAGCCGCGTGTCGACATCGAGATCGAAGTACAGGGTCCCGGCTGAGCGCAGGGCCGTGATCCTACGGCGGACCGTGGTCTCGTTCCAACCGGTGGCCCTGGCCAACTGCGCGTGGCTGGCGCGGCCGTCGTGCGCCAGCTCCGCCGCGAGAACGCGGTCGCCGTCGTCCAGGGTGACCGGGGCGGAGTGCGGCGTGCCGGGTGCCGGAGCAGGCGGGGCCAGCTGGGCGGCCTGGTCATCGGTGAGGGCTGAGGCCATTGGCCGCCAGCCGGTCGGGCCGCCGAAGAAGGTGTGCAGGACACAGTGCGCGCTGATGGCGGTGACCGGGCGGGTGGCGGCCAGCCGGTCCAGCAGCAGCGCGTCGCGCTCCTGCTCGCTTTCGGTCCGGACGTTGCACACCACGTCGGTTCCGCCCGAGGCGAGGCGGACCCAGTGGGTGTCGTCGCGCTTGGCGAGCGCGGCGGCGATGGCGGCCGACGAACCAGGTGCGCACTGCAGGCGGATCACCCATTCCACCTGCCCGAGACGGCGGGCGTCCAGCCGGCCGCGGACGTGCAGCACGCCGGTCTGACGCAGACGCCGGTAGCGGCGGGCGACGGTCTGGTCTGACACGCCCAGGACGGCGGCGATCCGGCTGAACGGCGCGCGGCCGTCGAGATGGAGGGCATGAATGAGCTGACGGTCGAGGGAATCCACGTATTCGACTCTAGTGATGTCGAAATCCGGCGCAGATGATCAGCTCGGTGGACCACGGTCCGGGAGTGGGGCCACCGTGGAGGCGGGCTCTCTGCCCGGTGACCACAACGCCTCAACCAGGAGGAACCTGATGTCTGATCTTCCGTCGACCTACCGGGAGGTACGGCTGGCCGCCCGCCCGAACGGACTGCCCGCACCCGAGCACTTCACGATCGCGGAGGTCCCGCTGCCCGGCCCGGTGGCCGGCCAGGTGCTGGTCCGCAACCGCTACTTCCGTGTCACCGCTTCGCTGCGCATGATGATCAGCCAGGGGGCCGAGAAAGTGCAGGGCGTACCGTTCCCCGCGCTGCAGGTCGGCGACACCCTGGCGGGGGAAGCGATCGGCGAGATCGTCTGCGCACCGACCGGCAGCGCGCTACGTGTCGGCGACATGGTCTCCCATTTTCTGGGATGGCGCGAGTACGCCCTGGTGGACGAGACCGCGTGCACGCGGCTGGAACCGACGCTGCCAGAGCCGGTCGCCCACCTTGGGCGTGGAGAGACCGCGTATGCGGCGCTGACGCGGGGAGTGAGCATCATCCCCGGTGACACCGTGTTCATCTCCGCAGGCGGTAGCGCCATCGGTTCGATGGCCGGACAGATCGCCCGCCTGCTGGGCGCCGGCTACGTGATCGGCAGCGCTGTCTCACCGGGCCAGGGCGAACGGCTGGTGCGTGAACTGGGGTACGACGCGGCGGTGATCCGCGACGCCGAGGAGCCCCTGGAGGAGCAACTGGCCAAGGCGGCCCCTGACGGCATCGACGTCTTCCAGGACAATGTCGGCGGCGACCAACTGCGCGCGGCCGTGGCGGCCGCGCGCGAACGGGCGCGGTTCGTCCTGACCGGCGCACTGTCCGGACAACTGTCGCCTCACGGCACCGGCAGGACCGCACCCGTGGAACTGGACTCTTTCCAGATCCTGACCAAGAGGATCACCATGCGGGGCTACAGCGCCGACGACGACCCCGACGCGCATGCCGAGTGGATCCAGCGGTTCGGCGACTGGCTGCGCTCTGGCGACATCGTCTTCCCCCACGTACGCATCCGCGGCATCGACCAGGCACCAGACGCATTGATGCAGGTCATCAAGGGGCGCCATCTGGGCACCGTGGTCGTCGAACTGTAGGAGAAAGCCACAGCGACAGGCGAGCACGATCGGTGGGCTCGACCGGCTGGTCGTCGGCGAGGCGACCACGACCGTGAGCTGCATGGCTTGGCGCTCGCTGAGCGCGGAGGCGAGGCCGCGCCATGTGATGGGGGCCGCCTCGATAGGTGCGCACGCCCAGGTGGGCCGCCGTCTGGTAGGGCGGCGCGACGGTCACGGTACCCGGCGTACGGTTCCCCACGGAGTTACCGGGCGGGGCGCTGCGTGGCGCGGCAGTGGGGGATGTGCCGGCGGCTCGGAGAGGCAGCGGCCTACAGGTTGGCGACATGGTCACGCATCGTCTCGGCCGGCTGCATTGCGCCGCTGTATCGGTCGACGCGTGTCGAGGGGGGCGGATTCGACCGACCCAGTCGTGATCCTGGGCTGCGGCGTACCGTCAACGCAGCCTTGGCCCGTGGCGGCCGGATCCAATCTGGTGACACTGCGTCGAAACGTGATCAAGGATAGGAGGCATCATGCGTCAGAAATCCCTGCGGCGGTGGCGAGCGTTGGCAGCCGCACTGGGAGTGGCCCTGTTGACTGTGCCGGCCACGGCAACTGCGGAAGCAGCCGTGCCGGAACACAAGTCAGCCCTGCATTGTTCGAATCGAGTGCTTGCGGTCCGGCTCCGCGACCCTGGTCCGGCCACCGGCCGCTTGTGGGGGCAGTTGTGCTTCCGAGGCTCTACTGAGCCGGCTACGGTCCAACTGTTGGTGCCCGGCGCGACCTACAACCACGTTTACTGGGACATGCCCTCGGAGCAGAGCCGATATTCGTACGTGGACGCCGCCACCCGGGCGGGTTTTGCGACGTTCAACGTGGACCGGATCGGCACCAGCAACAGCGCACACCCGGCGGGTGAGGAGTTGACGATCGCATTCGGTGCGGTCGCTCTGCACGACGCGATCACTGCGCTGCGATCGGGCGGAGTGGACGGACGCCGGTTCGAGCGGGTGATCTGGGTTGGCCACTCTTACGGATCGCTGCACGGCTGGGAGGAAATCGCCCGCTACCACGATGTGGATGCGGCGATCTTCACCGGTGCGCTGCACGCGTTGAGCCCCTCGGGACTGGCCGCGTTGCGGGCCGCGAGCTATCCCGCGGTCGCTGATCCGAAATTCGCGGGCTCCGGCCTGGATTCCGGATATTTCACGACCAGACCAGGCACCCGTCAGCAGCTGTTCTATGCCAAGTCCACCGCGGATCCGCACGTTGTCGCGGTGGACGAAGCCACCAAGGACACGGTGACGGCCGGGCAATTGGGCGACCTGGACAAGTTGTACGGTCTGCCGCCGGAGGACGCGCCATCACGTCGCGTCACCGTGCCGGTCCTGCTTGTCAACGGTGCCGAGGATGCCGTCTACTGCGCTGATGTCGTCCAGTACGACTGCTCCGATCCGGTATCGGTGGCGCGGTACGAGTCTCGGTACTACGACCCCCGTGCTCACATGAAGGTCCTGATCATTCCTGCCACAGGACACGACCTGGCGCTATCCACAACCGCACCCCTCGTCGATCGCGTCATGATCGGCTGGGCTCGTCGAGTGGCGGCCGGCGGGTGAGAAGGCGTGGATCAGAGCCTCGATGGTGCGGCCCTTTCCAGGTAGCAGGAGGAGCGCGACGCCCGGTCGTGGGCTGCGCAGCATCAGGTTGATCACCGGGGTGCTGGCCAGGGATCAGCTGCGTACTGGGCCCGTGGCCGCGCTGGCCAACGGGGCCGTCGAGGCCTTCGTGCGGGCTGCCGCCGTCGAGCTGACCCAGCGGATCAACGCGGTGAGCCCAACCGTCTTCACTGAGTCCGCCGACCACTACGGCGACCTGTTCGCCGGCTTCGAACCCGTCCCTGTGCGTCGGGCGGCGGGCGGATACGTCCGTTCCATCGAGGGCCACCAAACGGGCCGGATCTGCGAGATCGGCTGAACGTGATCCCGATCTCCCTGGCCGCCAAAGCAGCCAGGGAGATCGTCGGCGGGGCGCCATGGGGTTCGCTGCCGCCGGGGTCAGCTCGTCGTCAGGAGGGTTCGCAGGGCGGTGCGGAGGGCGAGTTCGGGGGTGGCGGGGGCCTCGCGCCAGCGGGCCGCCACGTGGCCGTCGGGGCGGACGAGGACGGCTCCAGTGTCGGATATTCCGTACAGGGCTTGCCAGTCGGTGTCCGTGTCGAAGTCGCCGTCGGCGCCGATGGTGTACGCGGCGACTTCTGGCACAGTGACGCCGGCGCCCGTCCAGAGGGTGCCGCGACGACCGGCGAGGAGGGTCCAGCGGCGGTCGAAGAGGTCGATGGTCGACAGTTGCGCGCCGTCAAGGGCCCGGCGCAGGCGTACGTGGGGCGCGCGGGCGCCGGGGTGGGCTGTGCGGTGGTATTCGGTGACGGTCGACCCTTCCACGGGCGTCCCGTCGTCGATGACCGCGCCGCGCTCGTAGACGTAGCCGAACTGCTGCCCCTGTGTGTGGAATTCCTGCTTGAGCAGCTGGATCCCGGTGGCGAAGCGGTGACGCAGCTCCTCGCCCTCGGGCAGGTCGAATAGCCGCAGCACCTCCCGTCGGGACGGCGCACGGTCACGACCGCGCCGTTGTCCTCGGCTCGGTAGGCCACGACCTCGCTGCCGATGCTCACCTCGGCACAGTCGTGCGCGCTTCGTCTGCTGACGTGGCGCGGCGGGTATCACGGTGACACCTTCCAGGCGATGTCCGTGTGCGACCCCGAGGGGGGATGCACTCGCTGTGGACCGGCGTGCTGCCGCGGCAGGTCTTCGCCGATGCCCCGCCCTCGGGCTTCGACGTCGAGCCCGATCCCACCTACACCGCGCACCTGGCTGAGCTGATCGAACAGCACGCACACGAGGTGGCGGCCGTCATCGTCGAGCCGGTGGTGCAGAACGCGGGCGGTTACCTTCGAGTGCTGCGCGAGTTGTGCGACGCGCACGGGATCCTCCTCGTGTTCGACGAGATCGCCACCGGCTTCGGCAGGACCGGCACGCTGTTCGCCGCCGACTATGCGAACGTCGCACCGGACGTGATGTGCGTGGGCAAAGCACTCACCGGCGGCTATCTCAGCTTGGCAGCCACCATCTGCACGCCCAAGGTGGCACACGGCATCGGGCGCGGTGACTTCCCCGTGCTCGCCCACGGCCCCACGTTCATGGGCAACCCGCTCGCCGCCGCCGTCGCAGGGGCCTCACTCGATCTCCTGGCGCAGGGGGCATGGGAAGGCCAGGTCAAACGGATCGAGACGGGATTGCGATCAGGGCTGGCCCACGCACGCACGCTGAGCGGGGTGAGTGACGTTCGCGTGCTCGGCGCCATCGGTGTCGTCCAGCTCGACCACAAAGTCGACAGGGTCGCCGCCACCCGCGCCGCCGCACAACACGGCGTGTGGATACGCCCCTTCAGGGACCTCGTCTACACCATGCCGCCGTACGTCGTCGACGACGCCGACCTCGGCCGCATCACCACCGCGATGCTCGCGGCGGCCGCGGCCGGCTGACCTCCAGGGAGAGACGTATCCATGTGTGTGCTGATCATCACCGGCACCGAGATCGGCAAGACGGTGGTCACCGCCGCGATAGCATCCCTGGCAGCCGCGGCGGGCCGCCGCGTCGCCGTACTGAAACCGGCTCAGGCCGGCCTGGTCCCAGGCGAGCTCTGCGACGTGGAGGAGGTCGCCCGCTTGGCCGGCCCCGTCACCGGCAGTGTTGAACTCGCCCGATACCCCGAGCCGCTCGCACCAGCCACCGGCGCCCGCAGAAGCGGCCTCCCGCCGGTCCGCCCCGAGAAGCCGCGGCAGAGGCGGCCCGGCTCGCGGAAGGCCACGACCTCGTCCTGGCCGAAGGCGCGGGCGGCCTCCTCGTGCGCTACGACCCGGACGGCGGCACCATCGCCGACCTCCCCGTCGCGCTGCGCGACCTCGGCGTGGACGTCTCCGTCCTGGTCGTCACCACCGCCGGACTGGGCACCCTCAACACCACCGCGCTGACCGTGGAAGCGCTGCGCACCCGCCGGCTTCCCCTGTACGGCCTTGTCATCGGCAGCTGGCCCGCCGCGCCGGACCTGGCCAGCCGCTGCAATCTGACCGACCTCCCAGGCGTCGCGAACGCCCCTCTCCTTGGAGCCCTACCGGAACGCTGCGCAAAACACGATCGGGAAGGGTTCCTCCCGATCGCCCGCGCCTCCCTCGCCCCGGAACTCGGCGGCACGTGGAGCCATGCCGCGTTCCTCGCTAAACATGCCGAAGCCAGTCATTCTCTTCAAAGTGCCCACGCGGTCGAAGAAGCGCCCGAACACTCCAGGCATCGAGTCCGCGCCCGCGGTTTGGATCGCTGGACCGAGCTTGTCTGAAACCAGAACAAGGCTCCGAGCCATCGTCGCCCAGCCGCTTCTCCACTCCTCGACCTGGTCACCAAACCACTCAGCTGTTGTTTGGATGTCACGTCCGGCTCAGCGCAGCTGCTGCCGACACGAGGACCTTGGCACAGGCAACGGTGTCGGCGATGCTCACCCATTCGACGTCCGCGTGGGCACCCTCGCCGGAGGGGCCGAAGAGAACTGTCGGGATGCCGAGTGAAGAAATGAAGGCGGAGTCGGCTGAGGGGCCCCACGTTCTCCGGACGGCTTCGTCCTTGAACTCCTGGCTGAATCGTCGGTTGCGCCCCGTCACAGCCTTCCCTTCCGTGCTTCCTCAACCGTAGTTGGGGACCTGTCCGGAAGATGCGGGGCACCTCACGGGGGCGTGCGGACGTGGGCGCGGACACCGTTGATCACCGTGGGTCGCGTGGACGCCCGACCTCGTCTCGGCTGCCCAGCCGGGCGCTTGGGCACAGGTAGAACAGTTCGGGATCGCCTTCGTCCAAGCCATGGACCAGGCCGACCGGGGTCCAGCCGGCACGCTGCAGCAGACGCTGCATGGGATGGTTCGAGACATTGGTCGAGGTGAATAGCTTCAGGGTGGTGCATGTTTCTTCGGTGGCTTTGAGGAGGTATGTGGCCACGCGCTGTCGGCGGGCGGTGGCCGCGACCGTCAGCATGGTGACGAAGCCCTGCTCGAAGAAGGTGTACTCCAGCACGCTGTAGCCCAAGGGGCCGGAGGCATCCTCGGCCATGAGGACAAGGCCTTGTTCGCACCAGCGTTGGATGCTCTCGCGTCGCGCATGGTCGCCCGATGCCGCGATGGAGTCGATCCCGGCCAGTCCGGCCCAGTCCGAAGCGTTCGCGCGGCGCGTCACCACCCCACTGGGGCTCTCGAAGTCCATGGAGTGCATCGTGCCAACTGCCTGCGGAATGCTCACCTTGGGGTTCGGCGGGGCTTGCTGCCCTTTGGGGGCCGCGTCGCCTGGCTCCCGCGCTGGGCCAGGCGCCAGCCTGCCAGCTCCAGAAGGTCGGGCCACGGATGTAGCCCTCTGGTAGGACCCGGTGCCCGCCTCTCGTGAGCTCGTCGGGCCGTGTTCTTGGGGCGTTGGCGATATCGGCGGACTGGTGGACCGCCCAGCCCAGGTCGGGCCACAGCCAAGGTCGCGGCCTCGCCGTCGGGGACGGGGCTTCTTCCTCATGTTCTCCATGACGGACATCCTTCCGGGGGTGAACCCCTGATCTCGGGTGTCCGTCAAGCCGAATCAAGCCCAGTCCTGGATGAGGAGAAGACGCGGGGCCACCGCCCTCGTGGGCAATCGCACCACGCTGCATGGACGGCAGGCCCTTCTCCGTAGACATCAGAGGTCCTGCGCGTTCTTAGAGGGCGTTTGATTTGAACTTTTCGTCCTAGTACGTCCGTCTCCAGGTTGGTGTGGTTTCGCCGGTTACGCGCTTGCTGACGTTGTCGATCATCGCAATGTGGATCATGGCTTCGGAGCTTGCGGGCAACGTCTCGTAATCGCGGGCGAGCCTGCGGTGCAGCATCAGCCATCCAAGGGTGCGTTCGATGACCCAGCGGCGTTTCAGCACGTGGAAGCCCTTGACGTCGGAATTGCGGGGGACGATCTCGGCGTCGATGCCCAGGGCTGCGGCATGCTCGGCGAACTGGGTCTTGAAGCCGGCGTCGACCCAGGTCTTGGTAATCGTGGGATGGGCGGCTTTGGCCTGGTCAAGCACTCGGGTTCCGGCGTGGTTCTCCGAGACCGAGGCGGCGCAGACGGTCACCGCCAGGAGCAGGCCAAGCGCGTCGGTGGCGACGCCGCGTTTTCGTCCGACGATCTTCTTAGCGGCATCCGTCCCCTGCGTGGTGGTGGGCGGGTTGGCGGAGGTCTTCACGCTCTGGGTGTCGATGACGGCCGCGGTCTGCTCGGCGGCGCGTCCGGCCTTGACGCGGGCCAGACCGGTCAACTCGTAGTTGAGCTGCGTGAAGATGCCCTCATCACGCCAGGCGGCGTAGTAGGAGTAGACCGTGGGGTGTGGCGGGAAGTCGTGCGGCAGGTACTTCCAGGCGATCCCCGTCCGGTTCACATACAAGATCGCGTCGAAGATGTCCCGCAGGTCGGTGCGGGCCGCCTGTCCGGTCGGGCGCCGCTCGAGCCGGGCTTGGCGCCAAGCGGCCAGGGTGGGTTCGATCAGCGCCCAGCGGGCGTCGGAGATGTCGGCGGGGTACGCGCGTCGGGGGGTCATGCATCGACCCCTACTCCTCGTGCGCCGCGACACCCAACATCAGCCGAACACGGCGTGTCTCCTGCGAAGCTACGCCAGACGGAATCCGGTCACCCTCACCTCACGAAATGGACACAGACCCGAGCGCGCCTTGGTTCCCGGATAAGCGGATATCACGCATGTCGTACAAATCAACCAGCAGACATAGGCGACTTCAGCTCACGAGACGCACGAAAACGCCCTCTTGCAGTGCTAACGCGATGAGTTGGGGTGGCGCCAGCAGATCAGGGCGCAGCCGTGGCCGAGGAAGGCCTGGTGGATGTCTACTCGCATCTCCCAGCGGATCGGAAGCCGTCGGAAGAAGTGATGCAGCAGAGCGAAGACCTGCTCGACAACCGATTATCCGTTTTGTGTGGAATGACTTGCCCTTCGAACGTGTGGTGTTGGCGATAGGCCGCTGAGGACGGCCCCCTTGGAGGCCATAGTGAGGTCGAGGTGGGATTCGGAGACGGCGTCGCGGGTGCTGAGCCATTCCAGCCATAGCCGTGTGCCTTCCCGCTCGCGCAGGGTGTGACAGGAGTGGGCGGCCGGATCCCGGCGCATCTCCAGCAGATCGACCTCATGCCACAGTTCAGGCCGCTGGCCCGGATCAGCCGCGTGGAAAAGAGCTTCGCTGAGGGCCCAGGAAGAGCGGACTCGTGAAGAGGTCAGCCATCCGTAGGCTTGCACCAGGTCTTCGGGGAGTCGCTCGGCTCGCATGGCCCGCGTCACGTCGCGACGGTCATGTTCGGCGATGACGGTGAGCGCCTCGAAGACGCGCAGCACCGATCGGAGGGCCGGCACCATGTCTCGCGCGGTCGGCGCGATCATTTCGGGGGACTTTATCGGCACTGCGTTACGCCGAGCAGGGGTCCACAACGGGTCGGTGTAGAGCAGACGGCCGAGGCGAACGACTACCTGGTCCAGGTGCTGCTGACGCGCTGACCTGGTGGCGGTCCTTGCAGGAAGGCGTCCTTCCCACGCCTGCCGTACGCCTTTCCACATGGCATTCATGCCGTCGATGCCATTGGTGCCGCGTTGGAGTGCCTTCCCCAGGGCGTGGTTCCGGTCGGGATTCAGCTCGTACGAGCGGCGGGTGAGCCCGGTGAGAAGCTTTGTCCCGATGTGGGTGATGATCGAGGCGGCGAGGGCCGTACGCTGCCACTCCCGCTGGCCGAGCTCGGTGTCGAGGTGGCAGAGGGTACGCAGTGCGTCGGTGTCAGCGGTGATGCCCGCACGCAGCTCGTCGGGTGTCTCTGGCTGGTGGGGGAGTGGCTGGACCGGGCCGGGTCGATTGAGGGGAATCTCTCGTAGAGCCGTTGAACCGTCCAGCGTGGAGGCCCTGATGAGCATGGGTGAGCTGAGCAGGCCTGAGGCGAAGCGGGCGTCGGCGGCGTGGGCGAGCGCCGTACGGTCCAGGATGGCGGACAACGCAAGCGCGTGACTGGCCACTTCCCGCACGAGCCGGTCGCGGACATGCTGACTGGTGATAACGGTGGTCCACTCGGAGCGCGTTGCGGTTCGGTCCGCGCTGAAGTGTGTGGCGAGGATGTCTCCCGCGGCTCCCCAGGCCGTCGCAGCGGCCGACAGGTGCATCGGGAGCGGATGCGAGGCGGCCGCGTGGTTCGGCTCCCACCGGGCGAGCAGGTGAGAGGCTTCGCGGATCGGACGAGCCACCTCGTCGGCACGGGCAAAGTCGCGGGCGCAGCGCGCCAGCGTCGCGGTGAGGGACCGCGCGGTGTTGAAGACCCCTGCGGAAACGGTCACATCGATGTCATGACGTGCGTGCAGCTCGGCGATCTCCATGTGTGCCTGAGCGCCGTCGATGAGGTCGCCGAAGGTGACGGTCATGCCGCTGTCAGGTCCCGGATCCGGCCAGCGTTCGCCGCGGCGTTGAGCAGGGCGAGCTTCGAGGCCGGCTCGGGGTACCGCTTGACGACGCCAAGCAGCAGCTCGCACGTCAGGGCGGCGAGTCTGTTGACCCCATCGAGGTCGACGAGATGGCCGCCGTCGTCCTCGATCTCCGACTGCTCGGTCCAGGTGGCGATGAGGCTGGATACGTCTCGTTCATCGATCTGCGCGCTGAGTTCGGCAAGTCCCTCGATGGCTTCTTGCCCCGCATACGCGTAGCAGGCGTGCAGCTCGGGTGGGCAGCTGTCCTCCTTCGCTTTCAGGGTCGCGGCGATGATGGCGAACGTGTCCGCCGCCGCGGCGGTGACCGACGAGCGGTCGGCGTAACGCAGGCTGTTGAGGCCGTCGTAGTAGTGGTCGAACATGTCTCTCTCCTTCCGCTGCTGACGATGCTGGTGGCGTTCACCGCCTGTACCTGTCGCAGAACGCGGTTCTGTGGACGATCAGCCGGTTGTGGACAAGCCGTCACTGGACGAGACCTCCGCAGGCACCGACCACCATCCCGGAGGGGCGGGTTCGACGGTGGCCAGGTGCGGTTCGAGGTGCTCGTCCTCGCTGCACTGGTAGAAGGGGCCGCGTGCGCCGAGCAGGATCGGGAGCTGGTGGTCGAGGTGATCGCGATACCAGACGCCCATGCCGGTGCCCGGCTCCAGTCGCAGCGTCTCCCAGGCGTGCCAGAGCGACGTGAGGCGCGAGATCGCTTCAGCGTGCTTCCACCACTGGGCGCACCATCGGAACTCGCCGCCGAGCGTCCGCCGGTACATCGGCACGAACCGTTCGGTCACCCATTCCTCCACCGAGCCGTACATCGGTTCGTTCATCTGCTCGCGCCTTCCGTGATCAATTGTTCGAGCGAGTCCCGGCAGGACTGGATGCGCTCCGCGTCACGGCTTCGGTACCAGGGCAGCAGCGAGATCAGTGCCGGACGGCCGCCGGTGGCCAGCAGCAGTGCGGTACCAGGTGGCAGCGCGCGGATCGCGGCCGGTTCGAGAATGTCCTGCCGCCGCAGCGAGACCTGCTCCGAGGCACGCCCGTCTCCGTACGACACCGAACGCACCGGGACGTCGTGCTGGCCGACGAGGGTGGCGAGGTCGCGGGCGAGGCGAGGGGAGTCCACTCCGGCGCCGATGACCTTGCGGGTCGCGGCTCCCCACAGGGCGGCCATGCCGGCTTCGCCCCACACCGTGACACCCTGCTCGTACGACTGGAGGATCGTCACCGGGACGATGCCCCGGGAACCGAGGTGGCTGTACAGCTCGGGCAGGTCGGCGATCCGGCAGATGTTGGCCGCCTCGTCCAGAGACACCACCATCGGCGGGTCGAGCCGTCCGCCCATGCGTTCAGCCCGTCGTTCGGCTGCCCGCATCGCGGCGTCGGTGAGTGCGGCGATCAGCGGAGCCGCCGCGGAGCGCGACTTCGACAGCAGATACAAGGTGTCGCTTCCGCATGCCAGGTCGGAAAGGTCGAGGCTGGGGAGCGACGACGGCGTCACCCAGGAGATGATCGCTTCGTCGCGCAGCGCCTTGGTCGCCGTGCGCGCGGTCTGGTAGATGCCATCCCGCGTCTCCACCGCTCCGTTCTGAGCGCCGCGCAGCGACGACGCGAGCAGCGCGAACCCGGCCGCGTCCAGCAACTCGACCGGCGTCGGTACGGCCGGCGCGTCCAGCCATCGTGCGACGTCGCGGAGCGTACGCCCGGAGGTGGCGGCGGCGAGGAACAGCGCGCAGAGCAGGTCCTGGGCGGCCGGTCCCCACAGGTCGCGCTTCTGGCCGTCGTCGACGGTCAGTACGAAGTGCCCGGCCAGCCGATGGGCGTCCTCCACATTGCGAAGATCGCGGAGCGGATTCCACCACCAGTCCTGCTCCTGGTAGGTGATGCGCTGCGGGTCGAACAGCCACGTCTTTCCGCGCTCCGCTCGCAGCACCGCGGTCGCCGCCCACAGGTCGGACTTGTTGGACGTCGCGATGACGGGGCCGGGCGCCGACAGCACATACGGGATGCTCAGGCAGGTCGTCTTCCCCGATCGCGGCGCCATGAAGGCGACGATCGTGTCCTCCCACGAGGCGTACAGTGTGGGTCCGCCGCGCATGAGGTCACCGAGCGCGAGACCGATGTCTCCCGGGGCCGGCGTGTCCGTCAACGTACGGCGCAGCTCGCGCGCCTTCAGGGCCGCTGCCTCCGGTCGCAACGACGCCAGACCCGGATTGTCGGCCAGCGCGGCAACCGGATCACCCGGATCGGGGAGTCGCCTGACGATCACCAACCAGCCGCCCGTGACCGTGGCCATCGCGAGCGAGATCAGCAGGACAGAGACGACCACGACGGCGATGGTTGGGGTATCGGGCCATGCCGCAGCCGTACGGCCGGCCACCACGTCGGAGGCGAACGCGAAACCGAACTCGCCCACCCGTCCACCGAACAGATGACTGCCGATCCAGGCCGCCGCCCAGATCAGCCAGAAGAAACCGGTGACGCCCCAGCAGGCGAGCAGCAGTGTCCAGCCGACGGTCGCACCCTGAAAAGTCAATCCGGCGCGGGGCCCGATCGCGCGGGTCACCGGATCGCCTGGTCGGTGTCGTAGAGCTCGCGCTCGATGCCGACGAGGGAGAGCTCAACGGGGATGCCGAGCCGGTCGCCGGTCTTGATGAGGTATTTCCCGCGTCCCGGATGCCGGGCTCCGGCCTGCCAGGAATCGGGCGCAGACCAGGAGGCGACCAGCTCCTGCTCGGGCCGGGTCAATCGGGTGATTTCGCTGACCCGGGCCAGTTCGCGCGGCGGTAGCCCGGCCAGCACGGTGATCGCGCTGCGGTCGATGAAGCCGCGCGCCTTGGCCCGATCCTCCTCGGTACGGAGCGCGTCGAGGTCGGCCAGCGAATGAGTGATCATGATGGACGCCATGCCCTTGGCGCGGTTGAGCCGGGTCAGGCTGTCGGCGTATTCGACCAGGCCGGGGGCGCCGCGCAGCGCCCGCCACAGCTCGTCCATCACTCCGAGATAGGAACGGCGTGGGCCACCCGCCGCGCCGTCGACCATGGCGAAGCCGTACGCCCAGGTGCACAGCATCGCGGCGGTGAGCAGCTTGTCACCCGCCGCGCCGACACGGGAGATGTCGACGGAGACAGCGGGCGCGTCGAGGTCGATCGGGCATGTGGTCGGCCCGTCGAACACGCCCGCGAGCGAGCCGGTGCACAGCAGTTCCAGGGTGAAGACCAGGTCACTGACCCGTTCGCGATATCGCTCCGGCTGCTCCGCGCGTGCGGCCGAGCGAAGGACCTCCGGTCCTTCTTCCAACACGGTGAGCACGTCCGGGATGGTCGGCTCGGCGAGGCGCTCGTCGAGCAGGTCGATCGCGCGGCCGAGGATGACCTCCTCGGCGTTGCTGACCGGGGCTTCCCGTACCAGCGTGCAGAGCGCCATGAGCAGGGAGAGCCGTCGGCCGCGGACCTCCCAGCGGGTCCGTTCGGCTTCGGCTCCGCGCAGGTTGCGTACGGCGGCGCTGAGTGGGCCGGTGTCGAGCGGGTTGATCCGATCGAGCCCGCGCCCGACCCGGATGACCTGGCCGCCGACGTGCTCGACGAGCATTGTGTAGTCGGGCTTGGTGTCGCCCAGGATGAGCGCGGTCGAGCCGAAGGCGATCGAGCCGGTGATCAGCCGCTTGACGAACGTGGACTTGCCGGTCCCGGGCTGGCCGAGTACGAAGACGCCTGGGTTGGTGACCAGACCCGCGCGCAGCCAGGCCAGCGGATCGAGGCAGACGACCTCACCGAAGAGCTGATGGCGGCCGATCGGTGTGCCGATGGCGGGTGAGCCCGAACCGGCGACGAACGGGAACAGTCCGCAGACCTGTGTCGTAGTCGCCTGGAACTCGGCTCCGGCTTCGACGTGCACGGCCCGCCCGCCGTACGGCTCGCGCCAGCCACGCGACGACGTCACGACGACCTCCTCGCCAACTCGGCAGGACAGACGCCGCACGGCAGCGTGGTCGCGAACCCGGCGGACTGCCCCGCCCACAGCCGGCGCAGGCGGATGCGCGATCCCTCGGCCGCTGCTTCGGTCGCGGCCACCGCACGCGGCAGGTCTTCGGGATCGGTGACGGTGGTCGTGACGTAGAGGGTGACCAGCGTGACCCCGGCTCCTGTCGCCTCCTCGGCGGCGGCCTGCCGAGCCCGTGCCTGGTCGAAGGCGTCACGGGCCGTCTCGTCCCGGCCGGTCCTGCGGCGGTAGTGCTCGCGGAACGCGGCGGCGTTGACCTCGTCCTCCAGGACGCGGGTGGCCTCGGCCGCGGGCAGCGGCCGGTACTGCACGCTCACCCGCTTGGGGAACGGACCCGGCGCGACCAAACGGCTGAGGACGTCGGCCGGGACGTTCTGCCGGGGCGCCTCGTGCCAGGCCCAGCTCACGCTGACGCCGCTGTCGTGCCGGTAGTGATCCATGTGCTCTTCGGCTCCGATCGGGCCCGCGTCAGCCCAGGTCAGGTCCTCTGCTCGTACGGCGTCCGCACGCGCGGCCGGGTCGAAGGCGCAGCGGACGATCCTGGCCAGCTCGGTGGCGGTCGCACGTCCGGTCACGGTCACGCCGCAGGTGCCGAGCGCGGAGGCCAGGCCGTCCAGCGCGCGGCTCAGCTCGCCGATCGCGGAGGTGAGGTCGTTGACGGCCGTGGGGGAGCGGGTCGGGTCGAAGGTCACGCTGACATAGGTGTTCACGTCGGCGGCCGTCCTTGGCGCGGTCTCGACGAGTTGCTCGATGAGACGTACCGCGGCTGTGGGAGCGCCGGGAGAGAGGGCCCGGTCGATGGTGTCGGACAGCGTGGAACCCGACTCGGGCGCGGTGTCGATGGTGACGGTCACCCAGCGCACCGCGGGTAGGTGCCCGAGCGAGGCGAGCCATCCGCCCCAGTTGGCGACCCAAGTGTCCGCGTCGCTCCGCTCCGCCAGCCAGGTGGACGCCGGGACGGCCTTCAGCGTCGCGGTGAACAGGCCGGTGCGGCGATCCCAGATGACGCCGTAGTGCTGCCCGAACCCGTCGTCGGCCGACAGGAGCTGGGTGGTGGCCAGCACTCCGGGAAGCCGGAACGCGCGCGGATGCGCGACGACCACGCCTGACTGGTATTTCGTGTGGCCGCGTGCTTTGCCGTGCGACCAGCGGATCTGCCGGAGGATGAGGTGCCCGACCGGGGTACCGCCCACGCGAAGCAGGACGAGCGCTCCGGCGAGGACCGCGGGCGGCCCGGCGTAGAGGGCTATCCGGGGATCGATCGAGACGGACAGGATCAGGGTTGCGATGGCTCCCAGCAGGATGAGGGTGCCCGTGGTGCCCAGGCCGAGCAGACCGAGGCCGCGCCGTCTGCGCCAGCCGCCGTACGTGCGCACCTCACTCATGGTGTCCGGTCCTCTCGCATCGTCTCCGCGGCCTTGCGCGCGCCGGTGGCCAGGCCGTTCACCACCGTGACGGCGGCTGCGCCCGCGGGTCCTGCCGCACTGCCCGCCGCCGCGGTTCCGCTGCTCGCGGCGGCGGTTCCGGTCGTCGCACTCGGGCTCGCCGCAGCACCGGCCGCCGCCGATGTACGGTTGCCCGCCGTACTCCGGGAGTCGCCTGGAGGAGAACCGGGCGCGGCGCCGCTCGCCGCTTTCCCGCCGCCGAGCTGGCTCGTCAGGAAGCTCGCGTGCGCGTTCGCGTCCGCAGCCTGCGCCGGAGCTGCCGTCCGGAACGCTCCTACGGCCACCGCTCCGGCGACGCTCGCGCCGAGGATCCCACCGCCGGTACCCGCCGCGGCCAGAGAGCCGGTCGTCCAGGTGAAGAACTTCATCAGCACCGGCAGCGCGATCAGTGACATGAGCATCATCGAGAATCCCATGAGGACGGTTCGCGGGTCCTTGCCGTCGCCGATCATCGTGAACGTGGTCGCGTACACCGCCGCGGCGGCGGGTTTGTAGAAGATCAGAGCCAGCATCCAGCCGGCGAGCTTGCGGAACCAGGGCTTGGTCAGCGTGGTCATCGAACCGGATGCGGCGAGGGGAAGCAGTCCGGCGAGGATGATGAGCGCTGCTTCCCGGAACAGCATCAGCACGGCCTGCAGCGCGGCGACCAGGATCGCGACGATGCCGAGTACGACCACGACTCCAGGAGCCGCCGCGCTCAGCCCGAGCACGGTGGTGAGACGCTTGCCGAAGTCGCCTTGGGCGGCGGAGTCGAGCACCCAACTCGACCACGAGTCGCCGGCATTCACGAGCATCGAGGCGGTTAGTACGCCGATCGTCGAGGTCGCTGTGAGGACGACCAGGCCAGAACCGGCGTCGACGAGCGGGCTCGCCTTACGGGTCAGCGCCATCTTCGCGCCGGCGCTGATCAGGCCGAGTACGGCTACCGCCGCGGTGATCGGGAGCGTCCACTGACGGATCCGATCCACGGCGGACTCGGTGGCGAGATCAGGTGAGGGGACCTTCACCCACCAGGAGACGGTGTTGCCGACCACCCACGCGACCGCGTCCTGGATGGATTCGGCGATCTCACCGAGCACGCCGTTGGCGGCTCCCGCAGCGAGGCGCCCCGCAACCTGTTCGCCGATGACGCAGACGGGAGAGATCAGGGAGGAGCACGGCACGACCGCTCACTCCCCGAACATCGTGTAACCGTCGAGCTGCTTGAGCTCGGACGCCGCGTTGCCCCAGTCACCGCCGAGCGGTGCGATCACGCGCCAGTCGCCGTCGCGCCAAACGAGCTGGACGCGAGTAGAGGCGCGTACGGTCGTCCCGGCGGCGGCCGGGCCGGCGCTCACGATGTCCACCGTGGCCGCGTCCGGGCTGTAACTCTCCCAGCGGTACGCCTCCTCGGTCACGTAGGCCTTCCCGAGCGGACTCCGCTCCGGCAGGCCTGCTTCTCGACGGCTCTGCTCGTACTGCTCGCGCGTCTTGTCCAGGAGCTGAGCGGAGTCGGAGCCGATAACCTGGCGGGCAATGGTCGGCTCGAACACGTCCGGCCCCCATTGGGCGTTCGCGCGCACCGCGATGTGCAGCGCGGCCAGTAGCGCGCCCTGCTGAGTGCGGGCGAAGCCCTCGGCCTGGTCGTTCTTCAACGTGCGCGGGCCGTCCGTGGTGGACAGTGGCAGCCGTACGCCGTGGAAGTCCTGCCAGGTGAGCTGGGCCGTTGGCGCAGGAGCCGAGGAGGTGTGAGAGCACCCGGCGAGGAGCACGGCTGCCGCGGCCAGGATCGCGGCCCTCATCCGAGGAACATTCCGACGATGCCGGAGGCGGTGGCGGCCAGGCTGAGCCCGCCGAGCACCCAGGGGATGCCCGAGGCCCCATCGGCCGCGAAGGAGGAGCGGTTCTTGCGGCCGATGGCCATCTGCGCGCCGCAGATGAGCAGGCCCGCGACCCCGGCGACGATGACGCCCCACTTGCCCCAGCCGAGGATGGTGTTGATCGGCTTTTCCAGGCCGGGCGGCGCGATCGGCTCCGGGTTCGGGACGGGCACGGCCTGGGCCATGTCGAGCACCGTGTGGATCATCATCACTCGCCCCCCGAGACATCTTTGACGTTGAGTAGCGTGATCGACACGTTACGTGGGCAAGATGTGGAGCGCAAGCAATGTCAAAGAGCTTCATCGAGCGTCAGATATTCACATGCGTGCTGTCGTAGCTTCGCTGGGGGAGACTTGTCGGGGAACCGCCGACCAGGAGGAGTGACCATGACCGAGCTGCTCGGCCGTGACCCGGATGTGCTGACCACCAAGGAACTCGCCGCCAAGCTCGGCCTGTCGGCTCAGACGGTCCGGCGGATGGCGAACGCCGGTCAGATCCCCGCGCTCCGGACCGGGAAGGACTACCGGTATTCCTGGAGCGCGGTCCTCGACGTGCTGCGACAGCCCCATGCAGTTGCGGGGGGCGAGCAAGATGATCAGCAAGGCAGGATGGGAGCCGGACGGGTGGCTGCTCGACAGGCACGGGAGCGCGCCGAGGAGCTGTGATGCCGGGCGGTCCCGTTGATCGCGCGGCTCGCGGCTGGCGGCCTGTGCCTCGCGATCGGACTTCCGCTCGGGCTGGTCCTGTTGGTGACGGCTGTGGGCGGCTCCGCAGGGTGCGGGGCGGGTTCCTCAAGCGACATTCCACCTGACTATCTGCGGCTCTATCGGCATGCCGGTGAGTCGTACGGAATTCCGTGGCAGGTGCTGGCCGCGATCGGCAAGGCCGAGAGCGACCACGGCCGCGCCGTCGCCGCCTCCAGCCCGAACGCGGCAGGAGCGATGGGTCCGATGCAGTTCCTCGGCTCCACCTGGTCGGTGTACCGGGTAGATGGGGACGGCGATGGGCGGGCGGACGTCTACGACCCGGCCGATGCGATCCCGGCGGCGGCGCGGTACCTCAAGGCGAACGGCGCACCCGAGCGCATGTATGAGGCGATCTGGCGTTACAACCATGCGGACTGGTATGTGCGGAGGGTGCTCGGCTTCGCCCGCCGATATTCGGCTGACATGGGGGAGGAGTTCTGCTCCCTTCCTTATGCGCCCAGTGCGGTCGCGGGCCGGGTGATCGAGTACGCGCGGATGCAGCTCGGCAAGCCGTACGGCTGGGGTGCGGAGGGGCCGGGCGCCTTCGACTGCTCGGGGCTGACGATGCGCGCGTACCAGTACGCCGGGATCGCGATCCCTCGGGTCGCCGCCGACCAGTGGCGGCAAGGGCCTTCGGTGCCTCGTGGCCAGGAGCAGCCGGGGGACCTGGTGTTCATGCGTCTGGAGTCGGACGGCCCGGGGCACGTGGGGGTAATCGTCGCGCCCGGCCAGATGATCCACGCGCCGCAGACCGGCGATGTGGTGCGTTACGCGTCGTATGCGGATCGGTCCGATGTCGTCGGGTTCACTCGTCCGGCACTTCTTTCGGAGGAGCAGAGATGAAGGGTTTCACCCTGGCGGAGCTGCACGAGCTGCCCGCTACAGTCGATGTGCTCACCGCGGCCCGGGCGCTGGGGTTGGGCAGGACCAAGGCGTACGAGCTGGCCAAGAAGGGCGAGTTTCCTTGCCGCGTCATCCGGGTCGGCGTGGCCTACCTGGTTCCCACCGCCGAACTCCTCAAGCTCCTCGGCCTCGACCCTCCTACCTCGAATAAGAGCTGAGCTATTGCGGAGCCTGGGTGAACCTTTGGTATATACGGCAGCTTGGTAATTACAGTGACAGCCGGAGTCCGGTCCCTGGCCGGGGCAATGGACAGCGGATCCGCGATCCCTTCGCGCGGGTCCCGGCTTGGGGGGCGATGACCTCTACCCGTGTCGACATGCCGGTGCCCTACCGGTCGGCGGGGAACCTTAGCCCGCGCTGTCCACGGCCGCCGATGTTGTCGCGAAACTGGACCTGTGGTGACGCCCCGATCATGTCACTGTGATGGGGCGACGCCGAGAGTGACGGCACGCTAGCGCTGCATGCCGGCCCGGCGACCAGAGACCATGGTCAAGGAGCCGCGGTTGCTCGCGTGCCTCGACGTTACCGCTACCTTTTCGCTCTTCACTCAGCACAAGTTGAGGTGGGGCGTTCGAGAGCGGCACCCTTGCAATGAAGTCTTCATTCAACTTCTATGGCGTCATGCCGCCTCCCCTGCGGACCATCAACCCAGCGCGATTGGCTGCTCGACGGGTCGAGCTGGGAATGGCGCGTGCAACGCTCGCCCAGCGAGCTGGGGTATCGCCCCGGATGATCTTTTTCTATGAGGAGGGACGGCATACCCCGACGCCAGCGCGGTTGGGGCAGTTGGCCGCAGCCCTCGGCTGTGAGGTTGATGCTCTGACCGGGGCCCAGCGCGGGCAGGAGACGCTGGTCGACCTGAGGTATGCCGCAGGGCTGACCCTGGAGCGAGTCGCCGAGCTTCTGCGTGCTTCTCAAGCGGGACGAGAGCTGTGCGTCTCCGCCTCCAAGATCTCCGCACTGGAGAGCGGCCGACCGGTCCGAGGACGGTCCTGGCAGGACCCTGAGGTGACCGGGCGGTTGCTTGCCCCACTGGCGAAGGCGTATGGCGTGCCCATTCGCATGGTGCTGGACGCCTGGATGCGCACGCGCGGGAACGAGCCTGCGCCAGCGTTGGCGGGCAAGCGGAAGCAGGAGCCCTCTCGGGCCGCCCTGGCGACATGGGAGTCCCTGAACGAGCGCCAGCAGATCTACCTGGGTGAGATCATGCGGGACGACCGCATGACGGAGACAGAGATGTGGATGCGCCGGGTCCAACGGCTCCAGGTGCCGCGCGCAACCGACTGGCGCAAGCTGCCTTTGACGATCAAGGCTGCGCCGTCAATAGTCGGCTATACCCGCCTGCAGGAGCGCCTTCGCCAGCGCGGAGTACACGATCCCGGTACCGGACAGACAGTGCACGCACTAGAGCGGCGGGGCCTGCTGGTGATCACAGAGGACTCGGTCGAGCATCCTGCAGTCGGTGAGGTCGGCCGAGTGCTTGTGGAGATCACCCGGCGCGGTCGTGCGGCTGCGCGGGCGGGGCTCGGTGAACCTCGTGAACCAGACCCTGTCGCCCATCTGCTCTCGGAGTGGCTATGGGGAGTCTTGGCACGTGTGGCTACTGCCGAGCCGATTGGCCTGGAGGACGACCAACTGGCTGGTCGCTCTCTCTTCTTCATCGGCGTGGGCTACAGAGGCAAGGCCGGGGGGCAGCCGAGCCGCGGTTTCGTGGATTCCGTGCCCCTCATGGCACCGGGTGGCACGCACGTTGCCGAGTATAGGTGGCGCCTAACTCGACTCGGCAGACGCCATATAGCGGAGTACCTCGACCTCTATCGGCGGCTCTATCCACGCGTCAATACCACAGGGCTCGATACTCTTGCGGGTGAAATACCATAAATGAATACCTTTTCTCCTTTGGGGGATATCTTGTCGTAGGCGCCATTTACGCTCTGCACCTGTGACGAGTCCTACGGATGACGGCGCAGAGACGCTCGACGAGGTAAAGGTCCGCTACCTCGTGACCCGTGCCGCTCTGAGGGCGGCGAAGGCGATGACCACCCCAGGGCTGGAACCACAGCAACGCCTTGCGACCCTGATGGAGTGCCACGGCACGATGCTGGCGGCGCGTGGACCGGGGAGCCCCCTGCCGTTCGGAGAGTTCCGGCGAGCTCTTAAGGGTGATCTGGCGCACCTGCTGCCGGAAGGCGTCAAACCCCTGGACCTGGACGGGATGCTGGTCGTCGACCAGGACGGCCAAGTCACCGAGGATGCCTTCGACCTCGATCTTGAACAGCGGATGCTGCTGCACACCCTGCGCAAGCTCGACAAGACCGGAGGCGTGGTGACCGATCGGGAACTCCAGTCGGAGATTGACCAGGAAACGGCCTACGCGCTGCTAAAGAAGCAAGGCGACCAAGCCGTGTACGTGGCCGGTCGGTCGAACCTGATCCGGCACCCGGCCGGCCCCGTCAGCGAACTGTGCGAGCTGAGGCTGCCGCCCGTGGTCGTCGACTTCTACAAGCAGATCCCTTACGACTCGGTTTATCGAGGCTGGTGGTTCCCCTGCCCAGCCTGCGCCTGGCCGATGCGTCTCGTCATCCGGAAGAACATCGGCCATCGGGTAGGGGCGGCTCGCTGCTGGCATGCCCCACATGCCGACATGGGAGCCTCCTACTTGTTCCGGCTTCCGGCGGATTCCACCAACGCCCCGGAGCTGCTGCCCGAGCCGTCCCCTCCTAGTCCCAGCGGCCGGGAAGCCGTGCTCTATCCGGACATCAAGGAAGTTCCGCAGGCTCTTCCTGCTGATGGCCACAAGGCCCTCGCTCGGGGCATCTGGCGATACACGACTGTTCCCGGGCTGCCCGAGCTGGCTCTGCATGACCGGCTTGCGGAGCGCGGACTGAAGGTGGAGATGTGGCCAGGCTTGGACGCATACGATCTTCTGGTCGAAGTCGGCCCCAAGCGGGGCAAGAAGAAGCCGTTCAAGGTCGACATCAAGGACTACACCTCGGCCACGACGCTCGCGAAGCTCATCCACGCCCAGGAAGGGGACAGGGGCGGCGCCGACTGGTTGGTTGTCCCCGACTACCGGGCCAGCCAGGTGCCGCTGCTGTCGGGGGTGTGCGCGAAGTACGAAATGCGGGTGACCACCGCCTCTGAGTTCGGCGAAATGGTCTGTGCGGAGTCAGGGGTGAGCTGGACGTGAGTGACACAACGATCCGGGAGACCGCGGTCTTCACAGCGCTGGCCCTGGCCGCCCACTACTTCCCTCAAGCAGTAGAGGGGGACGCTCGCGGTGCCGCCCCCTTCGCCCAGGCGGCCTTCCTTGTCTCGGGGAAGTACCAGGCGTGGGCTCGCTGGAAGGGCCTGCCTCACGACGAGAAGCAGCGGATCGGCATGGTCTGCTCAATCGCGCCCGGTGAGCTGGCCGACGTCCGGACCTTCTCCATCGCGGCCCGTTCTCTGCTTGCGCGCCTGAGTACGGACCCGGCCGATGGTACGGCGCCCATGGCGCCGTTCGAACTCGTCGGCGAGAACCTCTTCAACGCCGACGCTGCGTTGCCGAGGGTTGGGGGCGATCTGCTCGACTACGTTGACCGGCAGACTGCGCGCTTTCGGCGCCCCAGTGCCCGCCCCAAGCCTCCGGAGTTTGCTGGCCCGGGCACTTGGACCACAGGGGAGATCTTCGTCAAAGAGGTGGGCCAGGTCCACGGAAGGCTTGTGATCCCCACCTATCCCCAGTTCACTGAGCCGCTCGGCCACGACAGGCTTCCCCACGTCTCGACGGCTCCGTACATGGCAGATCTGCGGATCCCCACACCCGAACTACTTGCCCTCGCAGAAAAGATCGACCTGCGCTACCCGGAGGAGAAGCGCTACCTGCGCCGCACCCTCGGACAGCTCTTCGAGGTGCTGCAGACCACTGACACGCTGTCGCCCAAGGAGGCGCTGACGCTGACCGCGGGCGGGATGGAGATCTTCAACGCGCCTACCGGTACCGGCAAGAGCGTCCTGGTTCGAGTCATGGCTTCCTGGTTCGCCGTGAACGGCCTGCGCGTCGCCATCGTCCTGCCGGACATCAAGGCTTGCCTGGCCGCGACCCGGAACGTGCGCGAGGACTTGGCCCATCTGCACCGCTCGGGAGTCATCAACGATGCACCCACGTGTGCGCACCTGATGTCTTCCTCCGGAATGCAGGACCGTGCTCTGAAGCTCGTCTCTTTGATTAAAGAGGATCCCGGCACCCCGGGTGAGTGGGGGGAACGAGCCGAGCGCGACGTGGACCCGCTGGGTTACGGCTGCGCACAGAAGACGTTCCTCGAAGCCACAGGGGACTACCCGCCGGGGCGCGAGCCGTGCCTGTCGCTTCACAGACAGGGCGTCGGTTCAGCGGCCTGCCCTTGGATTCCCACTTGTGGGAAGTTCACCCCGGTGTACGAAGCTTCCACCGCCAACATCGTCATCATGAACCACTACGTGTTCATGCAGGGCAATCTGCGAATCGGCGTGAACCTGGACGGTCGCCCCGTGCGCAGCATGACAGCTGCCGAGTTCGCACTTCGGACCTGCCATGCAGTACTCGTCGACGAGGTCGATCAGTTCCAGTCCCGAGCCGTCGATAAGTGCGCCGGCGAGATCGTCCTGCACTCCAGGCGCCACTGGTCGGCGGCACCCCAGGAAATGGACACCGACGCGAAGCGGCTGCGCATCAACGACGAGCACAACCTGCTACCCGCCGTCAGCCACGTCCGCCTCATGGCTGAGTTCCTGCTGCTGAACATCTGCAAGAACGCCCTCAGCCTGCACGCCACAGAGGACGACCGTGCTCAGGCCCGTATCCCCGACCAGACCAGCACCCGCTGGCATCTGGCCCGCGGCCGGGACCGCACCTTGATCCGCTTGCTCTGGCCCGATGCGGACCAGGCGGAGGAGATGAACATCCCGGCGGAGCTGTTCCAGCAGCTCAACGCTCTGATGCCTGCCCGATACCAGCGCCTCGACCCGTTGACCGGACAGGCGAGCCTTCTCGAGCCCGACTGGCACGAGGTGCGGAACGCGCTCGGCGCACTGGTGGCGCCACGCGGCGAGCACTTGCTGGATGCGGTCAAGCTCGAACTCCACCGCCTTCTTGAAGACACCATCAAAGACGCGCACCGACGCACGCAGGCCATCAACCTCCTTGTCACCCGGGCCGCCATGATCGAGCTGGATGAGGCACTGTCGGAGCTACAGGAGAAGGCACACGACTACCGCTCCTCCGGCCTGCGCTCGGCCCAGAGGATCGTGGAGAACCTCCAGACGACAGCCGTCTCGTCAGTGCTCCCGCTCGGCATGCTCGGCCGTGCCATCACCGGCTACCGCGTCACCGGACTTGACGACAGGGAGAAGAACGCCGCACTGGTCGCCCAGACCATCGCCGGAGACCCGCACACCTTCACCGCTGAACTCGGCGGCATCGTCTCCCTGATCCTGGCAGGCACCCAACGACCGGTGATGGGCCTGTCGGCCACCGCCTACTTCCCCCAAGCCGTGCGGGAACACCTCCACGCGCCGGTGCGCTGGTGGATGACCGACGCACAGGCCAAGTCCATCCGAGCCAAGAAACACCGCATCAACTACGGCGAAGGCCACCCGCTCTTCGGCGAGCCCATCAAAGTCTCCGGCACGCACCCCAGCCGGAAGAAGGACGCGCTCATCGAGCTGGGCAGCAACCTGTACGACCAGTACATCCACCGCGAACTCGAACGTACGGCCGTCAAGGATCCCGACCGCGCCCACGTCCTCGTCGTGGCCAACTCCTATGAACAGTGCGCCTGGCTCGCCCGCGGCATCGCCCAGGCCGGCCGGTACAACGGCGGACTATGCGTAGCCGTCCGGTCTGAGGACCGGCACAGCGCCGATCCCGAACTGCCGAGGGAGAACGTCGCCGTACGCCTGACTGCGGAACAGTTCGAAGACTTCCCGCAGCACGGCAAGGTTTTGGTCGTGCCTCTATCACTCATCGCCAGAGGCCTCAACATCGTTGTCGGCATCCGCTCGGCGGTCCGATCCGTCTACCTGTGTGTGCGCCCCCTCGCGCTGCTCAACGAACCCGCCGAGATGTATGGCAGCATCAACGCCGCCGGACTGCGCGCCCTGCCCACGGGCGGAAGCGCGGATCCATCCCAGGCCTTGGCCGAAGCCCGTGACGCGGCCTGGGAGCGGCTGGCGCTCCTCCTACGCACGGCCCCTCAATTCACGGCGATGCACAAGTCGCTCCAGGAGGAGGTCGTGGCGGGCATGATCGTCGACCTCATCCAGCTCGCTGGCCGTGCCCGCCGTGGCGGCACGGAAGCCGTGCTGCACATGGTGGACTACGCCTTCCACGAGGACACCTGGAGCGCCGACCTGGAGACCGTTCTACGCCGCATCCACTCGAAGTGGACGCCTGAGGTGCGGCAGCGGATGAACGACCTGTATGGGGAGGCACTGAACGCGTTCCTCTCCTACGCCGGCATCGAACCCCATGAGCCCGAGCAGCCTGACAACTGAAGGAAAGAGGACGTGTGACCCAGCGCGACCGCGAGCCCGGCAAGTACCTGAACACGCTCGCCTTTCGGTGCACCCCTGACCTCGTCGGCGACTCCACCGTGCACGTACGGCACCTCGACGAGGCCACCTTCAAGCTGTGGAACGACTTCGACCTGCAGTGCAAACGCAAGTACGGGAACGAGTCAGCACAGGCTCCCTACTCGATCGCCACCACCGTGCTCAGTATGCTCGCGGGCGGATACGTCTACTTCGACCCGGACTACCGCGCTCCGTTCCTCGCCTCGCTCCGCCCGATCGACAGCAAACTACTCAGCCGCGTCTTTACCTTGACGTACCATCTCGCCCTCGGCGAGAAAGTCGCCTTCATCGACCTCACCGCACCGCCGGAATTGGCCAAACGGATCGCCACCACCCCTGAGCAGGAATACACGCTCGCCGACTACCTCCAGCCTGCCAACGACAAGCAGCCCGCGGCGCCCAGCTGGGTCTACCGGACGGTTGCGTGGGACCTCGCACAACGGATGGCGACCATCCCTTGGGCGATCTCCGACAGCAGAAAGATCACCCTGCGGCCCACCAGCACAGGCGGCCTGGTCGGCCTGGACGACCCCTGGGAGAACGACCAAGGCGGCCGATACGCGTTGTCGCGAACCGCGCTGAAACTGAAGACTGTTCCGAATATCACCAGTCCCGTACTGCTGCTGACGTCCCGGGTGACCCGAATCTCCTCCTCGCTGATCTTTTCGACGACCGCGCTCGCGGAGCAGCCCGGCGAAGATCACCCGGTATTGGAGGTAGCACTCAACGGCCGCGGGGGCGCCCGTACCGTCAACCGTCTCGCTCTCGAAGCGCTCGGCCGGTTGGAGATGGACTACTCCATCCTGCACGCGATCGCCGAGCGATCCAGGCGGGAGCAGGAGCTGCTCTCGCGAGCCAAGGAAACCAAGGAAACCGCCCGCTTCCCGCGCCAGCACCCCGGTCAGATCTGGCCCATCCTGCCGAAGAATTTCTCGTTCCCTATCGGCACGGGTACTGGCATGCAGCACCTTCGTCTGCTTCATCAGCACTTCAACGAGGCGTTCGGGACGACAGCGGAGCCGCTCGTGATGCGCGAAGTGCGTATGCAGCTCCCGCACAGGCCGAACGACCCGGAGAACATCTCAAATCAGGAGCTCCAGCGCCGCAAGGAGGAGCGCGAGAAGAACAACAGCAAGGAGCCGCTCCGCCCGCGCGGAAGCCTCTTCCCTACGCCGGAGTCCATCCTCGCTTCCGTCGAGACCGCTGGCTTCAAGAAGCTACGGATCGCCTGCCTGTGGTACCGAGACGAGACCCGTCTGCGGATGATCGACACCTTCTGCAAGACCTACGGTCTCGAGCCCGCGGGTCTCGATCCGCACGATGGGCAGGAGATCAGCCTCCATGGCGATCAGATCACCGCGGTGTTCCACGAAGCCTGCGATTTCCTCAAGCCGGGGCGTCCCGAGGGACGCGACAAGGCCCTGGCAGCGACCCGCGAATCGCTCCTCTCTCGAGACGGGGTTCTCGTCGGCGCATGGTGCGAGACCGAGATCCCCACAGCCGAGGATGCCCACGGCGATGGCAAGGTGGATCTCGACAACCTCGATGCCAAACCCCAGACCAGGCACATCCTCGCGGGTCTCGACGTACCCACGCAGTACCTCAAGGGCAAGGACGACAAGGGCGTGATCAAGCCCAAGGCGAAGGATCACCCGGCCGAGATGGCCCTCCTCGACCTCTACCGCTCGCTCGGCGTCATCGACGAGCGCATCGCGAACGCGCTCCGGCCCAAGAAGACGGGCTACTCCGTCGACCGCGTAGCTCATGTTGGTATCCATGTGCGGCAGCAGAACCGCCGAAAGGGCGAATCGGGCCAGCCCAAGGTGGTGATTACTGCAGCAGCTCTCGTGCCGCCAGAGGTGGTCGGCGGCACCTGGACGATGCTCGGCTGGAGCTCCACCCGGCCTGAGTGGCAGCCATACCGTCTCGCCCAACCTGCCTTCCACGCCACTGCCTACCCAGAGGGGACCGGGGACAAGAAGGGATACCGGCAGCGGTGGGACGACGCGGCCGAAATTGTCGAGCATGCCCTCAGCGACCTCGCTGAGGAGGAATTGGGCGGCATCCCGTACGTCGTGACGGTGGATGAGCTCGCCTCCCGTCGAATGTGGGATGGGCTACAGAACATGCACCAGGGCGCTTCGCCGGAGGGCCGCAAGAGCCGGTATTGGCTCCCCGGAAGCAGTCTGAGTCCTGACGAGCGGCCTCGGGCCGTCGTCCGTATCAACATCGACGATGAGAAAGTGCCACCTCCCGTCAGCACTACGCGCATCGCCAAGGGCGACGAAAGTGAGCCAGCGGAGGGGGAGACCGCAACCACGCTCTACCGGGTCGCCCCGGATTTTGGCGCTCCAGTGTGGATTCTCTGCAACGTGCCCCGTGCCTACGACGGCGACGGCGCAGGCAGGCTTGGATCGAAGTACACGCGGTGGGACGCGAAACGATCCGTCTACTCAGAGAAGAAGGAAGAGCGTCGCAAGGGCGAGATGTCCCAGAACTGGTACTCCATGACAGCCAGCGAGATCTACCCGCTCTCGTGCTCCGACGGTGTCTCAGAGGAAGCCCTCGCTATCGCTACGGCGAAGCTGTGCCACCAGACTCTCTTCTGGTCCGACCGCTCCCGATTTCCTGTGCCTCTGCACGCCGCACGGCAGATGGACCTTGACCACCCGCAGTATCGCCGCACGGCTCCTCCAGAAGAGAAACAGACCGCGGAACCTGGCACCGAAGACCAGGGCGCTGTGGGTTCCGCGGAGTAGGCGCCGGGGGCGGGAGGTCCCCTCCTGGTCCGCTATCTCAAGCAGGTTGCTGCCGACCCCGAATGCGCTGCGCCATCACGGCACCGACTCACGTCCCGGCTGTCCCTCGCCGTCACCTGGACGACTGACCGATGGTGCCCGTACAAGGCGACCCTCACACCGATCACCGCGAAGAGCTTTTAGGGTCTTCTATCCTCCGAGTCCTTTTCTGTCTTACGCGCCGGTCGTGCTTCGCACTGAAAGGCCGAGATGATCGAGGATGCCGGATTGTGATAGATGCCGGTTCAGCGGACGCGAAGCGGCTCCGCACCTCTATATAGATGCGGAGCCATAGGTCTATCTGATTCGAGGTATGGCGCTCCACTCTCGCGCAAGCGTAATGTGCAACCTTATGTCGCCAGCTGTACTGGAAGCCCTTATGTTGCATGCTCGCTGTCACTGGCCTCGACCTTGACGCGGTCCTGACCGCCGTGTGTCCGTGTGTCCATGTTTCCGATCGCCGGTCGTTCCGGGCTTCATGGGTGGCGCCTACAGACCGCGATCAGCGCTGAAGCGCCCACGAGTTGGGAAGCTCGAGATTGCTGTGAGTTGCGAAATTCGAACGAGTAGGGACAACAGGGGTGGCAAGCGCTGACGGAAAAGCAGAGAAGGGGCTGCCCGTAGCGGCACGTCGACTCGTCGACCTCATTGCCGAGCATCCCGACGGCATGACACTGACTGAGCTGACAGCGGCTGCGCAGGGGCGATTCACCGGGCTGCATCCACGACGCGTTGCCGACCTCATCTCGCGTGCCATCGCGGCCGGAGCCTTGTTCGAGGCCGCCGGCCGGCTGACGGTACCCGGCACCGGGGAACAGGAGTCCGAACCGCCCCCGGGGGGTGGGGTGACATCCGGCCGGCCTTTGCGTGCGGTCGCCCTCGACCTGGAGTCGGTCGTCCGGACGATGGCCAGCGAGCCGTTCCTCGACAAGCGAATCTTCCAAATAGGAGCAGTACGGTTTGGCACCGACGCCACATGGATTGCTGCGGAACCGCCGCGCGACTGGTTCGTTGAACTGCCCGACGAGACATGGGAGATCCGTTCGACGTCTCTGCGTGAACGTCATGCGGCCTTAGCTGTCGCGCAGGCAAAAGCACTGTTGGAGTTGCACGCGTTCACCGCCGACGCCGATATGGTCGTCACCTATAACGGCACTGAGGCCGACTTCCCGCTGCTGGCCGCGGCTTACGAGCGGGAGGGCCTGCCGACGCTGGCGCCGACCCCGGTCGACGCGTACTACCTGACGCTCGCCCTCTGGCCGACTGCACCCAGTCACCGCCTTGCCGAACTCGCCGACGCCCTTGGCGTGGACCGTTCCGAACTAGGCTGGCACGATGCAGGAGACGACGCCGAGCTGCTAGTGCGGTTGCTGATTCGGGCTGGCGAACAGGTTGCTGAGTGGCCCACTGACCTCGCCGACGTGGTTGCTTCTGTGTGCGCCGACTCGCCAGCGTGGGTTCTGGTGCGACATCTCGCTGCGGCGACGCGGGGTGCCGCAGCCGGGCAACTGCTCGGCGAAGCCCGGGCGCACAGTGTCGCTGATGTGGCCGCTGTCCTTGGCGTGCTGCTGGCCGGACACCGGCCACGGCGCGCGTTGGTGGGCGCACCACCGAGCGTCGCGAATAGTCGTAACGGACTTACGGTCAGTGCGTCGCTGCGCGGTGCCGACGGGCGCGTCGATCCGGTGCTGTTGGCTTCGGTATCACACGGTGCGGCAGCTAAACGCCGGCCTGCGCAGGAGCAGATGACAACAGCGCTGCACGGCTGGGCTGACGCTGGGGTGCCTGCGCTGGTGGAGGCGCCGACAGGTACTGGTAAGAGCTTCGCCATCCTGGCCACGGTGCTGGAGTGGCTGGCCGGCGGGCAGCAGCGGAGGGCGATCGTCACGACGTTCACCAAGCAGCTGCAGGCGCAGTTGGCTGAGGACGTGGCACTGCTAGACGGGGTCGTGCCTGGCCTGCTTGAGGTCAGTGACGTGGTCAAAGGGCAGGGAAACCGGCTGTCACTGCGGGCGCTCAATGTGGTGCTGTCAGACGCGACGAGGGTTGACGCCGTCCGCTCGGCAAGGCATGGGACACGCAACCGGTTCCTGACACGACCGGCGTTCCGGGAGCTCGTCGTCTACTTGACGTTGCGGTTCCTAGCGTCAACGGACGTGCTCGACTCATGGTCGGCGCACTCGGTCGACTCGGTTGACGTGCCCGCGTTCTTCGCTCGATACGCCGGTCCGGCGCTGCCGGTGTGGCTGGAGTCACTGAGCCAGGCCAGTAACGGGGAGTACCCGGCGGAGGCGGGTACTCCCATGGCCGCACACACTGACGCGGTTCGGGAAGCGCTCGCGGCGCATCGGCTCCTGCTGGCCAACCACGCGCTGCTGCTCGCCCATCTCGATGATCTCAGCACGCTCGGTCCCGATACGCTGCTCATCGTTGATGAGGCGCACCAGCTCGAAGACGCGGCGACGTCGGCGCTGACGACCATGGTGGACTACCGCACCGTCGAGGACCTGTTCAGCGAGGTGATCGCCTGGACGGACACCGCTCGCCGAAGTGCCGCACGTGACGCGGTGCGGGAGGCCGTCGACAACCTCGGCCTACTGCTCGATCACGAGCAGTTGCCGCGCGTGGCCGGGCAGGTGTTCGACGCACGAGGTACGGGCGCTGGTGTAGTTGTTGGATCGCGTAGCGTCACCTTGGCCAGCGCGTATGCCGGCAGCGCCGGCGTAGGGCAGGTCCGCACACTGACCGCACTGCTGCTGCGCCTGGCCGGGCAGTGTGAGGCTCTCGTCGGAGCCCTGGCGGCGTACTTGGAGGTGCACGCTCCGAGCCTGGACTTCTTCGAGGCTGAGCGTATTCGAGCTCTGCTGACCCGATGTGCGCAGGTCAAGGAGGCTAGCCGGACGATCGTCGCCGATGTCGACGGCATTCTCGGCCTACCTCCGGTGGCGGGTGCCATGGCCGAGAGCGACGAGGAGACCGCCGATGACGCGGTTGAGGACGAGGCCGGTGAGGTCGCGGATAGCGATGACGACTCCGAGGACCTGGCGGCCACCGACGACAGGGATGATGGGGCGGCTGATGGTGCCGGCACTGCGGAGGTGCCGCTCGGGTCGCTGCCGCCGGGGACGTCGAACCGGGTTGTGTATGCCGAGGAGCTCGAGGCGCTACGCGCTGGTCTGCGCTCTTACCGGTTCCGTGTGGCGACCAGCCCCATCGAGCTGTCCGCCGACGGAGTCTGGCAGCAGTTCCTCGCCACATTCGCGCGGACTTATTACGTGTCCGCGACGCTGCGGGTGTCGGGACGGTGGCAGTTCATTCGCGATCGCCTCGGCCTGCCGACCGGCATCGCGACATTGCATCTGCCGACGCCGTTCGACTACGAGCGGCAGACCGAGCTAGTGTGCTTTTCTGACTTCCCCTCCTGGGCCGAGCAGGCCGAAGGCGCGATGCGAACCGTCGCGCATCAGCTCGCGGGCTATGCCCGGGAGATCGTCACGCCAGTCGATGTGCCCGACGAAGCGCTGCCCGGCACCCGTGGCGGGTATGACGGGGGTGCGCTGGTGCTCACTACCGCACGCTCGACCGCTGGTGGTATCGCCGACTACCTAGCCAACGAACTGCGCACCTGCGGCGACGAGACCCCTGTGCTGTCTGCACTCGTGCTCGGCAACCCCCGCGGCGTACGACAGTTCACCGACACCGAGCACGGCGGTGGCATCCTCGTCGGAACCAAGGGTCTGTGGCAGGGCGTCGACGTCTCCGACGAGCGACGGCTGCGGCTGGTATGGATTAACAAGCTGCCGTTCGCGCCGTTTGCCGCGCCGGTCATCGAAGCCCGGCGCGCCGCGATCACCGTGCGGGCGGAGGCCGTGCACGCCGACGACCCGGAGGCGGTCGCGACCGAGCACTACTACCTGCCACTGGCGGCGCTGCAGCTCAGGCAGGCCGTCGGGCGGCTCATCCGGTCGGAGCGGCATCACGGCGTCGTCATCATCAGCGATCGCAAACTCGCTGGGCACACCGCACTGCGTCGCGCGTACCGGCAGACGTTCCTTGGCTCGCTCGAGGAGGGGCTGCTGCGTGATGACCCTGTCACCGGCGAACGCGGCGGCGGCAACGTCGTACCAATGAACGAAGGGTGGGCGCGCATCTGGAATTTCCTCGCCAAGCACGGCCTTCTAACCGCCGAACGCGCCGCACGGCTGTTGACGCCGACAGCGCTTGAGGAGCATACGCTGCTGCCGCAGACCAGACGCATCCGGGAGCTCGCGCTCACCGCCGCGCAGGTCGCGCGGCATCGCGCCGACGGCACCCTCGGCGACGAGGTGCTCGCCCGGGCCGCCGTCATCGGCGGGCTGCTGCGCCTGTCCGATGAGCCGGCCACGCTCAAGCCGTCGCAGCAGGCGGTCATCCGGGCTGTGTCCGACGGCGTGAACGTCCTTGGGCTGCTTCCGACTGGTTTCGGCAAGAGCTTTTGTTTCCAGTTGCCGGCGCTGGTGCTGCCCGGCGTGACGCTCGTCGTCTCGCCACTGGTCGCGCTTATGCACGATCAAGCACTTGAGCTCAACCGCAGCATCGGTGGCGCGGTCCGCGCGCTGGTAGCGCCACTGCGCGAGTCGAGCAGCCGAGCAGGCAAGACCGAGGTCGCTGATCAGCTCCTCGGTCGCGCTGACCATGGCATCCGTATCGTGTACATCTCGCCTGAACGACTGTGCCAACGCCGGTTCCGGGAAGTCGTCCGCACCGCGGTCGAGGCCGGAATCGTCACGCGCATCGCGCTTGACGAGGCGCACACGTTCGTGCAGTGGGACGACTTCCGGCCATCGATGAGTCGAGTGGAACAGTTTCTCGTCGAGCTACGACGCGACCACGCCCTGCCGGTGACCGCTCTGACGGCGACGGCGAATCGCACTGTGTACGCCGGGCTGCGCGAAGGCGTGTTCGGCCTGCCCGCCGAGGCACCTGGTGGCCCGGCCGGTGAAGCAGCCGAGGCCACCGCTGGGACGCTGATGACCGTTCGGGAGAACCCCATCCGGCCCGAGCTGGCGATCTTCCGGCGCACGATCAAGGCGGCTGGCCCCTCCATCAGCGCTGGTCTTGCGGAGGAGGTTCTCGACGCCGTTGATAACCACGCGATCTTCTACTGCCTGACGGTGAAGGAGGTCGTCGCGCTCCACGCACACCTTCGTGACTACCTCGGAGAGGGCGGCGTCCGAGTACGAAGGTTCCACGGCCGGCTCACGGAGGCGGAGAAATCAGCGGTCATGATGGAGTTCCGGGAGGCGCCGCGCAAGGGTGAGGAGGGGTTCGCTCCACTGGTCATCGTCGCCACGTCGGCGTTCGGTCTGGGCGTCAACCGTCCCGACGTGCGGACGGTTTTCTGCGTCAGCGCGCCGACCGACCTTGCGGCGTTGTACCAGCAGATCGGCCGGACAGGCCGGGACGCAGCGGGTAAGGCCATCATCGGCGCTGACACTCCCGCTCCGGTCGGTATCGCCGAGCTCCCCGTCAACACGCTCGAAGCCAACGGCGATGCGGTGATCGGAACGCCAATCAGCGACATCGCCTGCGGCGAATCAGGAGGCGCCGCGCCGTGGCCGGCAAACGTTGGCCTGGCGCTGCTGACCGGCCGCGGCCTGCGCACCGTCGCGTTCATGACGGGTAGCGATCTGCCGTCAGCGTTGCTCGAGCGGATGGGCCGGGCTGTGCTGAGGTGCCAGACGGTCCTCGACCCGACCAGCGTTGCCGACGCGCTCATCGGTGAGGACCTCGCTGCCGGGTGGCTCACTCCGGACGAAGCGCGCAAGCCTCGCACTGCCGACAACTACACAGCAGGAGTGGTGCGCGCTTTCACCACGCTCGCCGGTCTCGGCGCGATCACCGACCTCGGCGACTTCCCGCCGTATTGCATCGTCAAGCCCGGCGAGCTCCTCGGCGCGGTACCCCACGCCGCCGCTGTCGGCCGCAACCGGGGCGACGTTGACGACGGTGTGGAGGACCGTGTCGTCACGGCGGTGCTTGCGCTGCCGGTCCGTGCGAGCACGCCGGGCGCGCTGCGTCGGAACCATCTCGACATCGCGCGACTGGATGAGCACCTGACTGCGACGGTGCCGCAATACCGCACCATCGTTGATGACGCGGCTGGCACCTGGCAGTTACTAGCCGACTTGCATGACCGGGGACTGCTTGACGTGTCGGCCGCGCCGAGCCGACGTCTGGTCACCGGTATCGCCGTGCGGACAATCACGCTGCCTCAGCAGTTCTTGCCTGCCATATCGGGCAAGGTTGCCCGGGCCGCCGAGGAGATCCGGCTACTGCGCGACTTCTTCACTGACTCGACGACATGCGCCAACCGCAAGTTCGCAGATTACTTCGGCGTCGCTGACCTGCCCGCTGGCTGCTGTTCGACGGCGGCGAACCGATGCTCAGCGTGCTGGAACACGCCGATGTGGCCGCTTGGAGAGCGCAAGCCAGCCGTCGCGGTCGCGCTGGAGACGCCTCGGCCGCGGCCAGCCGGTGCGCGTATCGATGCTGCGCATCGACGGCAGCGGCTCGACGAACAGGTCTTTCGCCTGGTATGGGAGGTCTTCCATGGCGTCCACGCCCGCGACGTGCTGCGGGCGCTGCGCGGTGAGGACACGTATTTCTCGCCGCGTACCCGGCGCCGCGTGCGGTTGCGCACCGGACTGGTCAACAGCCGATACTTCGGCGCGAACCCAGCCGCTCGGCTGGCTGACGTGGAAGACTCCCTGGCCAGGCTGCAGGCCGCGGGACGCGTGGTACCGGTCGGTTCCCGATGGCGAGAGGCAGGCCACGTGCGCCGTGAGACCCGGCAACTCGCCCGCACTGCTGCCGCCACGACAGTGACAGGCCCAGTGGCTGCGAGAACCGGAGGTGCGCCATGACCGACCTGAATGATCGTCGCGTCGAGACCTCGGCGACCGCCCCGCAAACTGCCGGGGCCGTGCCTTTGTGGCGCCCGTTCGAGGAAGGGCCGCTTCTGACGCCGACGATGGCGTTGGGCTGGGACGCTACAGCGCCCCAAGACCGTGACCGGTTGGCCCAGTACTTGTCCGCACTCGTCGCCGCCCGCCGCGCGCCAGTTCACGTCAACGTGGCCTTCAACGCTGTGTATTTCGGCTACGACGTGGTCGCTGGCGGATACGTCGGCGGACCGCTGGACCTGTTCGCGTTTCCGGAGGTTCGGTTCGGGGAGACAACCGAGGCGCTGCCCGTGGGCGCGATGGTCAACATCGCCGCCGGAGACCAGCCGCTGTTCGCCGAGGTGGTCTACAAGGAGGGCGCACATCCTGCGCTGGAAACCGACGGCGCGCTGCCAGGATGGCTCAGCGGTGCGCCCGCTGGCGCGATCGGGCCCGGTGTTGTCGATGCGCCGCAGGACGGGCCAGTGCTGCGTGAACGTCTCGTGATCGACGTAGATGCGTTCGGACAGGGGTTCTCGGCGACGATGACCCGCCTCGACAGGCTGCGCCAGCGCGGCCGGTGGCTGGACGCGGATGGGCACGTGCTACTCGACGCGCGGTACGCGACGCGACGCGACGCCGACCTGGACGACATCGCGTTCTACGCGCAGTACCTGCTCACTCGAGGACGCGATCAGCTGCGGAGCGCGACCGCGCCGCTGCCGCTGACGACCGTGCTATCCGACGACGCCAGCGAGGAGCAGCTCGCCGCCGCGCTGACCGGGATGCTCGCCGCCGTCGGCGACGCGCTTGCGAGCCTGCCGGAACTCCGCATGTGGCGCGGGTACGCGTTCACACGTGCGTCGCTGAAGGATCGGCTCGACAATCCCGGACCACTTGGCGGCGGAGACCTCGGCAGCCTCGCCGCCCAGCTGGCACGAAGCGCCGTGCCGTCGCGCCGAAGCAGGTGGACCCCGAGCCGGAAGGTTATGTACACCGCAGTGGGGCCGCGCCTGCATGCCGTACGTGACGGCGCCACGCAGCTGCTTGACGTAGGGTACGCGCTTGCAGTCTGTCATGCCAACGCTGTCATCAGCGACTATGCCCGTCGCGAGACGGACGAGACAACCGGGCTGCTCCCCGGAGAGGTGCATTTGCGTCTCGACGACCCATGGCAGGGCGGCGGCGTGTGGCGTGTCGAGTACCCCGACAGCACATACGTCCATATCGACGTGACTGAGCCACTGGGCCTTGGGTGGCTGTCGACACTGCCGACCGTGCCGGACGAGTTGCCCGCTGATCCGGCAGACGGCGCGGCTGACACCGGCCTCCTCTCCGCCTCCGAGCCAGTTCTCACGCCGAGAACCACGCAGCCGCAGCCAGAGTCTGATCCGGTACTGGAGATTCCGCAGCCTGAGTCGGACGATGCTGGCGGCCTGGACGAGCTAACCGTCACCGACAGCCAAGTGTCGTGGACGCAGGCGCTGCGGCTGACCCACCTGCTCGAAGGCCGATTGCCGCTGCCCGACGCCATCTGCACCCAGATGCGCGACGCAGGGTTGAGTGGCGTGCGGCTGCGGCTGATGCTAACCCACGACGGGTATGACCTCGACCCGGCCGAAGCTACCCAGACCATCGATACGGATCTGTTCGCGAACCCGCAAATTATGGGGGTCGAGTGGCCGCTGCAGTTTTTTGCCAGCATCGTGCTCACCTGCACTTGGGGGCGTGGAGCCAGCGCGGTCCATGTGACGACGACACTGCTCGACTGCCCGGTCACCGTCGACGGGATAGAAATCGAGCACCGCTATGACCCGCGGATCCTCACTCGCGACGCTGCCCCCGGGCAGCCACGCCCCGCTGGGCGGCCTGGCATCAGATCGTTGTCGCTGCCGCAGCGCGTGCTGCACGCGGTGCGCCGTCTCGGTCTCCTCGATCCGGCCGGACGCGCAGTGCTCGCCCGGGCACACCTGCCAGCCGCCGTGTATGGCATCGCCGCGGCCAACACGGTCGCCGAACTCGACATCGCTGTCGAGGAACTGCTCGCAGCCGGCGAGTTGCGCAGTGATGTCGGCAGCGTCGGGGCGAACGGGCGGCTGTGCCTTCCTCCCGTACCCAGTGCGCCGACCGTGCCGCTCGTCGTCTATGAGCCCCGTCCAATCGAAGGCTCTCCACGCGCCGCAACATCGCGCCGATCCAGCACACTCGAAGCGCGGTTCGTGCGGACCCACGCGGTCGCCGGACATCTGCGTCGGATAGGCGACGTTGGCTGGACGGCTAGCGAGGAGGCCCGGCAGGCGTACCGCGAGGACCGCGCCCGGTTTCGTCTCTTAGGCCCCGCCGAACTGCCCGAAGGCTACACCTACATCCGGCCGCACTCCCGCGGCACTTCCTGATTGCCAGCGCCGTCTTTCCGTACCCGGCGCGACACTCGTAAGGCCTACATCCCGGCCCTCCCCGTCGGTCTTCCTCCGGAGGCTTCATGGCCCGTCATCATCGTAGTAGTTGTCCGCACGGCGAGCCGTTCACGCCGTATCCGGTCTGGCCCGAACCAGGCTGGCCTCTCGGCGAGGACGCCGAACGTGACGCAGCGCTGAGCGAGTTGTCCGCGGTGCTCATGGCGTGCCCGGCGCCTCTGGCATCCGCACTGGCGGAGCTGACACCGCAAGACATCAGCAAAGGCCTGTCGGCGACACCGCAGCCGCGCCGGCCGTCGGTGCTGCGGCCGCTCGGACTTATGATCACACCCTCCAAAATTGGCCCGCACCTGTGCCGCGACGTGCTCATGAGGATGACGCGCGTTGATGACCACCCCGCGCGGCACGCGGCAGTGGCCCTGACCCGCGCGGTGCTCACCGACCTGAGGACAAACGTCCTGGCCGATGAGTTTCCTGAACACTTCTCCTCGTCCGACGTACGTGATCCGGCCGTCCACTGGTCACCGGCGCTTGCACGAGTCGCCATGTGGGCCAACGGGTTCTCGTCCCTGCGTGACGCGCGGTTATGGTTGTGGGCGAGTCGGCGGCCGTGGTTCCGACCGGCCTCTGTCGCTGAGGAACACGTCGTCGCGATCGCCGCAGCTGCCAAAAGGGTCATCGAGGCCTCGCCCAACTTCAGTTTCCCCAACGACAGCAATGGGATTCCGTCCACCCCCAACGATCTGGACGATGTGACCGAGAGCGCGATGGCGAACGAGCCAAGCGTCGAACCTGCTGTCTCGGTCCTAGTACCGACTCCGATCGATGAAGACGGCGCTACGGCCACGACTACCACCATTGCCAAGCAGCTATCCGCCATGGATGGCGAGGAGGACCGTCACATGACGGTGAGCACCGGGGACAGCAGCGACGGCGAGCTGACCGTCGGCGAGTTGAAGCAAGCCAGTGAGGACCTGCGGCAAGCGCTGTTGAGTGCGGTCCCGGCTGCGCGGCGAATTCTGGAAAGTGTAACCGCTGACCGGCCTCCGGCCGTCGACGACCTCAACATGGTTATCACTGCGCACACCTCGTTCGACGACGCCGTCGCCAGGCTGTGGGCGGCTGGCATCACCGTCGACGCTGACACCGGTGCGGCAGTACGCGCCGCGCTCGACGATCTTGCCAAGGCTGCCGATGATGCGCCCGAGCGCGCGAGGCTGGCACAGCTGCGAACTCTAGTCGCGCCTGCCGAAAACCCGATGCTCGCCACCGTGCTGGCCGAGGCGCAGCAGCGCGCCGACGTCCTGGCCACATCCCCGGCGTGGACCGCTGCTGAACGGACTCGTGCCGTCACACTGGCCATGCTCAATGAGCTCTCCGACCCGGCCATCGCACCGTCGCAGGTAATGGCCTTGCAGCAGCAATTTGCTCAAGCCCATCCAGATTTGGCGCTGCTCGCCATCACAGCGGCCCAGCTGACCCGTGCTCCCGCTGCCACGGCGGAGACTGAGATCACGCGCCGCACCGCCGAAGCCGCGGATACGGCTGAGACCACCGTCGACGACCAGACAGGCGTGGCGACCAGTGACAGGACCACCCAGGATGACAAGACCTCCTCCGAGGCAGCGAGTGAGAACACCGCGGCGCTCCCTCATCTGGCGCCGACGTCAGCTTTCTCTCCCCCCGAGACGTCTCTGACCGTGCGCCAGTCCAGCCCGGGATCTGGGCTGATCACCGACGATCCTGCTGCCCAAGGGAACGTGACCGTCAGTGACGAGGTCATCGCGCATGCTCGCCTTGTCGAGGGGGTCGCCGATCTCATCGGCTCCCAGCGCTTCGGGCTGGCCGAGGCCGTCGCACAGGTAGGACAGTGGCCACCCAGCCAGCAGGCCATGTTGCGCATCGCCGCATTGTCCGACGCGGTGCGTAGTGAGGCCGGTACGATCAACGCCGCATTGCGCGGCGAGCTCACCGAACTCGACATGGCAGCCGGCGCCATCGACTCGCCCAGCGCACTGCTCCTCGTCGCCTCGCTGCTGCGCGCCGCCCTTGTGACCGGAGAACCAACGACTGGGGCGGTGCTCAGCGAGCTAGCTTCGCGGGTCGAGCCGAATTTGGCTGCGGTCGCTGAGCAAGTCGGCCGACGTGCGTTGCAAGGCCTCCTCGTTGAGGCTCCGCCGCTGACCGTGCTCGCCGATGTCAGCGAGGTCAAGCGGTCGGTGCGCGCCGCCAGCGACAAGGCCCGCAAGATGCTGCGCCACCGTACGATACGTTCCAAACGTGTGACCGACATCGCAAAGGCTTGGATGGCCGCCGACGGGCTGCTTGGTCGGCCGCTGACCATCGCTGCCAATGACGACCGGTCCGCCGTGAACGAGGCCACCAGCGTCATTCAGCGGCTCGGCGACGCCGCACACGTCACCCGCGAGATCGACACGCTCGATCGCAAACTCAGGAGGCCGTCTGGCAAGCCCATCGAAGGCGCCGGCCGGCAGAACCTCCTCAACCTCGTCCACGAGGCCATTCAGACTCTCGCCGGCTGGGCTGAGGGGGTCCTGTCACTACAGAGGTCCGGTGCCGCGCAGCAATGGAGCACCGGAGAGGTTGCTGACATGCGCGCTGCAGTGCTGGACCGGCGCCAGGCGGTGCTCGCCGCCTTGGCGGCGCAGACCAAGCACACCGACCCGCTGTTGGCGGCCGCATCGCGAGCGGCTGCCACGTCGCTGACGCTTACGTTCGCCGTGCTTGACGGCGAGACTGCGCTTCCGATTGGTGAGCCCGCACCGGCATTCGTGCTCACTGCCGAGCTGCTGAAGGTGCCCGGTGCGGTCGTCGACCCCGCTCTCAGCCACGTCACCGTGCCGGCAGACACGACGGTCGAGCAGCTACTGGCTGCTGCCCAGCGCACCTGGACCCACGCAATCTTCACGCAAGTTAGGGCCGAGAACTTCGACGCTGCGAACTTCCTCCTCACCGCCGCTGCATCGAACCTGCTGCCCGGCGCGTCTGAGCGCGAAATCGGCGAAGATACCGCAGCGGCGGTCGCAGCAGCGCAGACAGACGTGCAGGCTGAACTGGAGGACCTACACGAGCAACTGTTGACCGAACTGCGTCGGGCACAGACTAACAACGAGGTTTCCGAGGAGCAGGCTGGTGAGTTGACCAGCCTGCTGCAGGACGCCGACATGACCGTTACGCGCAACTTCGCGGTTGTCCGCGCCCGGCTTGCCCACGTCGCCGAGCGGCTGCCGCTCTATCGCGCCGAGGCAGCCCGGCGCTTGTCGGGTCGGCTGGCTGCGCTGCAGGACGTCGACGAAGGCACCGTGGACCGTGTCGAGCGGCTCATCAATACCGGCGAACTGTCGACCGCCGAAGAGCTCATCTACTTTCTCGAGATCGGCGAGCCGGTGCCGCAGGTATCTGAGCTGCAGGACCTGCAGCGATTCTTTCCTGCCGTGCCCGATGTGCTGCAGTCTGGCCTGACGGCGGAAGTCATCAAGGCCGTGCGCAGCCGCGGCCAGGTGCCCGGCTGTGAGGTGCTCGATTTCAGCCGACTCAGCCCCGACTTGGCTGAGCTCGCCGCGGTCGCGCTCGATAGTTGGCGGCAGCTCTCCACAACGCCACCTGAAGGACGGCAGAAGATCACCGAACGTGAACTGCTGCTGCCGGCGCTGCGTATCACGGGCATCGAGGGCAAGCGCATTCGCCGCCTCGACGATCTGCCGCGCGGGCGCGATCGGCGCTTCATCGACGTGGTTGACGTGACGATCAACGGGAAGGCACCCGCGCCAGCGTTTGGCAGCAAGCTCGGCGGTCGGCTGCGCGTCCTGCTCGCTTGGGGCCAGCCGAGCGCGCAACTGCTGCTCAGCCACGCCGACCAGGACAACTCTGGCGACAGCCTGCTCATCGCGTACTTCGGCACGATGAGCGCACAGACTCGCCGTGAGCTCGCCCAGCACGCCGTTGCGGATAACCGCACCGCACCGGTCGTGGTGCTCGATGACGCCGCACTCGTCTACCTGGCTGCGCACGGAAACCGGCGGATAGACGCCACCATGGGTGTGCTGCTGCCGTTCAGCAACATAAACCCGTACGTTAGGAAGAAGCGCGGTCTCGTGGCCGAGGAGATGTTCTATGGTCGCGATGCCGAGCGCAAAAGCGTGCTCGATCCCGATGGCACACAGCTTCTCTATGGCGGACGAGGCCTAGGCAAGTCTGCTCTGCTGCGCAGTGCTGGCCAGAAATTTGAGTCGCAGGGCTCACCCGGTGAGCGAGTCAGCCTCTACCTCAGCCTCGACACTGTAGGCATCCGAGCAGGTTCGGCGATCGGACCGGACGCTATATGGAATGCGCTGCTGCGAGATTTCACGGACCAGGGTGTCATCACGCCGACACGTCGCCAAACGAGCCGCAGGAGCCCGCATGAACAAGTTCGGGCGGGCGTGCTCGCATGGCTCGACGCCGATCCGCGCCGACGGTTGCTTATCCTGCTCGACGAATCCGATCGTTTCTTCGAATCCGACGCACCCGAGTTCTTCGAGACGAATCGGCTCAAAGAACTCGGCCTGACCACCGACGGTCGCATCAAGGTCGTTTTCGCTGGTCTGCACTCGGTGCAACGCTACGCCAAGAGCGCCCGTAACGGCCCGTTCAGCCACCTTGCGCAGCGGCCGACCGTCATCGGGCCATTGCGACCACAGTTCGCGACGAACCTGCTCACCCGGCCGCTGCAGGCGCTCGGGTACCGCTTCGACTACGACGACCTGGTCAACCGGATCCTCGGGTACTGCTCATATCAGCCGTTCCTACTGCAGATGTTCGGCTCTCGCCTCATCGCTACGATGCACGCCCGCCGGGGCGCCGGCGTCGTCGACACAGAGCCGCCCTATGTCATCAGGCGCGCCGACGTTGTCGCAGTCGAGAGTCACGTAGATCTCAAAGCCGACATCACTGCTGCGTTCCACGACACGCTGCACCTCGACCCGCGATACAACGTTATCGCCAACGTGCTCGCGCATCACGCGCACGAGGCCGGCCTCGACGCACGGCTGTCCGATGTCGAGCTGCGGGAAGAATGCCTGGAGTGGTGGCACGCGGGCTTCTCCACTCTGGATGTGGAAGGGTTCCGCGCGTACCTCCAGGAGATGGTCGGCCTGGGCGTACTCGCGCCGAACAACGACGGCCGCGGTTGGCATCTGCGCAGCCCGAACGTGCTGCGCATGATCGGGTCTAAGGACAATGTCATCACGCAGCTCCTCGGCGCGGCGACGCTATCGGTGCCCGACGAGTTCATCGCACTGGAGACACGAGCGGCGCTGCCCGACGGGCGGCGCTCGCCACTTACTGCAGGGCAGAGCGACGACGTGCTCGGCGATCACGCCAACCAGGTCCGTGTGGTGCTTGGCTCACTGGCGACCGGCATTGGCGACGTCGCAGAGGCTGTGCGACTCGCCGCCGATGTCGGCGACCGGTTCACCGTGCCACCAATTACCAACCGGCGGCAGTTCGAGGAGGAGTTGGTCGCTGGCAGACCGGGCGAGCGGCGCGTCGTGCTTACCGACCTGGTCGCGCTCGCGCCACGCGACGAAGCGTGCACCGCCGCGTTGAGAGCGGCACTCGAGCTGCGTCCGCAACAGCCCGGTGTGACACGCTCGGCTGTCATCGTCGCCGGGCCCCAGCAGATGTGCCTGTGGTGGACGGTGCTCGGCAGCGCCGGGCGCAACCCGGCGCTCGGGATAGTGATGCTGCGGCGATACACCCGGCAGACGCTGCGGGTATGGGCACTGGCGAGCGAGAAGTTCAGTGTGCCGGAGCGACTCGATCGGCTGCTCGAGGTCACCGGCGGCTGGCCGCTGCTCGTCGAGCGAGCCGGTCAGCTCGTAGCCTCCGGTATGGAGGAGGGGCAGGCGCTGGTTACTGTCGCGGAGGAACTCGCGTCACCGACGGGCGCGGCAGAGTTCGTCGACGCGATCGGCATCACCGCCGACGAGCAACTCGTCACGGCGTTCAACACAGTGCTGACGCTCGTCGATGTCGACGGTGTCACGATCGAGGACTTAGTCGCGGCTGTGGCATTGGGGGGCAACGTCGACGATCCCGATATTGCGGTGGCGATCCTGCAAACGCTGGGTGTTTTCGACGTCGACTCCGATGCCATGTATCGGCCCGAGCCGCTGTTGAGGCGGTCCTGGCCCCACCGCGCCTGACAGGCTGGTGCTGGCCGCTGTGCTTCGTGCAGCGGCCGGTACCGGCAAGCACCGCACTGGTCATCCGCGAGGAGTCTGTGCTCTTGTGCAGAGGTTCTGGTTGATGAGCTCGGCGGAACTGCCCGTTCCGCCATCCTGGGCGGATCTGTCGGATCTACCAACGGTAGAGGTGCACCAGGGCCGGTACTGGAATCCTGCGGCGGTCGTTGATCCGCTATTCGACTCCTGGGACTGACAATAAGTGTGAGTTAGAGCTTGACCAGGATTAGAAGTGGCATGAGTACGTGTGGACCTACGTCGGCGTTGGTCCCCATCGAGACTGATCGAGAGCCGGCAGATCGACGCGTGTCTTTCTTGCTTCCCGTGTCGACGGCCCGCTGCCCAGCATTTGTGCGGGTACTACGCGGAGTGCGGCAGGCGACTCGGTCGTGATGCCCAGCGCCCAGGTGCGTACGGCGTCCAAGTGGGAGGGTTCGAGGCCGGTCATGGGGTCGGGCTGGATGAGCAGCGTGGGGATGCCGGACTGGGTGCGGTGAGCGGCCCAGGCGTGGTCGGCGGGAGTGAAGTCGTCGTCGATCCAGGCGGCTGGAGCTGAGCCGAGCCATCGGGTGACGGGGTCGCGTTTCCAGAGGTAGCCGTTGGGGTGGCTGGTGCTGATCGCCGGCCGTCCGAGCTCGACATGGGGCAACGGGGGAAGTCCGAGCTTGGGGCCGATGAGGGTGCTCGCGTCGCCGTGCCAGCTCGTGCACCAGACCGGAGCGACAGGAACGTCCTGGAACAGGTTCGTGAGCATGGGGCCATGAGCCGGGTTGAGCCAGATCGGGACCGGCTTGTCGGCGTCGTACCCGGTCGGGACGACGAGGTGCCGGACGTGAGTCGCGGGGCCGTTGCCGGCACTGTCGGGGAAGGGGATGAGGACGCCGTCGACGTCGATCAGCAGGTACGCGATGGTGGTCATGGGGGAACTCCTGGCGGACGTTTTCGCGCGGTGACGAGCAGGGTCGCTGGGCCTTCGAATGGATTGGTGATGTGGTGCTGGGCTTCCAGGTCGAGCCCGGCTTCACCCAGCAGCTCCAGCCAGGCCGGTTCCCAGCGTTGGATGGGCACCCGGTCACCGAAAGGGAGGGTGAGCCAGTTCGCGCGGGCCCGGCGGTCGGGGTGGGGGACGCTGAAGGCCAGCAGCCCGCCCGGCCGCAACGCGGCGGCGATCGCCGGGAGCAGACGCTCAGGTGGTGTGAGCCCCACCGCGCCGAAGACGGAGTAGCAGACGTCGCACTCCACCTCGTCGAGGAAGTCGATGGCGTCGGCCACGGTGAAGGTGACGCCGGGCAGATGCCCGTAGCGGTTGCGGGCCCGTTCGATCTGGGCGTCGGCGATGTCGATGCCCGTCACGATGGCGCCGAGCGTGACGAGGTACGCGGCATGGTGACCGGGGCCGCAGCCGAGATCGATGACCGTGCGGTCGGCGAGATCGCCCAGGATCTCCGCTCCCGGCCCTGCGCCTGGGTGCTGCCCCCAGTACATGTCCAGCGGTGGGGGAGTCGGTCCTTGAGGTTCGGTGGTCTGGCGCTGGCGGGCGTGCTCCTGCCAGGCCGCCCGGTTCATGGCGCGAGCAGGCGTACCGCGTCTGCGAGGTGGCGGCGGACGGCCTTGAGATAGGCGGGGTCGGTTGCCGGGTCGGCGATCCAGCGCACGGCCTGGTCCATGAACCACTCGGTGATCCAGACACGGTGCCAGCCCAGCGCCCAATCCTCCGCACTCAGACCGCCGCGTCGCGCCCGCGCGTCTCGATGGCCGCCGGCAGCGATGTAGGAATCGATCAGGCCACCGACCTGTGCGGGGTCGGCCGCTTCGAGGGTGCCGGGCCAGGAGGCCAGGTCGAGCAGGCCGGGACCGTTGAACGCGCGGGCGAAGTCCAGCAGCCGCCACCCAGTCTCCCCGATGTGCAGCGAGCTGGGGTGGAACTCCGAATGGCACAGCCCGAACGGCGCCCGTTCCGCTCCCTGTGATCGCGCCGGTGTCGCGGTCTGCAGCGCGGTGAGCATCTCGGCGATGTCGTCGGTGTGCGTCCAGCGCCCTACCTGGCGGAGATAGTCCAGGTGCGCGAGCGCCCGCGTGGGCAGCCTGCGCAGCCCGGCCCCGCCGAGGGTGATCGGAAGGAGTTCTGATGCGCGGACGGCGTGCAGGCGCGCGGCAGCTTCGGCTCCGTCGCGGTCGTCGGCTTCGCGTACGGGCCTGCCGAGGTCTTCCATCACCATGCCGAGGATGCGCTCGCTGACGGCGGAGCCGTACAGGATCGGGACGGGAACGCCGTAGGCGGCGGCGAGCGTGAGCGCCTGGTCCTCTGTGGTGAACGGCTCGGCGGCGTACTTGAAGATGGCGGTGGCGCCGCCGGGGAAGTGCAGGCGTTCTACGGCAGAAAGAGACCAGGCGCGCAGCGGCTCGCGTTTCGGCGCGCTGTCGAATCCCGCCGCGGCGCATATCTGGGTGCACAGCCGCGTGACCGTCGCCTCGTTCATCGAGTCTTCTCCTTCCGGGAGCAGGGGCTGTACGGCTCCGCACGGGAGCCGTACAGCCTGTGGCTTGGTCAGGCGGCGCGGCAGGCGTACACCTTGGCGAGCCACTCCTGGCGGAAGCCGGTCAGCTCAGTTCGGAAGGTCTCCATCGAAGCGCCGTACGGCACGCAGGCTCCGCCGGACTGGTCGGGCACGGACTGGCAGCCGTGGACCAGCCGTCCGCCGAGGGCGGTGTGGGCCTTGATGGACTCGATGCGGCGGTACTCGTTGAACCAGGTGCCGTGGTAGACGTCGTCCAGCATGCCGCCCTCCGCCTCGTCGAGGTCGAAGACGACGCTGGTTGCGGCAGGGAAGAACCAGCACGGGCCGACGTTGGAGATGTGCCCGTCGAGTTCCACCTTGTTCAGGGCCATGAAGGTCGCGGCCTCGCGGAGCATCCGCAGGTGTTCGGCGGTGACCTGGGGCAGGCCGAGGGCGGGCAGGTGCTCGTCACGGAAGAGGTAGCTGTAGACGTCCCAGGCGGTGGACAGCACGAGCCCGGCGTCGGAGGTCGAGAAGCCGTACGTCTTCACGAAGTCGAGGGCGAGCTGCTCGACGGTGGTCTCGGTGGTCTCCTCGCAGGTGAGGAGCTCGCTGCTGACGATCTGCCAGTCACACAGCACCCAGGTGGAGGTCTCGAACTGGAAGAAGTACGTCTCCGGTTCGACGGTGATGGTGGTGCCGTTCACGGTGATGCCGGGGATGCGGTTCCAGCGCGGGTCGAACGCGACCGGCAGTTGTACGCCGAACCCGGTGCGCGTTTGGGTGTTCGGGGACATTGCTCGTACTCCTTCGTGTAGTGACGGGGTGAAGGGGGAGCTATCGGGCCTGGCCCAGCAGCAGGTGGTGCCACAGCCGTTGGGCTTTCGCGGCAAGGAGCCAGGGACCCTCGTGGACGACCGGACCATCTGGTCCTCGGACGGTGCGGCGGATGAAGGTGAGCCCGCCGGCCTGGCACAGCTCGTAGATCGTCGCCTTGCATTCGCACGTGTGCTCGCGGACGCGGATGCGGCTGCTGCGCGAGGTCGGGGCGATCCAGCGGATCTTGTCGTGTTGCTTCTGCGTGGGGGCGACATGGAGGCCGTGGTACTCGGTGAGAAGGGCCTTCGCATCAGATTGTTGTGGCGGGTCGCGGATCGCTGGGTGTTCCGCGAGCGCTGTGCCGTATTCGGTCATTGCCGCCTTTTCCTGGAGATATCGAACGCCTTGGGGGTATTTGACCTCTGGTCAGTTCTCATCTGCTCGACTAGAGGAGTTACAGGCTCCTTTATGACTCCTCTAGATGAGTTCGTCAAGCGTTATCGCGCGGGAAGTTCGTAGGTCAGCATGTAGGCGTCGCTGGACATCACGGTGTCGCACACCTCGACCGCGCGGCCGTCGCCGGCGTAAGCCGTACGGACCAGGTGGAACACGGGAACGCCGGGAGCGAGCCGCAGCGCCTTGGCTTCGTCGCGCAGGGGCATCCGGGACTTGATCTCTTCGATGAAGTGGTCGAGCTGGAAGCCGAGCTCCTCCAGGCGGGCGTAGATGCCGCCCGGCCCGCTGTCGGGCTGCATGATCGGCGTGCCCTTGGCGATCTCGGCGGGAATGTACGACACCGCGGTCTCGACCGGCTGACCGTTGATCAGATAGCGCCTGGATCGGACGATCACGCGGTCCTTTGCGGCGAGACCGAGCCGTTCGGCGATGTCGGGTGTCGGCGTGGCCTCGGTGATCTTTATGGAGTCGACGGACGGAGTGCCGCCGGCTTCCTCCGTCTCGGCGATGAAGGCCGCCTTGCCCTGCTCGCGATGGCGGCGGGCGAATCTGTCGGAGGCGAGCCGCCGTACGGGGGGATGGGAGCGGACGAACACGCCCCTGCCGTGCTCGGCGACGGTGAGCCCTTCGCTTTGCAGGACCTGCAGGGCGTTGCGGATGGTCATCCGGGCGACACCGTAGTGCTCCATGAGCCGGGCTTCGGAGGGCACCTTGTCGCCCTGGGCGAGGGCGCCGCGCTCGATCGCGTCGCGGAGGTGGTCGGCGATCTGACGGAAGACCGCCCGGTCGCTGGTCGGGTCCAGATCCGGCAGCGACAGCTCCGCCACGGGCCAACTCCTCAACTCGTACATACGTGTAGGGTCGAGGATAGCCACCTGTGGAGGTCTGGGATGGATCATCCGAACATGCACTCGGTCAGTGTGTCCGGCGTGATCCTCGACGGACAGGGCCGGGCTCTGCTGATCCAGCGCCGCGACAACGGCCACTGGGAGGCGCCCGGCGGAGTCCTGGAGCGCGACGAGGACATCATCTCCGGCCTGCTACGCGAGGTCCGCGAAGAGACCGGCCTTGAAGTGGTCCCTCACGCGATGACCGGCGTGTACAAGAACATGACCCGCGGCATCATCGCCCTCGTCTTCCGCTGCGAGGCCGTCGGCGGAGAGTTGAGCGTGAACGACGAGGCCCGCGCGTTCCGCTGGGCAACCGCCGACGAGGTACGCGACCTGGCCACCGAGGCCTACGCCGTCCGCGTCCTGGACGCCATCCATGCCCTGCCGTCGCCCGCTGTACGAGCCCACGACGGCGTCTGCATCACCGCTGACCGCGCTCTGCTTCCCAGATAGTTGATGAGAACCCCTCGATGTGATGCGCCAGGCAAATTGCCATCTCTCATGAGGCGATGAGGACATCGCTCTCGACTTGGGAGGCGGTGGACGGGTCACGTCCCAGGTTGCGACCCCTCGTAGGGGCGATGAGGACTCCGTCACCCGCGAAGGCGTGACGATGACGTTCCTGTTGCAACCCCTCGTAGGGGCGATGAGGACCACACACACGCTCGCTCGCGGCACACGAGCCACGTTGCGACCCCTCGTAAGGGCGATGAGCACCACCTCCCCTGAGCCGGACCAGGTCGGCATCGTCTAGTTGCGACCCCTCGTAGGGCGATGAGGACCACCGTCGAGCTGCTCGGCCTGCTGCAGCAGCTCGGGTTGCGACCCCTCGTAGGGGCGATGAGGACTGCCAGGCGGAGATTGACGCCTGGGCGAAGGAGATGTTGCGACCCCTCGTAGGGGCGATTAGGACTCTTCGGCCGGACCTTGATCATGCGGGCGGGCATCAGCGTTGCGACCCCTCGGAGGGGCGATGAGGACGCGGGCGCTGTTCTTGGTCATGGCCTGTCCTTCGCGGGTTGCGACCCCTCGTAGGGGCGATGAGGACATTCGGTTCGCCATCCGGTACCCCCCTTTGTCAGTGTTGCGACCCCTCGTAGGGGCGATGAGGACTCTTCTGCCCAACCCGGTTACCGACCGCGCTACCAGGTTGCGACCCCTCGTAGGGGCGATGAGGACACCCGCGATCCGTTCGGCGACTCCGACGAGTTCGAGTTGCGACCCCTCGTAGGGGCGATGAGGACTACGGCGCACGTGCCGCTGCTCGGCCGCCTGCTTGTTGCGACCCTCGTAGGGGCGATGAGGACTGGGCCGGAAACATCTCTCTCGTCCCATCCCGGATGTTGCGACCCCTCGTAGGAGCGATGAGGACCTCGGAAATTCGGCAGGCCGAACCTGGGACAACGCGTTGCGACCCCTCGTAGGGGCGATGAGGACCCCCGACCACTACCGCGAGGGCGAGCGACTGCTCGCGTTGCGACCCCTCGTAGGGGCGATGAGGACTTCGCCGACTACGGCGACCTGAAGGCCAAGGCCGGTTACGACCCCTCGTAGGGGCGATGAGGACTTCTCTCTGTACCTCGGTTGGTTCTATGTCTCACTGTTGCGACCCCTCGTAGGGGCGATGAGGACCGGTCTTGGGGTCGTTCATTGCCACCACCATCCACCGGTTGCGACCCCTCGTAGGGGCGATGAGGACCTCCAGCAGGCCGAGAAGAGCGCCGCTGCAGAGAAGTTGCGACCCCTCGTAGGGGCGATGAGGACGCGCGCGGGGATTGGGCTGCGATATTTCGCGAATACCGGGTTGCGACCCCTCGTAGGGGCGATGAGGACCCCACGGTAAAGGCGCAGGTCACTGGCCTGATTATCGTGGGCCACGTGCGGTGTTTTGCAGCGAACCTTCGGTTGTGCAGAAAACCCGGGAGGTCTGCTGCAAATCTCATGATCAAATTGCATGTCCGATCACAGGATATCGCTGGGTGCGGGCTGGGCGATGCCCCATTCCTGGCGCTCCGGAGTCGTACCGGGCGGGAATGTGAAGACGAGCACGCTGTCGTATCCGGCGTCGATCACATCCTCGACCGCATGGCGAAAACGCCGGAGCTGTGCCGCGCTCAGCGCGCCCTCGAAGACGCTTCTTTGTACGTGATGGAGGTATTGGCGGCACAGGCGCAGGATGGCGGCGTTGCGTTTCGCCAGGGTGTCGTAGACGACCACGACATACATGTGACCTCACCACCAGATCTTGAACGGCTTGTACGGCGTTCCTTCCAGGCATGTGCGAGTGAGCTGGAGGGCTTCGAGATAGAGCAGCTCGTCGTATGCCACGCCGGCCGAGGGAGCGGTGCTGGATGGTCACGGCGAGCTCGTCACGTACGGTCTGCACGACAAGCTTGCGACCAGATTCGCTCAGCATCGCCTGGTTGACGTCGACATCGAAGTGGGCCGGCTTGAGCTGGCCGCGACCGGCGAGCCGGAGCAGCAGACGTTCGGAGAAGAGGGGCTTGAACACTTCGGATAGGTCGAGCACGAGGGAGTGCCGCTGGCGTTCCATAGTGCTGTGCCAGGAAGGCGACGCCGGAGTGCAACGGGGTGAGCCGGACGGCCGACAGCAGCCGGGCGTAGACGATGCCGTTGACGTAGCTGATGAACGCATTGCCGGCGTTGAGCGGGGGCCGGCGGCTGCGGCCGTCAAGCCGTAACCAGTCGGGCAGCCGAGTGTCGAGCACGGCCCAGGCGGCGCGCCGGAAGGTGCCTTCCGCCCCCATGAGCTCCTCGCGGGTCGACGCCGCCGCGACGGACGCCTCCAGCACAGCCATCGGACGGGTGAGCAGCTTGCGGTCGATCACTCGGCGCACGTTCGCCGCCGCACTCAGCACGATCGCCCGGGCGACGTCCAAAGACGCGAGCGGATCGCCGGCCAGCCGAGTCTGGGCGACGACGGTCTGACCCGAAGTGCTGCTCTCCGATGTCAGCAACGATCCGGCGTAGTCGCCGTAATGGCTCAGAAAGTGAACGTTGACGCGGTATTGGTTCAGCATGCTGATCACAGCGGTGTTGATGTCGACCGGCTCGCACGCCACGATGTCGCGGACGTCGGTGATCGGGATGTGCACCGGAGAGCCGTCGACCCGCTCGATCAACAGCGATTGGTCTTTCCGCCGGATGCGGCAGGGCGTGGTCAGCCAGTACGTACGGGAGGCAGCAGGCATCTACTCGTTCCAGCAATAGTCGATGTAGGAGCATCCTCGGCAGGCCGAGCGGGCGAGCCGCGGCGGCGAGGAAGGTGCGGAGACCACGGCCAGGACCTCCGCGATATCGGCCTCGGCCTGCTTCGCTGTCTCGGCCGTGTACGGCAGGCGCCGGGTCCGGCGTGTCTTCGGGTAGTGCAGGATTCCGCCCTGCGCGGCGACCCCCACGACGTGCAGCCGATAGCAGTAGTGCGTCGCCTGGGCCTCGTCGGCCCGGCTGGGCTTCGACGACGACTTGACCTCGTGCACCCAGGCGGCTCCGTCGAGGTGGTCGAGCTTGGCGGCGCCGAGGTCGACCGGGGAGGAACGGCTGTACGAGGTCTCGTGGACGGCCTCTCCCAGCTGAACCGTGGAGTTGAGATGCTCCGGTCGGACCCCGCGTGCGTACAACCAGAGCTGGCGACGGCAGTGGTAGAGGTACTTGATGTGCACCCCGCCGACATCGCCGGGTTCGATCACAGCACCTCACCCGCCTGGTAAACCTGGGTGGCCGGCCCGTGGACCGCGCCCAGCCCCAGCCGCTCGTCGTACTCGGCGTTGATGATCCGTACGCCGAGTCGCTTCTCCCATCTGGTGAGAGGAGTCGCCCAGTTCGGCATCGGGACCAGATACCGCTCGGCGAGCAGCCGTCCCGCCGCCTTCTGGCCCGTCGCCAGGTCCGCTTCGTACGCGTCGCGATCGCGTTCCAAGACAGCCTCAGTGCCGTCGAACAGCTCGTCGAACCGTTCGGTGAGCTCGTCTCGGCTGACGAAGGGATGGGCGAAGCCCAGGAATGCCTCCGTGAATAGGGTCTGGCTCCGCAGCACTTCATTACGCCATTCCCGGCCCCATGCGGTGGCGTAGACCTCGTCGAGCCACAGGCGGGCGTCCGATTCGTCTACGGCGAGGCCGTCATGGCGGGTGAGGATATGCCAGCCCGTTTCCACCGGTGCCTTGGGATAGACGCCGTCGGCGACGTCCTCGCCGCCTCTGCGCGGGGGAGCGAAGGCGGCGGCGTGCACGATGACGTCGGCTGGCGGACGGGCGGCGATCCGGTTGACCCGGCCGAACCGCTGCAGGAGCGCTTCCAACGGCGCCGCAGAGGTGAACAGGCAGTCGAAGTCCACGTCCAGGCTCACCTCCACGACCTGGGTGGCCACGACCAGTCCCGGCAGGCGGTCCCGGCCGACCCCGAACCGCTCGGCGATGGCCTGCTCCAGGGCCGACCGATCCATCCGGCGGAACCGCGAATGCAGCAGGAAGGCGGCATCGGCGTCCGCTTCGAGTTCGGTGAACAGAAGCTGGGCGTCCGCGACGTTGTTGGCGACCACGAGCACCGAATCGCCAGCCAGCAATCTGCTCCTGATCTCCCCGATCGACGCTGGATCGGTCAAGTGCCGCTTCCGAAGGCCGAGCCGATGGCGAAGCGGCGCGTCTTCGGTGGACGCCTCGATCAGTCGCACATCGTGATTGAGCAGGTCCTGGAACAGCCGGGCGAGCGCGTCGGGAAGCGTGGCGGACAGTACGGCGACGCGCCCGCCGAGCCGCTCCCACAGCCGCGCGGTCGCGAGGATGTAGCCGAGCCGCTGAGGATCGTAGGCGTGCAGCTCGTCCAGCACGAACACCGAATTGGCCGCATCGATAAGGGTTCCGGAATGGGCCGGTCCCGCCAGCGCGCCGCGCAGGATCTGGTACGGGGTGCCGACCCGTACGGTTTCCCGGAACAGGCGGGTCGCCGCGGCCCGGGACACCGCTTTCTTCGCGGCTTCGACGTGCTCGTCGTCGCCGTCTTCCGGGCAGATGGCGCGCGCCAGGTGGTACGACGCGGCCCGTGAGTGCATGACCCCCACCAGCGCGTCGTCCCCCAAGAGCTTTCCGAGACGTACGGCCATGGCGTTGATGGACGCGAGGTAGGGGAGCGTGAAGAAGACCCGCGGCACACCGCCCGTGCGGCGCGCGATCTCGGCGACCTGCGCTGCCGCCCAGAGGAGCCCAGCTTCGGTCTTGCCCGAGCCGGTGGGGGCGCGGAGCAGAAGATGGCCGTCCGCTTCCGCCGCGTCGGCTTGGTGCGGGCGCAGGGTTTGCCCCTTCTCGGCGAACGCCTTCTCCAACAGGGCTCGGAACCGGGCGCCGATAGGTTGGACGCCGTGGAGCGAGCCGTGTGCGGAGGAGACGTGGTCCGCCAGAGTGACGGCTCCTTGGAGGAGTACCGCCGCGAGACCTTCGTCGGGATGCGCCGGAAGCTCCCACCGGTCGAGCAGCAGCTTGAACACGCGCCGGGCCTCGCCGACCACGTCCAGGTCCTCCGGCGTGAGCGAGGACGCCGGAAGTCTGGCGCGTTTCGCCGTACAGGCCAGCCAGTCGAGGAGCTGGACCGCGACCGTGTCGGGGAGGGGCCGCAGCCGGTCGCGCCACTCCACGTCGGGAACGCCGTCGTACAGCTCGATCAGGGAGCCGCGCCCGCCTTCGAGTGACCGGTGGTGGGTGGCCACTCCGGTTGCGACCCAGGTCAGCAACGCCTCGTCCTCGATGAGGGCGGGGAGGAAACCAAGGGAGACGACCTCATGCCGTTCGCCCCACGACCGAGTGGTTCCTCGAAGCATCGCCTGGAAGCCGTCCGGAATCTTCCCGGCGTCGTGGCAGAGCGCCGCGAGACAGACCGCCGTCCAGAACCGACCTTCGATGACCCGCTCCATCAGGGCGATCTCCCCCACGCGCCGCCGGAGTGCGAGGGCGCCGTCCAGCGTCGCCGCCAGATGGTCGACCAGTCTCTCGCGTGGATCGCTCTTGGCCAGCATGTCCGGCAGCTCCATGTCACCTACTCCCCGTCAGCCGCGTGGGATGCACCGGTGGCAGCGGAGCCACGGCCCTGCCGTCCTCGTCTGCCCAGAGGGAGTCGACCAGCATCTCGCTGCGGCCCGACGCGTCGAAGTGATACGCGTCCCAGCGGGTCCGGTGCCGGTTGAGGGAGACCGCGGTTGGCAGCCGGAGCAGCGTGCCAAGGGGCAGGGGAGTGCTCCCTTCAGGAAGCACGGCGTCGCCCTGACGTCCCGGCCCGTTCCGGAGAACGACACGACGGGTAGCGAGCCCGACCAGGTCCTGGCTCCTACCCAGTCGCAACGGCCAGACAGGCCTGCGAAGCCTGCGTTCCCACACGTCGAGGTGCTCGGTCAGCCACACCGTCAGAGTGACGTCCGCCAGGAACTCACGCTCACGCGGCGTCGGAAGAGCCTTCTTTCCAGTGGCGTCCAGCGGATGGTACGTCTCGAGATCGACGCCTTTGCCGCGGGCGTGGAAGGCCATGGCGAACCGCGTCTCCGTATCCACGGCACGCCAACCGCCGGCAGCCGCGGCGAGCATCCCGCCCACTGTGGCCGGCGGAGGACAAGGGAGCGCCACCTGCACGCCCGCGTACAGCGGGTTGCGGAAAGAGACGATCGGCGCGGCGACCGTCACCCGCAATGCCTCGGTCGTGGTCATGCCTTCGGATCCTCGAACCAGGCGTCTCGCTCACCCCGCTCGATCTCGTCCGCCAGGCCGCCGAACAGCACACGCGGATGGCCGATGGCGAGGCTCCCGGAGTCGATCAGGTCGGCGAGTTCCGCGCGGGCCCTGTCCCGCTGCTCGCCGAGGAAACCCGGCGCCCAGCCCAGCAGCACGGGTCCGTCCAGCTCGTCGGCCCAAGCCTCAATCTCCGCGCGCAGCACGCCGGCGTCGAAAAGCGTGCGGTCGCTCCGGACACCGAGGACCCGAGTGAAGGGATTGACGCCGCCCTTGACAGGTGCGAGGAGGACGAGCGCCGGGGCGCGGTCGCCGTAGTGCATCGACTGCTTCGCTCCGCCGCGTACGGCCGTGAGCGTGCGCAGCAGAAGAGCGGCCCTGCGGCGTCGCTCCGCGATCGTCAGCCGCAACGCCGAGCAGCCGCGGAAGGTGACCGGTTCCGCTCCGCTGTCCGCGGCCTCCTTGGCGGCCGGTTCCGGCAGGGCGATCTTCAAGCCGGCACCGTCGATCTCGAACACGCCGATCCGGGCCAGATCGAGCAGCACGTCACCGGCCAGCTCGGCGCTGTAGAACTCGTGGCCATGCAGCACCGGGTTCTCCCTGGCGGCGAAGCCACGGCTCATCGTCCCGAAGTCCCGCTCGGGCCGACGCGGGACGACAGAGACGAACGTGCCCGTGGCGAGGACCGTGTCCCGCTGGCACGTCTTGTTCTTGTCGCCTTTGACCGCGACCATGTAGCCGAAAAGGTCGTCGTCGAGGTATAGGTCGGGACGGCCCTGCGTGTACGCCTGCTGCTTCTGCCCGCTGCCCGATCGCACGACTGGAGAGGCCGGTTCCGAAGCGGGCAGCGAGTCCCGCAGCCAGCGGCGGAAGGCCTGCGCCGACACGTAGGGATGCACGTCACGCCCGACGCGCAGTTGCTTCACCGTGGCGACGTTGTCCTCGCCGAGGCCGTTGTTCGGCGCGCCGGCCACGATATCCAGGACGATCTTCCCGACCAGGTAGCTCATTTGTCACTCCTCGCCTTTCAAGTAGTCGATGTCCTCGGGGTGCTCTTTCTCTTCGTCCGCCATGGCGGCGGCGACCTCGGCCCGGTCCACGGGCTTGAATCCCAGCTCGTGCAGCCGCTGGACTACCGAGACGATGAGCAGCTGCCGGTGGAACCACGCCTGCTCGACCTCCGGGTCGAAGAGCAACCGGAACTGGCTCTCGCTGACCAGCGGGCCGCTGATGCCGCCGTCCTGGGCGAGCAGGGCATCGAGGTTGCGGCGCATCAGCCAGTGCCGCATCCGCCGGGGCTCCTTGAGCGTCGCGTTGAAAGCGCGGAGCTGCCCCGCCGAGTTCTCCGCGTTCAGCCACGCCGCAACCTGGGCTCCGGCGGCCTTGATCTCGTCAATCTCGTTCTGGTTCATTCGCATCACCTCGGTCACGAAGGAGAAGCACAGCCCGGCTAGCTCGGCAGTGTCCGTACGGATCACGCCACGGTCGAGCCGCGCGGTCAGGTATCGGCCGCACGCGGACGCGATCTGCTCCGATGCGCGGAAGGCATTGCGCGCCAGGCCGAGCACGCCGGGCCGGTCCGGCGTCGAATGGGCGCGCAGCAGCGCGGCGAAGCCACGGTTGTACGGAGGCCGGGACGTGCGGCGCAACCACTCGGCGATCGGCTGGTCGAGCGACTGGATCTCCAGGGTCTGGCCTCGATTGTTGTTGCTGAAAACCAGCAGCTCGACCCCGGCGATCAGCCGGTCCTCATGGCGGCGCAAGGCCTGCAAAGCCATCACCTCGTTCGAGAGCACCCGGCCGGAGTCGGCCCTGCCCAGGGCGATCAACTGCCGATTGCGCTCCACTCGCCGGGACAGCGTCCGAGCCATGAACCGCTCGTCCCAGCTGTGCAGCGCGGTGGAGGGCCCGCCCGTCAGGCGGCAGCCGTATGGCAGGGCGTAGAAACTGCACAGGCACGGCCAGCACAGCGCCATCCCGGCGTGCCCGCGTGGCGTGTTGTTGCGGTAGAGATCGCTTTCGGCCAAGGGGACGTCGACCTTGCCGTAATAGCCCACGGCCTGGCGCCCGCACAGCACGCATGCCGCCTCCGGCCACGCCGACGGATCCGGGCACTCACGCCATCGCTCTACCGCACCACGGATTGTGGGGTTGTCCTTCTTCGCGTTGCTGAGATGGTTCATCTTCGAGTTCGGGAAGAAGGACATGCTGGTCTTGAGCCAGAAACCCTGCTCGCTCTTCGTGTCGCGGACGAGCGCTGCGGTCACCGCGTCCTGGGTCACCGTCTTCACCGCCGCGTCGAAGCCGTCGGGCGTGAGGCTCTCGACTGCTGACGTCTTGCCGAGGGCAGCCAGCGCGTACGCGCCGATCCGCTGGAGGGGGTGCGCGGTCAGCCGGAGCCGTGCCTGTTCGTCGTCCACATGCCGTGGATCGGGTTCGTTCATGCGGCTATCCACCCGAAGCCGGCGGCGTTGGCCTGTCCGAGACCCCAGCTCCAGATCGCCTGGAGTGTCTCCGGCGGCCCGGCCAGCTCGACCTCGACCGGCGCTCCGGGCTTCGCTCCATGGCCTACCGAGAACGACCGCTTGGAGCCGATCCAGGTGATCGCCGTCAGGTACACCTCCGGGTCGAGGCCGAGGGTCTCGGCCTTACGGCGGAGATTGCGCTGGAAGAACACCGGGAACTCTGGGTCGGTCGGCATCAGCCACGCCTGCCGCGTCGTCCGGGCCCCGTCGTCGTCTCGGCCCGTTCCCTTCATCACCACGGGAGTGGACGTACGGAACCGGCCTCGGCCTGACCGAAAGTCCGGCGGCTCTGCGAGGGCCACGTTCAACACGCGGAAGGCCGCGCCGCCCCAATCGAGCAGGGGCCGCTGCTTCATGCCCTGAGCCAGGGCGGTCACGACCTCGAAGAGCGGGCTGCCCAGCTCCACGAAGCCTCGCCCTCCCGCGGCGTACGTGCCCCTGCGTCGCGGAGCCTTCGGGAACACCGGCGCGCCGTGCCCCAGCGGCACCATTCCGTACGGCCCGGCCCCCTGGTAATGCAGTTGTCGTCCGATGTCGGGTGCCTCATGGGCCAGCAGGTCGTACGCCAGGGACCGCCCCGGTGCCAGAACCTTCGCCCACGCGAGCTCGGTCACCGCCGTCGCGACCTCGATCCGCAACCTCACTGCTCCGCCTCCCGTTTGCTTCGCCGTTCACCCTGTACAGATGGACGACGACTTCGTAGAGGAGGCAGGTGACTGTTTGCCGAGGTCAGAGTGTTAATGGATCAGAGATCGACGAGTGCTGGTTCCGTGAGGACGCACCTCGGGCTAATCTTCGTTCGCGATGTCGTCGACGGGGGTGTGGATCATGCTTTTGCAGCAGACCTCCCGGGTTTTTTGCACAACCGGAGGTTCACTGCAAAACGGCGCCGATTTCGGCTTCGCTTGTGCTCATTGACCTGCACCTTTACGGTGGGGTCCTCATCGCCCCTACGAGGGGTCGCAACCGGTTCTGTCCTGGGATCGGGATGGCAGGGGCAGTCGTCCTCATCGCCCCTACGAGGGGTCGCAACAGGGAATCGCAACGGCTGTTTCCGCAATCGTTGCGGTCCTCATCGCCCCTACGAGGGGTCGCAACGTCAGCAGGTCCCGCGTCTCCTCGGGAGCGGCGGAAGTCCTCATCGCCCCTACGAGGGGTCGCAACGTGACCTCACCCCCGCCCAGGCCGCTGGCCTCGCCGTCCTCATCGCCCCTACGAGGGGTCGCAACAAGCGCGGTACGGAGCTGCTGGCCGAGGCTCGGCGGTCCTCATCGCCCCTACGAGGGGTCGCAACCGGCAAACCGGGGCGGCAAGGGCAGCAAGGGAATCGCGTCCTCATCGCCCCTACGAGGGGTCGCAACGCTTAGAAGGGGTAGCCGTCAGCGATTCGCTGCTGGTGTCCTCATCGCCCCTACGAGGGGTCGCAACATGGCGCTGGCCATCGAGATGGGCGAGGACCTTCCCCGTCCTCATCGCCCCTACGAGGGGTCGCAACCGGCCTGTACGAGTCCGACCAGGCCGTCAAAGAGGTCCTCATCGCCCCTACGAGGGGTCGCAACTCGGCCTGCTTCTTGGCGTCCCGGACCAGCTCCGTCGTCCTCATCGCCCCTACGAGGGGTCGCAACACCCGGCCGACCGGCCCGGCGGGAGCCGTACAGACGTGTCCTCATCGCCCCTACGAGGGGTCGCAACCGGAGCGCCATCCGTGTTCCGGGCTGTTGGAGTGCGAGTCCTCATCGCCCCTACGAGGGGTCGCAACATGTCCCGCCCCCGGGTGGCCATGTCCCGTTCCGTCGTCCTCATCGTCCCTACGAGGGGTCTCAACGAGCAAGCGCGCCGCGGAGGAGCAGCGCGCGTCTTGGTCCTCATCACCCCTACGAGGGGTCGCAACGCCCAGTAACGGACGCTGTAGGACTCGGTCACCTGTCCTCATCGCCCCTGCGAGGGGTCGCAACTTGCTTGCCTCATCCAGCACCGCGTGCAGGATCGGGTGTCCTCATTGCCCCTACGGGGGGTCGCAACATTGCTGTAGAAACTGGCGTCGGCCATCGGGACGGGTCCTCATCGCCCCTACGAGGGGTCGCAACATGTGGCAGTGGGCTGTGGTCCGGCGGGCGAGGACGGGTCCTCATCGCCCCTGCGAGGGGTCGCAACATGGTGAGGTTCGCTCTTGTGGTGGCCATGCGTGTCCTCATCGCCCCTGTGAGGGGTCGCAACTTGATCCACGCAACCCACCCTGACGGGGCCTCCTCGTGCTCATCGCCCCTGTGAGGGGTCGCAACGCCGGGGCGTGGGAGGGAAGCTGCGGAACGGCCTGGTAGTCATCATCCCTGTGAGGGGTCGCAACATGACGGTGGGGAGTCGGCATAGATCGTGGTCGTCCTCATCACCCCTGTGAGGGGTTGCAACGCGGTGAGGGTCGGGCATCCGGGCTTGGCCATCATGGTCATCATCGTCCCTATGAGGGGTTGCAACATCTCCGTCCGGTACTCCGCCATGGTCGGCAGGCCCGCCGTTCGCATCGCCCTGTGAGAGGCGACGTCGGCGGGTCGTCGGCTACCAGGGCTAGTTGCTATTCGTATCCATCTCGTCGCCTTTCGTGTCGTCCATCTGTATTGGGTGAAGGCGGAAATGTGGGGCGGAGAGGACGACTGGATGGGGCTTTCCCGGGCTGGGACGACGGGCAGGGCGAGAGCGGCGATGGAGGGTGCGTCGCGGTGGAGCGTGGCGGCCCTCGCAGGTGTCGCGGCGGCGGTCGCCGCCGGCACGGTGCCGGACGTGATCAAGAGCTGGCTGGGCGACCAGCGGGGCTTCCTCACAGCGCTGTGCGTCGCGTCGGCGGCGGTGTTCGCAGGCATCAACCTGTGGCAGCAGCACAGCAAGGGCGTGGGCATCGTGATCGCCCTGCCGAGGGCGAACTGGCGAGCGCCGTGGAGCGGCCAGTGGGCCGCCGCCGCGGTTGCCCACGCGAGGCGGCATCACGATTCCTGCTTCACCGTACGGCAGGACATCATGGCGGCGCGGCCGGAGGACGGTGCGCAGGCGAAGGGCACCGCGCGAGAAGCGCGCAAGGACGCCATCGAGCTCGTCTGCGAGCTGGTGAACGCGCGGCTCACGGAGCTGGCCGAGGCCGATCCCTCGGTCCCGGTGTCGCTCTATGTCAACGCGGCTCTGCCTGACGCCTTCGAACTTGGCGCGAGGTTCAAGTTCAACGTGCATCGAAGGGTTGGCAGCGTAGGTGTATCCCCTCGCAACGACGCGGCCGCTGACTACCGCAAATCGGTCGCCGAGGTTGCCCTGCCGCAACGGGCCGAGTTCACCCGTACGGACTTCTTCACGGCTGTGCGGATCAGCGGCCGGTTGAAGGAGCCGCTGACCCCTGCGGAAGCCGTACGCGCGGCGAAGCTGGCCAAGGTGACCGAGGAGCCCGACTTCGCCGGCGCGCCGGACGGGGGAGCGGTCGCGCTCGTGGTGCATCTCGCGGACAACCCGATGATGGTTGCCGAGGCGCTGCGCGCGGCGCGCGAGGGCTGCCTGGACGTCAATGGGCGATGGGAGCGATGCCGCGCGGCTCTGGTCGTCGACGGCGGTCCGGCCAACATCCCTGAAACCACCGGTGACTTCGAGCTGGTTGTCCGGCACGTCTACGCGGCGTGGTCGGCGTGGATCGGAGCTCGTCCTCACTATGCCGGGCTGCGTCCGCGCCTGTTCATCACCGCTCCGGCCAGCGTCGCCTTCGCTCTCGGCTGGCTGCTGGGGCACACGGTCACCCCGGTTCCACACCCCTACGAGACAGGAGAGCCATGTACGTCGTCGTGATCGGTACGGCGGGCAACCAGCGGTACATCTTCTCCTCCGGCAAGCGGCAGGAGATCGTCGGGGCGTCGGATCTGATCGCACGCGTCAACGGAGCCTGGGCCGACGAGGCGATGGCTGGCGTTTTCCCCGGCTTCGAGCGGAGCTGGCGCATCAAGGACGGCCACGCCGCCGAGATGGTGACCGCGGGCGCGGGCACGATCACTGTGCTGGTCCGTGACAAGGACGCCGGCCGAAGGCTGGTGACCGAGCTGACGGGCCGAGCCCTGCGCGAGGCCCCCGGTCTCGATGTCTGCGGGGTGGTGGTCGAGGCGGTCGGCCCGCTCGCGGACGACATCTCCGCCGCACGTACGAAACTTGCGGAGGTACGTGAGTCGAGGCCGGGGCCGCTGGCGAGATTCCTGCGGCTGCCGCTGATCGAGGACTGCGCCTCCACGGGACTGCCCGCGATGTCACTCCATCGCGAAGGGCGGGGCGAGCCCGTCAGGACGAGGTCGGCGGCATCGATGGCCAAGCTCGGCCATTTCCCGCATGCGCTCGGCCGCCTGGCTCAGGACGCGGGGACGGACGTGGCCACGATGCGGAAGATCGTCGACAGGCTGGGGCTGGAAGCCGACTGGGTAGCGGTGGTGCATGCCGACGGCAACGGGTTCGGCGACCTCTTCCGCGGCCTCGGGAAGGTGGTCGAGACGGACGCCGGAGATCCCGATGCCACGTACGCGGAGGCCCTGCGCACGCTGTCCCTGGGGGTCGATGACTGCGCGAGAAGGGCCTTCCGTAAGGCACTGGCCAAGACGGCGGCCGAAAACGAGTCCGACACTGTGAACGGCAAGCCTCCGGTCCTCCCGCTGGTGCTCGGCGGCGACGACCTGACCGTGCTGTGCGAGGGCGCTGTGGCCCTGCCCTTCACCCGGCACTACCTGGAGGCGTTCGAGGATGAGACCGCGAGCGACGCCAAGCTCCGCCCGATCCTCGCCAAGGCGGACCGTCCTTGCCTGGGGGCGGCAGCCGGGGTGGCGATCGTCAAGCGCAACTATCCGTTCAGGTTCGCCTACGACCTCGCCGAAGAGCTGATCAGCGATGAGGCCAAGCTGGTCAAGGCATGGGGTTCGGCGCTGGCGTTCACCGTGCTGTTTGAGAGCTCGGCGCCCGATCTCGCGCGGATACGGAGCTCTTCCACCTTGGCGGGAGGGTCCGTGGCATCGGCGTCTCCGTACCTGGTTGGGCGAGGAGAAGCCGACCCCCGCGCGGAACGGCGGCGCTGGTCAGACCTCGTCCGCAGGGTCGAGGCGCTGCGGCGTAAGGATGCCGAGTCCGGCGAGCTGCTCATCCCGAGCGGTGCGGTGCACGAGCTGCGCGAGGGGTTGTGCCTCGGGGCGGAGGTGGCGGACGCCCGGCTCGCCCTGCTCCGCACGCGGTTCGGTGGCGCACCGGCTCGCCTGGCGGCGCTGGCGGAGCTGGAAGGGGACCCCGGACGGCTGGTGTGGCGTGATCACAGTTCACCCACCAGCCATGCCGGTCAGGGAAATCACATGAGCCTTGGTCAGGACGGTGACCGGGATGGTGGCGGAGACAGGATGGTGACGGGTCTCATGGACGCCGTGGCGGCGCAGCTCTTCCTGCCCGTGACGGGAGCGGCCGTATGAACATCAAGCTCGACCTCCACATGCTGAGCGACTGGATGGTCGGCACCGGTACTGGAGTTCCTGGTTATGCCGATCGGCTGGTCCAGCGGGATACCCGCGACGCGTCCAGAGCGCCCGCCGCGCCGATCGTTCCAGCCAAGACCCTGATCGGCGTCTGGCGGGACTCCTGTGAGCTGGCAGCGCACGCGCTCGACAGCGGCCCCTCCGGGGTGTGGCACGACTGGTTGGACTTCCTGTTCGGTGGCCAGTACGACGCCGACCGCCGCCATGCCGTACGGCCCGCGGCGCTGGCCCTCGACGGGGCCCTGTGCCTGCCGGGACGACTTCCCGAGCTGCTGCGCGGCCGTCCGGAGGTGGCCTGGGCCGCGACGTTCCGCAAGCCGGGAGTGGCGGTCGATCCGAAGACGGGCACCGCTGAAACCGGGATGCTGCGCTACGAGGAGATGTCCCGGGCGGGTGTCCGGTTGACCGGCCGAGTGCTGATCCGGGGCTTCGACGAGCTGGAGCGAGAGCAGCGGGACGCCGCCGTGGCCTTGCTGGCGGCGGGCGCCCGGTTGCTCGAACGGCTCGGAGGCAAACGGCGTCGCGGCTCCGGCCGCTGCCGGTTGGCGCTGCGTGAGGTCGAGCCCGACTTCGCCGTGCTCACCCGGACGGACATCCCGGCTCCCCCTCAGGACATGCCGTATGCGGTGGCGGACCGCCCTGCTCCGGTTCCCGCAGTGGCCGGTGATGGCTGGGAGTGCGCAGACCTGGTCATCACCGTCGAGCAGCCGGTCCTCGCCGCGGCCACCGTGCAGGGCAACCTGGTCCGAGGCGAGGCGTTCATCCCCGGCTGGTGCCTGATGCCCGAGGTCGCCAGACGGCTCGGGGGACCGGCGCACGCTCTCGTCCGTACGGGAGATCTCGTGGTCACCGCGGCCACACCTCAGTCAGCTGGTGGAGTCCGGACACTGCCGGTGCCGAAAGCGTTCGTGCACGCGAAGGGGAACAAGGGCGTCGTCGCCGGCAACCGGATGGCCGGAGACACGGCGCAGGGCAAGTCGTACCGGGACGGGCACGTCGTGCCGGAGGGTGAGGAAGCGGGTGAGGTCGTCAGCCCGCACTTCTCGCTTCGCATGCACAACACCATCCGGGATGACCTCCAACGGCCGAACCGCGATGTCGGCGGGGTCTATATCTACAAGGCGCTGGCTGCCGGATCGGTGCTCCACGCCAAGGTGCGGGTGCGTTCCGGCCTGATGGAGCCGGGCTGGCAGAAGCAGCTGAGTGGGAGATGGCGGGTCGGTCGATCGGCGAAGGACGACTACGGCCAGGTGCTGGTGGAGGCCCGGCCGGGTGCCCTGCCGAACGGCACCCGGTACGACCCGAGCGCTCCGCGGACGTACGAGGGCACGGCGCCGAGCGCGGCCGATGGCGAAGGCGACCTGCTTCGTATCTGGCTGCTGTCGGAGCTGCTGGTTCGCGACAGCAGACTGAGATTCAGCACGGACCCACGCGACGTGGGCCGTGCGTTGGAGCAAGCTCTCGCCCGAGCGGGCGCGCCCGGGCTGACACTGACACCGCTGACCGAGCCGCGAGGCGGCCGGATCCAGGTCGCACTCGGGGCACACCGGACGGAGAGCTGGCACCGGGGCTGGGGCCTGCCCCGGCACACTCTGTACGGTCTGGCTGCCGGAAGCTGCCTCACCTTCATGGCGTCCGGGGGGCCCATCCCTCCCGAGGCTCTGGACGAGGTCCGCGCTGCCGGGGTGGGGGAGCGCCGCGCGGAGGGCTTCGGACAGGTCGAAATCGATCACGACTTGCTGTTCAGGAGCGCCGACGGCATGACGCCTCACGGCGTTCCCGGCAACGAGCCGGCGCCACCCGCGGCGATCGCACCGGGCGAGGACGGCCACGCCGAGGCTCGGATCTTCGAACGGGCCGCGTGGCGTGCGGAGATTCACCGAACCTGCGAAGCCGTCATGGCGCATTGCGATCGCCGCGCGGAGCTCCTGCCGGTCACGGTGACCTCCACCCAGCTCAACGGGCTGCGCGAGGTCGTCAGGGAACCTTCGATGGAAAGAGCCCGAAACCGGCTCGCACGGCTCACCCGCTCCAAGAAGGGCCGCCCGTCCTGGCCGGAGAAGAGGGCGGAGCTGCTCGCAGCCCTGCTCACGGAGCCCGATCACATCTGGACGCTGCTCGGTCTGCCGGAGGAGAGGCTCACCGTGACGGTCGACGGCGCGACCTCGCTGCGCGCCGATCTGCATGACGAGGCGGTGCGCGTCCTGCTCACCGCCTGCGTGGCGGCGCACAGCCGTGAGCGGGCGAAAGGAGAAGGGGAGTGACGCGCAGAACGGGACGGCACGTGACGAGCCGGGTCCGGGCCCGCGGCTGGCTGCGCACCGAGTCACCGGTGCACGTCGGTGGCCTCGGCACGGACCCGTCGGAGCCGCTGCCGATCGCCCTGGACGGTCTGGGGCGCCCGTACGTGCCCGGCACGACCCTCGCCGGAGTCCTGCGGAGTTGGTCGCGGGGCGTCGATCCGAACGCGCCGCTGCACGACCTCTGGGGGACCGCAGGGGAAGACGACGGGGGCGGGGCGAGCCGCGTGATCGTCGCCGACGCCCTGGTGACGTCCGACACCCGGCTGGACGGTCACGGCCTGCCGGCCAACCCGCTCGACCGCGCGTTCCTGGAGTTCCGGCACTCGGTCGGCATCGACCGGGTGACCGGCACGGCCGCGTCGGAGTTCCTGTACGGCAGGCAGGTCGTCGCCGCCGGGTGTTTCATCCGGCTGGAGATCGACATCGAGACGGCTCCCCATTCGGATCCCGCCGTGGACGAGGCCCGGCTGGAGGCCCTCCTCATGGCGCTGTCGGCGGGGGAGATACGAATCGGCGCGGCCACCAGCCGAGGTCTGGGTTCGGTGCGGCTGCTCGACGACCCTCTTGAGGTCGTCGTCGACCGTTTCGACTCGCCGCAGGGACTGCTGGCCGTCGTGCGAGGGGACGCCGCGCGCGCCCGATCGAGGGCATCGCTGAGCGTCGCAGATCCGGAGCTGCCGGCCCGGCGTGAATTCCTCCACGTCAAGGTCGGCTGGAGGCCGCTGGCACCGGTGATGGTCCGGGCGACGCCGAGCGGGCTCACCGTCGATACGCTGCCGCTCACGGCCCGGGTCGATCAGCGTCACCTGACGCTCGTTCTGCCCGGCGGTTCTCTCAAGGGCGTGCTGCGATCCCACGCCGAGTTCGTGGAACGTACAGCGAGGTTCGCACTCGACGACCCTCCGGCAAGCGCTGCCCCGCAGGCCATCTCCGGGGACCCCGTCGCCGCGTACAGCACCGCGTTCCGGGCGCAGCTCGACCAGCTTCCCGCCGTACGGGCTCTGTTCGGCGGCGCACGCGACGACGTCAAGGACAGGCGGGCGGGAGCCCTGCGGGCCGAGGAGTGCAAGGCGCTGATCACGATCCCGGAAGCGCTGTGGCAGATCGTCACCGGAGCCGACCCCCTGCCGACGACCCCTGCAGGAGAGCGCGCGGAACTGCCGACGGCAGTGCGGGACCGGCTGGACGACCTCGGCATGGCTCAGGCCGACCACGTCGCCCTCGACCGGTGGACCGGCGGCGCGGCCGACGGACGCCTGTTCAGCGTGCTCGAACCGCACGCGGTGGAGTGGGAGCCGATAAGGCTCTCGATCGACCTCAGCTGGCTGGCCGACGGTCGCGAACCCGCGCTGGCCCTGCTTCTGCTTACCCTGCGCGACCTGGCTGACGGGCGCGTTCCGCTCGGCGCGTCCGTCAACAGGGGGTTCGGCGACATAGAGGTCAGCGAGATCACCCTCGTCGGCGGCCCCTGGCAGAAGCAGGTCACGCTGCACGAGGCACTGAACGGAGCGGAGATCTCGACCATCGCCCGAGCGTGGACGGACTACCTGGCACAGGAGGTGTCATGACGACCCTGTACGGCGCCGCCGCCACCGGCGTCACCCTGCCGGAGGCGCTGGAGGCCGCCCGACTGGACGGCGGGTGCGCGCTGCTCACCACGCCGTCGGCGTATCGCATCGCCAGGGTCGAAGCGGGTGGCTGTGTGGGCGTGTCCGGCCGGATGGACATGTCGGCCGCGTACGAGGCGAGGGTCTTCACCTCAACGGCGGAGTTGCGCTGGGTGGAGTCCGGCTACGCGGTGCTGCTTACGGAGGACGAGCGACTGCTGCCGAAGTCGTTCGGCGAGCGGGTGGAGCCGCTGGCCGCCGTCGCGACGTTGGACAGCCGCTATCTCGTCTGGGGCGCGGTGACATCGGCCGAGGCCGGCTGGACCAGCCTCACCTCCTCCCGTGTGGGCAGCCTGGCGGTCCCCTTGGCGCATGCCGGAGAGGAGGACCGCGTCCGGCTGGCCGCCCGCGAGTACGTCGTCGCGGACCGCGAGCACGGCAACGCCTACGTCGCCGAGGAGCGCCTGATCGGATTCGAACCCTACGCAGTGGAAGGGGCCGCGTGATGACCGGCGAATTCCTCAACCCCTACACGTACATTCCGGCGTTTCCCCGCGAGAGACTGCCTGAGCCGCTCCGAGATGCCGCGCCTCCTCCGCGTGACCGGCTGCGTCGCAGCTGCTGGACCGGCCGCATCGGCGTCGCCCTTACCGTGCAGACGCCGCTGCTGCTCCTGGACACCGCCCGGAAGTCCCCGCTGTCCGGCGCCGGGAACAGTAGGGACGACGAGAACGGCTCCGACGGCCACTTCGTCTACCCCGTACACCTCCGCGACGGCCGCCCCCACCTGCCCGCCACCTCGGTCAAAGGCATGCTGCGCTCCGCGTACGAGGCGATCACCAACTCCCGGCTCGGTGTCTTCGAAGGCCATGACAGTCCGCTCGGCTTCCGCCGGGACGCCGGGTTCGCCCTGGGCATGGTGCCCGTCCTCGTTGGGGCCGACAGAGTGCTGTACGAGTTCCAGCAGGCCACACTCAGGATGTACGACGAGAAGGGACTGAGCCTCTTCCCCCGGGACGGAGTGGAAGCGCCCCGGCATCTGGAGAAGCTGCGCGCCCTGGTCAGGCGAGGCAAGAACAACCAGACGGAAGCCGTCCGGTTCGTCCGGGAATCTTCGCCGGATGTGCTCAGACCGGGGTCGGGGGAGCGGTTGGTGAAGGGGCTTGCTTTCATCACCGGACCCAACATCGAGCGCAAGACCTGCGAGCGGTTCTTCTACCTCGAGGAAGGCCAGAAGCCGAGGAAACTCGAAGTCGCGCCCGAACTATGGAGCGAGCTGGAACGGCGGTGGAACAACCTGATCGCCGATTACCGCCGCGCGCACGACGACGCAGAGCTCTTCGGACGCCGCCGTGCTGACGGCGGCGTGGCTCGTCCAGGAGAACGGATCGGCGAAGGCCCGGGGCAGCTTGCCTGGAGCCCACATCTCTACGATGCGGCTCGGCAGGACATCAGGGGAGGTCGGCTGTGCTACGCCCGAAAGGAGAACGGCCGAGTCACAGCGCTCTATCCGGTTCTGGTGCCACGGGATCTCTATCCCGTTTCCCCACGAGAGCTGCTGCCCGATTCGCTGGCGCCGGCACGCCGCTACGACGAGCTGTCACCGGCCGACCGGGTGTTCGGCTGGGTCGCTCCGCAAGGTTCGGGCGCGCGTCCCGCGGCGTACCGTGGCCGGCTACGCATCGGCCCCGTCACCTGTGAGGAGAGCGCCGACGAGGCGGTGGAACGGTTCGACGGAGCCGGCATCCCGATCGCCATTCTTGGGCAGCCGAAGCCTCAGCAGGGACGTTTCTACCTGGCCGAGACCGCCGACCGGCCGGATCGTCCGGTCAGGGACGGGACCCCGAAGGAAAAGCTCTACCGGCCGGGGCGTGGCCTGCGCGGGAGGAAGGTGTACTGGCATCACGCCGGGCTGGACGCGAGCCGGCACTGGAGCGAGGGACAGGGAGTACGCGATCCCGCACAGGTCCGGATCGGCTCCCATTACCGCGAGTACCGCCGCTCTCGGGCCCCGTACGACGAGAACGGCAGCCCGGACGCGGAGAAGAAGCGATACCGGACGACCGGCGAGGAGCAGCGCAACACGCAGAACCGCTCGGTCAAAGGGTGGGTACGGCCGGGGACGACCTTCCGCTTCTCCGTCGATGTCAGGGACCTCGACGACCTCGAGCTCGGAGCGCTCGTCTGGCTGCTCACGCTGCCGCCGGGGCACTTCCACCGGCTCGGTCTCGGGCGTCCGCTCGGGTTCGGGAGCGTGCGGATCGACATCGACGCCGAGAACACCCGACTCCACTCGGGCGAGCAGTACGCCGGCTATTACCGCTCGTTGTCGGAGCCTCTGCCGGACGGTGATGGAGGCAAGATCCTTGAGGCGGCGCGTGAGGCGTTCGTTCTGCTGGTGGAGAGCTCAGACCAGCTGGTCACAGTCAGGGATGCCGTGCTCGCCGTGGCACGCGGCAACCCCGAGCTGCCGGTGCACTATCCCCGCACGCACCCGAAATGGCTGCCGGAGAACATCCCGGCTCCGCCGGATCCCCGGGGGAGGACCTACGAGTGGTTCACCGAGAACGAGAGGTCCGGCAAAGCAGACCGGGGCCGCTCGCTGCCTGGATTGGGGGCCACGGATACGCCGCTGACCACCTACCTCGCGGACGAACGCCGAGAGGATGGTGACGACGGCCGTTCTGGACGGCCGAGACGACAGAGAAGCCGTTGAATCGTAATTAATGCCCAACGCCTACTGCTTTAGGTGCGTGCCGGAAATGACCCGAGGGTGATAGTTCATGACTTTGCGGGAGATGCTCCCGTGTGATGGGTTAACGTCACCCGGTCGATTCCGTTACGACCTGCCATGTGGAAGGCGTTGTCGTGGAGAAAACCGAGGGCGTTCTGCTCGTTCACGCCGTGGGCGGCGGTGATCTGGGGCTGCCGGGAGCCCGGAGCTTCGACGGGCTGCTCCCCGATCTCGATGGTGATCCGCAGGGTGAAGGCAAGGACCGCCGACCGCTGAGGAAAGTGTTCGAAGGGCTTGCCTCCGCCCGGATCCCGGTCTCTCTGGTCGCTCTGCTCGGGACCACCACACCAGGAGGGCCGGGAGGTCGGACGTTCGCCGAGCACGCCGAAGAGATACGGACGCGGCTCACCTCTCAGGGCGGGCTGTACGGCGTGCGTTTCGATCCTGCGGCGGTCTCCGTCGTCACGGTTGAGGCGCCCACCCTCGGAGACGGATCGCAGGCCCTGTGTCGATGGCTCCTGGGGAGGTACCCCACCGAAATCCTGGTCACGTGCGGCTCTGGCGCGTTCGCGCTCAGCGCCGGTGCGGTGTGCGCCGCGCTGGCAGCCTGCCGTCCGGCCCAGATCGTCCACATCGACACGCCACAACGCCCGTACGGTCTCGACAGCCCGCGTGACATGGGTACGCGGCTCTCGTCCTGGCTGCTCCGCCACCGGTTCTGGGACGCTCTTGCCGAAGCCGATCCCACCAACCGTGACGTGTGGGAACTGCTCGCCGCCCGGCAGGCCGGGGACACCACCTACGCCGCCGCCATGCGGGAACGCTCCAATCCGGTCGCTGGCCGCTCCGTCACCGACGGTCAGATCAGCAAGTTCACCGAGACGTTGCCGACCGCGCAGGCAGCCCTTTTCGAGCGGCTCGGGCGCGGAGAGGCCGCGGATTACGGCCTGCTCCGCGCCTGGTTCACGCAGCGTCTCCGCGACCTCTTCAACGGGGAGAAGAGCCAACTCTCGAAGGAAGCTCGCGATCACATTGAGCGGCTGATCGACGCGCTCACCCACCGAGGTGTCGGGGAACGTGGCCTCGTCGGGCACATCCGTATGACTGCTCAGCAGCTCTGGAAGGAGCCGGCCAGCGCATGCGGGGTCATGCTCAAGGACGACGCGCTGATCAGGCTCTATACCGCTGCGTCCACCCATCGGGCCCATCTCAGCTCGGAACGGCTCGCGGGACCGCTGCCGCCCACACTGCTGAACGCCGCCGACCGGTGGGAGAGGGACGACCAGGGGGTCAAGCTGGTCTCCCGCACCGGCATGACCGGGTGGCCGGTGCTGGGCAGCGGCGATGTCCTGGGGCTTCTCGCCGTCGGGTTGGACCACGACGGCAGGGAAAGCGAGGACCGGCTCGCCGTACGAACGGTCCTCGCCGAGTTGCGGAAGAGGCGCGATTCCTTGCTTCGCCGAGGAGCCGTACGACTGCGGCTGCTCGCCAGCGCCGAGGCTCAGGAGCGGGCTCTGGCGCTGCAGTGCTGGGCAGCCGAGGACGGCGACGCGGACGTACGAGTGATCGCGCCTGTCGCCACGGACTTCGGGGCGGCTCGGGATGCCATCGTCGCCGGGCTCCAATCTGAAGCGGCGCCCACCGGGAGGCGAGGGTCCGGCAGCCTTCGCGATGTCGACGAGCTGGCGCTGGTCCTCAATCCGGGACCGCCACTGACCAACTACGGCATGATCGCGGCCGGCGTCGAATGGTCGCTGGCAGCCGCTTGCCCCCTATGGGTAACAGAACTGGTCCGCAGGCCCGACGCGGCGTCCGAGCTTCGCGGAGGTGAGCGGGTGTTGGCGAGGCTGGGTGCCGATCGCATGCTGGCAGGCTTGGCGGTAAGCGCTGTCAGGAGGCTGGACCTTCGGACCGCTCGGCGGCTGGTCGGACGTGGCTCCGACACTTTGCGTCAGGTGATGCCGCTGATCACGGCACTGGAAAAGGACGCGTTCGGTGCCGCTGGTGATGACTGGACGGCTGCCGAGTGCCTTGCCGCGGCGAGGCGGCGCCTGACCCTGCTCGCCGAGATCGGTCGTGAACAGCGACACCGGGTGCCGGCCTTGTACATCGCCGTGGAAACGCTGCGCCCGGCGCTGTTCTCCTGGGGGCAGTGGGCAGATCTCCGCCGGACGCGGCCGGCGCTGATGGAGCTGGGCAAGCTCGCGAACGAGTCGATCCAGGGGCACGGTCTCGATCGGCGCGATCGAGGTCGCCCTCGGGCCCGCTCTGTTGATGTGCGCGAGGCTCTGCGACGCGCTGTGCGCGATCTGGGGGGACCGGCCAGAGGTGATGACGTACTTGCTGTTCGCCACAAATCGGTTGTAAGGGCTCTTGAGGCGATTTATCGGGAAAGCGCTTGACGGAGGCCGGGGCCGTTGGCAGCCTGGTCTCGTTCAACGGCGGAACGCCTGCGAGCTTGAGTGGTTCATTCCGCTCCCTCTGAGGGCCTCGGACTTCGAGGCCAATGTTCACGAGACCGCGTTTTCAGGCGCGTTCTCCTGCCATGCCTCGGAGGGGCAATTCTCATGGACCTCGCCGCAGTCGTTTCAGCATGCGAGTCGACCGCCTTCCATGCGTACTTCTCACTGATCTCACCGGCACTCAGGGACGCCGCGCGCGGGCCGCTGCGCCGGGCGCGGCACAACGGACGGTCGTGCAGTGGAGTGGACCGCACTCGTTGGTGCGATGAGTGCGAGCAGGTAGTCGCGGATCACCTGCTCAATGGATACGCCAGGCTGCGCAAGGCGCTCGCGGGAGCACCAGCGCGCACGCGGTCGGGGGAGGCGGTACGCGAGATGGAGTCGGCCGTCCGATGGCTGACGTCGTCCGATGCCGCTCGAGAGAGGCTCGACCTCGTGGCTCGCCAGATGCGGAGGCGGCCCAGCGACGAGGAGCCGCGCGGAGTTCGCGCGGCCCGCGCACAGCTCATCTATCACCCGCTGCGTAGCATCGAGGCGCGGGTACGCCGTACGGACGCGATGAGTCGAGGGGCATCGGCGAAGCCTGAGCGTGACCTCCGGACGTCCGACTGGGCGAAGCCGCTCCGCGAGGACAAGGCGGCTTTCGAACTTCTGGAGGACGCCGTCATCAGGTTGCGCAACGGCGGCCTGGATCTTTACGACATTCCCCGTGGTCTGCTGGAACGCCTGCAGCTGGACCCGCCGGCCGCACGGCGCATGCTGCGTGAGTCGCTGGAGCGTCTCCGCACCCTCCGCCCGGGCTTCTACGCGGCCAATGTGGCCGGGTACCTGGGGGAGGAAGCCCTGATTCCCGGCGCTACTTCCCAGCAGGGGCCGGAGGAGACGTTCATCCTCGAGGAAGCGAAGGAATCAGCTCGGCGGACGCTGAACAAGCTGTTGGTGGCCGGGCCGCGGACACGCGCGCGTTGTCAGGAACTCCTTGCCCGACTTTCCGGTGATGTTCCTCCGGACGGCACCGAGATCATCCCCTGGACCATGACCGAGTTCGGGATCAGCGTTATGGCGGCCGAGCGTTTCCTGCGGCGCCTCGTTCGCCTGGTCACGCTCGCGGACCTGGACTGGGTCGCCGATCAGTGCGCTAGCCTCCGCCTGAAGGGCGACTGAGCCCGAGAGGACCTGTGCTCTTTGGGAGCCGAGTCGGCTCCCAAAGAGCCCCCGCATCGGGCCGCGCTCGCCGACCCCTCGCAGGAACGATGAGGACGCCCGTCGATATGTGGCAGCTCGCCCGAGAACTGGAGTTGCGACCCCTCGTAGGGGCGATGAGGACACGCCGGGTTCTCCCGTGACGCGATCAACCGCTACGCGTTGCGACCCCTCGTAGGGGCGATGAGGACATCTTCTCGGGGTGCAGCGTGCGCGAGGTGCGATTGTTGCGACCCCTCGTAGGGGCGATGAGGACCTGCGGCTTGCCGGTCACTACCTGGTCGACGACGTGTTGCGACCTCTCGTAGGGGCGATGAGGACGGGGGATTGGATGGACTACCCGCAGCCTGCCCGCTGGTGTTGCGACCCCTCGTAGGGGCGATGAGGACGGTCGAGTTCCTGATCTGTCCCAGCGCGCTCACCTTGTTGCGACCCCTCGTAGGGGCGATGAGGACGAGCACACCGAGCGCGAGATGTACGCCGCCACCGTGTTGCGACCCCTCGTAGGGGCGATGAGGACGAGGACTACCGGCCGGTCCGTGAGATCGGACGGCACGTTGCGACCCCTCGTAGGGGCGATGAGGACGCGGACGGCTCGTGGTCGCTCCCCGGCGGCAGCCTGTTGCTACCCCTCGTAGGGGCGATGAGGACCGCGTGCCTTGACGCGCCCGCCGGACTCGGCGAGCGGTTGCTACCCCTCGTAGGGGCGATGAGGAACCCAGCATAAAGGCGCAGGTTAGCGACCTATTATCCCGGCGACCCGGGCGGTGTTTTGCAGCGAACCTCCGGTTGTGCAGAAAACCCGGGAGGTTTGCTGCAGCAGCCATGATCACCTAGGTGAACGTGTCGCTTGAATGATATCGCCGCGTGTGGCATTGAGCTGTTGTTCACCTTCGAGAACGTGATCGTGTGCGGGTGAGAGCGTCGAGGGCTGTTTCGTCGGCGTCGGGGAGGGTGTGGAGGTATTTCTCGGTGGTGGAGATGCTGCCGTGGCCGAGACGTTCTTTGACGACCTGAAGGTCGGCGCCGCCGGCGAGGAGCCAGGAGGCGTGGGCGTGGCGGAGGTCGTGCATCTTGACCTTGAACTCCAGGCCTGAGGCCGCCAGTGCGGGTCGCCATACTTGGTCGCGGAACCATCGGCGGGGGATGTGGCCGTCGCTGTCCCATTGTCGAGGTTGGCGCGGGTTGTCCTTGCCAGTGGCTCGTCGTTCTGCCCGGTATGTCGCGTAGGCGTTCTTGCAGTGCTGGCAGCGGCACTTGCCCGCGGAGTACGCGCTGAGCGTGCCATGCCGATACCGCCGCCCGGCTTCGTTCGGCTCGGTTAGGCCCACGTGCTCGGCTGGCTGTGGCGCCGCCTGCGGTGCGGGCACTTCGGGGCGGTAGACGAAGAGCAGGTCGTCGCGCTCCAGCTTGCTGTCCTTGATGTGCTGCTTGAGCTTGGCGGCGATCGGTGGGCTGATCTTGAACCGACGGAACTCCCTGTCCTTGGGGTACTCCTTGATCAGAAACCGTTTGCCCTCAGGGTGGTGCTTGGGGTTGATCTCGACGACCGTGCGGCTCACCGTGACGAGGCAGTTGATGAGTTCGAGGTCTTTGACGCGGAGTTCGGTGAGCTCGCCCCAGCGCATGCCGCTCTCGATAGCGGTCTCGGCCAGGAGCCGAGTCTCGTCATCAGGCAACGCCAAATAGAGCTGGTCGAACTCCTCGGGGGAGACGATGCGCAGCGGCTTCTTGGGTACGGTCGGCGTCTTCACGCCCTTGCACGGATGCAGGGAGGTGACCTGGTCGTTCAGCGCCGTGGTAAAGATGCCGCTGAGGATCGACTTGTTGAGCCTGATGGTGGCGGGGGAGAGACCGCGCTCCTGCTGGTCCTTCACCCAGGCGCGTACGTCACTGGGGAGGATCTCGATCATGCGCATGGGCCCGAACCACTTCATGATGTGCGCGTAGATCGAGTACGTGTACCCCTCGCGGGTCGTGGCCTCCATCATGTGGTGCGGCAGCCACTCCTTCTCGACGTACCGCTGGAACGTCTGGCGGCTTCGGGCGGCGTTTCCCGCTCGGCCCTCGGCGACTCGAGCTTCCGCTGCCTGCCAGGCTTTGTCGGCCGCCTTCTTGCTGGCGAAGGTCCCGGCGGAGTGCCGCTCTCCCCGGATGTCCCGGTAGATCGCGGTGTAGCGCTTCTTGCCGTCTGCCCCGACCCTGACATAGGAGTGGCCCATGCATCCCCCATGATCGTCCGTTGCTCATTTGTTGCTGTATCCCGCGTCAGAGACCGAGACGCGGCGACAGGATTCGACAGCTGATCAAGCCGTCTACCTGCACTTTAGCCTGGACGACGCCTTCGGCGCGGGATGAGATTGAACGAGAAAACGTGACTGGGGGTCAAGGGGTCGCAGGTTCAAATCCTGTCGTCCCGACAGTAGAACAAGGCCTGTCGGCCGGGGCAAGAGCCCTGGTCAGCAGGCCTTGTTGCTGTGTCGTGGGTGTTCTTGGGATCAGCTAGACGGCCCTGAGCCGGGGACCATCTGGGGACCGTCTGACCGCGAGATGGGCGCTGAGCGCGGCCCCAGCCTCCGAGATCGAGCGCATGTCGGGGTGAAGGTATCTCTGAGTTGTCGTCAGTGATCCATGTCCGGCGATCTTCCTGAGCACGTGGACCGGAACGCCGGCGTCGGCCATCCAGGTGAGCCCTGTGTGCCGCAGATCATGCCGGCGAAGGTGTTCGTAGCCGAGGCGTGTCACCACGTCATCCCAATGGGTGGCGTCCCGGAGTACCGCGGTGGTGATGCGTCCGCCCCGAGGGCCGGTGAACAGCCGGGCGGAGGGGTTCGAGCCGAGCGCATCGAGACGCTGGGTGACCAGGTCACGCACTTCCAGGATCAGCGGGACGACGCGCGCACGCTTCCCCTTCGTTCCCTTGTCCACGGCCCCGCCAGGGCTGGGGGTCGTCTGCCGGCGCACCGTCCATGTCCACGCCGAAGATGCCGACCAGCCAGGCTTGGCGAAGTCCTGCACGCGTATCGACATGCTGCTTGAACTGCATTGATGAGACTTTCGGCAGGTGCAGGGATGTCAAGTTCACCGACGTCTTCGATGCGGTCGTCATCGGTCGGCGTAACGGTGATGGGGACGCCACCGCGCACGCTCCAGGCGAACGGCACCTGCGGTCGGTGCTGATGGAATATGCCGATTACTACAACGGCTATCGGCCGCACCAGTCCCTTCGGTAGCGACCACGCGATCGCGACGAGCGGTCCGCCGTACCGCTCGAAGGCCAGGGGTGGTGCCGGAAGGTGCTCGGCGGACCGGTCGACGAACATCACAGAGCCGCGTAGCCGTACCAGAGAACTCCCAGCTCAAGCCCTGTGCGATCGATCTTGAAGCGATACACGCCTGCCTCAGGCGGCGGGCCTGGTCCGGCGTGCGATCCGCAGGTATGTGAACGGCTCTTGACGAGGGGATGGCTTCGTCGATATCTATAATAAGTATCATATATGTTAAGGAGTCGATCTTGCGGGAAGTACCAGATCCAGAGGCCCCGCGGGCAGCCGCCGGACATGTGATCGCGGTGGATGTCGGTGGGACATTCGTCGATGCCACCCTTTGCGACCTCGCGACGGGCCACCGCTGGGTGACCAAGGTCCTTTCCCATCAGGGCCCGATCGATGCGTTCCTGCGGGCGGTCGAGGCCGTGTGCGCACAGGCGCGCATCACACCCGACCAGATCGCGCGGATCGTGCACGGCACGACGCTGACGACGAACGCGTTGCTGGAGCGCGACCAGCTCGAGACGGCGCTGGTGACCACGGCCGGCTTCGAGTCGGTGCTAGAGATCGGCCGGCACGACTCGCCGCGCAGTGGCAACGTGCTGAGCTGGCTGAAGCCCCGCCGTCCGATCGGCCGTGAGCGGATCTTCGGGTTGGCCGAACGCATGTCGTGGGACGGCGCCCCGCTCCAGGCCCCCGCCGAGAAGGCGCTGGAGCCGTTGATCCGGTCGATCGCCGACCTCGGCGTCGCGAGTGTCGCGGTGGCCTTCCTGCACAGCCATGTCAACCCGGCGCACGAGCTGTGGGTACGCGATCTCCTCTGCGAACGGCTGGACGGCCTGCTGGTCACGCTGTCGCACGAGGTGCTCCCGCAGGCGGGGGAGTACGAGCGGACCATGGCGGCGGTGCTGAACGCCGGCGCCCAGCCGGTGGTCACGCACTATCTGACCGGGCTGCGCGACGCGCTGCGGCAAGCGGGCGTCGCGGCCCCGCTGTACGTGATGGCGTCCGATGGAGGCGTGGTCGGCGCCGAGTACGCGGCCCGATTCCCGATCACCACGGTCCTGTCAGGGCCGGCAGGTGGCGCGAACGCCGCCGCGCGGCTGGCCCGCTCGCACGGCATCGACCGGTCGTTCGCCCTCGACGTGGGCGGCACCAGCTCCGACGTCAGCTGCGCGGTCGATGGCGTGGTCGACATCAATACGGATGCGTACGTGAGCCACTTCCCGATCGGCCTGCCCGTCCTGGACGTGCACACGGTCGGCGCGGGCGGTGGCAGCATCGCGTCGATGGAGGCGGGCCGCTTCAGTGTGGGCCCGCGCAGCGCCGGATCCAACCCGGGCCCGGCCGCATACGGCTACGGCGGCACGGTACCAACGGTCACCGACGCCCTCGCTGTGCTCGGCTGGCTGCCCCGCGAGTTGGCCGGCGGCGCGCTGACCCTCGACCACGCCGCCGCCGAGTCCGCCCTCGTCGAGGGGCTGGGCTCGCTGTCCGGTGGGGACCCCGAGGCAGCGGCCGTCCACGTGCTGCGGATGGCCAACTCCCACATGGCCAACGCGATCCGCACCATCTCCACCGAGCGCGGGCGTGACCCTCGGGAGTACTGCCTGGTCTCGTTCGGCGGGGGCGGCAGCCTCCACTCGATCGAGGTTGCCAGGCAGATCGGTATCCGCAAGGTGCTGGTGCCGCTCAACCCGGGCGTCTTCACCACGGAGGGCCTGCTGTCGGCCGACGTCGCCCGCTACTACGTGCGCTCGCTGCCCGACCGCCCGGTGCTGAAGGAGCTGGACCTCGACCGCCTGTCGCGCGTGCTGGACGAACTGGTGGCCGAGGCGGGCCAGTGGTTGGCCCAAGACGGCAACCTGCTGGAGCGCCGCTTCACCCCGCTGCTCGACATGCGCTACGACAACCAGGGATTCGACCTGACCGTGCCGCTGGAAGGCTTCGCCGACTCGCCGGGCGAGGCGCTGGAGAGAGCACGCAAGGCCTTCGATGAGACGCACCGCGACCGCTACAGCTACGCCTTCGAGTCCGTGGACGTGCGGATCGTCAACGTCCGCCTGCGCGCGGCCGGCCTGGTGCCGCACACCGACGTGTCGTTCGAGGCCGCGGATGGCGGCGAACGCGCCACCACCCGGCGGGTGTTCTTCGACCCCGAGGGCTGGCTGGAGACGACCGTGCTCCGCCGTCCCACCCTGAAGCCCGGTCACGTGGTCAACGGGCCGGCCGTCGTGGAGAGCGTCGACTCCACGGTCGTCATCCCGCCGGGCGCCGCCGCGACGGTGACCCCGCTCGGCGCCTTGGAGGTTGATGTGCATGTCTGAGACCACCGACCTGGCCACGCGCGAGATCGTGTACGGCGCCATCCGGGCGACCACCGACGAAATGGAACGCCTGATCGGGCGGACGGCGATGTCGGAGGGCTTCCGCGACAAGAAGGACTACTTCGTCGGCCTGTTCGACACACGCGGCCGGATGATCTTCGCGCTTGCGGGCCTGACGGGCGCCGGACTGGTCGACCCCATCCTCGATCACTTCGAGCTGGACGAGGTGGCCCCGGGCGACATCTTCTTCTTCAATGACCCCTACACGACGAGGGGGGCGGTGCAGCACCTGGGCGACGTGGTGGTCTCTGTGCCGATCTTCTGCCAGGGCGAACTGCTCGGCTTCGCCGCCGGCTACGGGCACGTGGCCGACCTCGGCGGCTTGCGCGAGGGCGGCGGTGCGGGCAAGGCGACCGAGATCTTCCACGAGGGCATCGCGTACCCGCCGATGCGTGTGGGCCGCGATCACGAGATTGATCCGTCGTTCCTGCGCCTGCTCGAGCGCAACTCCCGGCGCCCCGACCTGGTGCGCGGTGACTGGCGGGCGCTGCTGGCCGCCTGCCGACTCGGCGCCGCCCGCGTCGACGCCCTCGCAGAGCGGTACGGTCGGCGAACGCTGCTGGAGACCATCGACTGGGCGCTGGCCCACACTGCCGCCCGGGTACGCCAGATCCTGGACGAGCAGATCCCCGACGGCACCTACGAGACCGTGACCTCCGCGGACGTCCCGGGTCTGGGGCTCACCGGACTCCAGGTGTCGGCCTCCCTGCACCGCCGCGGTAACGAGCTGCTCCTCGACCTGACCGGCACCTCTCCCGACGTTCCCGTGCCGATCAACTACCTGGCCACTCTGAGCGGGGTGCAGCTGCTGCTGGCCAGGGTGCTGCTGGTGTTCGACGAGAACCTGGAGATGAACCAGGGCATCCTGGACACTCTCACCGACCTGCGGCTCACCTCTGGGACGTTGGTCTCGCCGGAGTTCCCGCGCCCGCTCAACAACCGCTCGCTGGTCAAGTCGATCGTGCTCAACTGCCTGAGCACGCTGGTCGCGCAGGCCAACGGCGGCCACATGACAGCGAATTTCCCGACCTACATCGTCTGCAACTTCCAGTTCCCCAGCGGCGTGTCCTACTCCGAGTCGCTCGGCGTCGGCTTCGGCGGCCGGCCGTTCGGCGACGGCCCCGACGTCATCTATGGCATGGCGCAGCGTAACTATCCGGTCGAGTTCGTCGAGCCCACCTATCCGGTGCGGATCCGCAGCTACCGGATCAACGACGGCTCCGGCGGTCCCGGCAGGTTCCGCGGCGGGTGCGGCGCGGTCAGGGAGATCGAGGTGCTACAGGAGGCCACTTTGAACCCGTCGATGAGCCACACCGACGCCGGGCCCGACGGGCAGCGCGGCGGCGGGGCGGGCCGGCCCGGCTCGATCGTGGTGGAGGGTCGCGACGGCGAGCGCCGCCGCGTCCCGGGTGTCTCGGTCGGCACGAAACTCCAGCCCGGCGACGTGGTCGTGCTGAGCTCGGCCGGCGGTGGCGGGTGGGGCGACCCGAAGGAGAGAGACCGGGAAGCCGTACTGAGGGATGTGCGCGAGGGCTTCGTCTCCGCCGAGGACGCGGAGCGGGACTACGGCGTCACGGTGGGATCCCGATGAGCACGCTATGCCTACCAGGGCGCACCTTGTACTACGAGATCCACGGCGAGGGCTTCCCGCTGATCTACGTGGGAGGCTTTGGCCTGACTACCGGCGCGCACGTCGCCACCGTCGACGAGGGTCTGCGGGAACGTTTCCGGATCATCGTCTTCGACCACGCGGGACTCGGGCGCTCGGACCCCGCGCCGGGGCCTGGCCGTACTGAGGAGATCGCAGTCGACGTGGCGGAGTTGGCCCGCCACCTCGACCTGTCGGACGGCTTCCACCTGGCCGGTACCGGCGGACTCGGCGCCTGTGTCGCCCAGCACCTGGCCATCATGAAGCCCCCGGGGCTGCGCAAGGTGATCCTCTCGCAGGGCTGGGCCTTTCCGGAGCCCTTCCACACCGCGCAGAGCCGGACGTTCTACACGCTACGGCAGCAGAGCTACGAGGCGTACGCGACCTACGGCGTGACCGTGGCGTACCTGCCCGAAGACGTGAACGCGCACTACGCCGAGCTCATCCGCGTCGCTCCGGACGACACCTCCGCGGCCGCGCGCAAGGATGCCCACCTGCGGCTCATCCACGCCAACATGACCCACGACGCCCGGGACGGCCTGGGCTCGATCCGCGTGCCCGTGCTCGTGGTCTGCGCCGAACTCGACCAGCTCGGCGCGCCCCGGCTCTCCCGCGACCTGGCCGATCGCATCCCTGGCGCGAGATTCCACCAGATCCCCGGCGCGCCGCACGTCATCTCCAGCGTCCGGCGTGCCCGCGCCGAGCGCGAGCGCGCGTTCGTGTCCTTCCTGACCGAGAACTGACCGGTCGTCCCCCGGAAAGCAGGCAACCATGCGCCTTACCGCCGTCTGTCTCTCGCTCCTGGCGCTCGGCGCGACCGTCGCCGGCTGCGGAACGTCGAATGACGACGCGACGCTGACGATGGGTCTCTCCACGGCCCCCACCACACTCGACCCGTCACTGGCCCAGGTCGGCTGGCTCGTCAACGGGCCGATCCAGCTCGCATACGAGCCGCTGATCAGGATGGGCAACGACGGAACGCTCCAACCGGCCATCGCCGCCGGCTGGAAGTTCGTCGGCAGCGACAACACCAAGCTGAGCGTGTCGCTCCGCTCTGGGGTCAAGTTCGCCGACGGCAGCCCGGTCACCGCCGACGCCGTCGTCGACTCGATCAACCACATCAGGAAGGCCGGCGGTCCGAACGCCTCCGCCGCCTCCCTCATCAGCGGTGCGAAGAAGGTCGACGATTCGACCGTCGAGGTGACAGCCACGGCCCCGGTGCCCAACCTGCCTGCGCTGCTCACCCAGTCGTGGCTGGTCGGCGACGTCATCTCGCCCGCCGGTCTGGCCGCGGGGGACAAGCTGGCCACGACCACATACGGCGCCGGGCCGTACACATTGGACTCGTCGGCGACGGTGGTGGGTGACACGTACACCTTCACAGCGAACCCCCACTACTGGAACAAGGCCCGCCAAGCGTTCAAGCGTGTCGTCGTCAAGGTCATCACCGACGGTAACGCACTGCTCAACGCGATGAAGTCGGGCCAGGTCGACTTCGCCGGCGGTGACTGGGCGGCCGCCTCGAGCGCAGGCAGTGCCGGCCTGAAGGTCTCCGGCGTCGGCAACTACTTCGCCGGCTTCTTCATCGTCGACAGGAGCGGCGCCACCAGCAAGCCGCTCGGCGACGTCCGGGTACGGCAGGCCATGAACTACGCCATCGACCGGGCGTCCATCGCCAAGGCCGTCTACCGTGGCTACGGCCGTCCCACCAGCGCGTTGACCTCACCGGGCGCCGACTCCTACGGCAAGGCCGTGACGGAGGCCTACCCCTACGATCCGGGCAAGGCCAAGAGTCTGCTCGCCGAGGCCGGCTATCCGACCGGCGTGGACGTCTCTCTGGACGGGTGCAAGATCCAGCTGCGCAACTGCAGGCTGGTGCAGCAGGCGATGATCGATCAGCTGGCCAAGGTCGGTGTCCGGGTCCACCCCGAGTTCGGCGCCGACATCGCGACCTACACCAAGATGTCGCTCAGCAAGAAGTACGGCCTGGTCTACATGAGCTACGGCACCTCGCCGTTCAATCTCATGCACACCAGCCTGGCCTCCATGCTCGTCACGCCGTACAACCCGTTCGGCGACTCCATCCCCGAGGTCACCGCGCTGGTGCGCAAGGCCGACGCCACGGCCGACACGGCCGAGCGCAACGGCATGTACAACCGGGCGCTCACCACGCTGACCGAGCAGGCGTGGTTCCTCCCGGCGGTCAACCACGACACGATCTACTTCTCCCGCGCCCGTGTCGGCAACGTGCCCGACCGGTATGGCGCCTACATCTCCGCGCCGGACGTCACCCAGTTCACCGCACACGCGGGATCCCAGTGATGCGCCGCGTCATCGTCAAACGGCTGGCCTTCGCGGTGCCGCTGACACTGCTGGCGAGCTTCCTGTCGTTCGTGCTGGTCGCGCTCAGCCCGGGCGACCCCGCCGTGACCATCCTCGGCGAGGGAGCGACCCCGGAGCAGTACGCCGCGCTGCGCTCCCAGCTCGGCCTGGACCGGCCGTTGGTCATCCAGTACGGGGACTGGCTGTGGCACGTCCTGCAGGGTGACCTGGGCCGCTCCATCATCACCAAGGAACCGGTGCTGTCCGGCATCCTCGGCCGGGCCACACCCACGATGAGCGTGATCGTCGGGACCACGATCGTCAGCGCACTGATCGGAGTCGCGATGGGCATCCACTCCGGCGTCCACGGCGGCGTCTCAGGGCGGGTCGTGGACATGCTCTCGCTGGTCGGCTTCGCCGTACCGCACTACTGGGTGGGGCCGGCGCTGGTGGTGGTGTTCGCGCTGGGCATGCCGCTGCTGCCGGCCACCGGCTACACGCTCGCCGGGCTGGTGCTCCCGGTCGCCACGCTGGCCATCAGCGGGGCGGCCGCGATCGCCAAGCAGACCAGGGACTCGATGCGGGCCACCATGCAGGGCGAGTACGTGCGCGCGCTACGGGCCCGCGGCCTGCCGGAGCGGCGCATCGTCTACCGGCACGCCCTGCGCAATGCCTCGGTGCCGGTTGTCACCGTGGTCGGGTTGCTGGTCGTGCAGTTGCTCAGCGGCACCGTGATCGTGGAGTCGATCTTCGCCATCCCCGGACTCGGCGGCCTGGCGGTGGCCTCGACCCAGCAGCACGACCTGCCCATGATCCAGGGGGTGGTGTTTGCGTTCACGATGGTCGTGGTCGTCGTCAACCTGGGTGTCGACCTGCTCTACCTGGTGCTCAACCCGCGGGCCAGGGTCGCATGAGGCGCCTGGAGCTGTTGATCCCCGCCGCGGTGCTCACCCTGGTCGTGCTCGCCGTGCTCTTCGCTCCGCTGCTGGCCCCGCACCAGCCGCTCGAGCAGAACCTCGACGACGTGCTCGGCTCGCCGTCGGCCCAGCACTGGTTCGGCACCGACTCGCTCGGCCGCGACATCCTCTCACGCATACTGTACGGCGGGCGGGTCAGCCTCAGCGGCGCGGCCATCGCGCTGGCGGTCTTCGTCGCCCTTGGCGTGCCCCTCGGCCTGTGGGCCGGGTTCACCAGTGGGCCGGCGGACCGGACGATCACCTGGCTGGCGGACCTGCTGCTGGCCCTGCCGACTGTGATCATCCTGCTGGTCGTGCTGGCCGTGTTCAAGGACAACGAGGTGGTGACCATGGTCGCGCTCGGCGTGACCGGGTCCACGTCGATGATCAGGGTTGTCCGCGGTGCCACGAAGGCCGTGCGCGGCCAGGTGTTCGTCGTCTCGGCCGAGGGGGCGGGCCTCAACCAGTGGCATATCCTGCGCCGCCACGTGCTGCCGCACGTGCGCGGCCCGATCACCGTGCAGGCCACGTTCTTCGCGGCCACCGCCGTGCTGGTGGAGACCTCGCTCGGCTTCCTCGGCCTCGGCGTCCAGGCGCCCAGGCCGACCTGGGGCAACCTGGTCGGGGAGTCGATCCAGCAGATCCAGCCGGCTCCGTGGTTCCTACTGATCACGGGCGGGGTCGTCGCCCTCGTCGCCCTCTGCGTCGGCCTGGTCGGGGACGCCATCCGCGACATGACCGCGACCGAGCCCGACCTGCCATCGCCGTCCAGGCCCGCCCGCGCCCGTCCCGGCACGGCTTCCACCTCGCCATCCTCGGGCGTGCTCGCGCTGGAGAACGTCACGGTCTGCCATGGTGGGGTGACGCCACTGGTCACCGACGTGTCCTTCGCCCTGCGTGCCGGCGAGGTCGTCGGGCTCGTGGGGGAGTCGGGGTGCGGCAAGAGCATGACCGCCAGGGCCGCGCTCGGCCTGCTGCCCGACGGCGTCGAGCTGGTGTCCGGGGTGGTTCGCGTCGACGGCGCCGACGTCGCGGCGCTCTCGTCGGCCGCGCGACGCCGCCTACTCGGCCGGCTCATCGGGTACGTGCCGCAGGACCCGGTGCCCAGCCTCGACCCGTCGTTCACGGTCGGCTCCCAGCTGGCCGAGGTCGTCGCGACGGAACCCGGCTTGTCCCGGGCCGAGGTTCGGGAGAGGTGCGCGGACCTGCTACGCCGCGTCCGCGTGCCCGACGTGCCGCGGGTCCTGGCCAGTTACCCGCACCAGATCTCCGGCGGCATGGCGCAGCGGGTCAACATCGCGCTGGCGATGGCGCTACGCCCCAGGATCCTCATCGCCGACGAGCCGACGACCGCCCTCGACGTGACCGTGCAGGCAGAGATCCTCGATCTGCTGCGCACGCTCGCCGCCGAGCAGGACCTCGCGGTCCTGCTGGTGACGCACGACTGGGGCGTGGTGGCCGACCTGTGCGAGAGGGCCGTGGTGATGTACGCCGGTGAGGTGGTCGAGATCTCGCCGGTGGCGACCCTGTTCGCCCGACCCTCCCATCCCTACACCCGGGCGCTGCTCCGCGCCGACCTGCGCGGCAGCACGCCGTTCTCCCAGCTCCCCACCATTCCCGGCGTCGTCCCCGCGGCCGGGGCGTGGGCGTACGGCTGCCGCTTCGCGGATCGGTGCGTCCTGGCCGCCGACGAGTGCCGTGCGGCTCCGGTACCGCTGCGCTCCACGCCCGACGGCGTCGCCCGATGCGTGCGGTCCGACGAACTCCAGAAGGCGGAAGTGCGATGAATCCCCTGCTCCGTGTGCACGAGCTCGGCGTACGCTTCCACATGCGCCGCTCGGAAGTGGTGGCCGTCGACGGCGTCAGCTTCGAGGCCCGCAAGGGCGAGACGGTGGGCATCGTCGGCGAATCGGGCTCTGGAAAGACGACGCTGACCGGGGCGGTGCTCGGCCGTGTACCGATCTCCTGCGGCCAGGTGGTCTTCCGCGGTGAGGACGTCACCCACGCCACTCCCCGACGCCGCCGGGAGCTGACGGCCGAGCTGCAGCCCGTCTACCAGGATCCCTTCAGCTCGCTGAACCCGGCTCGGACGATCGGTCAGACGCTGGAGGAGCCGCTGCTCGTGCACACCAGGTTGCCGGCGGGGCGGCGCCGTACCAGAGTCGAGGCCGCGCTTGAGCAGGTCGGGCTGTCGGGACGAGACCTCGACCGGCTGCCGCGGGAGTTCTCCGGCGGGCAGCGGCAGCGCATCGCGATCGCCCGCGCGCTCGTCGCCGAGCCGAGCCTGATCGTCCTCGATGAGGCGGTCTCCGCGCTCGACCTGTCGGTCCAGGCGCAGATCCTCAACCTCCTGTTGCGGCTGCAGGCCGACCTCGGGCTCACCTACCTGTTCATCAGCCATGACCTCGACGTGATCAGGCACGTGTCGCACACCACGGTGGTGATGCGTCGCGGCCAGGTCGTCGAGGCGGGACCGACCGCCGAGATCGTCACCTGCCCCGCCAGCGAATACACTCGCAGGTTGCTGGACTCCACGCTGGTACCCGACCCCGAGCTGCAGGCGGCCCGCCGCGGACGAGTCATATAAAATACTTGACCCGGGCTGACTCTCATCGGAAGGCTTCCAATGGCGCGTCGCAAGGGTTCCACGAACGTCGGCAACGCCCTGCGTGACCGGCTGGTCGCCACCGACCAGTCCTTCGCCAGCGTCAAGCCGCCGGTCAGCCGAGCGGAGTACGTGCAGTCCGTGTTGAAGGCGGAAATTCTCAGCGGTGCGTTGCCGCCGGGCACGCCGATACTCCAGGAGGAGATCAGCGCCCGTCTCGGCGTCTCAGTCACCCCTGTGCGCGAGGCGCTGCGCAAGCTGGAGAGCCTCGGGCTGCTCGTCTACAAGACCCACGGCGGCGCCACCGTTGTCGAGCTCAGCCAGAACGAGATCGAGGAGCTCTACGCGCTGCGGGCCACGGTCGAGGGACTGGCGGCCAGGCTCGCGGCCGACAGCATCACCGACGCCGAGTTCGACCGGCTGCGCGGCATCCACCAGCAGATGAAGGACGCCCACGCGGCGCACGACGCGCAGGCGCTGGCCGCCAAGAGCCGCCTGTTCCACTCGGCCGTGGCCGAGGCGGGCGGGCGCACGATCATCGCCAGGCATCTGGGGCTGATCTGGGAGGGGCACCCCATCCCGCTCAACCAGTCGGTGTGGTCGGACCCGGCAGTCGCCACAGAGGCGATCGAATACCACGAACAGATCATCCGGGCCCTGGAGGAGCGCGACAAGGGCCTCGCGGAGCGGCTCATGCGCGAGCACGTCGAGCTGGCGGTGTCGCATCGCCTCGCCAACTCCGCCCGCTGACCGCCTCCACCCGAGGGCTCCCCGGGCCGTACGGGTCTTGTACGCCTCGCGCCGGGCTCCGCCGTACTTGCGGGTGCCGAATATTCATTCGTGCAGGTCGTAGACATGATGGGCGAACCTGCCCCGGGCGGGTGTCTCGAGCGCCGCGCCAGTGAACGGCATGGCGATCGGTCGTGTTGCCGCGCTTGGTCTGGCTCACGGTGACGAACATCGTCTCGCTCCTGCACAGTCTGGGAGATTGTCAAGGACCACGGGATGGACCCGGACACCCGGGCGTGGCCGATCAGGGCGCCGCCGGAGTGATCGCGCCGACGCGTTCGACCGTCCGGAGGATCGGCGCGGTTTCCATCGCTCGGATGCCGGGGAGGCCGCCTACCTGGTCGGCGATGTAGTCGTAGAGGGCATACACGTCCGAGGCCACCACAGAGCCCAGGAGGTTGGTCGGGCCGGTGGTGGCGGCGGCGAAGGAGATCTCGGGGTGCCGTTCGAGCGCATGTCCGGCCGCGGCCAGCTGGGACGGTTCAACGGAGATCCACAGCAGGGCGGTTCCGGTGTAGCCGAGCAGCCGGGTGTCGACGTCGAGATCGAAGTACAGGGTCCCGGCTGAGCGCAGGGCCGTGATCCTTCGGCGGACCGTGGTCTCGTTCCAACCGGTGGCCCTGGCCAGCTGCGCGTGGCTGGCGCGGCCGTCGTGCGCCAACTCGGCCGCGAGGATGCGGTCGCCGTCGTCCAGGGCGACCGGGGTGGAGTGGCGGGCCGAGTGCCGGAGCAGGCACGGCGAGCCTGAGGATGCCGTCTACTGCACTGATGTCGTCCAGTACGAGTGCTCCGATCCGGTATCGGTGGCGCGGTACGAGTCTCGGTACTACGGCCCCCGTGCTCACTTGGAGGTCGTGATCATTCCTGCCACAGGACACGACCCGGCGCTGTCCACAACCGCACCCCTCGTCGATCGCGTCATGATCGGCTGGGCTCGTCGAGTGGTGGCCGACGGGTGAGAAGCCCTCACGATCAGTTTCCGGGCAGGGCATCGGACTCCACGCCTGGGCTGACAGTCGGTGCGCCGTCGGTCAGTTCGGCCTCCGCATAGCGCCGCGCCATCGCAGGTTCGGGGGCGGTCCCGAAGGGCAGGCGGCCTCGATCGTGCAGGGTGGTGTCCTCGCGGAACTCAGCACGCCAAGACGGGCGCGCCATTCACGCGGGGTAAGGCCCCACTGGTCGCGGAAGCAGCGGGCCACGTAGCCGACGTCGCCCCATCCGGCCGCGCGCGCCTCGAGCGGACCGACTCTCGGCGAGGAAGGCGTGGATGGCGCGTCGGAAGGTCTCCACGAACCACAGCGGCGCGGTCCGCGGGGCTCGGCCCGAAGCGGACCAGACGTTCGCCGCTGTCCAGCCGCCGCTCAGCCGGGCGGACTGCGTGCAGTCCGTCCTGCGTGAAGAGATCCTCAGCGGTGCCCTGCCGCCGGGTACGCCGATTCTTCAGGATGAGGTCAGCAACCGGCTCGGCGTATCGGTGACGCCTGTCCGCGAGGCGTTGCGCAGGCTCGAGAGCCTCGGACTGATCGATTACAAGATCCACGGCGGTGCGACCGTGGTCCAGCTCAGCCAGAGCGAGATCGAGGAGCTCTACGCCCTGCGCGACACTGTGGAGGGCCTGGCGGCCGGGCTCGCCGCCGAGGACATCGACGAGAAGGCGCTGGATCGGCTGCGCGCGATCCACCAGGAGATGAAGGATGTCCTGCTGGTGCACGACGCGCAGGCCCTGGCGTCCGCGAGCCGCCGGTTCCACGCGGCCGTCGCCGAGGTCGGCGGTCGCAGGAGCGTCGTCCGCCATCTCGGCCTGATCTGGGAAGAGCCCCCCGCGGCGACCTCGGGGTCGGACCACATGGACTGCGCGAGCGGGATCGGGTGGCGATCGAGTTCCACGAGCGGATCCTCCAGGCGCTGGAATCCAGTGACAGCGTCACCGCCGAGAGGTTGATGCGTGAGCACGTCGAACTGGCGGTGTCGCACCGCCTGACGGCGGGGGCTTCGGCGAGATCGACGTTCTAGCACGTCGTCGCCTTCCGCGGGGGGCCGCGTAACGCGTTCTTAACCTTGACCCCTGGGAGAAATAACATATATCTTATTTGCATGTTTCCTCCAGCGGCTCTCAAGGTTGTAGACGCGGCCACCCTGTTCGCAGGTCCTCTGGCGGCCGGCATGCTCGGCGATTTCGGCGCCGATGTGATCAAGATCGAACATCCCCTGCGCGGAGATCCCAGCCGCGGGCACGGGCCCCTCAAGGACGGCGTGAGCCTGACGTGGAAGCAGCTGGGACGCAACAAGCGTGCCGCGGCCATCGACCTGTCGACCGCGCAGGGCCAGGAGGCGATGCGACGGATCCTGGCCGACGCCGACGTGCTGATCGAGAACTTCCGTCCCGGGACCCTCGAACGGTGGAACCTTGGCCCGGATACCCTGCTCGACCTCAACCCGCGCCTGGTCATCGCCCGCGTCACGGGCTTCGGCCAGATGGGGCCGCGCGCCCATGAGCCGGGTTTCGGGACGCTCGCCGAGGCCATGAGCGGTTTCGCCGCGATGACGGGCCAGCCCGACGGCCCGCCGACTCTACCTCCGCTGGCGCTGGCCGACGGCATCGCCGGTCTCGCCACGGGTTTCGCCATCATGCTTGCGATCGCGCACCGTGCGGAGACAGGGCGCGGGCAGATCGTCGACACCGCGATCATCGAGCCGATCCTGACGCTGCTGGGCCCCCAGATCACGTTCTACGAGGCGTTGGGAATCGTCCCGCGGCGCCACGGCAACCGCTCGGACAAGAACGCGCCGCGCAACATTTACCGTAGCCGCGACGGCAGGTGGCTCGCGGTGTCCACGAGCGCCCAGTCCATCGCCGAGCGTGTCGTCACATTGGTCGGACGGTCTGATCTCGTCGCCCAGGAGTGGTTCCGCAGCGGGCATGGCCGGGTCCAGCACGTGGACGAGCTCGACGAGGCGGTGGGCTCCTGGATCGCCGGTCGAGACGCCAAGGAGGTCGTCGACGCGTTCGTCGAGGCGGAGGCCGCCATCACGCCTGTCTACGACATCAGCGACATCGTGCGGGACCCGCAGTACGAGGCGTTGGGCACCATCGTGCGGATGCCCGACCCGGATCTCGGCATGGTGGCCATGCAGAACGTGATGTTCCGGCTGTCTGAGACGCCGGGTGCGGTGCGCTGGGCGGGTCGCCCGCTGGGCGCGGACACCGACGAGGTGCTCCGCGAAGCGGGGTTCGAAGCCGAGGAGATCGCCGGCATGCGCACGGCGGGAGTGATCCGATGACGTTGCTCACCTGGCTGTACGCGCCGGCGGATCGCCCCGAGATCGTCGCCAAGGCCTTGGCCGCCGGGGCGGACGCGGTGGTGGTGGACCTGCAGGACGCCGTCGCCGCGGACCGCAAGGACACCGCCCGCGGCAACCTCGTCGAGCACCTCGCGGCCTGGTCCGAACGGGCGGGCGCGCGCGGCGTCGAGCTCCACGTCCGCGTCAACGAGATCAGCGGCGACCAGGGCGTACGCGATCTCGCGGTCCTGCGCTCACTCGACGGAATCGACGTCATCCGCGTGCCGAGGGTCGAGCAGCCCAGTGATCTCGATCCCGTACGCGAAGCCTGGGGCGACCGGGACCTGCGGCTGCATCCGCTGATAGAGACGGCTCGCGGGCTGCGGCACGCGTTCGAGATCGCCGCCGCACCGGATGCCGCGGCGATCTCGCTCGGTGAGGGCGATCTGTCGGTCGATCTCGGAGTGGCGGATGAGGAGGGCCTCGCCTGGGCTCGCAGCCGACTGGTCGTGGCCGCCGCGGCGGCCGGGTTGCCGGCGCCGTCGATGTCGGTCTTCGGCGATCTGTCCGACGCGAGGGGCTTGGCTGACTCCTGCGCGCTCGGCCGCCGCCTCGGCATGCGGGGGAGAGCGGCCATCCACCCGCGCCAGCTCCCAGCCATCGTCGAGGCGTTCACCCCCAGCGCGCGCGAGATAGCGCTCGCCGAGCAGGTGATCGGCGCGGCGGCGCGGTCCGGTGGGGCACAACGGCTCGCAGACGGCCGATTCGTCGACGCGCCGGTCGTCCGCGCCGCGCGGCGGGTTCTCTCCAGCCGCCGAGACCGGCACGAGAAGGAGGAGACGACGTGAACGTCATGGCCGCCGGGGCCGACTCCGAGCAACGAACCGATCACCCGCTGATCGAGTTCGACCACGTCGGCATGATCTACCAGGGTGCCCGGCAGTCTTTCGTCGCCGTCGACGACCTCGCCGTCGCGGTGCCGCGTGGCCAGTTCTGCTGCGTCGTCGGCCCGAGCGGTTGCGGCAAGTCCACCCTCCTCAACATGGTGGCCGGCCTCCTCGAACCGAGCCGGGGGACGGTCCGCTACGAGGGCGAACCGGTACAGGGGCCCAACACGCGGGTCGGCTACGTCACGCAGAAGGACAACTTGCTGCCCTGGCGATCGGTTCGGCGCAACGTCGGGCTGCCCCTGGAGCTGCGGGGGATGGGCAAGCGGGAGCGTGCCGAGCGCGTCGACCAGATGCTCGATCTGGTGGGGCTGGCCGGCTTCGGGGACGCGTACCCGCGTGAGTTGTCCGGCGGCATGCGCAAGCGGGTCACGCTGGCGCGCACGCTTGTGTACGAGCCGGAGGTCATCCTGGCCGACGAACCGTTCGGCGCGCTGGACAGCCAGTTGAGAACGGTGCTGCAGGACCAACTGGTCCGGATATGGGAACGGACGAGGGCCACCGTTGTCTTCATCACCCACGACCTCGGAGAGGCCGTCGCCTTGGGCGACCGCGTCGTGGTGATGAGCAGCCGGCCCAGTCGGGTGGTTCTCGACCGCACCATTGACATCCCCCGGCCCCGGGACATCTTCTCGGTACGGTTCGACCCGCGTTTCGCCGCGCTGCACGAGGAGCTGTGGGCGGCGTTGAGCCCTGAGATCGAGGGGCGGAGACGAGCATGAGCGCGATCGCCGGCCCCATGGAGGCGGACGCCGCGGTGCCGGCCGAGGCATTGGAGGCGGACGGGCGAGAACGGCGTCTCCTGTCGCGTCGCTACCGGCTCGTGGTGATCACGACTCGGGTGCTGCTCGTGGCCGCCGTACTCGGCTTCTGGCAAGCGGGCTCGGGGACGATCATCAACCCGTTCTGGGTGTCCTCCCCGTCCCGGATCGTGGCGCGGCTCGCCACCTGGATCGGCGACGGGACGTTGTGGGCGAACACCGTCGCCACCCTCACGGCGATGGCTCTCGGCTTCACACTCGGCTCCCTCGCGGGGGTCATCGTCGGGTTCACCCTCGGCCGCGTGCGGTTCCTCGCCGACGTGCTCACCCCGTTCGTCATCGCGGTCAACAGCCTGCCGAAGCTCGCGCTAGCCCCGCTGTTCATCCTGTGGTTCGGCATCGGGCTCCAGGGCAAGGTGGTGATGACCTCCCTGGTCTGCTTCTTCCTGGTCTTCTACAACACGTTCGCCGGCGCTCGGGACACCGACGACGAACTGCTCGGCGTGGTGAGCCTGATGGGCGCCGGCCGCCGGGATCGGCTCATCAAGGTGATCATCCCTTCGTCGGCGACCTGGATCTTCACCGGTCTCCGGCTCGCCGTGCCGTACTCGCTGGTCGGCGCGGTCGTCTCCGAGATCACCGCGTCCAGCGAGGGCCTCGGCCACCTCCTGAAGACCTCGGCCAACACCTTCGACACCGCGGGCTCCTTCGCCGCGATTGTCGTTCTCGTCGTCGTCGCGCTCGTCATCAATATCGCCGTCTCCAAAGCAGAGGGGCTCATCTCCCGCTGGAAGTAGCGCTCCGCTCCACCCCCCACATCACGGAGTCCAGATGAACCGCACACTCGCGTCCCTGCTCGCCGGATCCCTTCTCGTCACCGTCTCGACCGCCTGCGGCGACACCGCCGCGGACGCCGTCTCCACCTGCCACGGCCAGACCCTCAACATCGGTGCCTCCACCGCCGCCAATCTCCAGTACTCAGCGGCGTACGTAGCGGACAAGAAGGGATACCTGAAGGAAGAGAAGATCAACGCCAAGACGGTCGAGCTGGGCGGCGGGTCCGAGACCCTCCAAGCGCTGGCCGGCGGCAGCATCGACGCGGCCGCCACGACGTTCGCGGCGGTCGTCACCGCGGTGAACAAAGGCGCGCCGCTGGTGGCCATCGCCTCCACAGCGAACAGGAACACCGCCGACATCGGCATCAGGAGTGACAAGGCGCCCGCCGCCGGCGCCGATCTCGAGACCGCCATCCGCGCTTTGAAGGGGCTACGCGTCGCGGTCACCTCACCGGGTTCGGGGTCGGACCAGACGTTGCGTTACCTCGTGAAGTCGTCCGGCCTCGACCCGGACAAGGACCTGAGCATCGTGGCCACCGGTGGAGCCAGCGAGACCGTCGCGGCCTTCGCCCGCGGGTCGGTCGACGCGTTCGTCATCGGCCCCCCGGCCTCCTACATCGCCGCCGAGCAGGGCGACGGCGAGGTCGCGCTCAAGCTCGCTTCGGGTGTCGCACCGAGCCTGGACAATCTGCTCTACGGGACCATCGTCACCAGCGAGCGCACCCTCGCGGAGAAGAGGAACCCCTTACGCTGCTACGTCCGCGCGATCGACAAGGCCGTGCGATACATCCACGATCATCCCGCCGAGGCGGGAGACCTGCTCCGGCCCCAGTTCGAAGGCCAGATGAGCGACCGGCAGTTCGCCTTGTCCTGGACGTCGATCGTGCAGTCCACACCGGCCTCGGCCGCCATAGTGCCGGCGGAGGCGCTGAAGGCGGCGAAGTTCGTCGAGGTCGTCACCGGCGCTGGGCGGATCGACGCGGAGAAGGCGTACGACACCACGTTCACGAAGGACCTCACATGACCACGGAACCGACCCCTACACTCGCCACGGCTCTCACCTGGCTGGGCGCCGCTCGGGTGATCGAGCTCGGGCATCGTCTCGAAGACGGCATGCCATGCTCGCCCAGCCATCCCGGCTTCAAGATGAGCCTCCTTCGCCGCCACGGCGACCGCGTCAACGCCGAAGGCGGGTCCGGCGCGAACGAGCTCATCGTCACCGGCGGGCACGTCGGCACGCATGTGGACGCCCTGTGTCACGCCGCGTCCGACGGGCTCATGTACGACGGCGTGGACGCTCACTCCGCGAGCGTGGGCGGACGTTTCACGGTGTACGGCGTGGAGACCGTCGCGCCGTTCGTGAGCCGTGCCGTCCTGGCGGACATCCCGGCCCTGCTCGGCGTGGGACGGCTGGAGCCCGCGTTCGGCATAACCGGTCGGCACCTCGCCGACGCCCTGGCCGGCGTCACGGTCAACGAGGGAGAAGTGGTGCTCGTCCGCACCGGCTGGCCTCAGCTGTACGACAACCCCGTCGCCTACGTCGGCACCGAGACCGGCGTTCCGGGCATCACGGCCGACGCCGCCGTTTATCTGGCCGACCTCGGTGTGCGAGCCGTCTGCACGGACACGATCGCGTCGGACCGGCTACTGCCCGGCCGAGGACACGCATCGCTGCCCGCGCACAAGGTGCTGCTCGTCGACCGCGGCGTCCACATCATGGAAGTACTCGACTTCGAGGAGCTCGCGACCACCGGCGCGAGGGAGATGCTGTTCCTCGCGCTGCCCCTACGGATCACCGGGGCGACCGGCTCACCGATCCGGCCGATCGCACTTGTGGGTGAGACGAGATGACGAGCCTGTCACACGACCTCGCGGTCTGGGCGCACGAGGCGTGGAGCGGCGGGCGGCCGGCCGACGTCGACGAGGCCGCCCGATTCCACGTGATCGACACCGTCGCCGTCGCGATCGCCGGCGCAGGCGATCCGGCCACCCGGTCGATGGCCGCCGCCGTGAATGACTCCGACGACGCGCTTGAGCAGGCGCTCATCCTGGGCACCGCCGCCCACGCCCTCGACTACGACAACGCGCAGGCGCCGTCGCTGGTGCACCCGAGCTGTGTCGTCGTACCGGCGATGCTCGCGGCCGGGGCTCAGCGTGACCTGACGATCGATCAGGTCGTACGTGCCGTCGCCGTCGCCGAGGAGGTCAGCCTGTGGCTCGGCGAGTCGGCCGTCCGCAACAGGGACTCCAGCCTGTTCGAGCGAGGCTTTCATCCCACGGCGGTCTGCTGTCCGATCGGCGCCGCCACCGGCGTCGCTCTTCTGAACGGGCTGGACGTCCACCAGACCGCGCACGCGATTGGCGCCGCCGCGTCGATGTCCGGGGGCATTCTCGAAGGCAACCGTACCGGTGGCCAGATCAAGCCGATGCACGCGGGCTTCGCCGCCAGGGCAGGAGTGTTCGCCGCCGGGCTGGCCGTGGCCGGGGCGACGGCGGCGCCGACCGCGCTGGAGGGCAGATTCGGCTTCGCACACGCCTTCTTGGACGGTGCGGAGCTTCAGGTGGCCGACCTGCCCGTAGATCAACGAACCTGGCGGGTTACGACCGTCACCACCAAGCCCTATCCCGTGAACGGGTTCATCCATTCCGCCGTCGACGCCGCGCTCGAGCTACGTCACCAGGGATTCACACTCGAGCCCGGAGCCACCTTGACGATCGGCGTCGCCGAGCCGGTCCTGCGAACCATCGCCGAGCCCCGAGCGGACAAGGTGCGTCCCGCGACCGCCTATGCCGCACGGTTCTCCGGCCCTGTCGTCGTCGCTCTCGCCCTGCGCGGCGGGACGGGCCTCGGCGTTGGCTTGAACGACTTTCCCGCCTCGCTGCCGGACGACACCGATCTGCTCGAAGCGGCCGCGAGAGTCGAATTCCGGGCGGACCCGCGCTGCACCGAGGTATTCCCGGCAGCCGTCTCCGCCGCGGCGCAGGCGGTCGGCGTGGACGGAAGGTCGTACAGTGCCGTAGTCGACCACGCCCTCGGCAGCCCGCGGCGACCCCTTACCAGAGATCAGCAGTGGCAGAAGTTCGACGACTGCGTCGCCCCCGCGCTGGGCTCCACTTCGGCAAGAGCGTTGTGGGATTCCCTGGCCCGCGCGAGGTCGTCCGCTCGCTGTGCCGACGTGGTGAACGAGGTTCGACGGGCAGTCGGTCGCGTCGTCCGCCAAGCGGGTCGGGAGGACGGGAGTAGCGGCTGATACGGCCTGCGAACAAGGAGTACGGCCGTGGAGTGACGGTTCGTTGGGCTTCATCGCAGGCGAGGAAATTGACAGTCTGTACTGTTCAGTTTAAATTGAACAGTACAGACTGCATTTTTTTGGAGGGTGACCGATGAGCGAGCAGGTCTCGGAGTCGGCGATGCAGGCCGCGAGCGACGCCTGGGTGGCCTTCAGCCGGCTGAAGCGACGCCTGGGGGAGCTGGCCGTCTCGGGCGACCTCAGCCCGGGGCAGGCGTCCGTGCTGGCCCGGTTGGCCAAGCACGGTCCGGCGTCGGCCAGCGAGCTGGCGGCCGCCGAGCGGGTGCGGCCCCAGTCGATGGCGACGATCGTCGCCGCGTTGGAGCGGGCGGGCATGGTAGAGCGGAACCCCGATCCCGACGACGGCCGCCGGCTGCTGGTGACGCTAACCGAGCTCGGGCGGGAGCGTCGTCTGGACGACCGGCGGGCCCGTGAGCTGTGGCTGGCCCGGGCGCTGCAGGAACGGTGCACACCCGCGCAGCTCCGTACCATCACCGAGGCGATGGCGCTGCTGGATGACGTTGCGCAGTCATGACCCGGGCGCCGGTGTCCGCGCCCGCCCCCGGCCGCGAGGCGGGCGGCGGGTTCGACCGGAAGCTGGTCGCGCCGATGATCCTCGGGTCGATCCTCAACCCGATCAACTCCTCGATGCTGGCGGTGGCGCTGGTCCCGATCGGCCGCTGGTTTCATGTCTCACCCGCGCAGACGGTCTGGCTGGTATCCGGGCTGTACCTGGCAACTGCCGTCGGGCAGCCGGTCATCGGGCGGCTGGTCGACACCTTCGGGCCGCGCCTGCTGTATCTGTGGGGAACGGCGTTAGTGGGGATCGCCGGGCTGACGGGTCTGTTGGCCCCCAACCTGGACGTGCTGGTGGCCTCCCGGGTGCTGCTCGGGCTGGGCACGTCCGCCGCCTATCCGGCGTCAATGTTCCTCCTGTACGCCGAGTCCGAGCGCACCGGACTGCGCAGCCCGAGCGGCGTCCTCGCCGCGCTGTCGATCTCCAACCAGGTCAGCGCCGTGCTCGGGCCGACGCTCGGCGGCCTGCTGATCGGGGCGGGCGGCTGGCACGCCGTCTTCGCCATCAACGCGCCGCTGTCGGCGGCCTGCCTGGTGCTCGGTGCCCGTCGGCTGCCCCGCGGGCGCGGGGCCGAGCCCGGTCGGCGGCTGGACGTAGCGGGCATGGCGGTGTTCGCCTGCATGTTGACCTCCTTCATGCTGTTCCTGACGAACCCGGCAACAGACCGCTGGTACCTGCCGCTGATCGCCGTGGCGGCCGGTGCCGCGTTCACCGTGCGGGAACTACGCACCCCCGAGCCCTTCCTCGACCTGCGCGTGCTGCGCGGCAACCTCCCGCTGCTGGCCACCTACGGGCGCCAGCTCCTGGCCTACACGACCGCGTACGCCTTCCTCTACGGCTTCACCCAGTGGCTCCAGGACGGCCGTTCGCTCGACGCCTCGGCCGCCGGCCTCCTGCTGCTGCCGATGTCGGCGGCGGCCATCGCGGTGACCGGCCTCACCGGCCGCCGCGCCGACGTCCGCGGCAAGCTGCTGATCGGATCCGTCGTGCAGATCGCCGCCTGCGTCGCCCTGCTGCTCGTCGACGCGCACAGCCCCATCTGGGTGCTGGCCCTCATCGGCGCAGTCGTCGGCGTTCCGCAGGGCCTCAACGGCCTGGCCAACCAGAACGCCCTCTACGCCCAGGCCGACCCCACCCGGATGGGCTCCTCAGCCGGACTGCTGCGCACCTTCATGTACCTCGGCGCACTGATCGCCTCGGCCGCCAACGCCGCGTTCTACCGCCACGGCGCCACCACTGGCGGGCTGCACCGGCTCAGCTGGCTCCTGCTCGGCATCGCGATGCTGTTCCTCGCCGTCACCGTCGCCGACCGGTCACTCCGCCGCATCTCATCACGAAAGGAAACGCCATGACCGTCACCTCGCTGGACACCGAGACCGCGCTGGTCGTCATAGACCTGCAGAACGGATTTCTCGCCGCCCCCGGCAGCCCGCACGCCACCACCGACGTGCTGGCCCGCACCGCCAAGCTGGCCGACGCCTTCCGTGCCCACGGCCTGCCTGTCGTCCTGGTGCGCGTCACGACCGCGCCGGACGGCTCCGACGCCGTCCCAGGGCGCACCGAGGTGCCGCGCCGTACGCAGACACCGCCCGCCGGATGGGACGAGGTCGCCCCGGAGCTGGCCGGGCACCCGCAGGACATACTCGTGACCAAACGCAACTGGTCCGCCTTCTATGGCACCGACCTGGACCTGCGGTTGCGCCGCCGCGGCGTCTCCCAGATCGTCCTGGCCGGCATCGCCACCAGCATCGGCGTCGAGTCCACCGCTCGCGCCGCGTACGAACACGGCTACCACGTCACCCTGGCCGCCGACGCCATGACCGACGTCGATGCCGACGCCCACCGGCACAGCATCGAAAGGATCTTCCCACGCCTGGGGGAGACCGGCACCACCGCCGACATCCTCGCGCTGCTGCCCACGACCCGCGCCTGAACGCATGGGCCAACCGGCCCGGCCCTCACACCCAGGGGCCAGGATCGGGGGTCGTGCGACCCCTGACGATCATGCGGAACCGCGGGAGCGTGCCGGGATCCGCACGCTGGTGATGCCCGTCAATATCCGCCATCGATCGGTCGGGAGGCCGTTTCCCCGCGTTCATCTCGGGCTTTCCGCTGCTTGAGGTCCCCGTGCAGGCGGGCTTCGAGGATTGATCCCCGGAAGGTCCGGTGGTCGCAGGCGCCGGTCTTGTGATCGTCGGTTGAGATGGCAGTGGCACCCGGGGTCGCACTGACCTACAAACGCTGTCGCAACTCACCTGCAGAGCCACGCAGTCGGGAGGACGCTCGCTTCCGTGCAGGCTCAGGTGACGGGCCACCACGCTGTAGACGCTGACGAGCAAAGCGGTGGCTGGGCTGAGTGACAAATTGAGTGACAACGCATGCGGACGGCTGAGGACGCCGACGGACTGTCAAGGATCGTTTTCCCAGTTCAGACTCGCTTTGGTGCCGTCTGGGCAGACGGGTTGGGTTGCCTGGGGGTCAAGGGGTCGCAGGTTCAAATCCTGTCGTCCCGACCGCGTTTTCGCAGGTCGGAGCCACGTGATCGGATTTCGTGGCTTTTCTGTTGTGTCACCCAGGTGTCACCGAGACTCGCCCTCTCGCAGGGTGCCGTTCGGTGACGGATCTCTGCCCGGCGTGTCACCGCATTCGCCGGTTCACGAACCGGGGTTGGATGTCGTGTTCAAACGCCGTCGAAAATCTACGAAGTAAAGGCGGTCGGTCGAAGCCTGTTTTGACCGCCTTCTTGCCTAGCTGAAGCTGTCGGCGGTCTGCCCGTAGAGCTGTAGGGGCCAAAACTCGGCCACCCTACGCGACCTGCGGATACTCGTGGATCAGCCCGCCGAGGCGATCGCGGCGGGTGCGGACGGGGCTGGAACTGTGGCAGTTTCACGGGCCTTCCACGCGCCGCTCCCTGCCCGAGGACTGGGAGCGGCTCTACCTGCACTGGTCATGCGGCCCTACGAACGGCTGACCGTGCGCGGGCTGCCCGTCCGCCGGATCACTGACGTGCGTCTCCTGGGCGCGGACGGAGGCTCGCCTGGTCGGTGCTGCCCTGGCTCAAGGAGGTCCACTCCGGAACCCGAGACCCGCTCGGCGACCTGCGCGTGGAGATCCCATCCGCCCTGCTGGACCCCATGCGCAGCGTCGTCGTGGTGGACCTCAACCGAGCGGCGGTTTCTCCTTGGGGTGGTAGGAGTCGTGGATGCGGACCCAGACGTGGCGTGGGCAGGACCAGCATCCGGCGACCAGGTAGCCGACGCTTACCAGCGTGACCGGCAGTAGAGGTGGCCGAACTTCCGCATTTGCTCAGCTTGAACCTCGCCGCCGATGGGCGGTAGCCGATTCCCGGTGCAGCGCAGCGTTGAGCCGTCACTGCCGTGGTAGACCGCCACGACACCACCGTGCCAACTGCAAGCACCTCTACGCCCAATGGACGTGGATTGCGAGCTGTCTGGGGTCTGAGGAACATTGGAACCGGATCGTGCGCTAAGTGTTTGTCCTGGTGAGCATCGGTTTGACCGCCGGTGATCGCTACCGGAAGCCTTCGAGGGTCTTGTCGTAGACCTGTAGGAGGTTCAGGGTGCCGGTCGAGTTCTTGTCCGATGAGCGGGCTGCGCGGTTCGCCTCGTTTCAGGGGCCGCCTTCGCGTGCTCAGCTGGAGAAGTACTTCTTCCTGGATGACGCCGACCGTGAGGCGATCGATGCCAAGCGCAGAGATCACAATCGGCTCGGGTTCAGTGTCCAGCTTGGCGTGGTCCGGTTCTTGCGGCGGTTTCTTCCGGCCCGCGAGGAGGATCGGAACGGCCAGTAGCGACTCAGCCGTGTGGTGACTTTGACGACTGGACATCGTCGGGTTATGGCTGATCAGCGGGCCGCCGGGGTCACAGGTCGTCGCGCTCCAGCCACTGCACCGCGGCGAGGAATTGTTCCGGGGTGAGCCCGGTCGCGTTCTGTAGGTCTCCGGCCGAGACCTCGGTCCGGTTGTCCCGCCTGGCGTCTTCAAGCGCGCGAAGGAGTTTCCCGGCCCATAGTTCGGCGTCGATGTAGGGCCGGGCGGCCGCTTGGGCGTGGAGCTGCCTCATGTGATCGGCGGAGCAGGCGACCACCATCCGCCGTCCGTCCCAGGCGGGTTCGGTGGCGTGGGTCGCCGAGGAATCGGGCGCGAGCCCGTACCGGCGGTGTTCTCCCGAACGTGGCCCCAGGGCCAAAGTAGCTATGCGTAGCGAACCGTCACTCTTATGGCGTGATCAGACGTGGCTCAGCTCAGGCCCAGCGATCTGACCAGGTCGAGCATCTCGGCGCGGTGCAGGGCGGCAGGGTTGCCTGCTACGGGGTGGATGTGGCCGTCGATCTCCAGGGTGACCAGGCCGTGCATCCGGCCCCAGACGCGCAGTGCGAGGGCCGCCGCGGCGGGCGGCACGTCGGGGAGATCCTCCTGGATCTTCGCGGCGTGGTCCGGATGGAGGTCGGACCAGGAGGTGTCTTCGGGCTGGTGGTGCCGGGCATGCGGCCACGCGGTCGCCACCAGGCGGGTGAGCTCGCGGCACACACGGCGGGCCGTCTGGTCGACCGGCCCGTCCTCGGGCGGCTGGTAGCCCGGGACGGGGTGTCCGTAGAAGAGCCGGAAGCTCTCCGGATGGGCCAGTGCCCACTCTCTAAGCGCCCGGCCCCAGGCCATCAGCCTGCCACCGGGGTCGGTGTTGGGCACCGCGTTGCTGGCGGACTCCAGCGCATCCGCGAGCGAGGCGGCGATCTCGCTGATCAGTGCCGTGATCAGGTCGTCCCGGGTGGGGAAGTAGCTGTAGATCGCGCGCGCGGTCATCCCCATCTCGCGGGCGATGCCCCTCAGCGAGATCGCTCCCGGCCCGCCTTCGGCCATCTGCCGCAGCGCGATGGTCTTGATCTCCCGGCTCGTCTCCACCCGCAGCCGCTCCCGGCGGCTCATCATGCCCCCGGCGCGTTCGCCCTCATCGATGCCCACCTTGAACAGGTTACAGGGATGCGCTAGCCTTCGGCGGGCCAAAAGTACACGCCGTGTCCGAATGAAACGGAGTTTCCATGCCTGCTTACGTCATCGCCAACGTCGATGTGCTCGATGAGGAGGCCGGCTGGGCCTACGCCCCCGTTGCCCAGCGGTCGATCCTCGACCACGGCGGCCGCTACCTGGTCGCGGGACCCGTGCCCGAACCCGCCGAGGGCACTTGGGCCTCCTCCCGGCTCCTGATCATCGAGTTCCCCGACATGGACCGTGCCCGGCAGTGGTACGACTCCGCTGAGTACCGGCGGGCCAGGCAAATCCGAGACGGCAAGGCCCGCGTCGGGCTGCTCTTCGTCGAAGGCTCCCCACCCGAAGGCTTCACCCTTCCCTCCTATCTAGGGCCTGTATCGAAGTCGGTTAGAGCCATTCGTTGATCGCGGCGATGAGGATCGTGGCTTCGTAGCGCACGGCGAGTTTGTCGTATCGCGTGGCGACAGCCCGGTGGCGTTTGAGCCGGTTGATGCCACATTCGACGGCATGGCGCCGCTTGTAGATCTCAGGGTCGAAGGCAGGTGGCCGGCCGCCCTTGGACCCTTTGGCGCGGCGGTTGGCGTCCTGGTCGGCCTTGGTCGGGATGGTGGCTTTGATGCCGCGCCGCCGCAGGTAGGCGCGGTTGGCCTTGGATGTGTAG
>NZ_BBYK01000062.1 GCF_001570365.1 Microtetraspora fusca | reverse complement strand
CGGCCAAGCCATGCCACCGGCAGGAGATTTCAGGCCCCGGGGTGATCAACTTTCGACACAAAAGGCCGTGAGGTCATTGGCGGCGCGGGGGGCAAGATAGTGGTCACATGGGTTCGTAGCGGGTTTCGCCGAGGCGGTGTATGACGCGGACACTCCTTCCACCAATGGCGTGTTCGGCCTCCTCGTCCATATAGCGATTCTCGCTCTTAGGTGCCCAGCAGACCGGCAATCGGTAATTGTCGCGGTCCTCTGGGTTCACGTAATCCACGCCAACCGTTCCGACGGAGTCACCCTGCTTTTCGCAGATCGAATAGCTCGCTTTATTCCAGCCTGTGGCATGCGTACAGGGTGTAGGGCCGTCGGTGCTTGATTCATCACGGCCAGAACAATCTCTGAGGTGATCACTCCAAATGGAGTCGCATGTCGCAATCTGCAGGAAGATGCCAGTTTCGAGGTCATGCAAGCAGTTGACTCTCATGTTCAACCCAAATGCGCACTCATTGGGGGAGGGCCCTTCAATGACGCAAGTAAGATACTTGTCGAGAAGGTCAGAGCAGCTCACCCTCAGCGCATGACACACACCGACGACCTCGATATACTCTGAGCAAAACGTTTCATCGCCTCGCGTGTCGTCGCGACAGTCATAGTAGGCGTCTCGCGCCTTCGCGCAGTCGAAATTGCTGTCCGGATCGAAGTTACCTTCCGGGCAGCGCAGGAACTCTCTCTCGCCTGCGGCGCACACGTCATCAGACCGCTTCGGAGTTCCGGTCCGGCATGACACATAAGATTCGAACGACGAGGCGCAGTCCTGTCCGCTGTTAAAGATGGATAGATCTCCGAAACGGCATTCAATTCGGACGATCAGCGCTTGCTGGCACAGCATGGCCGAATTTTTCGCCGGATGCCGCTTCATGCACGCCTTATATCCGGGAGCTTTCGAACGACAATCCAAACCCCTCGGCCCCCGACCCTTCGGGCAAAGATCGTCGGCCGCGAGATGCGAATCGTCGGCGGTCGTAAAACGCCACGTTGGCTGAGGCCATGGGAGCTTCGAAGTGGTTGCGGTTGTGGAACAACCAGTCAAGATGGCAATGGCCGTGACCGCGGCCAGCACGCCCCAGATCCACCGGCTCGCTGCGGCCATGCACCCTCGCATTCAATCGCATGTCCGGCATCGGCATGTAGACATGGGCAGAATGGGCTTGCTATGCCGAATCCCCTATGTGTATCACGACGGCTCAGTTACGGCACCTCGCGTGAACATGCGGCCCGAGGGCCGGAGAATCACGGCAGGCGAGCTCGGTCGCTGACATGAGGACATGGCCCTACCGGCCGGAACGACCTCGACATTCCCTGGCGGAGCGGTAACCGCAACGTCCCCGCACTGGGACTCACCTCGGCCACCGACCACCACCCTCTGAGCACGCACCCGGCACCCGACCGGGGGATCGGCCAGCCTGAACAGCGGAAGGTCGGCAGTTCGACCCTGCCCCTGACCACACTTCTCCGAACAGCAAGAACGCCCCGAGTCGATCGATCATTGCTCGGGCTTTTTGATCTCTAGTGACAGCAACGAGCCGCACGCTGCGGAGCAACTACCAGTCGGCCTGTCCAGTTCTCGCAGGAGACGGGGATGCCCTCGTCGGCGTTGCTGAGAAGCTCGGTCAGCTTCTTCCGTGCCCTTTCCTGAGTCCGCGCCGAACCCTGCACACGTCTCACGGTGCCGCCCGTCGTCGGCACGAAGGCGGCGTAGCCGTACCGGCCGTCTTCGCGCGGCCAGATGCTTCTTGTCCCGTTCGAACGCTTGCGGACGCGCTGCCTGCTCTGCCGCTTCGGTTCCCCGTCAGGAGCGCCGAGACTGTAAGAACAGCTTGGACAGAGCCCACCACTCCTTCAAGCTGATCGAATCCGCGCAAGCCCGCTGGCGCGCGGTCAACGCACCTCACTTGGTCGCCCTCGTCCGCGCCGGCGCGGTCTTCACCAACGGCAAACTCCTCGAACGCCCCGACGACCTGGCCGCCTGACCCATCCCTCTGCACCCGACAACAGGAGCACACGATGAACAGCACCATCGACAAGATCGCTTGGATCCACCTGGACAACGGCAAGATCCTCAGCACCCGGTCACGAGGCAAGAACGCCTACTACATCCCCGGCGGCAAACGCGAACCCGGCGAAACCGACCTCGACACCCTCATCCGCGAGATCGACGAGGAACTCTCCATCGCCATCATCCCCGCAACCGCCACCCACGTGGGCACTTACCAGGCCCAAGCACACGGCCACGCCGAGGGCGTCACCGTGCAGATGACCTGCTACACCGCCGACCATCACGGAGTACCGACGCCCAGCAGCGAGATCGAAGAAATCACCTGGCTGAGCTACGCCGACCGCGACCGCGTGTCCCCAGTCGACCAGATCATCTTCGATCACCTACACCAGACCGGACAGCTTCACTGACTCAGCACACCCAAACCGATCCACAGGTATTGACTATTGCTGCGCCGGTAAGCGGATCACGGTAGCGCCCAGACATGACGGCTAGGGTTGGTCCGTGTGGTATGTCGTGATCTTGTTTGCGACGATCGTTGGCACTCTCGCCATCGCCCGGCGCCGGTTGGTGATCGTCCAGGTGACAGGGCCGAGCATGCTACCGGCGTACCGTTCTGGAGATCGTGTGCTCATCCGCCGCCTGGTCGGCTCGAAACTCAGGCGGGGTCAGGTGGTGGTCTTCGAATCGGCGCTGGGAGGCCAATGGCGCACTGGTCCGCTGTCCGCCCCGAAGGATTCGAAGTGGCTCATAAAGCGTGTGGCCGCACTGCCCGGTGATCCGGTGCCGCCGACGGTCACGCACGCGGTGAACGCCCCCGAGGGGGCGCTGGTCCCCAAAGGGCGGCTGGTCGTCATCGGCGACGGTCCGATGAGCGCGGACTCGCGTAACTGGGGCTATCTTCCGGCAGACCGGGTATTGGGTGTGGTCGTGCGCAGGCTTTCCCCGGCACAGCCTTCCGGGGGCGCGGCAGAGGGCTCCGACGTGAGCTCGTAGCCGCTGGCCTGCAGGCCGAACAGCCGCGCGTACTTCTGTCCCAGCGCCATGAGCTCGCTGTGGGAACCGCGTTCGGAGATCTTCCCCTCGCTCAGCACGACGATGAGGTCCGCGTCCCGCAGGGCTCCCAGCCGGTGTGAGATCAGGACGCTGGTACGGCCCGCCCGATGCCGGCGCAGTCCCAGGTGGACGGCGTGCTCGGCCTCCGCGTCCAGGCCGGAGCTCGGCTCGTCGAGGATGAGCAGATCCCGGTGGTGGCGCATCAGGGCGCGGGCCAGCGCCAGCCGCTGCCACTGCCCGCCCGACAGTGTCACTCCCGCCTGCGGCTCGTCACTGTCGCCGAAGAAGATCCGGCTGAGCAGCGTGTCGTAGCCCCTGGGCAGCGTGTCGAGTGTGTCGTGGATCCCGGCGCGCCGGGCGGCGGCCCGGATGGGCTCCGGATCGGCGCCCGCGGCCAGGTCGCCCAGCATGATGTTCTCGGTGGCGGTGAGGTCGTACGACATGTAGTCCTGGAACACCGCGCCGACCCGTGCGCGCAGGTCGTCCGGGTGCACCTCACGCAGGTCCACGCCGTCCCAGTGGATGGAGCCGCGGACCGGGTCGTACAGCCGGCACAGCAGTTTGACCAGGGTGCTCTTGCCCGCCCCGTTCAGGCCGACCAGGGCGACGGCTTGGCCGTGCGGGATGAAGAGGTCCACACCGCGCAGCACCCAGGGGTGCTCGTCGTCGTAGCGGAACCACACGTCACGCAGCTCGATGCCCGTTCGCAGCGGGGGCAGTGCGGTGGGCTCCGCGGTCACCGGGAGACCGGGCTCGGCCTGGACGACGCCGATGTAGTGCCCAAACATCAGCAGGGCGTTGTGCTCGCTCGCCCACTGGCTGACGATCGAGGTCAGGGCCGTCTGCACCCCGGCGACGGCGGCGACGAACACCGAGACGTCCCCCACGCTCAGACCTCCCGCCGTCGCGGCCAGCACGGCCCAGAACAGGCCGCCGGCCGCAACGGCGGCACCCAGCAGGGACAGCAGCCCCTGGCTGCGCAGTGTCCGCCGGTCCAGATCCCGCTCGGCCTCGTTGACGGTCCCGAGTTCCGTGAGCATCCGGGTGCGCAGGAAGTCGCCCAGTCCGAACAGCCGCACCTCCTTGGCCGCGTCGGGGCTCGTGAGAAGGGCGCCGTAGAAGATCTGGCGGCGCGTGTTGGAGCTGATGCCCCACATCGTGCGGGCCCTGCGGCGGCTCAGCGCGAGCTGTACCCGGGCCGACGGCAGCGCGGCGGCGATGACGAGGACGACCATGACCGGACTGAGCACGGTCAGCGTGACGACGAACCCGAGCAGCGTCAGGATGCCCTGGCAGATCACCAGGGACGAGCCGACGATCTGCTGCGGAGCGTTCTGGCCGGCCTCATGGGCCAGCCGCAGTTCGTCGTGGAAGGAGGGGTTCTCGAAGCGGCTGAGCCCGGGGTCGGCGTTGACGGCCTGGAACAGCCGGTCGTAGATCAGCCTCTGCAGCCCCCGATGCAGCTGTCCCTTGAGGTAATCGGAAACATGCGGCAGGACGACCAGGGCCAGGCCCGCCACTCCGAGGGCCGCCGCAAGCGGGAGTAGGTCGCCCTGGCCCCCGCCACCCGCCAGCCTGTCGAGAACCAGCTTGGTCAGCCATGCGGTCGCCACCGGTGCCACTCCCATGAGCAGCACTATTGCCAGCGAACCCATCACGGCGGCCGACTGCGCCCGCCAGGCCAGCTCGACCGCCACCCGTCCGCGACGAAACAGGGAGCCCACCCCGGAGTCCCTCCCCGCGGGGTCTTCGGGACCCTTGAGGTCCCTCACGTGAGCGCCGCCAGCGGCAGCTCATCCGGGGTGAGCGCCGCGGCGGTGATCACCGCTCGGCCATCGACGAGATAGAAAGCCGGGAAGAACGACACCTGGAACGCCTTGCCCAGCGGTCCGTTCGGCGGCTCGACGACCATGGTCGCCACCGGGGTCAGGGCGGCGGCGAACGCACCGGCGTCCCCTTGATCATCCACGACCACCGCAAGCGCGCGTCCGGGCCCCAGAGACTCCGCCCGGGTGGTGAACTCGGGCAATCGCTCGTGACAGGCCGTGCAGGTGGTGGAGAACATTCCCACCAGGGTCGGTCCGGTGAAGAAGTCCCGCGACACCGTCGTGCCATCGGACGCGGCGGAGGTGAACTCGGGCAGGGCGGTGCCGGACGCCACAAGGGGCGGTCTCGCCGGCCGGTCGGCGGCGAGCCGGGCCGAATGCTCGCGGAGGCGGCGGATGACCGCCAGAGTCAACAGCAGGTTCACGGCGCACAAGGCTCCGACGAGGACTACGGCGACAACGAGGTACGACATCGGAATCCCTTCACAGGCCGGCACGCCCGGAGGTCGGCGGCGGCCCGGCGAACAGGTCGGCCAGATCGTCGAAGAAGACGATGGCCAGAGCGAGCACACCGGCGCAGGCCATCCCGATGGCGACGCCCGCGGGATGTGCCTCACCCGGCCCGGTGAGTAGCTGGGCCGTACCCCCCGCCGCCGTCACGGTGAGCAGGACCGCGTTGCGGACCAGGTGCCTGCCGCTCAACGGGGTCGCCGTGGCGCCGAAGCAGCGGCAGGGCGTCCGTGCGCCGGAGCGTACGGCCCGCGCGATTCCCGCGCAGAACGCCAGCAGCACGGCGCCGGCCAGCACGAAACCGACCGGCGCCGTCCACTGGACCGCCAGCAGCACGATGATGGATACCTCGGAGAGGACCACTGCGGCGCTCAACAGGGTCGCGTCGCCCGCCGGAAGCGCCACCATGTCAAGCACGGAGGCGCGGAAGGCATGGAAGGCGTCCCTGCCGCGGACCTTACTGAGCACTGCCACCAGGAAGACCGCAGCCAGTGCGCATCGGCAGGCCAACGCCACGTACTGCATGACGATCATTCGGCGAGGATCTCGATCAGCGCCAGGGGGTGCAGCCCGTGATACCGCCGGCGATGCAGCACGTCCTGCGCATGACGTATCCGACGAACTTCGTCTCGTCCCAGCATGTGTCCGCGGCGGCGGAGGTCGTGGGCAGCAGCTTGTCGAGTAGCCGGTCACCCAGCTTGCCAAGAGAACGGATCATGAAATCTCCTCTGTCGAGCCCCGTACAAGGTCATTGACACCGAACGGGCATCGAGCACTGAGCACCTCGTCCGTGCGCCGTCGTTGCGTCGCCGGAGTCGGTGATCATTGCTTGCTGGCGCCTGCAACCTATGCCGGGCCAAGATCAGAGAATAATGAGGAAAGTCATCATATCAAATGATTCCGTTTTGATGATTTTTGCTGTTGACATAATCTTCTAACTGGTATATGGGCCTGAAGTTTGGGCGTTGTGGCGGCCTGAGGGCCGGCCCGGTCCCGGCAGTTGGCGGGCCGATTTGCCATCTGCGCCATAAGCACAAGAAGGGCTGCTGGATACACCTGAGCATCAGTTTTGAAGTCGTGTGGAAGCCGATTGGCCGTCCCTGATGAGCTTCGGCAATTATATCGGTAAGGTGCGCGATTCTGCCCTTTTATCGCGAATGGAGTGTATCGGCGCTCCGTTCCTGAGGGCAGTTGTATCGGCCGATCGGGTTCAGGGCGACGCCGGGTCTTTTGAGTCGCGGACCGGGAGCTTCCAGCGAGACGAGGCGGCATTACTTCGCGCTCTTGATTGATCGAGATGAGCCGTGCCGCCCAGCACGCCATGACGCAGACTTGGCCGCCCCTGCGTCAGGAGACGGAGCGGCGAAGTGCCCCACGCCGAGGGATCCCAACCCGAATATCCAAGCTTACCGGTGCCGGTACGGAGCCCTCCAAGGCCGAGGCACGTTTCCGTTTCGGCGGTTTCGCTGACGGAGCTTCGCGCACCGCCACGGCTGAATCAGCTGGTGGTCTCAGTTCTCGATCTCTACACCCGGCCGTATCTGCGAACTCGCAAACCGGGAGGAATCCCTAACTTGCCGGGGCCCTGGGGGCAGGCCCGGCCGGTAGGTTATGACCATGGCCCGCCGGATCGACTTAGTGCGGAGTGGATGTTGGTTCGGGCTTGCGGGAACGGTGCCTTCCCGAAAGGATCGGCGGGACCTTGGCGCCTGGCGAGCTCACGTTCCCGCACGGCCCTGATTGCCCTGTCGCACGAGAGCTGGCGTGCGTCTCACCGAAGTCGGCGTCATCTGTGGATCCGTCACGACACGAGTGAGTTCGAGTTCCTCCCGGTTCAGGCCGACCTTGCCGGAATATGTAATCACCCTTAGATCCAGATTGAACCCGGTGGCGGCCCGGATGGATAGATATGCCGAGCATGGACGGAATCGTAGGCACCGTCGCGACGGCGGCCGGGATGTGGGCCGGCACTAACGTGGACGATCTCATCGTGCTCACGGTGCTGTTCCTGTCCCTGCGAGCCGCCGGCGCCCCCAAGGCGTGGCAGATCTGGGTCGGGCAATACTGCGGGGTCGCGATACTGGTGGCCCTGTCCATGATCGCGGCGCTCGGCCTGGCGGTCATCGCCGACGGCTGGGTCGGTCTGCTCGGCCTGGTCCCCTTCGCCCTGGGACTCCGCGGCCTCATCGCGACGATCCGCGCCCGCAACGGCGGTGAGCACGCATCGATGGCCGTTTCGGGCGGCGTGCTCTCGGTGGCGAGCGTGACGATCGCCAACGGCGGCGACAACATCTCCGTCTACACACCGGTGTTCCACACCATCGGTACGGGCGCCAGCGTGGTGACGATCATCGCGTTCTTCGTCGCGCTGGCCTTGTGGTGCCTGGCCGGGGCGTGGCTCAGCTCCCACAAGAAGGTCGTCGAGGTCATCGAACGCTACGGGCACTGGATCGTTCCAGTCGTCTACGTGGTGATCGGAACGCTCGTCCTCAGAAGGTCCGGAGTCATCGGCAAGATCTTCTGACTCGTACGATACGAGCTCGACCGTTGGTGGGCGCGTTCCCATGCCATGGCGTGCCCGAGCTCATCCGCACTGTCGCGCCCACCTGGAATTACGGGTGGGATCCCGTGGTCAAGTGGATCCTCAATGAGCTCCTGACCATCAATGGTCCTTGACTTGGACGCACCAAGGGCGGACCCTCCAGGCTGCAACCGCCAGCATGGCCGGAACCGTGAAGAACTGGCCGATGTCCAGGCCCGCGATGGCCGCTGCTGGTTGGCTCGGCTGGTCCGCTGGACGGCTCGGTCGTGTGTGTTGGGCTACTGCCGGACCCGCTGACAGGCGGCACCCTCGGCACGTGCGGAATACGCTTGATCCCGACGAGGTTGGGGCGCTTCGTGATGACTTCTCCTGGCCTGACGTCATTCGCCGCGCGTCGTTTCAGCCCGCTCCAATTCGACCCGGGGCACGTCGCTTCGGACGACGAGGTCGATGTGCTCCTGGACGCAGCGGGCCGCGCACCCTCAGCGGGCAACTCCCAACCGTGGGCGTTCATTGTGGGCAAGCGCGGCGACGGCGTCCACGCCAAACTCGTTCAGCACTTGTCCCGGAGTTCAGCCGCCTGGGCGCCGGGCGCAAGCCTGATCGTGGTGAATCTGAGCCAGAGGTTCGTCGAGGACACCGAGATGGACTATTCGGAGTTCGCCCACTACGACCTTGGCCAAGCGGTGGCGCACCTGACTTTCCAGGCTCACGCCATGGGAATGTCGGTCCACCAGTTCCGCGCGTTCGATCGAGACGCAGTGGCGCGAGAGTTCAGTGTGCCCGATCACTGGGAGGTCACCACCATGGCTGCGATTGGCGTGCCGACCACCGAGGCGCGGTCGATGACCGGGGCGGGGACAAGCCGTGAGCGCAGGTCTCGGACACAGATAACCTGGGCCCGCGGTTCCTAGTACGCCAGTGACACATTGGATCATGGCTGTCCTGCGATCGCCGGCACGTACCCGGCCTGCCGCTCTTCCGGCAGCGCACGCAGGCCCGGTCCTGGCCGTAGACCTCGTCACCGGTCACCCAGGGCGCGTCGATCCCGGCGTCCAACGCGACGGCGATCATGTGCGCGGCCAGGGCGGGTTTGGTGGCGAACGCGATCTCGCCCGAGGGTACGCCGGCGGATCGGCTGCGGGGCTGGTCGGTCAGTCAGGAGTGCTCGGGCAGGTAAAGACGGCGATCGATCAATGCCCACCCGCAAGGTGGACCCGGGTACACCGAGGTCGGCGTCTGGGGCGTCCGGACCATTCACGACGGTCGTTGTGCACAGGCTCCCGGTCGCGACCACGACGCGGCCGCGCTTCTGGTACATACGTTCTATGAACTCACCCGCTGCTCAGCGCCTGGGCGTCGTGCCGTCCGTATTCGCCGTCGAGCACCTGCCGCACGCGACGTTCCCCGAGGACGACGAGTGGATCGCGCTGGTTCGCGCCCCTGAGGGCCTCACCGTCGTCCGTGAGACCTGGCCGACGGGGTCCGGCGATCGGTGGATCGGCCTGTACGGCGGGACGACCGCGCACAGCCTGGACGTGCCCGGCATGCTGGCGGCGATCGTGGGGCCGCTGGCCGAGGCGGCGATCCCGGTCTTCGTCGCCTCGACGTTCCACGCCGATCTGGTGCTCGTGCCCGAGCCGAGGGTCAAGGAGGCCGTCGCCGTCCTCGAGGACGCGGGGCATCGGGTGGACACCACGCACCTGCGATCGGCCGACATCTAGCCGGAGGCGACGGCCCCGACAGTGGCAACGGCTGCGCTACCGGCCGTGTCGCCAGGGGGAGGTGAACCCGCGCAGGGCGGCGAGAGCGTTCGCGGCGAGGACGTCGGGATGGGCGGCGTCGCGCAGGTTGTGGTCGATGCCCTGGAGCACGACGCGTCCGGGGCCGGTGGTGTGGGCCCGCCGCAGGGCCTCGGTCAGCGCGTCCGTGGTGGCGCAGGGCACCTGCGGGTCATTGGTTCCGCAGGTCAGCAGGACGCGGGTGCCGGGGTGGAGGCGGCGTGCGACGTCCGGGGGATAGATGGCGTCGTCGGTGTCGAGGAAGCGCCGGTTGACCCCCTGGAACGACTGGAAGAGCTGGGCGACGGGCGCGGGCAGGTCGGTGGTGTCGACCGGGCGGTGGGCGCGCAGGTCGCCGATCGCGCGGTCGACGGCCGCGTCGATGACGCGTCGCTGCTCGGGAGTGAACTGCCCGGCCTCGGTCGCCTTGGCGATCTGGTCGTGCAGTTGCAGGGCGACCAGGTCCAGCAGGCGGAGCGCCTGGGGCTGCAGGAGCGCCAGGCCCGCCGGGCGCGGCCGCACCTCGTCGGCGATCATCAGTGCGGTCATCGCCCCTTCGCTGTGCCCGATCACGGACACGGCCCGCCGGTCGGTCTCGGGCTGCCGGAGCAGCAGGGTGTAAGCGGCCGTCGCCTGGCGCACGAAGGCCGGGTAGTCGATGTCCTCAGGGTGGCCCGCGTAGGCGCCCAGGCCGGTCCTGCCGCTGCCGTACTTGTCGAAACGCAACGTGATGATCTTGTCTTCACTCAGCGCGGACGCGACCTTCGCCAGGGTGCCCGGCGTCAGCACCGGAGGCTGGTCGCCGTTGCGGTCGGTCGGCCCGCTGCCGGGCAGCAGCAGTGCGCCGGGCAACCGCTGGCCGCTGCGGTGCGCGGGCACGTGCAGGGTGCCGTAGGTCCGGGTGCCTTCGACGGTGAACACCACCTCGCGGTCCTCGGCCGGGACCTGGCGCGGCGCGGCGTGCGCGGGGGAGGCGGCGATCGTCGTGGCCGCGGTCAGGAGCATGGTGAGCGCGATTCGGCGCAGGGGCATGGGGATTCGTTCCTTGGGGGTAGGTCCGGGTGGGGTGGGTGGTCGGGCCGGTGCGATCAGGCGCGGAAGACGGCGCCTTCGATGAGCGCGACGGTGGCGCGAGGGTCGTCGACCTGTACGACGAGGCGGGCGTAGCGCTCGTCGGCGAGTTCGATGACGACGGCCTTGGCGGGGTTCTGCACGTCCCAGAAGACCCGCTCGCCGTCGAGGTGGAAGGAGCCGGCGGTGATCACGCCGGGCACGTGCGTCCCCGGGGCGCGGACGCCCTTGGACTCCATGATCACGCCTGGGTCGTGGGTGGCGCCGCGCACGTTGGACAGCGGAATGGTCAGACGGCTCTTCAGCGCCCAGAGCTTGTCCAGCCCCTCGATGACGACGACCAGCGTGTCGCCGTCGATCTGCACTCGTGCCATGTCGTGCTCCTTATACAGAAGGGTCAGGATTGTGGGAGGAATCGCGGGGGAAAGGCGCCGCGCCAGAGCGGCGCCCGCCTACTCGGGCCCGGCGCCGGACGACGTCGTCCTCGCGCGCAGCCGGAGTCCGAGCAGCGCCGAGGTGAGGGTGCCCGCCGGCCCCGGCGCGGGGGCGCCGTCGTCGGCGGCGAGCGCCTCGTCCAGGGCGTCGAGGACCGCGGTGACCTCGGCGGCGACCTCCGGGTCCGCCGGTGCGCGTTCGACCGCCGCCATCAGGAGCAGGTCCAGGGCCGAACCGTCCCCGTGGACGGCGAGGGCCCGGTGTGCCGCTTCGGCGAAGTCGCGGGCCTCGCCGATCGCGGCGATCAGCGGACGTGCCTGGTTCTCCACGTGCCAGCGCAGGGCGGCCATGTACAGGCCGCGCTTGCTGCCGAACGTCTTGTACAGGCTGTTGCGGTGGACGCCAAGGTGGGCGACCAGGTCGTCGATGGAGACGCCGTCGTACGCCCGGTGCGCGAACAGCGCCGCCGCCGCTCGCACCACCTCGGTCTCGTCAAACCCTCTCGGTCGGCCCATGTGATGACCATAGAGCGTTTAGGAACAATCAGTCAAGAACGATCATTCCTAAACGCCGGACGGCGGAGCCGTGGTCGCGCCGGACGGTGTGTCTGGACCAGGTCCGGTACGGCACCCGCGAACCGAGGATCCGCCCATAGAGCGACTCCTCCAGGCGGGACTCGCGACCTGCCGCAACACGCGGTGGCATGGCCTTTCCTGCCACTTCTCTTCGCGCAGCTCAGCCGTACGCGCGGAAGCGCGGGCAGTGTCGGGACCCGTTGGCGAGAATCCGTTGACTGTTGGCATTCCTGCCGCTGGCGACGCGCGGGGGCCGCTGGCTACCGTCGACGGCGCCTCCCACAAAAGGACCCGCCAGATCCGCATGGAACGGAATCCCGAATGCACGCCCAAGTCATCCTTTTCGACGGATTCGATCCGCTCGACGTCATCGCCCCGTTCGAGGTCCTCCACGCGGGCGGCACCGCGTCAGGCGGCGCGTTGACCGTCGAACTCGTCTCCGCGGAAGGCCCTCGCGAGGTGCCCAGTGGCACGGGTGGCCTCACGCTCACGGCGACCACCCGGCTCGATCCCGCGAGCGCCGACCTCGTCCTCGTCCCCGGCGCGGCCGGGCGCGTCACCGAGACCGGCGATCCGGAAGACGACGAGACCGGCGGCACGGACGGCGGCCCGGAAGACGACGAGACCGGCGGCGTGGACGGCGGCGCCCCCCGGGCGAACGGGGACGAGAGCATCCCGGTTCTGCTCGGTCGCACCCTGCGGACCGACCTGCCCCGTCTGCTCAAGGACGCCGTCGAACGACCCGGTGTGACCGTGGCGACCGTCTGCGGCGGCTCCCTGATCCTGGCGATGGCCGGGCTGATCGAGGGCAGGCACGCCACCACCCACCACCTGGGGATGGACCTGCTCGACGCCACCGGCGCCGTCGGCGTGCGGGCGCGCGTCGTGGACGACGGCGACCTGGTGACCGCCGCGGGCGTCACCTCCGGCCTGGACCTCGGCCTCTACCTGCTCGAACGCGAGCTCGGTCCGCGGATCGCGCACGCCGTGGAGACGCTGTTCGCCTACGAGCGCCGCGGCGTCGTCTGGCGTGCGTACGGACCGGCCCCCGCCGCGCTCTGACGCCCGACCCCCTCCACCCGAATCCGAACCCGAACGAAGTCAGGAATCCGCATGTCCGTCGAAGGAACCTGGGATCTCACCGTCCGCACGCCGATCGGCACGATGGACGCCGTCCTGGACCTGCGCGTCCAGGACGGCGGAACCCTGTACGGCACGGCCACGGGGGCCGGAGAGGCCGTGGAACTCCGGGAGGTGGCCCTCGACGGCGACCGCCTCACCTGGGTGCAGTCCACCACCAGGCCCCCGCGCCTGAACCTCGCCTTCGACGTGACCGTCCACGGCGACAGCATGGCCGGCACGTCGAAAGCCGGTCGCCTGCCGTCCTCGAAGGTCACCGGCCGCCGCCGGTCTGCCTGACGCCCGGAGCCCCCACGTGACGAAACTCTTCCTCTCCGTCCATGTGCTGGCCGCGATCCTCGCGGTCGGGCCGGTCGCCGTCGCCGCCAGCATGTTCCCCCCGGCCCTGCGCCGCGCGCAGGCCGATCGGGACGACGTCGCCGCCCTCGCGACGCTGCGCACCCTGCACCGGATCTGCCGCGTCTACGCCGCGATCGGCGTTGTCGTCCCCGTCTTCGGGTTCGCGACCGCGAGCAGCCTGCACGTTCTCGGCGACGCCTGGCTGATCACCTCGATCGTGCTCACCGCGGCGGCCGCCGCCGTCCTCGCCCTGCTCGTCCTGCCCAGCCAGCAGGCCGCGCTCGACGGCGTCTCCGCGCCGGCCACCGGCGACGTGGCGGTCGGCCGGCGCGTAGGGAGCCGGCTGGCCATGTGCACCGGCGTCTTCAACCTTCTCTGGGCCGTCGTCACCGTACTGATGATCATCCGGCCCGGATCGACCACGGGAGTCTGACCTCCATGCCGTCACGCCTTCTCCGCATCGCCGCCGCGGCCGAGGTGGTCACCTTGGTTCTCATGCTGGCCAACCTCTTCACCGTGCACGTTCCGGAGATCTCGTCGCTGCTCGGCCCCGCCCACGGCTGCGCGTACCTGTTCGTCGTCGTCGGCACGCTGCGCCATCCGGGCGCGGACGGGCGGGCGAAACTCCTCGCCCTCCTCCCGGGCGTCGGCGGACTCCTCGCCGAGCGCCGGATCGCCTACCGGCACGCCCACTGACCCCGCGGTCGCGTCAGGTCCAGCGGAACGGCTTCGCCGCGAGACCGCCGACCGGCACGGTCGTCAACGTCAGAGCCGCCGGTTGCGTGCCGGAGGCGCCCGCACCGTTCGGCACCCGCTGAGCGCGTCGAGCCCCACCCCGTACGGCACGTACGCGCGGTGGCGAGATCGCGCTAGACGCCGACGGAATGCCGGCGGAGGCCGGAGGGGCAGGCGGCGGTGGAGGCGCGGATGACCAGCTCGGGGTCGAAGATCTGCTCACCGCCCCGCTGCTGGGCGGCGACGCCGCGTACCGGAGGCTCGTCGACGAGGCGCACCGCCGGGGCCTCCGGATCCTCGGCGACCTCACGACCAACCACTGCGGCTCCACCCACCCGTGGTTCACGGCCGCGGTGCGGGACAAGGACGCCGCGGAGCGGGAGATGTTCCACTTCGGCGACGACGCCCTCGGCTACGAGGCGTGGATGGGCGTGCCCTCCCTGCCGAAGCTGAACTGGGCCGGCGAGCGCCTCGGCCGTCTGATGGCCGACGACGCCGACTCCGTCGTCCGCAGGTGGCTGCGCTTCGGGCTGGACGGGTGGCGGATCGACGTCGCCGACATGACCGGCCGCCTGCGCGAGACCGACCTCACCCGGGAGGTCGCGGCGCGTGTCAGGCGCGTGGCGGCGGAGGAGAACCCGGACGCGCTGCTCGTCGCCGAGCACGCCCACGACGCGTCCGGCGACCTCGACGGCGACGGCTGGCACGGCACGATGAACTACGCCGGCTTCACCCGGCCGGTGTGGTCCTGGCTGCGCGGTCCGGAGGTGCGCCTGCCCTTCCTCGGCGTGCCGGCGTCCGTCCCGCGCCTCGGGGGGGACCAGGTCGTACGGACGATGCGCGCCTTCGCCGCCCGGACGTCCTGGCGCTCCCTCGTCCACTCGTGGTCGATCGTGAGCTCGCACGACACGGCGCGGATCCGCACGGTCTGCGGGGGAGACGAGGCGCTCGTGGAGATCGCCGCCGGGCTGATGTTCACCCTGCCCGGCGCCCCGATGGTCCTCGCCGGGGACGAGATCGGGCTGGAGGGCGCCTGGGGTGAGGACGGCCGCCGCACCATGCCCTGGGACCGTACGGACACGTGGCGGACCGGCACGCTGGACGCCTATCGCCGCCTCGCGGCGCTGCGCCGGGATGAACCGGCCCTGCGGCAGGGCGGGCTGCGCTGGCTGCACGCCTCCGCCGACGCGCTCGCCTTCGTGCGCGAACGCGCGGGGGAGCGGCTGCTCGTGCTCGCCGCCCGCGCGGCCCACGAGCCGGTACGGCTGCCGCTCGGCGCCGCCGGGACGCCGCTGTACGGAGGCGGCGATCTCGTCCCCGGCGCGGACGGAACGGTGGTCCTGCCCGCCGACGGCCCCGCCTTCCACGTCTGGCGGCTCGGCTAGAACGTCAGGGTCGCCCCGCGGCGTCCGCGGGGCGACCCCTCAGGAGCGTGCCGCGCCGGTCCGGCTCGGAACGCCGCGCCGCGAACAATCGCCGGTGAGGGCGTGAGGGCGTGAGGGCGTGAGGGCGTGAGGGCGTGAGGGCGTGAGGGCGTGAGGGCGTGAGGGCGTGAGGGCGTGAGGGCGTGAGGGCGTGAGGGCGTGAGGGCGTGAGGGCGTGAGGGCGTGAGGGCGTGAGGGCGCCGGGGTCACCGCCCTGGGCCGCCTGTCAGGGGTGACCGTCGAAGAGTGAACTTCGCATTCTTCGCATTCGGGTTTGGATGGGGAGCTTCCCCCTCGATAGGGTCGCCCTCCCGTGGACGTCTACCTGACCCAGGGCAGAACAGCCCTCTTTCTCGCACCGTTGGCCATCGCCCTCCTCACCCTGCCCTTCGTCTCGCGGCAATACCGGAGGTTCGGCCAGATAGGCGGCTGGTCAGGTGTCGTCGCCATGCTGGTTGTGCTGTACGGCTGCGGCGTCGTGGCGTTCACCCTGTTCCCCCTTCCGAAGATCACGCCGGGCTTCTGCGCGGCCAGGGTGGTGCTCGCCTCTCCGAAGCTCCAGCTCTTCGGGAGTTTCGCCGACATCGCCCGGGAGAACGTCGGCACCGGGCTGTTTGCCGCGCTCGTCAGCCGGGCCTCCCTGCAAGTCATATTCAATGTCCTGCTGTTCGTTCCGCTGGGGTTCCTGCTGCGCTACCGCCACCGGCTCGGTCTCGCGCGGACCACGCTCGCCGGCTTCGCCGGTTCGCTGGCGGTGGAGCTCACCCAGCTCACCGGGCTCTGGGGACTGTATCCGTGCCCCTATCGGCTGTTCGACATCGACGACCTGTGGATCAACACCCTGGGCGCCGTCTGCGGCTGGCTGGCGGCGGGACCCCTCGCCCGGCTGCTCCCCTCCGCCTGGCCCGCACCGCGTACGGACCTGGCTCCGCCGAGCCGGGGACGTCAGACGCTCGGCCTGCTCTTGGACGGCATCGTGTGGTTCTTCGCCGCCCCGATCATCGGGCTCGTCGTGGTCCACGCGTACGGCCTCGCCGCCGGCGCGCCCCTCCCCGAGGGGTCCGCACTGCGCGACTGGCTGCCGGGGCTGTGCTACGTGCTCGTCGGGCTGGCCCTTTTCGTGGCCGTGCCGGCCATCCGGCGGGACGGCGCCACGCCGGGCCTGGCGGCCGTGCACCTCGCGGTGGCAGGCGGCACTTCAGTCGGCACTTCAGTTGGCACCGTCAGCAGCGAACCCGCTCTCGGCGCGGCCCTCGTGCACGCGGGCTACGCGTCGCGGCTCCGCAGGACGGTCCGTACCGCCGCGCCGTACCTGGCTCTTGTCGCCGTCGCGGCGTTCGGCCAGGCGTCGTCGTCCCTGACCGTGCTACCCCTGTTCGCTTTTCTTGTGCTGATCCTTCTGGGGCAGCGGGGCGTGCTGGACCGGTGGACCGGGACGTCGATCGTCACCCGCGCGTCCCTCCAGCGGATGATCGAGCAGCCAAGAGAGGCGACGCCGCGTCTCCGATGACGGGCGATCGGCCCGGGTCAGCTTGCGACGTGCTCGACGAAACGGGCGGTCGCCGGGGTGGGGTCCGTGTGCGGGTCCCAGGCGAGGCCGATGGGCCGGTGCTGCGCCGGAGCCAGGGGACGGTACACCGGGTCGTCGTGCTCCGGCGTCTCGGGCCGGGGCAGGACGCCCACCCCGAGCCCGGCGCCGATGAGGCCGCGAACGGTGGCGATCTCCTCGCTCTCGAAGGCGATCACCGGCTCGAAGCCGGCCGCCTGGCAGAGCCCGTCGATGACCCGGCGCAGGTCCGTGGTCGGCGCGAAGGCGATGAACGGCTCGTCGCGCAGGTGTCGCAGCGTCAGGTCCGGTACGCCGGCCAGCGGATGGTCGACCGGCAGCGCCAGGCAGAGCTGCTGCTCCCGCAGGCGGAACCAGCGCGCCCCGCTCCCGTCCGGGGGCGGGGTGACCAGCGCGGCGTCGATGTCGCCCTCGCGCAGCCACCCGTAGATCTCGCGGGCGAAGCCCTGGCGCAGTTCGAAACGGATGCCGGGGGTGACGGCGCGATAGTCGCGCAACACCTCCGGCACCAGCCACCGTCCGACGGAGTGGAGGAAGCCCAGCCTGATCAGGCCGGTGTCGGGGTTGGCGAGCGCGTCGATCCGCCGTCGCGCCTGGTCCAGCTCGCCCAGCGCCCGTGCGGCGTGGTCGCGGAACAGCGCGCCGAAGCGGCTGACCGCGAGCCGGCGTCCGTGCCGATGGAAGAGCCGGACGCCGAGATCCGCCTCCAGTCGGGCCAGCGCCCGCGACAGCGTCGACTGGTTGATCCTCTCGACCGCCGCGGTGTCCCGCATGTTCTCCGTCTCACACAGGGACAGGAACCAGCGCATTGTCTGCACGTCCACGCTGCGATGATGCGGAATCTGCATCAGCTTCGTCAAACCCTGCATTTTGCGCATCACCCGGCCTCGGGGAGCATCCCGTTCATGGCCTCGTCCCTCGGCTCGGAGGAGAGCGCCGCCCGTCGCATCAGGTACGGCCTGATGCTGGGCGGGCTGGCGAACTTCCTGGCCCTCTACTACGTCCAACCGCTGCTTCCCGACATCGCCCAGCACTTCAGGGTGTCGGCCTCGGAGTCGACGGCGGTGCTGTCGGTCACGACGATCACGATGGCCGTGGCGCTGCTGGTCGTCGGCCCGCTCTCGGACGTCACGGGCCGTGTGACGATCATGCGGCTGTCGCTGGGGGCCTCGGCCGTCCTCGGGATCGCAGCGGCCCTCGCACCCTCGTGGGAGAGCCTTCTCACGCTCCGGGCGCTCCAGGGCGTCGCGCTGGCGGGCCTGCCCGCCGTGGCCCTGGCGTACGTACGGGAGGAGACGCCCGCCGGCGCGCACCTGCGCGCCAACGCGACGTACATCACGGGCACCGCCCTCGGCGGGGCGGCCGGGCGGCTGCTGCCCGGTCCCTTCCACGCCTGGTGGGGCTGGACGGGCGCCGGCGCGGCGATCGGCGTCATCACCCTGCTCTGCACGATCGGCCTGTGGGTCACGGTGCCGCCGTCCCGGCGGTTCCGCAGGGCGACGCCGCGGATGCGCAGCCTGTTCGCCAACACCGGCCGCACCCTGCGCGATCCCGCGCTGGTCATGCTGTGCCTGGTCGGCGCGGCCACCATGGGCGTCTTCGTCGGGCTGTGCAACGCGCTGACCTTCCGCCTGGAAGCGGCGCCGTACCTGCTGGGCGGCGCGGCCACGCTGGCCTTCCTGGCCTACCCGGTCGGCATCCCCGCGCCGCTCGCCGCCGGGCGTCTGGCGGCGCGGCGGGGACGCGGCCTCGCCGCGCTGCTCGGCATCGCCCTGCTCCTGCTCGGCGTCCTGCTCACCCTCCTCACCCCGCTCCCCGCCGTGGTGTCCGGACTCGCCCTGCTGACCTTCGCCTTCCTCGGCACGCATTCCCTGGTCAGTGGCTGGGTCTCCGACCGGGCCCAGCGGATCGGCGTGGGCGCCGCCCAGGCGGCCGGGCTCTACCTGCTCGCCTACTACGCGGGCAGCTCGGTCTTCGGCGCACTGGCCGCGCGCCGGTGGCAGACCGACGGCTGGACGAGCGTCATCTCCGGCTGCGTCGCCCTTACCCTCGGAGCCGGGCTCCTCGTCATCCTGGCCCGCCGCTTCGACACGACCCCAAGGACCGCCCCGTGCCAGTAGTCACCGCCCCCGACGGCGTCGCCCTGTCGTACCAGGTCGCCGGCCGCGGCCACCCGCTCGTCCTGCTGGCCGGGCAGGCCAACAACCACCATTGGTGGGACGGCGTCCGGCCGGACTTCGCCCGCCAGTACTTCACCGTCACCCTCGACTGGCGCGGCACCGGCGCCAGCGACAAGCCGGACGAGCCGTACGGCACCCGCGGCTTCGCGGCGGACGTCGTCGCCGTGCTCGACGACCTGGGGATCGAACGGGCCCACGTCTACGGCACCTCCATGGGCGGGCGGGTCGCCCAATGGGTCGCGGCCGACCATCCGGAGCGGGTCGTCGCGCTCGTCCTCGGCTGCACCTCCCCCGGAGGGCGGTACGGCGTCGAGCGTGACGACGCCGTCAGGAAGTCGCTGGGCCAGCCCGACCGGCGGGCGGCCGAACGGGCTCTGCTGGAGCTGATGTACACGCCGCGCTGGCTGGCCGATCATCCCGGACCGCACCGCACCACGGGCGATCCCGGCATGCCTCCCCACGCTCGGCGGCGCCATCTGCGCGCCAGCGCCGACCACGACGCCTGGGACGCTCTGCCCGGCATCACCGCGCCGACGCTGGTCATCCACGGGACGGACGACCTGCTCACCCCCGCGGCCAACGCGCCGCTGCTCGCCGGCCGCATCCCGAAGGCGGCGACGGCCCTCATCGAGGGGGCCAGGCACGCCTACTTCGAGGAGTTCCGCGAGGTCGCCGGTGAGATCGTCCTGGACTTCCTGGCCGACAACGCGGAGCGGTAGATCGGACTCTTGCGGCGGGGGAGGTCCCGGCTGCCGGGCCCGGCCACGCACCGGGCGCGACCGCGACGGACCAGCCGCCCGCAGCCGGCTCGTGCGACGGGAGGAGTCCCTCGGGGAGGGGCTCCTCGGCCGGACGGCGACCGCTCAGAGGTCCCTGGCCCAGATCTGCTCCACCACCGGGCGGCCAGACTCCTCGCCCGGGTGCTCCTCCACGAGTTCGAACCCGGCCTGCTGGTAGATCCGGCGCGCACCCGCCAGGACGGCTCTCGTCCACAGGACGATCCGCCGGTACCCGGCCTGCCGGGCGAACCGCAGGCACTCCTCGACGAGCCGCGCGCCGATGCCCATGCCACGCGCGGACGGCTCGACCAGGAGCAGCCTGAGCTGGGCGGTCGTGTCGTCCTTGCGCATGCAGAACACGCTCCCCGCCGGATGGCCGTCGACCTCCGCGATCCATCCGGCCTCCCGCGCGGGGTCGTGCCCGGCCGCGTAGTCGGCGACGATCCGCGCGACCAGGGCCTCGAAGGGGGCGCCCCAGCCGTATTCCGCGCTGTAGAGCGCCCCGTGCCGGTAGACCACCCAGCCGAGATCGCCCGCGCGCGGCGGCCTGATGACGTACGGCTCGCGGCGGGCGGGCGGGTCGAGGACGCCCCGGATCGCCGCCATGCCGGCCAGCAGCCGCCGCCGGTCCTCCTCGGCCAGCCCGCCGAGCAGCGCCTCCACGTCGGCGGCCGAGCGCTCGTCGAGCATGCGGTACGTCTCCCGGCCCTTGTCCGTGAGCCGTACCACCTGGCGGCGGCCGTCGGTCTCCGACCGCTCGCGGGCGATGAGGCCCTCCGCCTCGAACTTGCCGAGCATCCGGCTCAGATAGCCCGGATCGAGGCCCAGCCTCTTGCTGATCGTCCCCGCCTCCGAGGTCGTGTTGAGCTCGAAGAGCACCCTCGCCTCGCTCAGCGAGTAGGGCGTGTCCAGCAGTCCGGCGCCGAGCACACCGATGACGCCCGTGTAGAAGCGGTTGAAAGCGCGGACGTCTGCCACCGTATTCATTGCCTACCTCAACCAACTTGTTGACTGCAGCAAACATATCTCCGCTGCGCCTGGATGCCCAGTCCCGGGCGCACTTCCACACGCGACACACGCGGGCCGACCGCGACGGCATGCTGTCCGGCCTTCCTCCTCGGTTCCCTCCGGACGGCGAACCGCCGCTTCGACAGTTCGACGGCGAGGAATGGAACGCCCCTTTCCGGGCAGCGACCAAACCGAGCGGCAGGAAGCCACCCGGAGGACCCTGCTGCGTCCCGGCAGGGATCAGACCGTGCCGAGGACAGGGAGATCCCGCCGGGATTCCCAAGGAGCACACGTGCTCGGGCCTCCCTCTGCTGGGAGGGGAGAACAACCATGGTGATCAGCCAAGGATTCAAGAAGATCAGCGGCTTCAGGCCGCTCTACGTCGTCGCGGGCGCCGGCCAATACGCCGTCGAGAAGCTGCGCACGTGGTCCCGGCAACTGCAGGGGCGGGCGCAGGAGGTTCCCAAGACATCCGCGGAGCTGCCCGGTAGGGCACGCGAGGTGGCCGTCGAGGATCTGCCCGTCAAGGCCCTCACGTACATCGGGACCGCGGCCGACAAGGTCGGAGAGATCTATGACGACCTGACGGTCCGCGGCCGCACGGTGATCAGCAAGGTGAGCCGCGACGTCGCGGATCAGCTGCGGGACGTCTCAGAGAAGGCCACCCCGGCGGTCGCCCCCGAGCGGAAGGCCGAGGCCAAGAGGAGGCCGCCGGCCAAGAAGCCCGCTCGGCGCCGCAAGACGGAGGCGCGATCATAGCCGGGGTATCTCGCCGGACAGGCGGGGTGCCGTACCTGTCCGGCGGGCACCGCGCACGCCGCGCCTCCGCGTGCCGCGACCTTCTCTCGGATGCGGCGACGCCCTGGATGGGCCGCGCCGGTCGGTTCAGTGCAGGTATCCGCCTCCGTCGCAGATCAGGGACTGGCCGGTGACCATGGCGGCGTCGGGGGAGGCGAGGTAGGCGACCAGGCCGGCGAAGTGCTCCGGGGTGACGAACTCCCGGATCGCCTGCTGGCCCATGGTCCGGGCGAACACCTCGTCGCCGGAGTGCGCGCGGGTGCCGGGGGTCGCCACCTGCGCGGGCATCACCGCGTTCACCGTGATCCGGTGCTCTCCGAGCTCGCGCGCCATCACCCGGGTCATCCCGATTAGCGCGCCCTTGCTCGCCACGTAGCCGAGCTGGCCCGGCGCCCCGGTGAAGAACGTGCGGGACGCGACGTTGACGACGCGTCCGCGATACGCGCTGTCCCGGAGCAGAGGGAAGCAGGCCTGCACCATCAGCAGGGCGCCGACCGTGTTGACGTCGAAGAAGCGGCGCATCTCCTCGGGCGTCGTGTCGAGCAGACTGGCCCGGCCGGAGAGCAGGCCGGCGTTGTTGACCAGGATGTCCAACCCGTCGAACCGGTCGGCCACCTCGGCGACGGTGCGGCGGACCTGGCCGGAGTCGGTCACATCGCACCGCCAGACGCCGATCCGCCCCGGGCCCGCCTCGTTCTCCAGGCCGGGCATCTCGGCGATGTCGAGCGCCGCGACCGAGCAGCCCTCCCTGGCCAGCCGCCGGGCGATCGCCCGGCCCAGCCCGCCGGCCGCGCCGGTCACCACCGCCACCGTGCCGGCCGGCCTGAGCGGCTGGGGCCGTACGTCACCGGCGGCGGGCGGGGGCAGGTCGTTCACGGAAGACGGTTCCCTTCAGGGTCGGGGCTGCGGGTGGGGGCAGGGAGGGTCAGGCGGGCACCATGCCGTGCGGGTCGATGACGAACTTCCGCGCGACGCCGCTGTCGAACTCCGCGTACGCGCGGGGTGCGTCGTCGAGCGGGATGACCGTGGCGTTGACCGCCTCGGCGATCCGCACCCGGTCGCTGAGGATCGCGTTCATCAGGCCGCGGTGGTAGCGCATCACCGGGCACTGGCCGGTGGTGAACGACTGCGACTTCGCCCAGCCGAGCCCGATGCGGATCGACAGCGAGCCCACCCTGGCGGCGTCGTCCACCGCGCCGGGGTCGCCGGTGACGTACAGGCCGGGGATGCCGAGCCTGCCCGCGGCCCGGGTGATCTCCATGATCGAGTTCAGCACCGTGGCCGGGGCCTCCTGGGCGCCCGTCCCGTGCCCGCGGGCCTCGAACCCGACGGCGTCCACCGCGGCGTCCACCTCGGGCACGCCGAGGATCTGCTCGATCTGCTCGGCCAGCGAGGCGTCCTTGGTGAGGTCGACGGTCTCGCAGCCGAAGCTGCGCGCCTGGGCCAGCCGCGCCTCGTTCATGTCGCCGACGATCACCACGGACGCGCCGAGGAACTGGGCGGAGTGCGCCGCCGCCAGCCCGACCGGGCCCGCGCCGGCGACGTACACCGTGGACCCGGAGGTGACGCCCGCGGTGACCGCGCCGTGGTAGCCGGTGGGGAAGATGTCCGACAGCATGGTCAGGTCGAGGATCTTCTCCAGGGCCTGGTCGCGGTCCGGGAACTTCAGCAGGTTCCAGTCCGCGTAGGGGACCATGACGTACTCGGCCTGCCCGCCGACCCAGCCGCCCATGTCGACGTACCCGTACGCCGAGCCGGGCCGGTCGGGGTTGACGTTCAGGCACACCCCGGTGTGGCCCTCCTTGCACATCCGGCAGCGCCCGCACGCGATGTTGAACGGGACGGAGCACAGGTCGCCGACCTTGATGAACTCGACGTCCCGGCCGACCTCGACGACCTCGCCGGTGATCTCGTGGCCGAGCACGAGGCCGGCGGGCGCGGTGGTGCGGCCGCGCACCATGTGCTGGTCGGAGCCGCAGATGTTGGTCGAGACGACCTTCAGGATGACGCCGTGCTCGCATTCGCGGCCGACGTTCGCCGGGTGCACGCCGGGGCCGTCCTTCAGCACCAGCCCGGGGTAGTCGATGGAGTGCACCTCGACCTTGCCTGGACCGATGTAGGTCACTGCCTTGTTGCCGGCCACGTCGTCGCCTCCTGGGAGATCCGGTTGTTCGGGTCTGGTGCGACGTTAACCAGCCGCGCCAGCAGGGATAACTCGCGAATGACGGCATCTCGTACGGCGGAGTGTCGCGGCGCGGCTACGTCATTCGTCGCGAGCCCGCCGGTTTCCGCTGCTCGGAGGCGGGCGGCGACGGCGAGGCGCCGGGCGTCTCGGTGAGCGTCCGAAGCTTTTCTTCCATCCCACGAAAGCTCGCTTTGCCAGGCCGACAGCGCCTGGTCACCCTTGAGCGCACAGCAGTGAGCCAGGTCACACAGCCGCAGAACGGCCGAAGGCGCAGGTCAGAGGCACCGCCGCGCATCCCCTGGAGAGTTCCACGGCACCGCACCGGCTGCCCGTCGCCGTCACCGAAGCAGGAGGACGCAAGTGAGAACGAGGACCCAGCGAATGGCTGTCCTTCTGGCAGCGTTCCTGGGGATCGCCGCGTGCAGCGGCGACCCGGGCGCTTCCACCGGGGCCGCGCCGGCGGACGAGACGTCGGCGGCCTCCACCCCGCAGAAGGGCGGGGAGATCACCGTTCTGGAGGACTCGGCGTTCGCCGGAAGCTGGCCGACCGGCCTCGACCCCGCGACCAACACCACCGGCGGGGCCAACATCGCCATGATGGGCGCCATCTACGGTGGGTTGTTCCTGCTCACCGCGAACGACGACGGCGGCGACGCCAAGGTCACGCCCAACCAGGCGGAGAGCTACGAGTTGCTCGACGGCGGCAAGACCGTGAAGATCAAGCTTCGCCAGGGCATCACGTTCTCCGACGGCACCGCGTTCGACGCCGAGGCGGTGGTGTTCAACCTCAAGCGCAACCTCGGCGCGACGTGTACCTGCACGCCCAAGTGGCCGCTGGTCAAGGACGGCATCGGCGTCGAGGGCGGCGACACCGTGGTGCTCAGGTTCACCCGGCCGTACGCCTCCGTGATCAACGCGTTCCCGATCTCGAACGTGAACTGGATCGCCTCGCCGACCGCGCTGAAGCAGCTCGGCGACGACAAGTTCCGGGTGACCCCCGTCGGCGCGGGGCCGTTCACGGTCGTGTCCAACCAGCTCAGCTCCGAACTGGTGCTGGAGCGCAACCCCCAGTACTTCAAGGACGGCCTGCCGTACCTGGACAAACTGACGTTCAAGTCGATCGGCGGCGACCAGGCGGCCTACCAGGCACTGCTGGCCGGGCAGGCCCACGCGTACGAGGGGATGAACACCGTCCCGCTGATGGAGCAGGCGCAGTCCGGCGGCCGGCTCACGGTCACCATGCAGCCGCCGACCTCCCCGTACGTGGTGCAGCTCAACTCGAAGGCGGCGCCGTTCGACGACGAGCGGGCCCGCCAGGCGATCTACTACGCCACCGACTTCGAGGCCATCGCGAAGGGCCTGTTCAAGGACCGCTTCCCGGTCAGCCAGTCGTTCACCGCGCCCGGCGGCCTGTTCCACCACGACTCGGTGCCCGGCTACCGGGGGCACGACCTGGACAGGGCCAAGCAGCTCGTGCAGGAGCTGGGCGGGCTGAAGGTCGAGCTGGGCACGCTCGGCAACTACGTCGCCAAGCAGGTGATGATCGCGCTGCAGACCCAGTGGCAGGAGGCGGGCATCACCACCACGATCAAGGACTACCAGCTCTCCACCCTCGTCCAGCAGTTCAACTCCGGCAAGTGGCACGCGATGCTGCAGACCGCGGGAGCCTGGGACCCGGCCGCCGGCGTCGGCGTCGCCTTCCGGTTCGCCTCGACCTCGCCGTTCAGCGGGGTGGCCGACAAGGCGCTGGACGACATGTTCGCCGAGGCCGAGGGCACCGTCGACCCGGCCGAGCGCGACGCGATCTACACCAAGGCCGGGCAGTACATCAGCGACAAGGCGTACGCGCCGTTCGGCCTGGCCTTCGCCCCGACGAACCTCACCGCCAAGGGCGTGCACGGACCCGGCCTGACCACCAGGATCCCGCCGCTGGTCGTCAACTCTGGCGTGCTGTGGGACGAGGTCTGGAGAAGCCGGTGACGGCGGTGACCGCCGGGCGTCACCGCGGCGTCGGGGCGCGGCTGTTCGCCTCGCCCAGCGTGCGGCTGGTCGGCAATCGGCTGCTCATGGCGATCCCGATCACGCTCGGGGTGAGCATCCTGACCTTCTGGGTGCTCAACCTGATCCCCGGCAACGCCGCCCAGCAGCTCCTCGGCGCCGACGCCACTCCCGAGCAGATCCGCGCGATGGAGCTGCAGCTCGGCCTGGACAAGCCGGCGCCGCTGCGCTACCTCGACTGGCTCGGCGGCGCGGTCACCGGCGACCTCGGCCGCTCCCTGGTGAGCGGCCAGTCGGTGGCCGGGCAACTGGGCGAGCGGCTGGCGGTGACCGGCGAGCTGGTCGCCATGGCGTTCGTCGTCTCGCTGGTGCTCGCCGTGCCGGTCGCGCTGCTGGCCGCCTACCGCCCGAACCGGCTCTTCGACCGGCTCAGCATGTTCGTCAGCGTGACCGGGCTGTCGGTGGCCAACTACGTGCTGGCCCTGGTGCTCGTGCTGGTGTTCGCCGTGCGGTTCGCGGTGTTCCCGGCGATCGGGTTCGTCCCGCTGTCGGAGAGCGTCGGCGGCAACCTGCACTCGCTGGTGCTGCCGTCCGCGGCGATCGGCATCCCGATGTTCTGCCTCTACACCCGCTTCCTCCGGGGCGACCTGGTCGACCAGATGCAGGGGCAGGACTACGTGGTCACCGCCCAGGCCAAGGGCGTCGGTCCGTGGCGGGTGCTGCTGCGGCACGCCTTCCGGAACTCGTCCTTCGGGCTGATCACCGTGGTCGGGCTGAACCTGAGCACGCTGATCGGCGCCACCGTGATCATCGAGCAGATCTTCGCCCTCCCCGGGCTCGGCCAGCTCATGCTGCAGGCGATCAACACCCGCGACATGGCCGTCGTCCAGGCCTGCGTCGTGGTGTTCGCCGTCGTCGCGGTGCTGGCGAACCTGCTCACCGACCTGCTCTACGCCGTACTCGACCCGAGGATTCGCTATGGCAGTCGTTGAAGCGCCGCCGGTGCCGGTCGCCGACGCGGACGAGGACGCTCCGCGGGCGCGTACCTGGACCCGCGGGCTCGGCGTGGCCGTGCCGGTGGCGCTGCTGGCGCTGGTCGCCGGAGCCTGCTTCCTGGCTCCGCTGGTCCTGCCCGTGCCGTCGCCGACCGGCGGAAACATCCTGGAGGCCGGCCTGCCCACCGGCTCGCCCGGCCACCTGCTCGGCACCGACCCCAACGGCAACGACATCCTGTCCCGCATTCTGTACGGAGGGCAGACGTCGCTGATCGTCGCGGTCACGGTGAACCTGCTCGGCCTGGCGGTCGGCGGCACGCTGGGCGCGCTGTCCGGGTACGTCGGCGGCGCGGCGGACACCGTGATCATGCGCCTGCTGGACGTGCTGATCGCCTTCCCGTCGCTGGTGCTGACCCTCGCGGTCGCGCAGAGCCTGGGGCCGAGCCTGACCAACACGATCCTGGCGCTGGGATTCTTCAGCGTCCCGGCGTTCGCCCGGATCTCCAGGGCGGCCACGCTCAGCCTGCGCGAGCAGCCGTTCATGGCCGCCGCGCGGCTCTGCGGGACGAAGGGCCGGCGGGTGCTGCTCCGGCACATCGCGCCGAACATCGCCCCGCAGCTCACCACGTTCGGGATGCTCGGCATGGGTGTCGTGATCGTCATCGAGGGCGCGCTGAGCTTCCTCGGTCTCGGCATCCCGGCGCCCGCGCCGAGCTGGGGGAACATGATCTCCCAGGGGCAGGCGAGCCTGTCCGCGACCCCCATGCTCGTGCTCTGGCCCAGCCTGATCCTGTTCGTCACGGTGCTCGCGTTCAACCTGCTCGGCGAGAGCCTGCGTACGCGGTGGAGTGTCCGATGACTGTCGAACGAGACGAGGTGCTCACCGCGGACCCGGCGGAGCGGGCCGGCGCGGCCGCCCTGCTCGAGATACGGGACCTGCGGATCCGGTTCACCAGGGGCGGCCGCCGGGTGCACGCGGTGAACGGCCTGTCCTACCGGCTCGACGCCGGCCAGATGCTCGCGATCATCGGCGAGTCCGGGTCGGGCAAGAGCGTCAGCGCCCGCGCGCTGCTCGGGCTGCTGCCGTCCTCGGCCGAGGTGTCCGGCTCGGCCAGGTTCGAGGGCGCCGAGCTGATCGGCATGCCCGAGCGGGAGATCCGGCGCAGGCGCGGCCGGGACATCGCGATGGTGTTCCAGGACCCGGCCCGCTCACTCAACCCCACCATGCGGATCGGCGCGCAGATCACCGAGGCGATCCGCGCGCACTCGGGGATCGGCCGGAAGGAGGCCGGCGAGCGGGCGGTCGAGCTGCTGAAACTGGTGCGGCTGCCGGCCGCGGAGCGCCGCTTCCACGAGTACCCGCACCAGCTCTCCGGCGGCATGCGCCAGCGCGTGGTGATCGCCATCGCGCTGGCCGGCGAGCCCCGGCTGCTCATCGCGGACGAGGCGACCACCGCGCTGGACGTGACCACCCAGGCGCAGATCATGCAGCTGCTGGTCGAGCTGCAGGAGCGACTCGGCATGGCCGTCGTCATGATCAGCCACGATCTCGGGCTGGCCGCCAGCTACGCCCAGCACGTCGTGGTCATGTACGCGGGGCGGGCGGTGGAGTACGCCTCGGCGGGCCGGCTGTTCGGGCACGTGCGGATGCCGTACACCCGGGCGCTGCTCGGCGCCGTCCCGCTGCTGGAGCGGGAGCCGCACGCGCCGCTGCCGGTGATCTCCGGCCAGCCGCCGGATCCGGCGGCGATCCCGAAGGGCTGCGCGTTCCGGCCGCGCTGCGCGTCGGCGACCGGCCGGTGCGAACAGGCGCCGCCCTTCTCCGAGCACGAACCGGGGCACTGGTGGGCGTGCTGGCATCCCGCCGAGGACCCGCCCGGCGGTTCTGGCGGCGGCGGTGGCGGCGGCGAGGACGGAGCGACGAGATGACCGAGACGCGCGCGGGGGACACCCCGCTGCTCGAGGTGTGCGACATCGTGCAGGAGTTCGCGGTGCGCGGGCCCGGCGGGGTGAAGGGCGCCGTCGTGCACGCCGTGTCCGACGTGTCCTTCCAGATGGGCCGGGGCGAAACCCTCGGCGTGGTGGGGGAGACCGGTTCCGGCAAGTCCACCCTGGCCAGGTCGATCATCCAGGCGCCGCGCCCCAAGTCGGGCGAGGTGCGCTTCCTCGGCACGGACCTGATGCGGCTGCGGCGCAAGGCGCTGGTGGAGGCGCGCCGCGACATGCAGATGGTCTACCAGGATCCGTTCGGCTCGCTGAACCCGCGCTGGCGGATCGCCGATCTGGTCGAGGAGCCGCTGCTCGGGTACGGCGTGCGCTCGGCGGCCCGCCGCCGGGAACGGGTGCGGGAGCTGCTCGACCTGGTCGGGCTCGATCCCGGCGTGTTCGCCGGGCGCCGCCCGTACGAGCTGTCCGGCGGGCAGTGCCAGCGCGTCGCCATCGCGCGGGCCATCGCGCTCAACCCGGCGCTGATCGTCTGCGACGAGGCGGTGGCCTCGCTGGACGTGCTGATCCAGGCGCAGGTGCTGAACCTGTTCGAGCGGCTGCGGTCGGAGCTGGGCCTGTCGTACCTGTTCATCTCGCACGACCTGGCGCTGGTGAAACAGATCAGCGACCGGGTCGCGGTGATGCACCTCGGGCAGCTCGCCGAGATCGGGCCGTCCGAGGAGCTGTACCGGCGGCCGATGCATCCGTACACGGCGGCGCTGCTGGACTCGATCCCGGGCCTGGACCCGGTCACCGGCGAGGCCCGCCGGCCCACGCCCCCGCAAGGGGAGCCGCCGTCGCCGATCGACCCGCCGAGCGGCTGCCGGTTCCGCACCCGGTGCCCGCTCGCCCAGGCCAGGTGCGCGGAGGAGCGGCCGGCGCTTCGCGAGCTCGCGCCCGGCCACCAGGTGGCCTGCCACTTCCCGCTCAACTTCCCGCTCGACGCGGGCCCGGCCGCGACCACCGGCACGGCCGCGCGCCGTACGGACGCCGGCCTTACGGATCCCGGCGACATTTCCTTTCCGTGACGCGAAAGGGCCGTCGATCACGCGGTCACCGGCCCGGCATAGTGAGGTCACCGCGGCCGACCGCGTACGGCCTCACCTGCGACTTTCCGCTGAATCCGCCCGTACCGCGGCCGCCGTCGCGGCCATTCGAGAATCAGGAGACGGGGCTCAATGAGCATGACCACTCGCGCCGCGATCTGCCGTGAACCCGGCAGGCCGTGGGAGATCACCGACGTCGAGCTGGACGAGCCGCGGGCGAATGAGGTCCGCATCAAATTCATGGCCGCGGGGCTGTGCCACTCCGACGACCACATCCAGAAGGGCGACGCCGCGATGCGGTTCCCGGTCGTCGGCGGGCACGAGGGCGCCGGCATCGTGGACGCCGTCGGCGAGTCCGTGACCCGGGTGGCGGTCGGCGACCACGTCGTCTGCTCCTTCATCCCGGCGTGCGGCGCCTGCCGCTACTGCTCCACCGGACGGCAGAACCTCTGCGACGCGGGCAAGAACGCCTCCACCGGCATGTTCCCCGACGACAGCTTCCGCTTCCACCTGGACGGGGAGGACCTCGGCGGGCTCTGCGTCCTCGGCACCTTCTCCGAGTACGCGGTGGTGTCGGAGTTCTCCTGCATCCGCATCCCGGACGACATCCCGTTCGAGATCGGCGCGCTGGTGGGCTGCGGCGTGCCGACCGGCTGGGGCTCGGCGGTGTACGCCGCCGGGGTCCGGGCGGGCGACACCGTCGTGGTGTACGGCTCCGGCGGGGTCGGCAGCAACGCGGTGCAGGGCGCGCGCTTCGCCGGGGCGAAGAACGTCGTCGTGGTGGACCCGGTGCCGTTCAAGCGGGAGATGGCGAAGGTGTTCGGCGCCACGCACACGTTCGCCGACGCCCGCGAGGCGCACGAGTTCGTCGTCGAGACCACCTGGGGCGAGCTCGCCGACCACGCGATCATCACGGTCGGCGTGCTGCACGACGAGGTCATCGAGCACGCGCTGAACGTGGTCGGCAAGAGCGGCCAGGTGACGGTCACCGCGGTCGGCAACGGCTCGCTCGACGCCCACCCCGGCATGCTCATCGGGTACCAGCGGCGGGTGCAGGGCGCGATCTTCGGCGGCTGCAACCCGCTCCACGACGTCCCGCGCCTGCTGGAGCTGTACCGCTCGGGCGACCTCAAGCTCGACGAGCTGATCACCCGTACGTACCGCCTGGACGAGGTCAACCAGGGCTACCAGGACATGTTGGACGGCAAGAACATCCGCGGCGTGATCGTCCACGAGCACTGACACGAGCACTGAGGAGCATCTGATGACGACTGTCCTTCCCGGCTCGGGAGTCGACTCCCTGCAGGTCGACGACGTGCACCTGATCGGCGGGGAGTGGGTCCCCGCGATCGGCGGCGAGACGATCGAGGTGATCAACCCGGCCACCGGCGAGGTCCTCGGGCGGGTGCCGCGCGGCACCGCCGCCGACGTGGACGCCGCGGTGCGGGCGGCCGCCGCGGCCTTCCCCGCCTGGCGCGACACCAACGCGACGGCGCGCGGCGCCCTGATCCAGCGGTGGGCCCGGCTCATCGAGCAGCACGAGGCCGAGCTGGACCAGCTCGAGTCCAAGGAGGTGGGCCGCCCGCACTGGGGCCCGCCGCCGATGGCCCGCATCCTCACCTTCGTCGCCGGTCAGGCCGACAAGGTCCTCGGCCACTCACTGCCGACGTACTCGCCGGACGTGCTCGGGCTGACCCTGCGCGAGCCGTACGGCGTGGTGGGCAGCGTCATCCCGTGGAACGCCCCCGGTCCGATGTTCGTCAACGACGTCGGCCCCGCCATCGCGGCCGGCAACACCATCGTGATCAAGCCCGCCGAGGACGCCCCGCTGACCCCGCTGGCGCTGGCCCGGCTCGCGCAGCGGGCGGGCATCCCCGCGGGCGTGATCAACGTGGTGACCGGCTACGGCCACGAGGCGGGCGCCGCCATCCCGGCCCACCCGGGCATCAACCGGATGAGCTTCACCGGCTCGCCGCAGACCGGCTCGCTGGTCATGGCGGCCTGCGCGAAGAACCTCATCCCGCTGCACCTGGAGCTGGGCGGCAAGTCGCCGCAGGTCCTGCTGGACGACGCCGACCTGGACGCGGCGATCCCCGCGATCGCCGCCGGCATCACGCTGAACACCGGCCAGATCTGCGCCGCCGGGTCACGTGTCGTGGTGGACCGGAGCATCCACGCCGAAGTGGTGCGCCGCCTGGCCGAGCACATGCGCCAGGTGAAGGTCGGGCCGTGGCACCAGCAGGTCCAGATGGGCCCGCTGATCAATGCCAAGCAGCACGACCGGGTGCTCGACTACATGCGGATCGGCCGGGAGGAGGGCGCCGAGCTGGTCACCGGCGGCGGCGTCCCCGAGGGTGAGCTGTTCGAGCGCGGCTTCTTCGTCGAGCCCACCCTGTTCGACCGGGTGGACCCGGGGATGCGGATCGCCCAGGAGGAGATTTTCGGGCCGGTCCTGTCGGTGATCCCGGTGGACGGCGAGGGCGAGGCCCTCGAGGTGGCCAACGGCACCGAGTACGGGCTGGTCGCCTCGGTGTGGACCCGCGACGTCGGCCGCGCGGTACGGATGTCGCGCGGGCTGCAGGCCGGCCAGGTCGCGGTGAACGCCGCGCTCGGCGGCGGAGTGATCGGCGCTCCGTTCGGCGGCTACAAGCGCAGCGGCTTCGGCCGGACCATGAGCGCGGAGCACGTGCTCGAGTACACCCAGGTGAAAGCGGTGTCGATCCGTGGCACGCTCTGACCGTCGCGGCATCCGGCTGCGGGTCCTGATGGAGCCCCGGCACGGATCCACCTACGACGACATCCTCGCCCTCGCGCTGACCACCGAGCGGACCGGGTTCGACGCGTTCTTCCGCTCCGACCACCTGATGGGCGTCGACCCCGAGGACCGCACGTACCGGCCGACCGACTGCTGGACCACCCTGGGCGGGCTGGCCCGCGACACCCGGCGGGTACGGCTCGGCGCGCTGATGGGCGCGGCCACGTTCCGCGCGCCCGGCCTGCTGGCCACCATCGTCGCCTCCGTCGACGAGATGAGCGGCGGCCGGGTCGAGCTGGGCCTCGGCACCGGCTGGTACGCCCGCGAGCACGCCGCCTTCGGCCTGCCGTTCCCGGAGACCGCCGAGCGGTTCGACCGGCTGGAGGAGCAGCTCGCGATCATCACCGGGCTGTGGCGCACCCCGTCCGGTGACGAGGAGGGCTTCTCCTTCGCCGGGAAGCACTTCCGGATCGAGGACAACCGCACCCCGCCGCGGCCCGCGCAGACGCCGCATCCCCCGATCCTGGTCGGCGGCACCGGCCCCCGGCGCACCCCGGCCATCGCGGCGAAGTACGCGACCGAGTTCAACTCGGCGCTCGGCGGCGACCTGCGCGAGCGGTTCGACGTGTTCTCCCGCGCCTGTGAGGCGATCGGCCGCGACCCGGCGGAGCCGCGCCGGTCGTCGGTGCTGCCGATCGCCTGCGGCTCCACGCCCGCGGAGGTGGAGCGCCGGGCCGCCGTCATCGGCTCGGAGTTCATGCGTACCAACGCGGCGATCGGCTCGCCCGAGCTGGTCGTGGAGCGGATCGAGGAGCTGAGCGCGCTCGGCGTCGACACCGTCTACCTGCACATCTACGACATCCACGACCTCGACCACGTCGAGCTGATCGGCGCCGAGGTCCTCCCGCACGTCACGGCGTTGGAGATCGCGGAGCCGTGAGCGCCGCGACAGAACGGGGAAACCGATGAGCATCACCACCCGCGCTGCCATTGCCCGCCGGCCGCACGCCGGCTGGGAGCTGGCCGACCTGCAACTCGACGAGCCGAAGGCGCACGAGGTCCGCGTCAAGTTCTACGCCGCCGGACTGTGCCACTCCGACGACCACATCACCGCGGGCGACGCCCCGGTGCGGTTCCCGATCGTCGGCGGGCACGAGGGCGCCGGCGTCGTCGAGTCCGTCGGCCCCGACGTCCGGCGGGTCAAGCCGGGCGACCGGATCGTCTGCTCCTACATCCCGGCCTGCGGCGCCTGCCGGCCCTGCTCGACCGGGCACCAGAACATGTGCGTCAAGGGACTGAACGCCGGCACCGGCATGTTCCTCGACGGCACCTACCGGTTCCACCTCGACGGGGAGGACCTCGGCGGGTTCTGCTCGCTCGGCACCTTCTCGCAGTACGCGGTGGTGTCGGAGTGGGCGGTCATCCCGCTCCCCGACGACATCCCGTTCGAGATCGGCGCGCTGGTGGGCTGCGGCGTGCCGACCGGCTGGGGTTCGGCGGTGTACGCCGCCGGGGTCCGGGCGGGCGACACCGTCGTGATCTTCGGCTCCGGCGGGGTCGGCAGCAACGCGGTGCAGGGCGCACGGTACGCCGGGGCGAAGAACGTCGTCGTGGTGGACCCGGTGCCGTTCAAGCGGGAGATGGCCACGGTGTTCGGCGCCACGCACACGTTCGCCGACGCCCGCGAGGCGCACGACTTCGTCGTCGAGACCACCTGGGGCCAGCTCGCCGACCACGTGATCTGCACCCCGGGCGTGCTCACCGAGGAGATCGTCAACGCCGCCGTGCAGATGACCGGCAAGGGCGGCAAGGTCACCGTGACCGCGGTCGGCAAGCTGACCGAGCGCGCCGCGCACGTGCACGCCGGCCAGCTGATCGGCTACCAGCGGCAGGTGCGCGGCGCCCTCTTCGGCGACTGCAACCCGCTGTACGACGTGCCGAGGCTGCTCGGCCTGTATCGCTCAGGGGACCTCAAGCTCGACGAGCTGGTCACCCGGAAGTACCGGCTCGACGAGATCAACGACGCCTACCGCGACCTGGCCGACGGCAAGAACATCCGCGGCGTCGTCGTCCACGAGCACTGAGCGACCCGCATTCCCGGAAGGAACTTCTGTGTTCACACCTGGCTTCGTCGCGCCTGAGGACCGAGACGCGGTCACCGCGATGCTCCGTACCCAGCTCGACCGGCTGCCCGCCCGCTCGCCGTTCTACGCCGACCTGTTCGCCGGGCACGGGGTCGACCCGTCGGCGCTGATCTCGCTGGACGACCTGCGCAAACTGCCGTTCACCAGCAAGCAGATGCTGCGGGAGTCGCAGGCGGCGGCGCCCCCGCTCGGCCGGCACGCCGGGGTGGACATGACGGAGATCATCCGGGTGCACGCCTCCACCGGCACCACCGGCACGCCGAGCTGGGTCGGGGTCACCAGGCGCGACTCCGAGGCGTGGACCGAGATGGTGGCCCGGGCCTTCCACACCATGGGCGCCCGCCGTGAGGACGTCGTCCTGCACGGCTCGGGGCTCACCCTGTTCGTCGGCGGCCTGCCGATCCGCGACGCGCTGGAGCGGATCGGCGCCACGATGGTCCCGATCGGGACCGGCGCGTCGGACAAGGCCGTGCTCGCGATGGACACCCTCGGCGTCACCGCGCTGCACGCCACCCCCTCGTACGTGCGCTACCTGGCCGAGCACGTGCGCAAGCTGGGCCGGGACCCGCGGGAGTTCGGCATCCGCAAGATCTTCGTGGGTGGCGAGCCGGGCGGGGGCGAGCCGGCGTTCCGCCGGAACGTCGAGGAGGAGTGGGGCGCGCCGGTTACCGAGGGCCTCGGCAACGCCGACATGGCGCCGGTTCTGTTCGGCGAGGCGCCGGGCAGCGGCGGGATGCGCTACACCGGCGGCAAGCACGTGGTGGTGGAGCTGATCGACCCGGAGACCGGTGAGCCGGTCGTCCCGGAGCCCGGCGCCACCGGCGAGCTCGTCTACACGTCGGTGGACCGGGAGGCGTGCCCGCTGGTCCGGTTCCGCACCAGGGACCGGATCGTCGTCACCGGCCTGGCCCCGGACGGCGCGCCGCTCATCCGCTGCGTGGGCCGTACCGACGACATGCTGATCGTGCTCGGCGTCAACGTGTTCCCCTCGGCGGTGCGCGACCTGGTGCAGACCCTGCACCCGCGCACCAACGGCGCGATCCAGATCGTGCTGCCCGAGGAGGGCCCCCGGGTCGAGCCGCCGCTGCGGGTCGAGGCCGAGTGGGGCGACGAGCCCGGTGACCTGGACGGCCTCCGCCAGGAGATCGAGGGGCTCATCCGGTCGCGGCTGACCGTCCGGGCGGTCGTGACGCTCGTCCCGCCCGGCTCGATCGAGCGCTACGAGCTGAAGTCCCGGCTGACCCGGATCGCCGGCTGACCCCGGACCCCACCCCCGCACCACGGACGCATGGAGGAGACCCATGTCCGACGACCCGCTGAACGATCCGTTCGCCGAAGGCGGCGAGCGATGGATGGAGGGCCGCACCGCGCTCGTCACGGGAGCCGGCCAGAACGGACGGCTGCCCGGCGTCGGCTACGCGATCAGCCGGCTCGTGGCCGCGCACGGCGCCCGCGTCGCCGTGCTCGACCGGGACGCGGACGCGGCCAAGCGCACCGTCGAGCGGATCGCGGCCGACGGCGGCGAGGCGATCGCGGTGGTCGCCGACGTCACCGACGACCGCGCCTGCGCCGATGCCGTCGCCGAGGTGACCGGCCGGTTCGGACGGCTCGACGCCCTGGTCAACAACGTCGCGGCCGGCGACCGGGCCGGCCTGTTCGACGTGACGCCCGAGCGGTTCGACCAGCTCGTCGACATCAACCTCAAGTCGGCCTGGCAGGTCACCCGGCACGCGGTGCCGGTGCTGCCGCGCGGCAGCGCGATTGTGAACATCTCGTCGGTCGGCGTGCGGATGCGCGGCCCCGGGATGGTCTACTGCGTGGCCAAGGCCGGGCTGGAGAACCTGACCGAGGGCGCGGCCACCACGCTCGGCCCGCAGGGCATCCGGGTCAACTGCGTCCAGGTGGGCGCGATCTGGGGCGCCTTCGCCGCCGCCAACATGTCCGAGGAGATGCGCGGCCCGCGCCGGGAGAGCACCGCGCTGAAGACCGAGGGCACCTCCTGGGACATCGCGCACGCCGCGCTGTTCCTGCTCAGTGACCGGGCCAGGTGGATCTCCGGGCACACCCTCGCCGTGGACGGGGGGCCGCCGCACCGCTTCCCGGCCGCGCCGCCGATCACCTCGGTGCCCTCCTGACGCGACGCGCGCCCGGACGAGCCAGACGGACCATCACGAGAGAGGCCACCTCATCAATGGGAGAGACCGTACGCGCCGCGGTGCAAGTCGGCCCCAGGCAGATCGAGATCCGCGAGTTCCCGCGCCCGAAGATCGGCCCTGACGACGGCCTGCTGCGGGTCGAGGCCAACGGCATCTGCGGCAGCGACGTCGAGCTGTACAAGGGCCACATGCGGATGGGCAGCGGGAAACCCCTGGTGCCCGGCCACGAGCCGATGGGCGTCATCGAGGAGATCGGCGAGCGGGCCGCGGCCCGATGGGGTGTGCGGCCGGGCGACCGGGTGGCCCTGGAGGTCGTCGTCCCCTGCCGTAACTGCCACAACTGCCTGATCGGGCGGTACCAGTCCTGCCCGAACCGCACGCTCGGCCACGGCGTGACCGGCATCGACGTGGAGCCGTCCCTGTGGGGCGGTCTCGCCGAGTACCTCTACCTCTCGCCGGGGGCGGTGCTGCACCGCATCGACGCGAGCCTCCCCGCCGAGGTCGCGTCCATGTTCAACCCGTTGGGCGCCGGGGTGCGCTGGGCCTGCCACCTGGGCGGGATCCAGCTCGGGGACACCGTGCTGGTGCTCGGGGCGGGGCAGCGCGGCCTCGCCTCGGTCATCGCGGCCCGCGCCGCGGGCGCCGGGACCGTCATCGTCACCGGGCTGGAGGCCGACCGGCACAAGCTCGCGCTGGCGCGCGAGTTCGGCGCCGACCACACCATCGTGGTGGACGGCGACGAGGCGGAGGACACCGTCGAGCGGGTGCGTGAGATCACCTCCGGCGCGATGGCCGACGTGGTGCTCGAGCTGACCCCGATGGCCACGAAGCCGGTCACCGACGCGCTGCTCGCCGCCCGGCACGGCGGCCGGGTCGTGCTGGCCGGGCTCAAGGGCGACCGCGAGGTGCCGGTGCGCACCGACCTGGTGATCAACCGCGCGCTCACGCTCGTCGGCGCGTTCGGCGTGGACGCCCGCGCGTACGCGGAGGCGATCGCGATCATCGAGTCCGGCCGGTTCCCGCTGGAGAAGATGCACACCCACTCGTTCGGGCTGGACGAGACGGCGCTGGCCATGGAGACCCTCGCCGGCGAGGTGCCGGGCGAGGCCGCGATCCATGTCTCGGTGCACCCCAATTCCTGACCAGCGACCGGGAGGTCCGAATGCTCGTCGACGCCCATGCCCACCTGCTGCCGCGGGACTACCCGGAGGACGCCCCGGCGTGCTTCCCCCGGATGGAGGCCATCGACGGCGACACCGCGCGCCTGCTGGTGTTCGGGGCGATGCGGTTCCGCGCCCGTGACGTGTTCTTCCAGGCGGAGCGCCGGATCGAGGAGATGGACGCGTCCGGCGTGGACGCCGAGGTGGTCACCCCGATGCCGCCGCTGCTGCGCTACGACCTGCCGGTCGCGGACGGGCTGGCGCTGGCCCGGCACGTCAACGAGTTCACCGCGACGCTGTGCGCCGTCGCGCCGGAGCGGCTGATCGGCTTCGGCATGGTGCCGCTGCAGGATCCGGACGCCGCCGCGGCGGAGCTGGCCGCGATCCGCGCGGCCGGACTGCACGGCGTCGAGATCGCCTCCAACGTGCTGGGCGCCTCGATCGGCGATGAGCGGTTCCTGCCGTTCTTCGCCGAGGCGGAACGGCTCGACCTGCCGATCTTCGTGCACGCCATGCCGGCCGCGACGGACCGGCTGCCGCCGTCCGCGGCGGGCACGTACGTCGTCGGCCTGGAGGGGGCGCTGGCCGCCGCGTCGCTGATCACCGGAGGGACCGCGGCCAAGTGCCCGAACCTGCGGATCTCGTTCAGCCACGCGGCCGGCGGGTTCCCGCTCATGGTGCCGCGCGCCCAGTACTTCTGGAGCGGCTCCTGGAACGAGGAGCCGCCGAACCCGGAGCGCGCCGTCATGCCGGACGACGGCCCGTCCCCGCTGGAGTACGCGCGCCGGTTCTACTACGACTCGATGGTGTTCGACCGGCGTGCCCTGCGGTACCTGGTCGACCTGCTCGGGCATGACCGGTTGCTCGTCGGGTCCGACTTCCCGGCGATGCTCAGGGAGGAGCCGGCCGGCCGGTCGTTGTGGCTGCTCGGGCTGCCCGAGAAGGAGCTGGAGGACATCACCTGGCACAACGCGTTCCGGTTCCTCGGCATCGACCCGCCGCGCTGAGCCGGCGGGTCACGGGACGAGGCGTCGGCGGGGCCGTGATGGCAGAGCCCCGCCGACGCCCTGCCGTGCCGGACGCACTGGGCCGGACGCACTGGGCCGGACGCACTGGGCCGGACGCACTGGGCCGGACGCACTGGGCCGGTCGCCCGTGGCCGGGCGACCGGCGTTCCGCGTGCGGGTCAGGCGGGGAAGCCCACCGAGTGGGTGTCCATGAACTCCCGGATGCCCTCGACGCCCATCTCTCGGCCCATGCCGCTGTGGTCGAACCCGCCGAACGGCGCCCGCTCGTCCAGGTGCGCCGCGCCGTGCGTGTTCACGAACGTGTAGCCGGTGCGCAGCCGGGCCGCGATGGCGGCGGCCCGCTCGGGGTCCGCCGTCCAGACCGAGGAGCACAGCCCCGACCAGGTGTCGTTGGCCCGGGCCACCGCGTCGTCCTCGTCGTCGAACGGCAGGATCGGCAGGGTCGGGCCGAACTGCTCCTCGACCACCACGCGGGCGTCGTCGGCCGGGTCGAGCACCAGGGACGGCCGCAGGAAGTTGCCGCGGGAGATGTCCTGGCCGTCGGCGGCCGCGCCGTACTCGCGCACCTCGGCGCCGGACGCGCGGGCCTGGTCGAGCAGCTCCCGGACGTAGTCCCGCTGCCGGGCGCTGTGCAACGGCCCCATGGTGACCCCCTCGGCCAGGCCGTGGCCCAGCCGGGTGGCGGCGAGCAGCCCCGACAGGCCCTCCACCACCTCGTCGTAGCGGGACCGGTGCACGTACAGGCGCTTGGTGGCCATGCAGATCTGTCCGGTGGAGTCGAAGACGCCGCCGAACAGCCGCCCCATCGCCTCCGGGCCCAGGTCGGCGTCGGCCAGCACGATCGCCGGGTCGTTGCCGCCCAGCTCCAGTGCCACCCGGGTCAGCGACTCCGCGGCCATCGACATGATCCGCCGGCCGCCGAGCGAGCTGCCGGTGAAGCAGACCTTCTTCACCCGGTCGTCCTGGACCAGCGCCGCGCCGATCTCCGCGTCCGCGCCGGTGACCACGTTGAGCACGCCCGGCGGCAGCGCCCGCGCGACCATCTCGACGCTGCGCACGGTCGCCAGTGGCGCGGTGGGCGGCGGCTTCACCACGACGGTGTTGCCGGCCAGCAGTGCCTGCGGCAGCGAGGCGGCCAGGATCGCGAGCGGCCAGTTGAACGGCACGATGATCGTCACGACGCCGAGCGGCAGATAGGAGATCTCGGTCCGGTACGGCGGAGCGGGCAGGGTGGTCACCCGCCCGACCTCCCCGGCCAGGTCGACGGCGAGCCGGAAGCGGTGCTCGAACACGATGGAGTCGATGACGGACTCCATCCGGATCTTGCCGTTCTCGCGGGTCAGCACCTCGGCCGTGGCCGGGCGGTCCGCCTCCAGCGGCGCCAGTGCGGCGGTCAGCAGCGCGGCGCGCTCATCCGGTGCGAGGGCCGCCCAGGCGGGGAAGGCACGGTGAGCCGCGGCGACCGCGGACTCGGCCTGCTTGGCGTCGGCGGCCGCGGCGTAGCCGACCACCGACGCGCCGTCGGCCGGGTCGATCACCCGCAGCGCGTCGCCGGCCTCCCGTGTCTCGCCGTCGATGTAGAGGTGGGTCCTGATCTCGGGCAGCTGGTCCAGTGGGGTCATGGCTTACCTCGAAGTCGTCGCGGGGCGGGACCGCGGATCGCGTCCCCGCATGCGTCGGGCCACGCTACAGCGCGGCGCGGCGAATTCCGGCGGGCATCGGACCTGGTCGCGGCGGTGTGATCCGGCAGTTGCGACCGCGACATCTGACGTAGCCGGGCCGCGCGCCCCGGCGGTTGTTCCGCCGTCGACGCGGCGGCTAGTGTGCGCGGACTCGCCGCCGGGGTGATCCGCCCGGACCGGCCTGTCGATGGTTTGGAGGAACCATGCCGACCGTTCGCGACACGACGTACGACCTGCTGCGCGCCTGGGGGCTGACCACCGTGTTCGGCAACCCCGGCTCGAACGAGCTGCCGTTCCTGGACGGCTTCCCGGCGGACTTCCGCTACGTGCTCGGGCTGCACGAGGGGGCGGTCCTGGCGATGGCCGACGGGTACGCCCAGGCCACCGGCCGTCCGGCGCTGGTCAACCTGCACTCGGCGGCCGGGCTCGGCAACGCGATGGGCAACCTGGCCAACGCCCGCGCCTCGAACACGCCGCTGGTGGTGACGGCGGGGCAGCAGGCTCGCGCCATGATCGGGCTGGGCTCGGTGCTCGCCGAACCGGCGATGACCCGGGTGCCCGAGCCGCACGTGAAGTGGGCGTTCGAGCCGGCCAGGGCACAGGACGTGCCGCGCGCACTGTCGGAGGCCTTCCACCTGGCCGTACTGCCTCCGGCCGGTCCGGTGTTCGTGTCGCTGCCGCTGGATGACTGGGCGCGCGAGGTGGACGTGGACGAGGTGGCGCACCTGGGCGCCCGGCGGGTGCGCGCGGCCGGCGCCGCCACCCCGGAGCTGGTCGCCGAGCTGGCCGGCCGGCTGGCCCGGGCGCAGGCTCCGGCCCTGGTGGTGGGGCCCGAGGTGGACGACGAGCGGGCCTTCGCGACGGTGGTCGCGCTGGCCGAGCGGCTGGCCGTGCCCGTGTGGACCGCGCCGACCCCGCCGCGCTGCCCCTTCCCGACCCGGCACCCGCTCTGGCGCGGCGTGCTGCCGCCGAGCATCGCCGGGGTGGCCGAGCACCTGACCGGCCACGACCTGGTGCTGGTCCTCGGCGCGCCGGTGTTCCGCTACCACGCCTACCGGCCGGGGCCGTGGCTGCCCGCGGGCGCCGAGCTGGTCGCGGTGAGCGCCGACCCGGCGTCGGCGGCGCGGGCCGCCTTCGGCGACGCGCTGGTGGCCGACGTCGCCGCGGTGGCCGCGCAGCTTCTCGACGCGCTTCCCGGCACGCCGGGCCGGCCGGCGCCCGCGCCGATCGAGCGTCCCGCCGAGGGTGAGCCGGGGGACGCCCCGTTCCGCGCGGGCGGGGTGTTCGCGCTGATGGCGCGGACCCTGCCGCGCGGCGTCCGCATGGTCAACGAGTCCACCTCGAACACCAGCCAGTTCTGGGAGCACCTCGACCTCGCCGGGCCGCGCGGGCTGTTCTTCCCCGCCGCCGGCGGACTGGGGTTCGGGCTGCCCGCGGCGGTCGGCGTGGCGCTGGCCGACCCGGGCCGCCCGGTGGTCGCCGTGCTCGGCGACGGTGCGGTGCAGTACGGCGTCGCCGGGCTGTGGACCGCGGCGCAGTGGAACCTGCCGATCACGTTCGTGGTGCTGCGCAACGGCACGTACGGTGCGCTGCGCGGGTTCGTGGACCAGCTCGGCGTCACCGGCACGCCCGGGCTCGACCTGCCCGGCGTGGACGCGGTGCGGATCGCGGAGGGGTACGGCCTGCCCGCCCGGCGGATCGCGGACGGCGCCGAGCTCGCGGCGGAGCTGGCCGCCGTGGCGCCGGACCGCGGCCCCCGCCTGGTCGAACTGCCGATCTTGGGGGAGACCCGCAGGCTGGGGTGAGCCGGAGTGCGCGGCCGCCCGTCACGCGACACATGACGTAGGCGCGCCGCCACAGAAGACCCACGACTCGGCGTGTCCCGCTCACTTACATTCCGTAGAGCCCGTGAGACCTCCGACACTTTCTGGAAGGTCTCACGCCCTTATCTGCCATCCGGCGTCCAGAGGAGTACCCATCCGTGGCCCCATCGCCAACTTCCACCGGCCCGTCCAAAAAGGGCATCTTCGCGGCCAGCTTTGTCGGCACGTCCATCGAGTGGTACGACTACTACATCTTCGGCACCGCCGCCGCGCTCGTGTTCGGAAGCCTGTTCTTCCCGGAGTTCTCCTCCGTGGCGGGCACCCTCGCCTCCCTCGCCACCTTCGCCGTCGGGTTCATCGCCCGGCCGCTGGGCGCCGCGATCATCGGCCACTTCGGTGACCGGATCGGCCGCAAGTCGATGCTGGTCCTCACCCTGCTGCTGACCGGCGGCTCGACCTTCCTCATCGGTGTGCTGCCCACTTACGCGGCCATCGGGGTCGGGGCGCCGCTGCTGCTCGTCACCCTCCGCCTGGTCCAGGGCTTCGGTGTCGGGGGCGAGTGGGGTGGCGCGATCCTGATCGCCACCGAGCACGCCTCCCCGCGCCGCCGCGCCGTCTACGGCAGCTTCGCCCAGTTCGGCGTCCCGGTCGGCGTGCTGACCTCCAACCTGGCGTTCCTGGCCGTCTCCGGCATGTCCAACGACGCCTTCATGTCGTACGGCTGGCGCATCCCGTTCCTGCTCAGCGCGCTGCTGGTGGTGGTCGGCTTCCTGGTCCGCAGCAGGTTGCACGACGCCCCGGAGTTCGAGCGGATGAAGGAGGCCCAGAGCGTCAGCAAGGCCCCGGTCTCCGAGCTGTTCCGGCGGGAGCCGCGCAAGCTGCTGATGGCCAGCCTGGCCTCCATCGCGCCGCCCGCGGTCGGCTTCACGGTGATCGTCTACATGCTCACCTACGGCACCAAGGTCGTCGGGTTCGACCGGAGCACGCTGCTCACCCTGATCCTGCTGTCCACCCTGGTGTGGATCGGCACGATCGTGGTGTCGGCCGTCCTCTCCGACCGGTTCGGCTCGAAGAAGATCTACGTCATCGGCACGCTGACCGCCGTGGTGTGGCCGATCCCGATGTTCGCCCTGGTCGACACCAAGAGCACCGGGCTGGCGCTGCTCGCCTTCATCGGCGCGGCGATCGTGCAGGGCATCATGGCCGGTGCGCAGGGCGGCCTGTTCACCGAGATCTTCGACGTCCGGATCCGCTACAGCGGCATCTCGATCGCGTACCAGCTGGGCGGCATGATCGGCGGTGCGGTCACCCCGCTGGTGCTGACCGCGCTGTTCGACGCCTACAACTCCTCGACCGTGATCGCCTGCTACGTGGCCGGTCTCTCGCTGGTCAGCTTCGTGGGCATCCTCGGGCTGCGCGGCGGGGCGGCCGTCCAGGAGGAGCTGCCGGTGGACGCGGCGGCGGAGGCGGCCGGATAGGACCACCGGCACCTCCCCTGGCGCCCGGACGCGTTCTGTGTCCGGGCGCCACGTTGCGTATTGCCGGATTTTTACCTTGTAGTACTATTTTTGCCGAAAGTCACAGTGGCATGAGGCAGAGGTACGGAGCGACGTGGCACCTCCTGTCGGCGCTGCCCGGCAACCGGGCTCGGTGGACGAGTCCACGCTGCGGGTCCTGCTGGAGGTTTCCGCCGACGGCCTGGCCGTACTGGACCGCGACGGCCGGTTCGCCTCGGTCAACCCCGCCGCCACGCACATCCTCGGGCTTGCCGCCGCCGAACTGCTCGGCCGGCGGGCCCCGTTCCCCCTCGACGACCACCCGGCCTCCGGGGAGCGGCCAAGCGCCTCCTGGTCCGCGCCGGACGGGCGGCGGCGCGACCTCGACTACCGCGTCGCCCCGCTGGACGGCGGCGGCCACGCGGTCTGGTTCAGCGACGTCACCGACGCGCTCAGGCAGCGGGAGCGGCTGACCGCTATCGTCCGGGCCGCCTCCAGCGTGGCCGACACCGCCTCGCTGCGCGCCACCCTCGACGCGGTGGCGCGCGAGGTGGTGATGACCGGGAACATCGCGGCGGCGCAGATCCTCGCCCTCGACGACCCGCGCGAGGAGCTGCGGGTGCTCGGCATGGCCGGATTCGGCGACGCCCACGACTTCACCGAACGACTGAGCGCGTGCCGCCGGCTGGGCGCCCGGATGCACTTCATGGACGCGTTCGAACGCGGCGCCCCGGTGGTGGTCCGGCACCGCAAACGGGTCATCATGGCCGACCCGTCCTGGGCCCCGCTGCACGCGATCATGGGCTACCCCGACTGGGACGGCTTCGCCGCCGTGCCGCTGGTGGCGCGCGGCCACACCGTCGGTGTGATCAACGCGTACTACATGCCCGGGGAGGACCCCGGGGCCGGCTCGCTCGCCTTCCTGGAGGCGATGGCCGACCACGCCGCGGTCGCCATCGACATCGCCTCGCTGATGGCGCAGACCCGATCGCACGAGCGCCGCCGGCTGGCGCGGGACCTGCACGACTCCGTGGTGCAGCAGCTCTTCTCCATGCGGATGCAGGCCAAGGCGCTGCGCGCCCAGCTCGACGGGCCGGACGCGGACCCGGCGCGGGTGCGTCGCGGCGCCGAGGAACTGGCCGAGCTCTCGCAGAGCGCGCTGGCCGACCTGCGCGGGCTGGTGTTCGAGCTGCGCCCGCTCGACCTGGCCGAGCGCGGCCTCGTCGACGCCGTACGCGCGCACGCCGCCGGGGTCGAGGCGCGTACCGGCCTGGTCGTGGACGTGCAGGCGCCCCCCGGCGCGGACCTGGACCTCGCCCTCGACGTTCAGGAGGACGTGTACCGCATCGTCCAGGAGGCCCTGCACAACGTGGTCAAGCACGCCCGCGCCGGCACGGTGGAGATCAGGTTCCGCCGGTCGGCCGGCGGCGGCCTCGCGGTCGCGGTGACCGACAACGGCTGCGGCAAGGGACGCGCGGCGGGCGAGGCCGCGACAGGCGGGCCGGGCCGGGACACGCTCGGCCTGGTCTCCATGCGCGAACGGGCACAGCGGTGGGGCGGCCTGCTCACCGCGGGCCCCCGGGCCGAGGGCGGCTGGACCGTCGGCGTGACGCTTCCGGGCCCCGGCACGCGCCGCGCGGGCACCGGAGAGGGGAGGAACCGATGACCGGCGAGAGGACCGCGACCGAGGTCATCCGTGTCATGGTGGTCGACGACCACGCCATCGTACGGCGGGGCCTGCTCGCCTACGTGGAGACCGTGCCCACCCTGGAGGTGGTGGGGGAGGCGGCCGACGGGCAGCAGGCGGTCGCCCAGCTCCGGCAGTGGCAGACCCTCGGCGAGCCGCTGCCGGACGTGGTGCTGATGGACCTGCAGATGCCGAAGATGGGCGGCGTGGAGGCGACCGAGGCGATCACCCGGGCGCACCCCGAGGTGAAGGTCGTCGTGCTGTCCAGCTTCGGCGAGGCGGAGCGGGTGCACGCCGCGCTCGCCGCCGGCGCGGCCGGCTACCTGCTCAAGGACGCCGACCCGGACGAGGTGGTCACCGCCGTCCGGGCCGCCGCCGACGGCGAGGTGCACCTGGACTCCGCCGTGGCCCGCCAGCTCACCCGGCGGATGGCCGCGCCGCACGTCGGGCTCAACGCGCTGACCGCGCGGGAGCGGGAGATCCTCACCCTGGTCGCGCAGGGCAACTCCAACCGGGACATCGCCGATCGGCTGGCGATCAGCGAGCGCACCGCGCGGACCCACGTCAGCAACGTGCTGACCAAGCTCCAGCTCTCCTCGCGCACCCAGGCGGCGCTGCTCGCCATCCGCGAGGGCCTCATCCCGCCGCCCGCCTGACCCGCCCGGCGGGGAGAAACCGCCGGAACCGCGACGGATGACGTAGACCCGACCGGCCGCATCGGTCGCCCCGGTGCTGACATCGGGCCGATTACCCGCGCGGCCCGGATTCCTAGGGTTGTCCATGGGCACGGCCGCCTGGCCGCGCCGCACACCTGTGACAACGCCAGGGAGGTCAGCGCCATCGTGATCGCGTCCACCGTCCTCGACGCCCGCGCGTCCACGACCCGCACCGTCTCGGACTTCGAAGCCGACCTCGTCGTCGTCGCCCGCCGGGACCGGGCCGAGGGCGTCGTCGGCGTGGAGTTCGCGCTGCCGTCCGGCGGCGCGCTGCCCGCGTGGACGCCCGGCGCGCACATCGACGTGGTGATCCCCGGCGGGCCGACCCGCCAGTACTCGCTCTGCGGCGACCCGGCCGACTCCGCCCGCTGGCGGATCGCGGTGCTGCGCGAGGCCGACGGCCGCGGCGGCTCCCGCTGGATCGCCGACGAGCTCGCCGAGGGCGCCACCCTACGGGTGCGCGGCCCGCGCAACAACTTCGCGCTGCGGCCGTCCGGCCGGTACCTGTTCGTGGCCGGCGGCATCGGCATCACCCCGCTGCTGCCGATGATCAAGGAGGCGGACACCGCCGGAGCGGACTGGGTGCTGCACTACGGCGGACGCGCCCGCGCCTCGATGGCGTTCCTCGACGAGCTGTCCCGGTACGGCGACCGGGTCCGGATCCACCCGCAGGACGAGGTCGGCCCGCTCGACCTGGACGCGCTGCTCGGCGCCCCCGCCGCGGACACCCTGGTCTACTGCTGCGGCCCGGCCGGCCTGATCGAGGCGGTCGAGCTGCGCTGCCGGGCCTGGCCCGCCGGCGCGCTGCACGTCGAGCGGTTCGCCGCGGCCCCGGTGGAGAACGGCGCGGCCGACACCGCATTCGACGTCGTCTGCGCCCGCTCCGGGCTCACCGTCGCGGTGCCCGCGGACACCAGCATCCTGGACGCCGTGGAGCGGGCCGGGGTGGACGTGCTGTCCTCCTGCACCGAGGGCATCTGCGGCACCTGCGAGACCGCCGTGCTGGAGGGCGAGCCGGACCACCGCGACTCGCTGCTCACCGACGAGGAGAAGGCCGTGGGCGACACGATGATGATCTGCGTCTCCCGCTGCCGGGGCGCCCGGCTGGTTCTGGACCTCTGACGGCGCCCCCCGACCGGGCCCCCCGACCGGGCACTCTGACCGCACCCTCTGACCCGCCCTCCGACGACGGCCCGGCCGCCGCCACCGGGCGTCCCTCCCGCCGCGGCGCCCCCCGCGAGTCCCCCGGCGCATCCCCTCCCGCGAACCCCCTCTCGTGAATGGAGCAGGACATCACCATGTCAGACATCCCCCGGCACCCCTCCGTGCTGGTGATCAGCGCGCACTCCGGCGACTTCGTCTGGCGCGCGGGCGGCGCCATCGCGCTGTCCGCGCGGCGCGGCTCCAGCGTGCACGTGCTGTGCCTGAGCTACGGCGAACGAGGCGAGTCGCAGGGCCTGTGGAAACAGGAGGGGATGACCGTCGAACGGGTCAAGGAGGCCAGGCGGGCCGAGGCGTCCGCCGCGGCCGAGGTGCTCGGCGCGAGCATCGAGTTCCTCGACCTCGGCGACTACCCGCTGCGCGTCGGCGAGGACGCCGTGGACCGGATCGTCGGCGTGATGCGCGAGCGGCAGCCCGACATCCTGCTCACCCACGTCGCGAACGACCCGTACAACCGGGACCACAACCAGGCGCACGAGACCACCCTGCTCACCCGGATGGTCGCCCAGGCGCACGGGCACGACCGGAGCACCCGCCCGCTCGGCGCGGCGCAGGTGTTCCAGTTCGAGCCGCACCAACCGGAGGTGTGCGGGTTCGCGCCGGACCTGCTGCTGGACATCTCTCCGGTCTTCGACGTGAAGGCCGAGGCGATGAACCGCATGACCGCCCAGGAGCACCTGGTCCGCTACTACACCGACCTCGGCCTGCGCCGCGGCGTCCAGGCGGTGCGCAACGGCGCGCCGAAGACGGTCACGCACGCCGAGGCGTACCAGCGGACCTTCCCGACCGTGGGGGACGAGCTGCGATGAGCGGGCACGTGATCGTACGGACCCGGCGCCGGCCCGACCCCGAGGCCGTCGCGGTGTTCGAGCGGCTCGGGGTGGCCACCGTGCACGAGGCGATGGGCCGCCGCGGCCTCACCGACGCCGTGCTGCGCCCGATCTACCCGGGCGCGCGCGTCGCGGGCCGGGCCGTCACCGTGCTCAGCCAGCCCGGCGACAACCTGATGATCCACGCCTGCATCGAGCAGTGCGGCCCCGGCGACGTGCTGGTCGTCGCCACCACGTCGCTGTCCACCGACGGCATGTTCGGCGAGCTGTTCGCCACCCAGCTCGCGGCCAGGGGAGTGCGCGGCCTGGTCATCGACGCGGGCGTGCGCGACGTCGCCGAGCTGACCGCGATGGGGTTCCCCGCCTGGTCGCGGGCGATCTCCGCGCAGGGCACGGTCAAGGCCACCCCCGGCTCGGTGAACGTCCCGGTGGTGGTCGCCGGAGCGTACATCCGGCCGGGCGACGTGATCGTCGCCGACGACGACGGCGTGCTGGTCGTGCGGCGCGAGGACGCCGCGCAGGTGGCGGCCAAGGCGCTGGCCAGGGAGGCCGCCGAGCAGGGCAAGCGCGAGAAGTTCCAGGCCGGGGTGCTCGGCCTGGACCTGTACGGCATGCGCGAGACGCTCGCGCGACTCGGCGTGACCTACGTGGACGAGGAGCCGGAGGAGCCGGCCAGGGGAGGCAGTGATGGGTGAGATCGTCGCCGCTATGGCCGGGGTGCACGCGCCCCAGTTGCTGCAGAAGTTCGCCGGCGAGGAGGAGGAGAAGCTCGAAGCCAGCCGCAACGCGCTGCTCGAACTGGGGCGCGTCCTCGACGAGACGCGGCCGGACGTGCTGCTCGTGGTCGGCACCGACCACCTGGAGACCTTCTCGCTCGACCTGGTGCCGACGTTCACCCTGGTCACCGGGGAGCACGCCACCGGCGAGTTCGGCGGAGAGCACTTCCGGCACCCGATCCACCGGGAGCTGGCCACCGCCCTGCTCGACGGGCTGATCGAGCGCGGCTTCGACATGGCGTACTCGCAGCGGGCCGAGCTGGGCCACGCGTTCGCCACGCCGTTCCGGTTCGTGCTCGGCGACCGGGACATCCCGGTCATCCCGCTGCTGGTCAACGTCTACCTGCCGCCGCTGCCGAGCGGGCGGCGCTGCGAGGCGCTGGGCCGGGCGATCGGCGAGGTGATCGCGGGCCGTCCCGAGCGGGTCGCCATCCTGGCCAGCGGCGGCATGTCGCACTTCCCCGGCACGCCGCGCTACCCGCAGCCGGAGTTCGCCTTCGACGAGTGGATCATCGAGCGGATCGAGGCGAACGACCTGGACCCGATCCTCGACCTGACCCCGCCGCAGCTCGACGAGGTCGGCGAGGGCGAGATGCTCGCCTGGTTCGTGCTGTGGGGCGCGATGGGCCGCCGGGCCCCGGGCCGGGTGCTCAGCTACCAGAAGGTGTGGCACCACGGGCAGGGCGTCGTCGTCTGGGATCCGGCCGAGCCGGACGCCGACGGCGAGAACGCCGTGAAGAGCGCAGAGGAGGTGGCCTCGTGAGCCGCACGCCCCCCTTCGAGTTCAAGAACGAGGGCTACAACTTCTACCGGTACCCGGACCCGGCGAACTACGCGTTCAACCGGCTGCTCCGCGACTTCCGTGACCCGGCCCTGCGCCGCCGCTACCTCGACGACCCGCAGGGCCTGGTCGCCGAGTACGGACTCTCCGACGCCGAGGCCGCCGCGCTGGCCACCCTCGACGTCGACACCTGCGTCGAGGCCGGCGCGCACCCGCTGCTGGCCTGGACCGGCTGCCGGATGACGGCCCGCGACCGCGACGCCGCAGGTTCCTGAAGGCAGCACCCGCACCGTTTCACTGAGGAGTATCCCCATGGGTTCGCTGACACCGCTGGTGAAGAACGGCTGGTACATCGGCGCGTGGTCCGACGAGATCGGCCGCACACTCATGCAGCGCTGGATCGTCGGCCGCCCCGTCTGCTTCTACCGCCTGCAGGACGGCATGGTCAACGCGATCGAGGACCGCTGCCCGCACCGGAAGTACCCGCTCTCGCTGGGCCGGCTGGACGGCGACGTCATCGAGTGCAACTACCACGGGTACCGGATCGACGGCTCCGGCGGCTGCGTCGGCGTCGCCGAGCAGTCCGACAGGCCCAAGGCGTCCGTGCACAGGTTCCCGCTGGTGGAGCGGGACGGCGTGGTGTGGATCTGGCCGGGTGACCCGGAGCTGGCCGACCCCGCCCTGCTGCCCGACACCTCCTGGCTGACCGATCCCGGCTGGACCCACGTGCACGGCGTCGTGCCGCTGAAGGCCAGGCAGCTCCTGCTCGTGGAGAACCTGCTCGACCTGACCCACGAGACGTTCCTGCACCCGAGCAGCATCGGCAACGCGGCGGTCGCCGCGACCCCGATCGACGTGACCAGCGAGGGCGACCGGGTGTCCTTCACCCGGCACATGGTCGGCATCGAGGCGCCGCCCTTCTACGAGAAGTCGATGGGGCTGACCTCGCCGATCGACCGCTGGCAGGACGGCGACTTCTACGCCCCGGGCGTCTTCCAGCTCAACATGCGGCTGGCGCCGACCGGCACCGAGGAGCCGGAGGGCTTCCACATGAAGGTCATCTACGGGATGACCCCGGCCACCGAGACCGAGACGCACGACTTCTTCGCCCTCGGCCGCGACTACCTCATCGACGACGAGAAGCTGTCGGAGTTCCAGCTCCAGCAGCAGCTCGCCGTGATGAAGGAGGACGTGGACGCACTGGAGATCCAGGAGGTCATGGTCGCCAGCGAGGCGCCGGGCGCCCGCGAGTCCAGCATCCGCTCCGACGTGGCGGGCCTGCGCGGCCGCCGCCTGCTGGAGAAGATGGCGGCGCGCGAGGCGGCGGTGGCCGCCCGATGAGCACCTTCGTCCTGGTCCACGGAGCCTGGCACGGCGGCTGGTGCTGGGACCGGGTGGCGCCGCTGCTGCGGGCCGCCGGCCACGAGGTCCACACGCCGACGCTGACCGGGCTGTCCGAACGGGCGCACCTGCTCTCCCCGCTCGTCGGGCTGGACACCCACGTCGAGGACGTGGTCCGCCTGCTCGACACGCTCCAGTTGACGGACGTGGTGCTGGTCGGGCACAGCTACGCGGGGCAGGTGATCACCGGGGTGACGGACCGGCGGCCCGCCGCGATCGCCAGGCGCGTCCACCTGGACGCGTTCGTCGGCGCGGACGGCGAGGCCGCGCGGGACCTCCTCCCGGAGACGGTGGCCCACCACTGGGCCGAGTCCGCCGCCGGGCCCGGCTTCGGCTGGCTGGTCCCGGTCCGCTCGCTGTCCGTGCTCGGGGTGACCGAGCAGGCCGACGTGGACTGGCTGACCCCCAGGCTGACCCCGCATCCGTGGAAGACGTACACCGATCCGCTGCGGCTGACCGGCGCGGCGCACGGCGTGCCCGCGGCGTTCGTCGAGTGCGTGAGCTGGATGCGGGTCTTCCAGGGGCAGGCGGAGCGCGCCAGGCGGCTCGGCTGGCCGGTCCGCGAGCTGGACACCGGGCACGAGGCGATGGTCACCGCGCCCGAGGCGCTGGCCCACGTCCTGATGGAGCTGGCCGGCGGCTGAGCCCGGCGGAGCCCGCCACAGAAACGATCAAGAACGCTGGAGAGGAAGGAAGACGACGTGGAGTTCCTCGTCAGGTCCGAGAACCGGCTGCCCCCGACGACCCCCGCCGAGCAGCGGGAGGAGCTGCGGAAGGCCGAGCGCGCCCGCGCGGAGGAGCTACGGGCCGCGGGCATCCTGAAGCGGTTGTGGCGGGTGCCCGGCCGTACCGCGACGGTGGGCCTGTACGAGGCGGCGGACCCCGCGGAGCTGCACGACGCGCTGATGTCGCTGCCGATGGCCCCCTGGCTGGACGTCACCGTCGAGGCGCTGGCCACGCACCCGCAGGAGCGGGGCCGGTCGTGAACGGCGAAGGTGTGCTCCGCGTGACCTTCCTGGGGACCGTCAGCGAGCTGGCGGGCGAGTGCTGGTGCGGGCGGACGTACACCAGCGCCGACCCCCGGGAGATGTGGTCGTGGCTGGAGGAGCACGAGCACGGGCGGGTCTGACGCGAGCCGCCCCGGCCCGGAACCGCGGCGGGCGGCGCCCATCCCGGAGGGCGTCGCCCGCCGCGCCCGGTTTCCGGTGAACGCACATTCACCGGGAAACCGCGTCCGCCGCGTTTCCGGTCAGTCCGCGATATAGCTGATCGAGCGCACCTCGTACCCGGACGAGCGCGTCCCGGTGACGTGCATCAGCATGGCCCCGCCCTCGTACGAGTAGGCGCAGCTGAAGCCCTTCGGCTCGGCCGTGCACCCCTGGGGGTAGTACGTCACGCCGGCCGGGTCGTACTTCGTGCGGAACAGGGAGGAGACGGCCGCCGTCGAGGCGACCTCCAGCCCGCGGTCGCGATCACCCTTCTGCCAGGCGGAGAACAGGTACGCCGCCGCCGTCGACGGGCGGGTGAGGTGGCGGGACTCGTAGACCCGGTTCACCTTCGTCCCCGAGACGATCATCAGGATCCCGTTCAGGCCGCCCGGCACCCGGACGCTGGTGTGCGTGAACCGGCACCGGTTCCCCGTGCACCCGGCGAAGCCGTCCGGCGCGCGATAGACGTAGGAGAACAACGTGTTCACCGCGGACGGCGAGGCGACCCGGGCCGCCGCCGCGCGGTCGCGGCGCAGCCAGGCGCCGAACAGCCGCTTGGCGACCGTCGCCGGCGCGGCCGGAGCGGTCCGGGCGGCGGCCGGAGCGCCCGGAACGGCGTGGCCACCCGACCGCGTCCCGGAGGCGGACGCGGAGGCGGGGGAGGGGAGCAACAGCGCGGCGGCGGCCATCGTCGCGGCCGCGCCCGCGAGCCATCGTGTCGACATGATCAGGACGGTACCGGTGCTCGCTTGCACCCGGTTTGCGCGGCGCTTGCGACGTGCCCGTCCACCCGCCCCTACCGGCGCTGAGCCGCAGCTCGGGACCCGGCACTGTGATCCACCATTCCCCGCACCCTCTCGCGACGGCGAGCAGGGAGAACGTGGCGCCAACGGCCTGCCCCGCCGGGCCGACCAGAGTGCCGGGCGGGCACCCCGGCCTCGGCGAGCCGGGCCAGGCGCCGCCGCTCGCGCAGGGCGACGACGCCGAGCCCGGCGTGCCGGTGTCCAGGAGACCCGGACCTTGCGTATTTTCGGGCCGGTGCCTTTTCAACGTCCGGGACCGGTGTGGCCCCTCCTGGCCTGCCCGCGCTCTTCGCGAACGACGGGTCAGGAAGAACCTCGTCCTTGTGGAACGTGAAGGCCGTTGAAATGGTCTTCCGGGGTGTGGTGACGGCACATACCGCCGGTTTCCGGCAGGGTGAGACCGACCGGCTCGGCGGTCTACGGCCGCAGAATGTGCTTATTTAATCCCGGATGGGAAAGCCGATCAGGAAGCCGGTGCCTGCGGCGTTGCCGTTGCCGCCGTTGCCTCCGTTGGCGTTGTTGTTGCCGCCGCCGGCGATCGCGCCGCCGTTGCCGCCGTTGCCGCCGCGGGCCGCGACGAGCTGGGCGAGAAGGGCGGCAGCCGGGATGTCGAGGCCCCGGTCCTCCCTGACCTCCCTGTCCTCGCGCTCCCGCCGCACCTCCGGCTGGCTGACCCGGATGTTATTGATCACGCTCTGGCGCTGACGCTGGTGCTGGCGCTGGTCGTCGCGCTGCCGCTGGTGGTTGCGGTTGTGGTTGCGGTTCCAGTTGCGGTTGCGGCTGCTGCTCCATCTGGGGAAGCTGACCGACGGCGCCACCGCGACCGGCTTCGCCACCGGGGCCGGCGGGGGGATGTAGCCGCCGGCCTGGACGATAGCGGCGCTCGCCGCGGTGACGGTGGTGGCGGCGCCCAGCGCGACCGCCCCACCGGTCAACGCGGCGCTCGCGGCGAGCAGTCCGACGAGACTCTTGAACTTGGACATAGCGATTCTCCCCGAAAAGGAATCGATTCCTCTAGACGCTCGAGCATCTCCGCCATCCATGCCGAAGAATGCCCCGGATAACCCTCGATGGAGCTATTTCCGCATCGTGTGGATCTCCGGCGCCGTGAGACGACAAACGCCGCCATTCCGTTCTTAGGCAGCTCTTGTCGTCTCGTTGATCAGCAGGGGCCCAGATCGCGGTCTGAGCGTGATCGGGCCGAGGGCGCACAGCGAGATTCCGCGTGACGCCCGAGTCGCCAGGGCGGCTGTTCGGGCGGAAGGGCAAGAACCAGGCCGAAGTGCCACCGCCCCGTCGAGTTCCTGTTTCGCGACGTGGATGTCCGTGGAGACGCGTGCATCGGCCCTCGGTTTCCCCGGATCGTCACGGTCGGTGTGGCCGACCGGGCAGAGAATCCTTCCATCCAGTGAAAACGCCGCTGATTCCGATCGGCCCGATCCGGATAGTGGGAGACGACCCGCAGGTTCGAAGGAGCTCTGAATCCCACATGACTGCTTTCGTGCGCAACCAGTGGTATGTCGCCGCTTATGCTCGCGAGGTCGGGCGCGATCTGCTCGCCAGGACGATCCTCGGCGAGCCGCTGGTCCTCTACCGGACCACGGAGGGCGAGCCCGTCGCGCTGGCCGACCGGTGCGTGCACCGGCGCTACCCGCTGTCGGAGAGCAGGCTGGAGGGCGACACGATCGTCTGCGGCTATCACGGCTTCACCTACGACAAGGGCGGCGCCTGCGTCTTCGTCCCCGGGCAGACCAGGATCCCGCGCACCGCCCGGGTGGCCTCGTACCCGGTGGTGGAGCAGGACTCCTTCATCTGGGTGTGGATCGGCGACCGCGACCTCGCGGACCCCGCGCTGATCCCCAGGGCGCCCTGGCTGGACGACTCCCGCTACACGGTGGTGTGCGGGATGGAGCCGCTGGCCGCCCGCTACCAGCTCCTGGTCGACAACCTGATGGACCTCTCCCACGAGACCTACCTGCACGGCGGCTACATCGGCACGCCCGAGGTGGCCGACACCCCGATCACCACCGAGGTGGACGAGGAGAACGCGGTCATCCACGTCAGCCGGCACATGGCCGACGCGGAGTGCCCGCCGTTCTACGCCAAGTCCACCGGCATCCAGGGCCGGATCACCCGCTGGCAGGACATCGAGTACCACCCGCCGTGCCTGTACCTGCTGCACAGCCGGATCGCGCCGGTCGGCGTGCTGCCGAACGAGGACGGCACCGACCCGAACGGCTTCCACGTCGAGATCGTCTACGCCATCACGCCGGAGACCGAGAACACCACGCTCGACTTCTGGGCGGTGGCCCGCGACTTCGCCCTCGACGACGAGGAGGTGACCGCCTTCCTCGCCGAGAGCAACCGCACCGTCGTCATGCAGGACGTGGTCGCGCTCGACCTGCTGGAGAAGGTGATCGCGAACGAGCCGGAGGGCTACCAGGAGCTGTCGATCAACATCGACACCGGAGCGCTGGCCGCCCGGCGGATCCTCAAGCGGATGGTCGCGGAAAGCTCGGCCGCCGCGTCCGTCCGGTCCTCCCAGGCAGTGCCGTCGTGACCTCGGCGGGGCCGCCCGGCGGTGGCGCCGTCTACCGGATCGACTGGACGCCGGGCACGGACGTGCTGGACGGCGCCTGCCACTGCGGGGCGCGGCACCTCTCGGAGGATCCGGTCGAGCTGTGGGAGTGGCTGCTCGCCCACCCGGAGGGACACCACCCGCCCGCCGGCGGGGAGGGCGCATGACGGCCGGGACGATCGCGGGCGCCGCGGTGCGCGCCGAGACCGAGCTGGACGTGGTGCTCGCCCGCAAGGAGATCGTCGCGGACGGCGTGGCGCGGCTCACGTTCCGGTCCGGGGACGGCGGCCCACTGCCGTCCTGGGAGCCCGGCGCGCACGTGGACCTGCTGCTGGCCCCGGGTCTGGTCCGGCAGTACTCGTTGTGCGGCGACCCGGCGGACGCCACGACCCTGCGGGTCGCGGTGCTGCGCGAGCCGGACGGCCGGGGCGGCTCCCGGCACGTGCACGACCGGCTCGCCGAGGGCGACACGGTGCGCGTCCGCGGGCCGCGCAACCACTTCGCCCTGGTGCCCGCCGAGCGGTACCTGTTCGTCGCGGGCGGCATCGGGATCACCCCGATCGTGCCGATGGCCGCCGCGGTCCAGGCGGCCGGCGCGGACTGGCGGCTGGTCTACGGCGGCCGGACCCGCTCCTCGATGGCGTTCCGTGAGGAGCTGTGCGACCGGTACGGCGACCGGGTCAGCGTGCGGCCGCAGGACGAGACCGGGCTGCTCGACCTGGACGCGCTGCTCGGCGAGCCGGCGCCCGGGACCGCCGTCTACTGCTGCGGGCCGGAGCCGCTGCTCGCCGCGGTCGAGCGGGCCTGCGCGCACTGGCCGCCCGGCACCCTGCACACCGAGCGGTTCGCTCCCAAGGCGGGCGCGGACGACGGGCCGCGCGAGGCGTTCGAGGTCGAGCTGGCGGTGTCCGGCCTGACCCTGGCCGTCCCGCCGGACAGATCCATCCTGAGCGTGGTGGAGGAGGCCGGGGTGCAGGTGTTGTCGTCCTGTCAGGAGGGCACCTGCGGCACCTGTGAGACCGTCGTGCTCGACGGCACCCCCGATCACCGGGACTCGCTGCTCACCGACGAGGAACGCGCGGCCGGCGACACCATGATGATCTGCGTGTCGCGGGCCCGGTCCCCGCGGCTCGTCCTGGAACTCTGACCCGCGTACGGGCGAAAGGAGCAGGCCGGACATGAAGGACGCCGTGCCCACGGTGGAGCCGGGCCGGTCGGTCACCTCAAAGGTGCTCGCCATGCTGGCGGCGTTCACCGCCGCGGAGCCGGAGCTCACCCTGAGCCAGCTCGCCCGCCGGGCCCGGCTGAGCCTGCCCACCGCGCACCGCAGGGCGGCCGAGCTGGTCGAGTGGGGCGCGCTGGAGCGCGACGCGCGCGGCCGGTACCGGATCGGCCTGCGGCTGTGGGAGGTCGCCTCGCTCGCCCCGCGTGGCGTGGGGCTGCGCGACGCGGCCATGCCGTTCCTGGAGGACCTGTACGAGGTCACCCACGAGAACGTGCAGCTCGCGGTGCGCGAGGGCGCGGAGATCGTCTACGTGGAGCGGATCGCCGGGTTGCACGCGGTGCCGGTGTGGACCAGGGTCGGCGGCCGGTTCGCGATGCACGCCACCGGTGTCGGCCTGGTGCTGCTGGCGCACGCGCCGGCGAGCGTGCAGCAGGAGGTGCTCGGGCTGCCGCTGCGCCGGTTCACGGACCGGACGGTGACCGACCCCAAGGCGCTGCGCCGGATCCTGGCCGACGTACGCCGCCTCGGGTACGCGGTCAGCGACGGGCAGGTGACCCTGGACGCGCTGTCGGTGGCCGCGCCGATCACCGATCCGGACGGCGAGGTCGTCGCCGCGGTGTCCCTGGTGGTGCGGGCGGACGGCGCGCAGCCGGCCGCGCTGGCCCCGCTGGTGCAGACGGCGGCGCGCGGCATCACCCGCGCGTTGCGCGCCACGGCGGCGGGCCGGCCGGTGATGCGGAGTCCGCCCCGGCCGGTCCCGGCTCAGCGTCCCGGTTCCGCCAGGTAGGCCCGCAGCCCGGCGAGCGCCTCGTCGAGGAGTTCCTCGAGCGAGCGGCCCTCCTGCTCCAGCCACTGCTCGTACGCGGACAACGCGAGCGCGAGCGAGACCTGCCCGACCATCCGCGGCAGCAGGTCGGCGGGGGCGAGGCCGTACCGGCCGGCGACGTAGCGCGCGATGACCTCGCGCCACTGCCGGTACCTGAGGGTGGAGTGGGCCTGCAGCGCCGGGGTGCGCAGCAGCAGCGTCATCCGCTGCCGGTGCTGGGGCAGCGCCGCGTCGTCGAAGCGGTTGAAGGCGAGCACCGCCTGGTGCACCGCCTCGCGCACCGGGATGTCGCGCGGCATGGCGTCCAGGGATCGTGCGAGGTCGGCGAGGCTCGCGTCGAACTGTCCCCACGGGATGTCGTTCTTGGACGGGTAATACCGGAACAGGGTGCGCCGCCCGATGCCCGCCGCCTCGGCGATCGCGTCCACCGTGGTCGCCTCGAACCCGCGCTCCTCGAACAGCGCGAACGCCACGCGCTCGATCGCGGCGTGGTCGGTGACGGGCTTGCGGCCCTGCGGGTGCCTCGATCGGGTGGTCACGGTCAACCAAGTTAACGCCTCGTACGGACGGCTTCGCCCCGGTCAGGACCGTACGCCATATCCGACACATCATGATCTTTCCGGCAAACATCCAGATCAATGCGAAACAACCGCAAAATGTCCCTTCTTTTTGGCCCTCAGTGCCATTAATGTTCCGTTACCGGCCGCGCACCGCGGCCCGGTGGAAGACAGGAGCTGTCATGGAGAAGCGAATCGTGTCCCCGGAGGAGTCCGCCCCCGCGAGCGACGAGCTCTTCGAGGAGTCGCTGATCGAAGAGGTCTCGATCGACGGGATGTGCGGCGTCTACTAGCGGACGGGGCAGGGAGCCGATCGTGACCGAGATCCTTGACCAGCCGTGGGAGCTGTCCCCCTCGGTGGCCCTCCGGCCGGAGCCGTTCGGGGCGCTGGCCTACCACTTCGGCAACCGGCGCCTGACCTTCCTCAAGCGCAGGGAGCTCGTAGAGGTGGTCCGGAGCCTGGGCGGCTCACCCGACGCGCGTACGGCGCTGGCGCGGGCGGGCGTGCCCGCCGGCCAGTGGGACGCCTACGCCGTGGCCCTTCGCGGCCTCGCCCAAGCCGACATGATCCGTCGCCGCGACACCGGAGACACCGGAGGAGAAGAACGATGATCAACCCGATCGGCTCCGCCGCCCGGCCCGCCACGCTCGTCGAGCACTTCGAGCACGGGCTGGACGCCCCGATCTGCCTCACCTGGGAGCTGACCTACGCCTGCAACCTGTCCTGCGTCCACTGCCTGTCCTCCTCCGGCAGGCGCGACCCGCGCGAGCTGAGCACCGAGCAGTGCGAGGCCGTGATCGACGAGCTACGGGCGATGCAGGTCTTCTACGTCAACATCGGCGGCGGCGAGCCCACCGTGCGGCCCGACTTCTGGCACCTGCTGGAGTACGCGGTCGACCACCAGGTCGGCGTCAAGTTCTCCACCAACGGCGTGCGGATCGACCTGCCCCGGGCCCGCTACCTCGCCTCCACCGACTACGTCGACGTCCAGGTGTCCCTCGACGGCGCCACCGCCGAGGTCAACGACCGCGTCCGCGGGCCCGGCTCGTATGCCATGGCGCTGCGCGCGTTGGACAACCTGGCCGCGGCCGGGTTCACGGACGCCAAGATCTCCGTCGTGGTCACCCGCGAGAACGCCGGCCAGCTCGACGAGTTCAAGCGCATCGCCGACGAGCACGGCGCCACCCTGCGGCTGACCAGGCTCCGCCCATCCGGCCGGGGCGCCGACGTCTGGGACGAGCTGCACCCGACCTCCGCGCAGCAGCGCGAGCTGTACGACTGGCTGGTCCGGGCCGGGGAGAACGTGCTGACCGGCGACTCGTTCTTCCACCTCGCCGGGTTCGGCGAGAAGCTGCCCGGCCTGAACATGTGCGGCGCGGGCCGCGTGGTCTGCCTGATCGACCCGATCGGCGACGTCTACGCCTGCCCGTTCGCCATCCACGACACCTTCCTGGCCGGGAACGTCCTGACCGACGGCGGGTTCGCCGAGGTTTGGCGCACCTCCGAGCTGTTCCGGCGGCTGCGCGCCCCGAGCGGCGGCGGCGCATGCGCCTCCTGCCGGTTCTACGACGTGTGCCGGGGCGGATGCATGGCGGCCAAGTTCTTCACCGGTCTGCCGCTGGACGGGCCGGACCCCGAGTGCGTCCAGGGGTACGGCGAGGCCGCGCTCGCCGACCCGGCCCGCACCGTGCCCGCCCAGCGCCAGGACCATTCGCACCGCACGCGGCCGCGGGCCGCGGCGCCGGTTCCGGTCCAGATCGGCGCGCGGCCGGATCCGGCGGCCCCGCCCGCCTCCCCCTGCGCGGAGAGCCCGCTCGCCGGGTTCCGCGTGACCGACTGAGCTGCGAGAGGTGAGTCATGGGCAAGTGGTTCGAGACGGTCGCGGAGGCGCGGCGGCGGGCGAAGAGGAGGCTGCCCAGGTCGGTGTACGGCGCGCTGCTGGCCGGATCGGAGAAGGGCGTCTCGTTCAGGGACAACACCGCGGCGTTCGCCGAGCTGGGCTTCGCCCCGCACGTGGCGGACCTGTCGGCCAAGCGCGACATGGCGACGACGGTCATGGGACAGCAGATCTCGCTGCCCGTGATCATCTCGCCCACCGGCGTCCAGGCCGTCCACCCGGACGGTGAGGTGGCCGTGGCGCGGGCCGCCGCCGCGCGCGGCACCGCGATGGGGCTCAGCTCGTTCGCCAGCAAGCCGGTCGAGGAGGTCGTGGCCGCGAACTCCTCGACCTTCTTCCAGATGTACTGGATGGGCGACAAGGACGCGATGGTCCGGCGGATGGAGCGGGCCCGCGCGGCCGGGGCGGTCGGCCTGATCGCCACCCTCGACTGGTCGTTCTCCAACGGGCGCGACTGGGGGAGCCCGTGGATCCCCGAGCGGCTCGACCTGAAGGCGATCGCCAGATTCGCCCCCGAGGGGCTGTCCCGGCCCGGCTGGCTGCTGGACTTCCTGCGCACCGGCGGCGTGCCGGATCTGACCGTGCCCAACCTGACCGACCCGGGCGAGCCCCCGCTGACCTTCTTCGGCGCGTACGGCGAGTGGATGCAGACCCCCCTCCCAACCTGGGACGACGTCGCCTGGATGCGGGAGCGCTGGGACGGGCCGTTCATGCTCAAGGGCGTGTGCCGGGTGGACGACGCCCGGCGCGCGGTCGACGCCGGGGTCACCGCGATCTCGGTGTCCAACCACGGCGGCAACAACCTGGACGGCACCCCGGCGCCGATCCGCGCCCTGCCCGCGGTGGTCGAGGCGGTCGGCGACCGGATCGAGGTGCTGCTGGACGGCGGCGTCCGCCGCGGCGGCGACGTCGTGAAGGCGCTGGCGCTCGGCGCGCGGGCGGTGATGATCGGTCGGGCCTACCTGTGGGGCCTCGGCGCGGCCGGTCAGGCCGGGGTGGAGAACGTGCTCGACATCCTGCGCGGCGGCATCGACTCGGCCCTGCTCGGGCTGGGCCGCTCCTCCATCCATGAGCTGACCCCGGACGATGTGGTCGTCCCACCCGGGTTCACCCGCACCCTCGGCGCGACGGAGTCGGTGTGACGCCGCCGGACGCGCGGCTGTCCGGGCTGGCCTGGACGGCGCTGCCGGAGCGGCCGCTGGTCCTCGTGCCGGTCGGCTCCGTCGAGCAGCACGGCCCGCACCTGCCGCTGGACACCGACACGGCCATCGCGGTGGCGGTGGCCGAGGGGGCGGCGGCCCGGTGGCGGGAGCGGCACCCGGACGAGCCCGTCCTCGTCGCGCCGCCGCTCAGCTACACCGCCAGCGGGGAGCACCAGTCGTTCCCCGGGACGGTCTCGATCGGCAACGAGGCCCTCCGGCACACCCTGGTGGAGCTGGTCCGCTCGCTGTCCGTCTGGTCCGGGCGGATCGTGTTCGTCAACGCGCACGGCGGGAACGCGCGGACCTTGTCCGACGCGGTGGCCCAGATGATGTACGAGCGGCACGAGGTCGCATGGGTGCCGTGCGAGACGGAGACCGTCGACGCGCACGCCGGGTACACCGAGACCTCGCTGATGCTGCACCTCGCCCCGGGCCGGGTGGACCTGGCCAGGGCAGCACCCGGCAACACCGCGCCCATCGGGGAGCTGATGCCCGGCATCGTCGCGGGCGGCGTCGCCGCCGTGTCCCCGTCCGGCGTGCTCGGCGACCCCACCGGAGCCACCGCCGCCGAGGGGGCGCGGGTCCTGGGCGAGATGGTCGCGGAGGCGACCGGCCTGATCGAGCGCGGCGTCGCCGACGGCGGCGGCCGGCTCCGGGCCGAGGCGAGCCGGAGGTGAGCGGGGCGAGCGGGGCGAGCGGGGAGAGCCGTCCCCCGCGGGTCGCCCTGGTCACCGGCGCCGCTCGCGGCATCGGCGCGGACACCGTCCGGGCGCTCTGCCGCCAGGGCTACCGGGTGGTCGCGGTGGACTGGTGCGCGGGCGGCGCGGGACCCGCCCGCGCGTCGGGTGCGGACTACCCGCAGCCGGAGGTCGCCGCGCTGCACGCCCTGCGCGACGCCCACCCCGGCCAGGTCGCCGCCGTGGTGGCGGACGTGCGGGACCGCGCGGCGCTGGAGGCGGCCGCCGCGCTCGCGGTCGAGCGGTTCGGCCGGCTCGACGCCGCGGTGGCCGCCGCCGCGGTGATCGCCGGAGGCCGGCCGCTGTGGGAGACCCCCGACCCGGAGCTGCGGACGCTGTGGGAGATCGACGTGCTCGGCGTGTGGAACACCGCCGCGGCGACCGTGCCCCGGATGCTCGGCGGCCCCGACCCCGGCGGCTGCCGGTTCGTCGCGGTCGCCTCGGCCGCCGGGACCCGCGGCCTGTTCCACCTGGCCGGGTACGGCATGGCCAAGCACGCCGTGATCGGGCTGGTCCGCGGGCTGGCCGCCGACCTGGCCGGCACCGGGGTGACCGCGGTCGCGGTCTCGCCCGGCTCCACCCGCACCGCGATGCTGGCCGCCACGGCCGCGCTGTACGGGATCGACGACGTGGAGTCGTTCGCGTCGTCCCAGCTGAACGGGCGGCTCATCGAGCCGTCCGAGATCGCGGAGCTCATCGCGTTCCACTGCTCCAGGGCGGGCGGCGTCGCGAACGGCTCCGTGGTGAGCGCCGAGGGAGGGTTCCGCGGATGAGCGACCGGCTGCCCGACGGGTTCGTCGTCGAGTTGGGCCGCGAGGTCCGGGCGTACGACGGCGGACGCACCCTGGTGGGCGGCGCGCCGCCCCGCCTGATCCACCTCACCGGGCGGGCCGCGACGATCCTCTCCGGGCGCCGGATCCGGGTCGCCGATCCATGGTCGGAACGGCTCGCGGCCCGGCTGCTCGCGCTCGGCATGGCCGATCCGGTCGCCCGGGAGCTGCCGCCGGTCGAGCTGTCCGAGGTCACCGTCGTGGTCCCGGTGCGCGACCGGCCGGCCGAGCTCGACCGGCTGCTGGCCGGCCTGGGCGGGCGCATGGCGGTGATCGTGGTCGACGACCGCTCCGACGACGCGGCGGCGGTGGCCGGGGTGGCCGGTCGGCACGGTGCGGAGCTGGTCGCCCTGCCCCGCAACGTCGGCCCGGCGGGCGCGCGCAACGCGGGCCTCGCGCGGGTCCGCACGCCGTACGTGGCGTTCGTGGACTCCGACGTGGTGGTCGACCCCGACGCGGTGGCGACACTGTTGCGGCACTTCCACCATCCCGGCGTCGCCGCGGTCGCGCCCCGGGTGCTCGGCCTGGACGCCTCAGCCGGGCGGCGGCAGAACTGGATCTCCCGGTACGAGGCGGTCCGCTCGTCGCTGGACCTCGGGCCGGTCCCCGGGACGGTGCGCCCGCGTTCACCGGTGGGCTGGGTGCCCAGCGCCTGCCTGGTGGCGCGGGTGGCCGCGCTCGGCGACGGCTACGCCGGCGGCATGCGGGTGGCCGAGGACGTCGACCTGGTCTGGCGGCTGGCGGCCGCCGGATGGCAGGTCAGGTACGAGCCGGCGGTCGCGGTCCGGCACGACCACCGGACCGGGTTCCGGTCGTGGCTGGGCCGCAAGGCGTTCTACGGGACCGGCGCGCACACGCTGGCACGGCGGCACGGCGCCGCGGTGGCCCCGGCCGTGCTCGCGCCGTGGAGCGTGGCCGCGGTCGGGGCGCTGCTCGCGCAGCGGCGCTGGTCGGCGCCGGTGGCCGCCGCGGTGCTGGCCGGGGTGTCCGCGCGGCTCACCCGTACGGTGTCCCGGAGCGACAGCCCGCGGCGGCTGGCGGCGGCCCTGACCGGGCTCGGGCTCGCCGGCGCGCTGGGGCAGACGAGCGCGCTGCTGCTGCGGCATTGGTGGCCGCTCAGCCTCGCCGGGTGCCTGGTCTCCCGCAGGGTCCGCCGGGCGGTGCTCGTGGCGGCGCTGGCGGACGGGATCGTGGAGTATCGCAAGACCCGTCCGCGGCTGGACCCGGTGCGGTTCGTGGTCGCCCGGCGGCTCGACGATCTCGCCTACGGCGCCGGGGTGTGGGCCGGCGCCGTCAGGGGGCGCTCGGCTCGGTCCCTGCTGCCCGATGTACGGGGAGCCTCGGGACGGTCGGTCAGCGGCCCTGCCTCGGGACGCTCCGGTTGAGGCCGCGGATCCGCGGCGGTGAGGAGACGGGCACGCCCGACACGGGGGTGGCCGAAGGCGCGCCGAGCGCGCGGGAGATGCCGCGGGCGGTCGCGGCCAGCGCGGGCACCAGGGAGTGCGGCGAGGCGGAGCCGGTCGGCACGGTCACGCCGACCGCCGCGACGACGGCGTCCCGCGGGCCGCGGATCGGCGCGGCGATGGCCAGGGCGTCCTGGGTGAGCTGGTTCTCGGTGATGGCGACGCCGGACTTGCGCACCTCGGCCAGCCTGACCCGCAGGGCGTCCGGGCAGGTCACGGTCTGCGCGGTGAACTGGCGCAGCTTCGAGCGGAGCACCTCCTCCTGGAATTCCTGGGGGGAGTACGCGAGCAGGACGAGGCCGGTTCCGGTGGCGTGCATCGGCCAGCGCCCGCCGAGCCTGCTCAGCACCGGTACGCCGTGCCGGGCGCGCAGCGACTCGATGTAGATGACGTCGTGCCCGTCGGCGACCGCGAGGTGGATGTTCGCGTGGGTGGCGTGCCGCAGGTCGTCGAGGAAGGGGAGGGCGACCTCTCGGAGCTGCAGGCCCTGGGGTGCCAGGGTGCCGAGTTCGAGGATGCGCAGGCCGATGGTGTACCTGCCGTCGCTCTCGCGGCGGAGCGCGCCCCAGGCGCGCAGCTCGTTGACGAGCCGGTGGGTCGTGGTCAGGGTCAGGCCCGTGCGGCGGCTGATCTCGCTGAGCGAGAGCGCCATGTGCTCGCTGCTGAAGACGCCGAGGATCGAGAGCACCCGCTGGGCGGAAGTGAGCCGGGTCGGTTCCGAGGAGGTGGCTGCGAGAACAGTCATACGCTCACCTACGTGCCGGGTCAAAAAGTGACCAATGTTACGTAAACGTAAATCAGGCTACACATGTGGACAGACTTTAGGAAGCGATACGGATGGGTCGAAAACGGTCTTCCGTCCGGCGGAAGTTCCGTTCCCTTCGGGCCCGGAAACGGGGCCGCCGGGCGATTTCCGGTGACTTCTTCCGCGACGTGGAAGCACTGATTACGGCGCACCGGTGCGGAACCTACATTGCCTGAGCACGGGCTCAAGTGGCCCCGGTCACAGTCGCTGGCTCACCCCAGCCTTCAGGAGGATCCGCCATGTCACGTCCACGCCGCGTCGCCGGGACGAAGAGAGCCGTCGCCGGCGCGGCAGCGGTGACAGCCGCCGCAGTCCTGTCCGCCTGCTCGGGCGGCACGTCCACCGCCGCGGGCGAGCCCGGCACGGCGACGGGAGCTCCCAAAGCCGGCGGAGACGCCCGGCTGCTGATCACCCAGGCGATCTTCTCGCTGGATCCCGCCGCCGTGCAGACCGGCAACTACGGCGCGCAGGGCGGCTACATGCAGGCGCTCTACGACGTGCTGTTCTACGCCGACATCGCCACGAACACGGTCACCGGCCAGCTCGGCGAGAGCATCGAACCGGTCGACGACACGTGCAAGAACTGGACGCTCGTGCTCAAGCCGGGCCTGAAGTTCACCGACGGCACCCCGCTGGACGCCGAGGCCGTCGTCTTCAACTGGGAGCGCATCCAGGACCCGGAGACCGCGTCGCCGCAGGCGCCCAAGCTCGCCGGCGTCACGGCGAGCGCCAAGAACGACACCACGGTCGACATCCGGCTCAAGACCGCCAACTGCGCCTTCGACCGGATCGTGGCGAACTCGCTGGGCTACATCGCCTCGCCGACCGCGATCAAGGCGTCGGGCAAGCAGTACGCGGAGAAGCCGGTGGGCGCGGGCCCGTTCAAGCTCGCCCAGTGGAACCGCACCGCGAACGAGCTGAAGCTGGTCAAGAACGAGAACTACCTCACCCCGGGTGAGCCGCACCTGGACAGCGTCACATTCGCCACCGCCGGCAACGCGGCCACGGTGATCGACTCCATCGTGTCCGGCCAGGTCCAGCTCGCCAACAACGTGTCCACCCCCACCGCCGTGGACGACGCGATGGCGGCCGGCCTCGGCGTGACGACGCTCAAGCCCAGCGGAGGCGCGGCGTACCAGTTCAACGAGAAGAAGGCGCCGTTCGGCGAGCTGTGCGCGCGGCAGGCGCTGGCCTACGCGCTCGACCCGGCCGCGATCGACAAGGCGCTGAACCAGTCGCAGAAGGTCGGCGGCCCCACCTACGGCCTGATGGACCCGTCCTCCGCCTTCTATGACGAGTCGCTGAAGTTCCCCTCGGCCGACCCGGCCAAGGCCGCCGCGGCCGTCAAGGAGTGCGAGGCCAAGGGCAACCCGCTGCATTTCACCATCACCGCGCTGCCCGGCACCGACCAGAAGCTCGCCGAGTACGTCGCCAGCCGGCTCAACCAGGTGGCCGGCTTCGAGGTCAAGGTCGAGATCATCACCGCCGCCGACGCGTACACGAAGATCTTCGTGAACCGGGACTTCCAGATCACCAGCTACCCGGGCGGCATGAAGTTCCACGACCCGGACCCGCTGTTCGGCGACTGGCTGTCCTCCGGCGGCGCCACCAACCTCACCGGCTACGCCACCAAGGAGATGGACGACGCCCTGGTCGCCGCCCGCGGCTCCCGCGACGAGAAGGACCGGATCGCCGCGTACCGGAAGGTGCAGGAGATCTGGACCACCGACCTGCCGTTCTGGATCTGGGGCAAGCCGATCTCGTTCTTCGTCCACGACGCGAAGCTGACCGGCGTCGAGCCGGTGAACGGCGGACTGGACATCCTCCTCACGCAGAAGCTCGCGTACACCGGGTGACCGGTCCGACGTGCTGAACCCGTACAAACCTCACGACCGGAATCAGGAGGGAAGATGAGCGGCACCACGTTCGTGGCGAAGAAGCTCAGCCATCTCCTCGCCGTCGTCCTCCTGGTCTCCCTCGGCGTGACCGCCCTGCTCTCGCAGGGCGGCACCGTCGCCGCCCAGATCCTGGGCCCGAACGCCAACGCCGGGCAGATCGCGGAGCTGGAACGGCAGCTCGGGCTGGACCGGCCCTTCGCCGAGCGGTACCTGTCCTGGCTCGCGGACGCGGTCCGCGGCGACCTGGGCGAGTCACTGCTCACCCACGTCCCGGTGACCGAGGTGATCACCAACGGCTTCGCGGTGACCTTCGAGCTGATGGTGCTCGGCCTCGGCATCGCCCTGCTGGTCGCGGTGCCGCTGGCCGCCTACACCGCGAGGAACGTCGGCGGAAAGATCGACACGATCGCGACCGGCGTCTCCTCGCTGTTCATGTCGCTGCCCTCGTTCGTGCTGGCGATCGGGCTGCTCTACGTGTTCGCGGTGCGGCTGGGGATGCTGCCGGTCAGCGGGTGGGTGCCCTTGACCCAGGACCCGGTGGGCAACCTGCGCAGCGCGATCCTGCCCTCCCTGGTGCTGGCCCTGCACCCGATGGCCACGTTCTTCCGGGTGCTGCGCAGCGACATGATCACCACGTTGCAGCAGGACTTCGTGCTGACCGCGCGGGCCAAGGGGCTGAACACCGCCTACATCCTGCTGCGGCACGCGCTGCGGCCGTCGCTGACCACGCTGGTCTCCCTGGCCGGGCTGTCCATCGGCTCGCTGATGACCGGCGCGGTCATCTCCGAGGTGATCTTCCGGCTGCCCGGCATGGGGTCGGCGATCGTCAACGCGGTCACCCAGCGGGACGTCCCCATCGTCCAGGGGGTGGTGCTGCTGGTCGCGCTGACCTATGTGGTGGTCAACACCCTGGTCGACCTCCTTCAGGCCGTCATCGACCCGAGAGTGCAGACGTCATGAGCGCGACGATGACGACGGGGCCCGGCACGCGGCCCGCCGCGGCCGAGGACGAGGACGCGCCGGTCCGGCGCCGGCCGCCGGTCAGCCTGGTGCTCTGCTCCGTCTGGGTGGTCCTCGTCCTCGCCTCCACCCTGCTGGCCGGGCTGCTGCCGATCGCCGGGTACGACGAGCCGGTGGCGGACGGCGCGACCCCGCCGTTCGAGTCCTGGCCCGAGTTCCTCGGCACCGACAGCGTCGGGCTGAGCGTGCTGTCCCGGGTGATCCACGGTGCGCAGCTCTCCCTGGCGGTCGCGCTGCTCGGCACCGTCATCGGGATGGCGGGCGGAGTCGCCCTCGGGACGGCGGCCGCCTACTTCAAGGGCTGGCTCGCCACCGTGGTCAACCTGCTCAGCGATGTGGTGCTCGCCTTCCCCGGCCTGGTGCTGCTGCTGGCCATGGCCTCGGTGACGCGGCCGAGCGTCTGGTCGCTGTCGGCCATGCTCGGCCTGCTCAGCCTGCCGTCCAGCCTGCGCATCGCGTACGCGAACGCCAACGTCCAGCTCGGCCGGGACTACGTGCTGGCCGCCCGGGCCCTCGGCACGCCGGCCTGGCGGATGATCGTCCGCGAGGTGCTGCCGAACATCGCGCACTCGCTGGTCGCGTTCGGGTTCGTGATGGTGGCGACCTTCATGATCGCCCTGGGGGCGCTCGACTTCCTCGGGATCGGCCTGCCGCCGCCGCGGCCGAGCTGGGGCGGGATGATCGCGTCCGGCTTCGACAGCATCAGGACCCGGCCGTACCTCGTCTTCGTCCCCGCGGCGGTGCTGCTGCTGACCGTGTTCTCGTTCAACACCATCGGTGATCGCCTCCGCGAGCGCGCGGACGGACGGGGAGGACATCTGTGACGCACGACGAGGCGAAGTCGCTGCTGCGGATCCGTGACCTCAGCGTGCGCATCCCGACCGCGCGCGGCACGATCTGGCCGCTGGACGGGGTCGACCTCGACCTCGGCGCGGGCGAGACGCTCGGCCTGGTCGGCGAGTCCGGCTCGGGCAAGTCGATGCTGGTCCGGTCGATCATGGGGGTCACCCCCGCCGCGTCCACGCTCTCCGGCGAGCTGACCTTCGACGGCGTGGACCTCGCGGGCGGCCGCACCGAGCAGGCGCGCGGCGTGTGGGGCAAGCGGGTCGCCATGGTCTTCCAGGACTCGATGACGTCGCTGAACCCGGTGGTCCGGATCGGCCGGCAGGTCAGCGAGGGCGCCAGGCGGCACCTCGGCCTGACCGCCGCGCAGGCGCGGGAGCGGGCGCTCGACCTGCTCGACCTGGTCGGCATCCCGGAGCCCCGGGCCCGGCTCGCCCAGTACCCGCACCAGCTGTCCGGCGGCATGCGGCAGCGGGTCGCCATCGCGATGGCGCTCGCCTGCGACCCCGACCTGCTGATCGCCGACGAGGCGACCACCGCGCTGGACGTGACCATCCAGCGGCAGATCCTCGACCTGCTGCAGGAGATCCAGGCCACCCGCGGGATGGCCATGATCATCGTGAGCCACGACCTCGGCGTGGTGGCCGGCCGTACCGACCGGATCGCCGTCATGTACGGCGGCCGGATCGCCGAGGAGTCCGCCACCCGGACGCTGTTCGCCGAGGCCAGGCACCGGTACACCCGGGCGCTGCTCGGGGCGCTGCCCACCCTGGACATGCCGCGGCACAGCGTGCTGCCCACCGTTCCGGGGTCGGCCCCCGACCCGGTGGGACGGCCGCGGGCGTGCCGCTTCGCGCCCCGCTGCCCCGCCGCGGTGGACCGGTGCCGCACCGAGCGGCCGCGACTGCTTTCGCAGGGCGACTCCGGCCACCGGTTCGCCTGTTTCGTCCCGGTGGAGCCGGACGCGGCTCCGGCCTCGGCGCACGCCGCAGCGGTGGCCGCCCCGGCCGCCGCGACCCCGGCGGCCGGGCGGCCGCCCCGGCTGGAGGTCCGCGACCTGGTCTGCCGCTACCGGGTTCCGGGCGGCACGATCCATGCGGTGTCCGGGATCAGCTTCGCCATGCCGCCGGGGGAGACCCTCGGCATGGTCGGCGAGTCCGGCTGCGGCAAGTCCTCCGCCGCCAAGGCGATCGTCCGGCTGCAGCAGGCGGCGAGCGGATCGGTGCTGCTCGACGGCACCGACCTGCTCACCCTCTCTCCGCGCGAGATGCGCAGGCAGCGCACCCGCATCCAGATCGTCCTGCAGGACCCGATCGCCTCGCTCAACCCGCGCAAGACCGTGCGCGGGTGCGTCGCCGAGGGCCTGCTGATCCAGGGCGTTCGGGGCGCGGAGCTGGCCGCGAAGGTGGACGACGCGCTGCGCGGCGTCGGCGTCGACCCGGACATCCACGGCGGCAAGAAGGCGTACCAGCTTTCCGGCGGGCAGGCGCAGCGCGTCGCCATCGCCCGCGCCATGGCGCTCGACCCGGACGTGCTGGTGTGCGACGAGCCGGTGTCCGCGCTGGACGTGTCGGTCCAGGCCCAGGTGCTCAACCTGCTGGAACGGTTGAAGGCGGAGCGCGGACTCACCATGCTGTTCGTCTCCCATGACCTGAGCGTGGTGCGGAACATCAGCGACCGGGTCGCCGTGATGTACCTCGGCACGATCGTCGAGCTGGGCGACGCGGACCAGGTGTACTCCGCACCGGCCCACCCGTACACCCGGGCGCTCATCGGCGCGGTGCCGGTGCCCGACCCCACCCGCGACCACGCGAGCACGCCCCGCCTGGAGGGCCAGCTCCCCTCGCCGCTGTCCCCGCCGTCCGGCTGCCGGTTCCGTACCAGGTGCCCGATGGCGCGGCAGGAGTGCGCGGACAAGGAGCCGCCGCTCGTCGAGGTGGCCCCAGGACGGCTCGCCGCCTGCCACTTCCCGCTGACCGGCTCCCCGGAGCCGGCGGCCCCGTCACCGACAGCACGAATGAGGCAGTGATGAAAGACGACGCCCGACTTGAGCAGATGGCCGCGACCCTGGCCGTCGACGGCTATCACCTGACCGTCGAGGAGAGCGGAGCCGGGTTCGACGTCCGGATCACCGCCGACCCGGAGACCTGCGGCGACTGCCTGGTGCCCAAGAAGATCCTGGTCACCATGCTGCAGCCGATCCTCGGCGTCGACGCGGACGCGATCCGGCTGACCTATCCGAACGACTGAGGAGTGTGAGGGATGTTCGACCGGATCCTGGACCCGACGGGACTGTCCGTACGGCCCGCCGGCGTGGCGTCCGGCGCGCGGCGGCTGCCGAGCCTGGCCGGCGCGCGGGTGGGCCTGCTGGACAACACCAAGCAGAACGCGGCCCTGCTGCTGGCCGAGATCGGCGAGCTGATGACGAGCCGGTACGGCGCCGTGGTGACGATCCGGCGCACCAAGGAGATGTTCGCGCTGCCGGTGGACGAGCCGCTGCTCAGCGAGATGAAGACCGCCTGCGACGTGGTGGTCGTCGGGGTGGGCGACTGCGGCTCGTGCAGCGCGTCCGCGGTGGCCGACGGCATCACGTTCGAGCGTGAGGGCGTCCCCGCGGCGGTCATCTGCAGCGACGCGTTCGCGGTGACGGCCAGGGCGATGGCCGAGGTGCACGGCGACGCCGACTTCGACTTCCTGATGACCCCGCACCCGGTCGCGGTGCTGAACCCCGAGCAGGTCGCGGTCCGCGCCGGCGAGTTGCTCGACGTCGTCGTGGCGCGGGTGAGCGAGGAGGGACGATGACCGGGCAGGCCACCGAGGACCCGCGCGTGGCGGAGCGGGCGATCGAGTACGTGTACCGGCAGGGCTGGACCGACGGGCTGCCCACGGTGCCCGCGACCAGGGAGCGCACCGACGAGTTCCTCGCCACGACCTCGCGGCCGGCCGACGAGGTGATCGGCAGGCTGGACCACCTCAAGCGCGAGGTGACCGTCGAGCTGGCGGCGATCAACTCGGTGATGGCCGGCTGCCTGCCCGAGTACTTCCCCGTGGTGCTGGCCGCGTGGGACGCGCTGATGCTGGAGCGCTCCACCATGGGCGGCGGCTGGCAGAGCACCAGCGGCCCGGCGCCGCTGCTCGTCGTGAACGGCCCGGTGCGGCGGCGGCTCGGCTTCAACAGCACCGGCGGCGTGTTCGGACCCGGCTTCCGGGCGAACGCGACGGTCGCCCGCGCCATCGGCCTCATCGTGCGCAACGGGCTCGGCGTCGTCCCGCACGTCTTCGAGCAGGCGACCCAGGGCGTCCCCGGCCGCTGGGCGATGTGCATCGCCGAGAACGAGGAGGAGAGCCCCTGGGAGCCGCTGTCGGTGGACGGCGGGGTGACCGCAGGCGTCGACGCCGTCTCCACGACCCTGCTGCGGACCAGCGAGTACGTCGACAACCGGCACACCGGCGACCCGGAGAAGCTGCTCGCCGACTTCGCCGACACGCTGTCCCGCAGCGGCTCGCTGATCTTCCGCAACGCCGGGGCGGGCGTGGTGTTCTGCCCGGAGCACGCGCAGATGCTGGCGAACGCCGGGATGAGCAAGGACGACGTCCGTACCTGGCTGGTGGAGCGGTGCGGCCGGACCAAGGCCGACCTGGCCCGGGTCGGCAAGAACGGCATCACCGAGAACGGCGTCAGATACGAGCGCGGCGACGGAGATGCGGAGGGCTTCGACCCGATGTTCGCGGCCGACTCGCCGCAGAACCTGCCGATCGTCGTCGCCGGGGCCAGGAACGCCGGGATGTCCATGGTGGTCCGGCTGTTCTCGAACTGGTCCGGCGTCTCCGCGCGGGTCGAGCCGTGAGCGGCGGACCGGGGCGGCGGGCCGCCCTCGTCACCGGATGCGGCAAGCCCGACGGGATGGGACAGGCCATCGCCCGCACCCTCGCGCGGGCCGGGATGGCCGTGATGGTGACGGACAAGGAGGCGGCGGGCGTCCCGAACGACCGCCAGCGGCTGATCGGCGCGGCGCCGACCGGCGACGGCCTGTCCGCGCTGGTCGCCGACCTCGCCGCGGAGGGGCACGAGGTCGCCTCCGTGCTCGGCGACGTCTCCGACCCCGCCGCCGCGGAGCGGATGGTCGCCGCGACCGTGGAGCGGTTCGGCTCGGTCGACGTCCTGGTCAACAATGCCGCGGCCCCCCAGGGCCCGGACCGTGCCGACATCGAGGACGTGCCGCTGGAGACATTGGACCTGGTGCTCGGCGTCAACCTGCGCGGCACGTACCTGATGTGCCGGGCGGCCGTGCCGCACATGCGGGGCCGCAGGTACGGGCGCATCGTCAACATCTCGTCGATGGCCGGGCTGACCGCGGCGCCGTTCTCGACCGCGTACTCGGCGTCGAAGGCCGGCGTGATCGGACTGACCCGCGCGCTGTCCATGGACGTGGCGCCGTGGGGCATCACGGTCAACGCGGTGTGCCCCGGCCTGGTCGCCACGAGCAGGGCCGTGCTCGACCCTTCGCCCGACCTGGACGTGGCCGAGACGCTGCGGCAGCGCGGCCGGGCCATCCCGGTCGGCCGGGTCGGCCGTCCCGAGGACGTGGCGTCGGCGGTGGCCTTCCTGGCCGATCCCGCCAACGGCTACCTCACCGGTCAGGCGCTGCCCGTTGACGGGGGCGGGCTGAGCCCGTTCCCGATGCGCAGACCCGAGCCGGCGGAGCACGAGCGGCAGGGGAGCGGGCGGTGAGCGACGTGCCGGCGATCGACGCACGCGGGGCGGGCCCCCGCCGAGACCGAGGAGTGGGGCATGGACCTCGACGTACGTGATGTCATCGTCATCGGCTCGGGCCCGGCCGGGTACACCGCCGCCGTGTACGCGGCCAGGGCCGACCTGCGGCCGCTGGTCTTCACCGGGTCGGTGACGGCGGGCGGCGCGCTGATGAACACCACCGAGGTGGAGAACTTCCCCGGCTTCCCGGGCGGGATCATGGGGCCCGAGCTGATGGAGGGCATGCGGGCCCAGGCCGAGCGGTTCGGCGCCGACCTGGTCGCCGACGACGTCACCGAGGTGGCGCTGACCGGCGAGGTCAAGACCGTGGTGGACGGCTCGGGCCGCGAGCACCGGGCCAGGTCGGTGATCCTCGCCATGGGCTCGGGCTACCGCAAGCTCGGGCTGCCCGGCGAGGACCGGCTGTCCGGGCACGGTGTCTCCTGGTGCGCCACCTGCGACGGCTTCTTCTTCAGGGACCGGAACATCATGGTCGTGGGCGGCGGCGACTCCGCGCTGGAGGAGGCCACCTTCCTGACCAGGTTCGCCGCGAAGGTCACCTTGGTGCACCGGCGCGGCGAGCTGCGCGCCTCGAAGATCATGCAGGAACGCGCGCTCGCCGACCCGAAGATCGAGTTCGCCTGGAACTCGGTGGTCGCGGAGCTGCACGGCGAGGACCGGCTGACCGGGGTGACGCTGGCCGACACCGCTACGGGGGAGCGGCGCGAGGTCGAGGTGGCCGGACTGTTCGTCGCGATCGGCCACGACCCCCGCTCCGAGCTGCTGACCGGCCAGGTGGACCTGGACGACGACGGCTACGTGCGGGTGGACCACCCGTCCACCCGGACGAACCTGACCGGCGTGTTCGCCTGCGGCGACCTGGTCGACCGGTACTACCGGCAGGCGGTCACCGCCGCGGGCACCGGCTGCGCCGCCGCGCTTGACGCGGAGCGGTACCTCGCCGCCCTCCACGACGCGGCCCCGGCGGCGGCCGCGACCTGATCGCGGGCGGCGGCGAATATTCGGCGAAAGTTCGACGCGACCAGGAGAGAAGGAGGAAGCGATGGATCTGTCGGGCAAGGTGGCCGTCGTCACGGGGGCCGGCCGCGGCCTCGGGTGCGCGGACGCCATCGCCGAGTCGTGGAAGACCGGCGTCGGCGCCGACCCCGAGACGTACGGAATCCCGGCGCCGAAGGCTCCCGCTTCGGACGGTCAGGGGGCTTGAGATGACCGGAGCAGCCATGAACGTCGCCGACCTGGTCGCGATCGACGTCCACACCCACGCGGAGATCTCCAAGGACGGGCACGGCTCGCTGAGCCCGGAGCTGTTCGGGGCCTCGGCGGACTACTTCAAGGCGCACGCGCACCGGCAGCCGACCATTCCCGAGATGGCCGCCTACTACCGGGAGCGGAAGATGGCCGCGGTGGTGTTCACCGTGGACGCCGAGCACGCCACCGGCCACCCGCGCATCTCCAACGAGGAGATCGCCGAGAGCTGCGCCGAGCACGCCGACGTGCTCATCCCGTTCGCCAGCGTGGACCCCTGGAAGGGCAGGGCCGGGGTGCGTGAGGCGCGTCGGCTGGTCGAGGAGTACGGGGTGCGCGGGTTCAAGTTCCATCCGAGCATCCAGGGCATCGCTCCCAACGATCCGGTGGCGTACCCGCTGTATGCGGTCATCGAGGAGCTGGGCGCGGTCGCGCTGTTCCACACCGGCCAGACCGGCATCGGCGCGGGCGTCCCGGGGGGAGGCGGCATCCGGCTGAAGTACGCCAACCCGATGCTGGTCGACGACGTCGCGGTGGACTTCCCCGAGCTGCGGATCATCCTCGCCCACCCGTCCTTCCCGTGGCAGGACGAGGCCCTCGCCGTCGCCACGCACAAGCCGTACGTCTACATCGACCTGTCCGGCTGGTCGCCGAAGTACTTCCCGCCGCAGCTCGTGCGGTACGCGAACACGCTGCTGAAGGAGAAGGTGCTCTTCGGCTCCGACTATCCGGTGATCACCCCGGACCGCTGGCTGGCCGACTTCGACAAGCTGGAGGTCAAGCCGGAGGTCCGTCCGAAGATCTTGAAGGACAACGCCGTACGCCTGCTCGGGCTCGGCGGCCAGAAGTGACCGGACGGCGCGCTGACGCGGTGCGACCCTTCCCGCCCCTGCCTCCGACGTCTCCGACCCCCTGTGCCCGATCCCGCCGTGCCGGCGTCCGGCATGGCGCCCCCCTTCTTCCTGACAGGAGTACGTGATGCTGAACGCCGGAGTGGGAGGATGGCCGGCCCGCCGGGCCCAGATGACGCCGAACCGCAGGGCGTTCGTCTTCGGCGACCGGTCCCTCCGCTACGCCGAGGTGCACGAGCGCACGACGAGGCTGGCCTGGCGGCTGCGCGAGGCCGGGGTGCGGGCCGGTGACCGGGTGGCCTACCTCGGGCCCAACGACATCGCCTTCGCGGAGACCATGTTCGCCACGCACGTCCTCGGCGGGATCTTCGTGCCGCTGAACTTCCGGCTGGCGGCGCCCGAGATCGCGTACATGCTGCGCGACTCGGGGGCGTCGGTCCTGGTCTACGCGCCCGAGTGCGCCGAGGCGGTGCGCACGCTGCCGGACATGCCGGACCTGCGTACGGTCGTGGCGCTGGCGTCGCCCGCGCCCGGCGAGCACGAGTACGAGACGTGGCTGTCCGCGGGCGACGCCACCCCGATCGACGTGCCGGTGGCCCTCGACGACATCGCCCTCATCCTGTACACCTCCGGCACCACCGGCCGTCCCAAGGGCGCGATGCTCAGCCATGCCAACCTGGTGTGGAACACCTTCAACATCATGATCGGCGTCGACGTGGCGAGCGACGAGGTGACGCTGATCAGCGCGCCGTTGTTCCACGTCGCGGCGCTCGACCAGACGCTGCTGCCCACGTTCGTGAAGGGCGGCTGCTCGGTGATCATGTCGTCCTGGGACGTGGACGCGTGCTACGACCTCATCGAGAAGCACGGCGTCACCTGGATGTTCGGGGTGACCACGATGTTCGCCGCGTTCGCCAGGTCGCCCCGGTGGGCCGGAGCCGACCTGTCCTCGCTGCGCAACCTGATGTCCGGCGGGGCGGCCATCCCGGGCGCGCTGATCCGGACGTACCAGGAGCGCGGCCTGGTGTTCTGCCAGGGGTACGGCCTCACCGAGACCGCGCCCGGCGCGACCTTCCTCGAGGCCGAGGAGAGTGCGCGCAAGGTCGGCTCCGCCGGAGTCCCGGTCTTCTTCGCCAACGTACGCGTGGTCAGGAGTGACCTCACCGACGTGGAGATCGGCGAGCCGGGGGAGGTGCTCATCCAGGGGCCGAACGTGACCCCCGGCTACTGGCGCAACCCGGAGGCGACCGCCGCCGCCTTCCTCGACGGGGGCTGGTTCCGGTCCGGTGACATCGCGACCCTCGACGGGGAGGGCCACCTCTACATCGTGGACCGGGTCAAGGACATGTTCATCTCAGGGGGTGAGAACGTCTATCCGGCCGAGGTCGAGGGCGTGCTGTTCGAGCATCCGGCCGTGGCCGAGGCCGCCGTGGTCGGGGTGCCCGACCCCACGTGGGGGGAGGTCGGCCGGGCGTTCGTGGTCCGCCGCCCCGGCGTGGACGCCACCGGCGACGAGTTGCGCGCGTTCTTGCTCGGCAGGCTGGCCAAGTACAAGATCCCGCGCTACTTCGAGATGGTGGACAGCCTGCCCAAGACCGGTTCGGGAAAGATCCAGAAACGGCAGCTCAGGTCCCGGCCCCTGGCCTGACCCACCGGTCGGCCGCCCACAGCGTGGAGATCGCCGCGAGCATGTCGTTCGCTACGATCTCGCCCAGCACGGCCATCGTCGTGACCGCGCCGGTGTCACGCGGTGGGGCGCCTCACGACGCCCACGTCTCCAGAGCGAGGAGATCGCGCATCGACACCATGCCCACCATGCGTCCGTCCTGCTCCACGGGCAGATGGCGGATGCCAGCGTCCAGCATCCGCCGGGCGACCTCACGCGAGTCCTCGTCCAGGCCCGCGGTCTTCACCTCGGTCTTGGCGCATGCGGCGGCGTTCACGGAGGCCGGGTCGCTGAACGTGGCCATCGCCGCCACCAGGTCCCGCTCTGTGATTATTCCGGTGACCTCGTCGCCGTCGAGCACGGCCAGCGCGCCGACCTTCTTCTCCACCATGTGCCGGGCCACCTCGGGCAACCGTTCGTCCGCCCGGCAGCCGAAGATCATTGGCCGATAGACATTGCCGATACGCATATTTCCCCCGTCTGAGCGTTGATCGCCCGGCGGGCTCGCCGCCCCGGGCGAACGTCGTCGTCCCCGATCCGTGTGACGCGGCCGGCCTCGTCATCGACGAGAAGGTGGGTGCGGGTTCGGCTTCGAGTCTACGACCGCACGCGGAAGAGCGTCGTGGACACCCCGTGCGCGGCCGGCCCCCGCGGACCGAGGGGCGGCCGGACCGCCCCTGTTGGCGCGGCGGCGACACCGTTTGATCGGGATGGCTCGGGGCAGGGGGCGCGAGAGTGTCCTCGCCCACCGGCGGCGGGAGCGCGGGCCTACGGCATGTCCGGGGCCGAGGGCACCCGATCCGCCGGGCGGGCCGGCATCGGACGAGACGGACCGCGGCATCAGAATCGAGGAGCCTGCCGTGCTGACGATGACCGACAATGCCGTCGGGGCGATCCGCGATCTCATCGTGGGCGAGTACCTGCCGCACCGGGCGGGCCTGCGGATCGCCGTGAAGCCGGACGAAGAAGGCGCGCTCGAGTTCTCGCTGGCGAGCGACGCCTGGTCCGGAGACCATGTGATCGAGAAGGAGGGCGTACGCGTCTTCCTCGACCCGGATGCCGTCGCGTTCCTGGGGGACAAGACCCTGGACGCCGAGAACGACCCACGCGGCCGGCCGCTCTTCCGCCTGACGCCCTGATCAGGCGCTGCGGCCGGTCACCGGCACGTCACCAGATGGGGACTTTCTTGCGGGAGCCGGCCAGCGGGTCCGCAAGCTCGTGCCGACTTGCGACCGGTCGCGGCGGCTGCGCCCTGCAAAAAAAGCCGTTGCCGTTGGGCGGCAGACGGCTGCTATGGTGTGTGACGCTTGTAAGCGGAAGCTAGGAGACCAGACGTGGCAGGTGAAGACGACATCTCCGGGTGATACCGGAGGTTGATCGGCCCCGGCAGGCGCGTATGTCCGCCGCCGACGTGGCCGTAGTCGTCATTCCCCGAAACCTGTCCCATTGCCGGGCGGCTTCGCCGCGCCCGGATCACGTGCTTACGAGGTCTCTCGCATGTCCGATGCGTTCATCATCTGCTCCAACCTGTCCTTTTCCTGGCCCGACGACACGCCCGTCTTCAGTGATCTGTCCTTCACCGTGGGCGGCGGCCGTACGGGCCTCGTCGCCCCGAACGGCGCGGGCAAGAGCACGCTGCTCAAACTGATCGCCGGTGAGTACCGGCCCGGCGGCGGCAGCGTGTCCGTCGACGGCGTGCTCGGTTACCTCCCGCAGAGCCTGCCGCTCGACGGCGACCTGACCGTGGCCGAGGTCCTGGGCATCGCCCCCGTGATCGCGGCGCTGGACGCCATCGAATCGGGGGACGCGAGCGAGGAGCACTTCAGCACGATCGGCAACGACTGGGACATCGAGGAGCGCACCCGAGCCCAGCTCGACCGGCTCGGCCTCGGCGACCTCGAGTTCGCGCGTACGCTGCGCACGCTGAGCGGCGGCCAGGTCGTGTCGCTCGGCCTGGCCGCGCAGCTCCTCAAGCGGCCCGACGTCCTGCTGCTCGACGAGCCGACGAACAACCTCGACCTCGACGCGCGCCGCCGGCTCTACGACGTGCTCGGCGACTGGAACGGCTGCCTGCTCGTGGTCAGTCACGACCGGGCCCTGCTCGACCGCATGGACCGCATCGCCGAACTCGACCGGGGCGAGGTCCGCTTCTACGGCGGCGACTTCACGGCGTACGAGGAGGCGGTGCGCACCGAGCAGGAGGCCGCCGAGCGGAACGTACGCAGCGCCGAGCAGGAGCTCAAGCGCGAGAAGCGGGAGATGCAGCAGGCCCGCGAGCGGGCCGAACGCCGGGCGAGCAACGCCGCGCGCAACCTCAAGAGCGCCGGCCTGCCGCGGATCTTCGCCGGCAACATGAAGCGGGGCGCCCAGGAGTCGGCCGGGCGGGCGGGCCAGATGCACGCCTCCCGCGTCAGCGATGCCAAGGCCCGGCTCGACGAGGCGGGGCGCGCCCTGCGCGACGACCAGAAGATCGTGCTGCAACTGCCGGGGACCAACGTCCCCGCGGGGCGCACGGTCTTCCTCGGCGAACGCCTCCAGGCCCGCGGCCTGTTCGCCGAGCCCGGCGTCGACCTGACGATCCGCGGACCCGAGCGCGTCGCGCTGACCGGCCCCAACGGGGCGGGCAAGTCCACCCTGTTGCGCCTGATCGGCGGCGATCTGGAGCCGGACGGCGGCACGACCAGGCGGGCCGACGGCCGGGTGGCCTACCTGTCGCAGCGGCTGGACCTGCTCGACGTCGAGCGCACCGTGGCGGAGAATCTCGCCGCGTTCGCCCCCGGCATGCCCGAGGTGGAGCGGATGAACCTGCTGGCCCGCTTCCTGTTCCGAGGCGCCCGTGCCCACCTGCCGGTCGGGGTGCTGTCGGGCGGCGAACGGCTGCGCGCCACGCTGGCCTGCGTGCTGTGCGCGGAGCCGGCGCCCCAGCTTCTGCTGCTTGACGAGCCCACGAACAACCTCGACCTGGTCAGCGTGGGGCAGTTGGAGAGCGCCCTCAATGCGTACGAGGGGGCGTTCGTGGTGGTCAGCCACGATGAGCGGTTTCTCGCGGAGATCAAGGTGGACCGCTGGCTGGAGCTGTCAGGCGGGCGGCTGCTGGAGACCGGAGATCGCGTCGGCGAGTGACCCGCCGCCCTGCGCGGCCGTGCCGGAGGTCCGGCACGGCCGCGACAGGCGCCTCGCGCGGCGGTTACGATCACGGCTCGTCGATCGAGGAGGACCCGGAGTGGAACGGCTGACGGAGCGGTTGCGGCTGCGGATGTGGCGGGACGACGACCTCGACCCGCTGGCCGCCATGGATGGCGACCCCGAGGTGATGCGGTACATCGGTGACGGCGTGCCCCTCGCCCGGGAGCAGACGGCCGGCGCGCTGGTGAGGCTGCGCCGCCGGTGGCAGGAGCGCGGGTTCGGCCTGTTCGCGGTGGAGGTGCGGGAGACAGGAGAGTTCGCGGGTTGGGTCGGCCTGACGGTTCCGGAGTTCCTGCCGGAGGTGATGCCGGCCGTGGAGATCGGTTGGCGACTGGGACGGGCGCACTGGGGCCGCGGCTACGCCACCGAAGCGGCGCGTGAGGTGCTGGCTTTCGGGTTCCGTGAGGCGGGGCTGGACGAGATCGTCAGCGTCGCCCACGTGGACAACAAGGCGTCCTTGCGGGTGATGGCCAAGCTCGGAATGCGCCCGGAGCGCCGCACGGCGGTGCCGAGCACCGGTCAGCCCGTCCAGGTCACCGTCATCACGAGGGAGGAGTACGCGGCCACGTAGATGGCCACGTCCCTCACCCGAGGGGGCCGCTCCCGCTCCCTCGCCGAGCCCTGGGACGTCCACGCAGGATGGCCGCGATCGACTTCCAGGGCGGGCCGGGCACGGGCGAGCTGATGGAGCCATGAGGTGACGGCAGGATGCTGAGACATCGGGAAACTCCCTTGATGACGTGGTTGCGATGTCATCCAGCATGTCGGCGCGACCAGCTCGTGATCGATCCCGCGCGTGGGTGTTTCCGCACTACAGCCAGCGCTACCGCCGCCCCGGGAAGTCCTGGTCCACGGCGGTGATCGCACTCTCTGGTTCGCATGAGCAGGCCGAGCAGAGCGCGGCCAGGAGAGAGCAGGAGCCGCCGCCGTACCGGAAAGTGCTCCAGCGAGACGATCTCCGCCAGCCGCGCGTCCGCCCCTGCGGTGGACACGCAGGCACACTGGACCGCCACCGAACGACTGGAGATCAATCCTCCGGCCGACATTCCCGGGCCCCGCGGAAAGTCCGAGCCTGCGAGGACTTTTCGTGGGTGGGGCGTCAACGCGGCGAGGCGCCGTCTGGGCCGCGCGCAGCAGGGCTTGATGTGTCAGACACGACCCAGCGCGGACGGGTCCTCATGTCGCGGTGCGGGACCTGATCAAGGGGATCTGCCCGCCGGCGAGGACCATCGCGACCTGACGGGGGGACAGGCGGTGCCGGACGACGAAGTCGGCGCCCGTGGTCGTGTCGCGTACCGTGATGTCGCCGCCCCTCTCCAGCGCGCCGCGCAGGTCCTCCAGGGACAGCTCGTCGCCTTGGCCGACGCGGTCGTAGTCCGCCGGGTCGGCGAACTCGAGGGCCAGCACGCCGAAGTTGGCGAGGTTCTGCCAGTGGATGCGCGCGTACGATTTCGCGATCACCGCGCGCAGGCCGAGGTAGCGGGGCGCGATCACCGCGTGTTCGCGTGACGAGCCCTGGCCGTAGTTGGCGCCCCCGACGACGACGTGCGGGCCGGCCTGATGCGCTCGCGCGGCGTAGCTCTCGTCGATCTGGCTGAAGGTGAACTCGGCGAGCCGCGCGATGTCGCTGCGGAAGGGCAGGACACGGGCCCCCGCGGGCAGGATCTCGTCGGTGGAGACGTCGTCGCCCACCTTGATCAGAACCGGGGCGCGCAGCCGGTCCGGCAACGGGTCGAAGTCGGGGAGTGTCCCGATGCTGGGCGCCTTGACCAGTTCGACCCGTCGCGCCTCGGCGGGGGCGAGGGGCGGCTCGAACATGCCCTCGGCGACGGAGGCCCGCTCGGGCAACGTCACGACGGGATACTCGATCCCCAGCAGGTCGGGCAGCGTCCTCGGATCGGTGATGCGTCCGGTCAACGCGGCGGCCGCCGCCGTCTCAGGAGAGCACAGCCACACCGAGTCCTCCTTCGTCCCCGACCGGCCGGGGAAGTTGCGCGGCATGGTGCGCAGGCTGTTGCGGCCGACCGCGGGCGCCTGCCCCATGCCGATGCACCCCATGCATCCGGCCTGGTGGAGCCGCGCGCCGGCCCTGATCAGGTCGAGGGTGGCCCCCATGCGGGTGAGGTCGGCGAGGGTCTCCCGCGAGGTCGGATTGATGTCCACCGACACCTGCGGATGCGCCTGGCGACCGGCCAGGACGGCGGCGACGATGGCGAAATCCCGCAACCCGGGGTTGGCCGACGATCCGACCACCACCTGATGGACCTCCTCGCCCGCGACCTCGCGTACGGGGACGACGTTGCCCGGCGAGGAGGGCGCGGCGATCAGCGGTTCCAGGGCGGACAGGTCGATCTCCTCGTGGACGTCGTAGTCGGCGTCCGGATCGGGGAGTATCTCGACGAAGTCGTCCGCTCGCCCCTGGGCGGTGAGGAACGCGCGGACCTGGTCGTCGGCGGGGAACACGGTCGTGGTCGCGCCGAGTTCCGCGCCCATGTTGGCGATGACGTGCCGGTCCATCGCGGCCAGCGCCGCAAGTCCCGGTCCGTGGTACTCGATGACGCGGCCCACTCCGCCGTCGACGCCGTGGCGGCGCAGCATCTCCAGGATCACGTCCTTGGCCGAGACCCACGGCGGGAGCGCGCCGGTCAGGCGTACGCCCCAGATCTCCGGCATCGTCAGATACAGCGGTTGCCCCGCCATCGCCATGGCGACCTCCAGGCCGCCCACGCCGACGGCGAGCATGCCCAGCGATCCCGCGGCACAGGTGTGGGAGTCGGAGCCGACCATCGACGCGCCCGGGACTCCGAAGCGCTGCATGTGCGCGGGGTGTGACACGCCGTTGCCCGGCCGGGAGTACCAGACCCCGAAGCGGTGGCAGGCCGAACGCAGGAACAGATGATCGGCCATGTTCCGTTCGTCGGTCTGCAGCAGGTTGTGATCGACGTACTGTACCGATGTGCGGGTGCGCACCCGATCCAGGTCGAGCGCTTCCAGCTCCAGCATCACCATCGTCCCCGTCGCGTCCTGCGTGAGGGTCTGGTCGATGCGCAGCCCGATCTCTTCCCCGGGCGTCATCACGCCGTCCACGAGATGGGCGCCGATCAGTTTCCGGGTGACGTTGAGTCCGGTCATGGCTCTCACCCCTTGACCGCGAACCGCCGGCACGAGCAAGTGTTCGGAGAGTCGCGTCCGTGCCGTGCCCCATGGCCCACTGTACGGCGACGCGGACCACCGCCGTCAGGGCGAGTGGGGCGTCACACCGTGCCTCTGTCCGGATCGCGGGGCCGCGTTCGCGCGATCATCGGTGAGTCGAAACGATATTTCTTCTCCCCTTCAGTCACTTTACGCACTCTGTTCACTCCTGCCGTCCACTGTGTCCGCTCGAGACCGAAGCGCCTTTATATGCGCTTTATCCGAACGTGATGAAAGGGACTGCACCCGATGCAGCCAGTGGCAGCCCGAAAGCTGCTGGGAAGCTCAAGGATCCGAGGACGTTTCGCCGTGGTCGCCGCGGTCGCGACGCTGCTGGTCAGCGGCATCGTGACGGCGGCGCACGCCGACCCCGACCCGGGGAAACCCGGACGGGGACGTCCCAGCCCGACGCCGACCGGCTCTCGCACCCCTCCCACCCTCAGCCCCGCCGACGGTTCGTACCTCGAAGGCACGGTCAAGGTCGCGGCCGTGCCGGCCGAGGCCGGTGACAGTGTCACGGAGCTCGCCGTGGACGGCACCGCGCTCGACGCCACCCGGACCGTGGGCGTCTCCCGGCTCCGCTTCGACGTCGGCTCGAACTCGACCGAGGCGCGGTACCACAACTATGTGCTCGTCAACGGCGCGTACCGGAGCGACATCGGCGACCACGTGAACGAGCGGGCGACCATCGAGATCCCGAACGAGCACCTCGTCAAGGGCGAGAACACCATCGAGATCTTCGCCGGGTCGATCGACAGCTCCTGCGGGGTCAACTACGACGACTTCGTCCTGTCCGACCTGAGCCTCGAACTCCTCGGCGAGGTCGCGGACGGCGAGGACAACCCGTACACCCTCTCCTTCGGCGACGGGAACTGCGGCTCGAACACCTCGCTGCTCAAGCAGGCCAAGCTGACGTTCTTCGTTCAGGGCGACCCGCAGGGCACCACGGGTCTCGCCGCGGACCTGGACACCACGAAGCTGACCGGCGGCGGGCACACCATCACGGCCAAGACCGCGGCCGGGGTCACCGTCAAGAACAGCGTGACCGTGAACAACGCTCCGGCCGGGGCGCCCCGGCTGCTGCCCACGGACGGCACGCTCGTGGCGGGCGATCAGCCGGTCTTCGCGACCGTGCCCGCCGAGAGCGGAGGCGGCGTCACGTCCCTCACCGTCGACGGCGCCGAGCCCGCCACGAAGGCCACCCTGGGCAACGGGGCGGCGACGTTCAGCTTCGACGTGGGCGCCGACTCGATCGACGACAAGTACGACGACTTCTTGCTCGTCAACGGAAAGCGCATCGACCTGGGCGGCTCCTGGGCCGGCCGGCGCGTCGCCATCGCGGTGCCCGCCCGGTTCCTGGTACCCGGCGACAACACGATCAAGGTCGTGACCGGGGACTACAAGGCGTCCTGCGGGATCGACCGCGACGACTTCACCATCGCGAATCTCGACCTCGCCCTCGACGGCGCCACCGTGACCGGCAAGGACATCAAGCCGTCGTACGAGATGGGCGACGGCGACTGCGGCAGCAGCCGGACCGCCCTCCGCGAGGTCGAACTGCACTACACGATCGACGCCCGGCCGGTGCACGTCGTCCAGACGCTCGGCTCGGGTGACGCGACCCTCAGCTTCACCGTGGGCAGCAACTCGATCGAGGCCCGATACCAGAACTACCTGCTCGTCAACGGGCGGAAGGTCGTGCTCGACGGCGACTTCGTCAGCCGGCGCGTCGACTTCACCTTCCCGAACGAGTACCTCGTGCCCGGCTGGAACACGATCGATTTCGTGACCGGCACGTATCCGACGTCGTGCGGCGCCAACCGCGACGACTTCGCGATCTCGAACATCGCCCTCACCCCGGTGCGGGGCAAGGCGACCGGCCAGATGCTCAAGAGCTCGTACAGCATGGGCGACGGCAACTGCGGCGACAACGTGAACCTGCTCACCGAGATCGACCTCGAGTTCCTCGTGGACGCGCCCGCCGGCGGCCTCCGCGCGGACCTCGACACCACCGCCGTCAAGGACGGCAAGCACACGATCGCCGCTGCCTCGACGACGGGGGAGACCGCCACCCGTACGCTGATCACGGACAACACCGCGCCCAAGGTCGCCGCGAGTGTCCCGGCCGTGGGGGAGAAGATCACCGCCTCGGTCGTGCTGGACGTCACGCTCGAGGACGCCTCCGGCGTGGTGTCCGGGCCGGACGTCACGCTCGACGGCCGCCCGATCGCGCTGGGCGCCCAGGTGGGCCCGGGGCTGTCACCCGGCGCGCACACCCTGGCCGTGACCGGCTCCGACGGGCTCGGCAACACCGCCACGCGTGAGATCGCGTTCGAGTCGGCGGGCGTCCCGGACGTCCCGGCCGAGCTGGCACCGGCGGTGGGCAGCGTCGACGTGTCGAAGTCCGTCACGCTCTCGGCCAAGGTGGCCGAGCCCGGCGGCGGCAAGGTGACGGCGACGTTCTCCGAGGCCGAGATCCTGACCCCGAACCAGGCGTACCAGGGCGTGGCCGCGTCCGTCCCCACGACCCTGCGGGTGCCCGGCGAGCAGAAGGTCTCGACCAAGGGGCTCGAACCCGCCGACGGCGCGACCCTCGACGCGCCCGCCGGCCGGGACGTCACCTACCAGCGGTTCGACATCCAGGTGAAGGGCCACGTGGACGCCCCGGTCCTGCGCTGGGAGGGCGTCATCGACCCCGAGCGCCTGGCGTCCCTGCGCGCGTGGAACACCAAGACCAAGGCGTGGGATCTCCTGACGAGCTCCCGCGGCGCGGCCGAGGGCAACACCGCGCTCACCGCCGTCGTCGGCGCGGAGTACATCGACGGCCAGCAGGTCCACGTCATGGTGACCGGTGAGGATCCGTTCGCCGACGACATCGACCCCGGCGACCCGAACGGCTTCGCCGACCCCTCCACGTACGACTTCTCGATCGTCCACTTCACCGACACCCAGTACATCTCCGAGGGCGCGGTGGAGCAGGAGACCGCCGAGGAGCGCGCGGTGTGGGAGTCCGCCTACGCCGGCATCGTCAACTGGATCAAGGACAACAGGGACCAGCGCAAGATCTCCTACGTCGCGCACACCGGCGACATCATCGAGAACAACATCCGCAAGCCCGCGGACGAGGCCATGCGGAGGCAGGTCGTCGGCGAGTTCGAGGTGTCCTCCCGGCAGCAGCGCGTGCTGGACGAGGCCAACATCCCGAACGGCGTGATCGCCGGCAACCACGACAACCAGTCGGGCACCGAGGACGGGCCGGAGGCGATCTACAACAAGTACTACGGCCCCGGCCGGTACCAGACGGCGGCGCAGGGCTGGCAGCACGCGGAGTACGGCGGGCCGTGGAAGGAGGGCGACAACCAGAACCACTACGACCTGTTCTCCGCCGGCGGGCTGGACTTCGTCGTGGTCGGCCTCTCGTACGGCGTCACGCGGGAGGAGGCCGAGTGGGCCGACTCCATCTTCAAGCGGTTCCCCGACCGCAACGGCATCCTGCTCTCGCACGACTACCTCGTGCCGAGCACCAACCCCGACGGGCGCGGCGCCGGATTCTCGGCTCCCGACGGCTCGATGCTGTACAAGACGGTGGTCGAGAAGAACCCGAACGTCTTCCTCATCCTCGCCGGGCACGAGCACGGCGTGGCCACCAACGTGAAGCCGAAGGTGGGCCAGGTCGGCAAGGGCGTCGTCGAGCTGCTTGCGGACTACCAGTTCTACACGGTGTCGGCCGACCGCCTCGGGCTCACCGAGGTCGGCGGATACAACCCGAACGACCAGCTCCAGTTCGGCGCGAGCTTCTTCCGCCTGCTGCAGTTCAACGTCAAGCGGTCGGAGCTGACCGTGGACACCTACTCCCCGTTGCTCAATGACTTCGGCGCCGGCGAGTTCGACCCGCTGCGCCGGTACGACGGGCGCGAGGACAACATGGTGCTCCCGGTCGACCTCACCTCCCGTACGACGAGCTTCACGACCGACTCGCTGGCGCTCTACAAGCCCACCCGGATCGTCGGCACGAGCACGGTCGCGTCGGGGCAGGTCGCCTCGGTGGTCTGGGACCGCCTCAAGGCCGACACGGCGTACGCGTGGTTCGTCACGGCACGCTCCACCGGCGGCGGCGTGACCGCGTCCGAACCGAGCGTCTTCGTCACGAAGAACGAGAACGGCCGTTCCGGCGACTGGGGGCCGGACTCGCCGATGTACCGCTGGTTCCAGCGCAAGTAAACCCATCCCCGCCGCCCCGGACCCCCGGTCCGGGGCGGCGTTCCCCTGGCAGATTCCCCCGCACCTTTGGAGAACGCGACATGCCTCGCAGGCGCCGGCTGTCCGCCCTCGTCCTCGCCCACGTTCTCACCGTCCTGCTGGCCGGCCTGCTCGCCGGCGTGCTTGCCGACGCCGCGCGTCCCATTCCGGCGGCGGCGCACGACGCGACCACGAAGGCCCACGCCGCGGTGACCGGAACGGGCCCGGACGTCAGGGCCGTGCTCGACCTGGAATACGACCTCCTGATGAAGTCGGCCTGGCTGTACGCGGAGGCGTACGAGGCGAAGGGGCGGACCGAGCAGCTCCGCCAGCTCAAGATCAACCATGCCGCCGTCATCGACTACGTCACGCGCCGCTTCGCCGTGACGTACGACGACACGCCGTGCACGCCCGTCCCCGTGGGCGACGCGGACGTACGTGAACGCGAGAAGGTGGCCTTCGCGGTCGTGACCCTCGACTACGACTGCGCGGGCGACGGCCCGGGGCAACACGCGATCTCCAGCGCGCTCTTCCCCGACGCCGAGAGCTTCGTGCACAGCACGGAGACGATCGTCCGATACCAGCTCGACGGCACGACCGGCTCCGCGGTCCTGACCGCCGCCCACCCGACGCTGCGGACCGGCGAGCGCCGGGCCGCGCACCAGGTCGAGGAGTTCTTCCTGCTCGGCGCCGAGCACCTGCTGTCCGGCCTCGACCACATCTTCTTCCTGCTCGCGCTGCTCATCGGCGCCCGCCGACTCCGCGACGTCGTCGTCACCGCCTCCGCCTTCACGGTCGCGCACAGCATCACGTTCCTCCTGGCCGCGATGGGCGTCGTGGACGTCCCGGCGGGGATCGTCGAGCCGGTCATCGCCGTGTCGATCATCGTCGTGGCCGTCGCCAACCTCCTGGGCCGCGGGGAAGAGAGAGCGGGCAGATGGCGGCTGCCGGTCGTCTTCGCCTTCGGCCTGGTGCACGGGCTGGGCTTCGCGAGCGCGCTCGACATCGACGAGAGCGGGTCGTGGGGGCTGCTCCTGTCGCTCCTGAGCTTCAACGTCGGCATCGAGGCGACCCAGCTCGCGATCATCGCGGTGCTCTTCCCGCTGCTGACGCTGCTGCGCCGCACGTCCGCCGCCCGGTGGGTGACGGTCGCGATGTCGGTCCCCATCGTGGCGGTCAGCCTCTACTGGTGCGTCGACCGCGTCACCCTGCCGTTCTGATCGGGTACGGTACATGCCCCGGTCGAGCGGGACCTTCATGATGGAAAAGGGGTGCCTGTGATGGCGGAGACCGACCTTGTCCTGGTGACCGGCGCCGGCGGGGGAGTCGGCGGTGTGGGGCGCACGGTCCTGGAACTGCTGCTCCGGCGCGGCATGGCCGTACGGGCGATGGCGCACCACGACGACGACCGGGCCGCGGCCCTGCGCGCGCTCGGCGCAGAGGTCGTCGTCGGCGACCTCACCCGGCCCGCGGACGTGGCGCGGGCCATCGGCGGGACGCGCCGGATGTTCTTCAGCATGAGCGTGGCGCCGTCCTACCTGGAGGCCACGGCCGTCGTCGCGACCGTGGCGCGGGCCGTCGGCGGCCTCGACGCGCTGGTCGCCATCTCGCAGATGACCGTCTCGCAGATGGACGCGGTCAGTACGAGCGAGTCGCACCAGCAGCGGTTGCACTGGCTGTCCGAGCAGGTGCTCGACTGGTCCGGCCTTCCGGTCGTGCATGTCCGGCCGACCATCTTCCTGGACAACCCGCTGTTCACGACGCTGGCCGCGCGATCCATCGCGGAGAGCGGCACGATCCGGCTGCCGTTCGGGACCGGCCGCACCTCGCCCGTCGCGGCCGACGACGTCGCCCGGGTGGTCGCGACCGTCCTGGCCGATCCGGGACCGTACGTGGGCCGGGTCCTGGAGCTGACCGGCCCGCGGTCCGAGGACATGACCGAGGTCGCCGCGGAATATTCGCGCGCGCTCGGCAGGCCGGTCTCCTACGTCGACGTGCCGTGGGAGACCTGGGCCGAGCAGGTGCTCGCGCCGTCCGGACTCGGGACGCACGTCGAGGAGCACCTGGCCACCATGGCCCGCCTGCATCGGGAGAACCGGTACGACCGCATGACCCGTACGGTCGAGGAGATCACCGGGAAGCCGGCGGCGACGGTCGAGGAGTTCGTCGCGCGCCGGAAGGAGCAGTTCGCCGGCTGAACTCTGGCGGGCACCCCTCGACTACGCGTCCCGGCTCACGACCCCGTCGCCGACGACGTCGGTGGGGAGCAGTTCCCGCTCGTCCTCTGGGGCGGCGCGGGCGGCCGAGAGTGCCGCCAGGTTGGCCGTCAGCAGGTCCACCTTCTCGGTGAGCGCCCGGATCTGTCCCATCACCGCGTTGTGCTGTTCCAGCTCAAGCGCCTGGTCTTCCTTCCATCGCGACGCGTTGACCTCGGTCTCCATCGCGGACACGATCACGCCGATGAGCAGGTTGAGGACGAAGAACGCCGTGATCACGATGAACGCGGCGAAGAAGATCCAGGCCATCGGTTCCTTGGCCATCACGTCTTCGGCGACCGCCGGCCAGTTCTCCACCGTGAGCACGGTGAACATCGTGAACAGCGACGTGCCGAGGTTCCCGAAGTACTGCGGGGCCGCCTCGCGGAAAAGCTGCTCCCCGATGACGGCCGCCATGTAGAGCGACAGCAACAGCAGGGCCAGGATCGAAGCCAGCCCCGGAAGCGCGGTGAACAGCGCCGAGACCACCCGCCGCATGCTGGGGACCACGGAGATCAGCCGTAGGACGCGCAGGAACCGGAAGAGCCGCAGGATCGACAACGACTCCGAGGCGGGCACGAGCGCCATGCCGACGACGATGAGGTCGAACCAGTTCCACGGATCGCGGAAGAACGCCTTCCCGTGCGCGGCGATGCGCAGGGCGAGCTCGACGACGAAGATCGCGATGATGACCCGGTCGATCACGAGGAAGGCGACGGGGTATCGGTCGGCCAGATCGGGCGATGTCTCCAGCCCGAGTGTGATCCCATTCAGCGTGATGACGGCGATGACGGCGCGGTGGAACGCGGGAGCGTCAACGAAGGCGCGGAGCCGTTCGCGAGAGAGATCGGGCAAACCGGTACTCCAGGATGATGAGGCGTTGTGATCATCCGAAATCCTACAGAACCGCCTCCGGCTGATCGTGATCATGTCGGCGGTTCCGTACGCTCCGGCGTCGTCGCTCTCGCACGCCCAGGGAGCCGGGAACGGCGCGGAGTTCACGCCGTGGTGACGAGGATCCCGTCGTCGTCGCTGAACAGCTCGGCGCCGGGACGGAAGACCACGCCGCCGAAGGTCACGGGGACGTCCCGCTCGCCGACGCCGTCCTTGGTGCCCCTGCGGGGGTTGGAGCCGAGCGCCTTGACGCCCAGATCGAGGCCGCGCAACGCCGCGACGTCGCGGACCACGCCGTTGACGACCACTCCGGCCCAGCCGTTGGCCACAGCGATGCCCCCGATGACGTCGCCGATCAGCGCGGCGTGCAGTGATCCGCCGCCGTCGACGACCAGGACCCGTCCCTCCGCCGGCTCCGACAGGACCGCCTTGACGAGGGCGTTGTCCTCGTGACAGCGCACCGTCGCGATCACGCCGCGGAAGGAGCGGCGCCCGCCGTACTGCCGGAACTGCAGGTCGCAGGAGTCGAACTCGGCCTCGCGCTCGTCGTACAGGTCCGCGGTCGAGATGTCCATGAACGGCCTTCCGGGTTGGTTTCTGGGCGGTCTATGCGGATCGGAGGTCAGGCGCGCGACGACCGCAGCGCCCGACCGAACGCTGCCACAGCCCGCCCGCCGGTGTCGACACGGGGCCGCGCCTGTACGTCACCTTCTCCATTCCTCTACGGTGAGCATTTCGTGGCGTGAAGGCCGTTGTCAGGAAGGCGGATCGGGCCTACGTTTGACCCGATGACCGGATTCCTCATCTCGGTCACGACCTTCCGGACGCGGCTCGCCGTACCCCGGTCCCGGGGGCGCGAGCAGGGGCGGCCACCCGCCCCGGCGCGCCCGGTCAGGCGGAAGGTACGGGAGGGTGACCGTGACACAGGTCGATCTCGGAGCGGTGAGCCAGGCCGAGGCCGAGCGCGACCGGAGGGCGGAGCGGATCCTCGACGCGGCCGGGGAGCTGCTGGTGGCCTGGGGGTACCCGCGTGTGACGGTCGGCGACATCGCCCGCCGCGCCGGCGTCGGCAAGGGCACGGTCTACCTGCACTTCAGCACGAAGGAGGTCCTGTTCCTCACGGTCCTGATGCGGGCCCAGAGCAGGATGGTCGAGCGGTTCGTCCAGGAGATCCGGGCCGATCCGTCCGCGGTCCTGCCCAGCCGGGTGGCCGTCACGGCCTACCTGTGGGTCCACGAGGACCCGATCGTCCGCGCGATGTTCACCGGCGACCTCGAGACCCTGGGCACGTTGAGCAGGAGCGCCGCCGAAGTCATCGGCGATCTCATGAAGGTCCGGGAGCGGACTCTCGACGGCTATGTCCGGCTCCTGCGCGAACACGGCCTGATCGTTCCAGAGCGGTCCCCGGCCGCGCTGCGGCACGCGTTCGTGGCCGTGCTGACCGGGTTCCTCATGATCGAGCCCATGCTTCCCTCGGACGTCGTGAGCGTCGCGGACAACGCGGACATGGTCGCCCACGTCGTCCGCGCCGCCTTCGAGACGCCGCGCGCGCCGGAGGAGGCGGCGGCGGTGGCGCCGCGAGTGGCCGATCTCCACCAGAGCCTGCTCGACCGGTTGAACGAGGAGATCGGCAGGCAGAAACGCATCTGACACGCCAGATGGAGGCGACGATGAGCACTCCCAGCACCACCGGTCCCGTCGACATGATGGACCCCGCCCTGCTGAGCGACCCGTTCCGGGGGTACTCCCGCATCAGGGAGGAGGCCCCGCTCACGCGCGCCGTCTTCGCCGGCCTCGGCACCGCGGTCTGGCTGGTCACCCGGTTCGACGATGTCAAGACGGTGCTGAGCGACCAGCGGTTCGTAAACAATCCGGCGAACGTGCCGGGAAGGGACGCGCACAACATCCGCGAGGAGATCATTAAAGCTCGCGGCATCCCGCCCGAGTACGCCCGGTACGTGCTCGACAGCGTTCTCGACGCCGACGGCGCCGACCACATACGGCTGCGCCGGCTGGTCTCCCGGGCCTTCACGGCGCGGCGCGTCTCGGAGCTGCGTCCACGTGTGGAGCAGATCACCGACGACCTCCTCGACCGGCTCCCCGGTCTCGCCGAGGACGGCGTGGTCGATCTCATCGAGGGGTTCGCGTATCCGCTGCCGATCACGGTGATCTGCGAGCTGGTCGGCATCCCGGAGGAGGACCGCCCCCAGTGGCACGACTGGGGCAGGGCGCTGTTCTCCCTCCGGCCCGGGGCGCTGAACGAGCCGCTGCGCCAGATGATCGACCACATTCACGACCTGATCGAGCGCCGCCGGGCCCGGCCGGCCGAGGACCTGCTCACCGGGCTGATCCGGGCCCACGACGAGGACGGCGACCGGCTCAGCGACATCGAGATGGTCACGATGGTGCTGACCCTGGTCCTGGCCGGACACGAGACCACCGCCCACCTGATCGGCAACGGCACGGCGGCCCTGCTGACCCATCCCGACCAGTGGGACGCGCTGCGCGCCGATCCGGCGCTGGCGCCGCGCGCCGTCCACGAGCTGATGCGCTGGTGCGGACCCGTGCAGGGCACCCGTATCCGGTACGCGGCCGAGGACGTCGAGATCGGAGGGACGCTGGTGCGGCGCGGCGAGCCCGTGATGGCCCTGCTCGTCTCGGCCAACTACGATCCCCGCCGGTTCGACGATCCGGAGAGCCTCGACATCACCCGGGAGCCGGACGGGAGGCGCGAGGTCCACGTCGGGTTCGGGCACGGCCTGCACTACTGCCTCGGCGCGGCGCTGGCCCGCCAGGAGGGCGAGGTCGCCTTCCTGGCGCTGACCCGCCGCTTCCCCGGCCTCCGCCTGGCGGTGCCGGCCGAGGAGCTCGAACGCCAGGTCCTGCCCGGCTCCTGGCGTCTGGCGCGGCTCCCCGTCCGCCTCGGCCTGTGACGCCCGCGTCCCCGCGCGCTCGACGTCGTACGAGCCGGCGTGGACGCCTGCCGGAACGCGCGTGAAGGGGGCGCCCGGTGCGGACGTCGGACATGTGCGCGGCCCGCACCGCCGGGGAAACCGGTCGGGCGGGCCGCGCTCATCGTCCCGTCGCCTCGCCCGGCCGGCCTCCGGCCGGGCGAGGCGGTCCGCCTGTCACAACAGTCGCAGACCCAGCCTCAGGTCGAGGTTCAGGAGCGACGCCCTCCGGCCCCAGCGGTCCCACGGGCTCCAACGGCCCCACCGGCTGTAGTCGTCCACCCGGACGCAGTCGAACTGCGGGCAGGGCAGGGTGAAGCACTGCTTGGGCGCCGGGACGCAGACGGTGCCCGGCGGGCACAGCGCGGCGGCGCACGGCGATCCGGGCACGCACGCGGCGCTGGACGATACGGCCGCGACGGACGGCGTGGAAGCGGCGGCCGCCCAGGACGGCGCCGCAGTCAGCGAAAGCCCGGCGGCGACGGCCGCGGCCAGCACGAATTTGCGAAGCATTTCTCCCCGATCACTCTGGAGCCCCCCGGCGATCATGCTCGCATACGGGGACTACCGAGCCGGGTCCCGCCGCGCGGGCGATCCGGAAGCGGCGAGCGCCGCACGCAGGTCCGCCGGCCCGCCGTACACGACGCCGGTCATGCCGAGCGCCACGGCGGCGGCGACGTTCTCGGGCCGGTCGTCGACGAACAGGCAGCGCTCGACAGCCACGCCCGCGCGTTCGGCGGCGATCTCGTAGATGCGACGGTCGGGCTTCGCCACCCCCACTCGGGCGCTGCTGACGACGGCGTCGGCGAAGCCGACCATGCCGAGGTGCTCGAGCTCCTCCTCCAGTCGGGTCGTGGCGTTCGTGACCAGCACCACCGGCACTCGCCGCCGCGCCTCGGCCAGCAGGTCGCGCGCCTCCTCGTCGATCCAGAACGGCACGGCGGCGAACTCCTCGACCAGGCGCGCCGCGCGCCCGGCCGAGCCGAGGACGTCGGCGAGCGCGGTGACGAGCGACGCCTCCCACTCCTCGCAGGTGATCAGCCCGAGCGAGGCCGGTCCCATCAGCGCCGGGCTGAGCGCCGTCTTCAGGACCGTGCCGGGCGCGAGCCCGTACGTCTCGTCGATCCGCGCCTGGGCGATGGGGTCGTGGAACCTGAGCACGCCGTCGAAGTCGCACAGCACCGCGTCGAAGGGCAACGTCACCGGATCTCCTCGTCTCGGGGGCAGGCGGCCGCGCCCGCGTGACAAGCGGCGGACGTACGGCCCTCCGCAATCCTGGTGGATCTTCCCCTCCTCGGGAACACCGTCGCGGCGCTCGGCCGGTGCGGGGAGGAGCGTGGGCGGCGGTGGGAACGTTCCGCGGACCCGGGCGCCGTCCGCTCCGAAGGCGTACTCAGAGGAAGGACGCGGGCGGCCCGTCGGGGCGTGTCCGCGGCGTCATCGCGGACAGGGCGGTGACGACGGTGGCGGAGATGGCCTGCGCGGCCTGCTTGACCAGGGCGGTGACCTCTCCCGACACGGCCGACCGCGAGGGGCACGCCACGCTCACCGCCATCCGCACGCCGCCGTCGCCGTCGAACACCGGCGCGGCCGCGCAGACCACGCCCTCGGCGAACTCCTCGCGTGAATAGGCGACGCCCCGGCGGCGCACCACGCTCAGCTCCCGGTCGAGGGCGGCGTGCCCGACGATCGTGCGCCGCGTCATGCGGTCGAGGGTCCCGCGGTCGTGGAAGGCCGAGTTGAGCCCGTGGTCGAACGCGAGCAGCACCTTGCCGCTCGCCGTGCAGTGGAGCGGGGCGCGATCGACCTCGTCGGACGGCGAGCTCACCCGATCGTGGCCGTAGACGCGTTCGACGTAGGCGATCTCCAAGCCTCGGGCGACGGCCAGGTTGACCGTTTGCCGAGTCCGCTCGTAGAGACGGATCATGTGCGGGAGGACGAGGGGGCGCGTGCCGGGGATCATCCGCGGCCCCGGGCCGGCCAGGGTGGCCAGCCGGTCGCCGATGGCGTAGTCGATGCCGATCCGCTGCGCGAGGCCCTTGGCGCACAGGACGCCGAGCAGGCGGTAGGCCGTGGTCTTCGGCAGCCCGGTCTTCCTGGACAGCTCGGCGAGGCTCATCGGCTCGACGGCCGCGCTCAGCGAGGCGAGGAGCGTGATCCCTTTCTCCAGGCTGCCCGGTTTCTCGAGCGGCCCCGGTTCGTTCGGTGCGATCGGTGGCGGCGCGGGGAGCGGTCGCGGTAGGGACGACGACCCCTGATGGGTGATGGTTCGCGGCATTCTGTCGGTGTGCACCTTACGGGAGAAGTGAGGGCAAACTCCGGCTGCTGGATTCGCCAGACCATGATTACCCATGGCAATGAATCACCACACTGCGTATCAAAGATGTTATGGATCCGGATCTCCGCACGTGGGGCGGGGGCGGCCGCCGGGACCGTTCCACTCTCCGGAATGGCACCTTCCGCGCGCTGTAGCCGATCAATAGCGTCCTGTGCATCGGAGCTTCCTTGAGGGGACGGACGATGACGGTGGAGAGTGACCAGGCGTCGATCGGGCAGGCGGCCGGCAGCGCGCTCGCCGAGGCGGTCGGCGGGGCGGAGGAGACCGCCGGTGAGACCGCTCGCCGGATGCGAACGCTGGTCGATGAGAGGCTCGCCCGGTTCCTCGACGACCACGCCGCCCCGGTGGCGGATCCGGAGGTGACCACGGCCTACCGGCTGCTGCGCGGCTTCATCCTCGGCGGAGGCAAACGGGTCCGGCCGCTCCTGTGCTACTGGGGGTGGCGGGGCGCCGGGGGAGCGGACTGCGAGCAGATCGTCTCGGCGGGCGCGGCGCTCGAACTGTGCCACGCGGGCCTGCTCATCCACGACGACATCATGGACAGCAGCGACCTGCGCCGGGGCCGTCCGACGATGCACCGCAGCCTCGCCGGGCTGCACCCGGGGCTCGCGGCCCGCTCGTTCGGTCAGGCGGCGGCGATCCTGCTCGGCACGCTCACCCTCGCCTGGTCCGACGAGCTGCTGTCCGGCAGCGGGGTCGAACCGTCCCGCCTGAAGCGGGCCAGGACCCTCTTCGACCGGCTGCGCACCGAGGTGATCGCCGGGCAGTACCTCGACATCCTCGCCCAGGTCCGCGACCTGCCGACGGTCGAGCAGGCGCTCACCGTGGTGCGCTACAAGACGGCCAAGTACACCGTCGAGCGCCCCCTGCAGATCGGCGGCGCGCTGGCCGGGGCCGACCCCTCCCTGCTCGACGTCTACTCCCGGTTCGGCATCCCGCTGGGGGAGGCGTTCCAGCTCCGCGACGACGTGCTCGGCATGTTCGGCGACCCCGCGCGGACCGGGAAGCCGGTGCTCGACGACCTCAGGGAGGGGAAGCACACGATCCTCATCGCGCACGCGCTCCAGCACGGCTCACCCGCCGAGGTGGCCCATCTGCGCACCTGGCACGGCAACCCGGAGCTGACGGAGGAGCAGGCCGCCGGCGTGCGGCAGATCGTGATCGACACCGGGGCGCTGGCGCACGTGGAACTCATGATCGACGACCGCGCCCGCGAGGCGTTCCAGGTCCTCCGCTCCGCGCCGATCGGCCCCGAGGCCAGTGCCGGGCTCGCCATGCTGGCCGACGGCCTCATCCACCGCACCCGCTGACGCCGCGGCGCCCCTTGGCCGTGCCGTACGGCACGGCCGGCGTCGCGCGCCCGCACGCGGACCAGACGACACCCCATACGCGAAACCTGACCGTGCGCCGAGAAAGCCGACCCTCGCCGCGCGTTTCGCGAGCACGCCCAGGAAACCGACAGAGAACAGGTGGTTCACGTCATGACGGAGACCGTTTCCTCCAACGAGCAGGCGCAGCTCAGCCTCGGCACCGCCGCCGCGCGGAACCTGGCCACGACGACCAAGTCCGTGCCGCAGATGCAGGAGATCACCTCCCGGCACCTGGTCAAGATCCTCCCCTGGGTCCAGGCCACGGGCGGCGTGTACCGGGTGAACCGGCGGCTCAGCTACGCCGTCGGGGACGGGCGGATCACGTTCGTCTCCACCGGCGCGGACGTCCGCGTCATCCCGGCCGAGCTGTGTGAGCTGCCCACGCTGCGCGGCTTCGACGACACCGACGTGCTGGAGGCGCTCGCCGGGCGGTTCACCCAGCGGGAGTTCGAGGCGGGCGAGGTGATCGTCAACGCGGGCGCGCCGGCGGACCGGGTGGTGCTGATCGCGCACGGCAAGGTGAACCGGATCGCCGCCGGCGCGTACGGGGCCGAGACGGTGGCCGACGTGCTGGCCGACGGTGACCACCTCGGCGACCGGGGCCTGACCGACGAGGCGGCCGCGTGGGAGTTCACCGCCAAGGCCGTCACCCCGTGCACTGTGCTGGCCCTGACGCGTGGAGCGTTCCAGGAGGTCGCGGCGCAGTCGCCGGGGCTGCGGGAGTACCTCGACGGCAGGGAGCCGGCCGACGGCCGGTCCGTCAACGCGCACGGCGAGGCGGAGATCGAGCTGGCGGCGGGTCATGTGGGGGAGGTGGCGCTGCCGGGGACGTTCGTGGACTACGAGGCCGAGCCGCGGGAGTACGAGCTGAGTGTGGCGCAGACGATTCTGCGGGTGCACACGCGGGTGGCGGATCTGTACAACGAGCCGATGAACCAGACGGAGCAGCAGCTGCGGCTCACGATCGAGGCGTTGCGGGAGCGGCAGGAGTACGAGCTGGTCAACAGCCGGGAGTTCGGCCTGCTGTACAACGCGGATCTGGGGCAGCGGATCCACACCCGCACCGGCCCGCCCACCCCCGACGACATGGACGCGCTGCTGGCCAAGGTGTGGAAGGAACCGGGCTACATCCTGGCGCACCCGCGCGCGATCGCCGCGTTCGCCCGGGAGTGCAACAGCCGCGGCATCTACCCGCAGACCGTGGAAATGCACGGCAACCGGGTCCCGGCCTGGCGTGGGGTGCCGATACTGCCGTGCAACAAGATCCCGGTCAGCGACCGCGGGATGAGCTCGATCCTCGCGATGCGGACCGGCGAGGCCAACCAGGGCGTCATCGGGCTGCACCGCACCGGGCTGCAGGACGAGTACCAGCCCGGAGTGTCGGTCCGGTTCATGGGCATCAGCGACAAGGCGATCATCTCGTACCTGGTCACCATCTACTACTCGGCGGCGGTCCTGGTCCCGGACGCCCTCGGCGTCCTCGAGAGCGTCGAGATCGGCTAGCGACCGGCGAAGAGGCGGATGATGCGGCAACCCTTCGAGCTTCCCGACTTCTACGTGCCGTACCCGGCCCGGCTCAACCCCCACCTGGAGGGCGCGCGTGCGCACACCAGGGAATGGGCCCGGGACATGGGCATGCTCGACCCCGGACTCGGCGTCTGGGACGAGCGGCTCCTGGAGACCATGGACTACGGCCTGATGTGCGCCTACATCCATCCGGACGCCCCGGCGGACGAGCTGGACCTCATCACGGACTGGTACGTCTGGGTGTTCTTCTTCGACGACCACTTCCTGGAGGTGTACAAGCGGAGCCGCGACGCGGCCGGCGCCAAGGAGTACCTCGACCGGCTCCCGGCCTTCATGCCCGCCCGGGACGGGGTGGAGACGCCCGAGCCGGCCAACCCCGTCGAACGCGGCCTCGCCGACCTGTGGGCGCGTACGGTCCCCGGCATGTCGGCGGACTGGCGGCGCAGGTTCATCGAGAGCACCGCGAACCTGCTGAACGAGTCCCTGTGGGAGCTGTCCAACATCGACGCGGGCCGCGTCGCCAACCCGATGGAGTACATCGAGATGCGGCGCAGGGTCGGCGGCGCGCCGTGGTCGGCGAACCTGGTGGAGCACGCGGTGGGCGCCGAGATCCCCGCCCGCGTCGCGGGGACGCGTCCCCTGCACGTGCTCAGGGACACCTTCGCCGATGCGGTCCACCTGCGGAACGACATCTTCTCCTACCAGCGAGAGGTCGAGGAGGAGGGCGAGCTGAGCAACGGGATCCTCGTGTTCGAGCGGTTCCTCGGCCACAGCACACAGGAGGCGGCCGACGCCGTCAACGACCTGCTCACCTCCCGGCTGCACCAGTTCGAGAACACGGCGCTCACCGAGCTGCCGCCGCTCTTCGAGGAGTACGCGCTGGATCCGGCCGAACGGCTGGCCGTCCTCGCGTACGTCAAGGGGCTGCAGGACTGGCAGTCGGGCGGGCACGAGTGGCACATGCGGTCCAGCCGCTACATGAACGGGTCGTCCTCGTCCTCGTCCTCGGGCTCGGACGATGTCCACGCGCCGGCCGGCCGGGTGCTCGGCGGGCCCACCGGGCTCGGCACCGTGTCCACGCGGATCCGGCTCGCCGCCGGCGTGCGCGGGCCGGGCGGGATCCGGAGCTTCACCCACCGGCGCTACCAGCCGGTGGAGCCCCTGCCCAGGGACGGGATCAATCTGCCGTACCCGGTGCGGGTCAACCCGCACCTGGACACGGCGCGCCGGGAGAGCCTGGCCTGGGCGGGGCGCATGGGGTTCTACGACCCGATCCCGGGCGTGCCCGGCCCCGGCCTGTGGACCGCCCGGCAGAACGAGGGCTTCGACTTCGCCCTGTGCTCGGCCAGGATCGATCCGGAGGTCTCCGCGCACGAGTTGACGCTCTCGGCGGAGTGGCTCACCTGGGGGACGTACGGCGACGACTACTTCCCCGTGATCTTCGGCCCCACCGGCGACATGGCGGGCGCCCGGGTGTTCAACGAGCGGCTGTCGGCGTTCATGCCGCTGGACCTGGGCGTCACCCCGCCTCCGGCGAACCCGGTGGAGCGCAGCCTCGGCGACCTGTGGGCCCGTACGGCGGCCGAAATGACGATGGAGGCCCGGCGCGCGTTCCGCACGGGGGTGGAGAGCATGACGGAGAGCTGGCTCTGGGAGCTGGCCAACCACATGCAGAACCGGATCCCCGATCCCGTCGACTACATGGAGATGCGGCGCCGGACCTTCGGATCGGACCTCACCCGGGCGCTGTCCCGCCCGGTCAACGACCTGCGGGTGCCCGCCGAGATCTATGGCAGCCGCACGATGCTGGGCCTGGAGAACGCGACCGCCGACGTCGGCTGCCTGATCAACGACGTCTACTCGTACCAGAAGGAGGTCCAGTACGAGGGGGAGCTGCACAACTGCGTCCTCGTCGTGCAGGACTTCTTCGCCTGCGACGCGCGCCGGGCCCTCGGCGTCGTCACCGATCTGATCGCGTCGCGGCTGCGCCAGTTCCAGCACCTCGTCGCCACCGAACTGCCCGTGCTGTTCGACGACTACGGCCTGGACGAGGGGGCGCGCGCCGCGCTCACCGCGTACGTCGCGGGCCTGGAGGACTGGATGGCCGCGATCCAGCTGTGGCACGAGCGGACCCGACGGTACGTGGAGTCCGAGCTGAGGTATCCGGTGCCGAGAGGAGCGGTGCCGAACGGTCCGACGGGCCTCGGCACCGCCGCCGCGCGCCTCCTGGGATCGGTGGTGTGAGCCGATGAGCGGGAACGACGCCGGGGATCCCCGGCTGAGCCTCGGCACCGAAGCCGCGCGCAACCTGGCGACGACGACCAAGTCGGCGCCGGGGATGCAGGAGATCTCCCCCCGGCACCTGCTCCGGGTCCTGCCCTGGGTCGAGGTCGCGGGCGGGACGTACCGGGTGAACCGGCGGCGGAACCACCGGCCCGGCGCCGGCCGCGTCATGGTGACCTCGGCGGACGGGCGGGTCAGGATCGTCCCCTCCAGCCTGGGAGAGCTGCCCGCGCTGCGCGGCTTCGCGGACCTCTCGGTCATGGACGCGCTGGCCGAGCGCTTCGTCCAGCGCGAGGCGGCGCCCGGCCAGGTGCTCGTCTCCGCGGGGGAGCCCGTGAACCGATTGATCGTCGTCGCGCACGGCAAGGTGGACGTCACCGCCGCCGGTGAGCACGGGCGCTCCCGTACGCTCGGCGTGCTGGCCGACGGCGACCACCTCGGCGCGCAGGCGCTGTCCGGCGTGGCGATGACCTGGGGGTTCACGGCGACGGCGAGCACCGCCTGCACGGTGCTCAGCCTGCCCGTCGAGGTGTTCCTGGAGCTGCTCGACCGGTCGGGCCCGCTCCGGGCGCACGTGGGACGGTTCGCGTCCGGCTCCCGCACCCGGCAGAACCGGCACGGCGAGGCGGAGATCGAGCTGGCGGCGGGTCATGTGGGGGAGGTGGCGCTGCCGGGGACGTTCGTGGACTACGAGGCCGAGCCGCGGGAGTACGAGCTGAGTGTGGCGCAGACGATTCTGCGGGTGCACACGCGGGTGGCGGATCTGTACAACGAGCCGATGAACCAGACGGAGCAGCAGCTGCGGCTCACGATCGAGGCGTTGCGGGAGCGGCAGGAGTACGAGCTGGTCAACAGCCGGGAGTTCGGCCTGCTGTACAACGCGGATCTGGGGCAGCGGATCCACACCCGCACCGGCCCGCCCACCCCCGACGACCTCGACGAGCTGCTGTGCCGGCGGAGGAAGTCGCACTGCTTCCTGGCCCATCCCCGGGCGATCGCCGCGTTCGCCCGGCAATGCAACAGCCGGGGGATATATCCGGACTCCGTCCAGGCGGGGGAGGCGACCGTCACGGCGTGGCGCGGCGTGCCGATCCTGCCGTGCGACAAGATCCCGATCAGCCGCCGGGGGCTCAGCTCGATCTTCGTCATGCGCGTGGGAGAGGAGGACCAGGGGGTGATCGGCCTGCACCGCACGGGGCTGGAGGACGAGTACCGGCCCGGCGTGTCCGTCAGGTGCACCGGCATCGACGCGAAGGCGATCGCCTCCTATCTCGTCACCGCCTACTATTCCGCGGCCGTCCTCGTGCCCGACGCGCTCGGCGTGCTCGACAGTGTCGAGGTTGGCTGACGGCGGGCGGGGCTCGGGAAGCGTGAGAGGCGCGGGGCACGCGTCCGCGCCGCGGCGAGCCGCATCCCAGGCGTAATGGGGAAGTTGGACACCGATAGCCGAGGCCCCGTCCCGCGCGTGGCCTCGGCTGTCGGCTGTCGGCTGTCGGCATCGGCATCGGCATCGGCATCGCGGCAAGGCGTCCCGCGTGCACGTGGGGCCACGCCGTCGCACGGGACGGTTTCGCCCGCAGCCGGGAACAGGGGCGGCCTGTCGGTAATTGTCCTGACAATTGAGGGTTCCCTCCGGCATCCTGCTTTCAGGTGCTTCCGTCCGGGTGCCGATCAGCCCACAACGCTATGGAATCGGGACCTTCATGCCGAGATCGTTCATCGAGTACCGAGAGCGTGGGTTCTGGTCCGTTGACACCTATGCTGCGATCTGGCTTCATCTGATGTGCCTGGAGGCCGACGCGTATCCCGAGGCGCCGGACTGGCTGGCCGAGGCTCGCAAGTATTGGCACTGGCAGGCCACCGATGAGGGATTTCACGGATGGATGAGCGCCGGACTCGACGAGCATGTCGGCGACGACCCGGACCGGGTGGCGATGGTGCTGGAACTGGTCGAACGCGTGAACACGCGCGTGCGGTCCTTCGGCCCGATCGTTCCCGACGACGTCCTCGCGCCCTGCGGGTACGCGGGATCGAGCGGGTTCATCAACAGCAGTGCGATAGCGACGTGCGGTGACGCCATCGCCGGACTGCTGAAAGGCGAACTCGCGTGGGATGAGTTCACCTCCCCTCTCCTGACGAATCTGGGCTGGCACTGGCCGCGGGCGGCGGGATGAGGGGTGTCCGGGGCGTTTCCGGTTATCCGCTGGGCCGTTTTTCGGCTGAAGGCGATGTCTGGCAGTAAAGGCGAAATCCGCGCATAGAGCTTTACGAAATGGTTTTGCGGAAAATAGGGTGGGCTGTCGGATCAGTTGAATTCCGCCGGCCGCTGTGGAGCCCGCTGCCCTTATGACGCACCTGGTACCGAGCCCTTCGCCGATGTCCCCGCAGTCGCCGGCCGCCCAGCGGTCGTCGCCGGTCGGCCGGTCCTCCCGCACGACACGGGCGACCGGAGGCCGTCGTGGGTTCCGTCCGACTCCCTGCTCGGTCAGGGATGCCGATGGGCCATCGGGCAGGGCCGTGTCTGTTTCTCCGGGGGCGGGCTGACACATGGCCGAGATGGTGCCCAATCCGCTGTACGACGCGTTGGGGGACGCGCTGCGTCGTGTCGAGCCGCTGGTTCGGGAGATCGAGCAGGGCGTCGAAGGCCCCTTTCAGGACTTCCGCTCCGGCACGGTGTGGACGGGACCGGCCGCCGAACGCTTCGACGCGCAGCTCGCCCAGCACCGTACGCGCGTACGAGGGGCGGCCGACAAGATCGTCTCCGACCTGCGTCAGACGCTGGCCCGCACACCGCGCGAGGTGGCCGAGTCGGAAGCCCGGGCCATCAAAATCAGGTACGCCCTGCCCTGACACCCCGGTGGTCGTCCGACGGGGTGTGCGTCCTTGGGTTTCAGGCGCCTCCGAACTCGCCTGCCGGGCCATGCGCTCGGGGCTGTGCGACGAGCCCCCGAAGTGGCGAGTCGGCCCAGGTCGCAGCCTTGATCGAATGCGGGCCCGTGATTTCGGTCGAGGAAATCTGGCAATAAGTTCCACTCCCTCTTGTAAAGGTCGCCCTGACAGACAATCATGAACGCCTGTGACGAAAAAGATCCTTTCCAGCGTCGCCGGTATCGTTCTCGGGGCCGCCGCCCTCGTCGGCAGCACCGCCTCCCCCGCGGCTGCGGTGAGCAGCTGCTCCAAGACCGCCAGCACCGACCACTCCGTGAGCGTCAAGTGCACCAGCGGGCTTGAGACCTACTTCCGGGTCTACGGCTACTTCTGCTCGACCTCGTCCTGCTCGTACGTGCCGGGCACCCTGGTCTCGTTGGGCGGCACGAGCAAGGTCACCAGCGGCGCCTACTACAGCGGTCAGTGGTACGTGAAGGGCTGCTACGTGACCAACGGCTGCTGAGTCGTCCGGGGTCTGGACCTCTCCACGAGGTCCGGGCCCCTACCTGCTCTCACCCGCGTCTTCGCGAGTGGCCGAGCGCCTCCACGCGTCTGATCGACCGCGCGGACCGCCGCCGGCGCCGCATCGCGGTCGATTCACAGACCCGAGCACCCGGGCGGGCTCGGCTTTCCTATACGCCGAACCAGCGGTCGGCCAGCTCATCGAAGGTGACGGCGCCGGGAGCGGGGACCTCCCGGAGGTACCACGACAGGTGTGAGTACACGTGCAGCAGGGCGTAGGCCATGACCGTGCGGGGGAGCGCCGCCCGTCGCTCCTCGGGATAGCCGTAGCCGTCGAGGAAAGCGCGCATCAGCGACCGGTCGCCCCGGGTGAGGAAGATCCCCACGGCGACCAGGTCGTACTCGCGAGCGCCGCGCATCGCGGGCTCGAAGTCGAACACGCCGGACAGCCTCCAGGCGCCCGCCTCCTCATGGACCAGCACGTGAACGTGCATGAACTCGGTGTGCAACAGGACGGTCTCGTCCGGCTCGAGGTCGATCGAGGCCAGGAAGCCCGGGACCTGGGCCAGCCACGCCTCGTCCAGGCCGCGGCTCCGGTTCTCCCCGGCCGTGGCCGCGGCGCGCCCGGCGCAGAAGGCGGCCCAGTCCGCCGGGCCGAGCACCTCCGGCGGGGTGACGGCATGCAGCTCCGCGAGAGCCGTCCCGAGCTGTACGGCGAGGCGCTCGCGCTCGTGCCGCGGGATCTTCGGCCACGCCCGCTTGAGGTCCTCGCCGTGCAGCCGCTCCATGAAGATGTAGCCCCAGCCGTGGAACTCACCCGCGTCCTTGACTCCCGGGGTGGGGATCGACAGGCGGCCCTCCAACGCGTGCAACACGTCCCGCTCGACGTACAGCTCCTTCAGGTGGAGCGGCGGGTAGAGCTTCACGACCAGATCGTCGCCGATGGCGTAGACAGGCAGGGAGCCCTCGTCGAAGGCGACGACGTCGCCCGTCAGCCCGAGGTGTTCACAGAGCGCCAGCACCCCTGCGCGCAGGTCCGCCGCATCGATCGCGTCGTATTGTTCTTCGGTCTCAGCTACGGGAAGCACGAGAGCGACCCTATTGACGAGGTCAACCGGATTTCCCGGACCAAGCGGACGAATGCCGGCCGGGAAACGGGTGCCCCGAAGGGGCGGGTCAGGTGGTGTGAGAGACGCTCGCCGCCCCTGGGACGCGCCACGACGCGCGCGATGCATGCCGCACGTCTGGAGCACGTGCCCGGCCGTGGGCCACGCCGCCCACGGCCGGTGTCATCGCCGTCGTTCCGGACGCCGGATCAGCCGACGACCCCGCTGAGTTCGTTGGGCGACGCGGGCAGCGCCACGGTTCCCAGCTTCTTCCGCGACTCGATGTCGATCGCGTGCAGCTCCCGCTTCGCCGGGTCGGTCACGTACGCCGTGCCGCCGCGCACGAACAGGGCCGGGCGGGGCTGCTGCCACTCAAGCGGCTCCCGCCACTCGCCCATGATCTCGACGCGGTCCACGACCTCGCCCTTCTCGGGGTCGAGCACGTGGAGCCGGCCGTCGGTGCCGAGCACCAGGCCCTCGCCGTGCGGGCCGCGGCCGAGGGAGCGGAAGGTGTAGCTCGTGCCGAGGTCCACCAACCGCAGCGAGCCGGACTCCGTGTCGATGAGCGAGACCCGCTCGGGGCGTTCGAGCTCGGCCTCGGGGTCCGTCTTGTAGTCGCCGAGCACGATCGCCGACGCCTCCGAACCGGACTGGTTGCCGATCCGTCCGTACGGGTCGGGGCTGCTGATCTTGCGGATCTTCCCGCCGTTGTACAGCAGCGCGCCGTCCTCGCAGCCGATCACGACGGCCTCGTCCTTCGCGGCGGCCTCGCCGTGGACGCCGGGGCACCTCTCGCTGCGGGCGATCTCCTTGCGCTCCCGGTCCAGGACCAGCGCGCCAACCCGCTTCTCCTCGGTGCCGAGCGTCGTCACGAGCTCGCCGCCCGCCAGCTCGATCGCCACGCCGTGGTGCGGCGCGGCCGAGGTGTAGGTCTCACCCTTCGGCAGGCCGCCGGAGGCGAGGTCCTTCGGGTCGAACACGGTGACCACGCCGGTCCCGTCGGAGAACAGCACCGTCTTGCCGGCGTGCCGTACGACGTGACCGGGCTTGGGCGCGGCGAACTCGTCGTTCTTCAGCTCCGGGGAGAGCGCGTCGAGCACCCGGAACCCGGTCGAGGTGGAAACCAGGACGTGCCGGTCGTCCCCCGCCGGGTTGACCCGGTTGAAGCCCGGGAGCGGGATGTCGGCAGCGACCTGGAGGGTCTTGCCGTCGATGACGTACAGCCCGCCGTCGTAGGTGGCGACGAGAGGATCCGTCACGGGGCCCGCCGCTCGCGCGGGCGCGGCCGGCGTGGCGGGGGCGGACACCGCTCCGGCGGGCTCGGGCGCGTCCGGCTGGGTCGCACAGGCGCCGAGGGTGAGTCCCGTGACGAGCAGTGCGGGGAGCGCCGCGACTCGGGTGCGCGGCCAGGCGTTCATGTGTGATGCACCTTTCTTTCTGTGCGTCCGGACTGTTCTGTGCGTCCGGACTGTTCTGTGTGTCCGGTCGGTTCGGTGATTCCGGAATGGAGCCGCGCCAGGGCATGGCGCGGGGAGCCGGTCATGGGGAACGGGGGGATGGGCGGAGCGGCCCTCGGGGGAGGGGCGTACTCCGGGAAGCGGGAGCGGGGCGCGCGGGGAACCGGGAGGCCGCGTCATCCCTCGCCCAGTCCGCCGACCATGGCCTCGGTGTTGGAGCGCATCATCTCCACGTAGGTGGAGGCTCCCGTCCGCGCCGTGCTCAGGGACTCGGTGAAAAGGGAGACGACCCTGACCTCCACCCCGGCCTCCGCGGCCATGACCTGGGCCAGCCGGTCCGGCTGTGAGGAGTCCGCGAAGATCGCCGGCACCCCGGCGGCGCGTACGGCGTCGGCGAGCGACTTCAGGTCGGACGCGCTGGGCGACGCGAGCGTCGTCCCGCTGGGGATCACCGCGCCGACGACGGTGAAGCCGTACCGCTGGGCGAGGTAGCCGAAGACGTGGTGGTTGGTCACCAGGTTGCGCCGGGCGGGCGGGATGGCCGCGAACCGCGTCTCCATCCATGCGTCCAGCGCCTCGATCTCGGCGCGGTAGCGCGCCGCGTTCGCCCGGACCGCCGCCGCGTCGACGCCGTCCACCTCGTCGACGACCCGTTCGGCGATCAGATCCACGGCCCTGGCCATGCGGTGTGGATCCGTCCAGAAGTGGGGGTCGGGGCGCCCGGCCAGATCGTTCCCGGTCCCGCCGGGAGCCGCGCCGTCCGGGCCGCCGCCGTGATCGGTGGTGTAGCGGATCGGGTCCACCCCCTCGCCGACGGCGAGGGTCGCGACCCCCGCGTCCTTCGCCGCCTCCACGTTGCGCAGGACGCCCTCCTCCAGGCCGAGGCCGTTGTAGACGACCAGGGCGGCCCGCTCGATCGCGGCCGCCTCCTGCGCGGAGATCGCGAACGAGTGCGGGTCGGCGTCCGGCTTCATCAGCACGGTCACGTCGGCCTCGTCGCCGACGACACGGCGGGTGACGTCTCCGAGGATGTTCGTGGTGACGACCACGGCCGGGCGCCGCCCGCCGGTGCCGGCGCACCCGGCGAGGGCGACCGACGCCCCGAGGACGGTCGCCATGACGAGGACCGCCAGGCGGAGAGCCGTGGCGCGGACGAGCGTCCGGGCGGCGGAGACGGTGCGCCGCGGCCCGCCTCGGAGTCGAGCCGTCATCGCCGTCACCGCCCTGTCTCCACCATGGCGGCGGGCGGGAACCCGAGCTCGAACGTGCGGGCCCGCCGTAGGTCGTCGTTGTAGTCGATCTCGTGGACCGCCTTCCCGGCCGGGTCACTGACGTAGGCGCGGGAGCGGTCCGCCTGGATGGCGGGCACCGGCGCCGCGCCGCTCCGGGGCAGAGGCGCGGCGAGGAGTTCGGTCGTCGCGGTCTCGTCGCCCGAGGCGGTGTCGTAGGCGTGCAGCACGCCGTCGGCGGTCAGCGAGAGGACCGGGGCGTCGTCGCCGGTGGCCGTCACGGCCACCGCGGGTCCGGTTTTCAGGAGGCGCCACTTCCTGGCGGCGACGTCAAGCACCCAGATGCCCGCGTCACCGGCCCGTGCGGCCAGCGTCGTGCTGCCCGGACGGTGATGGAACTCCAGCGCGCGGTCGCCCTTCGGCGGCTTCCCCGGATAGCGGATCTTCTCACCGGTGAACTCGCCGCCTTTCACGGTGACGAGCAGGGCGCCGTCGGCGCATCCGATCACCGCGCCGCGGCGCGTCAAGGCCGCGCCGTGCGGTTCCGGGCAGGGCGTCCCGATCCGGTCGGCCGGACGGCCGTCCCGGGTGCGCACATCCACGCCGCCCGTGTCCTTTCCGGCGGGGCCGTCGCCCGCCACCAGCAGGTGTTCGCCGTACGGCACGACGGTGCCGTGCCCTCCGGTGTCGATGAGGGCGGTCTCGACGAGGTCGCCCTTCTCCAGCGCGGCGCGGTCGAGGACCTTCGCGGTGCCGTCGGAGAAGGACACCACGGTGACGCCGACGTCGCCGAGGACGCGCTGCGGATCCGCTCCCGTCAGCGCCCCGACGTCGCGCGCCTCGCCCCGGTAGGAGTGGGAGTGGTCGCCGTGGTCCACGGTCCACGTCCCGCCGTCGATGACGCGCGTCGCCGTGCCGTTCCGCGTGCTCAGGTACGCGAACCGGCCGTCACCGCCCACGCCCCCGATCACCCCGCCGCCTCCGGCGGCGCCCACGGCGGTCAGGTCGCCGCTCACGAGGTCGAGGAGGTGCGCCGTTCCGGTGCCGCCGTCGGCGATCACGAGCCGGGGGTGCGGCTCCGCCAACTCCTCCGCGCCCTCGACGTACCCGTGGGGGAGCGCGGCCGGCTTCCGCGCGGCGACCTCGTGGCCGGTCTCGTCCGTGCCGGTCCGGGCGCACCCGGCCAGCAGCGTGGCGGCGGAGAGGACGGCGAGTGCCGCACGCGCCGCCGGGTTCCGGGTCATGACGGCCGCCCCATTTCCGACGCGGCGCCGGTACGGCGACGCCCGAGGAGCCCGACGGGCCGCGCCGTGAGCGTCGCGCCCGCCGACACGAAGAAAGCGCAGACGGCGACGGCGGCGATCGTCGCGCCGGCGGCGGTGCCGAGGTGCCACGACAGGAGCAGCCCGGCGACGGTCGCGCCGACGCCGATCAGGGCCGCACCGACCATGATCGTCGGGATGCGCCGGGCCCACAGCGCGGCAGCTGCGGGCGGCGCGACGAGCAGGGCGAAGACGAGCAGGGTGCCGACGACGTGGAAGGACGCGACGACGGCGAGTGTGACGAGCCCGAGCAGAACGGCGTGCGCGGTCCTGGGCCGCAACCCGAGGGTGTGCGCGACGCGCGGGTCGAAGGAGACGGCGACGAAGGCCCGGTGGCCGAGCGCCGCGACCGCGGCGGCGACGAGCAGCGCGGTGGCGAGCCACAGCAGGTCGCGCTGACGGACCGCGAGGACGTCGCCGAAGAGGAACCCGGTCAGGTCCACCGCGAACGACCGTGAGTGCGAGACGACGATCACGCCGAGCGCGAGCATTCCGGCGAAGAGGATCCCGACGCCGGTGTCGTGCGACAACCTGGACAACCGGGACGAGCCCGATGAGCCGGATGAGCCGGACGGGCCGGATGACGCGCCGAGCGCCGTCACGCCGGCCGCCATCGCCCCCGCGCTCAGCGCGGCGCCGAGCAGGACGTCGCCGCCGAGCGCCGACGCGAGGGCCACGCCGGGCAGCATGCCGTGCGCCATGGCGTCACCCAGGAAGGCCAGGCCCCGCACGACGACCCAGGTCCCGGCTAGGGCGCAGATCAGGGAGACGAGGATCCCGCCCCACAGCGCCTGCCGTACGAAGGACACCTCGAATGGGCTGAACAACCAGTACATGGTCAACACCATATAATGAAAACGGAAACCATTTTCAAACGGAGGGTCTCGCCATGCGTCAGCTGAGTGACGAGGAGGAGCCGGCGGTCGCGGTCCGCGGCCTCACCGCCCGCTACGGCCGCAGGACGGTCCTGTCCGAGCTGACCGCCCGGTTCCCGCGCCGCCGAATGACCGCGCTTGTCGGACCGAACGGCTCGGGGAAGTCCACCCTGCTGGGCGTGCTCGCCGGCGTCCTGCCCCCCGCGTCCGGCTCGGTCGAGCGGGCGAGCGCGCGCCGCCCGGGCTTCGTCCCGCAGCGCGGCGCGGTCCCCGACAGCCTGCCGATCACGGTCCGGGAGACCGTCGCGATGGGGCGGTGGGCGCACCGCGGGCCGTGGCGGCGCCTGTCGAAGCGGGACCGGGAGGTCGTGGACGGCTGCATGGCGCGCCTCGGCGTCCTCGACCTGGCCGCGCGGCGGCTGGACGCCCTGTCGGGAGGCCAGCGTCAGCGCGTGCTGGTCGCGCGCGGCCTGGCCCAGGAGCCCGACCTGCTCCTGCTCGACGAGCCGGCCACCGGGCTCGACCTCGACGCGCGGCGGCGCATCGCCGCCGCGCTGGAGGAGGCCGTGGCGGCCGGCGTCACCGTGGTACAGGCCACCCACGACCTCGACGCCGCCGCCCGGGCCGACCACTGCCTGCTGCTCGATGAGGGACGGCTCGTCGCCGAGGGCCCTCCCGCCGTGGTCCTGGCGTCGGTGGCCCCGGGCTCATGACGCGCGACGGCCGGGGATGTCTCCCCGGGCCGCTGCGGGTGGCCGCCGGACCTCAGGCCGGCCGCACCACGAGGGTGAGGGGGGCGGTGGCCGGCGCCTGGCGGGCGTCACCCGCGTAGGCGACGGTCAGCTCATGGGCGCCCACGGACAGGACCCGGTCGAGCTCCATCGTGGCCTGGCCGCCCGGGGTGAGCGTCGCGCCGTCGAACTCATCGACCACGGCGCCCTCGGGGATCGGGTCGGTCGCCGCCGCGGCCGCCGCTGTGGTGGTCGGGATGCCGGCGAACACGCTCGCGCCCAGCACCGCCGATAAGGCGAGCGACCAGGCCTTTCGTTTCATGGGGGCTCCTCTACTGGCTGTTGTTAGCGCTAACAACAGCGGGAAACGGGCGAGTGAGCGCTAACAACGGGAAGTTCGCACCAGTTAAGAGCCCGGGCATCGGAACGTCAATAGCGTGTTTCCGGCGCGTTTCGCCGTGATCGGAACGTGACGCGGCAGCCCCTTGACGCTTGTGTTGTTAGCGTTCACAGTCTTGCCCAAGCCGAAGAGAGGAACGCCGACGTGGGATCGAACTCCGGGAGCCGCCCGCCCGTCATGGCCGACGTGGCCAGGATCGCGGGCGTGTCGCACCAGACGGTCTCCCGCGTGCTGAACGACCACCCGAACGTCCGGGCCGAGACCCGCACCAGGGTCCTGCGGGCGATCGACGAGCTGGGCTACCGCCGCAACCTCGTCGCCCGCGCCCTCGTCACCAAGCACTCCCGCACGCTCGGCGTGGTCAGCTTCGACACCACCCTTTACGGTCCGGCCAGCACCGTCTACGGCATCGAGCGGGCGGCCCGGGAGGCGGGATACTTCGTCAGCATCGTCAGCCTGCGCACCATCGACCGGGCCGGCGTGGTCGACGCGATCGACTACCTGGCCGACCAGGGCGTGGACGGCATCGTCGTCGTCGCGCCGCAGGCCTCGACCGCCCGCGCGCTCGACGACCTGCCGCTGGGCATCCCCGTGGTGGCGGTCGAGGGCGGGCACGCGGGCGACGTGTCGGTGGTCAGCGTGGACCAGGTCGCGGGGGCGCGGCTGGCCGCCGAGCATCTGCTGGGCCTCGGGCACGAGACCGTCTCGCACGTCCGCGGCCCCTCCGACTGGCTGGAGGCGGAAGGCCGCGTCCAGGGCTGGCGGACCGTGCTCGCGGAGGCCGGGCGGCCGATCCCCGACCCCCTGGACGGCGACTGGAGCCCGCGCTCCGGTTACCGGGCCGGAAAGCGGCTGGCCGCGATGGCCGGCGACGTCACCGCCGTCTTCGCCGCCAACGACCAGATGGCCCTCGGGCTGCTGCGGGCCTTCGCCGAAGAAGGCGTGCGGGTGCCCGAGCAGATCAGCGTCGTCGGCTTCGACGACATCCCCGAGTCCGAGTTCTTCACCCCTCCGCTCACCACCATCAGACAGGACTTCACCGCAGTGGGCCGGCACAGCCTCGAGGTGCTCCTCAGGCAGATCGAGGCGGGCGAGCCCCTCCGCCCCGAGCGGCTCGTCGTGCCGCCCGAGTTCGTGGCCAGGGCCAGCGCCGCGCCGGCGCGCTAGCCGTACGAGAGATGACCCCCCGGAGCGCCGGGTCGCGACGCGGCCTGTTAGCGCTCACAGAAGAAAGGACCCCCCACCGTGTTGAAGAGGATCTCGGCGCTGGTTCTGGCCGGCGCCACCGCTCTGACGCTGACCGCGTGCGGCGGCGGCGACGGCTCGGCCGCCAAGGGCGGCGACGGAGCGCTCGTGATGGGGTTCGCCCAGGTCGGCGCTGAGAGCGGCTGGCGGACCGCCAACACCAAGTCCGTCCAGGAGTCGGCGAAGAGCGCCGGGGTCGAGCTGAAGTTCTCGGACGCGCAGCAGAAGCAGGAGAACCAGATCAAGGCGATCCGGTCCTACATCCAGCAGAAGGTGGACGTCATCGCCTTCTCGCCGGTCGTCGAGTCCGGCTGGGACACGGTGCTGAAGGAGGCCAAGGACGCGAACATCCCTGTCATCCTCACCGACCGGGCGGTCGACTCGAAGGACACCAGCCTGTACAAGACCTTCCTGGGCTCCGACTTCATCGAGGAGGGCCGCAAGGCCGGCAAGTGGCTGGTCGAGGAGTACAAGGACAGCAAGGACCCGGTGAACATCGTCGAGTTGCAGGGCACCACCGGATCCGCCCCGGCCAACGACCGCAAGGCGGGCTTCGCCGAGGTCGTCTCCGCCGACTCCAAGTTCAACGTCATCGCCTCGCAGTCCGGCGACTTCACCCGGGCCAAGGGCAAGGAGGTCATGGAGGCCTTCCTCAAGGCCAACCCGAAGATCGACGTGCTGTACGCGCACAACGACGACATGGGCCTCGGCGCCATCGAGGCGATCGAGGGCGCGGGCAAGGTCCCGGGCAAGGACATCAAGATCATCACGGTGGACGCGGTGCACGACGGCATGCAGGCGCTGGCCGACGGAAAGATCAACTACATCGTCGAGTGCAGCCCGCTGCTCGGCCCCCAGCTCATGGATCTGGCCAAGAAGGTCGTCAAGGGCGAGCAGGTGCCGGCCCGCGTGGTCACCGAGGAGACCACCTTCACCCAGGAGCAGGCCAAGCAGGCCCTGCCCACCCGCCAGTACTGACCCGACCGAGGCGCCGGGGCGCTGGCCCCGGCGCCGCCGCGACTCCGGTGACGGGATGAAGGAAGAGGAGAGGGGCGCCGCATGACCGCACCCCGGCCGATCCTGCGGATGAGCGGGATCGGCAAAGAGTTCCCCGGCGTGAAGGCGCTGGACGGCGTCGACTTCCGGCTGCTGCCGGGCGAGGTCCACGCCCTGATGGGCGAGAACGGCGCCGGGAAGTCCACCCTGATCAAGGTGCTGACCGGCGTGCACGGCGTCGACGCGGGCGAGATCGAGCTGGACGGGCGGCCTGTGGCGTTCAGCGGGCCGCTGGCCGCCCAGCAGGCCGGGATCAGCACGGTGTACCAGGAAGTCAACCTCTGCCCCAACCTGTCGGTGGCGGAGAACGTGTTCATCGGCCGCGAGCCCCGGCGGCTGGGCCGCATCCGGTGGAAGGAGGTCCGCAGGCGGGCCGCCGAGCTGCTGGCCGGGCTCGACCTGGACATCGACGTGACGCTGCCGCTGTCGTCGTACTCGCTGGCCGTCCAGCAGATGGTGGCCATCGCACGGGCGGTGGCGGTCGAGGCGCGGGTGCTGATCCTCGACGAGCCCACGTCCAGCCTCGACACGGGCGAGGTCGCCCAGCTCTTCCGGGTCATGCGCCGGCTCAAGGAGCAGGGCATCGCGATCCTGTTCGTCTCCCACTTCCTCGACCAGATCTACGAGATCTCCGACCGGATGACGATCCTCAGGAACGGGCGGCTGGTCGGCGAGTACCCGACCGCCGAGCTGTCCCAGGTCGAGCTGGTGGCCAAGATGATCGGCCGCGAGCTGGCCGATCTGGAGGAGCTGGAGGGCAGGCCGCCCGCCCGCGGGGGCGAGCCGCTGGTGGAGGCCCGCGAGCTGGGCCGGGCCGGCGCGATCGAGCCGTTCACGCTCACCATCAGGGAGGGCGAGGTCGTCGGGCTGGCCGGGCTGCTCGGCTCGGGCCGGACGGAGCTCGCCCGGCTGCTGTTCGGCGCCGACCACGCCGGCACCGGCTCGGTGGCCGTCGCGGGGCGTCCCGCCGGGTTGCGCACGCCCCGGGCCGCGATGGGGCACGGGATCGCGTTCTGCTCGGAGAACCGGCGGGCCGAGGGCCTCGTCCCCGACCTCACCGTGCGGGAGAACCTGATCCTCGCCCTGCAGGCGGCGCGCGGCTGGACCCGGCCGCTGTCCCGTCGCAAGCAGGACGAGCTGGTGGCCCGGTACGTCTCCGCGCTGAACATCCGCCCGGCCGATCCCGAGCAGCTCGTCAAGAACCTCAGCGGCGGCAACCAGCAGAAGGTGCTGCTCGCCCGCTGGCTCATCCTGGAGCCCCGCCTGCTCATCCTCGACGAGCCGACCCGGGGCATCGACGTCGGGGCGAAGGCGGAGATCCAGCGCCTGGTCGCGGAGCTGTCCGACGGCGGCATGGCCGTGCTGTACATCTCCGCCGAGCTGGAGGAGGTGCTGCGGCTGAGCCACAAGGTCGGCGTGCTGCGCGACCGGCGGCTCGTCGCCGAGCTGGAGAACGACTCCGGCCTGACCACGGAGGTCCTGATGGAGACGATCGCGAGCGGAGCCCGGTCATGAACGCGGTCGTGAGGCATCGCCTGTTCTGGCCGGCGGTCACTCTGGCCGGGCTGCTGCTGCTCAACCTGGTCTTCACCGACCACTTCTTCTCCGTCCAGATGAAGGACGGGCACCTGTACGGGAGCCTGATCGACGTCGTCCGCTTCGGCGCGCCGCTGATCCTGGTGGCAGCCGGCATGACGCTGGTCATCGCCACCGGCGGCATCGACCTGTCGGTCGGCTCGGTCGTGGCGATCGCCGGCGCGCTCGCCTGCCTGCGGATCAGCGACCTGGACGACCAGGGCTCGACCGGCGGCGTGCTGGCGGCCATAGGCGTCGCGCTGGCGCTCTCGCTCGCCCTCGGCGCCTGGAACGGCTTCCTCGTCGCCGGGGCGGGCATCCAGCCGATCGTCGCCACGCTGATCCTCATGGTGGCCGGGCGCGGCCTGGCCCAGCTCGTCACGGACGGGCAGATCATCACGGTCAACAGCGCACCGTACAAGCTGATCGGCGGCGGCTACTGGCTGACCCTGCCGTTCGGGATCATCGTGGTGGCCGCGGTGCTCGCGCTGACCGCGTTCCTGACCCGGCGGCTGGCCCTCGGCCTGCTGATCGAGTCGGTCGGCGGCAACGCCGAGGCGAGCCGGCTGGCCGGCATCCGCTCCCGCGGCCTGATCGTGACGGTGTACGCCTTCTGCGCGCTGTGCGCGGGCATCGCCGGGCTGATGATCAGCTCCAACGTCTCCAGCGCGGACGGCAACAACGCCGGGCTCTGGATAGAGCTGGACGCCATCCTCGCCGTGGTCATCGGCGGCACGTCCCTGGCGGGCGGCCGGTTCTCGCTCGGCGGCACCGTCCTGGGCGCGCTGATCATCCAGACGCTGACCACCACGATCTACTCCATCGGCGTCCCCCCGGAGACGACGCTGCTGTTCAAGGCGCTCGTGGTGACGGTCGTGTGCCTGGTGCAGTCCCCGGCCTTCAGGAAGAAGGCGTTCCACCGCCGCGCGCGCACCGCGAGCCCGCGCCCGGCGGCCGACGAGAAGGTGAAGGTGACGGCATGAGCGCCGCCCTCCTGGCCGGCCGCCGCCGGCTCGCGCGGACGATCCCGAGGAAGTACGTGCCCGTCCTGGTCACCGCCGGGCTGTTCGCGGCGATGTTCGTCGCGGGCGGCGTGCGCTACCGCGGCTTCGCCGACGGCCAGGTGGTGCTGAACGTCTTCGTCGACAACGCCTTCCTGCTGGTGGTCGCGGTCGGCATGACCTTCGTGATCCTCACCGGCGGCATCGACCTGTCGGTGGGATCGGTGGTGGCGCTGTCCACGATGATCTCTGCGACGCTGCTCACCGGCCACGGCTGGCCCGCCCCGGCGGTGATCGCGCTGGTCCTGGCCGTCGGCGCGGCGCTCGGCCTGGCGATGGGCGCGATCATCCACTACTTCGAGATCCAGCCGTTCATCGTGACGCTCGCCGGGATGTTCCTGGCCCGCGGCCTGTGCTACACGATCGGCACCGAGTCGATCTCGATCACCGATCCGGCCTTCACCGCGCTCGCCCAGACGAAGATCCGCCTCGGCGGCGGCCTGTGGATCTCGCCGAGCGTGGTCGTCGCGCTGGTCGTGGTGGCCGTCGCGGCGTACGTGCTGCACTACACGCGCCTCGGCCGCGACGTCTACGCCGTCGGCGGCAGCGAGCAGTCCGCGCTGCTCATGGGCCTCCCGGTGGCTCGGACGAAGATCGCCGTCTACACGGTCAGCGGCTTCTGCTCCGCGCTCGGCGGCGTGCTGCTGTCCTTCTACATGCTCTCCGGGTACGGCCTGCACGCGGTCGGCATGGAGTTGGACGCGATCGCGGCGGTCGTCATCGGCGGCACGCTGCTGACCGGTGGCTCGGGCTACCTGCTCGGCACGGTGCTCGGTGTGCTGGTGCTCGGCCTGATCCAGACGATCATCAGCTTCGAGGGCACGCTGAGCTCCTGGTGGACCAAGATCTTCATCGGCCTGCTGCTGTTCGCCTTCATCCTGCTGCAGCGCCTGATCGGCGCGCGCCGCCGGTGACCCTCGGCGTCCGGCGGGGAACCTCCCCGCCGGACGCGGGCCGCCTCCCCCCATCTTCCCCATGGAGCCCATGTGAACGCTAACAGCGAGTGTTACGTCGTCGGCGTCGACTTCGGCACGCTGTCCGGCCGCGCCGTCGTCGTCCGGGTGAGCGACGGCGCCGAGCTGGGCGCCGCCGTCCACGAGTACGCCCACCGGGTGATCGAGGACGAGCTGCCCGGCGGCGTCCGGCTCGGCCCGGACTGGGCGCTCCAGTCGCCCCAAGACTGGATCGACGTGCTGCGCACGGCGGTCCCGGAGGCCCTCGCCGCCTCGGGCGTCCCCGCGTCGCGGGTGGTCGGCATCGGGACCGACTTCACCGCCTGCACGGTGCTGCCCGCCACCGCCGACGGCACCCCGCTGTGCGAGATCACCCCCGAGCGGCCGCACGCCTGGCCCAAGCTCTGGAAGCACCACGCCGCCCAGCCGCACGCCGACCGGATCAACGCCCTCGCCGCCGAGCGCGGCGAGCCCTGGCTGGCCAGGTACGGCGGCAAGATCTCCTCCGAGTGGGAGTTCGCCAAGGCCCTGCAGGTCCTGGAGGAGGACCCCGAGACGTACGCGGAGGCCGAGCGGTGGATCGAGGCGGCCGACTGGATCGTCTGGCAGCTCACCGGCGCGGAGACCCGCAACGTCTGCACCGCCGGGTACAAGGGGATCTTCCAAGACGGCGGTTACCCCTCCGAGGGCTTCCTGGCCGCGCTCAATCCCGCCTTCGCCGGGTTCACCGGCAAGCTCGGCCGGGAGCTCGCGCCGCTCGGCGGCCTGGCCGGTCGGCTGACCGCCCGGGCCGCCAGGTGGACCGGGCTGCCCGAGGGCGTCGCGGTGGCCGTGGGCAACGTGGATGCGCACGTCACCGCCGCCGCCGCCGACGCTGTACGGCCCGGCCAGATGGTCGCCATCATGGGCACCTCGACCTGCCACATCATGCCGTCGGACCGGCTCGCCGAGGTGCCCGGCATGTGCGGCGTGGTGCGCGACGGCATCGTGCCGGGTCTGTGGGGATACGAGGCCGGGCAGTCCGCCGTCGGGGACATCTTCGCCTGGTTCGTCGAGACCTCCGTGCCCGCCGCGTACGCGGAGCGGGCGGTGGCCCGGGGGCTGACGCTTCACGAGCACCTGACCGAGCTGGCCGCCGCGCAGCGGGTCGGCGCGCACGGCCTGGTCGCGCTCGACTGGCACGGGGGCAACCGCTCGGTGCTGGTGGACCACAACCTCTCCGGCGTCATCGCCGGGCAGACGCTGGCCACCCGGCCCGAGGACGTCTACCGGGCGCTCATCGAGGGCACCGCCTTCGGCGCCCGCACGATCGTTGAGGCGTTCGAGGCGGCGGGCGTGCCCGTGGAGGAGTTCGTCGTCGCGGGCGGGCTGCTGAGGAACCCCTTCCTCCTCCAGGTCTACGCCGACGTGCTGCGCCGCCCCCTGTCGGTGATCGGCTCCGAGCAGGGGCCGGCGCTCGGGTCGGCCATCCACGCCGCCGTCGCCGCCGGGGCGTACCCGAACGTTGTCGCCGCCGCGGCGGCCATGGGCAAGCGCGAGGCCGCCGCCTACGTGCCCGACGCGGAGCGGGCCGATGCCTACGACCGGCTGTACGCCGAGTACCGCCGGCTGCACGACCACTTCGCGGACGGCGGGCTGCTGCACCGGCTCCGCTCGATCAGGAACGAGGCCGGCGCATGATCGAGGAACTGAGGGAGACCGTCTGCGGGCTGCACGCCGAGCTGGTGCGCAACAACCTGGTCGCCTGGACGGCGGGCAACGTCTCCGGCCGCCTGCCCGGCGCGGACCTCTTCGTCATCAAGCCGAGCGGTGTCTCCTACGACGACCTGACGCCCGGGTCGATGGTCGTCTGCGACCTCGACGGCGCCCCGGTGGAGGGCGCGCTCGCGCCGTCCAGCGACACCGCCGCCCACGCGTACGTGTACCGGCACATGCCCCAGGTGAACGGCGTGGTCCACACCCACTCCACGTACGCGTCGGCCTGGGCGGCGCGCGGCGAGCCGATCCCGTGCGTGCTCACCGCGATGGCCGACGAGTTCGGCGGCGCGATCCCGGTCGGGCCGTTCGCCCTGATCGGCGGCGACGACATCGGCCGGGGCGTCGTCGAGACGCTCTCCGGCCACCGCTCGCGCGCGGTGCTCATGCGCAACCACGGCGTCTTCGCCGTGGGCGAGTCGCCGAAGGCCGCCGTCAAGGCGGCTGTGATGTGCGAGGACGTCGCCCGGACGGTCCACCTTTCCCGCCAGCTCGGCGAGCCGCTGCCGATCGCGCCCGCCGACGTCGACCGCCTTTACGACCGCTACCAGAACGTCTATGGACAAAGGAGTGACCGGTGAAACTGTGGTTCCTGACCGGCAGCCAGGGTTTGTACGGCGAGGACACGCTGCGGCAGGTGGCCGAGCAGTCCAGGGCCATCGCCGCGGCCCTGGGCGAGGCCTTGCCGCACGAGGTGGAGTGGAAGCCGGTGCTGACCGACGCGGCGGCCATCCGCAGAGTGTGCCTTAAGGCGAACGCCGACGACGGGTGCGCCGGCCTGATCGCGTGGATGCATACGTTCTCCCCGGCCAAGATGTGGATCGCCGGGCTGGACGCGCTGCGGAAGCCGCTGCTGCACCTGCACACGCAGGCTAACCGCGAGCTGCCGTGGAGTTCCATCGACATGGACTTCATGAACCTCAACCAGGCCGCGCACGGCGACCGGGAGTTCGGCTTCGTCCAGACCCGGCTGGGCGTGCCCCGCACGACCGTGGCAGGCCACTTCAGCGACCCCTCGGTGGTCGCGCGGATCGCCGCCTGGGCGCGGGCCGCCGCCGGGCGCGCCGAGGTCGCCACGCTGCGGCTCGCCCGGTTCGGCGACAACATGCGCGACGTCGCCGTGACCGAGGGCGACAAGGTGGAGGCCCAGCTCAGGTTCGGCGTCTCGGTCAACACCTATGGCGTGAACGACCTCGTCGAGGCGGTCGACGCCGCCTCCGACGCCGACGTCACCGCGCTCACCCGCGAGTACGAGGAGCTGTACCGGGTCGCCCCGGAGCTGCGCGCGGGCGGGGAGCGGCACGACTCGCTGCGCTACGCGGCCCGCGTCGAGCTGGGGCTGCGCCACTTCCTCGACGCCGGCGGGTTCCGGGCGTTCACCACCAACTTCGAGGACCTCGGCGGGCTGCGGCAGCTTCCCGGCCTCGCCGTCCAGCGCCTGATGGCCGACGGGTACGGCTTCGGCGGCGAGGGCGACTGGAAGACCTCGGTGCTACTGCGCACGCTCAAGGCGATGGCGGAGGGGCTGCCCGGCGGCACCTCGTTCATGGAGGACTACACCTACCACCTGACGCCGGGGGAGGAGCTGATCCTCGGCGCGCACATGCTGGAGGTCTGCCCGACGATCGCGGCGGGCACGCCGTCCTGCGAGATCCACCCGCTGAGCATCGGCGGCCGGGAGGACCCGGTGCGGCTGGTGTTCGACGCGGCGCCCGGCCCGGCCGTCGTGGTCGGTCTGGCCGACATGGGGGACCGGTTCCGGCTGGTCGCGAACGAGATCGACGTGGTGGCCCCGCCGGAGCCGCTGCCCCGGCTGCCGGTCGCGCGGGCGGTGTGGCGGCCGCGGCCCGACCTGCGCACCTCGGCGGAGTCATGGCTGACGGCGGGGGCCCCGCACCACACCGTCCTGTCCACGGCCGTCGGCGCCGAGGAGATCGCCGACTTCGCCGACATGCTCGGGGTGGAGCTGGTGATGATCGACGCCGAGACCACCGTGCGGGGGCTGTCCAGGGAGCTGCGCTGGAACCATGCCTACTATCGCCTCGCCCAGGGCTTCTGACCCGGACGAAAGGCGGTGTTCGGCGGCTCAGCCGGGGACGGCGGACAGCAGCCCCGCGAGGGCGGCGGCGCCGGCCAGCAGCCACGCGACGTAGTCGCCCAGATGGCCGGAGTGCAGCCGGTGCAGGAGGTCCACGATGGGGCGCAACCGCCGCGCCCGTTCGTGCACGCCGGAGGGGAGCCACAGCGCCGCCGGCGCGACCGCCCCCGCGAGGAGGGTGGACGCCACGCCGTACAGGACGCCGGAACCGGTCCAGTGCGCGGCGACCGGCGGCGGTGGACGCGGTGGCGCGCCGTACAGCACCTGGCCGAGGCAGCCGGCCCGGTCGGCGAATATCTGCCCGGCCCGGCCGGCCGCCGCGGCGAACCCGGGCACCAGGCCCACCGCCACCCCGGCAGCGGCGCCTCCGGCGACGAGCAGGGCGATGGCGGCCAGCATGGTCGGCGGCGTCCGGGTGAGCGCGGCCTCCGTCTCCGGCCGCTCCTCACCCGCGGTCTGCGTCTCCCGCTCCACCGGGCCGAGCCAGCGGCCGAGACCGAGGAAGATCCGCAGCCCGGCACGGAGGACGGCCCCGCCGGTGATCGCCGAGACGAGTACGAACACGACCGTCAGCCAGGAGAGGCCGGCCGCGCCCGCCGCGTCCTCCGAGAGCGCCTTGCCCAGCCCCGGGCCGAACGGCGGCAGCCCGGCCAGGGCGAGGGCCGCGAGCAGGAAGAGCCAGCAGGCCGCCCCGCGCCCGCCCCGCCCGGTCAGGACGAGCGCCCCGGTCAGCCAGGCCGTCACGGCGGCCGCCCCGGTCGCGACCAGGTCGATCAGGGGGCGCGGTGCCCGCCGCGCGGCGACCAGTGTCAGGCACGCCGCCAGGATCGGCACGGCGATCGCCAGCGGCGCCGCCGCGGTGTCCGGGATCCCGCCTGGCACCTCAACCCTTCAGCTTCCGCAGCTCGTCCGGGTCGACCGTGCCGAAGCGCTTCTCGATCTGGATCGTCAGCGCCAGCAGCAGCGCGGTCACCGTCGCCGACACGACGATGTCGGTCAGCGTCATCGCCTGCACCACCGGATCGACCACCCGCGTCGTGACCGGCGCGTCCGGGGCGAACACCGGGGCCGTCGCGTCCCACTCATACCCGACCGCCAGGAGAAGGACGTACGTCCCCGACTGCACGACCGAGAGCGCGACCACGAACCCGATGGCGTCCAGCAGCCGGCCTCCGGCCTGCTCAGGGCGTTCCCTCTCCCGCTCCACCGGGCGCAGCAGGGCCGCCGCGCCGACCACCGAGCCGAGCGGTCCACGCGACGGCCGTGCCCGCGACCGCCACCAGGGTCAGTGTCACCGCGACCAGCGCCTCGCTCACTCCGGGGCCTCCTCGGTCACCAGGCCCTGCCGCCGTGCCCGCGCGTGCGCGGTGGCGGCGGCGAGCACCGGCCCGGCGGCGGTGAGCACCAGCACGATGAGCAGGTCCATCGCGGCCGTTGCGCTCCAGCCCGCGTCCACCGCGAGGCCCGCGCCGACCAGCGGCGCGGCGAGCGAGGTGACCGGGGTGACGAAGTGCAGCCGGGTCAGCACGTCGCGGGGCAGCAGGGCGCCCACGGACGAGGCGAGGGCGACCAGCACCCCCAGGCCGACCAGGACCTCCGCGATGGGGCTCACGGCCGGTCCGCCAGCACTCGTGTGAACACGAGCGTGCCCGCGAACGACAGCACGGCCAGCACCAGCGGCGCGATCAGGTACGACGATCGGGCCGGGCCGTGCGAGAGAAGCATCAGCACCAGCGTGGCCACCACGCCGCCCAGCTCCAGGCCGATCAGCCGGTCGAGCGCGTCGCCACGTGCGGCCACGTAGAGGGCCGGCCCGAGCCCGCCGGCCGCCAGCGCGATGGTCGCGACGGCCCAGACGCTCATCGGATCACCGCCGACTCCAGGCGGCCGGGCCGCGACGTCACCGCGTGGACCAGCGCGGGCTCCCCGCCGGGAGGCCAGTCGACCACGATGGAGCCGGGCGGGGCGGAAGCCGCCGCCGTCCCGAGCGCCCGCCGCGCGGCCGCCCTCGCCGCGGGTTCACCGGGCGGCGGCGGACGCAGCCGCCGCAGCGATCCCGCCGATCCGCGATCGCGCAGCAGGCGCGGCGCCGTCACCGCGAGCAGACGGGCGGTGTCGGCCGGGATCGCCAGTGCGAGCGGGCCGAGCCAGGCCGCCCACCGCGCGGCGGGCCGCCAGGACTGGCCGAGCAGTCGCGGGATCGACGCCGCCACAAGCGCGCAGGCCGCTCCGGTCACCAGCTCGGCCGTTCCCGTCGACGACAGGGTGGTCGACCACACCGCCATGAGCGCCGCCCACCAGGCGACCGCCGTGCCCACCGGCCGCATTTCGACCTCCCGCGCTCAGGCCCCCACGAGCCGGTACAGATGTGTCGTCGGGAGATTCCCGCTGGTAAATCGGGCGAAACGGCGGCTGCGGCGGCTTGGGCCTGTCCTGGACGACCGCTGACCCCGGGCTATTCGGGTGTGGGTTCCTCCACGTCGTCAGAGGAGTCCGCGCCCGGCACGTACCAGCCCTTCCACGGGCCGTCCTCCGGATCGCCTTCGGCGTCCGGAGACTGGGCCAGCGGGGGGAGCCAGTCCAGGTCTCCGCCACGCGGGGGCCGCCCTCCGGGTTGCCAGATGTTCGTCATCGCCTCTCCCAGGTCAGTGCGAGCGGCCGCGCGGGCCACCGTTCGCAGCCCCGCTGCCCGGGCCCGCCCAGATCAAACACCCAGGTCAACCGCTCAGGCCGATCCGCTCAGGCCGATCCGCTCAAGCCGATCCGCTCAGGTCGATCCGCTCAGGTCGATCCGCTCAGGTCGATCCGCTCAGGTCGAACGCGATGAGAGGGAGCCGGTGGCATGGGCCCGAAGGTGGACCGGTCAGCCCTCGCTCGCCAGACCACTTCGACGCGCCGCCGGACCTCACGGACGTGCCTCGTCCTCGCCGCACGGGATGGTGGGACGGCCGCAGGCAGGAACCCCGGGCCGGAGCAGACGAGCGGGGCGGTCCCGGCCGGGACCGCCCGGTGAGCGGTGCGCGACCAGATCGAACGACCGGGCCCGGACGAGACGCGTGCTGGTCTAGACCATGGGCGCGACGGATGTCACGCGGGGGGCGCTGCGACCGTGCGGAGCAGGTGGGCGGCCGCCTCGGTCATGGCGTCCCTGGCGGACGCGAGGCGGGGCCTGGGGTCCGCGCCGGAGGGCTTCTCCGCGAACGACCTTTTGACCGCCTCGGTGAAGGCCACGTTGAGTGCCGTGCCGATGTTGATCTTCTTCATGCCGGCCGCGACGGCCTGGCGCAGCTCGTCGTCGGGCACGCCGGACGAGCCGTGCAGCACCAGCGGCACCGGCAGCGCCGCCCGCAGCGCCCCGATCAGGCCGTGGTCGAGCCGCGCGACGCGCGTCGTCATCGCGTGCGAGCTGCCGACCGCGACCGCGAGCGCGTCCACGCCGGTGGCGGACACGAACGCGGCCGCCTCGCCGGGGTCGGTGCGTACGCCGGGCGCGTGCGCGCCATCCTTCCCGCCGACCTCGCCTAGCTCGGCCTCCAGCCAGAGGCCGTTCTCGTGCGCCCACTCCGCGGCGGCCTTCGTCCTGGCCACGTTCACCTCGTACGGATCCTGGGACGCGTCGTACATGACCGAGCTGAACCCGGTCTCGGCGGCCTGGCGCAGCAGCACGTCGTCGGTCACATGGTCGAGGTGGAGGGCGACCGGCACCGCGGCGTCGGCTGCGAGCGCGCCCGCCGCGACGGCGAGCGGGCGCAGCCGACCGAGGCGGAACCGCACCGCGTTCTCGCTGACCTGCAGGATCACCGGGAGGCCCACCCGCTCGGCCGCCGCGACGACGGCCTCGGCGTGCTCAAGGGTGATGACGTTGAACGCGCACACTCCGCCGGGCGCGGCGGCGACTATCGAGGCGGTCGTGGCGAGGGGCATGCGATCTCCTGCAGGAAGGCGCGGTAGGCGGACGGGTCGATGTCCCCGGCGACCGGGGAGAGGACGGCGGCGGCCGACATCGCGGCCGCGTCGGCGAGGGCGCTCGGCCAGTCGAACGGCCCGGGGGAGTGCAGTGCCCGGGCCAGCGCGGCGGCCACCGCGTCCCCCGCTCCGGTGGGGTTGCCCGACAGGCGGCGCGGCGGCCGTACCGCCCAGCTCCCGTCGGGGGTGACGCCGAGCAGGCCGTCGGCCCCCTGGGAGACGACCACGGCGGCGGGTCCGGCGGCGAGCAGCCGCCGCGCCGCCTCCTCGACAGGGCCCGGCCCGGCCGCCCTGGCCAGTTCGGCGGCGTTCGGCTTGGCGATGTCGGGCCGGGCGGCCAGCCCGAGCCGGAGCGCCTCGTGGTCGGCGTCGAGCAGGACGCGCGCTCCCTCGGCCCGGGCGTCCTCGGTCAGCTCGGCGTAGGCGTCCGGGGCGAGGCCGGGTGGCAGGCTGCCCGACAGCACGACGACCCGCGCGTCCCGGCACAGCTCGCGGAACAGGCCGCGGAACCGCCGCCACTCCTCCGCCGTGACGGCGGGGCCCGGCTCGTTGAACACGGTGGCGTCGCCGGCCACGACCGTGACGGTCCGCCGGGAGGTGCCCTCGATCGCGCCGAAGCGGGCCGGGATCCCGGCCCGGGACAGGTCGTCCGCGATCTCCGCTCCGGCGCCGCCTCCGATCAGCCCGGTGACGAGAACGTCGGCGCCGAGCGAGGCCAGCACACGGGCGACGTTGACGCCCTTGCCGCCCGCACGCTGGTGGACGGCCCTGACCCGGTGGCTGGAGTTCGGCACCAGCCCGTCCACCTCGTACGTCACGTCGAGTGCGGCGTTGAGGGTGACGGTGAGGATCATGCGCGGCCCCGGGGTCCCGATGCGTATTTCTGAGCACAATATGTCATTAGCAATCAAATACGCGCAAGCTGGAGGTTGGATACGCTTCACCGGGCGAGAACGGGCGGAACCGGCGAGGAGGACCCATGTCGAGCCATGAGCGGTGGAACGCGCTGCTCGCGATCCTGGCTAGGGACGGCAAGGTCGAGGTGGACGCGGTGGCGGTCGAACTCGGCGTCTCGGCCGCCACCATCCGGCGCGACCTCGACCACCTGAGCCGCCAGCAGATGCTGACCCGAACCCGGGGCGGGGCCATCGCGGGCGCGATCTCCTACGACCTCCCGCTGCAGTACAAGGCGGCGCGGCACGCCCCCGAGAAGCACCGCATCGCCGCGGCGGCGTCCGCGTTGGTCCCGCCCGGAGCGATCGTGGGGCTGAACGGCGGCACCACGACCACCGAGGTCGCCCGCTCCCTTGCCAGCCGGGCCGACCTCGACCGGCAGGGCGGCGAGCCGAGCGTCACCGTTGTGACGAATGCGCTGAACATCGCCAACGAGCTGGTCGTCCGCCGGCACGTCAAGATCGTGGTGCTCGGCGGCGTCGCGCTGCCCGCGTCGTACGAGCTGATCGGGCCGCTCGCGGAGGGCGTCCTGCGGGAGGTCTCGCTCGACTTCGCGATCCTCGGCGTGAACGCGCTCGACCCCGAGGGCGGCGCCTTCGCCCACCACGAGGGCGAAGCCGGGATCAACCGGCTGATGGCCTCCCGCGCCGCGCGGGTGGTCGTCGTGGCGGACTCCTCCAAGCTGGGTGCCCGTGCCTTCGCCCGGATCTGCCCCTGCTCGGCCATCCACACGCTGGTCACCGACAAGGACGCGCCCGCCGACACCGTCCAGCGCTTCCGCGACGCCGGCGTCGAGGTCGTCCAGGCTTGAGGTCGCTACTGGGATTCGTCCGCAGTGCTCCGGTCTTCAGGCCGGGGGTGAAGCGGACTCTCCCGCGTAGCGGAACGGGAAAAGCCGATCCACCGCCAGGCGGATCGGCGTCCAGGTGGGCTCAGACGGGGCGGTTTTGCTGCTCGATGTACTGACGCAGGACGCTGATCGGTGCGCCGCCCACGCTCCCGGCGAAGTAGGAGCCCGACCACAGCTTGTTCGCCCGGTAGTAGTGGCGGGCCAAGTCGGCGAACTCCTGTCGCATCCGGCGGGAGGAGACGCCCTTGAGACTGTTGACGAGCCGGGACAGGGCGACCTTGGGCGGGAAGTTCACTAGCAGATGCACGTGGTTGGCCTCGCCATTGAACTCGGCCAGTTCGCACTCGAAGTCGGCGCACACGTCCCGCATGATCTGCTCCATGCGTTCCAGGTGTGCCGCGGTGAATACCCGATGCCGGAACTTGGTCACGAAAACCAAGTGGGCATGCAGGACGAAAACACAGTGCCTGCCAGTTCTGATATCTCCATACTCGGCCATAAACCAACGGTACGATCACAGTGTGCAGCTCAGGTACAACGTCCGCCTCTATCCGACGCCGGGCCAGCGTCAAGCACTGGCACGGGCGTTCGGGTGCGCGCGGGTGGTGTTCAACGACGGACTGTGCGCACGGCAGGAAGCCCGGGAACAAGGCGTGCCGTACATCGCCGACGGTGACCTGTCCAAGCGGGTCATCACGCAGGCGAAGAAGAGGCCGGAACGTGCCTGGCTGGGCGAGGTCTCGGCAGTGGTGTTGCAACAGGCACTGGTGGACCTGAATGCCGCCTACCGGAACTTCTTCACCTCGATCAGCGGGAAGCGGAAGGGGCCGAAGGTCGCCCCGCCCCGCTTCCGGTCCAAGAGGGACAACCGGCAGGCGATCCGCTTCACCAAGAACGCCCGTTTCTCCATCACGGCAGGCGGGAAACTTCGCCTGCCGAAGATCGGTGACGTTCCGGTCCGCTGGTCGCGGGACCTGCCCGCCGAACCGTCCAGTGTGACGGTGGTCAAAGACAGCGCGGGGCGGTATTTCGCCTCGTTCGTCGTCGAGACCAGTGATGTCCCGCTGCCGGAGTCGGCTGCCGAGGTGGGGATCGACCTGGGCCTGTCCCACTTCGCCGTCACCTCCGATGGCCGGAAGGTGGGCAACCCGCGTTTCCTTCGCCGTGCCGAACGACGCCTGCGCAAGGCACAGCGGAGTCTCAGCCGCAAAGCCAAGGGCTCGGCCAACCGGGCCAAGGCCAGGACCAAGGTCGCCAAGGCGCACGCCCGAGTGGCCGACACCCGCCGCGACTGGGCGCACAAGCTCTCCACCGCGTTGATCCGCGACAACCAAGCGGTGTACGTGGAGAACCTTGCCGTCTCCGGCCTCGGCCGTACCCGCCTTGCGAAGTCCGTGCATGACGCGGGCTGGTCGCAGTTCGTTGGAATGCTGGAGTACAAGGCGGCCCGGTACGGCCGCTGCTTCGCCAAGATCGACCGGTGGTTCCCCTCCTCCAAGCTCTGCTCTGATTGCGGGACCGTCGCCGAGTCGATGCCGCTGAACGTCCGGTCCTGGGAGTGCCCGTGCGGGGTGGTCCATGACCGGGACGTGAACGCGGCGAAGAACATCCTGGCCGCCGGACGGGCGGACAGGCTAAACGCCTGTGGAGCGCAGGTAAGACCGGGGCCTGTCCCGGCACAGCGTGATGAAGCAGGAAGCCTCAGAGGTGCCGCATGACGCGGCACGGGCTGAATCCCCGGCCTTCAGGCCGGGGAGCGCGTCAATGCTTGAGGCCGCTGCATTGACGAAACCGCTGCATTGACGAGGCCGCGCCGCCCGCACGTCTGAACCTGTCCCATCGGGCGACAGCTCTCCGACGCGCGTCTCGACCGTTCCGCCGTTCCGCATGTGGACCCCAGGGGCAGCCCTGGGCACGGGCAAGTTCGGCCATGCTGCCGGCCGGCCCGGGGGAGAGGCCAGCCCGCTGGCCCGCGCCCCGGCCCCGCCGGATCAGCGGTGACCGGAATCGCCGCGCCGCGTCACTGCCAGTTCGCGCACCGTCTGGGACAGCCTGGGGCTGACGCGGGCGGAGCCCTGGTCACCCTGACTTCCGGTGCATGCAGCCCTGGCATGAGCAAGTACGCGCATGCTGCCGGGCTGGGCCCGGGGGAGTGGCCCGATCATTGGTGACCGACGCGATCCGGTGCGGATCGTCGATCACCTCGCTGATCGCGCATGGCGAATCGCGGCCGGTGGATCGTGGATCGCGGTTCAGTGGTTGTTGGTCAGCGTCTGTCGGTCCAGCGTCGGGGACGGAGCTTGGAATACCGGTGGAACCGCATCGACACCGTCCCATCCCCCTGATCGATCACCTCCACCCGATCCGGGTGGCGGGACTTCCACTTGTTGTCCGCCGCGCACAACGGCGCAAGGTTGTCCAAATCGGTCCGA
>NZ_BBYK01000061.1 GCF_001570365.1 Microtetraspora fusca | reverse complement strand
GGCAGGCGCAGATCGCCGCCGCCGTCGCGCGGGCCGCGCAGGCCGCGCTCACGGCGCTCGTCGGCTCCATCGACCAGGCGTCGGCCGAGCGTGACGAGGCGGAGCAGGCCCGCGGCGAGATCGAGGGGGAGCTCAAGACCGTGCGGATCCGCGTCCGGGAGCTCGGCGGCGAGCTGGACCGGTTGGTCAACCGGGCGCACGGCAGCGAGATGGCCCGCACCGAGCAGCGGCTGCGGCTCGAACAGCTTGAGCAGCGGGCCTTCGACGAGTACGGCGTCGAGCCGGAGGCCCTGGTGGCCGAGTACGGCCCCACGGTCCCGGTGCCGGCCGAGCCGCCGATCCCGTACGTCCGCGAGGAGCAGGAGAAGCGGGCCAAGACGGCGGAACGCCAGATGGCCCAGCTCGGCAAGGTCAACCCGCTCGCGCTTGAGGAGTTCGCCGCGCTTGAGGAGCGCCACGCGTTCCTGACGTCCCAGCTCGAAGACCTCAAGAAGACGCGCCGGGACCTCCTCCTCGTTGTCAAGGAGGTCGACGACCGGGTCGAGCAGGTGTTCTCCGCGGCGTACGAGGACGTGGCCCGCGAGTTCTCCGAGATCTTCGGACGGGTCTTCCCCGGCGGCGAAGGCCGCCTCCTGCTCACCGACCCCTCCGACATGCTGACCACGGGCGTCGAGGTCGAGGCCCGCCCGCCCGGCAAGAAGGTCAAGCGTCTGTCGCTGCTGTCCGGCGGCGAGCGGTCGCTCACCGCGGTCGCCTTCCTGGTCGCCATCTTCAAGGCGCGCCCCTCGCCGTTCTACGTGATGGACGAGGTCGAGGCGGCCCTGGACGACACCAACACCCAGCGCCTGCTGACCCTCTTCGAGGAGCTGCGACAAAACTCCCAGCTCATCGTCATCACGCACCAGAAGCGCACCATGGAGATCGCCGACGCGCTGTACGGGGTCTCCATGCGCGGCGACGGCGTCACCCAGGTGGTCAGCCAGCGCCTCCGCGAAGCCCTCTGAACATATTTGCGCTCGCTTCCTCATGCCAGAAGCCCACTGAAAACTGTGTTCTAGCGAACTGAGGCCGACAAACCCCGCGAGGGGCGCGGCGGTGTCTGGACTGAGGAGCGAGTGGGGAGCGAGGGACGAGCGACTCCGAGCGACGAGGGAAGACATCGCCTCAAGGCGCCCCGAGCCTGCCGCGCCGAAGGCGCGGCAATTCAGCAGGGCGGTGTGCTGGAGCATCTGGGGGCGTCTGGAAAACTTGAGCGCGTGGAAGGTTACCTCGGCATCATCGTGATGGTCGTCGTCATCGCCGTACTGGCGGTGGGCGGCCTGTTCCTGTTCCGGCCCAGAGCCAAGGACCTCCCTCCGGTGGAGGCGCCGCCGGAACCGCAGATCCCGGACCTGAAGGTTCCTCCGCAGGAGGGCCCGGTCGACCGCGAGGGCGGCACCATCACCACCCTCCCTCCGCCCGAGGAGGAACTGCTCAAGGCGCCCGAGATCGAGGTGCCCCCGCCGTCGGCAGGCCGTATGGTGCGGCTGCGCACGCGCCTGTCCCGCTCCCAGAACGTGCTGGGCAGGGGACTCCTCGAACTGCTCTCGCGTGACCGGCTCGACGACGATGTCTGGGACGAGATCGAGGAGACCCTGATCACGGCCGACGTCGGCGTCGCGCCGACTCGGGCGATGGTCGAGGAGCTGCGCACCAGGGTGAAGGTCCTCGGCACGCGTACTCCGGAAGAGGTCCGCGGCCTGCTCAGAGATGAACTGCTCAAGCAGATCTCGCCCGACCTGGACCGCACCCTGCACACCAAGTCGCCGGCGGGGCGGCCCGCCGTGCTCCTGATCGTCGGCGTGAACGGCACCGGCAAGACGACCACGACCGGCAAGCTGGCCCGTGCCCTGGTGGGTGACGGCAACAAGGTCGTCCTCGGCGCCGCGGACACGTTCCGGGCGGCCGCGACCGACCAGCTGCAGACCTGGGGTGACCGCGTGGGCGCCAGCGTCGTACGCGGCCCCGAGGGCGGCGACCCGGCGTCCGTCGCGTTCGACGCGGTGGCCAAGGGCATCGAGGACAGCGCCGACACGGTCATCATCGACACCGCCGGACGGCTGCACACCAAGACCGGCCTGATGGACGAGCTGGGCAAGGTCAAGCGGGTGATCGAGAAGAAGGCCGTGGTCGACGAGGTGCTGCTCGTCCTCGACGCCACGACCGGCCAGAACGGCATGCGCCAGGCCCAGGTGTTCGCCGAGGCGGTGAACATCACCGGCATCGCCCTGACCAAGCTCGACGGCACGGCCAAGGGTGGCATCGTCATCTCGGTCCAGCGCGAGCTGGGCGTGCCGGTCAAGCTGGTCGGCCTGGGTGAGGGGCCCGACGACCTGGCGCCCTTCGACCCCGAGGTGTTCGTGGACGCCCTGCTGGGCGACTGAGCTCCGCCGAGACGGGCGGGATCGACGGCACTGTCCGATCCCGCCCGTCTTTCACGCCGACGCCGCCTGTCTTTCGCGCCGATCCTGCCGCGCCGTTCATGCCGGTTCAGATCCGGGATGGAACCGGTCAGGTCTCCTCGTCGGTGAGCAGGAAATCGGGCCGCGAACGGTCCCATTCCGGCGCGTCCAGCGTGTTGAGCGCCGCGACGATCCGCTTCTCCTCGTAGACGAAGTGCGTCTCCATCAGCGCGGCGAGGCTGTCCAGCTCGCTCCGCAATATGACGGGGTCGGTCTCTTGGTCCAGGCCGTCGAGGAGCGCCTGCAGCCGGGTGAGGGAGTCCTCCACCAGCCGATGGTCGCGGCGCAACTCGTCCAGCACGGGTCGCAACGCGGGGAATCGCTCCGCGAGCGCGGGGAAGGCGCCGCCGTCCTCGCCGACGTGGTGTCGCTGGAGAGCGGAGCAGAAGGTCAGGCAGTGGGCCCGCAGATCGCGGGGGCGCGCGCCTCCGGCGAGATAGGCGTCCACACCTTCGCGGAGGGTGGCGAGCTCCTCCCGGAGCCAGAGGTGTACTTCGATCAACTGGTTGCCGAACGCCGCCAGGCGCTCGTGCGATGTTTCCATGGTGGTCCCATGTTCCGGCGCCTCCATGCCCTCGGCGATCTCCTTGCCGGGTACACCGCGACGCAGGCACGGACTACACCACGATCGCGGCCGCCGGTCAAATCGTCCAAACATGGACAGTCGCCCGGCGTCGCGTCACGGTGATGTTCCAATGCGCCGAGCGCAGCGAGGCAATCAGGCACAGCGGGGGTCGTCTCAAGGGCGCCCCGAGCCGCGCGAGCGCAGCGAGCGCAAATGAACGCTGCCTGGTTCGAGGTGGTCGGACCGGATGCCCCGATTGCGCGATTATCGTAATTTATCGGGAAATGACCATTACCAGCCTAGGTCTTGTGACCTGACGTGGTCCGTGCTGACATGGGCGTCGTTCCTCAGACGCGATCAGAGAGGCCCTGATGAAGAAGGTCGTTGTTCACAAGCCCGGCACGGTCCAGCTTTCCGGCCAGGCCAGCGCGAAGCACCACGCGTGAGCGACCGGCGAGACCTGCCGCCGTACGGCATGGTCTCGCCTTGCGGGGCGACGAGGGGAGCGCGTGTGCGTCATCTGTGGGTCCAAGGGCAGCGCTGGAGCGGGGAACGTGACATACCCCAGCTCGTGGTTCCCCCCGTCGTCGTCCGTGTGGCAGCCGGTCCGGCGCAGAGCCGATCGGCCGATCGCCTGGACAGCGGGACGGGTTCCGATCGGACCCTCCAGGAGACCCGTCCCGTCCCCGCCGATCAGCCGGCCGCGCCCAGTCGGAGCCGCGAGACGACGGACCTCGGCACGACGGGTCAGTGGCCGACCTGGGACGGGATGGAGCCCGACAGGGCGGCGCCGTACACGGTCGCGAGCGCGCTGCTCCACGCGATCGTCCCCCTGGCGCGAAAGGAACTCGTCGAAGCACACGACATCGAGATCCGCGCGGCGGCCCCCGGGCTGAGGGACGTGGTGCCGGCCGTGCGAGGGTCGCTCGCGGCGCACCTGCCCAAGGCGGAGCGGATCCTCGTCCCCGCGCCGCGCCGTACGCTCCGGCTCGCCAACGGGCTGGCGGAGTTCGTCCACGACCACCTCAAGGAGGTGGGGCCCGCCGCGCTCGTCGTGGAACGCGCGGACGCGGCCGACGAGACGGACCAGGAGTTCCTCGCCGTCCTGCTCCGCAGGATCGATCCCGCGCTGCTCACCGTCGTCGTCTGCGCCGAGACCGCGGACCCCGTTCTCGCCGCCGCGCTCAAGCGGCACGCCCTCCCCATCGCCCCCGGTGCCGGGGGCGGGAGCCCCATGACGGACGGCGGCGCGATCGACGCCGGGCGGAGTGGGGAGAACCACGGGCCGGAGGCGGTGGAACGGTGCTTCACCGAGGGCTTCCACCACGCGGCGGCCCGACTCGGCGTGCGGGCGCTGCGCGAGGCTGACCCGAACACCGATCCGGACGCCTGGTGGTCGCTCGTCCACCGAACCGCGGGGGCGCTCGCGGCCATCGAGCGGGAGGATGAGGCGCGGGCGATCCTGGACCGGGCCCGGCGGGAGAGCACCGACCCGAAGAACCGGGCCACCGCCGCGTACGCGACCGCGATGCTGCTGATGCGGCATCACGACCCGGCGGCGCGCGACGTGGGCGAGGCGCTGTCGTGGATCAACGAGGCGGTCGCGATCACCTCGTTGCTGCCCGACCGCAGGGAACGGGCCTTCCATCTGAGCTTCGACCTCAACGGCAAGGCGCTGGTGGAGATGCGCGCGGGGCGGCCGGAGGAGGCGCTGCGGCTGGTGGAGCAGGCGATCGAGCTCGCCGACCGTGACCTCGACCCCGGCGAGCACCCCATCCACCGGCTGGTCCTGCGGGCGAACCGGGGGCAGCTGACCGCGATGCTCGGCGACCCGGAGCGCGCGCTGGCCGACCTGGACGCCGCCATCGCGGCCGACCCGGGATATCCCGACTACTACATCAGCAGGGGCAACCTGCTGCACCGGCTCGGCCGACCGCAGGAGGGCGTCGCCGACTACGAGACCGCCATGCGGGTCGGGCCGCCGTTCCCGGAGGCCTACTACAACCGGGCGGAGATCAGGTTCCAGGCCGGGGACCACGCGGGCGCGCTGGCCGACCTCGACTACGCCCTCGAACTCGATCCGGAGTTCGCCGACGCGTACGCCAACCGCGCCGGGCTGTTCGTCGAGTTCGGCGAGTACGGCAGGGCCCGCGCGGACGCGCTCCAGGGGCTCGCCCTCGACCCGCGCAACGCGTACCTGCTGTGCGTGCTGGGACAGGTGGAGGCGGCCGAGGGCAGGCACGCCGAGGCGAGGAAGGCCTTCGACGCGGGGCTGCGCCACGATCCGGCGCTCGCCGCGCTCTGGGCGAGCCGGGGGATCCTGGCGTTCGAGACGGGCGCGCCGGAGGACGCGGTGGCCGACCTCGCGCGGGCGCTCGAATGCGGGGACGATCCCGCCGTACGGTTCAACCGGGCGGTGGCGCTCCGGGCACTCGGCCGCGACGAGGAGGCGCGGGAGGACCTCCTGCGGGCGGCCGAGCTCGCCCCGGAGGACGAGGACATCCGGCGGGAACTGGCGGCCGTCAGCCCCGATCGGCCGTCCCGATCGGCACCACCAGGGGAGTACCCGCCACCGGATCGGTGATGATCTTGGCGTTCAGGCCGAAGACCTCGGCCAGCAGCTCCTCGGTCAGCACGTCGCCGGGTGGCCCGGCCGCGATCACCCGGCCGTCGCGCATGGCCACGAGCCGGTCGGCGTACCGCGCGGCGAGGTTCAGGTCGTGCAGAACCATGACCACCGTCTTGCCCGCCTGCGCGTGGAGCTGATCGACCAGTTCCAGCACCTCGATCTGGTGCGCCAGGTCCAGGAACGTGGTCGGCTCGTCGAGCAGCAGGAGCCCCGTGCCCTGGGCGAGGGCCATCGAGATCCACGCCCGCTGCCGCTGCCCGCCGGACAGCTCGTCCAGCGGCCGGTCGGCGAGGTCGAGCAGGCCGGTACGCTCCAGCGCCTCGGCCACCGCGCTCTCGTCGCCCGGCGACCACTGGCGGTACCACGTCTGGTGCGGATGCCGTCCGCGGGCCACCAGGTCGGCGACCGTCAGCCCCTCGGGCGCGGCGGGCGCCTGCGGGAGGACGCCGAGGAGCCGCGCCACCTCACGCGACGGCATCCGGTCGATCCGCTTCCCGTCGAGCAGCACGTGGCCGCCGAGGGGCTTGATCAGCCGTCCCAGGGCGCGCAGGAGCGTGGACTTGCCACAGCCGTTCGGGCCGATGATCGTCGTGATCGTCCCGCTCTCGATGCCGAGGTCGAGCCCGTCCACGATCATCCGGTCGCCGTAGCCCAGGCGGATGTCGACGGCTTCCAACCGCGTGTTCACGAGCGTGCCTCCCGGCGGGCGCGGATGAGCAGATAGATCAGGTAGGGGGCCCCGAGTACGGCGGTGACCACGCCGACGGGCAGTTCCACCGGCGCGAAGAGGCTGCGCGCGACGAGGTCCGCGGCCGATGTCAGGACGGCGCCCGTGACGGCGGACACCACCAGCGGCGGCTGGGCCACCCCGGCCAGGCGCAGCGCGATCTGCGGCGCCGCCAGGGCGACGAACGCGATCGGCCCGGCGGCGGCGGTCGCGACCGCCGCGAGCAGCACCGCACCGAGCAGCAGCACGGCGCGGGCCGTGTTCAGCCGGACGCCGAGCCCGGTCGCCGTCTCGTCGCCGAATCTGAGCGCCGACAGCACCCGGGTCCCGGCCAGGCAGAGCGGCACCAGCACGACCAGCGCGTACGCCACGGGAGTGACGTGCTCCCAGCCGCGCCCGTTCAGCGAGCCGCTGATCCACACCATCGCGCGGGAGCTGTCGTTGACGTCGCCGGTCGTCATCAGCCAGTACTTGACGTTGGTGAACACGGCGGCGACACCGACGCCGACCAGGACCAGGCGGTACCCGTCCAGCCCGCGCCGCCAGGCGAGCGAGTAGACGATCACCGCTCCGATCAGGCCGCCGGCCAGCGCGGCGACGGGGATGCCGACGCCGGCCAGGGCCCCGCTGGCCCCGCCGTACACGGTGCCGCTGGCGACGATCATCGCCACCACGGTCACGCTGGCGCCCGAGGTCACGCCGAGGATGTCGGGGCTGGCCAGCGCGTTGCGTGCGATCGACTGGGTGATCGCGCCGGAGAGTCCGAGCGCGGCGCCGACCAGCACGCCGGTCAGGGCGCGGGGGAGGCGCAGCTCGACCACCACGAAGTGGTTGCCTCCGGTGCCGGTCAGCGACGCGACGATCTCGCCCAGCGACAGCGGGAAGTCGCCGATCCGCAGGCTGAGCGCGACCAGGACCGCGATCAGGGCGAGCCCGGTGAGTCCGGCCGCCACGCCGCGCGGGCGGACCAGCCAGGAGACCTTCCCCACCCGGTACGGCCGGGCGTGCGGGAGCCGTACGCCGGTCACAGCCGCACCGGCTTCCTGCGGCGTACCAGCGCGACGAAGAACGGGGCGCCGAGCAGGGCGAGCACCACACCGGCCTCCAGTTCGCCGGGCCGGGCGACCACCCTGCCGACCACGTCCGCGAGCAGCAGCGCCGCCGCGCCGAGCAGTCCCGAGTACGGCAGCAGCCACCGATGGTCGGGGCCGGAGAGCGCGCGGGCCAGGTGGGGGACGATCAGGCCGACGAACGCGAGCGCGCCGCACGCGGCCACCGCCCCGGCGGTCAGCAGGGTCACGGCGGTGATGCCGAGCGCCCGGGTCGCCGTGACGTTGCGGCCGAGGGAGCGGGCGACGTCCTCGCCCAGGGAGAGCGCGTTGAGCCCCGGCGCGTTCGCCAGCGCGAGCACCAGCCCGGCGGCGATGAACGGCAGGACCTGCCAGGCCACGCCCGCGCCCCGCCCCGCGATGGAGCCCGCCTGCCAGAAGCGGAAGACGTCCATGGCCTGCTCGTTCACGAGGACGAGTCCGGAGGTCAGCGCGTACAGAAAGGCGCTGACGGCGGTCCCGGCGAGCGCGAGGGTGAGGGGGCTGGGACCGCCCCGGCCGCCGACGGAGCCGATGGCGAAGACGCCGACGCTCGCGACGAGGGCGCCGGCCAGGCCGAACCAGATGTAGCCGTACAGGTTCGAGACGCCGAACGCGATGATGGCGAGGACCATCGCGAAGGCCGCGCCCTGGGTGACGCCGAGCAGTCCGGGGTCGGCGAGCGGGTTGCGCGTGTGCCCCTGCATGAGGGCGCCGGCGACGCCGAGCGCGACCCCGGCCAGCAGGCCGAGGGCGGTGCGCGGGACGCGCAGCGTGCGGACGATGATGTCGCTCTCCGTCCCGCCGGGCGACCAGAGGGCGTGCCACACGTCGCTGAGCGGCACCGTCTTGGCGCCGATCGCGACGCTGAGCACGGCCCCGGCGAGCACCGCCGTGAGGAGCGCCGCGAGGACGCCCGCCGGCCGGCGTCGCGGGCGCAGGGCACTCATGGGTACGTGATCCCTCTCTCTGTCGCTTGACCGGGACGAGTATGTCAGGCTTAGGTGAGCCTTAGCTAATTTAGGGACTCCTTACCTAAGAAGGGCCAGGTTTTTGATGAGAGCGCTTCGCGCCTTGGGCGCCGGGATCGTGCTGGCCATGGCGGTCGCCGCCTGCGGCTCGTCCACCACCGCGACCGACCCGGGGAACGCGAGCGGGACGCCGGAGGCGACGTCGGCCGCCCAGGCCGGGTACCCCCGGGTGATCGAGCACGCCATGGGCAAGACCGAGGTGAAGGCGCAGCCGAAGCGCGTCGTCGCGCTCGACCAGAGCTTCGTCGACGCCGTCCTGACGTTGGACACCGAGGTCGTGGGCTACACGCAGTACCGGTCGATCGAGGAGAAGCTGCCCGACTACCTGCAGCCGGTCCTGGCCAACGCGGCGAACGCGGTGCCGGTGGGCACGCTGGAGGCGCCGAGCCTGGAGAAGATCGCCGCGCTCAAACCGGACCTCATCGTGTCGGCCAAGGTCCGCCACGAGGCCCTGTACGACAAGCTCTCGGCCATCGCCCCGACCGTTTTCAGCGCGACCACCGGCGCCATCTGGAAGGACAACCTCCGCCTGATGGGCAAGGCCCTGGGCAAGGAGGACCTCGCCGAGCAGCGGATCAACGCGTACGAGACCCGCGCGGCCAAGATCGGCGAGGAGATCAAGGAGAAGAACGGCGGGAAGATGCCGACCGTCTCCATCGCCAGGTTCGCCGGCGAGCCGACGGTCCGGCTCTACGTGGAGAACTCCTACTCCGGCGTCGTGCTCAAGGACGTCGGGTTCCCCCGGCCGGAGGGGCAGCCGACCGTCACCGACACGATCATGGTGGAGATCAGCGAGGAGCGCATCGCCGACCTCGACGCCGACCACATCTTCGTGAGCTCGTACCAGGACCCGTCGGCGGACGAGACGAAGAAGAAGTTCACCGCCAACCCGCTGTGGGGCAAGCTCAAGGGCGAGAAGCACGACGTCTCCGACACGACGTGGATGTCGGCGGTCGGCATGCAGGGCGCGCACGCCATCCTCGACGACCTCGCCACGACCTTCGGCGTGGACCCCGCCCGGCAGGCCTGAGGTCCGACGCGTACGCGGACGTCGGCCGGGGGGAGAGACGACCCACCCGGCCGGCGTCTCGCGTAGGAGGCGGGGGCACGAGGACGGGTTATGAGGGGGTGTGGAAGCCGCGCAGCTCCTCCAGGTGCGGCGCGATGTCGATGCCCTGGCGTTCGAGCCAGCCGTCGTCGCCGTAGGTACATCGGTAACGTTCGCCGCCGTCGCAGATCAGCGTCACCACGCTGCCCCGCTCGCCCGCCGCCCGCATCTCCTTGATGATCTGTACGGCGGCCGCCATGTTGGTCCCGGTCGATCCGCCCACGTCGAGCCGGGTGACCTCCCTGACCCAGCGCATGGCCGCGATCGACATCGCGTCCGGCACCCGGGTCATCCGGTCGATCACCGCGGGCATGAACGACGGCTCGACCCGGGGGCGGCCGATGCCCTCGATGCGGGAGCCCGTCCCCGGCTGCTCCTCGTCCGCGACCCAGGAGGGGTAGAACGCGGAGCCCTCCGGGTCGGCGACGCAGAGCCGGGTCTGGTGCCGCCGGTAGCGGATGTAGCGGCCGATGGTGGCGGACGTGCCGCCGGTCCCCGCGCTCACCACGATCCACGCGGGCTCCGGATGCCGTTCCAGGGCCATCTGGTTGAAGACGCTCTCCGCGATGTTGTTGTTGCCCCGCCAGTCCGTGGCCCGCTCGGCGTAGGTGAACTGGTCCATGTAGTGGCCGCCGGTCTCCTCGGCCAGCCGCCGGGACTCTTCGTAGATCGCGCCGGGGTCGTCCACGAGGTGGCACTTGCCGCCGTAGAACTCGATGATCTCCCGCTTCTCCGGCGACGTGCTCGCCGGGATCACCGCGATGAACGGCAGGCCGAGCAGCCGGGCGAAGTACGCCTCGCTGACCGCGGTGGAGCCGCTGGACGCCTCGATGATCGTGGTCGTCGGGCCGATCCAGCCGTTGGCCAGGCCGTACAGGAAGAGGGAACGGGCGAGCCGATGCTTCAGTGAACCGGTCGGGTGGACGGACTCGTCTTTGAGATAGAGATCGATACCCCAGTGCGGGGGGAGCGGGAAGAAGTGCAGGTGCGTGTCGCAACTGCGGTTGGCGTCGGCCTCCACGGCCTGGATCGCCTCGGCCGCCCATCGGCGGGTGTCCGGGTCGTGTCGGTCCACGTATTCCATGCCATAACCCTAGCTAGTGAGCTTTGCCACAATTTCTACAGGATCGAGTAATGAGTGTTATTGTAATGAGACTTAGACGGGCCGCGCGTGACTTCGCCGTGTCGGCCCACGTCCGCGGTGACCCCTCTGACCAGGCACGACCCTTAACACTTCGCTTACGAGTCCCCTGCAACGATGTCGAGCGACGTAACGGGTCCCGGGCGCCCGCATGGGTTCACGCCGGAGGGGTAGCGGGGGAGCAGTTTCGCGTAGGGGGATGGAAATGATCACAATGACCGACGAGCAGCGCCAGGCATGGTTCGAACGCGACGTCGTTCCGGTGACCGGTCAGCTTTACGCCTCCGCCATGCGTCTCACCCGCAACCAGGCCGACGCCGAGGACCTGGTCCAGGAGACGGTGGCCAAGGCGTACACCTCCTACCACCAGTTCCGTGAGGGCACGAACCTGAAAGCGTGGCTGCACCGGATCCTGACGAACAACTTCATCAACGACTACCGCAAGAAGCAGCGTTCGCCCAAGCTGTCCGCCGCCGAGGAGATCGAGGACTGGCAGCTCGCCGCGGCGGAGTCGCACATGTCCACTGGTTTGAAGTCCGCTGAGACCGAGGCGCTTGAGCAGCTTCCCGACAGCGCCGTCATGAACGCGCTGCGCGCCCTGCCCGAGGACTTCCGGGTCGCGGTCTACCTCGCCGACGTCGAGGGGTTCGCGTACAAGGAGATCGCCGACCGGATGGGCACCCCCATCGGCACCGTGATGTCCCGGCTGCACCGGGGCCGCCGTCAGCTCCGCGGCATGCTCGCCGACTACGCCCGCGAGGAGGGCGTCGTCCGCGTGCCCGTCGCCGCCTGACCGCACCCGCCGGCGCCCCCTGCGCCTTACTCGCTCTCCATCCGTCCCCGGCCCCGCACGACACGAGGTGTCAGGTCAGGTGTGCGGCAGGGTGATCAGCGCCACCGCGCTGAGCGCGAACCCCACCCCCGCGATCTGCACCCGGTTGAGCCGTTCGTCCAGCACGTACCGCGCGAGCAGCAGCGTGCTCGCGGGGTAGAGCGACACCAGCACGGCGACCAGGCTGAGCATCCCGCCGCGGGCCGCCAGCAGGTAGAGGATGTTGGCGGCCATGTCCAGTACGCCGGCCGCGATCGTCACCGGGAGCGCCCCCGGGATCGGACGCAGCGTCCGGCGCGCGACGAGCGCCAGCAGCACGACCAGCGAGATCGACGCGATGCGCGCTCCGGCCAGCGGCCACAGGCCCGAGCCGGCCGGGGCCAGCTTGAGCAGCACGAAGAACCCGCCGAAGCCCGCGCCTGACGCGAGCGCGCTCACGATCGGGCCGAGCCGGGCGCCGGACGGGCCGGTGGCGGAGTCGCGGCTCACCAGGAGTACGGCGAGCAGGCCGAGCGCGATCCCGGCCATCGCGGTGACGGACGGCCGCTCGCCCTGGATCAGACCGAACACCACGGGAACCGCCATGGAGGTGGTCGCCGTCGTCGGCGCGACCACGGACATCATCCCCGACGCCAGGCCCTGGTAGAACAGGACGATGCCGGCGGCCCCGGCCACGCCCGAGGCCATGCCCCACAGCAGCGCCGCCGGGCTCGCCTCTCCGGGCAGGACGGGCATGAGGGCGCAGACCAGCCCCAGCCCGCCGAGCTGGGAGATCACGACGACCGCGAACACGCGTGATCGTCGCGTGGCCAGCCCCCCCAGGAAGTCGGCCGTACCGAAGATCACCGCACACGCCGTAGCGAGCGCCACTGCCGTCACCGCGCACCTCACAGTTCACTGAATTGCACTGTTCATACAACATGTTGAGTTCAACAGATTGCAAATCAGATTCACTAGGCTGTACGCATGCCGGACCTGGAGACGATCAGCGCGGCCATCGCCACCAACGTGCGCGGGCAGCGCGCCCATCGCGGGATGACACTCGACGAGCTGGCGGCGCGGTCGGGGGTGAGTCGCGGCATGCTCATCCAGATCGAGCAGGGCCGCACCAACCCCAGCATCAACACGCTGAGCAGGATCGCCGAGGCTCTCGGGGTCACGGTCGGCCGGCTCGTCGAGGTGTCCGAGACCCCCGTCGTCCGGGTGGTCCACGCCGCCGACGTGGTGACCTTCCGCCACGCGAGCGGGGGCGAGGCGCGGCTGCTGGTGGGCGCCGACGCGCCGGCCATCTGCGAACTGTGGGACTGGCGGCTCGGCCCCGGCGAGCACTACGACGGCGACCCGCACCCGGCCGGCACCCGCGAGATGCTCAGCGTCCTGGAGGGCGAGCTCACCCTCAGCGTGTACGGCAAGAGCCACACGGTCGCGGCCGACGAGGCGGTCGTCTTCAGCGGCGACCGGCCGCATCGCTACGCGAACGAGGGGGACGGCCCGCTCCGCTTCGTGATGGCCGTCATCGAACCCCGCGAGCAGGCCGACCAGCCTTATTGACGGCTCCGCCTGGTCGACGCGAACGACTCGCGTCGTGCCGTAATGCCGGGTTCCGGTCAGACGCGGCGCGGGGTGCCGGTCATCACCGTTTCGGCGGCGACGGTGCGGTGAGGGGGTTTTGTCATAGCGTGATGAAGATGGGGGTGTGTGGGTGTTTGGCCGCCCCGTGTCCTCGGGAAGTCATCCAGAGTGCGACTCACGGGGATCTCGGTGGAGATGTCCGTGGCAACGGTCAGGCCAATATTCCTGCGAGGTAACGGGCTGGAGCCCCATGATTACTCCATGAGTTCTCCCGCCCCCGAACAAAAACTGTTGGTCCGTCCTTTCCGTGCCGTTCTGCGGCCACGGAGCGTGAGCGATGGCTGAGTCCGCGGACGCGATAGCGAAGCTGCACGCCGAGCTCGCCGCCCTCGGCGTTTCCGACGCGTACGAGATCGGGGACGGCGTCACCCTGCCGGTCTGGATCGGTCTCGTGGTGAGCTATCGCGCCGGGTTTTACCGGTGGCAGGAGGCCTCCGTGAAACGTCGCCACGTGGGTAGTGACCCCTCCGGATGCGCCATCCGGGTGGCCCGTAGATATACCGAGCTCCGAGCGAACGTGCCGCCCTGGTGGGAGGACCTGGCCAGGGTCATACGGGGGGACAAGGCCAGGGGATATCCCTGATCCCCGCCAGCTCGGGGGGAACACATGCGGGTCGGCCTCACCTGTCTGGCACTGCTGCTGGTGTCCGGATGCGGTGTCCTTCTGCCGTCCCGTCAGGCGGCCGGGCCAAGCCCCGCGGCGACGCCCGGGCCCACCGGCCCGGCCGGTGAGCGGCCGGGCGCACGACCGTCCCCAGCCCCTTCACCGCGCAGCACGCCGCAGCCTCGCCCCATCTCGTGCGCGCACACCAAATGCGTGGCCCTGACCTTCGACGACGGGCCCGGAAACTACACCTCGCACGTCCTCGACGTGCTCGCCAAGCACCACGCCCGGGCGACGTTCTTCCTGGTCGGAGAGATGATCCACAAGGAGGACGGGCCGGTGCTGCGGCGCATGGTCGCCGACGGGCACGAGCTGGGCAACCACACGTGGGACCACCGCGATCTCACCGCGCTCAGCGACGCGGCGCTCAACCACGAGATCGTCAGGACGGAGCGGCTGGTCAAGGAGGTGACCGGCGTCCGTATGCACGCCTTGCGGCCGCCGTACGGCGCGACCGACCGCAGGGTGGCCGACGAGGCGAGGCGGCTCGGGCTCGGGCAGGTCCTCTGGGCGGTCGACACCCTCGACTGGCGTGACCGGGTGCCCAAGCTCGTCGTACGGCGCAGCACGGCGGCGAAACCAGGACAGATCGTCCTGATGCACGACATCCACAAGACCACCGTGGAAGCGCTGCCGCGTCTGCTGAGCGTGTTCGACAAGAAGGGATTCACGTACGTGACCGTGTCCGAGCTGTTCGGCGATCTCAAGCCGGGAAAGCGGTACTCCAACCGATGAAGGGCTACGACTTCGAGGGGCCCGCGCTGGAGTTGGGCGCGCTGGTGACGGACGGGCGGGCCGACCCCGCGGAGAAGATCAGGATCCCGCTCGGAATGATGAACCGGCACGGCCTGGTCGCCGGCGCCACCGGCACGGGCAAGACCAAAACCTTGCAGATGATGGCCGAGCAGCTCGCCGCACACGGCGTGCCGGTGTTCCTGGCCGACGTGAAGGGCGACCTGTCCGGCCTCGCCTCGCCCGGCGCGCCGTCCGACCGGGTGAGCGCGCGGGCCGCCGAGATCGGCCAGTCCTGGTCCGGCACGGCCTGCGCCACCGAGTTCTTCTCACTCGGCGGCATCGGCGAGGGCATCCCGTTGCGGGCCACGATGACCGCGTTCGGGCCGACGCTGCTGGCCAAGGTGCTCGGGCTGAACGAGACCCAGGAGTCCTCGCTCGGGCTGATCTTCTACTTCGCCGACAAACACGGCCTGCCGCTGCTGGACCTGAAGGACCTGGTCGCGGTCATCCAGCACCTCACGGACAACCCGGAGGAGCTGAAGGGCGTCGGCGGGCTCGCCCCGCAGACCGCCGGGGTGATCCTGCGCGCACTGATCAACTTCCAGGCGCAGGGGGCGGACGCGTTCTTCGGCGAGCCCCAGTTCGACACCCGCGACCTGCTCCGCACGACGCCCGATGGCAGGGGAGTGATCTCCGTCCTCGAACTGCCCGCCGTACAGGACCGGCCGCGGCTCTTCTCGACCTTCCTGATGTGGCTGCTCGCGGACCTGTTCGAGGGGCTGCCCGAGATCGGCGACCCGGACAAGCCCAAGCTCGTCTTCTTCTTCGACGAGGCGCACCTGCTCTTCGACGAGGCGTCCAAGGCGTTCCTGCAGTCGATCACCCAGACCGTGCGGCTGATCCGCTCGAAGGGCGTCGGCGTCTTCTTCGTCACCCAGACGCCCAAGGACGTGCCCGCCGACGTGCTGGCCCAGCTCGGCTCGCGCGTGCAGCACGCGCTGCGCGCCTTCACGCCCCAGGACGCCAAGGACCTGAGGGCGACCGTGTCCACCTTCCCCTCGTCGTCGTACAACCTGGAGGAGTTGCTCACCCAGCTCGGCATCGGAGAGGCCGTGGTGACCGTGCTGTCGGAGACGGGCGCGCCCACCCCGGTCGCCTGGACCCGGCTGCGCGCCCCGGAGAGCCTGATGGCCCCCTCGGACCCCGCCGTGGTCCGGCAGGTCATCGCCTCCTCCGCCCTCCTCCCCAAGTACGGCACGGCGGTGGACAGGGAGTCGGCGTACGAGATGCTGAACGCCCGGCTCACCCCGCCCGAGCCGGCCCCCACCGCACCCGCCGAAACGCCGGAACGGCGGCGGGAGAGGCGCGAGGAGCCACAGGAACGCCGCGACGAGGCGTGGGAGCGGCCGGGGGAGAGGTCGCCGCTTGAGGGGGTGCTGCGCTCGCCCGCGCTGCGGTCGCTGGCGCGCTCGGCGGCGTCCGCCCTCGGCAGGGAGATCACGCGGTCGATCTTCGGCACCGCGCGCCGCCGCCGCTGAACTCCGCCGTGCGCCCGGCGCCGCCGTCGGTTCCGGGCAGGGGCCCCGAGAGTTGTACGGCTCGCGCGGTGGCGCGAGCCGTACCGGATTCACCGGGCCATCAGCAGCGCCAGCGCTCCGATGAGCAGCCAGGCGCCGATCTGTGCGGAGCACATGATCGTGGTGGCGAACTTCATGACGGGAGTCCCCCTCTCTGTGGAGGCGCCGGGCCCCCGTGGCGCTCTCCTCACGTCGATGGTGTCCCCGCCCTCTTGTGCTCCGCTTGACGGTGACTTGGGGCGTCAGTGGAGCACGCCGCAGGCGATGCGGTTACCCGTGTCGCCGGCCTTCAGGGTGGTCGCGTCCGCGCCCGTGGTGCCCGTCGTGTCCGCCGGGTGGGTGTAGCGGGAGGGGATGTTCCCGTAGTTGTCCGGCAGCGCGTGGATGACGACGGCGCTGCCGTCCGCGTCGGCGAGCTGCGCGACCCGGAACCGGTCGGTGACGAAGGAGGCGCGGGCCGTGCCGTTCTGGCCCACGAGCAGCGCGGGCAGGTCGCCGGCGTGCGCGCCGTGGCCGCCGGGCATGGCGAGGTCGAGGTGCCCGCCGGCCGTGGTGAAGGGGCTCCCGGTCGCCGGATCCACGGCCCCGGCGTCGCACCTGCCGGTGGTATGGACATGGAAGCCGTGGAATCCGGCCGACAGTCCCCAGACGCTCACGGTGATCCGGGTCGCCTGACCCTCGTCCTCGGCACGCAGCACGCCGACCCGCTTGCCGGCCGCGTCACGGAGGGTGGCGTCGAGCGGACGGGCGATGTGGCCGGGCGCCGCCTCCGCGGCGGAGGATCCGATGACCGCCGCGCCGAGTGCGAGCGTCACGGCGAGCGCGAGGTGTGTCCTTCCGGGCATGGTCTCTCCCCTGCTTCGTGCGGTGAGTGTCCTTCCGATTACCTTGCGTTACGAAGGAAACCATGCTTGACCCGCGCCCGGGGCGGGAAACGGGTGCGGGAACGCGAACGCCCGCCCCGGGACGACCCGGGGCGGGCGTTGTCGCAGTGATCAGTTGGAGCGCTTGGCCCGCGCGGCGGCCCGGCCGCGGGTGGCGGCGTCGAGGGTCACCTTGCGGAGGCGGACGGTCTGGGGCGTGATCTCCACGCACTCGTCGTCGCGGATGAACTCCAGGGCCTGCTCCAGCGACAGGACGCGCGGCGGGATGACCTTCTCGGTCTCGTCCGCGGTCGAGGAGCGCATGTTCGTGAGCTTCTTCTCCTTGGTGATGTTCACGTCCATGTCGTCGGATCGCGAGTTCTCACCGATGATCATGCCCTCGTAGACCTCGGTGCCCGGAGAGACGAACAGCGTGCCGCGTTCCTGGAGGTTCAGCATGGCGAACGCGGTGACCGGGCCGGAGCGGTCGGCGACCAGGGAGCCGTTGTTGCGGGTGCGCAGGTCGCCGAACCACGGCTCGTACGACTCGAAGACGTGGTGGACCAGGCCGGTGCCGCGCGTCTCGGTGAGGAACTCGGTGCGGAAGCCGATCAGGCCGCGGGCCGGCACCACGAACTCCATCCGGATCCAGCCGGTGCCGTGGTTGGTCATGTGCTCCATGCGGCCCTTGCGTAGGGCGAGGAGCTGGGTGACGGCGCCGAGGTACTCCTCGGGGCAGTCGACGGTGAGCCGCTCGACCGGCTCGTGCACCTTGCCGTCGATCACCTTGGTGACGACCTGGGGCTTGCCGACGGTCAGCTCGTAGCCCTCGCGGCGCATCTGCTCGACCAGGATGGCCAGCGCGAGCTCGCCGCGGCCCTGCACCTCCCAGGCGTCGGGACGGTCGGTCGGCAGCACCCGCAGCGACACGTTGCCGACCAGCTCCTTGTCGAGCCGGTCCTTGACCATGCGGGCGGTGACCTTGGCGCCCTTGACCTTGCCCACCAGCGGGCTGGTGTTGGTGCCGATGGTCATGGAGATCGCGGGCTCGTCCACGGTGATCAGCGGCAGCGGGCGCGGGTCGTCCGCGTCGGCCAGCGTCTCGCCGATCATGATCTCGGGGATGCCGGCGATGGCGATGATGTCGCCCGGGCCCGCCTGCTCGGCGGGCTTGCGCTCCAGCGCCTCGGTCATGAGCAGCTCGGAGATCTTCACCTTCTGCACGGTGCCGTCGGTGCGGCACCAGGCGACCTGCTGGCCCTTGGTGATCGTGCCCTGGTGGACCCGGCAGAGGGCGATCCGGCCGAGGTAGCTGGACGCGTCCAGGTTGGTGACGTGCGCCTGCAGCGGCGCGGTCGGGTCGTACACCGGGGCGGGGATCGTCGAGGTGATCGTCTCGAACAGCGGCTCCAGGTTCTCGGAGTCGGGCATCTCACCGTCCTGGGGACGGTTCAGAGACGCGCGGCCCGCCTTGCCGGACGCGTAGACGATCGGGAAGTCGATCTGGTCCTCGGTCGCGTCGAGGTCCATGAAGAGCTCGTAAACCTCGTCGACGACCTCGGCGATGCGGGCGTCCGGCCGGTCCACCTTGTTGATGCACAGGATGACGGGCATCTTGGCCGACAGCGCCTTGCGCAGCACGAACCGGGTCTGCGGCAGCGGTCCCTCGGAGGCGTCGACGAGCAGCACGACGCCGTCCACCATGGACAGGCCCCGCTCCACCTCGCCGCCGAAGTCGGCGTGGCCGGGGGTGTCGATGATGTTGAGCGTCATGCCTCCGTGCTTGACCGCGGTGTTCTTGGCGAGAATGGTGATGCCCTTCTCGCGCTCCAGGTCGTTGGAGTCCATGACCCGCTCGTCGACGTCCTGGTTGGCCCGGAACGCCCCGGACTGCCACAGCATGGCGTCCACCAGCGTGGTCTTGCCGTGGTCGACGTGCGCGATGATCGCGATGTTCCGCAGGTCGTCGCGGCTGTTCAATGGCATAGTGGAGTCTCGCTCTGGTTGTTGGGGCTGTCCGTCCGCGTCCCGGGAACCGGATAGTGTCCCGCCGCGAGACGCTCTGGCCGCGAGTGCGACCTTCAGATTTTAGTTGATGCGCGTTACCACCGCGCGCCATGGCCGAACGTTCCGGCCCCCACGCTCGTCGCTGATGGTTTCAACGATGAGAGTTTCACGGGTGAGAGTCTCATCGATGAGAGCGTGAGAGGCGTGACGCACGGGTTCTTCGGCCGACGGCGGGAGCTCGCGCGACTCCACCGCCGGCTGAAAAAACGGCGGCCGGCGGCGCGAGCGGCCGTCCCGGGCGGGCGCTGCTCCTCGGGGGACGGCGGCGGGTGGGGAAGTCCCGGCTCGTGGAGGAATTCGTCGAGCGTTCCGGCGTCCCACACCTGTTCTTCACCGCGTCGGGGCTCGTGGCGGGCCCCGGCAGGGGCGTTACACCTCGGCCTGCTCCGGGGTGGAGAGAGTCGGCTGAGGTGCTGCGGGCGCATGGTGGCGTGCGGTTGTCAGGTGGCAGAGCAGCGCCAAGGTCGTGACACCGGCGGCCGGCAGCCCCAATGCGGCGGGCACGATGGCAAACCACTTCTGGGCCAGTCCGCCCAGGCCGCCACCAAGAGCTATCCCGACGTAGATGGCCGAGGAGTTGAGGCCGAGCAGAACCGGTGCCGCGGCCGGATTGAGGGCGATGAGTCGGTGCTGTTGGGGCACGACGATGACACCCAGGGCCGCGCCCCAGGGCGGGCCGGGCGTCGTCGTCCTGGACGAGCTTCCGTAGTCGCGTGGTGCGTCGGCTTGCTCACCAAACGGACAAAGATCGCTAAACCACCTTTAATGTGTGATTAGTGTCATATTTACGAACAAAGCGGAATCCGGGGGAAGGCTAACCACGTTCGTCCTGCCGTTGAATCTCCCTGGAAAAGGACGAAACGGTGGCTTTACCCGCAGCGACGCTGCGTTCCCTCCGGCATCGCAACTACCGGCTCTGGGCCGCCGCCGACCTGGTCTCCGTGACCGGGACCTGGATGCAGGTGCTGGGCGTCAACTGGCTGATCCTCTCCGCCACCGGCTCGGCCACCAGCGTCGGGATCAGCCTCGTCCTCCAGGCCCTGCCGACGCTCGCGCTCGGCATGTGGGGCGGCTCGCTGGCCGACCGGCTACCTTCCCGGCCCGTCGTGCTGGCCGCGCAGATCGCCCAGGCCGGGCTCGCCCTGGTCCTGGCGGCGATCGCGATGGGCGAGCCCCGCTCGATGGCGCCCATCTACGTCGTGATGCTGGCCTCCGGCGTGGTCAGCGCGCTCGGCGGCCCCGCCCTCGGCCGGTTCGGGGCCGAGGTCGTGCCGCCCGAGGACCTGCCCAACGCGATGGCGCTCGGCTCCGTGATCAGCTCCGGCGCGCGCATCCTCGGCATGAGCGCGGCCGGCATCCTGCTCCCGATCACCGGCATCGGCGCGCTGTTCCTCATCAACGCGACGAGCTTCCTCGCCGTGATCGGCGCGATCTTCGCCATGCGTCGCAGCGAGATGCACGTCCTGGCCCGCGCCTCCTCCACCGCCGAGTTCGGCGTCGGTGAGGGCGTGCGCTACGTGCTGCGCACCCCCTGGCTGCTGGTGCTGCTCGGTCTGGCCCTCGTACTCGGCAGCCTCGGGCGCAACTACCAGGTCACCATGGCGGCGATGAGCGCGGGCCCTCTCGCCGCCGGATCGGCGGGGTACGGCGTGCTCTCGACGGTCTTCGCGGTCGGCACGGTGATCGGCGGCGTGGTCGCGGCCGGCCGGGCCCGGCTCACGCTGCGGCTGCTGCTCTGCGCAGCCATGCTGGCCAGCGCGGTCCAGTTGCTGAGCGGCCTCGCTCCGGGCTTCCTGTCGTTCGCCGCCCTGATGCTGCCGGTGGCGGCGAGCGCGGTGGTGCTCGACACCGCCGTCGCGGCCCGCGCGCAGCTCGACAGTCCGGACCACATGCGCGGCCGGGTCATCGCGGTGCTCGGCGTGGTGTCCGCGGCGTCCGGCGCGGTGGGCGGGCCGCTGCTCGGCTGGCTGAGCGACACCTTCGGCCCGCGGTTGGCGCTCCAGCTCGGTGGTGTCGTGACCGTGGCCGCCACGCTGCTCGCGGCTGTGCTGTTCGCCCGTCTCGCGGGCGTACGGCTCGGCACGGCGGTGCGCGAGCCGCTCCGCCTGGCCTCGCTCCGCCGTGCGCGGGTGGTGCCGGAGCCGGCGGTCCCGGAGCAGGCGTGATCTCGCCTCCCCGAGCACGATCCGGGGAGGCGGGCTGCGCGAAACCTGCCGGAATCGCCGCCGGAGGCCGCGGTTACAGTTGGCTGATATGACCTTCGCTCCGGCCTTCGCGGCGATGCTGCGCACGTCGGACGGTGTGCGGATCGACGCCGCGCACACGCCCAACGGCTCCCTCGACCTCGGCATCGTGATCGCTCACGGGTTCACCGGATCCTGGCGGGCCCCCTGTACGCGCCGCATCGCGCACGTGATGTCCCGGTTCGGCGGTGTGCTCTCCTTCGACTTCCGCGGTCACGGACGCTCCACGGGTGAGTCGACGGTCGGCGACCTTGAGGTGCTGGACCTCGACGCGGCCGTGAAGCACGCCAGGTCCATCGGCTACCGGCGGGTCGTCACCGTCGGCTTCTCCATGGGCGCCGCGGTGGCCGTACGGCACGCCGCGCTGCACCGGGGCGTGGACGGCATCGTCGCGGTGAGCGCGCCCGCGTGGTGGTACTACCGGGGCACCAAGCCGATGCGCCAGGTCCACTGGGCGATCGAGCGTCCCGAGGGCCGGCTCGCGGCGCGGTGGGTCAAGCGGACCAGGATCGCGTCCGGGCGGTGGGACCCCGTGCCGCTGCCGCCGTTCGAGGCGGCCGCGCTGATCACCCCCACGCCGCTGCTGATCGTCCACGGCGACGCGGACCCGTTCTTCCCGCTCGACCACCCGCACGAGCTCTACGGCAACGCCCGCGACCCGAAGGAGATGTGGATCATCCCCGGGTACGGCCACGCCGAGGCGGCGGCCACGCCGGATCTGGTGCGAAAAATCGGTTCGTGGATCGTGCGAACCAAACCCGTATAACGGTCGTCTACCTCAGTTGTGCGGATCAAACCCCTCGGGAGTGGTCCAATCCACCGATTAGGGGTGATCGGTGCGCACCATTGTGTAGTCATGGTGTGGCCCAGCGTCGCGGGGGCGCGCTGGGCGGCCTCCCGGTCCCGTACGGGCCGCGCGAGGCGCGAGGGAACCGCCTCGCGCGCCGCGTCGCCGTGCGGGACCGGTGGGGTGTTTCCCGGGCCCGGAAGGCCGGTTCAGCCGAGACGGGCGATCGACTTGTACTCCAGGTAGGCCGACAGGCCCTCGGGGCCGAGCTCCCGGCCGAGGCCGCTCGCCTTGTAGCCGCCGAAGGGCGAGGACGGCTCCAGCGTGTTCATCATGTTGACGCCGTAGGTGCCGGTGCGCACCTGGCGGGCGACGTCCATGCCGCGCTCGACGTCCGCCGTCCAGACCGAGCCGGACAGGCCGTAGTCGCTGTCGTTGGCGATCCGGATCGCGTCCGCCTCGCCGTCGTACGGGATCACCGCCAGGACCGGGCCGAAGATCTCCTCGCGGGCGATGCGCATGTCGTTGGTGACCCCGGCGAACACGGTCGGGGCGACGTACCAGCCGCGGTCGAACGGCCGGTCGAGGCCGCCGACGACGGCCTTGGCACCCTCGTCGAGGCCGGCCCTGATGTATCCCTCGACCCGCTCCTGCTGCCGCTTGGCCACCAGCGGACCGATGCCGGTGGCGGGGTCGGCCGGGTCGCCGACCGGCTGGCCGGAGACCATGTCGGCCACCGCCTGGACGACCTCGTCGTACCGGTTGCGTGAGGCGAGGATGCGGGTCTGCGCGACGCACGCCTGGCCGTTGTTCATGAGCGAGGCGATCGACAGGAAGCCCATCGCGGAGGGCAGGTCGCAGTCGTCCAGGATGATGGCGGCGGACTTGCCGCCCAGTTCCAGGCTGCACCGCTTGAGCTGCTCGCCGCAGATGGCGCCGATGCGGCGGCCCGCCCCGGTGGAGCCGGTGAAGGCGACCTTGTCCACGCCGGGGTGGGAGACCAGGTGCTCGCCCGCCTCGCGTCCGGCGGCCACGATGTTGACGACGCCGTCCGGGATCCCGGCCTCCTTGACCATCTCGGCGAGGAGGTAGGAGTCGAGCGGTGTCTCGGGGGCGGGCTTGATGACGATCGTGCAGCCCGCGACGAGCGCGGGGGCGAGCTTGGTCATGATGACGAACTGCGGGACGTTCCACGGCACGACGGCGGCGACGACGCCGACCGGCTCGCGGCGCACCGTGACGGGCCCGAACATGCCGGGCCGCTCGTCCTCGACGGCGTAGGTCGCGCCCAGCTCGGCGAAGTACTGGAGCATCCCGAGCGGCTGCGGGGCCTGGGCGAGCTGGGAGAAGGTGATCGGCGACCCCATCTCCAGGGTGATCACATCGGCGATCTCGTTCTGCCGCGCCGCGTAGACCTCGGCCAGCCTCGCGACGACCGCGGCGCGCTCGGCCATGCTCATGCGAGGCCACGGCCCGCTGTCGAACGCCTCCCGCGCGGCGGCGACGGCCCGGTCCATGTCGGCCGCGGTGCCGTCGGGGACCCGCCCGACCACCTCCTCGGTGTGCGGGGACACGACGTCGATGGTCCCGGTGCCCGCGGGGGCCACCCAGTCGCCCCCGATGAAGAGTTTGTCGTGCTGAAGCATGGTGGTCCGCCTCCCGGTCGGGCGTGCCTCATTTGAGCGAATGCTTGGTTGGTACACAGTGTGTGTGCCGTGGCGTCACGGGACAAGTACCCGGCCGCCATTGGGACCGAATCATGTTCTGTCGGAGCTGGCAAGCCGCTCCATATCCGGTCAAATCCGGCAAACGCCGTAAAAGCCGGACAGGATCCCCCGTTCAGGTGGCAACCATCTTGATCACCTTCTATAGTTTCGGACCGTCTGCAGGGGAGGATCACGTGCAACCGGGGCGCTGGGTCGGCCTGGCGGTGGTGTTCACCGCGCTCCTCGGCACGCTCGCCACCCCCGGCGCGCAGGCCGCGCCGGACGAGCAGGCCAAGCTCAAGAAGCTCCGCGAGGAGGCCGCCGAGCTCACCAAGGCATACCGCGGCGAGATCATCAGCCTTGAGGACACCAAGAAGCTCGCGGAGAACTCCTCCGGCCGGGTGAGGCAGCTCAAGCGCTCTCTGGCCGCCGCCGAGCGCAAGCTGACGATGTTCGCCCAGACCGCGTACATGGGTGGAGTGCTCGACGACTCCCAGTTGCTGATGCCGCAGGCCGACCTCGGCGCCTACTCGATCGTCTCGTACCTCTCCAGCGAGAAGACCGAGCGGGTCACCTCGATCAAGACGCTGATCGCCGAGCAGAAGAAGGCGGCGAAGGACGCCGACGGGAAGATCGCCCAGCTGGAAAAGCACATCAAGGAGCTGAAGGCCAAGCAGGGCGAGGTCGAGCAGAAGCTGGCCAAGTTCGGCTTCCAGACCCCCGGCTCGTCGTCCGGCCTCACCCAGCGCCTGATCGACGTGCGAGCCGCGGTCATGCAGAACTTCCCGATGCCGTTCGGCGTGGGGTGCCTGCGCGTCGGCGACCCGGGGGAGCACGGCAAGGGCCGGGCCTGCGACTTCATGATGAGCAACGGCCGGATGCCCGACCCCGCGGCCAAGGCGCGCGGCGACGCCCTGGCGGCATGGTGCATCGCCAATGCCGACAAGTACGGGATCATGTACATCATCTGGCAGCAGCGCTTCTACGACATGCGTACCGGCGCGGGCTGGCGGATGATGTCCGACCGCGGGGGCATCACCGCCAACCACTACGACCACGTCCACGTCTCCGTGCTCTGACCCCGCGTACGGCCCGTGCCGTGCGGGCGGGCCCGCCGAGCATCCGAGGACGGCCACGTGGAAGCGCGGCTTCGGACGCCGTGCGGGTCACCCGGCGATCAGCCGCTTCAGCCAGTGGTAGCTGGCCTTCGGGGTGCGCTCCTGGGTGGCGAAGTCGACGTGAACCAGGCCGAACCGCTGGTGGTATCCCTCGGCCCACTCGAAGTTGTCGAGCAGGGACCAGACGAAGTAGCCGCGGACGTCAACACCCTCGGCCTGGGCCTGCCTGACCGCCGCGATGTGGCCGTCGAGGTAGTCGATCCGCTCCTGGTCGTCGATGCCCTCGTACGAGCAGCCGTTCTCGGTGATGTAGACGGGCGGGAGGGCCGCGCCGTACCTCGTCTTGAGGGAGACGAGCAGTTCGCGCAGGCTGTCGGGGACGACCGGCCAGCCGAACGCCGTGGTCGGGTAGCCGGTGATGCCGGCGTCGTCGAACGGCAGCGCGTCGGTGGAGGGGGCGGAGATGCGGGTGGGGTTGTAGTAGTTGATCCCCAGACCGTCGAGCGGCTGCCCGATCGTCTCCAGGTCCCCGTCGCGGACGAAATCCAGCTCTTCCACCCCGAACGCCGAAAAATCGGGATATGAGCCGACGAAGAGCGGGTCGTTGAACAGGCGGTTGTGCAGGGCGTCGTACGCCTCGGCGGCGGCGAGGTCCTCGGGGGCGTCCGAGGCGGGCCACACCGGCGTGCAGTTGTTCGTGATCAGCACCTGCTCCGCGCCGTTCGCCCGCAGCGCGGACACGGCGAGGCCGTGGCCGAGGAGCTGGTGATGCGCCACGGGGAGGGCGTCGAGGAACAGCGTCCGGCCCGGCGCGTGGGCGCCGAGGGCATACCCGAACGTCATGTGGACGAACGGTTCGTTGAGCGTGATCCACATCGGAACCCGGTCGGCCAACCGCTCCGCCACGATGGCCGCGTAATCCGCGAAATATCGGGGTGTGTCGCGGTTGAGCCAGCCGCCCTCGTCCTCCAGCGCCTGGGGGAGGTCCCAGTGGAACAGCGTCAGCGCGGGGGTGATCCCCTTCTCGCACAGGCCGTCCACCAGCCGGTCGTAGAAGTCGAGCCCGGCCTGGTTGACCGCGCCGCGCCCGGCGGGCTGGATCCGCGGCCACGCGACGGAGAAGCGGTACGCGTTGAGCCCCGCGTCGGCCATCAGCGCGACGTCCTCGGGCCAGCGATGGTAGTGGTCGCAGGCCACGTCGCCGGTGTGCCCGTCCCGGACCCGGCCGGGTTCGTGAGAGAACGTGTCCCAGATCGAGACGCCGCGTCCGTCCTCGGAGACCGCGCCCTCGATCTGATAGGAGGCGGTAGCCGTACCCCAGAGGAACATTGTCACCCTTTCGGATATGAGTGACGCTCAGGTTAACGCGCAGGACATCCGGGCGGTAGAGAATGGGCGAATGACGAACGCCGCGGGTGGAACGCTGCGCCGCCGCCCCTCCCAGCGCCGCAGCCTCGAACGGGTCGAGCGGATGCTGGACGAGTGCGCCCTGTTGCTCGACGAGGTCGGCTACGAGCAGCTCACGACCAAGGAGGTCGCCCGCCGGGCAGAGGTGCCCATCGGGACCTTCTACCAGTTCTTCCCTGACAAGCAGGGACTTGTCCGGGCACTCGCCCTGCGCAACCTCGACGCCTTCCTCGACCGGTTGGCCGCCAGGGTGGCGGGGGTCGCCCTGCGGGACTGGACCGAGGCCGTGGATCTGTTCATCGACGAGTTCGTCGAGATGAAACGGACGACGCCGGGCTTCGCCGTGGTCGACTTCGGCGAGATACTGACGACGCCCGGCGGCCCCCCGCTGCCCGAAACGCGGCGGATGCTCGACCGGGCGCTGGAGAACAACGTCATCGTGGCCGACCGGCTGCGCTCGCTCACCATCGAACTGCTCGGCGCCCCCAGGAGCGAGGGGCTCGGCCGGGTGTTCATCGTCGCGGTCGAGGCGGCCGACGCCGTGCTCAAGCTCGCTTTCCGCGCCCACCCGCAGGGCGACCCGGACCTGATCGCCGAGTGCAAGCGCCTGGTCCGCCGCTACCTGTCCGAGCACCTCTCCGGGTCGGCCGAGCCCGCGCCCGCCGACCGCGAGTCCGAGGCCGAGCCGTCCTAGGGCAGGACCCGCGAGCCATGGGCGGTAGTCGCCACGCGTTGCCGACCCGGACGAGGGCTGACCGGGGTCGGCCGTACGTGCCGGGCGGGGGGCTGACCGCGTGCCGACCGCCCGGCGTTCGCCACGCTGCCGCGCGGAGGTCAGGCGGCCTCGTCCAGCCGGGCGCGCAACGCCGGGTCCAGGTCCACCTCGACCAGCAGCTCGTCGAGCTGGGCCACCGAGCTGGCCCCCACGATCGGCAGGATGCCCTGGGCACGCAGCCAGGCCAGGACGACCTGGTTGCGGGTCGCACCCAGCTCGCGCGCCACGCCGTCCAGCGCGGCGAGCCGCCGGGCCGTCCCGGGGTGGTCGTACGGCTCCGGCAGCGGCTTGGCGGCGTACGCGCCCGAGAGCAGCGACGAGTAGACCCAGAGCGTCAGGTCCGGCTCCGAGCGCACGTAGTCCAGGGTCTCCTCGGTCACCTGGACGTGGCCGCCTTCCGGCAGTCGAACGCCCGGACGCGGGCGCAGGTAGGAATGGCGCAGTTGGAGGCAGGTGTACGGCGTTTGGCCGAGGTCGGCGGCGATCCGCCGGGCCCGCTCGACCCGCCAGACGAAATGGTTGCTCGCGCCGAGCATGCCGACCTTGCCCGATGCCGCCAGCTCGCCGAACGCCTCGACGGTCTCCTCCAACGGGACGGAACGGTCCTCGATGTGCGCCCAGTAGACGCCGAGGCGGTCGAGGCCGAGCCGGCGCAGGCTGCCCTCGGCCGCCTCGCGGATGACGGCCGCGGAGAGGCCCTCGGCTGAGTCGAGCGTCATGTCGCCGGGGACGGTGGGACGCGCCCCGCACTTGGTGCTCACCGTGATCCGGTCGCGTAGGCGGCGCGAGGCGAGCCACCGGCCGACCGTGCGCTCGCTCTCGTCCCCGGTCGCTCCCGGGATCCAGAAGGGGTAGTTGTTCGAGGTGTCCACGATCGTGCCGCCGCTCTCGGCGAACCGGTCCAGGATCGCGAACGAGGTGGCCTCGTCCACGGTGGTGCCGAACGGGATGGTGCCCAACGCGAGTTTCATGGCGTACACGCTGCACGGTGGAGTGCACTCCAGCGCAACCTGCCACCGTCGGTGTACAGGTCGCCGGCCGCCGAACCGACACTCGGCGGCCACCCTCCACGGCGCCGCGCCCCGGCCGGAGCATGGCAACGATGGACGGGAAACCCGCGACGGAAGGCGTTACGCGGATCGTGACGCCGCCCGGTCGGCTTGACCTGGAGCACGCTCCACGTGTCACGATCGGAGGCGTGACCGCCTACACACCGGGACAGGCCGCCGAGGAGACCGGATTCAGCCTGGACACGCTCCGCTATTACGAGCGCATCGGGCTGCTGGAGCCGATCGAGCGCAACGCCGCGGGGCAGCGCCGCTTCAGCGACGGCGACATCGGCTGGCTCGGCATGGTCCGCTGCCTGCGGGACACCGGGATGCCGATCGCCGAGATGCTGCGCTTCGCCGAGCTCACCCGCGCGGGCGAGCACACGATCAGCGACCGGATCGCCCTGCTTGAGGCGCACGACCAGGCCGTCGAGGACAAGATCGCCGACCTGCGACGGCAGCAGGGGGCGATCAAGCGCAAGGTCCAGTTCTACAAGGACGTGCTGGCCATCCCCGACGGGCTCTGCGAGCGCGAGGGCGAGCACGTCTCCTGACCGGCCCCCGACAGGCCCTGCTGTCGGGACGATCCGATGGCGACTTGATCACCAGGACGCCCGGCCCGGGGACGGCGTCCGCCGTCCCCGGGCCGGGCCTTGTCTCGGTCTACATGGTCAGGCGGTGGTGGTCACGCGGTACGCCTCGGCTTGGAGGTTGTACAGCTCGGCGTAGATGCCGGAGAGCGTCATGAGCTCGTCGTGCGTGCCGTGCTCGGCGACCTGCCCGTGGTCGAGCACGTAGATCCGGTCGGCGTAGCGGACGCTCGCCAGCCGGTGCGTGATGAGGAGCACCGTGCGCCCGTCGGCGTGCTGCCTGATCCGTTCGAAGAGCGCGTGCTCGGCGCGCGCGTCGAGCGCGGCCGTGGGCTCGTCGCAGATCAGCAGCGGCGCGTCCCGGTAGAAGCCGCGCGCGACCGCGATCCGCTGCCACTGGCCCCCCGACAGCTCCTGGCCGTCCTTGAACCGCTTGTCGAGCAGCGTTTGGTAGCCCTGCGGCAGCTCGGCGATGACCTCGTCGGCCCCGGCCACCTCTGCCGCCCGGCGTAGTGCCTCCTCGCCCTTCTCGGTGCCCATCGTGATGTTGTGCCGCGCGTTGAGCGGCCAGTGGCTGTGGTCCTGGGCGATCACCGCGATCCGCCCGCGCAGCAGGTGCGGGTCCACGCGGCTCAGGTCGGTGTCGTCCCACAGGACCCGGCCCCCCTCCGGGAGGTACAGGCCGGCCAGGATCCGGGACAGGGTGGTCTTGCCCGAGCCGTTCTCGCCGACGAGCGCGACGACCTCGCCGCGGTCGATCCGGATCGACACGCCGCGCAGGGCCGGCTTCTCCGCCCCGGGATAGCGGAACGTGGCGTCCTCGACGGTGATCCGCTCGAATGTCTCCGGCGGCGCCTCCTGCCGCTCCGGCGCCTGCTCCGTCTCGGCCGCCGCGCAGAAGTCGATGAAGTCGGTGAAGTAGAGCCCGTTCTCGTAGAGCCGGTTCACCGCGTACAGCAGGTTCGCGAGCGAGTTCTGCCCCGACCGGATCGTCAGTACGGCGGTGCCGGCCACGGCGAGCGGCACCGCGCCGAACGCGAGGAGCAGCCCGAGCGCGATGTAGATCAGGGCGGTGCCGAGGCCGCCCAGCGCCTCGCCGAAGAGGCGGGCGAACGTCTGCCGCCGGGCCAGCGCGACCAGGACCGCCTGCTCGGCCCGGGCCACCCGGTCGTAGACCCGGAGCAGGAAGCCCCGCATGGTGAAGGAGCGGACCTCCGCCGCGGTGTGCCGCACGGCGAGCAACTCGCTGACGATCCACTTGCGGCGGTAGGTGGGGACGAGCGACAGCATGGTGGTGTAGCGCATCCGGGCGGAGCGGATCGCCGACCACGCGTCGGGCAGGACGGCGAGGACGAGCAGCGGCAGCAGCGCCGGGTGGAGGACACCGAGGACGCCGACCGCCGCACCGAGGCCGATCGTCGCGGTGAGCACGTCGATCGCCGAGTCGACGACCGCGTCGGAGGAGTCGACGCCGCGGGCGCGGGCCCGCTGCAGGCTGTCGTGGAAGTCGGAGTCGTCGAAGCGGACCAGCGGGACGTCGCTGGTCACGCCGTAGAGACGTTTCTCGGCGATGCGGCTGACCTGGGGTTCGAGGCGGCTCTGCGCCCAGTTGGCCCCCGCCTGAAGGCTGGTGCGTATCGTGGCCGCCGCGCCGACGGCGAGCAGCGCGGGCAGCGCCGCGCGCACCCGCTCGGGCGTCGGCCCGGCGGCCAGGAGTGCCTGGAGCACGCCGGTGGTGGCCAGCAGCCCGAACGCGGTGAAGACGCCGGCGAGGAGGCTGAGGCCGATGGTGGCGACCGTGTCCCGGCGGCTCGCCTCCCAGGCCATGCGTACGGCCTGGACGATCAGCGCGGGCAACCTGCGGGCGATGGTGAAGAAGCCGATGTTCCGCATCGTTTCGTCGTGCGCGTGCCAGATATTGGCGCTGAGATCGGAGAAGTCCGGAAGGTCGTCCGGCTCCGGCTGCCCGTCCGGCCCCGTGTCCGGTGCTTTCCCGTCGGGCTCCGCGTCCGCTGTCTCGGTTGCTTCGGCGCTGTGTGGCGTGTCGGCCGTTCTCCCTCCGTGCTCTGTCTCCTCGGACCGGGCGCGCGGCGGCGCTTCGGCCGACCGCTCGCCGGGCTCCGAGGAGGACCCTGATCCTGATGTGGGGCGTGTCTCCGGGCTCGCCCCTGCGCCCGCCCCCCGCGGCGTCACAGACATGGCAGTCAGTGTGACGTGCATCACTGACATTTCCCATCGGCGGTGAGTCGCCAGGAACACGACCCCGGAGACAGGCGATTCCCTCCGTCGCGCTGTATACGGAGACGTTATCCGCGCGTAGCCGCCGATCCCTTGACGCCCGACGGTGCGAGATGGGTTGATAAAGGTTCTTGCTGACAACGTTGTCAGTGCTCGGGGGTAAGGATTTTCGACGACCACACACCCCGAAGGGATGTGCGATGAGGCGACGGTGGTTGGCGGCCGTGGCGGTCTCGATGGCGGGTCTGCTCACCCTCACGGCCTGTGGAGGCGGTGACGACAAGGCGGCCGGTGACGGGAAGTCCGGGCAGAAGAAGGTCGAGGTCTTCTCCTGGTGGACCGGCCCCGGCGAGGCCGACGGGCTGAAGGCCATGCGGGAGATCTTCGAGAAGGACAATTCCGGCTTCACGTTCTATGACGCCGCCGTCGCGGGCGGTTCCGGTGACCAGGCCCGCGCGCTGCTGGCCAGCAAGCTGCAGGCCAACCAGCCCCCGGACACCTTCCAGGGCCACGCCGGCGCCGAGCTGCAGGGATACATCAAGGCGGGCAAGCTGGAGCCGCTGAACTTCCTCTATGACGAGCTCAAGCTGAAGGACGTGCTGCCGCAGGAGCTGATCGACCAGATCTCGGTCCAGGGGCAGGTCTACTCGGTGCCGGTGAACATCCACCGGTCCAACATCCTCTGGCTCAACCCGTCGGTCCTCAAGGAGGCCGGGGTCTCCGCGGCGCCCGCGACGATCGACGAGTTCATCGCCGATCTGGACAAGGTGAAGAAGACCGGCAAGATCCCGCTCTCCATCGGCTCCCAGTGGACCGCCGTCCACCTGCTGGAGAGCGTCCTGCTCGGCTCGCTCGGCACCGACGCGTACAACCAGTTGTGGACGGCGAACGCCGACTGGTCCGGCGCGAACGTGACGAAGGCGCTGGAGAACTTCAAGACGATCCTGTCGTACGCCGGGACGCCCCAGGAGGACTGGCAGCCGGCGGCCAAGCAGGTCGCCGACGGCGCGGCCGCGTTCAACATCATGGGCGACTGGGCCTACGGCTACTTCCACAACCCGGCCCCCGGCGGCCTCGGCAAGACGTCCAAGACCGACTTCGACTGGGCCGCCTCTCCCGGCACGGACGGCACCTTCATGTGGCTGTCGGACAGCTTCACCCTGCCCAAGGGCGCTCCCAACCGGGACGGCGCGGTGGCGTGGCTGAAGGTCGCCGCCAGCAAGGAGGGCCAGGACGCCTTCAACCCCAAGAAGGGCTCGATCCCGGCCCGCAAGGACGCCGACAAGTCGCTCTACCAGGACTATCTCGCCTGGGACCTGGAGCAGTGGTCGAACGACAAGCTGGCCGGCTCCATCCAGCACGGCGTCGTCGCGAACGACGCCTGGCGCGCCGCGATCAACGACGCCGTCGGCCTCTTCCAGCAGGACCACGACGTCGCCAAGTTCCAGCAGGCGCTGGCCGCCGCCGCCAAGAACAGCGGGCAGTGACCTGACCTCCGTACGGCGCGCGCCGACTCCGGCCCCGGACCGGCGCGCGCCGCGGTCTCGTCGCTCGCGGAGCACATCGGACGCGCCGCGGCCCCCGGGCGGGCGCGTCCTCGACGTTGAGAGGTGCAATTGAGACGGGTGCGCAGGTGGCTGCCCGGCCTGCTCCTGGTGTCGCCGTCGATCGTCGCCATCGCGGTCTTCGTGTACGGCCTGCTCGGCTGGAACTTCAAGGTCGCGATGAGCGACCGGCACGACGAGATCTCGGAGGGGAGCTTCGTCGGGCTGGAGAACTTCACCGGCATCTGGGACCAGGAGCGGTGGGGGATCTCGGTCCGGCACGCGATCGTCTTCACGGTCGTCTTCGTCGGCGGGGCGCTCGTCCTCGGCTGGTTCCTGGCCTTCCTGATGGAGAAGGGCATCCGCGGGGAGGGCGGGTTCCGGGCGATCTACCTGTTCCCCATGGCCATCTCGTTCATCGCCACCGGCGTGGTCTGGCGGTGGCTGATGAACAGCGGCACGGGGGAGCAGGCGGTCGGGCTGAACAGCCTGTTCAGCCATCTCGGGCTGGACTTCCTGCAGTGGCAGTGGTTCCGCGACCCGGACTGGGGGATGGCCGCTATGGCGGTCCCCGCGATCTGGCAGATGTCCGGATATGTCATGGCATTGTTCTTGGCGGGCTTCCGGGGCGTGCCGGACGAGCTGCGCGAGTCCGCCCGGGTGGACGGATGCGGCGAGTGGCAGGTCTACCGGTACATCGTGCTGCCGATGCTGCGCCCGGTGACCCTGTCGGCCCTGATCATCCTCGGGCACATCTCGCTGAAGGTCTTCGACCTGATCGTGGCGGTGTCCGGCAAGCAGATCATCACCGACGTGCCGGCGGTCTTCATGTGGACGGCCGTCTTCGACTCGCACGACCCGGCCAAGGGGGCCACGATCGCGGCGTACATCGTGCTCTCGGTCGCCGTCTTCGTCATTCCGTATCTGGTGTGGAACGCGCGCAAGGGAAACAGGTCATGAGCGAGCGACTCGACGCACCGCGTGGGGAGGAGCCATGAGCGTCGCGCAGGAGGCCGTACGGCGGGCGGACCCGGTGGCGCGGGCCCAGCGGCGGGCGGCGCTCGCCCGGTGGGTGCGGCCGGCGCTGCTGCTGGTCTTCGTCGTGGTGTTCCTGATCCCGGTCTACGTGCTGGTGGTGACCAGCTTCAAGCCGCTCTCGGAGGCCGACCCCTCCCAGGCGTGGAACCTGCCGAAGGTCTGGACGACCGAGGCGTGGAGCGTGGCGTGGGAGAAGCTCCAGCCCGGCATCGTCAACAGCGTGCTGCTCGCCGTGCCGGGGTCGGTGATCTCCGCCGTCCTCGGCTCGATGAACGGGTACGTGCTGTCGAAGTGGCGGTTCCCCGGCGCCGACCTGGTGTTCACCCTGTTCCTGTTCGGCATGTTCATCCCGTACCAGGGCGTGATGATCCCGCTGGTCCAGCTCATGGTGAATCTCGGCGACGCGCTCGGCGTCCAGCTCTACGGCGGGATCCCCGGGCTGACGCTCGCCCACGTGGTGTACGGCATCCCGATCTGCACGCTGATCTTCCGGAACTACTACGTGACGATCCCGGACGAGCTGGTCGAGGCGTCCAGGGTGGACGGCGCGGGCATGCTCCGGACGTTCCGGTCGATCATCCTGCCGGTCTCCGGCCCGGCGTTCGCCGTCGTGGTGATCTGGCAGTTCACGTCGATGTGGAACGACTTCCTGTTCGCCGTCTTCCTCACCGCGCCCAGCTCGTGGCCGACGACGGTCATGCTCAACAACATCGCGGGCGCCCAGACCGTGCCGTACAGCCAGCAGATGGCCGCCGCCATCCTGGCGTCGATCCCCACCATGGTCGTGTACGTGCTGCTCGGCCGGTTCTTCATGCGCGGCCTCATGGCGGGCGCGCTGAAGGGCTGAACTCTCGGGCCGGGGTCAGGCCGGGGGCCGCTCGCCCGATCCGCGTACGACGAGGCGGGTGGGCAGCTCCAGCCGCTGCGGCGGGCCGCTCTCGCCGGACAGGCGGCGGAAGAGCAGCTCCGCCGCGGCCCGGCCCATGCCGGCCGGGTCCTGCGCGATCACGGTGATGCCGAGCAGGTCGGCCGGCTCGAAGTCGTCGAAGCCGATGATGGCGACCGGCCCGGACGACGGCGCCTGGCGGACGGGCGCGGGCCCCGCGGTCCCGGCGAGGGCGCGCAGGGTGGCGACCGTGATCTGGCCGTTGCCGGTGAACAGCGCGGTCGGAGGGTCGGCGAGCCGGAGCAGGCGCCGCAGGTCGGCCAGCACCCGCGCCTGGTCGGGCCGGCCCATCGCGACCAGCCCCTCGTCGTACGGCAGGCCGGCCGTGGCGAGGGCCTCCCGGTAGCCGCGCAGTCGCTCTGCCGCCGTGAAGATCGACGGCGCGTCGGCGAGGAACGCGATGCGGCGGTGCCCGTGGGCGAGCAGATGCTCGGTGCCGGCGCGGGCGCCGCCCGCGTTGTCGCAGACGACCGTGTCCGCGTCCGGGCCCGCGCCGGGCGGCCGGTCGGCGAACACCGCCGCGATGCCGGCCTCGACCTCGGGGGTGAGGTAGTCGTGGTCGGTGCCCGCGGGCACGATGATCAGCCCGTCCACCCGCCGGGCGCAGAAGGCGAGCACCAGCTCGCGCTCGCGTGCCGGGTCCTCACCGGACGAACCGGTGAAGACCAGACAGCCCTCGGCGAGCGCGATGTCCTCGACCGCCCTGCTCAGGCCGGAGTAGAACGGGTCGGCGACGTCCTCGATCACCAGGCCGATGCTCGCGGTGCGGCCGCGGCGCAGCGTCCTGGCGCCGTCGTTGCGCCGGTAGCCGAGGCTCTCGATGGCGGCGTGGACCCGCTCCGCGGTGGAGGCGTTCACGCCGGGCTCGTTGTTGACGACCCTCGACACGGTCTTGAGCGCCACCCCCGCGGCGGCGGCGACGTCGTTCATGGTCGGGCGACCGCGTCTCGTCTCTGGCACATCCCGGATCATCCCGCATTTCAGAGGTGATGACAACGTTGTCAAACGCGCCGTGACAGTGGAGGGCGCTCAGTCCGAGATCCGGATGACGGACTTCCCGAAGTGGCCGCTCTCCCGCAGGTCGTGCAGGGCCTCGACGGCCTCGCCGAGCGGTCGTACGTCGTGAACCACCGGCCGCAGGTCGTGGCGCCGTACGAAGGCCATGGCCTGGGCGAACTCCTCGGAGCTGCCCACCGAGGTGCCGATGACGCTGATCTGCCGGAAGAACAGCTCCCGCAATGACACAGACACGTCGGGACCGGTCGTCGCGCCGAGGGTCACCAGCCGCCCGCCGGAGCGCAGGGCCGCCAGATGCGAGGAGAAGTACGCCGCCCCCACGGAGTCGATCACCAGATCGACGGGGGTGTCCGGCGCGGCGTAGCCGCCGTCGCCCCCGACGATCACCTCGTGGACGCCCAGGGCTCGCGCCGCCTCGGCCTTCGCGGCGCTCCGGGTGACGGCGGTCACCCGGGCTCCCGCCGCGAGGGCCATCCGCACGCACATCGTGCCCACCCCGCTGGACACGGCCGGAATGAGCACGTGCTGTCCGGAACGCAGCGCGCCCCGGGTGAAGAGGGCGCGGAACGACGTGACCGCCACGAGCGGCATGGCCGCCGCCTCCGCCCAGTCCAGCCCCTCGGGCCGGGCATGGACGTTCGCCGCCGGAACCGCGACGTACTCGGCGAGGGTCCCGTCCGGAGGGCCGCCGAGCAGGCCCGGAACGACGGGCACATCGTCGGCGGTCGGCCAGCCGAGGGTGGGATCGATGACGACCTCGTCGCCCACCGCGACTCCGCCGGCGCCGGGACCCAGCGCGACCACCTCGCCGGCGCCGTCCGAGCCCATCACCAGCGGGGGCTCGGTGCCGTCGCGCCCCAACGCCACGAACAGGTCGTGCCGGTTCAGGGCCGCGTAGCGGAGCCGTACCAGCACCTGGCCGGGACCGGGCTCCGGCCGGGGGAGCGCCGCCAGCCGGAACCCGGCGACGCCGGGCGCTCCCGCGTGGACCACGGCGCGCATCGTCGGTCGATCCATCAGGTCCGCGCGGAGGGGACCGCCTGCTTCAGCTGGCGGGGGAATCCGCGCTCCCTCCCTTCGGGTTTTGTCGGTGGCTGCCGATAGCGTGGCGATCTCGTTACTGAGCGTGGGAGGTGGGGGTGCGCAGGTCGTACAGGTTCTTGCTGCGCCCTACCGGCAAGCAGGCCGCCACGCTCGCGCAGTGCCTGGAAGATCACCGGGTGTTGTACAACGCGGCGTTGGAGCACCGCCGTACCGCCTACCGCAAGGCGGGCGTGACCGTGCGCTACGGCGACCAGTCCGGCGAGCTGAAGCACATCCGCTCCGATGACCCCGCAGGTCAGGGCCGGTGGTCGTTCTCCTCCCAGCAGGCCACCCTGCGCCGCCTGGACAAGGCGTTCGCCGCGTTCTTCCGCCGTGTCAAAGTCGGGCAGAAGCCGGGCTTCCCGCGCTTCAAAGGACGCGGCTGGTTCGACACCGTCGAGTGGCCCAAGGACGGCGACGGCTGCCGGTGGGACTCCCAGCCCGAACACCCCACCGCCACGTTCGTCCGTTTGCAGGGCATCGGGCATGTGCGTGTGCACCAGCACCGCTCGATACGCGGCCGGGTGAAGACGATCAGTATCAAGCGGGAGGGCAACCGCTGGTATGTGGTTCTTTCCTGCGATGACGTGTCCGTGCACGCCCTGCCTGCGACCGGTGCGGTCGTCGGCCTGGACATGGGCGTGGCCTCGCTCGTCACCACCAGCGACGGGGAACACCTGGCCAACCCGCGCCACCTGGCCGCGTCCGCCGGACGTCTCGCGGCGGCACAGCAGGCTCTCGCCCGCAAGAGGCGGGGCTCCAAGCGCCGCCGCAAGGCGGCCGCGCGTGTCGCTGCCCTGCACGCCAAGGTCCGCCGCCGGCGCCTGGACGGCGCGCACAAGGCCGCGCTCGCGTTGGTCCGCGACTACGACGTGATCGTGCATGAGGACCTGCGGATCGCGAACATGACCCGCTCGGCGTCCGGCACGATCGAAGCCCCTGGCCGGAACGTCGCACAGAAGTCCGGGTTGAACCGGAGCATCGTGGACGCGGGTTGGGGGGTGTTCCTGACGGTCCTCGCGCACAAGGCTGAAAGCGCCGGTCGAGAGCTGATCGCAGTGAACCCCGCCAATACCTCTCGTACGTGCGCCCGCTGCGGGCACTGCGCGAAGGAGAACCGCGTCACCCAGGCCGAGTTCATCTGTATGGCGTGCGGGCATACCGCGCACGCCGACGTGAACGCGGCGCTCAACATCCTCAGGGCAGGGCTTGCCCTTCGTGAGGCTGCGGAAGCGGCTTAGCGAGAAGCCGCTCCCTTCAGGGAGCGGAGGAGTCACGGACTTCTTCCTCAGGCTTCCGCGATCTCGTGCACCGACAGGTTCGCCGGGTCGTTTCCTCGCCGGCCGATGAGGCCGGTCACGCCGTCGCGCAGCGACGTGCGCAGCGTCTCGGGCGTCATCGTCGCGGCGATCAGGCTGAGCGTCGCGCCGCCCATGAGGTACCACCCGGGGGCGTAGGTGGACGCGGTGACCTCGACGAGCGTGCCGGCGATGTACGGCCCGGCACCGCCGAAGAGGATCACGCCGAGGTTGTATCCGATGCTCACCCCGCTGGTGCGGCGGCTGGTCGGGAACAGCTCGCAGAACAGGGCCGGTTGCGGGGCCAGCATCATGACGTCGCCGATGAGCGTGAGGATCAGCCCGGCCACGACCAGGTACCAGCGGCCCGTGTGCATCAGGGAGAGCGTCAGCAGGGACGAGACCGCCACCCAGATCGCGCCGGCGATCAGGAACGGCCGGCGGCCGAAGCGGTCGCTGAGCATCGACGCGGGGACGACCGCGACGGCCATGAAGGCGAAGCCCGCGACGCCGGCGAGGCGGGCCTGCTGCGGGTCCATCCCCAGGTCGGTCATCAGGAACGTCGGGCCGTAGACGAGCAGGACGTAGGTGCACATGGTCGGCGCGGCGGTGAGCCCGGCGATCAGCAGGATCGAGCGCCAGTCGCGGCTGAGCGTCGCGCGCAGCGGCCGCCTCTCGGCCTCGCCGGGATCGACCTTCTCGAACTCCGGGCTCTCCCCGAGGCGCAGCCGCAGGTAGAGGCCGACCAGTCCCAGCGGGAGGCTGACCAGGAATGGCACCCGCCACCCCCACGACGCGGCGGCCTCGGCGCCCATCGACAGCGAGACGGCGACGGCCGACAGGGCGGCCGTCAGCATGCCGAGGGCGATCGTGCTCGTCTGCCAGCTCCCCGCGAAGGCCCGGCGTCCGGGCGGCGCGTGCTCGACGACGTACGACGCGGAGCTGGCCCACTCGCCGCCGGCCGAGATCCCCTGGACGCAGCGGAGCGCGAAGATCAGGATCGGCGCGGCGATGCCGATCGCGTCGTAACCCGGCACGAAGGCCATGGCCGCGGAGGCGACCGAGATGAGGATGACGATCAGCGACAGGCTGGCCCGCCGGCCGATCCTGTCGCCCATGTAACCGAAGACCAGCCCGCCGAGGGGCCGGACGACGAAGCTCATGCCGAAGACGGCGAACGTCAGCAGCAGCGAGGCGCGCGCGTCGCCGGAGGGGAAGAAGGTGTCCGCTATGGCTTTGGCGAAGAAGCCGTAGAGGGCGAAGTCGTACCACTCGATGAAGTTGCCGATGGCGGCGGCGGCGACGGCCTTCCGGAACGGCCTGGGGGCGGCGTCCGGCGGCTGGGGGTGTCCGCTCATGTCATGTCCTTCCTGACCGGGGCATTGCCGGGGGCTTGTCGAGGGGCCCTACCACGAGGGCCGCCCGAGGACGGGGAACCGGTCGCAGTGTTCGAGGTAGGTGCCGTAGCGGATGGCGAGGTGGACCGAGCCCCAGGAGAGCCTCGGCGTCGAGACGGGCCGTAGCAGGTGCACGGGATCGGAATCCCGGGGGTGGAAGGTGAGTTCCGCCTCCCCGCGACTCGCCGGGGAGAGGGGCGTGACCTCGAACGGGATGCGTACCAGCCGGCTGATGTCGTAGCCGGGGCCGTCCGCGCGGGGGACGAGCTTGAGGGTGAAGTGCGGCGAGATCCAGGACGGCACGGCCGACCCGGGCTCCGGATCTCCGACCCGTCCGGCCACGTCGAGCAGCGGCGCGCCGTCGGCCATGACGACGCCCGCCGTCACCGCGTCGCCGTCGCGCTCGACGAGGACCTGTCGCACCTGCTTCTTCGGCAGCCCGAACGCCTCCCGCCCGAAGATCCCGTAGTTCAGGCCCGGGATGAACGTCTCGACCGCGTACGCGCCGAGCTCGCCGTGGTGCTCGCAGGTCACGCACACCCCGGCCTGGGTGTACGACGGGCGCCGCTCGCTCGTGCCGTCGGCGCGCGAGAAGGTGGGGTCCTTGAACCGGGCGAACCACAACATCACCGCCGGGCTCGCCGGTGCCCGCAGCGGCGGGGGCAGGACGCCGCCGACGATCTCGGGCGAGGTCGCGTACTCCACTGTCAGCCAGTCGAGGGTCACCTGCTCCTCGCCCGCTCCGTAGAGCGGCGCGAAGGCGGGCATCCCCCAGGTGACGTCGGGCCCGGTCATCGGAGCGCTCCGGCGTCGCCGGCCTTCTCCCCGCGGACGAGGCGGCGCAGGCCGTCCGCGATCTTCTCCCGGGTGGGGAGGATGCCCGGCACCAGAGAGAGGGCCGAGGGGATGCGGGCCGGGGCGGCGCCGATGCGCAGCGGCGGGGCGAGCAGGTCGGCCCCGGACTCCGCGACGAGGCCGACCACCTCGGCCCCGAAACCGCCGAAGGTGTGCGCCTCGTGGACGACCGCCAGCCGCCGCGTCCTGCCCACGGCGTCCCGGACGGCGGCCAGGTCGAGGGGGTTCAGCCAGCGCAGGTCGAGAACCTCGGCCTCGATGCCTTCGGCGGCCAACTCCTCGGCCGCCTCAAGCACGAGGTTCTGCACGGCTCCCCAGGTCACCACCGTCACGTCGGAGCCGCCGCGCCGGACCCGCGCGCCGCCGATCGGCTCGACCTCGCCGCCGAGACGGACATCGGACTTGGCGCCGTGGTAGAGCGTCCGGTTCTCGATGACGATGACCGGGTCGTCGCACCAGACGGCGCTCAGCAGCATGTCGTACGCGTCCTGGGCGGTGCTCGGCATGCCGACCCGCAGGCCGGGGACGTGGGCGAAGAAGGCTTCGAGGTTCTGGGAGTGCTGCGCGCACGCCCCCGGGCCGTTTCCCGCCTGGGTGCGGACGGTGATGGGCGCGGTGACGGCGCCGCGCGAGACGTACCGCACGTTGGGGGCCTGGTTGACGAGCTGGTCCAGCGCCACGAGCGAGAAGTCGATCCACATGATCTCGGCGATCGGGCGGCGCCCGAACATGGCCGCGCCGATGGCCCCGCCGAGGATCGCCGACTCCGAGATGGGGGTGTCGAAGACGCGGTCGCCGAACTCGCGGTGCAGGCCCTTCGTGACGCCGAACACACCGCCGGGCTTGGCCACGTCCTCTCCGAAGAGCAGGGTCTCCGGGCGCTCGTACAGGGCGCGGCGCAGGGCGTGGTTGACGGCCTCGGCGTAGCTCAGCCGCTTCGTCTCAGTGGAAAGGGTGATTTCAGGCATAGAGGTGCTCCAGTGCGGTCGCCGGGTCGGCCGGCGGTGAGTCGAGGGCGAGGCGGGACGCGGCCTGGACCCGGTCGGCGACGCGCGCCCGGATCGCGTCGAGCTCGTCGGCCGCGACCCCTTCGGCGGTCAGGCGCTCGGCGAGCCGCCCGATGGGCTCGGCGGCGACGGCCCGGTCCAGCTCCCCGGCGGGCCGGTAGTGCTGCGCGTCGCCGATGTAGTGGCCGACGATGCGCTGCGTCATGCACTCCAGCAGCGCCGGACCGCCGCCGCCGCGGGCGCGCTCAACGCACGTCTCCATCGCCCGCGCCACCGCGTCGGGGTCGTTGCCGTCCACCCGCCCGCCGGGCATCCCGTACGCCGAGGCGCGGCGGAACAGCTCGGGGTTGCGGGTCATGTCGGCGATCGGGGTGAGCTCGGAGTAGGCGTTGTTCTCGACGACGAAGACGACCGGGAGGCCGCGGACGGCGGCGAAGTTCATCGCCTCGTGGACCGCGCCCTGGTTGAGCGCTCCGTCGCCGAAGGCGGCGACGGCGACGCGGCCGCTGCCGTCGAAGGAGGCCGCGAGGGCCGCTCCGGCGGCGATCGGGGCGCCTGCCCCGACGATCGAGTTCTCTCCGTACATGCCGTACTCGGGCGCGGTGAAGTAGGCGGATCCGCCTCTGCCGCCGTTGATGCCGGCGACGCGGCCGAGGATCTCGGCGAACAGGGCCTCGGGCGGCACGCCGCAGGCGAGCGCCCAGCCGTGGCCGCGGTACGTCGGGAAGACCGCGTCCCGGCTCAGGTCGAGGGCGGCGACGGCTCCCACGTACACGGCCTCCTGGCCGCTGCACAGGTGGATCGAGCCGACCATGTCGCCGGCCGTGCGCAGCCGGGCGATCTCGTCCTCGACGCCGCGGATGAGCAGCATCCTTTCGAAGTGGCCGAGCAGTGTCGGGGTGTCGGAGCGCATGCGAAGGAGACCTCCTGGCGTTCGGTGGTTCCAGAGGGATGGAAAAGATCGGGACGGGGGCGCCCCGCCGGAGGTCAGGCCGCGGTGGCCCGCCGGGCGTAGTCCGCCAGCGCCACGGCGAGCACCGCGGCGCATTCGACGACGTCGGCCTCGATGACGTGCTCGTCGTCGGCGTGGGCCAGCGCCGTACGGCCGGGGCCGTAGATCACGGTGGGGACGCCGCGCCCGCCGTAGTACGCGGCGTCGGAGCCGGCCGTGAAGGCGAGCGGCTCGCGGGCGGCCGCGCCGATTTCCTCCTGGCCCGCCGCGAGCGACGCGACCAGGGGGTGCTCGCGCGGCGTCTCCCAGCCGAGGAGTTCGTGCCCCCACTCGACCTCGACGGGATGCTCGGCGAGCCACGGGTCCCCGGCGGAGACGCGGGCGACGGCGGCCTCGAACTCGTCCCGCACCCGCTGCGCGGACTCTCCGGGGGCGAGCCCGATCCGTCCGGCCATCGTGGCCAGGTCCGGTACGGCGGCCCGCCACGCGCCCGCGGAGACGGTGCCGATCGCGAACGGGATGGCGGAGGGCAGATGGGCGAACAGCGGATGCCGGTAGGCGGCCGTCCGCTTCTCGGCCAGCTCGATCCACGCCTGGCGCACGCGCATCAGGCGCTCGAAGGCGTCCTCTCCGGCCCACGGCGCGGAGGTGTGGGCGGTCCGGCCGTGCACCGTGACCGAGAAGAAGAGCAGTCCGGAGGAGATCGGCACGATCCGGCTCTCCGTGGGTTCGAGGACGACCACCGCGTCGGGGACGGGGCCCTCGCGCAGCGCCACCCGCGTCCCGATGCCGGTGGTCTCCTCGCCGACGACCAGGTGCCAGACCAGGTCGAGCGGCGGCCGGATCCCGGCCCGGTCGAGCGCCGCGACGGCCAGCAGCCCGGCCGCGATGCCGCCCTTCATGTCGCAGGCGCCCCGGCCGTGGACCTTGCCGTCCATGCGCCGGCCGGCGAACGGGGGATGGGTCCAGGCGTCCGCGTTCGCGACCGGAACCACGTCCATGTGGCCGTTGAGCGCCACGCGCGGGCCGGAGGCCCCGGGCCGGGAGGCGATGACGTTGAAGCGCTCGCCCGGCCGGGCGTCGGCGTCCCGCACCTCGTCGTCGATCATGGACTGGCGTCGGACGTCCCAGCCGCGGTCGCGCAGATACTCCTCGTAGAGGGACGCCACCCGGTCCTCGTGGCCGCCCGAGGTGTCGCGGCGCAGGGATTCGGCCAGCAGTTCCAGGTGCTCGTCGGCGAGATCCTCGACCGCCTGGCGCACCGAGTCGGCGAGCCGCGACGAGAGCGTGGCCGGTCCGTGAGTGTCGTTCACGGGTACCTCCTAGGTCTTAGCCGAGGAGTATGGGCGGCCATGCCCCATTTGCCGCGCCGTCACTGGCGGGTTTTCGACTATTTGAAATCTGGAGCCGAGTCGGGGGGAAGGGTGAGCCGTCCCTCCCGCAGCAGGGTGCCCGCCGTCTGGGCGGCCAGGATGACCTCGCGGATGAACGTCTGCTCGTTCCGGGCGAACCGCTCCGCGGGGACGGAGATCGTGAATGCGCCCGCGGGCAGCCCGTCCCTGTCGGCGAACGCCGCCGCGACGCACTTGATCCCCCGGGCGAACTCTTCATCGTCCAGGGCGTAGCCCGATCGGCGTACGCGCCCGAGCTCGACGTGGAACGCCTCCGGATCGGTGATGGTGTTCGGGGTGAGCGGCTCGAACGGGAGCCGGTCCACGATCTCGGCGCAGCGCTCCTTGGGCAGGTGTGCCAGCACCGCCTTGGCCGAGGCCCGCGCGTGCAGGGACTGCCGGAACCCGACCTCCAGCCTGCCGACCGTGATGGCCTGGGGGCCGGCCAGATAGTGCAGGAGGGTCAGCTCCCCCCTCCGCCAGCCCGAGACGTAGGCGGTTTCCCTGGTCCGGCTGTGCAGCCTCTTCAGGATGATCGACAGTTCCGGCTCCGGGCCTGAGCGCCGCTGCACGTGCCAGCTCAGCACGGCCGCCCGCGTCCCGACGTCGTACCGGCCGCCGGGGCGGCGAACGAGGTACTCCTCGGCGATCAACGTCCGGAGCAGGTGGTAGGTCGTGCCCAGGCTCAGGCCGACGCGCTCGCTGATGTCGCGGGCGTTCAGCTCTCCGCCCTGTTCGGAGACCAGCGCGAAGACGGCCAGTCCCCTCGTCAGTGTGGACAGGGTGCTGGGGGACTTCTCGCCGAGCTGATCGGACGAACGGGACATCACGGACTTTGATTATCTGAAATCCCGCCCGACGGCAAGGATGCCGGGCGACGCGGCCACCTACGCTCCACCGGACAGCACCTTTCCTTCCGTTCCTCCCGATTTCCTCCCGTTCCCGCAGAAGGAGGCTGCCCGATGGGCACACGACCACTCCTCGAACGCCACCGCGCGGTGATGCCGTCCTGGATGAACCTCTACTACGAGGACCCCATCGAGCTCGTACGCGGAGAGGGGCGCCACGTCTTCGACAGCGAGGGGCGGCGCTACCTCGACTTCTTCGGCGGCCTGCTCGCCACGATGGTGGGGCACGACATCCCCGAGATCACGGAGGCGATCCGGGAGCAGGCCGGCCGCATCCTGCACACCTCGACGCTCTACCTCGTGCGGCGGCAGGTGGAACTCGCGGAGCGGATCGCGGCGGCGAGCGGCATCCCGGACGCGAAGGTCTTCTTCGTCAACTCCGGCACGGAGGCGGTCGAGACCGCCCTGCTGCTCGCCACGCAGTACCGCCGCTCGAACCAGGTCCTCGCCCTGCGCGGCAGCTACCACGGCCGTTCCTTCGGCACCGTCGCCGCGACCGGAATCAGGGGCTGGTCGGCCACCTCGCTGAGCCCGCTGAACGTCACGTACGTGCACAGCGGCTACCGGCTGCGCAGCCCGTTCCGCGGCCTGGACGACGCCGCGTACGTCGCCGCGTGCAAGGAGGAGCTGCGCACGATCATCGAGACCGCCACGGCCGGCGACGTGGCCTGTCTCATCGCCGAGCCCGTGCAGGGCGCCGGTGGTTTCGCCACGCCGCCGCCGAGCTTCTTCGCCGAGATGAAGTCGGTGCTCGACGAGTACGGGATCCTGTTCGTGTCGGACGAGGTCCAGACCGGCTTCGGACGGACGGGCGCGGCCTACTTCGGCATCCAGGCGTTCGGCGTGCGGCCGGACGCGATGGCCTTCGCCAAGGGCATCGCCAACGGCGTGGCGATGGGCGGCGTGGTCGCCAGGGGCGACCTCATGGACTGCCTGGGCGCCAACTCCATCTCCACGGCCGGGGGCAATCCTCTGGCCTGCGCGGCCGCCGTGGCCACGCTCGACGTCATCAGGGACCGCGACCTCCAGGCGAACGCCGACCACGTCGGCGCCCGGCTGCGGGCCGGCCTGGACCGCATCGCGGCGGACCACGCCTGCGTCGCCGAGGTCCGCGGCATGGGATTGATGATCGGGGTCGAGATCGTCACACCCGGCACGACTCGGCCGGACACGGCTCTCGTGACGCGCATCCTTGAGGAGTGCCGTTCCCGCGGCCTGCTCATCGGCCGCGGCGGGCTGCTCGGCAACGTCCTGCGGGTCACGCCGCCGATGACGGTGACCGAGGAGGAGGCCGACGAGGCGTTGCGTATCTTGACCGACGTCATGGACAAGGTCGCCGCCGGGGCGGCGGCATGAGCGGAAGCGAGCGAGTCGTGGAGGAAGCCGTGGGAAAGCCGGTGCTGGTCGAGCGGCGCAGTACGGACAGGGTCGCCCCGCCCCTCGGCGCGTACAGCCACGCGGCGCGCGTTTCGGCGGACGGCGCCGTCCTGCACATCGCCGGGCAGGTCGGCAACGCCCCCGACGGAACGGTCGCGCCCGACGCGTACGGGCAGACGGTCCAGGCGCTGCGCAACATCGCCGCCGTCATCGAGGACGCCGGAGGGACCCCGGCGGAGGGGTTGGCCTCGCTGTTCACGATGGTCGCGAGCCGGGAGGCGCTTCCCGGCGTGCGCCGCGGCATCGGCGAGGTCTTCGCCGAGTGGTTCCCGGCGGGGGACTATCCGATCAACTCCCTGTGCGTGGTGGCCGGGCTGGCCCGCGAGGACCTGCTGGTCGAGATCGCCTCGGTGGCGGTGGTGCCGGGATGACGCCGGAGGACTTCCGCGCGCTCTTCCCCGCTCTGCGTCAGGTCATCTGGGCCGACACCCCCGGCGCCGCGCTCGGCTGCCTCCCGGTGGTACGCAGCCTGTCGGCGGCGCTGGACTCCTGGCTGGACGGCTCGTTCGACTGGACCGCCTGGGACGCGGCGGCCGGGCTGGCCCGCGAGCGGTTCGCCGACTGGCTGGGGATCGACCCCGGCGGCGTGGCCACCCTGGGATCCGCGTCGGAGGCCGTCGCCACGGTGGCGGCCTCGCTGCCGCGGGGCCGGGTGGTGGTGTCCGCCGAGGACTTCCGCAGCACCCGTTATCCCTGGGCCCCGTTCCACGACGTGGTCGAGGTGGCGCACGGGTCCGACGGCCTGCGGGTGGACGATCTGCTCGCCGCGATCACTCCGGGCACGACCGCCGTCTCGGTCAGCCATGTGACCAGCCACGAGGGGCTGCGGCTGCCGTTGCCGGCCCTGCGTGACCGTTGCGACGAGGTCGGCGCCCTGCTGCTGGTCAACGCCACCCAGAGTCTCGGCGTCCTCGACCTGGAACCGGCCCGAAGCCGGCCGGACTTCCTCGTCGCGCACGCCTACAAGTGGATGCTCGCGCCGCGCGGCTCGGCGTTCCTCGCGGTCCGGCCCGATCGCCTCGACCTGGTCCGGCCGCTGGTGGAGAGCTGGCGCACCACCGGCGCGCCGCTGGGGTATTTCGGCGGCGACCTCGTGCCCGCCGCCGACGCGAGCCGGCTGGACACCTCGCCGGCCTGGCTGACCTGGATGGGCACCCTGGCCGCCCTCGACGTGCTGGCCCGGCTCGACCCCGCGACGGTCGATCGGCACGCCACGGGGCTCGCGGCGCGACTGCGCGAGCGGGTGGGCACGGCCGGTTACCGGCCCTTCGCCGCCGACGGGCCCTCGCACATCGCCGTGCTGCGTCCCCCCGCGGGGGTCGATCCGCGGGCGCTGTTGGAGCGGCTCCGGAGCCGGGGCGTACGGGCCACCGCGGGGGCCGACCGGATCCGCTTCGGCTTCCACTACTACAACACCGCCGATGAGGTCGACGCGATCTCTTGCTTCTTGATCGAGGAGGCCGGGATAGTTCCTGTGTCGGGCGATCGGCCGGTGTATGGGTAGACCCACCGGGCAAGAGGTGAAATGTCATGACAACAGGCACCGTGCGGGACGCGACCTTCGACGTGCTCCGCCGTACAGGCATGACGACGATCTTCAGTAACCCCGGGTCCACCGAGGTCCCGCTGCTGGCCGGGTTGCCGGAGGACCTGGAGTTCGTGCTCGCCCTGCACGAGGGGTCCGTCGTCGGCATGGCGACCGGCTGGGCGCTGGCGCGGGAGCGTCCGGCGCTCGCGCTGCTGCACACCACCGCCGGGCTGGGCAACGCGGTCGGTGCGATCGCGACCGCCCGGGTGAACCGCGCGCCGGTCGTGGTCGTGGTGGGCCAGCAGGACCGCAGGCACCTCGCCCTCGAACCCTTTCTGACCGGGCGGCTGCACGGCCTGGCGGGGGACTACCCGGTCTGGGTGGACCAGCCGGCCCGTGCCCAGGACGTGCCGGGCGCGATCGCCCGGGCGGCGCACGAGGCGGTCACCGGGCGCGGCCCCGCGCTGGTCGTCGTGCCGATGGACGACTGGACGGCCGACTGGGACGGCACGGTCGTGGCGGCGCCCCAGGTCGTGGCGCGGCCGACGGCGGTGGACGACGCCGACCTCGCGCCGCTCGTCGCCCTGATCGAGGCCGCCGAGTCGCCGGTCATCGTCTCGGGCGCGGGCGCGGACTCGCCGCGAACCTGGGAGGGGTTGGTCGCGCTCGCCGAGCGGCTCGGCTGTCCGGTGTGGCAGGAGTCGTTCGGAGCCAGGGCGGGCTTCCCTCAGGACCACCCGCTGTTCGCCGGGATCCTGCCCGCCGGACGGGCCGGGCTGCGCGCCGCGCTCCGGCGGCACGACGCCGTCCTCGCGGTCGGAGCTCCCGTCTTCCGCCAGTACCCGTACGAGCCGGGGCCGCTGGTCGAGCCCGGCACCCGCGTCGCGATCGTCAGCGACGACCCGGCCGAGGTCCACCGCAGCCCCGCCGAGCTGGCCTTCCTGGCCGACCCCGGCGTGGTCGCGGCCCGGCTCGCCGCGCTGCTGCCGGCCCGGCCCCACCCGCCGGAGGGCGTCGTACGGGCGGTCGCGGCGCCGTCCCGGCCGACGGCGGGGGAGCCGCTCCGGGCGGCCCACGTCATGCACGAGCTGGCCCTGCGGCTCCCGCCGGAGGCGGTCGTGGTGGAGGAGACCCCGTCGTCCCGGCCGGACCTGCACCGGCTGATGCCCGCGCGGCGGCCACTCGGGTTCCTCTCGGCGGCCATGGGCGGGCTCGGGTTCGCCCTTCCGGCGGCGGTGGGGCTGCGCATGGCCGCGCCGTACCGGCCGGTCGTGGCGGTGATGGGGGACGGCTCGGCGATCTACGGGATCCAGGCGCTGTGGAGCGCCGCGCACTACGGCGTCGGCGCACTCTTCGTCGTGCTGGCGAACGGCCGGTACGCGGTGATGGACCGGCTGGCGGAGAAGAACGGTGCGGGGAAGGCACCCTGGCCGGCGTTCACCGAAGTCAGCCTGTCGGCGACGGCCCGCTCGTTCGGCTGCCCGGCGACCCGGGTGGACACCTACGACGACCTGGTGGCGGCCCTCGACGAGATCGTCCCCGACCTCGGTTCCCGTACGGAACCGCTGCTCCTAGAGATAACGGTCATCCCTGATACCGAATTCCATCCTTAGGAGGCTTTTCATGGCATTGATGGACTCGAAGGTCTGGGCGGGATCGGTATTCAGCGACGGCTGGACCGCCTCGCGCGCGGGGAACGCGCCGGTCATCGAACCGGCCACCGGGAGCGAGATGGCCCGGGTGGGCGTCGCCGGTCCCGAGGACGTCGCGGCGGCCGCCGTGTCGGCGAGCAAGGCCCAGCGCGACTGGGCCGCGGCGAGCTTCGAGGAGCGCGCCGCGGTCCTGCGCCGGGCCGGACAACTGTTCGAGGAGCACGCCGAGGAGATCCAGGGCTGGCTCATCCGCGAGTCCGGGGCGATCGCCGGCAAGGCGGGCTTCGAGACCCACGTGGCCGCCGGGGAGTGCTACGAGGCGGCCGCCCTGGCGTCGCAGTCGCCCGGAGAGATCCTCCCGACCGCCAAGAAGCGCCTCAGCCTCGCCCGGCGCGTCCCGGTCGGCGTGGTCGGCGTCATCGCGCCCTTCAACGCGCCGCTGATCCTCGGCATCAGGTCGGTGGCGCCCGCCCTCGCCCTCGGCAACGCCGTCGTCTTCAAACCGGACCCGCGTACGGCCGTCTGCGGCGGCGTCGCGATCGCCCGCGTCTTCGAGGAGGCCGGCCTGCCCTCCGGCGTCCTGCACATGCTGCCGGGCGGGCCGGAGGCGGGGGAGGCGCTCGTCGCCGACCCCAACATCCCGGTCATCTCGTTCACCGGCTCCACCGCCGCCGGGCGCAAGATCGGCGAGGTGTGCGGCCGGCTGCTCAAGCGGGTCCATCTGGAGCTGGGCGGCAACTCCGCCCTGGTCGTCCTCGACGACGTCGACCTGGACCGGGCCGTCTCGGCCGGGGCCTGGGGGTCGTTCTTCCACCAGGGGCAGATCTGCATGACCACCGGGCGGCACCTCGTCCACGCCTCGATCAAGGACGAGTACGTGGAACGGCTCGCCGCCAAGGCCGCCGCCATGCGGGTCGGCAACCCGGCCGTCGAGGATGTCGCGCTCGGTCCGCTGATCGACACCCACCAGCGGGACAAGGTCCACGGGCTGGTCGTCGAGAGCGTCGAGAGCGGCGCCCGGCTCGTGACCGGAGGCGCGTACGAGCACCTGTTCTACCGGCCCACCGTGCTCACCGACCTCACGCCGCAGGCTCCCGCGTACGCGCAGGAGGTCTTCGGCCCGGTCGCGCCGGTCGTGGCGTTCTCGACGCCGGAGGAGGCCGCCGCGCTCGCCCGCGCCAGTGAGTACGGCCTCTCGCTCGGCATCCTCACCCGGGACGTGATGAAGGGCCTCGCGCTCGCCGACCTGATCCCGACCGGCATCGTCCACATCAACGACCAGACCGTGGACGACGAGGCGGTCGCCCCCTTCGGCGGGCTCGGCGCGTCCGGCACGGGGGCGCGTTTCGGCGGAGGCAGGGCCAACACCGAGGCGTTCACGCACACCCAGTGGGTCACCATGCAGAGGGATGTCGCGGGATACCCGTTCTGACATGCCCGGCATGAACAGCGAACGTTCGGGCGAGCCGGGCCGGGTGCTGCTGATCGTGGGGTTCGTCCTCGCGGCGCTGAACCTCCGGCCCGCGCTCGCGGGCGTGTCACCGCTGCTCACGGACATCATGCGGGATCTCGGGCTCACCCCGGCCGCGGGCGGCGCCATCACCACGATCATGGTGGCCTGCCTCGGCCTGCTCGCGCCGCTGGCCCCCGCGCTCGCCGGGCGGGTCGGCCTGGACCGCACACTGCTCGCCGGCCTGATCCTCCTTGCCGCCGGAGTGGTCCTGCGCAGCGTGGACGGCCTCGCCGCCCTGTACGGCGGAGCCGCCCTCGCGGGGGCCGCCATCGCGATCATGAACGTCGCCATGCCGGCGATCGTCAAGCTGCACTTCCCGTCCCAGGTCGGGCTCTACACCGCGGTCTACGTCTCGTGCCTGGTGGCCGGAGCCGCCGGGGCCTCGGCCACGATGGTCCCGCTGGCCCGCGAGTACGGCTGGCGGACGGCGGCCGGATCGGCGGCGGCGCTCGCGGTCGTCGCCGCCGTGTTCTGGGCTCCGCAGGCGTTCCGCCGCCCGTCGATCAAGAGGGCGCCGGCCGGGCACCGGCCGTACCTGAGGCTGCTCCGCAGCCGGATGACGTGGTACGTGACGGCGTTCTTGGGCCTGCAGTCGCTGACGTTCTACGTCATGCTGGCCTGGCTGCCCACGATCTTCCAGGACGCGGGCCTCCCCGCGGACCAGGCCGGTTACCTGCTCGGCCTGACGAACCTGGCCCAGATCGCGGCGACGCTGACCGTGCCCGCGCACGCGGGCAACGCGCGGTCGCAGGTGCCGCACATCGTGGTCGCGGTGCTGCTCACCGCCGCCGGGTACGTCGGGGTGCTGGTGGCCCCCGCGACCGTCCCCTGGGTGTGGATGGTCATCCTCGGTCTCGGACAGGGCGCCGCCATCGCGCTGGCCCTGCTCATCATCGCGCTGCGCGCGCCGGATCCGGCCTCGGTGACCGCGCTCTCCGCCGTCGCCCAGTCCAGCGGGTACGTCCTGGCCGCGGTCGGCCCGATCCTGTTCGGCCTGCTGCACGAGCTGTCCGGGACCTGGTCGCTGCCGCTGCTCGCGGGCCTTGGCGCGTGCGCCGTCCAGCTCCTGTTCGGCTGCCTGGCCGGGCGGCCCGAGGGCCGCCGGGTTCAGGCCGGATCGAGCGGACGCAGCTCGTCGGCGTAGCTGACCGACAGCCGGCGCATCATCCCGTCGTCGCCGATGGAGTACTGCCCCAGGCGCCACAGGGGCGGCGAGTAGGCGTGGATCGACACGCTGCCATGCTCGACGCCGGTCAGCCGGTGGATGTGGTCCGGCCCGAAGGAGAACGAGTCGCCCGCCGCGACGGTCGTCTCCAGGTGCCGGCCGCCGATCCTGGGGTTGCTCTCCGTGAGGGTGCCGTTCACCACCCGGACCGCGCCGGAGGAGACGTCGTGGTCGTGCCACCCGGTGTCGTCCTCGGGCCGCCAGCACAGCAGCCACACGTCCACGTACGCGTCCCGATGGAGCGAGGCGTAGTGGCGGCCGCCGTCCTCGCTCCCCTCGAAGTTGAGGTGCTCCTTCCACAGCTCGGGCCGGGCGGCGAGGTCGTTGACGAGCGCCGCCAGCTCCCGGCGGTCCAGCGCGCGGGCCGGCAGCCGCTCGTAGGGCGTGTCGCTCCCGGCGACCTGGGCTGTGGGCGTGCTCATGGCTGCGGTTCCTTTCCTGTCGGCGCCGTCGGGGGCATCGGCGGTCGGGTGTGCTGTTCGGGGCGCTGATGGGCGCGCGGCAGCGGCTCCGGGCGCGACGCGGGCCGCGCCGCCGCGTCCCGTGGGCCGCCCAGCAGGCGGAGCGCGTTCGCCGTGCCGACGGCGTGGCGGGCCGCGGCGCCGAGGTCCGGCCACGCGGCCTCCGCGTACGGCTGGTCCGATCCGGTGACGACGACGTCGATGCCCAGCTCCCGGATCACCGCGTCGACGGCGCGCGGGCCGTAGGAGGAGGTCTCGACGAAGACGTCCGGATCCACCCGGCCGCGGCCGGGCGCCCCCCGGCTCATGGCACGTTCCGAGTGGAGCGGCGCCAGCCCCGCGAGCAGGGCGAAGCAGATCCGCAGGGTGGGATGCCGGGGTCGCCCCACGGCTCGGAACGCGTACCAGGCCGCGTGCATCTGCTGCACGTACGGCACGACCGGGGCCCACCAGGGCGGGCTCCCGTGCGGGACGGCGGCCGGCCCCGGATGGACGAACAGCGGGAGGTCGCGCTCGGCGAGCACGTCGAGCAGCGGGGCCGCGGCCGCGAAGCCCGCCGCGTCCAGCAGCGCGGTGGCCGGGAGCTGGAGCCCGACGAAACCCTCGTCCAGGGTGCGCGACAGCCGTACCGGATCGGGGTCGGTCACCGGGGCGGCGGCCCAGGCGCGGAACGGGGCGGGCAGCGCTCTCGCTCCCGCGTGGTAGGCGTCGATCAGCGGCCACGCCTCGTCCGGCGGCAGGATCTCGATCCCGAGCGGGCTGGACAGGGAGACCAGGGCGAGGTCCAGCCCCGCGGCCCGTCGAGCCCGGACGGCCGGGTCGTGGTCCTCGGGGTTCACCTCGTACGGCGGCTCGCCGTCCAGGAGGAGGGTCCAGCCGTCGAGGCGGGGCGGCGCGGTACGGCGGCGCAGGGCGTCGACGAACGGCGGCGTCCAAAGGTGCTGGTGGACGTCGATGCTCATCCTCACCCTCCTCTTCTCGCTATTCCCTACTCATAATAAGGGTTATTAGCCACTGGAAGGGCGGGTGCCGTGAGTGTGTCGAGGTGAGACGGCCGCGCCGCCCGGCGACCGAGGAGCGGTCGGGGCGGCGCGGGCCGGTGGTACGTGAGGGGCGGGAACGGGGAGGAGGTGAGTCGGGCCGTCAGTCGTTGACGCGGAGGATCAGCTCCAGGACCCAGCTGATCACGCCGATGAGGAGCGCGCCCCAGAAGGCGGCCATGAATCCCTCGACGTGGAACGGCAGCTTGAGCTGCTCGGACGCCCAGCTGGTGAGCAGGAGCAGGCCGGCGTTGACCACCAGTGCGAAGAGGCCGAACGTGAGCACGTAGAACGCGCAGCCCACGAACTTGATGACCGGCTTGATGACCGCGTTCACCAGGCCGAAGATCAGCGCCACCGCGAGCAGAGTGCCGATCTGTTTGGAGGTGGTGTCTGCGGTGAGCACGATGCCGTCCACCAGCTTGGTGGACGCCCACAGCGCCGCCGCGACGATCAGAATCTTGATGATGACCTTCACGTAAAGGAGTCTTCCACGCCAGGGCGCGCTGTGGGCATGCCGGGATTTCGGCAAAAGGCGGCCGGGCTTCGCCGTCGGGGGCCGAGGAGGCGTCCATCCCGCGCTCAAGAAGGTCGCTGCGTCGCGCTCGCGCGGAGAATGTCCGTTTCTCGCCGGACATCTAGCATTAATTGCCTCAAACCTGGGGAAATCACCTCGATGGGGGTGGGGAGGATGGACGTGGAAGACCTTGAGCGGCTGTCCGCCAGGGAACTGCACGACCGCGCCGTCCGCTATGCCGTACGGCACGGTGACCTCGGGTTCCTCTGGCGCCTGCTGAAGGCGATTCCGGCGGCGGAGGCGGCCAGCGGAGACCGCGAGGAGACGGCCAACGACCTCAGCAGAGTGTCCGCGCTGCTCAGCGATGCCATGGCGGCGGGCGAGGGGCGTCTCGGAGAGGCGTTGCGCCCGGTCTACATCGCGTACCTCGCCGAGCACCCTGACGCGTGACTATGGGCGAGGGGTCGGCCATCGGTGCATGATGGCGCCGTGGCCGACACACGTGTCCTCGTCGTGGACGACGAACCAGAGGTGCGCAACGCGGTCTCCCGCGCGCTGCGGCTGGAGGGATACCAGGTCGCCGGGGCGGCCGACGGCGTGACCGCGCTCGCCTCGATCATCGCGACCCGCCCTGACCTGGTCGTCCTCGACGTGATGATGCCGAACATGGACGGCCTGGAGGTCTGCCGGAGGCTCCGCCAGGGCGGCGATCGCACCCCCGTGCTCATGCTGACCGCCCTCGGCGGCGTCGGCGACCGGGTCGTCGGCCTGGACGCGGGGGCCGACGACTACCTGATCAAGCCGTTCGCGCTGGAGGAGCTGTTCGCGCGGGTGCGCGCCCTGCTCCGCCGTACGGCCCCGGCCGGGCCGGTCACGCGGTACGCGGACCTGGTGCTGCTGCCGGAGAGCAGGCAGGTCCGGCGGGGCGCGCGCGTCATCGACCTGACGAGGACCGAGTTCGCGCTGCTCGACCTGCTCATGTCCAACGGAGGCCAGGTGCTCACCCGCGAGATCATCCTTGAACGCATCTGGGGATACGAGTTCACTCCGGGTTCCAACTCCCTGGAGGTCTACATCCGCTATCTGCGCCGGAAGACCGAGGCGGCCGGGGAGCCGAGGCTGATCCAGACCGTGCACGGCCTCGGGTACACGCTCAGGGAGCAGTCGTGAAGATCCGCTGGCGGCTCGCCCTCGCCTCTGCGCTGGCTGCGGCGATCAGTGTGATCGTCGCCGTCGTCGCCGCGTATCTGATCACCTGCCGGAAGGTCGAGAGCGCGCTCGGGAGCTACGAGGCGTGGCCGGACCGGCCGCCGGCCGGGGCACTGGCCGCTTTGGGGGACGTCGACGATCTCGGCTGGCCGTTCCTCGCCGCCGCTCTCGGCGGGCTCGTGCTGTCGGGCGGCCTGGGCTGGATCGCCGCGTACACGGGCCTGCGGCCGGTCGGCACCCTGAAGGACGTCGCCGAGCGGGTCGCCACCACGCGCGACCTCACGACGCGCATCGAGGTCCGCAAGGACGACGAGCTGGGCAGCCTGGCGCGCAGCTTCAACACGATGCTCGACGCCCTGGAGCGTTCCGCCCGGGCGCAGAAACGCCTGGTCGCGGACGCGTCGCACGAGCTGCGCACCCCCTTGACCGCGCTCCGGACGAACGTCGAACTGCTGATCAGAGGCGGGCTCGCGCCGGAGGACCGCGACGAGATCAGCAGATCGGTGACCGTCGGTCTCGAGGAGCTGACCGTGCTGATCTCCGACGTGGTCGAGCTGGCCAGGGACGAGGAGCCGGCCGCGCTGGTCGAGGACGTGCGTATCGACGAGGTGATCGCCCGGGAGGTGTCACGGGCCTCCGCGCACTGGCCGTCCACGTCGTACCGGGTCTCGGTGCAGCCGGCGGTGGTGCGGGGCGTGTCCGATCGCCTGTCCCGGGCGGTGGCCAACCTGCTCGACAACGCGGGCAAGTACAGCCCGCCGGGTGGCGCCGTCGAGGTGCGCCAGGCCGGCGGCGTGGTGACCGTGCGCGACCACGGGTCGGGGATCGCCCCCGAGGATCTGCCGCATGTCTTCGACCGGTTCTACCGGGCACCGGACGCGCGGTCCAGGCCCGGGTCGGGGCTGGGGCTCGCCATCGTGCGCCAGGTCGTGGACAGCCACGGAGGGAGCGTGGCGGCGAGCGCCGCCCCCGGCGGCGGCACGCTCGTCCGGCTCGACCTGCCCTTGCACAAGGCCGGCGTCCCCCTGTACGAGCCCGACCTCCACCTGGCCGATCCGGGCCGAGTCAGCGGGAACCGCTGACGCATCTCCCCGAGCACGAGGCAGGCGTCCTTGGGGCGTCCTCGCATGGCGGGGCGCGGCGTCCCGCCCCGTGCCGGGCCGCGGCGGGACGTGCGCACGGCGCCTGGTGCCGCGTCTCCGGCGCCGTATGAGCGCCCGATCGCCGTTTCCAAGGGAAGGCGGTCGGTCTTGCGTGGCCTTGTCGAAGGCCGCGCGACCGAGGTGGAAACCCCACCGGGACATGACCCGTTCGTGGTGTGGCCGTCGGTACTGTAGAAGCAGGTCAAGGGGGCCATGGCTCCACAGATAAGGCTTTGCCGATAAGGACGCGGAGGGGGAACCGCGTCCGGATAGCGGGAACCGCCGGTGCCTTTGGGGAGGGTATCCCGGGCGGACCGCTTTCAGTCGGGGCCGGGCAGTTGGGGGACTGTCCGGCCCCGACGCATGTCTGCCATCGGGTCTCCTCCCGAACCGTCCCAAGCGGCAGCTCGACCGTGACCGCGCGGGCTGACGGCGCGCGGGATCCCGGCCTGCGGCTTCCATTCGACCAGCGTGCCGACGAGGGCCGATTGCGTACGGCACGACATGCCTGCCCTGGAAACTCGGCTTTCACAGGGGTATCTCCTGCCCCTTTTCTGTTATCTTTTCGCCCGCGCCGTTGGGCCTTTTCCTGTTTCGGTCTTCTGCTTTCACGAGGTCCGCGGGTGCGCGGCCTTTTCTCATTTTCTCCGGCCGATTCGCCGGCGCCCGGCGTGCGACTTTCGAGTCGCGATCTCGTACGGCGACGCCCTTGTCGGTCGCCTCTCGCCGACCGGCCGTCCTCGACGATGTCCCTCGTCACCGGCTTGATCGCTCTTCAGGGGACCGCGTTCCGATGCCCTCCGCTCTCGTGATCGCCTGCGCCGGCGCGGCGGGGCGCGGGACTGGGGTACGCTATGCCGCCGTTTTGCCTGGCGGCGCGGAACGCGCTGATCGGCGCTTTACCTTAACGAAGCGGCCTTTGCGATGCGTCCCCGCGGAAATCCCCTCATACGCGCGGCTTCCGGCATACGGGCGCGGCCCGCATTAGATCGTTTTTAGGCAAACCGGTAGATCTTTTGCCCTCTTTGCGTGATTTCGTTTGCTTTGTCATGTCTTGGTGTGTAGTGTCCATATTGCTGCCGACCGGTGGCTGGACTTTTCAGGAGAGGAGACCTTGCGGGAGACCCCCGCCTGACCTCCGGATCCGGGTCCTTACGGCCCGTCCGTTCAACGCGATCATCGGCCCTCTACCGATGGACGCGTGCAGCGCACGAATGTGCATCTCAGTGGCGATCGACATCACTCGACCCGCTCCGCGCCCCGTGCCTGGCCCGCCCTTGACCTCGCAGGCCTGATACACGACGCACGCGGCCGTCCCCGTCGTCTCACGAAAGATCTCAATCCTTCATGAACACGCTGTTTGGCCTGCGCAAGAACCGGAAGCTGACCGCTCTGACCGCCGTCGCCGGCGCCGCCTTCGTCGGTGTCAGCGCGCTCGGCGCCACTGCGGCCCACGCCGCCCCCGCGTCGGTTGCGCCGGTGAAGGCCGCACACACCTCCCACACCGCTCAGGCCGCGCAGGCTCCGGAGATGGAGCAGACGCTCTTCAGCGGTAGCACCAAGGGCTCGTACTTCTGGGACGACGCCTCCGGCCGCCAGGGTGACACGGGCATGCCGGCCATCGGCAAGCCGATGCAGAAGGGCCTGTTCTCCAGCCCGAGCTGGCCGCTCGGCACCGAGGGCTACGTCATGTACAAGGGCAAGAAGGCCAAGTTCTTCATCGGCGACCGCGGCCCCGGCGTCCCGTCCGAGAGCGGCGTCATGATCGACATCGACGGCAAGACCTTCGCCGAGCTGACCGGTGGCACGTGGAACACCAACACGCTGACCGTCGAGAACAACGGCGGCGAGGGCCACATCAAGATCGACTACGTCGTCACCAAGTGGGGCAGCGGTCCCGGCACCAAGGGCGCTCCCCAGCCCTTCTCCTCCGGCGCGTGGAGGGGCTGAGCCGGTCGGTTCGCCGGTGATCTCCTGAAACTTGGCGCTCCCCGGGCCGCGGCCCGGGGAGACGGCAACGAATGTGCGTGACGCCGCGGAGACTGCTAAGGTTACGAGCGTTCGCAGGCGCCGCTAGCTCAGTTGGTTAGAGCAGCTGACTCTTAATCAGCGGGTCCGGGGTTCGAGTCCCTGGCGGCGCACAGCAAAGAAAGCCCAGGTCGGCAGAGCCGACCTGGGCTTTCTTCGTCTGTCGGCCGACATGTCCGGCCGGGCGTCCGGTGTGGCCGGCTTCGGGGGAGACCGGTCCCCGTGTCGCGTCGGGACGCGGGGACCGGCGAGGGGTCAGCCCAGTCGCTGCCAGAGCGCCGGGGTGTTCGGCGGCTCCCACCCGGTGAGAGCGGTGTGCGCCTGGAGGCAGCGGTAGCTCGCGCCGCCGTAGGTGACCTGGTCACCCGCCTTGTACGCGGTGCCGGCCGCCCAGGTGCCCGCCGGGATGGACGGGCTCGTCGACGGGCTCGGGCTGGGGCTGGGGCTCTGGCTCACCGTGGGGCTGGGGCTGGGGCTGGGGTCGGGCCCGTCGCCCACCTGCAGGTCGATGCAGGAGTAGAAGGCGTTCGGGGTGTCGGCGATGTTCCAGATGGCGAGGACCTTCTGCCTGCCGGTACGGCCGCCGAGGTTCACGTTGTGGGTGACCGTGGCGCCCGGCTGGCGGCCCCCGTCGTCGAACACCGCGATGCGGGTGCCGCCGATGTAGTACTCCCACGTGCTCGTGGCGTGGCGGGCGGTCAGCACCCAGTTGAACTGAACGCTGTTCCCCACGCGGGTGGTCGGCCATGCCTTGCTCTCGTCGTCGAGCTGGGCGAAGCGGGCGTTTCCGCCGCTGCACGACCGCAGGCCCTTGGGGCCCTCCACACTCTGCGGCTCGTAGATGATCTCGCCGCAGTTCGCGACGCGACCTTCGGCGCACATGGCCTGCCTGCTGGCCGGCGACGACACGTAGCCGTGGGCCAGTGCGGGGGAGGCGAGGAACAGCGTGCTCCCGGCAGCGACGATCGCCGACGAGAGGAAGATGACCGCTTTGCGCATGTCACACTCCTTCATGCTGGGGGGTTACCCTAAACATAAAGGAAAGTTTCCTAACAGTAAACGGCTTCGTTACCTCATTTCGAGATCCTTGTCGAGGGGCGGAACGCCTTTCTTGATCCCGAAGTGAGCCGAACGGAGCTCTCCCACACTCCGACGCCGGTGGCCGACGGATGTCGGCCACCGGCGTCCGTGACGTCCCGTTCAGAGGGCGATCAGCACTCCGGCGTACGCGAGCACACCGATGAGCAGCCATGAGGCGAACCCGAGTGCGAGCGCGCGCAGTCCGGTGCGCCGCAGCGAGGCCAGGTGGACGCCGGTGCCCAGGCCGAACATCGCCGCCGCGAGCAGCCAGGTGTCGAGTGTCTTGATCGCGTCAAGGGCCGCCGGGGGCAGCAGGCCGGTGCTCCGTACGGCGACCATGGCGAGGAAGCCGACCACGAACAGCGGCACGATCGGCGGGCGCGCGCCACCCTCGACGGCGGTGCCCGCCCGGCGGCGTGCGATTCCCACACCCGCCAGGAGGGGGGCCAGCAGCGCGACCCTGGTCAGCTTGACGATCACGGCGGCGCCCATGGCGCCCGGTACGCTCGCGGCCGCCGCGACGACCTGGGAGACCTCGTGGACGCTCGCCCCGGCCCAGGCTCCGAACGCATGCGGATCGAGGCCGAGCGGGCCCCGGAGGAGGGGCAGCAGGAAGATCGAGAGCGTGCCGCAGATCGTCACCAGGCCGATGCCGGTCGCCACGTCCTCCTCGTCGCTGTCGGACACGCTGTTCATCGCGGCGATCGCCGACGCGCCGCAGACGGCCGTGCCCGTGGCGATGAGCAGCGACTGGCCGGGCGGCACGCCCATCCGGCGGCCCAGCCAGCGGGTGCCGAGGAACGTCGCGAGGGTGATGACGACGACCGCGCCGAGCATCGGCCCGCCCAGCCCGAGTACGTCCGAGACCGCCAGTTGGAGGCCGAGCAGGACAACCCCGGCGCGCAGGACCCGCTTGGTGACGAACCCCGTGCCGGCGCGGGCGCTCGGGCGGATCAGGCCGGTGTTGGCCGCGACCACTCCGAGCAGGATGGCGCCGGTGAGGGACCCGATCGCGGGGACGAGCCGGTTGATCAGTACGGCGAGGACGACTGCGGCGAGGGTGAGCGCGAGCCCCGGCAGTAGCGGGACAAGCCGCGAGCCGAGCGCCCGAGGCGCCGCCGGTTTATCGGTGAGCAACTTTCCTCCACTCTCGTTGTGCTCACCACGCTTCCGCTGCAGGTGGCCGCTCGCTAGCCGCGAGATGGCGACGGGTCCATAGGATGCTTCTATGAGGCTGAACAACTGGCCCGATCTTGAGGCGCTCGCCCTGCTGGTCACGGTGAGCGAGCTCGGAGGGGTCGGCCGCGCCGCCCGCCAGCTCGGCATCTCCCAGCCGTCGGCGAGCAGCCGCCTGCGGACCCTGGAACGGCGGCTCGGCGTGCCGGTGCTCCAGCGGCTGCCCATCGGCTCGCGGCTGACCGCCGAGGGCCAGATGGTGGTCGACTGGGCGCGCGAGGTGCTGGGCGCGGCCGACGCCTTGGTGACCGGGGTCACCGCGATGCGGCGCGAGCGCGGCGCCGCGCTCCCGGTGGCGGCGAGCATGACCGTCGCCGAATATCTCGTGCCGGGCTGGCTCATCGCCCTGCGCTCCACCGAGCCCGACGTCACCGTGGGCCTGCAGGTCGCGAACTCGGCCCGGGTCGCCGAGCTCGTGCTCGCCGGCGACGTCGAGGTCGGTTTCGTCGAGGGACCCTCGCTGCCGGTCGGCCTCGCCTCCCGGCTGGTGGGCCGGGACCGCCTGGTGGTCGTGGTCTCGCCCCGGCACCCGTGGGCCCGCCGCCGTACGCCGCTGCGCCCCCGCGAGCTGGCGGCCACACCTCTGATCGTCCGAGAGTCCGGATCGGGCACGCGGATCACGTTCGAGACGGTGATGGCGCGTTACGGACCGCTCGCCGAGCCGCTCCTGGAACTCGGGTCGAACTCCGCGGTGAAGGTGGCGCTCGCCTCCGGCGCGGGCCCGGCCGTGCTCAGCGAGCTCGCCGTCGGCGACGAACTGGCCGAGGGCAGGCTGGTGGCCGTCGCCCCCGAAGGCGTCGACCTCCAGCGGAAGCTGCGGGCCGTCTGGATCGAGGGGCGGCGGCTGGACGGTCCGGCGCGGTCGCTGCTCACCCTTGCCACGCGCGGCGCCGCCGCTCGTCGTCCACCCGGATCCTGACGCGCCATCGGCGGGCGTGATTCCGGTCTCCGTTTGCTCCGGTCTGGGCGGGACGGCCGTCGCGGTTCGACCGGCCGTCGCCGGGGTATGCGAGATCAGGCGTGTTGTCCACACGCGGCTTCCCGCGCGACGTCCGTCGCCCGCCGGCCGTCTGGACGTCTGGGCTGGATCCAGCGCCCGGCGGTCGTCTCATCGGCGCCGGTACGGTGCCCGGTCCGCGTAGACCTGTTCCGGGCGTGGACCTGGTTCCGGATCGGGGCGTCCATGCCGCACCGGCTCAGGACCGGCCGGCATCCGGATCCGGGACGGATCGACGTCTGATCGGCGCCGTCCCGGCCGGGCCGTACGGGCGCGTGTGGGTTCGATCGGCGGTGCTGCGGGGGTGACCGGTTGGCCGGTTCGGCACAGCGTGGGGCGGCGCATAGGGGGCCGCTCCACGCATGGCTGATGGAGGGCCTCCAGCAGGAGGATCTGCGGGCCCTGGGGCCGCACGGCTCGCAGTCCCCGGAGAAGCAGTACTCCTGGTGGCGCGTCATGTGCCTCACCGGGGTGGACTACTTCTCCAGCCTCGGTTACCAACCGGGCATCGCCGCGCTGGCGGCCGGGAGCGTCTCCCCGGTGGCCACCATCCTGCTCGTGCTGCTGACGCTGCTCGGCGCGCTGCCCGTCTACCGCCGGGTGGCCGTCGAGAGCCCGTACGGCCAGGGCTCCATCGCGATGCTGGAAGGGCTCGCGCCGCGCTGGTGGGGCAAGCTCGTCGTGCTGGTCCTGCTGGGGTTCGCGGCCACCGACTTCGTCATCACGATCACGCTGTCGGCGGCCGACGCGTCCGCGCACATCCTGGAGAACCCCTTCGTCCCGCGTGCGTTCTCCGGACAGCAGGTCGCGGTCACGCTCTTCCTGCTGGCCCTGCTCTCGGCCGTGTTCCTGATGGGCTTCACCGAGGCCATCGGCGTCGCCGTACTGGTGGTCGGCGTCTACCTGGTCCTGAACGCCGTCGTGGTCGTCCGGACGATCCAGTACATCCTGGCGCATCCCAACCTGATCGTGGACTGGGAGCGGATGCTCACCGTGCAGCACGCCAGTCCGCTGGGCCTGCTCGGCGTGTCGCTGCTGGTGATGCCCCGGCTGGCGCTCGGTCTGTCCGGATTCGAGACGGGCGTCGCGGTGATGCCGCTCATCAAGGGCAACCTGCCGGTACGCATCCGCGACGCCAAGCGGCTGCTGACCACTGCCGCGCTGATCATGAGCGCGTTCCTGATCTGCAGCAGCTTCGCCACGATCATCCTGATCCCGGAGAAGGAGTTCCAGCCGGACGGCAAGGCCAACGGGCGGGCCCTGGCCTACCTGGCGCACGCCTACCTCGGCAACGGCTTCGGCACGCTGTACGACATCAGCACCATCGGCATCCTGTGGTTCGCCGGCGCCTCCGCGCTGGCCGGCCTGATCAACCTCGTGCCGCGCTACCTGCCCAGGTACGGCATGGCGCCCGACTGGACCCGCGCCGTGCGCCCGCTCGTCCTCGTCTTCACGGTCGTCTCGTTCGCCATCACGCTCGTCTTCGACGCCAACGTGGACGCCCAGGGAGGCGCGTACGCCACCGGCGTGCTGGTGCTGTTCCTGTCCGCCGGCGTCGCCGTCACCGTGCACGCCCACCGGACCGGACGGCGCGGCCGCACCCGGGTCTTCGGGCTGATCACACTGGTCCTCGCCTACACGCTGGCGGACAACATCCGCTCGCGCCCGGAGGGCGTGAAGATCGCGTCGCTGTTCATCGCGGCGATCATCGTGATGTCCCTGATCTCGCGGGCCACCCGTTCCACCGAGCTGCGGGTGTCCGACGTACGTCTCGACACGCTCGCCCAGGAGTTCGTCTCCGAGTCGACCGGTGAGATCCATCTGATCGCGAACGACCCGCGCCGCCGCGACCAGGCGGAGTACAACGCCATGCTCCGCGAGCATTGGTACACGCACCGGCTGCGCAGTTCGGAGCCCGTCATGTTCGTCGAGGTCACCGTGCAGGACGCGTCGGAGTTCCGCAGCGAGCTGCGGGTCAGGGGAGACGTGCGCTACGGCCACCGGGTCCTCCGTGTCGAGAGCGCGACGGTGCCGAACGCCCTGGCCGCGCTCCTGCTGTACATCCGCGACCGCACCGGCGAGGTGCCGAACATCTACTTCCACTGGGGTGAGGGGAACCCGGTGCTCGCGATGCTGCGCTATCTGATCTTCGGCGGCGGTGACATTCCCGGGATGACCCGCGAGGTGCTGCGCGAAGCCGAACCGGATCCGGCGCGCCGCCCCCACGTCCACGTCGGTTGATCGGCCGTTTCACGGTCCGATGGCCGTAGGAAAGTCATCAACTTTCCGTCGAAAGACGTATATAAAGCATCAAGATCGCAGAAATGTCGCAAATATCGCGATTTCCTGGTAGGGGCAGTCGGTGGGGGTGGGGACCGTGCGGCGCTGCCCGCGACCGGCCGCGTCCGCCGCCGCACAGGGCGAACCAGGCGGTGACCTGCCGCGACCTAACCTGGTTCTGAACGGCGTGGGGAGATGAGGCACATGGCGCGTGGGCGGCTCCGGATCTACCTCGGCGCCGCTCCCGGGGTCGGCAAGACCTTCGCGATGCTCGGGGAGGGCCGCAGGGCGCAGGAGCGGGGCCGGGACGTGGTCGTCGGGCTCGTCGAGACGCACGGCCGCGCCCGCACGGCCGAACTGCTCGACGGCATGGAGATCATCCCCAGGAAGGCCATCGTCTACCGGGGGATGACCCTCACCGAACTCGACGTGGACGCCGTCATCGCCCGCCGTCCCCGCGTGGTCCTGGTCGACGAACTCGCCCACACCAACGTGCCCGGCTCGCGCACCGCCAAGCGCTGGCAGGACATCGACGAGATCCTCGACGCGGGGATCGACGTCGTCTCCACCGTCAACATCCAGCACCTGGAGTCACTCAACGACGTGGTCCAGGAGATCACCGGCGTCCCCCAGCGCGAGACCGTCCCCGACGAGGTCGTACGGCGGGCCGACCAGATCGAGCTGGTCGACATGTCGCCCGAGGCGCTGCGCCGCAGGATGGCGCACGGCAACGTCTATCCGCCGGAGAAGGTCGACGCCGCGCTGTCGAACTACTTCCGGGTGGGCAACCTGACCGCGCTGCGGGAGCTGGCCCTGCTCTGGGTCGCCGGAAAGGTCGACGAGCAACTCGACCGCTACCGCGCCGAGCACGGCATCGCCGGGACATGGGAGGCCCGCGAGCGCGTCGTCGTCGCGCTGACCGGCGGTCCCGAGGGCGACACCCTGGTGCGCCGGGCCACCCGCATCGCCGCCAGGAGCAAGGGCGCCGACCTGCTCGCCGTACACGTCACGAGGGCCGACGGGCTGGCCGGGCAGGACCCGGCGAGCCTGGCCAGGCAGCGGGCGCTGGTCGAGAGCGTCGGCGGCACCTACCACCAGGTGGTCGGCGACGACATCCCGCGCGCGCTGCTCGACTTCGCACGTGGCGTCAACGCCACCCAGCTCGTGCTCGGCGCGTCCCGGCGCGGACGGATGGCGCAGCTGTTCTCCCGCGGCGTCGGCGTCACCACCACCGCGATGTCCGGCTCCATCGACGTCCACATGGTGACGCACGAGGAGATCAGCAAGGGCAGGACCAGGGGCGCGCCGTCGCGGGCCGCGCTCACCCGCAGGCGGCGGGTGGCGGGCTGGGTCCTCGCCGGGCTCGGCATCCCCGGGCTGAGCGCCCTGCTGGTGCCGTTCCGCGCGGAGCTGACCCTCCCCAGCGAGATCCTGCTCTTCCTGCTCATGGTGGTCGTGGTGGCACTCGTCGGCGGCATGTGGCCGGCGATCACCGCGGCCGTGGTCGGGTTCGCCCTGCTCAACTGGTATTTCACGCCACCCATCTACACCTGGACGATCTCCAGTCCGGAGAACCTGCTCGCGCTGGCGATCTATGTGCTGGTCGCGGTCATGGTCAGCGCCGTCGTGGACGTCGCGGCCCGCCGTACGAGAGAGGCGGCCAGAGCGAGCGCGGACGCCGAGGTGCTCTCGACGCTCGCCGGGCACGTGCTGCGGGGAGAGGCGGCCCTGCCGTCCCTGCTCGGCCGGCTCAGGGAGACGTTCGGACTGGCCTCGGTCACCCTCCTCGAACGCCGCGGCGGCCGGCAGCCGGCCGCGGGGGACCAGTCGGACCCGGACGCCTGGGGCATCGTCGCCACCACCGGAGGCCCGCCGTGCGCCTGCCCCGGCACGGCCGACACCGACGTGGTCATCGATGAGGACCTGGTACTCGCCGCGCGCGGCCGGCTGCTGGACGCGTCCGACCGCAGGGTCCTGGAGGCGTTCGCGGCGGAGGCCGCCATCGCGCTGCGGCAGGAGCGGCTGGAGGAGGAGGCCGAGCAGGCCCGGCCACTCGCCGAGGCGGACAAGATGCGCACCGCCCTGCTCGCCGCCGTCAGCCACGACCTGCGCACCCCGCTCGCCTCGGCCAAGGCCGCGGTCGAGAGCCTGCGCAACACCGAGATCGACTGGACGGACGAGGACCGCGCCGAGTTGCTGGCCACCGCCGACGAGTCCCTGCTCAAGCTGGACCGGCTGGTGGCGAACCTGCTCGACATGAGCCGCCTCCAGGCGGGGGCGCTCGGCATCGCGCTGCGGCCGACCGCCCTGGAGGACATCGTGCCCCGGGCGATCGACGATCTCGGACCGCTCTGGGATCGCGTCGAAGCGGACATCTCGGTGGAGCTTCCCGAGATCACGGCCGACCCCGCCCTGCTGGAACGCGTACTGGCCAACCTGATCGCCAACGCCGCGCGCTACAGCCCGCCGGAGGAGAAGGTGCTGATCAACGCCAGCAGGCACGGTAGCCTCGTGGAGATCAGAGTCATCGATCGCGGCCCCGGCATCCCCCCGGAGGCGCACGACCGCGTCTTCCTGCCCTTCCAGCGCCTCGGCGACCGGGACAACCACACGGGTGTCGGGCTCGGGCTGGCCCTCTCACGCGGGCTGACCGAGGCCATGGGCGGCACGCTTGTGCCCGAGGAGACGCCCGGAGGAGGGCTCACCATGACCGTCACGCTGCCCATGGCCTGGACCACGGCCGCCGAGTACGCCTCCGAGCACGAACCTGTCCCCGGCTACGTCGCTCCCGCTCCCGATGGCACTTTGGTTCCTGACGGCATCGCGGCTCCCGAGCCCACGTGGGTTCCTGAAGGCAGTTCGGTTTCCGAGGGCGCTTCGGTTTCTGACGGCGCTTCGGTTTCTGACGGCGCTGCTGAGCCTGGGTACGACCCCCGTGCGGTCCTCGACGGCGCTGCGGGGTCCGAGCTTGATCCCGCCGCCACTGCTGACGGCACTCCCGTTCCCTCGGGTGCCGAGCGGTCCGATGTCGAAGCGCCCGACCGCGCTGCGAGCTTCGACGACCCTCCCGTTTCCGGCCGTCCTCCCGGTCCTGACCGAGATCAAGAGGCTGCCGGTGCCGAAGCCGTCGGCAGCGCTCAAGAGCGTGACAGCGCCCGCGGGCCCGGTGTTCGAGGGCCCCGGCCTCAGGGGGCGGACGGCTCTCCGGGGCCCGACGGCGGCGCCTCCTTCTCGTCCGGTGACGCGCCCGCGACGGAGCGCCGATGACCAAGATCCTCATCGTGGACGACGAGCCGCAGATCCTCCGCGCGCTGCGCATCAACTTCGCCGCCCGGCACTACGAGGTGGCGGTCGCCGCGGACGGTGGCTCCGCGCTCCGCCAGGCCGCCGACTGGCATCCCGACCTTGTCGTACTCGACCTGGGCCTGCCGGACATCGAGGGCATCGACGTGATCCACGGCCTGCGCGGGTGGAGCCAGGTGCCGATCATCGTGCTCACCGGCCGGGTCGGCAGCGCCGACGCGGTCAGCGCCCTCGACGCGGGAGCCGACGACTACGTCACCAAACCGTTCGGCCTCGACGAGTTGCTCGCCCGAGTCCGCGCCGCCACGCGCCGGGCGGCGGTGCAGCAGGCCGAGACCCCGGTGGTGCGGATCGGCGACCACACGATCAACCTGACCGACAAGACGATCTCGGGCGGCGTACGGCTCACACCGACGGAGTGGCACCTGCTGGAGCTCCTGCTGCGCAACCCCGAGAAGCTGGTCAGCCAGCGCCACATGCTCACCGAGGTGTGGGGGGCCACGTACGTGACGGCGACGCACTACCTCCGACAGTACATGGCGCAGCTCCGCCGCAAGCTGGAGCGGGATCCCGCCCACCCCGTGCACCTCATCACCGAGCCCGGCATGGGCTATCGCTTCCGCCCCTGACCGCGGTGACCGGTGACCGGTGCGGGGTCGGCGGGAGCCCGTCAGGTCAGCGGCAGAGCCGGTGTGAGGCCGTCCCTCATGGTGGGCGGAGCCGGCGGGAGTCCGTTCGCGACCGGAGGCCAGAGGCAGGGCCGGTGGGCGACTTCGTCCGTGTCCGAAGGCGGAGGCGGAGCCGACGTATGAGATCGTGACGCTTGTGCGTGCGCCCAGGGCGAGGACGGAGAGCGGTCAGGCCGCTCCACCCGCGACTGTGACGGCCGGCCGGACTCGGGCCGGATCTCGCCTCACGTCGTCCTCGGCGGATCTCCTGCCTCGCCCGGCCGGGCCGTACGAGTCAGGCGGGAACCGCTTCGACGTCGGCGACGATGACGCTGATGTTGTCGGGGCCGCCCCCCTCGTTGGCCAGCTCGATGAAGTGACGCACGGCCTCCTCACGATCGGCGATCGTGGTGAGCACGCGATGCAGGGCCTCGGGCTCGAGCACGGCGGTCAGCCCGTCGGAGCAGAGCAGGTAGCGATCGCCGGGGTGCGCCCCGCGGAGCGAGAGGTCGGGGTCGGCCAGGCCGCTCGTCTCCACCGCACGCAACAGGAGGGACCGGTTGGGATGCTTGGCCGCCTGATCGGGGCTCATCCGGCCGTCGTCCACCAGAGACTGGACAAGCGTGTGATCACGGGTGATCTGGTACAGAGCGCCATCACGCAGCATGTACGCCCGCGAGTCGCCCACGTGCGCGAGCGCGAAGCGGGAGCCGTCCCAGAGCATCGCGGTGATGGTGGTGCCCATCCGCTCAAGGGCCGGATCGCGGACCGCCAGATCTCGCAATCTGCGGCTGGCCTCCTGCACCGCCTCGTCAAGGGCGGCGACGGCGTCCTCAGGGAAGGGCCCTTCCTCCAGGCGGGCGAGGGCGGAGATCGCCGCCGCGCTGGCCACCTCTCCGTGACCGTGACCCCCCATCCCGTCGGCGATGGCGAGCAGTCGCTCGCCGGCGTGGAACGAGTCCTCGTTCTTCTTCCGGGAACGTCCGACGTCGGTTCCCGCGGCGTAGCGAAGTCGGTTGTGCGTCATGCTTTTGAGTAAAGCACTGGTTGAATGACTTCACAAGCTCCAGCTAAGCTGGCCGTCATGAGCCACGACGCCACAGTGAACGCGGGCGACATCGCCCGCCTAGCCGACGTCGGGAGGGCCGCGGTGAGCAACTGGCGCCGTCGGTATGAGGACTTTCCGCAGCCGGTGGGCGGCACCGCGTCCAGCCCGCTGTTCTCGCTGCCCGAGATCGAGGAGTGGCTGCGCAGGAACGGCAAGTCCTTCGAAGTGTCGCTGGGCGACCGTGTCTGGCAGGGGCTCAGGGCCGCCGTGGACGACCTCCGGCTGGGCGAGCTGAGCGGTTTCGCGGGGGCGTTCCTTCTTTACGTGCACCGGGATCCCGACGGCTGGCGCCGGCTCGCCGCCGCTCCCGACCTGGTCGAACGGCTGCCGCGTGAGGTCGCGGCGGCCACGGCCGACCTCCCGGTCCGGCCGGGCACCGGGCTGGAGGACGCGCAGCTCATCCGGTGGATCGCCGACCTGTCGGCGCTGCACGGACCCGCCACCGCGTTCGAGTTCGTCTGCGAGCGCTATGTCGAGGCGCACACCAGGCGGCTCGCGGTCACGCGGGGCGAGGTGGCGTCGCTCATGGGGCGGCTCGCGCGCCAGGCGTGCCCCGAAGGAGGCACGATCCTCGACCCCGCGGTCGGTGTGGGAACGCTGCTGCTCGCCGTTTCGGACACCGCCGTCCTCGACGGCGCGCCACCTGGTGCTCCGCCGGTCCGCATGCTCGGCCAGGAGATCAACGAGACCTCCGCTCTGCTCGCCTCGCTGCGGCTCCTCCTGCGCGACGCGAACGCGCGCATCGTGGCGGGCGACTCGTTGCGGCACGACGGATTCGAGGGCGAGCGGGCGGACGTGGTGCTGTGCGACCCGCCCTTCAACGAGCGGGCGTGGGGTCACGAGGAGCTGATCGGCGATCCGCGCTGGGACTACGGCGTGCCCCCGCGCGGCGAGCCGGAGCTGGCCTGGGTCCAGCACTGCCTGGCCCACGTGCGTCCGGGCGGCCTGGTGGCGATCCTGATGCCCGCCGCGGCCGCCGCCCGGCGTTCCGGCCGTCGGATCCGCGCGAACCTGCTCCGTGCCGGAGCCCTGCGCGCGGTCATCGGCCTGTCCGCCGCCGGGCCGGATCTCTGGCTGCTGCGGCGGCCGGAGGCGGGGGCGCCCTCCCCGGCGTCGATCCTGCTCGCCGACGCCTCCGACGACCTCTCGATCGTCGAGTCGGCCTGGCGGACCTACCTGGCCGACGCGGGTTACGACGGCACGAGTCTCACGGCCCGCGAACGTAGCGCCGACACGGACGCGGCCGGTCCTTCCACGCCGGAAGCTGCCCGGAGCGGCCTGTCCGCCGGTGCGGTGGCCGAAGGCCAGATGTCCGGCGGCGCGGTGGGTTCATCCGGTGCGGCGGATGCCGCGGGGCAGCGGTCGGCCAGTCCTGGGGCCGAAGGCCAGACGTCCGGCGGCGCGGTCCGTTCTTCCGATACGGCGGACGCCCGGGGGCAGTGGCTGGCCGGTTCCGGGGCCGAAGGTCAGGCCTACGGTGGCGCGGACGCTTTCGAGGCGGCGGGTGCCGGGAGAGGTCGGTCCGCCGGTTGGATCGGCGAAGGCCGGACCCACGGCGGCATCGACGCGGGGGATCCTTCCACGATGGACGGCCAGGCGAGGCAGGCCGAGGCGGTGGCGTCGGTAGGCGAGTTGCCGCGCTCCGCCCGGACCGTACGGATCATCGAGCTGCTCGACGACGAGGTGGACGTCAGTCCGGCTCGGCATGTTTCCTTGCGCGGTGACGCGCAGCGTTATCCCGGCGCCGGGCGCAGACTCCGCGACCTCGCCGAGGTGCTGGCCGAGGTGGCGGGGGCGCTACCTGACCTGGAAGTGCTGTCCGGGCGATCCGTCCTCCCTACGACCGCCATCACCGATCTGGCCAAGGCCGGGATGGTGTCGGTGCGGCATTCGGTGCTGAAAACCGCCGAAATGGGGGATCTCAGCGTATTGATGGCCGACGACCTCGCCCGGGGCGGAGCGCCGTCCGGTCGTACCGGCAACGAGCCCGGCCTTGTCACGGTGGCGGCCGGAGACGTGGTGGCCTCCACCACGACCGCACGCGTGATCGACCAGCCGGGCGCCGTTCTCGGCCCGCAGCTCTCGCTTTATCGGGTGGATCGGTCCCGGCTCGACGCGGACTTCCTCGCCGGTTTCCTGCGGTACGCGGCCGCCCGGGCTCATCCGGGAGCCAGCCGCGTCGACGTCCGCCGGGCTCGCGTCCCGCGGCTCTCGCTCGCCGAGCAGCGGGCGTACGGCGCGGCCTTCCGGCGGCTCGCCGAACTGGAAGACGCGATCAGGGACGTGGCAGAGGCGGGCGAGGCACTGATTCAGCTGGGGTTGGAGGGGCTGGTTGACGGCCGTCTACGACCGCGTGCGTGAAGGTGTAGCTTTTCCCGAAAGTTCGACGGGAGGGGCGGATGGTCATCGGTGACCGGTATGAGCTGGACGACCTTCCCCTCGGCCAGGGCGGCATGGGGGCTGTCTACGGCGGCCACGACAGGCGTCTCGACCGCAAGGTGGCGGTGAAGTTCCTCCGCTTCCCGGGAGGTCATGACGAGGAGCTGGAGCGCCGGTTCATCCGAGAGGCGCGCATCCTCGCCCGCCTGGAGCATCCGGGCGCGCCCGTCCTCTACGACTTCGGCACGTACGATCAGCGCCTCTTCCAGGTGATGCAGTTCATCGAGGGCGTCACGGTCGCCGACCTGGTCAGCGAGTACGGCCCGCTCCCGGTCCCGTGGGCCGCCGCGATCGCCGCGCAGGCGTGCGCGGTGCTGACCGCGGCGCACGCGCTGTCCATCTGCCACCGTGATCTCAAGCCGACGAACCTGATGCTCTGCCCCGACGGCAGCGTCAAGGTCCTCGATTTCGGCCTGGCGATGCTGCGCGAGTCGGACGGCGCCCAGTTCACCCGGGTCGGGCAGATCCTCGGCACCCCCGCGTACATGTCGCCCGAGCAGATCCAGCGCGGCGTCGCCGGCCCGAAGAGCGATCTTTACGCTCTCGGCTGTGTCCTGCACGAGATGCTGACCGGCAAGCCGCTGTTCACGGGGCCGACCGAGTACGCCGTGTTCGACAAGCAGGTGAAGGAACGCCCGCCGTCGGTGCCCGACGTCCCGGTCGAGCTCGACCGGCTGATCGCCGAGCTGCTGGAGAAGCAGCCGGAGAATCGCCCCGCCGACGCCGCCACCCTCTACGAGCGACTGCAGCCCTTCGCTGTCGACCTGCCCATGCTGCCGGGCTTCCTGCACCCGCCCTCGATGCCCAGCCCCGGCCGGATGTACGCGCGCATGGTCGGCCGCGTCTCCTGACCCAGGCCCTGCCGTATGTCCGCGCCTGCGGTCGGCAGTGTCCTCTGGCGCAGGTCTCGCCCGTATTTACAAGCGTGTGGTTGGCTGTGTGCTTTGACCCAGGTGTCGGTTGTACGTACGTGCGTATGGTCGGTCGTGTTCTCTGACCCGACGCCCCGGCGGTATGTCCGTGCGTATGGACGGCCGCGTCCGTGACCCAGGCCCCGGCCGTATGTGCCGACATGGTGGACCGTGTTCTTGGACCCAGGCCAGGTTGGCGTCGGTTCCCCCGATTGGGACGCTTTGATTGGTTGGGCGGAATCATGTGGCAGGAGCGAGGGGTGAGGGGCGAGGGCGAGATCAGGTGCGACGGGTCGGACGCGGGCCGAGGTAGGCGAACGCCCAGCGATCCTTTCCGGCCCGGTACAACCGATAGCGCTCCGGGCGTCGATAGCGGTCACGGTTGTGGAACTGGCAGGTGGGGCCGAGCCTGTCCAGGTCGGTGGCGCCGCCGTCGCTCCAGTTGTCGATGTGGTCGATCTGGCAGAGATGGGCGGGCAGTGGGCAGCCGTCCACCATGCACGACGTGTACCGGGCGAGGATGGTACGGCGTTGCGCAGCGGTGGCCCGCCGGACCTTGCGGCCCATGTCCAAGATCTCGCTGTCGGCGTCCATGACGAGACGGGCCACGCTGGAGGTGCGGGCCAGGCGGTGGATGTCCGAGACGGGTAGAAACTGTCCGGTGGCCAGCAGCAGCCCGGGCAGTCTGCGGCCGGACATCAGCCCAGCGGGCAGTGCCCATCCTGACATTCGCTCCCATGACCGGGAGTGATCGCTCTGAGATCCGTGCGGTGGAGATCCATTAAGGAATCCTTCGCCTCCGGAAGGATCGTTCCGGTGCTCCTTCCCGAGCGGTGTCGGGGCGGGCTTTCTCGACTGTGCGTACGCCGCTGATGCTGTACCCGCTGATGCTGTACCCGCTGATGCTGTACCTCGGGATGCCGTACCCGGGGATGCCGTGCCCGGTGGTGTCTGGGGCGGTGACGGGATCGCCGAATCCTTGGTTGGACGATGGCCGGAGCCTGCTGCGATGGATTGCAGACCGCCGGATGCGGCAACTCCTGACGGTGAATCGCCATGGTCGCCACGGTCGGAATGGTCGGCGCTGTCGGTCGTGGGCCCTGCAGTGCTTGGTGAGAAAGCGGCAGGCGAAGTGGTTGCTGGGGGAGCGGTGGCAGGGGGAGCGGGCGCGGAGGAACCGGTGGTGGGAGAAGCGGCCGTGGGCGAAATAGTGGTGAGGGAGGCGGCGGTAGTAGCAGCAGCAAAAGACGTGGTGGCAGGGCCGTGATCGGCAGGGGGGGGCACCGACTCCCTCCGCTGGCTGGGAACCGCCGCACTCCTTGGGGGGCTGAGGGCCGTCGTAGCCCTCGGTTGGCTGGGGGTGGTCGCATTTCTCGGTTGGCTGGGGGCGCGCGGTTCGTTGGGGGTTTCGTATTCGTCGGTTGGCTGGGGAGCGTCGGACTCCTCGGTTGGCTGGGGGCACCCCGTTCGTTGGAGGCCGTCGCACTCCTCAGGCGGCTGAGGGGCGTCGCACTCCTCGGTTGGTTGGGGGCCGTCGTCCCCCTCCGTTCGCTGGGGGTCGTCGGGCAGGGACGCGGTGTTCACCAGCACGAGGAGTTCGGTGGTGACCTGCTGCTCCAGGATGGCGATCAGAGCGTCCGCGTTGCGCACCCGTAGCGGCCGGTCGTCGCCCTCGGCCTTGGGCTTGGCATAGACGTCCAGCAGTGCCCGCAGCCGGGCGCCTGCCTCTCGCGGAAGGCGGAACTCACCCTCCAGTCCGCCGGACGAGCTCTCCCGTACCAGCAGAAACCGCTGCTGATAGTCGGCATCCGCCTCATCTTCCGCACTGTCGGGGTTGAGCACCTCGTGCAGATAGCGACCGGCCCGTGCCACTTCGGCGGGCGTCGCCTGGTCAGCCAGCGTGACCAAGATCGGCTCGGCCAGTGCCGCCTGTGCGTCGGTCAAGCGGCCTGTGGCGGCGCAGATCGCGGTGACCTGCCCCTCAGAGAGGCTCCCCTGGGCGAACCGATCACGTACCGTCGGCAGCCTGTCGAGCTCCGCGGCCAGCCCAACGAGCCGCCCGGCGCCGGCGGTCGTCATGCCCGCCGCGCCTCGCAGCCATGTCTTGGTCGAGGCGTGGCCGAACGCCTTGGCCTCGCCCGCCGCATGCACTCGCCGTACGCGCGCTGCGATGGCGGAGGTCAGCCGGTCGCGCGCGAAGAGAAGGTCCTGGGCCTCGGCGAGGCACACCGCCGCCGACTCCGGGGGCATCATCGTCGCGAGCGCGGAGGCGGACTCCCGGATCGAGGTCACGAACGGCCATGACGCCCGGTGCCCCGCTGTCGTATCACCATCGGTCGGGATGCCGCGTTCGGCGGCGCTGCGGGCATGGCTACGGAGATCGTCTCGGGAATCAGCTGTGCAGGCCGTGTCCTCATCCGAGTCCTCGCAGTGGCTGACGCCGCCTGGAATGCCGACGTCGTCGGCTGCGCGCAGTGTCGTTCTGGCTGCGCCATCCGTGGCACTGGCGGGTGCCTCAGGGAAGCCGTTGGCGATGCCGGAGACACCAGGGACGGCGCCGCCGGGGACGCGAGCGGAGAGGTTGTCGAGGGCGTCATCGAGAGCGAGCGCCGAGGTGCCGCGTGTGGCGTGTGTGGCGCGGGCGGCGTGAGCGGCACTCAGTGTGGCCACGTGGGCCCACCACTGGTCGTCACACGGCCCCTCAGGTGTGCGGTGTGACGGCTTTTCGGTCGAGAACTCGAATGACCCGAATGTTCGGTTCACGTTCACCCCCTCGACTGGCTATCCGAACTCTTGCACGAATTATTGCATCTTGAGTCAAGAAGGTGGCGAGTTATCCACAGGGGTTCGATCATGATATCGGGCTATTTGTCTCTTTTGCTCTGCTATTTGTTTGCAGTCGGCTTCGCCGGCCGGCGTGGACCCATTGGAGGGCTCCGATGAATCGGCGCCGCTCTGGACTGTTTTGGCGTGACCGTAATGCCGGAAATCTGAGGATTCGGGATCCCTGTAGTTTTTGTCGCCCATCTCGCAGAAGTCTTCCGGTGGCGGGCGCTCGGGGGGCCGACGGCCGCGTGTGCAGGAAGAGGAGAGGCCGCACGCCGCGGTCCTGCGGCGCAGACGCCGGCCATTCCGCCCGCACGGCCCGGCGGGGGGCGCGGACGGCGACAGACACCTCCTCGCCGGGGCGAGGAGGTGGGGGAGAGGCGGCGAGCTGAGGGCTCGGCTGGAAAGTGAGGAGTTAAAGGGGCCGGGGCCAGGCGAAGAGGCAGCCGGAGGGGTCAGGCGCAGAACGGTCAGGGCGGGGGTTGAAGGCAGGGGGCCGCAGAAGGGCGCGTGGAGGGTGTGGGGGTGACGTGGGGCAGCGAGGCTCGCTGACGAGCTCGGGGTGAAGGAGGGCGAGGAGGCGCGGGGCGCCGGACCTTATCGGCGCAGGCCCTTCGGGAGCGGAGCCTGTAGACATGGACCTTGGGGGCACTGTGGGGGCGGCCTGTGAGCGTGGACGCTGGGGGGCACTGTGGGCGGACCTATGGGCGCGGGTACTTCGGGCGCGGGTACTTCGGGCGCGGACCCTATGTATCAACGACGCGAACTCTCCAAAAGTGCCCATTATTCGTGTTGAATTCATGCTGACTTTTATTGCGACTTTACGCCATAATTGCGGTTGTCTCTGGGGGCCGGGATAACGGTGGGAGTCAATGGCGGGGTTCGTCGATGCGGTGCTGGAGTTCCCGGCGGTGCTGTTCAGCTTCATGCTGATGGTCGTCATCGTCTATTGGGCGCTCGTGCTGCTCGGCGGACTCGGGATGGATCTCCCCGATGATTTCCTCGCCGGTCTCGGCCTGCGGGGAGTGCCGGGAGCCGTGGCGCTGTCGCTCCTGGTCGTGGTCGCCTGGTTCGTCAGCCTGGTCGGCGTGGTGCTGGTCGAGGGGCATCCCGCTCGGTGGGCGGTGCTCGTGGTCGCGCTGCTGGCCGGATGGCTCTGCGCCCGCCTGGTCGCGCGGGCGAGCCGCGCCCTGTTCCCCGCGGTTGCTTCGCCGTCCCGGGTCGACTTCGTCGGCCGTATGTGCGTCATCCGTACGGGACGGGTCGGGCACGACTTCGGCCAGGCCGAGGTCACGGCCGATGACGGCTCCTCGGCCCTTGTTCAGGTGCGCCAGGCCGGAGACGACGATCTACGTGCCGGCAGCTCCGCTCTGATCTTCGATTACGACCCGGAGGGCGAGTTCTTCTGGGTCATGCCCTACGACCTTCAATAGCAGGGGTATCTCCGATGGATGTGATCAGCACCGGGACGGGTGTGCTTCTCGCCGTTCTCCTCCTCGTCGTCATCAGCGCGGTCGTCGTCGTGAGCCGTCTCTATCGCAAGGTCGAACAGGGTATGGCGCTGATCGTCTCCAAGATGCGGCGGGTCGACGTCACCTTCACGGGCGCCGTCGTGCTTCCCGTTCTCCACAAGGCGGAGGTGATGGACATCTCCGTGAAGACGATTGAGATCACGCGTACCGGACATGAAGGGCTGATCTGTCGCGACAATATCCGGGCCGACATCCGGATCACGTTCTTCGTACGGGTCAACAAGACGGTCGAAGACGTGATCAAGGTCGCGCAGGCGATCGGCACGGTACGCGCGAGCGATGAGGCGACTCTGCAGGAGTTGTTCAACGCCAAGTTCTCCGAGGCGCTCAAGACGGTCGGAAAGCAGCTCGATTTCGTCGATCTCTATACCAAGCGCGACGAATTCCGGGACCAGATCATCAGGGTGATCGGAACCGACCTGAACGGCTACAGCCTGGAGGACGCCGCGATCGACTTCCTGGAGCAGACCCCGCTCGCCCAGCTCGACCCGGCGAACATCCTCGACGCGCAGGGCATCCGGAAGATCACCGAGCTGACGGCGATCGAGCACGTGCGCACCAACGAGTACCAGCGCAACGAGGAGAAGGAGATCACCCGCCAGAACGTCGACGCACGGGAGGCCATCCTCGAACTGGAGCGGCGGCAGGCCGACGCCGAGGCCAAGCAGCGGCGCGAGATCGACACCGTACGGGCGCGGGAAGAGGCCGAGACGGCCCGGGTGCAGGCGGAGGAACTGCTCAAGTCCGAGACGGCCAACATCCGTACGGAGGAGCAGCTCGGCATCCAGCGCCAGAACCGCGAGCGGGAGATCCAGGTCGCGGAGAAGAACCGCGAGCGGGTCATCGCCATCGAGAGCGAGCGGATCGAGAAGGATCGCCTGCTGGAGGTGATCTCCCGCGAGCGGGAGACCGAGCTGTCGCGCATCGCCAAGGACAAGGAGCTCGAAGTCGAACGGCGTGCCATCGCCGAGGTGACCCGCGAGCGGATCGCCGTGGAGAAGACGGTCGCCGAGCAGGAGGAGAGCATCAAGCGCCTGCGCGTCGTGGAGGAGGCCGAGCGGGTCCGTCAGGCGCTGGTGATCCAGGCGGAGGCCGAGGCACAGGAGAACCTGGTCAAGGACATCAAGGCGGCCGAGGCCGCGGAGCAGGCCGCCGCGTTCAAGGCGCGCGAGGAACTCGTGCTGGCCGAGGCGCGGCAGCAGGCGGCCGAGCTCGACAGCCAGGCCAAGATCCGCCTCGCGGAAGGGCTGCGGGCCGAGGCGGCGGCCGCCGGGCTCGCCGAGGTGCAGGTACGCGAACGGGACGCCGAGGCGATCGAGAAGGTCGGGCGCGCGGAGGCCGCCGTGGAGCGGGAGAAGGGCCTGGCCGCGGCGCTCGCCGTCGGCGAGAGGCTCAAGGCGGAGGCCGAGGGCGAGCAGGCGAAGGCCCTCGCCGCTGCCGCCGCCGTGGGCGAGAAGCTGAAGGCGGAGGCGGAGGGCCTCAAGGAGAAGGCCGTGGCCATGGCGGCGCTCGACGAGGCGAGCCGGAGCCACGAGGAGTACCGGTTGCGGCTGGAGGCCGAGAAGGAGATCCGCCTCAAGGACATCGACGTCCAGCGGGAGATCGCGGACGCCCAGGCGACCGTGCTCGCCGCGGGTCTGGAGAAGGCCGACATCGACATCGTGGGCGGCGACACCGTCTTCTTCGATCGGCTGATGAACTCCATCACGTTCGGCAGGAGCGTGGACGGCTTCGTCGAGAACTCCGCCGTGACGCGGGCGCTGGCCGGGCCGTACCTGGACGGGACGGCGAGCCTGCCCGCGGACCTGCTGCGCCTCGTCGGCTCGGTGGACACCGCCGACGTACGGAACCTCACGCTGTCGGCCGCGCTGCTGAAGCTGATCGACGCGGGCGGTCCGGACGCGGGCAAGCTCCAGGACCTGCTGAGCACCGCCCGTAGCCTCGGCATCGCCGAGCGGCCGCTCTCGGCGGTCGCCACAGCGGCGGGTACGGCGGAGGTCGTCGCGGCCGTGGAGGCCGACTCGGCGCCGGCCAACTCGGTGAAGCACTGATCGTGCGACACGGCACCGAGGACCACGTGACGCGCCCACGACAGGGCCGATGAGCACACGATGAGCACGCCCATGAGTACGCCGACGAACACAACGACGAACACACCGACGAACACACCGACGAACACAACCGTGAACGCAGGCGGCGCACCGGCGGAAGCCGGGACCGGGCCGTCGGCCGCACCCGTCGAGCTGGACTCCAGCACGTACGAGGTGCTGCGGGACAGGCTGGCCGCGCAGGCGAAGGAGCTGCTGCGCCGGACCGAGGAGCTGAACGCACGGCGCCTGCAGGTCTTCGGCGGAGCGGATTTCCGCCTGCTCGGCACCGCTCGCGTCCGCACCGAGAACAACTGCGTGCCCCGCGACGTCGTCTCGCTCGGCGAGGTCATGCTGTTCGGCTACAACGTGTTCATCGGGCTGAAGTCGGGGACCACCGTCCGCGACGTCTTCTCGTTCCACCGGTTCACCCGGGACGGGGACGCGTTCCGGTTCGACGAGGTGCCGGGGCTGTTCGACGACCCGGGGTTCGAACGGGACTTCGCCGAGCTGTACCGCTACTACAGCGAGACCAGGCTGTTGCAGCTCCGGCGGCTGGAGGGGCGGCTGCTGGCCGTGTTCCAGACCGGGCCGCAGGACATCCGGGTCCTGCGGTGGAGCGTCGGGACCGACGGCACGGTCAGCTATATGGACAATCGGGGCGAACGCGACCACGTCTTCCCGCCGTCGCACGACTTCGAGTGGATCGAGACCACTCGGGACGACCACGTCCTCGGCCGCCACCCGCACATCTCGATCGAGGACGAGGTGTTCGTCGAGACCGTCGGCGGCGACCTCACGATCAAGATCGAGAACAACACGGAGACCGGTGAGGGCATCTACCGGGAACCGGTCGTGGAGCCGCTGCAGAGTCTCGCCGACGCCGACATCCACTACGCCAGGGTCGGGCCGCTGATCCTGCTGCGGGTGCGGCCGTACAACGAGAAGGAGTGGCGCCACCTGGTGTTCAACACCAGGACCAGGAAGGTCGAACGCCTCGACGGCATCGGGCAGGCCTGCCAGCGGCTCCCCGAGGACCAGGGGATCATCTTCCCCGGCGGATACCACCTCACCACCGGCGTCGTGAAGACCTTCGATCTCGACGTCGCCGAGCTGGAGTTCGAGCGCGTCATCCGTTCGCCCAACGGCGAGGACGTGCTGTACGTGTTCCACGCGCGGGCGGAGGGGCGGTCGCTGCTCCTGCCGTACAACGTGATCCGCAAGGAGGTGAGCAACCCGATCACGTGTAACGGGTACTCGCTCTTCGAGGACGGCACGCTCGTGTACTTCCGGATGCCCGCGCCGGTCGCGGGCGAGCAGGGCCGGACCGTACGCGCGGAGCCGACCCGGGTCCACCTGATGCAGATCTGGCAGACGCCGTACGTCTCGGACGTGTTCGACGCGGCCCGGCCGGTGGGCACGGGGCCGCTGGAGCGGATCGGCAACGCCGACCTGGTGCGCGGGATCTCCGACTGCCTCTCCGTCGTGCGGTTGGCCGACGCGATGGAGCCGTCCGTTCCGGTGTTCGAGGGGCTCATCGCGGCGTGCGTCCGGATCGCCGACCAGTACCACTGGCTGGACGAGCACGACCTGCGCTCCGCCGTCGGAGCGGTGCGGGCGACCGCCGAGCAGGTGCTCGACGAGTTCGAGCGGGTCGAGTCGCTCACCGCGCAGGCCACGGCCGCCCTGGACGAGGCCGCCGAGCAGATCGCCCTTCTCGTACGTCAGGTGCGTGGAGAGGCGCCGACGTCGGCGGGCGAATGGGTGGCGCGGCTGGCCGAGCTGCGCCGCGCCCAGGGCCGGCTCGCGACCCTGCGGGAGGTCCGCTACGTCGACGTCGAGCGGCTGGACGCGCTGGCGGGCGGGTTCGACGCCGAGATCGCGGAGGCCGCTCGGAGGGCGGTCGAGTTCCTCCAAGGCGCGGACGCGTTCACCGGATATCACGCGGAGGTGGACCGGCTCACCGCCGAGGCGCAGGCGATCGGGACCGTGGCGGAGTCGGGTCCCGTGGCCGAGCGCCTGGCCGCGCAGACCGAGGGGCTTGAGGTCCTGACCGAGGTCGTGGGCGGGCTGGACATCGCGGACGCGACCGTACGCACCGGCATCCTCGAACGCGTCGCCGAGGTGCTCGCGGGGATCAACCAGGCGCGGGCGACGCTCGCCGCGCGACGCCGCGAGCTGCTCGCGGGCGAGCAGAGAGCCGAGTTCGCCGCCGAGTTCGCCCTCCTCGGCCAGGCCGTCAGCGCCGCGCTCGCGCTCGCCGACACACCGGAGAGCTGCGACGAGCAGATGGGGAGGCTGCTGCTCCGGCTGGAGGACCTGGAGTCCCGGTTCGGGGATTTCGACGACTTCGTGGCCAAGCTGGAGGCCAGGCGTGGGGACGTCTACGAGGCGTTCTCCTCGCGGCGGCAGACGTTGCTGGACGCACGAGCCCGCCGCGCGGAACGGCTGGTCGCCTCCGCCGGCCGCATTCTGGAGAGCGTCCGCAGGCGCGCGGGGAGCCTCGGCTCGATCGACGAGGTGAACACGTACTTCGCCTCCGACCCGATGGTGGCCAAGCTCCGCGCGGTCGCCGACGAGCTGCGCTCCCTCGGAGACCAGGTACGCGCCGACGAGCTCGACGGGCGGGTCAAGGCGGCCCGCCTGGACGCGGGGCGGGCGCTGCGCGACCGGCTCGACCTGTACGCCGACGGCGGCGAGACGATCCGGCTCGGCCGCCATCTGTTCTCGGTCAACACCCAGCCCATCGACCTCACCATGGTCCCGATGGACGGGCGGATGGCGTTCGCGATCACGGGTACCGACTACCGGTCGCCGGTGGACGACGAGGCGTTCCACAGCACCAGGGCGTTCTGGGACCAGGTGCTCGTCTCCGAGTCGCCCGAGGTGTACCGCGCCGAGCACCTGGCCGCGTCGATCCTCGACCTGGCCGAGTCGGCCTCCGGCGGCGGTCTGACGCTCGACGAGTTGCACGCCGCCCTCGCCGGAGGCGGGCTGCCGGACCTCGTCCGCCGCCTGGCCGAGACGCGGTACGACGAAGGGTACGAGCGCGGCGTCCACGACCACGACGCCGCCGCGATCCTCGGCGCGCTGCTCCCGGTGTACGCGCGCGCCGGGCTGCTGCGCTTCTCGCCGTCCGCCCGGGCCGCCGCCCAGCTCTTCTGGACCTTCGGCGCGGGTGAGGCCCAGCGCGAGGCGTGGACCACCAGGGCCAGGTCGCTGGCCAGGGCGCGTTCCCTGTTCAGACACGGTGCGCAAACGGCCGGCACGCCGGCCGACGGCGATGTCGCCGTACGTGATGACGGGGTCGGCGGTGCGATCGGGGAGCTGCGCGCGGAACTCGCGTCGGCGGTCGCCGCCTTCCTGCGCGACCGGGGTCTGCGCCTGGACGACGCCGAGCCGGCCGGGGACTACCTGTTCGACGAGCTCGCCGCCTCGGGAGCGGACGCGCCGGGGACAGGGGACGATGAGTCGGAGGATGCCGCCACGGGCGGTCCCGGCCGCGAGAGCGGCACCGGGGGCCGGGGTGAGCACGCGCGCGATGCCGGGGGCGGGGTTGAGAGCGCACGCGACGCCGGAGACCGGAGCGGTGTGGGGCCGCTCTTCACGACCGGCACGCTCGCCCGGCGGCTGGTCGAGCGGTTCCGCGAGACGCTCGGCGCGGCGGCCTCGCAGTTCGACGCCGAGCTCCGGGCCCTCGGCGACGACCTGGCCGCCAGGCACCAGCTCGTCACGGCGTGGCTGACCGCGTTCCTCGGCACGTCCCCCGACCTCGCGCCGCCTCTCCGGCCGGGAACCGTACGGCGCGAAGGCGGCTGGACGTGCACCGCGGCGGACGTACGCGCCGGGGATCTCGCCGAGGCCGTCGCCGTCCTGCTCTGCGATCTGCCGCGACGCGAGCCGTCGGTGTCGCTCACGGTCACCGTGGAGGGGCTGCTCGGGGCGCACCCCCGGCTGAACGGACAGACCCTGACGCTGCGCCTCGACGAGGTCCTGGCGCGGACCCGGCGGTTCCGGACCGAACGGGTGCCCGCCTACCGGGCGTACCAGAAGCGGCGCGGCGAACTGCTCGATCGGGAGCGGGCCCGGCTGCGGCTGGACGAGTACCGGCCCAAGGTGATGAGCGCGTTCGTGCGCAACCGGCTCCTCGACCAGGTCTATCTGCCGCTGGTCGGCGACAACCTGGCCAAGCAGCTCGGCGCGGCGGGGGAGGAACGGCGCACCGACCAGATGGGCCTGCTGCTGCTCATCTCGCCGCCCGGGTACGGCAAGACCACGCTGATGGAGTATGTCGCGAGCCGGCTCGGGCTGATGTTCGTCAAGATCAACGGCCCGGCCTTGGGGCACGCCGTCACCTCGCTCGACCCGGCGGACGCGCCGAACGCCACCGCCCGGCAGGAGATCGAGAAGGTGTCGTTCGCGCTGGAGTCCGGGAACAACGCGCTGCTCTACCTCGACGACATCCAGCACACCTCGCCGGAGCTGCTGCAGAAGTTCATCTCGCTCTGCGACGCCCAGCGCCGGATGGAGGGCGTCTGGAACGGCGGCACCCGGACGTACGACCTGCGCGGCAAGCGCTTCGCCGTCTGCATGGCCGGCAACCCGTATACGGAGTCGGGGCAGCTGTTCCGCGTCCCGGACATGCTGGCCAACCGGGCCGACGTGTGGAACCTCGGCGACGTGCTCTCGGGCAAGGAGGATCAGTTCGCGCTGAGCTACATCGAGAACGCGCTCACCTCCAACCCCGTCCTCGCGCCGCTGTCCACCCGCGACCCCGCGGACGTCGAGCTTCTCGTACGGCTGGCCCGCGGCGACGCGGACGTGCGGGCCGACCAGCTCGCCCATCCGTACCAGAAGGTCGACCTCGACCAGATCACGGCGGTCCTGAGCAAGCTGACCCGGATCCAGCGAGTGGTGCTCGCCGTCAACCAGGCGTACATCGCGTCGGCGGCGCAGGCGGACGCCTCGCGGACCGAACCGCCCTTCCGGCTCCAGGGGTCGTACCGGAACATGAACAAGCTCGCGGAGCGGATCGTCCCCGTGATGAACGACGCCGAGGTCGAGGCGCTGATCGACGACCATTACGCGGGTGAGGCGCAGACGCTGACGTCCGAGGCCGAGGCCAACCTGCTCAAGCTGGCCGAGCTGCGCGGCAGGATGAGCGACGAGCAGCGACGGCGCTGGGCCGAGGTCAAGGCCGGATATCTCCGCGCCCGTGCGCTCGGCGGCGACGAGGACGACCCGATGGTCCGGGCTGTCGGCGCCATCGGCCTCCTCGCCGACCGCGTGGGCGGCGTCGAGCGGGCGATCGACCGCACGACCGCCCCCCAAGAGAGGTGAGCCACCCCGGCCGCCTCGCGAGCGGCTTGTTCATGGCGCCCCGCCCGCCTGAGGATCGGCCCGGCCTGGCCGCCGTTGGCGTGACCGCCTCGTCCCCTGGCCGGTGACCGCGTATGTGACATGACAGCGCGGTCGTGACGGCCTGTGGGTAGCGGCCGTGCGTCATGTCCGTGGTGAGTCTCGCCGATTGCCCCTGTGCTTGCTCCTGTGTAGTGGTTGGGGCGTCATGGGCGGCCTTCGTCGATCTCAGGCGCGCCACGCGGTGAGCACCTCGTCGATGCGGTCGCGGATGCGGTCGCGCGCGTCCTTCCGGGGAACCCCGGCCATCAGCAGGCGGTCGTAGTCGGTGTCCAGATGGCGTACCGAGGCGACGACGGCCAGGGTGACGGCCTGCTCGTCGAGCACGCGGGCCGCGGCCGTACGGCCTACACGTCCGCTGCCGCGCAGCCCCGCGTGCAGGGCGATCGCCTCGGCGCGCTCCGGTGGGCATCCGGGGAACAGCCGCCGGATCTCGGCGGCGAGCTCGGCCTGGAACTCGACGTCCCCCGCTTCGCGCCGCAGCCGGTCTCGCTCGCGGCGGCGGAGCCGTACCTCCTCGTCGGCGAGGCACTGCTCCTCGGCGCGGGCCAGCGCCTCCTCTTCGACGAGGATGCCCTGCCGTTCGAACCGCTTCCTGCGGCGGTTGAACCGGACGACCACCGCCGACAGCACGCTCTCCTTCTTGGCCCGGCGGCTCAGCGCCGCGTTTCCGGCGGGAAGGAAGACGAGATGGTCCATGTCCGCGCAGGTCAGGCAGTGTGGCCGGTCGTCTTCCATGATGTGGTGCGGCCCGGTGTCCCCGCAGCCCGCGCACGTCCACGGTTCGAGGGGAACGACGACCGTCAGGTCCGGCGGCTGTGCCTCCCGTTCGGCGAGCCGCTTGCGCCGGGCCTCGCTCAGCTCCGGAGAGAACCAGTGGACCCGGAACGCGCGCTCCAGCTCCTCGCCGCCCTCGATGGTGAAGCGCAGCGGGCGCCGGTCCCGGCCCCCCGACACGTACGCGGACTCACCCTGGACCAGCCCGCGCGCCAGCGCCCACTCGCGGAGGAGCGTCACGGCGTCGGCCATCTTCGCCGCGTTCACCGCGGTCACCCGCTCAAGGCTGTCGGCCCGCCCCTGCCGCCAGGTCTCGACGTCTCTCATATAGGACCAGCGCAGGCCCGTGATCACGTCGATCGCCGTCACGTGCCCCCGCAGGGTCAGCGCCTCATGCGCCGCCCGGGCCACGCGCCCGGCCAGCCTGCTCCCCGTCGCCTCGTCGTTTCCCACCGGACAAGGGTGCCGCATCCCCGGCCCGTACGGCACAGCGCCGGTCGAGCCTGTGGATAACGGCGGTCCTCAGCGCACGCTGCGGTAGAGGTCCCGGGCGAGGGCGGTCAGCCGGGTCGCCGACGAGCCGAAGGACGCGCCGGCCGGTTGGGTGGTCAGCACCACCATGATGAACCGGTCGCCGATCACGCCGGTCGTGTGGAGCACGGGACGGCTGAAGTCCACCGGATTGGCCCGCCGCAGACCCGCCGCACGTCCTGTCGTGAGACCTGCCACGCGACCCGCGGTGGGACCTTCTGCACGACCCACGGTGAGCCCCGACGCGAGACCCGCTGTGAGACCTGCTGAACGGCCCACGGTGAGGTCCGAGGCGCGACCCGCTGTGCCGGTCGTGACGGCGGTGAGATCGGCGACGCTCACCCGGGCCAGGCTTGCCCCGGTCGCGGTCGGGCCCGCCGCTACCCGCGGCGCCATGCCGGTCGAGGGGCTCGTGGGACGTACGCACTTGACCGGCGGCACGGAGCCGTACCCCGACCAGCCCTGCTTGACCGCCCACGGGCGGGGAACACCGCGCGGGATGCCGAAATACTGGTCAAAACCGTCCTTCGCGCACTGTTGCGCCTGGCGTAGGTGGCCCATCACGACGTCGCGTACGCGCGGCTCCGCCGTGTCGAGCAGGTATCGGTAGACCCGGGCGATGTCGAGGGCGCTGATCGCGGTGTATCCCCAGAATCCCGGCTTGGCCGCCGGTGGCGGCGCGGTGTCGGTCAGGCCGATCTTCTGGGCCATGCGCTGCACGATCTTGCCCTGGCCGCCGCGCCGCCACAGCGCGGTCGCGGCGTCGTCGTCGCTGCCGCGCAGCATGGTGGCGAGCAGCGCCGCGTCGGAGGCCGGGATCGCGCCCTTCCGCCGTTCGAGGTAGTCGATCGCGATGAGCACCTTGACCACCGAGGCGGACCTGAACCGGTGATGGACCCGGTGATTCGCGATCACCTTGCCCGCCTGCCGGTCGAAGACGACGTAGCCCGCCGTCACCCCGGACGGCACCCGCACAGGCTGCGGCGCCGCAGCCGCGGCGGGCACCGTCGCGCCCGCGACGAGCTGCACGGCCGCCAGCGGGACGGCCAGGGACACGACCGCCCTCGTGAAGCGCTTCATCGGATCTCCTTGCGCGGGTTTGTCCAGGTCAGGCGGGTTTGTCCAGGTCAGGGGGTGTGCTTCTCCGGGACGACGAGGAACGGGTCGAGCAGGCCGGGGATGCCCGCCGTCGCGAGGTCGATCGCCTCGCTCATCGTCACGTCCGAGACACCGTAGCCCTGCCTGCCGGCCGCCGTGGTCGCCGTGAGCGTGGCCAGTCCCGCCCGGCGCTGGAAGAACGACCGGGTGACGTTCCAGCCGATGATCCCGTCGCGTTCCAGGGCGACCCGCCTGCGGACCAGCGATCCCCAGCGGGTGACCAGGTATTCGGGGGTCATGGCGTGCCCCAGGTTCCGGTAGCGGTCGGCCGCGAGCAGCGCCGCGAACGGGAGGCACGCCAGGGCGGCGATCCAGGTCCAGGCCGGCCAGCCCGCCCACTCCCACAGCGCCAGGAGCGCCAGCACGGCCAGGGCGTTCACGCCGAGCGCGCGGGTGAAGCGGCGGCGCAGCGCCGCGGGACCGTGCGGGACGAGAGGGACCGTGATCGGCGACGCCTCGCCTGGCGACGTTTCGCGTGGAGAGGCGCCGGACGGAACGGGAGCGAGGATGACCTCGGCGAGCCGCTCGGCCTCGGCGACCGGCGCGGGCGGCAGGAGCATCGAGCCGCCGCGCTGCGCGCCGCGTCCGACCCGCAGGCCGGTGGTCACCGCGATCAGCCGGGCCCCGCGTACGGCCCGCAGCAGCAGCGGCTCGCTGACCTCCACGCCGCGCAGCCGCCGCTCCTCGATCGTGGTCGCCCGGGTCGTGACGAGCCCCCGCGCGACGTGCAGTGTGCCTCCGGAGTGCCGGGTCAGCCGGAACCCCCAGAACGACATGACGTACCCCAGCGTGGAGGCGACCGCCACGAAGACGATCAGGGCGACGACGGACGCCGCGATCGCGGTCCACACGGGGATGTCGGTGAACCACTCCCAGCCGTCGCGCAGCGCGCCGATCTGCCGCAGGTCCACGCCGCCCTCGTTGGCCAGCCGGGACAGGAATCCGGCGACGACGCCGATCGCGACGACGCCCGAGAGCGTGAACGGGGCGTACCTGATCCAGTGCGGCCGCAGCCGGGCCAGCTCGGTCTCCTCCTGCCCGGCATCCCAGGTGACCGGCGCGGAGTCCCCGCGCGGAGCGGTCCCGGCTCCCACATGTCCCGTGCTCGCGACCGCCTGCCCCGCGCCCGTGGTCTCCACCCACGCGGCCTGGCCGGCGCCGGTTCCCGTGCCGGGGCCCGCCGCCGGATCGCCGTCGGCCGGGCCGGTCGCCACGCCGACGGAGGTCGCCGCGGGGGCGGCCGTCAGCGCCTCGCCGGTCCGCGCCGCAGACGCGGGCCGGCGGTGCAGCAGTTCCTCGCGCAGGTGGGCGGCCTCGGCGGTGCCGAGCGCGTCGAGCTTCACCGCTCCGCCGCCCTTCTGGTCCGAGCGGCCGGTGCCGATCTCGACCCGCGCCAGCCCGAGCACGCGATGGAGGATGTGCGAGGTGACGTCCACGGTGCGCACCCGGTCGCGGGGGACCGTCACCACCTGCCTGCGGAAGAGTCCCTTGCGCACCTGCACGTGCTCGTCCGTGATCCGGAACGTCGTGGTGAACCACTGGAGCACGCCGAGCACGATCATCAGCCCCAGGCCGCCGAAGCTCCACACATGACCTGAGACGCCGTTGCGCGACCCGGCCACGAACAGTCCGAGCAGCGCGGGCACGGCGCGTACCGCCACATGGAACGGGTGGACGACCAGCATCCGCGGGTTGAGCCGCCGCCACTCCTCGCCGCCGTCGCCGTTCACGTGGCGTCACCGGTGGTGGCCTGCGCGCTCGCGGTCAGCTCGTGGACGATGCGGTCGGCGGTTTCGCGGTCCAGGCCGCTGATCTTGAGCGGGCCGGCCGCGGAGGCGGTGGTCACCGTGACGTTGGCCAGCTTGAAGAGCTGCTCCAGGGGGCCGCGCTCGCTGTCCACGGTCTGGATGCGCGAGACCGGGGCGATCCGCCACTCCTGCTTGAACCACCCCGACAAGGTGTACACGGCTTCCGGCGTGGTCTCCCAGCGGTGCACGCGGTATCGCCACTGGGGCATGACGATCAGGTGCGCGGCGGCCAGGACCGCGGTGACGCCGAGCGTCGAGAGCCGCAGGGTGCGGTGGTCACCGCCGTCGGCCACCATCCAGGCGACCTGCGCGCCGATGAGCACCAGCCAACCCATGCACGCCCGCACGGTCCAGTACCAGATCGCGGTACGGCTCACGCGGTGCAGCGGCGGACGGAGGGTGGTGGGGGTTTGCACGCCCATTACTCTGCCAGATCACCCACCGCCGCATGCCTGTCGCCGATCCCCGCTTTTCCGGGACAAATGTCATGCGCGGGGCGGCAGCGTCGGTGTGGTCGGGCGGGGCCGGTCCGCCGGGTTCGCGGTGTGCGGCGGCGAGACGCCGAGGCGCTCCAGCGCCACGTCGATGGCCATGTCGAGCTGGCTGTCCACGCCCAGCGCGTACTCCCGGGGCGTGATGTCCACCTCGATGTCCGGGTCGGTGCCGTAGTTCTCGATGCGCCAGCCGACGTCGTCGAACGCGAAGGAGAACTCCGGCTGCGTGGTCACCGTGCCGTCGGCCAGGTGGTGCCGGGGCCAGATGCCGACGACCCCGCCCCAGGTCCGCTTGCCGACCAGTGTCCCGAGCTTGAGCAGCTTGAACGTGTGGCAGAAGATGTCGCCGTCCGATCCCGCCCACTCGTTCGTCACCGCGACCAGCGGCCCACGCGGCGACTCCGGCGGGTACGGCTCGGGCACGCCCCAGCGTGGGAAGTCGTACCCGAGCCGCCGGCGCGAGAGCTTCTGCAGCAGGAGGGCGGACACGTTGCCGCCGCCGTTGAAGCGGACGTCGACGATCAGGCCCTCGCGGTCGTACTCGGCGAGGAATCCCCGGTGGAACTCGGCGAAGCCGTGCGGTCCCATGTCCGGGATGTGGATGTAGCCGATCCTGCCCCGGGTCCGCTCATGGACCAGGTGCCGGTTGGCGGTCACCCAGTCGCGGTACCGGCCGGGCGTCTCGTCGGCGAGCGCCCGCACGACCACCGCCCGGGTCTCGCCGTCGCGCTCGACGGTCAGCTCCACCTCCTCGTCGGCGAGGTTGACGAGGAGCTGGTTCGGCGTGGTGTGGACGCCGAGCGGCTGCCCGTTGATCGCGATGACCGCGTCGCCGGGCCGTACGTTCACCCCGGGCCGGGTGAGCGGTGAGGTCGCATCGGGGTCCCAGCGGTCGCCGGAGACGATCCGGGCGATGATGTAGCGCCCGTCGCGGTAGGACCAGTCGACGCCGAGCTTCCCCTGCCAGTAGTGCGGCCGCTCGCGGTACTCGCCGCCCGTCTCGTACGCGTGCGAGGTGCCGAGCTCGCCGAGCAGCTCCCACAGCAGGTCCGAGAACTCGCCCCGCGTGGTCACCCGGTCGACCAGGGGGAGGTAGCGGTCATAGACGGCGTCCCAGTCGATGCCGGCCATGTCCTCGTCCCAGAAGTGCTCGCGCTGCAGCCGCCACGCCTCGCGGAACATCTGCCGCCACTCCGCGGCCGGGGCCACCGAGACCTTCACCCGGTTCAGGTCGATCCACCCGCTGGTACGGCTCGGCGTGTCGTCGTCCGGCGGCTCCTCGCCCGCCTTGAGGACCCGCAGCCGGTCGCCCGCGCGGTAGAGCAGCGTGCTGTGGTCGCGGCCGAGCTCGAAGTCGGTCAGGCCGCTCACGAGGACCTCGGCCTTCTGCTTGGCGAAGTCGTAGCAGCGCAGGGTGGCGGGCCCGCCGAGCGTGGGGTACGTCGTGTAGACGACCTTGCCCTCAAGCCCCGCGACCCGGCCGTACCGGCCTTCCGGCAGGGGGAAGGAGATGATCCGGTCGGTGAGGCCCGAGGTCTCGATGACCAGCGGCGCCGGGGCCTCCTCGGCTGCCTCGCCGCCCGCTTCCTCCGGAGCCCGGCCCGTGTCTTCGGCGGGAGTGGCCGTGGTCTCGGAGAGCGGACGGGGCTCGGGCACGAACGGCGACCGCACGTCCGACCGCAGCGCGATCGCGTACGGCCGCGTGCCGAGCGGGAAGCCGAGGTCGAACTGGAGCTCGTCGTAGACGGGGGTGAACGCCCGCTGCCCGATGAAGTAGAGGTAGCGGCCTCCCGGATCGAACGACGGCCGGTGGTCCACCAGCAGCGGCAGCGTCGCCATGAACGTCTCGCCGGTCTCGACATGGAACAGCTTGATCGCCATGGCCTGCGCGGAGATCGGGCAGGCGTAGGCCAGCCACGACCCGTCGGGCGACCACTCCGGGTCCTCGATCGCCCCGAACAGGCTGGCCTCCACCTCGGTCACGCGTACGCCGAGCTCGTCGCCGAGGTGGTCGAGATCGACGACGAGGAGCTCGTTGCGGTGGTTGGTGACCGCCACCCGGTCGCCTGTCGGGCAGACGGCGAGCCGGCTCACCCGCCCGGTGTCGGCGGAATCGAGCCGGATCGGCTCCGTCTCGCCGTCGGCCGTCAGGATGACCAGCACCTCGCGGTCGCCGGCGTCGCTGGCCGCCGCGATCAGCCGCCGGTTGTCGTTCAGCCAGGTCAGGAAGCGGTAGCGGACGCCGTCCTGCTCGCCGTGGCGGCGTACCGGCCCCTCCCAGTTGGCGAAGGAGAACGCCTTGCCGCGCGTGGTGATCGCGAGCCCGCTGCCGTCGGGGCTGAGCGTCGCGGTGTCCAGGTACTCCGCGGCCGAGACGAACCTGCGGTTGCGCTGGGTGCGCGAGCTGCCGAGTTGTATCTCGACCTCCCGCGCCGCGCCGTCGTACGGGTCGAGCAGATAGACGGCGCCGTGGGCGTGGTAGACGAGGCAGCACCCGTCGGAGGACAGGTTGCGCGCGTAGTAGTCGCCGTGATCGGTGTGCCGTCGCAGGTCCTCACCCTGCGGAGTGCAGGAGTAGACGTTGCCGATCCCCTCGTGATCGGACAGGAAGTAGATCCGGTCGCGGACCCAGCAGGGCGACGCGAGGTTCCCGGGAAGCTGGATGAGCCGCCGGAACGCCCCGCGCCCCGTCGGGTCCACCCACAGGTCGCCCACGGTGCCGCCCCGGTACCGCTTCCAGCGCGCCGGGTCGGCCGTGTTGCGCCCCAGCACCATGCCGTACCGTCCCTGGCCCGGGGCGGGCGGGCCGTACGAGATCGTCCCGGCCGGGCCGTACGGCAGGCGCTCGGGCACCTCGCCGGGACGGACGCGGTGCAGCCACCGGTAGCCGTCGAACGGCTGGCATTCGTCGCTCGCGTAGACGATGGCGCCCGAGGGGTCCCAGCCGGTCACCACGGAGCTGGCGCCGTGGAAGGTGATCCGCTGCGTCGCCCCGCCCTCCGCGGGCATGACGTAGACCTCTTCCGGCCCCTCCTCGCGCCCGACGAAGGCGATGCGGGCCCCGTCGGGGGAGAAGCGGGGGTACGTCGCCTCCGCCAGGCCCGCGGTCAGCCGGAAGGCGCGACCGCCGTCCGCGTGGACCATCCACAGATCGTCCTCGCAGGCGAACACGATGACGTCGCGAAAGATTGTCGGAAAGCGGAAATATCCAGACATGCCGCCTCGCCGGGTGTCGCGGATGTGTCCGGATGGTCACACCCCGGACCTGGCGGGCGGTGCCGGTGCGGGTGGGGCGCCCCGATATCGCGGCGCCGGATCTCGCGACCCGGTGTCCGCGGCGGGGCGACCGGCGTGTCCGCGAACCGGATCTCGGTGGCGTGGCGCGTCCGGGGCCGGGCCCGGATCGGGTGGCCCGGCCCTTCGGTCAGCTATTCGTTTTGTGGCTATTCGTTCTGGGTCGTCGGTCGCTCGTCCATGGAGCCGCTCGATCCCGGCGACTTCTTGGACTGCTTGGCCGAGCGGGCCTGCTTGATGGCCGTCTTCTTGGCCTTGCCCGTCGACTTCGCGGCCTTCTTCTTGGGTGTTTCAGCCATAATTCCCCCGTTTGAGCCATGATGCGAGCCCATGTCCGCATCAAGGCGGTTGATACCCAATCCGGTTATTTGTCACCCCGTGACGAGGTTTGCTGACTTCAGACCGGGCAGAGGTGCGGCATGCGACGCGACAAGGACCGTGAGCACAACCGCGACCGCCGTGACGTGGGCGGTGTCGAGAGCGGCGCCGAGATCGAGGAGGAGCCCGACTTCGCCGAGGAGCACGCCCCGTCCGAAACCGATCCGGCGAACGCGCGGGCCTCGGACGGGTGGCCCGACGAGCGCTGGGACAAGCCGACCCAGGTCTGACGAGGGGCGCGGCGGTGAAGTAACCGTGGAACGCCCGGAGCGACGAAGGAGTGAGGACGTGACGACACGAGCCGACTTCGGGCGCCCCGAGCCGCCGAGCGGAGCGAGGCAAATGAGCATCGCCTGAGGGAGCAGAGAATGACGACCAGGGAAATGGGGGTCGACCCCCGGGAACTCGACGACGACGATCTCTTTCGAGAGATGCGCCATCTCCACGAGACCCGGAACGAGACGCTCCTGCACGGATCCGACGACGCGCTGGAGCACCACACGACCCGGACCCGGGAGCTTGAGGAGGAGTACCTCAAGCGCTACCCCGAGCGGGACATCGATCCGGGGCGCCTGCGCAGCGGAGCACGGATGAGGTGAGCCGCCGTGAGCAGGACCGCAACGGGCCGGAAGCCGCACCGTCGCGGCGGTGACGCCCCCGGTCAGGCGGCGGAGGTCCCCCGGCCGCTCGCCGACGTGCAGAGCGTGCACGACGACGACATGCGCGTGTACGAGACCGTCGCCGCGCTGTACGTGGACCGGCGCGTGGCCACCGCCACCGAGATCGCCCGGCTCGCCGACCTCCCCGAGGAGTTCGTACGGCACAGCCTGGACGTCCTTGTGGCCGACGGGTGGCTGGTTCGCCGCCAGGGTGCCTACCTGGTCGGACCCCACGACTGGGGCCTGGAGTACTGAGCCGCGACGGTGAACGCGGGCGGTGAATCCCGGTAGTGACGCCGCCGACACGGCGAAGCCGCCGCACTCGCGGAGTGCGGCGGCTTCGGCGCGGATGGGTGTCCGCGGGGAAGACCCCTTTACAGGGCCCTGTGAAGGGGTCTTGGGGAAGCTCCGAAGACCTTGGGGCGCTCGACGTCAGACGCAGGCGTTGCCGAGGGCCGTGGTGGCCTCGGCGGCCTTCTTGGCGAAATCGCCGACCTTGGTCGCGACGGCGGGGTCCTTCGGGTCGATCTTGAGGTCGCCGAAGGAGTCGCCGAACTTCGTCAGCGCGCTCTGGAGGTCGCCGTCGGCCTTGCCCGCGAGCTCCTTGAGCTTGGCCGCGAGGTCCGCGCTCGCCTTGTTGAACCCGTCGAAGTTCGTCCCGGCCGAGGCCATCGCACCCTGGTAGTCCGTCATCGCCTTGGTCACCTCCGTGCAGAGGGCCGCCTTGTCGGCGCCGCCGCAGGCCGAGGTCAGGGCGAGAACCGCGGATGCCGCGACGACGGCGAGGGAGTTCCGGACGATGCTCATTGATTGCCTTCCTAGTGATCTTTGAGACGGGGAGCGACGCTAGGGACGCCCCCTTGCAGGTCACTTACAACCCGCTTACAAAAGCGGGAGATCGTAAAGTACCGGTGTTGCCGGACCTATGCTTGCGCCCATGACGCGACGACTTGCCGAAGTTGCCAAAAAAGTGGGGGTGAGCGAGGCGACGGTGAGTCGCGTGCTCAACGGCAAGGCGGGCGTTTCGGACGCGACGCGGGAGGCCGTGCTCACCGCGCTTGACGTGCTCGGGTACGAGCGGCCCACGCAGCTCCGCGGGGAGCGTGGCCGGCTGGTCGGCCTGGTGCTCCCGGAGCTGCAGAACCCGATCTTCCCGGCGTTCGCCGAGGTCGTCGGCGGATCGCTCGCCCAGCAGGGGTTCACGCCCGTGCTCTGCACCCGTACCGTCGGCGGCATCTCGGAGGCGGACTACGTCGATCTCCTGCTGCAGCAGCAGGTGTCCGGCGTGGTCTTCGCGGGCGGCCTGTACACGCAGGCGGGGGTGGTGCACGAGCACTACCTCAGGTTGATCGACCGGCGGCTGCCGACGGTTCTCGTGAACGCGGCCGCCGACCACTGGGAGTTCCCCCGCGTGTCGTGCGATGACTCGATCGCCGTCGAGCAGGCCGTGGGCCACCTGCGGGCGCTCGGGCACGAGCGCATCGGCCTCGTCGTCGGCCCGCCCGACCACATGCCGTCCGTACGCAAGCTGGAGGCGTTCCGGGCGTCCGGCGGCGAGCTGGTCGAGCACACCATGCACTCGCTGGAGGGCGGCCACGCGGCGGCGGCCAAGCTGCTCGCCCGCGATGTGACGGGCATCGTCTGCGGCAGCGATCCGCTCGCGCTCGGGGTGATCCGGGCCGCCCGCCGCCAGGGGGCGCGGGTGCCCCAGGACGTGTCCGTGGTCGGGTACGACGACTCCGCGCTGATGACGTGCGTGGATCCGCCGCTGACGACGATCCGGCAGCCGATCGAGGCGATGGGACGGGCCGTGGTCGAGCTGCTGGTCAGCCAGATCGACGGGACCGCCGTCGCGACCGGCGAACTGCTCTTCGAGCCCGAGCTGGTGGTCCGCGCCTCCACGGCCCGGCCCCGCACCGCCGCCGGCCAGTAGTGCAGTCGACTGCGAGACCACCCGGCTGTACACCTTGATCCAGGCCGGGGTGCCGGTCAAGGTTGCCCCGGCCGAGGCGGGCGCTGCGCAAGCGAACGCAAATTCTTACGCGAATTGTCGTATGCTTGCGTTCATGACACGACGGCTTGCGGAAGTTGCCAAGAAGGTGGGCGTGAGCGAGGCGACGGTCAGCCGCGTCCTCAACGGCAAGCCCGGCGTGTCCGACGCCACCAGAGAGGCCGTGCTCACCGCCCTCGACGTGCTCGGGTACGAGCGGCCCTCACGGCTGCGCGGGGAGCGGGGCCGGCTGGTCGGGCTGGTGCTCCCAGAGCTGCAGAACCCGATCTTCCCGGCGTTCGCCGAGGTTGTGGGCGGCGCGCTGGCGCAGCGCGGATTCACCTCCGTCCTGTGCACCCGTACGGTCGGGGGCGTCTCGGAGGCCGACTATGTCGATCTGCTCCTCCAGCAGCACGTGTCCGGCATCGTCTTCGCGGGCGGCCTGTACGCCCAGGGCAACGCCTCGCACGCCCACTACGAGCGGGTGCGGGAGCGAGGGCTCCCCATCGTGCTGGTCAACGCCGCCGTCGAGCACCTGCGGTTCCCGCAGGTCTCCTGCGACGACGTGGCCGCCGCCGAGATGGCGCTCGCCCACCTGCTGGCCCTCGGCCACCGTCGCGTCGGCATCCTGCTCGGCTCGCCCGACCATGTGCCGTCCCAGCGCAAGCTCGCCGCGTTCCGGGCGTTCGCGGAGGGGCGGGGGGTGGAAGTGACCCCGGAACAGGTCGAGCACGCGTTGTTCTCCATCGAGGGCGGCCACGCCGCCGCTGCCCGGCTGGTGCGCCGCGGCGTCACCGGCATCGCCTGCGCCAGCGATGTGCTGGCACTCGGCGCGATCCGCGCCGCCCGCCGGGCCGGGCTGTCGGTCCCGGGGGACGTCTCCGTCGTCGGCTACGACGACTCGGCGCTGATGAACTGCGCCGATCCGCCGCTGACGACCGTGCGCCAGCCCATCGAGGCGATGGGGCGGGCCGCCGTCGAACTGCTCGTCTCGCAGATCCGCGCGGGCGCCGTCCCGAGTGACGAGCTGCTGTTCGAGCCTGAGCTGGTCGTCCGCTCCTCCACGGGACCCGCGCCGGCCGACCCCGCCTGAGCCGGATTTCTCTCTCGCCCGAGCAGCCCGCGCGCCTGGTCCCGCCGGTTCGCCTGCGTGGCCCGCGTGCCTGGTCCGGTCACCCCGGTCCATCCCGCCCGTGTCTGAGCCTGGCCTCTCCCGCTCAAGTGGCCCGCGTGCCTGCCTGAGCCTGGCCGGAGCAGCGCCCGCCCGACCCGAGGCCGATACCGTCCCTCCTCATGCCGTCGGTGCACGGAAGCATCGACGATCTACGGGTTCTGCCGTGGAGATTCGCGCTGCTGTCACTTTTTTGCATCGAGCACGCCAGCGTCTTGCTCTCATATGTTTCGCTTTGTATGTTTCTGGCAAATGTCCGGCTCGTGACCGTCCGAGGAGGCGGTGGGCGAGCGGGGGCGCCTAGACGGGTCGTGGTGTGCCGTTCCAGGAGGGAACAAGATGAAATCCCGCAACCTCTCGATACTGCTGGCGGCAGGCATCACCCTCACCGTCGCCGCCTGCGGCAGTGGCGGTGACGACGCGAAGGACAGTGCCAAGTCCGGCGCGTCGGCCGGGGCGGACGCCCCGGTCACGATCACGGTCGGCTGCCAGCCGCCGAAGAGCAACCCGAAGGAACGCGCCCAGTGGGACGCCGACGTCGCCGCGTTCCAGAAGCTGCACCCGAACATCACGATCGAGAGCAAGGACCCGTTCCCCTGCATCGTCCCCGAGACGTTCCAGGCCAAGCTGGCCGGAGGGGAGATGGAGGACGTCTTCTACGTCTACTACACCGACGTCCAGCGGATCATCGCCGCCGGGCAGGCCGCCGACATCTCGCCGTACATCGACACGGTGACCACGTTGAAGGACATGCGTCCGGACGTGCTCAGCGTGTTCAAGAACGGCGACAAGATCTACGGCCTTCCGCGCACCAACTACTCCACGGGCCTGGTGTACAACCGCAAGCTCTTCACCCAGGCCGGTCTCGACCCGGACAGCCCGCCCAAGACCTGGGCCGAGGTCCGGGAGGCGGCCAAGAAGATCGCCGCGCTCGGCCCCGGCTACGTCGGGTACGGCGAGTACAGTGCCGGCAACACCGGCGGCTGGCACTTCACCTCCGCGCTGTACGGGCGGGGCGGCGAGATGGTCACCCCCGACGGCAAGCAGTCGGCGTTCAACAGCCCCGAGGGCAAGGCGGTGCTGGAGAACCTCAAGGAGATGCGCTGGACCGACAACAGCATGGGCACCAAGCAGCTCCTCCGCTGGGAGGACCTCATGCGGATGATGGGCTCCGGCAAGCTCGGCATGATGATCGGCGCCCCCGACGTCGTCCAGGCCGTCAACAACGACTTCAAGGGCAAGTTCGAGGACTACGGCGTGACCTCGCTGCCCGAGGCCAAGCAGTCGCTGAGCGGCGGTGACGGCTACATGTTCAACCCCAAGGCCACGCCGGAGAAGATCAAGGCGGGCCTCATGTGGCTGGAGTACCGCCTCCTGACCCCGGGCCAGGGCCAGTTCAACTACGAGCGGAGCAAGGCCGACGGGCTGCCGGTCGGCCTGCCCAGCACCGACCTGTACGGCTCGACCCCGCCCGGCGAGAAGATCATCGAGCAGCGCAAGCAGTTCGCGACGGTTCCGGTCGACCACTTCCAGTCCTACGTGGACGGCTCGGCGAACATCCAGTTCAAGCTGGAGCCGCCGAAGGCCCAGGAGATCTACGCGGTGCTCGACACGGCGATGTCGGCGGTGCTGACCAGGCAGGACGCGAACATCGACCAGCTGCTCTCGGACGCGCAGAAGAAGGTTGACAACATCCTCGCCAAGTCGAGCTGACCTCGGCTCCGGGGCGCCGCCGACACGCGGCGCCCCGGTGGTCACGTCGATTCAGGAGTCAAAACCGATGACCACAATCACCGTGCGCGGCTCGCGGCGGCGGGGCCGGGAGGCGATGGGGCGTGCCGTGCGCCGCAACCTCACGGCGTACGGGTTCCTCTGCGGGGCGCTCATCTGCTTCGCGTTCTTCTCCTGGTACCCGATGATCCGGGAGTTCCTGCTCAGCTTCCAGAAGACGAACTTCGTCGGGCCGCCCGAGTGGGTGGGGCTGGACAACTTCCGCACGGTGATGGAGGACTCGGCGTTCGGGCCGGCCTGGGTCAACACCGCGATGTTCACCCTGCTCGCGCTGGTCGCCGGGTACGCCGTGCCGTTCGTGATCGCGCTGGTCCTCAACGAGCTGCGGCACGCCAAGGCGTATCTCAGGATCGTCGTCTACCTGCCGGTGATGCTGCCGCCGGCCGTCGCGGTGCTGCTGTTCAAGTGGTTCTACGACCCGGGCCCGGGACTGTTCAACCAGATACTCGACCTCGTCCACCTGCCCGCGCTGAGCTGGCTCGACTCCACCACGACGGCGCTGATCTCGCTGGTCATCGTGTCCACGTGGATGAACCTCGGCACCGGCACGCTGATCTACCTCGCCGCGCTGCAGAGCATCCCCGGCGAGCTGTACGAGGCGGCGGAGCTGGACGGCGCCGGGCTGCTGCGCCGCGTCTGGCACGTCACGATCCCGCAGACCCGGCTGATCCTCCTGGTGATGCTGCTGCTGCAGATCGTCGCGACCATGCAGGTCTTCATCGAGCCGTACCTGCTGACCGGCGGCGGGCCGGAGAACGCGACCGTCACCGTCGCCTACCTCATGTACCAGTACGCCTTCAGCTTCGGGAACTTCGGCGGTGGCGGCGCGCTGGGCCTCATGCTCATGATCGTGCTGATGGTGTTCTCGGCCGTCTACCTGCGCGTCTCGCGGGACGACAAGAACTGAAGGGAGTGGCACCGATGTCGAACCGCACGGCCGAGGCGTCCGGCGCCGACGTTCGCCCGGACCGGCGGGCCCCTGTCGGGCCGTACGCGCCGGCGCGGAGGAGCGGGCGCCGCCGTCCGGGCAGGACGGGAGAGCGGCGCGAGGTCCGCGGCCTGGTCTCGCCGCACACGCTGACCACCACCCGCGGCCGGATCGTCTACTGGACGGTCCTCGTCACCGTGGTGGTGGGGTTCACCGCGATCTTCGTCTTCCCGCTGTACTGGATGGTCACCAGCGCCCTGAAGTCGCCGGAGGAGATCGCCCAGATCCCGCCCTCGCTCTTCCCCGAGAAGATCGACTTCGGGGTGTACAAGGAGGCGTGGGACCAGCTCGACCTGGGCCTCTTCCTGCGGAACACGGTCGTCTACGCCGGCGGGGCCTGGCTGTTCACGCTGGCCTTCGACGTGTCCGCGGCGTACGCGCTGTCGAAGCTGCGGCCGGTGCTCGGCAAGGCCGTCCTGGCCATGATGCTGTCCACCCTGATGATCCCGCCGATGGTGATCCTGCTGCCCGCGTACCTGACGGTCAAAGATCTGCCGATCCTGGGCTGGAACCTGCTGAACACGCCATGGGCGATCTGGCTGCCCGCCGCCGCGAACGGGTTCTTCATCTTCCTGCTCAAGCGGTTCTTCGACTCGATCCCGCGTGAGCTGATCGAGGCCGCCGAGATGGACGGCGCCACCCCCGCGCGGATCCTCTGGTCGATCGTGCTGCCGGTGTCGCGGCCGATCCTCGGTGTGGTCTCCATCCTGTCGGTGGTGAACGTCTGGAAGGACTTCGTCTGGCCGCTGCTCGTGCAGCCGGACACCGACAAGATGCCGATCAGCGTCGGCATCTCCTCCCTTTCCGCTCAGATGCCGCAGAACGTTCTCATGGCCGCGCTCGTCATCGCGAGCGTCCCCGCCATCGTGGTCTTCCTGTTCTTCCAGCGCAGCATCATGGCCGGTCTCACCGCTGGAAGCCTCAAAGGCTGACGCGGCCGCGCGTCCGCCGGTTCACCCATCTGTGTAAGGAGTTGTGTTCAGCATGTCCGGCAATGCCTCTCGGGGGACGACTCCACAACCCGAAGAAGAATGGTGGCGCGGCGCCGCGATCTACCAGGTGTACCTGCGCAGCTTCGCCGACGGGAACGGCGACGGCACCGGAGACCTGGCGGGGCTGCGGGCCCGCCTGCCGTACCTCGCCGACCTCGGCGTGAATGCGATCTGGCTCAACCCGTGGTACCCGTCGCCGATGGCTGACGGCGGGTACGACGTGGCCGACTACCGGGGCATCGAACCGGACTTCGGCACCCTGCCGGAGGCGGAGGCGCTGATCGAGGAGGCGCACGCCCACGGCATCCGGATCATCATCGACGTCGTGCCCAACCACGGATCCGACCGCCACACCTGGTTCCAGGAGGCGCTGGCCGCCGGTCCCGGCTCGGAGGCCAGGAAACGGTTCTGGTTCCGCCGGGGCGACGGCGACGCCCCGCCCAACGGCTGGCGCTCCATCTTCGGCGGGCCCGCCTGGACCCGCGTCCCGGACGGGGAGTGGTATCTGCACCTCTTCGCTCCCGAGCAGCCGGACTTCAACTGGGAGGACCCGCGGGTCCGCGACGAGTTCCTCGACATCCTGCGGTTCTGGTTCGACCGCGGCGTGGACGGCTTCCGCATCGACTCCGCCGCCGTGCTCCTGAAGGACCTGGACAGCGTGGAGGAGTCCTACACCGACCACGACGGCGTCCACGACATCTACCGGGAGTGGCGGCGGGTCTGCGACGAGTACCCGAGCCGCGTGCTCATCGGGGAGGTGTGGCTGCCCGACCAGGAGCGTTTCGCGCGGTATCTCCGGCCGGACGAGCTGCACACCGCCTTCAACTTCGACTTCCTGTCCTCCGCCTGGGAGGTGGGAGCGCTGCGCCGGGCCATCGACCTCACCCTGGCGACGCACGTCCCGCTGGGCGCCCCCGCGACCTGGGTGCTGTCCAACCACGACGTCGCCCGCCCCGTCACCCGGTACGGCAGGGCCGACACGTCCTGGGACAACGCCGATCGCAGGGACGGCGCGCCGTACGACCCCGAGCTGGGGTACCGCCGGGCCAGGGCGGCGGCGCTGCTCGCCATGGCCCTGCCCGGCAGCGTGTACGTCTACCAGGGCGAGGAGCTGGGGCTGCCGGAGGTGGAGGACATCCCCGGCGAGCTGCGCCAGGACCCCATGTGGCATCGCTCCGGGCAAACCGTGCCAGGCCGGGACGGATGCCGCGTGCCGCTGCCCTGGTCGGGCAGCGAGCCGCCGTTCGGGTACAGCACGGGCGAGCCGTGGCTCCCGCAGCCGGCCGCGTGGAAGGACCTCACGGTCGAGGCGCAGCGGGCCGATCCCGGGTCGATGCTGTCGCTGTACCGGGCCGCGCTGCACCTCCGCCGCGAGCGGCTCGGCGACGGCGCCATGACGTGGCTGCCCGTGGGCGACTCCGTGCTCGCCTTCACCCGCGACACCGGCGTGACCTGCGTCGTCAACCTCGGCCCCGATCCCGTACGGCTGCCGCCGCACGAGGAGGTGCTGCTCGCCAGCGGACCGCTCGACGGCGACCTCCTGCGCGCCGACACGACGGTCTGGCTGGTCTGAGGCACGACACGCGAAGGGCCCGGACGGGGTTTTCCCGTCCGGGCCCTTCGCCGTGGAGCGGCGTCAGGCGGGGGAGGTCTCGGGGGCGGGGGTGAGCTCCGCGGTGCAGAAGGCGCACCTGCGGGCCTTGACGGGGATCGTGCTGAGGCACTCGGGGCATTCCTTCTCGGTGGCCTCCTTGTTCCGGTCGAACAGGCCCATCAGCCGGTTCATCGGCATGACCACCAGCCAGTAGATGACGGCGGCGATGATGATGAACGTCAGCACGTGGTTGACGAAGTCGCCGTACTTGAACTCGCTCCCGTTGATCGTGAACGAGTACGTCGAGAAGTCGGGCTGCTTGCCGCCGGTCACCGCGCCGATCAGCGGGGTGACGAGGTCGGCGACGAGCGCCTGGACGAGCCCGCTGAAGGTGGCTCCGACGACGACCGCGACGGCCAGCTCGACGAGGTTCCCGCGCATCAGGAACTTCTTGAATCCGCTCATGGGCCAACGACCTACCCCAGGGACTCCGCCGGGTGCAAGGGGTGGGAAGCGTCACTTTTCCGCCATCGGGCGGCCGGGCGCCTGTGGCCGATTTTGGGTCTTGACTGTGGACGGCCCGGCTGGTGCCATAGCAACGAAAGTTAGGAAGCTTTCCTAACGTTCGCCCTGTCCTGACCGCGCGCGGCACCCCGTCCCCTGCCCCGGACGCCAGTCGTCCGGGCCCCGATCGATCGCCGGGTCCGTACCGGCCCCGGCGCACGCCCCCAGCCGATCCTCGTCACGCACACAGGATGAGATGAGATGCGCATTCGACCATTGATCATCGCCGCCGGACTGCTGCTTCCCCTGGCCGCGGCCCATCCCGCCGCCGCTGCCACGACCGTCTACGAGGCCGAGGACGCCACGCTCTCCGCGGCTTCCGTGGCCACCAACCACACCGGATACACCGGAACCGGATTCGTCGACTACGACAACGCCGCCGGCGGCTACGTGCAGTGGTCCGTCTCCTCGGCCGCGGCCGGCCCGGCCACGCTGACCTTCCGGTACGCCAACGGCAAGACGACCGCGCGCCCGATGGACATCGCGGTGAACGGGGCCACGGTCGCGACCGGCGTGTCCTTCGCGGGGACCGGGACCTGGGACACCTGGGCCGACAAGTCGGTCTCGGTCACCCTCAAGGCGGGGGCCAACACCGTCCGGGCCACCGGGACCGGCGCGGACGGCGGGCCGAACGTCGACAAGCTCACCGTGGTCAGCCAGGACGGTGGCGGCGGCACCGGCCCGGCCGTGCCCTTCGGCAGCCACCAGTTCGCGTACGCGTCCGGGACGCTGCGCCCGACGGGCTCCCAGGCGACGCTCGACCAGAAGGTGATCGACTACTACACCAAGTGGAAGTCCGCCTTCATCCGGCAGAACTGCGGGAACGGCTGGTACCAGGTGATCTCGCCGGACGCCGACCACCCGTACGTCGCCGAGGCGCAGGGCTACGGCATGGTCGTCGTGGCCACCATGGCCGGGGCCGACCCCAACGCGAAGACGATCTTCGACGGGATGGTCAAGTGGATGCTGGCCCACCCGTCCGTGCACAACCCCAACCTGCTCGCGGCCGAGCAGGACGCCTCGTGCAAGAGCGTCGACGGCTCCGACTCGGCCACCGACGGCGACCTGGACGTCGCGCTCGGCCTGCTGCTGGCCGACCGGCAGTGGGGCAGCTCCGGGACGTACAACTACAAGGATCTGGCCGTCAAGCACATCAACGCGATCAAGGCCAACGAGGTGAACCCGACGACCCACCTGATGCTGCTGGGCGACTGGAGCACCGCGGGCGACTCGCTGTACTACGTCAGCCGTTCGTCCGACTGGATGATCGACCACTTCCGCGCGTTCAAGAAGGCCACCGGCGACAGCGCGTGGGACACGATCAGGACGGCGCACCAGAACCTGATCACCTCCCAGCAGGCGAACTACGCGTCGAGCACCGGACTGCTCGCGGACTTCGTGATCAACACGAACACCACGCCCAAGCCCGCGTCCGGCAAGGTGCTGGAGGACGCGAACGACGGCAAGTACTGGTGGAACGCCTGCCGCGACCCCTGGCGCATCGGCGCCGACGCCGTGACCAGCGGCGACAGTGCCTCCCTGGCCTCCGCCCGGAAGATCAACACGTGGATCAAGAGCAAGACCGGCGGCAACGCGAACAGCATCGGCGTCGGCTACTCGCTCAGCGGCTCGCAGATCAGCAGCGGCAGCGAGCCCGCCTTCTTCGCCCCGTTCGCGGTGACCGCGATGACGGACCCGGGCGGCCAGGCGTGGCTCGACGCGCTGTGGACGAAGATGGTCAACACGTCGTTCTCGTCCAACGACTACTACTCGGCCAGCATCCAGCTCCAGGTCATGATCCTGGCCTCCGGCAACTACTGGCTGCCGTGACCCGGCTGGTCTGAGGTCCGTTCCCGGCGAGGCGTCCCGCCTTGCCGGGAACACCCTGTTTCAGGCCAGGGAGCGGGCCAGTGCGGTGTGGACGTCGTCGACGGCGCCGCCGAGCCGGCGCATGAGCGCGACGGACAGCTTGCCCTCCCGCAGCCGGTCGTCCAGCTTGGTCCGGACGTGCGCCACGCCGTTGACGTCGCGCCCGCTGACGGAGTTGTGCAGCACCTGCTTGAGGTCCAGCGCCGCGTCCGGGCTGATCTCGGCGTCGGCCAGCCCGTCGGCGAGAAGAAAGTCGAACCGGGCGACGGCGCGGTCCAGGGGGACCCGCCTTGAGGTGGCGAGCGGCAGCGCGGACACGTCGCGCTCGCGGCCCGACGTGCTGTCCGCCTGCCGTGTGCGCGCCGGCCGGGAGTCTCCGGCACGCGAGTCAGGGCCGGCCGCGGGGCTCGCCGACGGGCGGTCGCCCGTCTCGCCCTGGGGAGGCTCGCGGTGGCCGCCCGGGTCCGCCACCGGTCTCGCCGGCTGCCCGGTCGGCTGAGTCGCCGGGGTCGGCTCGTTTCGGGCCGGTCTGGGCGTCTCCCGCTGGCCCGGCGCCTGCCCTCCGCCCTCCGCGGCGTCTCCCGGCTCCGCAGGCGGCTCCGTCCTCGGGTGCTCGCCCGCGGCCTGGGCGGTGACGCCGGACGCGCCGGACGACACGACGGCCGGCGTCGGCGCGTCCGTCGTCGGCCGCGCGACGACGATGTCGCCCCCGGCCGCGCCGAGCTGCGACCACATCAGGACGCCGACGGCCACCGCCCCGGCCGCGGCGGCCGCGCCCCATCCCCGACGGCGGCGCCCGTCCGGGGCCGGTTCGGGCGCCAGCGACTCGGCCACCTCGTGCGCGCTCGGCCGTTCGGCGGGGTCGGGGGAGAGGCAGCGGCGGCACAGCTCGGCGATCTCGGCGGGCAGGCCCACCACGTCCGGCATCGGCGGCGGGCCGTCGCGCCGCGCCGCCTCGATGCCCTCCCAGGTCGTCTCCGGGTACGGCGGGGCCCCGGTGAGCATCTCGTAGAGCAGCACGCCCAGGGCGTACACGTCCACCGCCGGGTCCGCGGTCATCCCGCGCAGCCGCTCGGGAGCGACGTACGGGGGCGTGCCGAAATCGGCCACGAGGTGGTCGTCGGCCTCGCCGGTGAAGGCCGCGATGCCGAAATCGAGCAGCTTGGCCCCGTCCGGGGTGAGCAGCACGTTCTCCGGCGTGACGTCGCGGTGGACGATGCCGCGCTCGTGCGCGGCGGCGAGCACCCGGGCCAGCCGGGTCGCGATCAGGGCGGCCTCCGCCCAGGGCAGCGGTCCCTCGGTGACGCGGTCGGCCAGCGAGCGTCCCTCAAGGAGGCGCATGACCACGTACGCGGCGAGGCGGCCGCCGTTCGTGACGGTCTCGCCGTAGTCGTAGACCTCGATCGCGTCCGGGTGGATCAGCCGGGCGGTCGCCCTGGCCTCACGCCGGATCAACTCGCGGCCCGGATGGTCCCCGTCCAGCGTGCCGTCCAGCACCTTGATCGCGACGGTGCGCTGCAGGGACTGGTCGAAGGCGCGCCAGATGACCGACATCCCGCCCGTCGCGATCCGCTCCTGCAGGAGGTAGCGGCGGGTCAGGACGTCGCCCTCGCGGAGCTCAGGACGATTCACGTACCACCAGTTCCGTGGGCAGCACCTGGTCGCCCTCGGACGCCCCGGCCTCGGCCACCGAGGTGAGGAGCAGCTTGGCGGCGAGCGAGGCGAGCTCCTCGACGGGCTGGCGGACGGTGGTCAGGGTGGGGGAGGTGTGCCGGGCGATCGGCGCGTCGTCGAAGCCGACGACGGCGACGTCGTCCGGCACCTTGCGCCCGGCGCGGCGCAGCGTCTGCATGGCCCCGGCCGCCATGACGTCCGACGCGGCGAAGACGGCGTCCAGGTGCGGCGCCCGTTGCAGCAGCCACTGCATGGCGTGCGCGCCGGAGGCGTGGCTGAAGTCGCCGTACGCCACCGGCGGGTCGGCGAGGCCCGCGTCGCGGAGCGTCTGGCGGAACCCGTCCAGGCGGTCCCTGGCGGCGGGGAGCGTCGGTGGGCCGGCGATGGTCGCGATGGCCCTCCGGTTGCTCAGCAGGAGGTGCTCGGCCGCCTGCCGCCCGCCGTCCCGGTTGTCCATGTCGACGTACGGCAGCTCGACGCCGTCCGGGGGACGGCCCGCGCAGCGTACGGGGATGCCCGAGGCGGCGAGGGTGACCGCGAGCGGGTGGCGCGATCGGGCGCTCACCAGGAGCACCCCGTCCACCGCCCCCGCGACCAGCGGCGGGGCGGTGATCGCCGCGGTCGAGGGCGTGGCGGTCATGACGACCATCGGGACGCCGTGCGCCGCCAGCGTCTCCTCGCAGGCCGCCAGCAGCCTGGCATAGAAGGGCTCGCTGAAGAGTCGCGGAGTCTGCTCGCAGACGACGGCGGCGATGATCTGGTCGGTGCGTCTGCCTCCGGAGCCGCGAGGCGCGCGACGCCGTACGTAGCCGAGGCGGGACATGGCGTCGTGCACCTGGCGGCGAGTGGAGGTCGTCACGCGGACCGAGCCGGTGAGGACCCGGGACGCGGTCGCCGGAGAGACGCCGGCTGCGGCGGCTACCTCTGCGAGGGTGGGAAGATCGGCCATTCCGTCTCCTCGGCCCGAAGTGTTACGGCTTGGGAGCGCTCCCAACGGAACGTATCACTGTTTCGTGCGTGTCAACAGAGGTTTCATCGGTATGAAACCTTTCGGAGTATTCGGCGCACGTTCGATATGGTCAGGGGCCTGCTGTCCCATTGTTTTCGCGGCAGTTCTGCGGCAGTTCACCAGGGGATTTCGCCATGGAGAACGCGAACGAGTTCCGGTGAACGGCCAGGGTGGGAGCGGATTGACCTGCGACTTGACCGTCAATGGTCGAACTGAGTGACGAAGGGGTGCGCGCTCGTCACGGTAGGGTCCTTGACAACGAGATCACGGACCGGCGCACGCCTCTCTTTCGGTCCGTCATATTTTGGCCCCGCTGAGAAAGGTTCCTTCTGAGTGACCAGCTTTAGCCGGATCGTCCTGCCGGTCGCCGCGGGCGCGGTCGCGCTGACCATGCTCGCCGGGTGCTCCGGCTCCGGAACGGACGCCGCGGCTCCGTCCCCGTCGGCCTCGGCGGTGTCCGACTCCGACTCCGCGGCGGCGTCTCCGTCGGCCGTCGCCTCGGAGACGCCCTCCGCGGACGCGGAGCCGTCCGAGTCTCCGTCCGACTCGGGGGACCCGGGTGACGGGGCGGGGCACAACGACGCGGACGTCTCCTTCGCGAAGATGATGATCCCGCACCATCTGCAGGCCATCGACATGGCCGGCCTCGCCCGGACCCAGGCCGGCGACCAGTGGATCAGGGACCTCGCCGCGAAGATCACCGAGGCGCAGGACCCGGAGATCCGGACCATGAAGGGGTGGCTGGACGGCTGGGGTGAGGAACCCCTCCCGCGTGACCACGCGATGCCGGGGATGCTGTCCAAGGCCGAGATCGACAAGCTCGCCAAGGCCGACGGATCCCCGTTCGACCGCCTCTTCATCACCCTGATGATCAAGCATCACCAGGGTGCGATCAAGATGGCCGAGGAGGAGATCGCCTCCGGTGCCTCCACGGACGCCAAGGCGATGGCCGAGACGATCGTCAGCGCGCAGAAGGCCGAGATCAAGGAGATGAAGGGCTACCTCGCCAAGCTGAAGTGACGGCAGGCGCCCGGCCCGCTTCACCGTGAGCGCGCCTCGCGCCTCCGGCGGTCCGTCGTGCTTTCGCGAGACCGGCCGTCAGCGGCGCGTGTGATTCGGCTCGGCCCCAACCACCTGGTCTATTTGAGCGTCCGATATCTGAATAAAGTCGGCACAATACGACCAGGAGAGTGACCGACGTGGAGTTCCGCCTGCTCGGCCCGGTGTCCGTGATCGGCGACGACGGGACCGTGCTCGACATCGGGCCGGCGCAGCAGCGGGCGGTGCTCGCGCTCTGCATGCTGGCCGCGCCCCGGCCGGTCAGCGCCGCCCGGATCGTCGACGCGCTCTGGCCGGAGGAGCCGCCGCCGGGGGCCGTCAACACCGTCCAGGCGTACATCTCCAAGCTGCGCCGCGTCCTCGAGCCGGGCCGCATCCGGAGGGGCAGCCCGTCCGTGCTGGTCAGCACGCCCGGCGGGTACGCGCTCGTCATGCCCGAGGGCGGTTACGACCTGGGCCGGGCCAGGGACCGCATCGCCGAGGGGCGGCGGCTGCTCGGCGCCGGTGAGCAGGCCGCCGGCGCGAGGGAACTGCGGCGGGCGCTGGCCGAATGGCGCGGCGAGCCCCTCTCCGGCTTCGAGGACGAGCCCTGGGCGCGAGACGACGTCACCCATCTGGCCGAGCTGCGGCTCACCGTCGTCGAGGATGCGTCCGAGGCCGAGCTCGCGCTGGGCATGGGGCCGGAACTCGCGCCGGGACTGGCCCGGCTGCTGCTCGCCCACCCGTTGCGCGAACGGCTGCGCCGGATCACCGCGCACGCGCTCTACCAGGCGGGACGGCAGGCGGAGGCGCTCGCCGTGCTCGCCGAAGGCCGCCGCATGTTCGTGGACGAGTTCGGCCTCGATCCCGACCCCCGTTCCCGGGAGCTGGAGCGGCGGATCCTCTCCCAGGACCCCGCCCTCGTGCCGGATCGCGTCATGGTGACGGCGGACGAGCCGAGCGACCGGGCCCTGTGGACCGAGAGCGCCGTGTCCGCCCCGACGACCTGGTTGATCGGACGGGCGGCCGAGGCCGAGGTGCTGCGCCGCGCCATCGCCTCACCCGGACACCGGGTCGTCCTCGTCGCGGGGGAGCCGGGCATCGGCAAGACCAGCCTGGCCGAGGACGCGGCCCGCCACGTCCCCAGGGTCGTCTTCGGCCGCTGCTGGGACGGCACCGGCGCCCCGCCGTACTGGCCGTGGGCGCAGGCGGTCCGGGAGCTGACCGGCAGGGGCGGCGAGCTGGCCGAGATCACCGGCGCGACCGGAGAGTTCGCCCTCTACGAGGCGTTCGCGCAGCTGGTCGGCGGCCACGGTCCCGTGCTGGTCGTCATCGACGACCTCCAGTGGGCGGACGCCTCGTCGCTGCGCCTGCTGGAGTTCCTGGCCGCCACCCGGTCGTGCCCGGAGCTGACGGTGGTGGCCACCTACCGCGACACCGAGGTCGGCGAGCCGCTCGCCAGGGCGCTGTCCACGCTCGTACGGCTCCCGCACGTCGAACGGGTCGTCCTCGGCGGCCTGTCGGAGAAGGCGATCGCCGAATACCTCGAACGGGCGGGGGCCGACGCGACGCGGGCCGCCGAGGTGGCCAGGCAGACCGGCGGGAACCCGTTCTTCCTCGGCGAGGTGGTCCACCTCGGCGCGGACGCTCCGGGCGCCGTCGCCGACGTGCTGCGCGGCAGGATGGCCACCATGCCGCCGGGCGCGGCCGAGGTGCTCTCCGCCGCCGCCCTCCTGGGGCGCGAGGCCGAGCTCGGCGTCCTCCTCGACGTCGTGGACGCCCCGCGCGACCAGGTGCTCGACGTGCTGGACGCGGCCGTCCACGCGCGGCTGCTGATCGAGAGAGGGCTGGTCTACCGCTTCGCCCACGACATCGTCCGGGACGTGCTCAGGAACGGGCTCGCGCCGTTGCGGCGCCGCCGCCTGCACGCCCGCGTGGCCGCAGCGCTCGAACGGCGCGGCAGCCACCTGGCGGAGCTCGCCCACCACTACCGCGAGGGTCTGGTGATCGCGGGGATGGCGGCCAAGGCCATCGAGTACGCCCGCCAGGCTGCGGCGCACGCCACCTCCCAGTTCGCGTACGAGGACGCCGCCGACCACCTGCGCCACGCGGTGCCGCTGACCGGACGGCTCCCGGTGGCCGACCCGGCGCTGAAGTGCGACCTGCTGCTCGACCTGGCGGACGCGCAGGCCGCGGCCGGCATGACCACCCAGGTGCGTGCCTCCCTGGAGGAGGCCGCCGAGATCGCCGAGTCGCTGGGCGACGACGAGCGGCTGGCCCGTGCCGTCCTCGGCTTCTCCGACCCGCTGGCCTGGGCGATGTACGAGGAGTGGACCGCCGGAGACGCGCTCATCGGGCGCGTCGAACGCGTCCTGCGCGCCCACGCGGGCGAGGGGGCGCCCTGGCGCTCCCCGCTCCTCGCGGCCGCCGCCGTCACCGGCGCCTTCTCCCGTCCGGTGCCGGAGAGCACGGTCCTCGCCGAGGAGGCGGTGCGCGAGGCGCGGCGGACGGGGGACGACCGCGCGCTGCTGCGCGGCCTCAGCGCGTACGAGATCCTCTCGCGGGGCGTCGCCACGCACGCCGAGCGCCAGGCGGTCATCGACGAGATGGCGGAGGTGGCCCGGCGCACCGGCGACCCGGTGTCCGAGTGGCTGGCCCGCGAGGCCGACTACATCGAGCTGGTCACGCAGGGCGACGACGAGCGGGCGGGGCCGCTCCTGGAGTGGCTGCGCGAGACGGCGCGGCGGGTCCGCCAGCCGGCCCTGCTCAGCCTGGCGGCGTGGCTCGCCGCGATCCGCGCGTACATGCGGGGCGATCTCAAAGGAGCGCTCGCCGAGGCCGAGGAGGCGGCCCGGGTCCATCCCGAGGGCGCGCTCGGCAGGGACGACGCGGCCGTGCGCCAGGAGGTCTTCCGTTTCCTGCTGCTGCGGTCGCGCGGAGAGGCGACGGCGGCGCTCGCCCTGGCCGGCCGGATGCTCGCGCTCCGGCCGGGCCAGCCGGGCTGGCTGGTCCTGAAGTGCGTCGCCCTGCTCGACGCCGGCGGGCGCGACGAGGCGGCGGACGTCCTCGCGGAACTGGCGCGCGGGGATTTCGCCGCCATCGACGGCGATCTCGCCTACCGGTACATCCCCGAGCTGCTGAGCGAGGTGTGCGCGGAGCTGGGAGACGTGGCCGCGTCGCGGGCGCTCTACGCGCGGCTCGCGCCGAGCGCCGGGCGGCTGCTCGGCTGGTCGGTGGCCGACCTGTGCCTTGGACGGCTGGCACTCGCGCTCGGCGACCGCGAGGCCGCGGCCGGGCACCTGCGCGCGGCGCGCGACCTGGTCGCCCGCTCGGGGGCCGTGCTGTACGAGCCCCGGGTGCGCGAGCTGCTCGCCCGGTCGGAGTGAGCCCCAGGGGTGGTGTGGTGCGGACCGTCGGGGGCTGCGCATGCTGGAGGGAGACGCCCCGGCCGCGGTGGCCATCCGGCCGGAGGTCGCGAAGAAAGGCGGGCTTCGCATGGACATCGTCGAGTACGCCGACGCCGCCTGGCGGGGTGAGATCCCGGACATCGTCGTGTTCACGGGACTCGCCGGTCAGGGCTTCGTCGAGGTCGCCGAGGGCGTGGGCTACCGAAACGGCTTCGGCAACACGATCGCGATACGCGACGGCGGGGAGGTGACGCTGTTCGACACCGGCACCCCGGACGAGGCGGACCGGTTGCACGCCGAGCTGCGCGCGTGGACCGACGAGCCGGTGACGACCGTGATCTACTCGCACGGGCACATCGACCACGTGTCGGGCGTGGGCCCGTTCGACGCGGAGGCCGACGCGGCGGGGCGGCCCAGGCCCACGGTGGTGGGGCACGAGGCGATCCCCGCCCGATTCGATCGGTACATCCTCACCAACGGCTACAACGCGGTGATCAACCAGCGGCAGTTCCAGGTGCCGGACCTGACCTGGCCGACCGAGTACCGCTACCCCGACGTGACGTACCGCGACGAGCTGACGGCCGGGCCCGTCGAGCTCTTCCACGCCAAGGGCGAGACCGACGACGCGAGCGTCGGGTGGGTGCCGTCGCGGCGCGTCCTGCTTCCCGGCGACCTGTTCATCTGGGTGAGCCCCAACTGCGGCAACCCGCAGAAGGTCCAGCGCTACCCCCGGGAGTGGGCCATCGCGCTGCGCCGGATGGCCACGCTCGGCGCGGAGACCATGCTGCCGAGCCACGGCGCCCCGGTCTTCGGCGCCGACCGGGTCGAGCAGGCGCTGACCGAGACGGCGGAGTGGCTCGAGGCCGTCGTCGAACGCTCCCTGGAGATGCTCAACGAGGGGGCCAGGCTGGACGACATCGTCCGGGCCGTACGGCCTCCGGCGCGGCTGGCGGACCGGCCCTACCTGCGGCCGCACTACGACGAGCCGGAGTTCGTGGTGCGCAATATCTGGCGGCTGTACGGCGGCTGGTACGACGGCAACCCCGCCCATCTGAAGCCCGCGCCCGACGCCGTGCTCGCCGCGGCCGTGGCCGAGCTGGCGGGAGGCGCGGAGCGGCTGGGCGAGGCCGCGCTCAAGGCGTTGGACGACGGCGACCAGCGGCTGGCGGGGCACTTCGCGGAGATGGCCGTGCAGGCCGCGCCGGACGACCCGGGAGCGCACCTCGTCCGTGCCCGGGTGTACGCCGCCCGCGCCGCGTCGGAGGAGTCCCTGATGGCGAAGGGCGTGTTCACCTGGGCGGCCGAGGAGTCACGGAAGGCCGCCGGAGGCGCCTGACCGGGAACCGGACCGGAGCGACAGCCGGCGGCGGAACCCACCGGCTTGGTGACCCCTCCCTTCGCCGTTCCATGGGAAATCCGCTGTCTTTAACATCGCCGAACTGTCGAAGTCCCCCGAGGGTGGGAACGATGGCGTGAGTGAACGAGGGCAGAGAGATTTGGCCGGGTGACCCCTATCCGCTGGGGGCCACCTACGACGGTGCAGGCACCAACTTCGCGCTCTTCACGGAGGTCGCGAAGAAGGTCGAGCTCTGCCTGTTCGACGAGGACGACGCCGAGGAGCGGGTGCCGCTCACCGAGGTCGAGGGGTTCGTCTGGCACTGCTACCTGCCGGGCGTGGGCCCCGGCCAGCGGTACGGCTACCGCGTCCACGGTCCGTACAACCCGGCGCGGGGGCTGCGATGCAACCCCGCCAAGCTGCTGCTCGACCCGTACGCGAAGGCGGTCGAGGGCGCGGTCCGCTGGGACCAGGCGGTGTACGGCTACCGCTTCGGAGAGCCGGACAGCCGCGACGACAGCGACTCGGCGCCGTACATGCCGCGCGCGGTCGTGACGAACCCGTTCTTCGGCTGGGGGCACGACCGGCCGCCGGCCACGCCGTACCACGACACGGTGATCTACGAGGCGCACGTGCGCGGGCTGACGATCCGCCACCCGAGGATCCCGGAGCGGATCAGGGGCACCTACGCCGCGCTCGGACACCCGGAGATCATCGACCATCTGACCGGGCTCGGGGTGACCGCGATCGAGCTGATGCCGGTCCACCAGTTCGTCACCGACCACGTGCTGGAGAAACGCGGCCTGGCCAACTACTGGGGATACAACACCATCGGGTTCTTCGCCCCGCACAACGAGTACTCCAGCTCGGGCCAGCGCGGCGAGCAGGTGCTGGAGTTCAAGGCGATGGTGAAGGCCCTGCACGAGGCGGACATCGAGGTGATCCTCGACGTGGTCTACAACCACACCGCCGAGGGCAACCATCTCGGGCCGACCCTGTCGATGCGCGGGATCGACAACGCCAACTACTACCGCCTGGTGGAGGACCACCCGGCGTACTACATGGACACCACGGGCACCGGGAACAGCCTGCTGATGCGCAGCCCGCACGCGCTGCAGCTCATCATGGACTCGCTGCGGTACTGGGTCAGCGACATGCACGTGGACGGCTTCCGCTTCGACCTCGCCTCCTCCCTCGCCAGGGAGCTGCACGCGGTGGACCGGTTGAGCGTCTTCTTCGACCTCGTCCAGCAGGACCCCGTCCTCTCGCAGGTCAAGCTCATCGCCGAGCCGTGGGACGTCGGGCCGGGCGGCTACCAGGTGGGTAACTTCCCGGCCCGCTGGACCGAGTGGAACGGCCGCTACCGCGACACGATCCGCGACCTGTGGCGCGGCGAGCCGGCGGCGCTGCCGGAGTTCGCCTCGCGGCTGACCGGGTCGAGCGACCTCTACCAGGACGACAGCCGCCGCCCGGCCGCCTCGATCAACTTCGTCACCTGCCACGACGGGTTCACGCTCCAGGACCTGGTCTCGTACAACCTCAAGCACAACGAGGCCAACGGCGAGGACGGCAGGGACGGCGCGGACGACAACCGGTCGTGGAACTGCGGGGTCGAGGGGCCGGCCGGCGGGCCGGTCCAGCGGCTGAGGGAGCGGCAGAAGCGCAACCTCCTCGCCACGCTGTTCCTCTCCCAGGGCGTGCCGATGCTCTCGCACGGCGACGAGACGGGCCGGACGCAGGGCGGCAACAACAACGCCTACTGCCAGGACAACGAGACGAGCTGGGTGGACTGGTCGGACACCCGGGAGAACCGGCTGCTCCTGGACTTCACCCGGCGGCTCTCGCGGCTGCGCCGCGACCACCCCGTCTTCCGCCGCCGCCGGTTCTTCTACGGCAGGCCCGAGCGCGGCTCGCACGACGAGCTGAGCGACATCGCCTGGCTGACGCCGTCCGGCACGGAGATGACGGACCAGGACTGGCACAACGGCTACGCCCGGGCGCTCGCCGTGTTCCTCAACGGCGACGCCATCACCGAGCCGGACCGGCGTGGGCGGAAGATCAGCGACGACTCGTTCCTGCTGCTGTTCAACGCCCACCACGACGTCATCCGGTTCACCGTCCCGACCGGCTTCGGCGAGATGTGGACGACCGCGCTCGACACGGCGCGGCCGGTCTCGACCGACTCGCGTGTCTGCCGGGCCGGTGAGGAGGTGCCGGTGTCCGGTCGTTCGGTGCGGGTTCTGCGCCGCGCGGGGTGACGCTGGGTGACGCGGCGTGGGATGGCCTGGCGGTGACGTGGTCGCGCCGTCAGTATGAGGGACGAAGCCAGGGAGTACGGATCACCGCGAGCGGCCGGCCCGCGCGCCACCTCGGCCGAAGGGCCGCCCGGCACGAGGCCGGAGACGCCGGCGTGGCGGGGTGCCGCCGGCGGGGTCCGCGGAACACGACCGGGCCGGAAGACCTGACGAAGGGTGGTGCCGTGACCTCGACGTACCGACTGCAACTGACCCCAGAGCTCGGATTCAGGGAGGCGGCCGAGCTGACCGGCTATCTCCGGGAGCTCGGCGTCGGCGCCCTCTACCTCTCGCCGATCCTGCAGGCCGTGCCGGAGTCCGCGCACGGATACGACGTCACCGACCACGCCGCCGTACGGGCCGAGTTCGGCGGCCTCCCGGCCCTGCGCGCCCTGGCCGCGCGGGGCCTGCCGCTGGTCGCCGACGTGGTGCCGAACCACATGACCGTGCCGGTCCCGGAGTCGTGCAACGTGGCGCTGTGGGCGGCGTTGCGGGACGGGCCGGCCTCGCCGTACGCCCGGTGGTTCGACCTGGAGTGGCCGGTGGCGCTCCCGGTGCTCGGAGACGACGTGGGCGACCTGTACGGGGATGGGACCGGTAACGAGGGCGGGGCCGGGGGCGATGGGTTCTCCGTGGACGGCAACGTGCTGCGCTATCACGAGCACGAGTTCCCGATCAGGCCGGGTACCGAGGGTCTCCCGCTGCCCGAGCTGCTCAGGGCCCAGCACTATCGGCTGGTCGGCTGGCGCGACAGCCCCGGCTACCGGCGGTTCTTCGACGTCTCCTCGCTGATCGGCCTCCGGGTGGAGGATCCGGAGGTCTACGACGCCACCCACGCGGTGATCCTCTCCCTGCTCGACGAGGGCGTGCTCCACGGCCTCCGGGTGGACCATCCGGACGGGCTGGCCGACCCGCGCGGCTATCTCCGGCGGCTGCGGCCCCGCGTGCCCGGGCCGTTGTGGGTGGAGAAGATCCTGATCGACGGCGAGCGGCCGCCGGAGCACTGGCCGTGCGACGGCACGACCGGCTACGACGCGCTCAACATGGTCACCCGGCTGTTCGTGGACCCGGCCTCCGAGGAGCAGCTCGTCAAGACGTTCGCCCGCCACACCGGCGTGACCGAGGACTACGAGACGGTGCGGTACGCGGCGAAGAAGCACGTCATCGAGCTGTTCTTCCGCGGCGAGGTCGACCGGCTCACGGCGGCCCTGTCCGGGGCCGGGCCCGAGACCGGCGCGCTGCGCGAGGCGGTGGTCGAGCTGCTCGCCGCGACGCCGGTCTACCGTGCGTACGTCGATCCCGGCGAACCGCCGTCGGTCGAGTCGGTCGGCGTGGTCAGGGGCGCGGCGCGGGAGGCGGCCGCGTACGCCGACCCCGCGGCGGTCGCGCGCGTCGCCGACCTGGTCCTGTACGGCCCGTCCGAAGCGGTGACGCGGTTCCAGCAGACCTGCGGTCCGGTGATGGCCAAGGGGGTCGAGGACACCGCGCTCTACCGGTGGTTCCCGCTGGCCGCGCTGAACGAGGTCGGTGGCGAGCCGGACCGGTTCGGCGTGTCCGCGGCGGAGTTCCACGAGTTCTGCGCCGGGCTGCCGCCGCGCACGATGACCACCCTGTCCACGCATGACACGAAACGCTCCGAGGACGTGCGGGCCCGGCTGGCGGTGCTGTCCGAGATGCCGGACGAGTGGGCGCTCGCCGTCGACTCCTGGGCGGCGGAGGTGGCGTTCGACTCCCGGCTCGACTACCTGGGCTGGCAGACGTTGATGGCGTCCTGGCCGATCAGCGTCGAGCGTTTCACGAAATATCTGCTCAAAGCGGCACGAGAGGCCAAGACGGCGATCTCCTGGCAGAACCGCGAGCCCGGCTACGAGAACGGCGTCAGGGAGTTCGCCCAGCGGGCGATCGACATCTGCGGCCCGTCGGTGGCCGCCTTCACGGCGGTCGTGGACCAGTACGCCCGGGTCAACTCGCTCGGCCAGAAGGCCGTCCAGCTGATGATGCCGGGCGTGCCGGACGTCTACCAGGGCAACGAGATCACCGACTTCTCCCTGGTCGACCCGGACAACCGGCGGCCGGTGGACTTCCGCCGCCGCCGGGCGCTGCTGGCCGAGGTGCTCGCCCCCGGGGCCCGCCCCACCACCTGGGACGGGCAGAAGATGCTGGTCACCGCCACCGCGCTGCGGCTCAGGAGCCGGCTCGACCCGGCGGCGCCGTACGCGCCGGTGGAGGCGGGCGAGCACGGGGTGGCCTTCGCACGCGGGGACGAGGCGGTGGTGGTGGCGACCCGCCTGCCCGTGGGCCTCGAACGGCGCGGCGGCTGGGGAGGCGAGACCCTCATGCTTCCTCCGGGCCGGTGGCGCGACCTGCTGACGGGACACGAGCTCACCGGGCGCGTCCCGATGGGTCACCTGCTGTCCCGGTATCCGGTCGCGATCCTCGGGCGGTGACCCGTGAACGACCCCATGTACGACCCCTTGCACGACACGGCGGAGCACAACGACGGGAGAGGCATGTTCGAGGTCTGGGCACCCGAGGCGGAACGCGTGGAGGTCGAGTCGGGAGGCGTCCGGCGGGACATGACGGCCGGTCCGGGCGGCTGGTGGCACGCCGCCGGCGCGGAGCACGGCGTCGACTACGCCTTCCACGTGGACGGCGACGGCCCCTTCCCCGACCCCAGGACGCGGCGGCAGCCGTACGGCGTGGAGGGGCCGAGCCGGGTCTACGACCACGACCGGTACACCTGGAGCGACCAGGACTGGCACGGTCGCGACCTGCGCGGATCGGTCATCTACGAGCTGCACGTCGGCACGTTCACCCCGGAGGGCACCTTCGCCGCCGTCGCGGAGCGGCTGCGGCACCTGGTGGACCTCGGCGCCGACTTCGTCGAGCTCATGCCGGTGGCCCCGGTCCCCGGCCGGCGCAACTGGGGGTACGACGGCGTCGACCTCTACGCGGTCCACGAGGTGTACGGCGGGCCGGACGGCCTGAAGGACCTGGTCGACGCGTGTCACCGGGCCGGGATCGGCGTGATCCTCGACGTGGTCTACAACCACCTGGGGCCCTCGGGGAACTACCTCTCGAAGTTCGGGCCGTACATGCACGGTTTCAAGGGGTCGTACTGGGGCGACGCGATCAACCTCGACGGCCCGGGGTCGGACGAGGTCCGGCGGTACTTCATCGAGAACGCGCTGCAGTGGCTGCGTGACTACCACATCGACGGTCTGCGGCTGGACGCGGTGCACGCGCTGCACGACCGGCGCGCGACGCACTTCCTGGAGGAGCTGTCGGCAGAGGTGGAGGCGCTGTCCACGAACGTGGGACGGCCGCTCACGCTGATCGCCGAGTCGGACCTGAACGACCCGCGCATGGTCACCTCGCGCGAGGCGGGCGGGCTCGGGATGCACGCGGCGTGGAACGACGACGTCCACCACGCCGTCCACGCGGCGGTGACGGGGGAGCGGCACGCCTACTACGCGGACTTCGCCGACCTCTCCGCCCTGGCCAAAGTGCTCACATCCGGATATTTCCATGACGGCAGCTATTCGTCGTTCCGCGGGCGGAGCCACGGCAGGCCGGCGAACGGGGTTCCTGGATACCGATTCGTCTGCTGCGTGCAGAACCACGACCAGATCGGCAACCGGCCGCTCGGCGACCGGATGGAGCCCGAGCAGCTCTGGATCGCCGCCGGGCTGCTGCTGACCTCGCCGTTCACGCCGATGCTGTTCATGGGGGAGGAGTGGGGGGCCGCGACGCCGTTCTACTTCTTCACCGACCACCACGACCCGGCGCTCGCCGCGGGCGAGGCCGAGCGGCGCAGGCGCGAGTTCGAGGGGTTCGGCTACGACTGGAAGGCCCCCGACCCGCAGGACGAGGCCACGTTCCTGCGCTCCAAGCTCGACTGGAGCGAGATCTCCGAGGACGGGGGGATGTCCCTGCTCGGCTGGTACCGCGACCTTATCGCGCTGCGCAAGACGCACCCCGACCTCGCCGACCCGCGCCTGGACCGGGTCAGGGTCCGCTACGACGAGGAGCGCCACTTCCTCGTCATGGAGCGCGGCTCGCTGCGCGTCGCGGCCAACTTCGGCTCCTTCCCCACTCCGGTACGGCTCTCGCCGGGGGTCAAGCACGTGCTGCTCGCCTCCGACGACGCCGTGGGGGTCATGGACGGCGACCTCTACCTTCCCGCCCAGTCCCTCGCGGTCGCGCAGATCTGATCCCGGCCGGCCCCGCGCCGCCGCTCCCGGCAGGCCGTAGCAGCGTCCGAAGCTCGGTCCGGAGGTGCCTGGATAAATCGGGTGCTTTCCGGCGGGGCGTGCGGGAACCTGGTCGCCATGCAGGCCGCTCTGACCGTGACCCCGGCGCAGCTTCCCGACGTGCTGCTGCACGTCGCCGTCGTGCGTCCGGTGTTCCTCTGGGGCGCGCCCGGCATCGGGAAGAGCTCGCTGGTCCAGGCGTTCGCCGAGTCGCTCGGGCTGGACTGCGTCACGCTGCTCGGCACCCAGCTCGCGCCGGAGGACCTCATCGGCGTGCCGCAGATCGTGGACGGCCGGAGCAGGTTCGCACCGCCGGAGACCATCGCCAGGGCCGAGCCGTACTGCCTCTTCCTCGACGAGCTCAACGCCTCGGCTCCCGAGGTGCAGAAGGCGTTCTACTCCCTGATCCTCGACCGCCGCATCGGCACGTACGAGCTGCCCGAAGGGTCGGTCGTCATCGGCGCGGGCAACCGGGCGACCGACAACGCCCTCGCCAGGCCGATGGCGTCCGCCCTGGTCAACCGGATGGTGCACGTCCACCTGCGGGCCTCGGCCGACGACTGGCTGAAATGGGCGGCCGACCACGGCATCCACCCGTGGATCGTCGGCTACCTCACGCAGCGCCCGGACCACCTGTGGAGCGCCGCGCCGAAGGTGGAAGAGCCGTTCTCCACGCCGCGCGGCTGGCACATGCTCTCCGACGCCCTCCACTCCTATGGCCAGGGCATCGACGACGACATGCTGGGCGTGCTCGCGCACGGCACCCTCACCGCCGCGCACGCCTCGGCGTTCCGGGCGTACGTGAAGACGGTGCGGCACGCCTACGACCTGGACGCCGTGCTCAAGGGCGACGCGGGCTGGCCGCGCGACCCGGAGAACCGCGACCTGCTCTACTTCCTGGCCGAGACGTTCCGCGCGCGCCTCATCCGGGGGCTGCCCGGGTCGAAGGAGCACGCTCCGCCGGACGGGAGGCAGCTCGCCTACCGGGCCAAGACGCTGCTCGTCGAGCTGGCCGAGATCTCGCTTGAATGCGCCCAGCTCGTCATCGCCACGGGAGACGACGGCGCTCCGGTGCTGCCCTCGTGGTTCCTCGTCGAGGTCAGCCGGGACCTGCCCCGGCTCGCCGCCGCGCGGAGCTGACGTGTCCCGGCGCGAGAAGAAGGCGGACCCCTGGCGCGACGCCGTGCACAAAGGGTGGGGCCTGATGGCGGGGCACCCGCTGTTCGGGACGCTGCGCGGCTACCTGTACGAGGCCCGGGACGGCGAGCTGCCCAAGGACGCGTGGGCGTACATCACGGCGGGCGGCAGCGTGCACCACCACCCGAAGAAGCGGGCGGACCCGGCCGAGTGGGCCTGGGTCTTCGCCCACTGCCTGCTGCACGCCGGGTTCGGCCACCTCGATCCCCGCTCGGCCGCCGCCGAGGACCTGGGGCCGGACGAGGCCGCGGGATGGAACGGGCCGAAACGCGCGCCTTCGGCCGCGTACCGCGCCGCGTGCTGCCTGGCCGTCGACCGGTTCCTCCACACCCTGAAAATCGGCCGGCCGCCGGAGCCCCTGCCGCATCCGCTCCCGGAGGAGGACGAGCGGACGCTGGCCGCGCGGTGGCACGTCACCGGGGTGCCCGCCGACTACCGGATCACGGGGTTCCCGGACTTCTTCGCCGGGAGTGAGGAGATCGCCGCCCGGCTCGACTTCCCGCGCTCGTTCGCGATCGGCGTGTCGGCCGCCGCGACCCGGGCGATCGAGGTCGCGGGCGGCGCCAGGAGCTCGCTCACCGACGTCGTCAAGAAGCCGTGGGACGTCGCCCTGGGCTGGTTCGTGTCGTCGTACCCGCTGCTGGGCGCGCTCGCGACCGGCATGACGATCGTCGCGGACGCGGACCTGACCCGCGCCTGGAACATCTCGATCGCCGCCGTCAACGCCCAGGCCGCCGAGATCTACGTCAACCCGCTGGTGACGATGACGACGCACGAATGGCGCTTCGTGCTGGCCCACGAGATGCTGCATGCGGCGCTGCGGCACGGCGACCGGGCCGGGTGGCGTGACCCGTACCTGTGGAACGTGGCCTGCGATTACGTCATCAACGGCTGGCTGGTCGAGATGGGCGTCGGGACGATGCCGGAGGGGCTCCTCTACGACCCGTCACTCAAGGGGCTGTCCGGCGAGGCCGTCTACGACCGGATCGCCGGAGACCTACGCCGGATGCGCAAGCTGGCCACCCTGCGCGGGCGCGGGATCGGCGACGTGCTGGGCGAGCCGCTGCCGCGTCCCGGAGCCCCGGGACGGTACGTCGACCTCGACGACTACTACCGGAACGCGCTCGCGAGCGGTCTCGTCTACCACCGCGGCAGCGGCCGCGGCGACGTCCCCGCGGGCCTCGAAGAGGAGATCCGCGCGCTCGACCAGCCCCCGCTGCCGTGGGACGCCGCGCTCGCGCGTTGGTTCGAGGAGCACCTGCCCGCCGTCGAGCGCCGCCGCTCCTACGGCCGGGCCTCGCGGCGGCAGTCGGCCACGCCGGACATCCCGCGCCCCGGCTGGACCCGTCCCGAGGAAGTCGTACGGCAGGCCACCTTCGGCGTCGTACTGGACACGTCCGGCTCGATGGACGCGAAGCTGCTCGGCAAGGCGCTGGGCGCCATCGCCTCCTACGCGGTCGCCAGGGACGTGCCGCGCGCCCGCGTGGTGTTCTGCGACGCCGCGGCGTACGACGCGGGGTATCTCGCGGTCGAGGACATCGCCGCGAAGGTCCGCGTACGGGGCCGGGGCGGCACGGTCCTCCAGCCCGGGATCGACCTGCTGGAGCGGGCGGACGACTTCCCGGCGGACGGGCCGATCCTGGTGATCACCGACGGCGCGTGCGACGTCGTGCGGATCCGCAGGGAGCACGCCTTCCTGATCCCCGCCGGGGCGCACCTCCCGTTCCGCCCGAGAGGGCCGGTCTTCCGGATGACCTGACCACCGGGGGTCGGATACGGGGCCGCGCCATTCTGGACCTCTGGCGGCGCGGGTCGGTGTTCGCCCTGCCAGGGGGTCTTACTGACGTGAGGCCCGCTCACTATGATCCCCTCCATGGCTGAGCAACCGAACGCCGTTCTGTCAGGTCGTGCCGCCGGTGCTCCGGCCCGGGTCGCCGGGCCGTTGCTGGTCCTCTTCTGGGTGTGCTCGGTGGTCCATCTGGTCGCGGGGCTCGCCGGGCTCGGCCTGGTCGACCCGGTGACCAAGGGCCTGCTGATGCCCCTTCTCGCGCTCTGGGTGCTCGCCAGACGCGGCCCCGGGATCATCGTGGCGGCTCTCCTGGCCTCCACCGCGGGAGACATCGCGCTGGAGATCGACGGGATGTTCGTTCCCGGCATGGGGTTCTTCGCCCTCGCGCACATCTGCTACATCACCTTCTTCGTGCGGGAGCGGCCCGCGTTCCGGGCCTCCGCCGCGTCCGATTCCGTGGGCGTGACCGGAACCGGAGGCGACGCGGGGAGCACGGCCGGTGATGGAAGGCACGGGCGTCGACCGGTCCGGTGGTGGATGTCGGTGGCGGCCTACGCGGTGGTGTGGGTGGCCCTCGTCGCCTTCCTCTGGCCCGGGCTCGGCGCGCTCCAGGTTCCGGTCGCCGCGTACTCCCTGCTGCTCACCGCCACCGCCATCACCTCGTCGTGGTACGGACTGCGAGCGGGCGTCGGCGGCGGGTTGTTCTTCCTGTCGGACACGCTCATCGCGTTCGGGATCGCCGACCTCGACTTCCCATACCGGGGGTTCGCCATCATGGCCACGTATATCGTCGGCCAGTATCTCCTCGCCTCCGCCGTCGTACGCCCCCCCGAACCCGGGGTGAGTCCTCGAACGGGCGGTCGGGGAAAGTGCGGGGGCTTCGAGCCGCGTGAGGGCGAGAAGCATCCCGTTTGAGCTGTAGGCGGGAAATCGCATCTCTTGCCTGATTCGACCGGGCAGGGATGATTTCGTGCATGCGCGCCCGTTCGCGAAGGCTCATTCGTCCGCGCCGCCCCGCCGATGGATCCCTGGTGCGAAACCGTGAGTTTCGACTGCTGTGGCTCAGCTTCACGATGTCGGTGGCGGCCGACCAGATCTTCCCGGTCACGGTGACCATCGCGGCCCTGAACTCGGGTGGGACAGCCTCGACCGTGGGCGCGATATTCACCGGCCGGTGGATCGCGCTGATCCTTTTCGCGCTGCTCGGCGGGTTGTGGGCGGACCGGCTGCCTCGCAGGACGGTCATGACCGTCTCCCTGGGCTTCCAGTGCTGCGTGGTCGCCGTCGGGTTGCGCGGCGACGCCCCCGCGCCGCTCCTCGCCGTCCTGGTCTTCCTCGTCGGGGCCGCGGAGGCGTTCCACCGGCCCGCGTACCAGGCGTGCCTGTCGTCCGTCCTCACCCCCGAGCAACGTCCGACGGGCGTCGCGATGGGCGCGGTCTCCTGGCGGATCGGCGCCATCGTCGGGCCGGGGCTCGGCGCGTACGTGGTGACCGTCTGGTCTCCCCGGATCGGGTTCCTCGCCGTGCTGGCGGCCTACCTGCTCGGCCTCCTCCTGCTCCTGCCGCTGCGGGAACCCCCGGTCGCCGCCGCCCCGCGTTCCTCGGCCGCACGAGAGATCGCGGACGGCCTCTCCGAAGTGCTGCGGCGGCCCTGGGTGACCGGAGTCATCATCGCCGTCGCGCTCCAGCTCATGCTCACGGTCGCGCCCACGCAGGTCCTGCTGCCCCTGGTCTCCCGCGACACGTTCGGCGGCGACGCCGTGTACGGCACCGCCCTCGCCCTGCTCTCGGTCGGCGGCCTGGCGGGCGGGGTCGTCAGCATGAAATGGAAACCCGGCCGGGCCGGGCTGACCGGCGTCATCGGGCTCGCGCTGTACGGAGCCGTGCCGCTCGCCCTCATCTGGCCGGTGTCGCCGGAGTTCCTGTACGGCTGCTACATCGTCGCCGGGCTGGGGCTGGAGATCTTCGCCGTGCAGTGGGTCATGAACCTGCAGCGCGAGATCCCTCCGGAGCGGCTCGCCCGCGTCACGTCGGTGGACTGGCTGGCCTCCTCCGTCATGATGCCCCTCGGGCTGGCGCTCACCGGTCCGGTCAGCGCGATGATCGGCCGGTCGGCGCTGCTGGCGATCGGCACGGTCGGCGGATTCACCGTGCCGCTCGCCGCCCTCTTCTTCCGTGGAATGACGCGTTTCCACAGCGACGTCGCTCCGGTCGCCCCGGACGGGGCGGCGGAGGCGACGCCGACATCGCTCAAAGCCCCCTGACGAAGAGCTTGAAATTCGCTGGAAATCACATCTTTCCCTCACGTGGCCGATGATCTAATCTGACATCCGCGCCGACCACTAATTGGTGGGCAATGTCAACCAGGCGTGCGACGAAAAGAGGAAGCTCGTGAGCGAACTCAGGGACCTCGACGAGAACAAGCCTGTGGAAAACACCTCCAGCGAGGGAGCGGTCAAGATCGAGATTCGCAGGCTCGACCGGCTGGAAACCACCGAACGGCTGAGCAACTCCACGGGAAACTGATCCCGCATCGCAGGCGGAGCCACGAGCGGAGGCCTTTCCGGCGCCCGATCGCGGCTCTCCGCGTTTCCCGGACCCCGTACGCCTTTATCTGCCTTTCGGTGCGCCTTTTCCTTTCTTATCCGGCCCTTTGTCGGGCCGCCCGTGTCTTTTTCCGCCTTCTTCGCCGGCGTGCGCGCGGACGGGAAAGGGGAAAGCAGGCGGGTCGCGGCGGGGAAAGCGCATGGAGACGGCGTCCGGGTGGCAAGAGAGCGGTTTCACACCTTTACGGGAGGCCCGATTGCGGTTGCCGAGAATAAAACCCGAGCACGCGGCCCACCGCCTCGACGACGGCCGGATACGCATCGGAGGCGACATCTACGGGCTGGCCCATGAAATCAACGACCCCCACGGCTGGGCGTGGACGGCTCTCGAAGCGATGAACGGCACGCGCACCTGCGCGGACGTCGCCGAGGTGGTGCGCGCGGGCTTCCCGGAACTGACCCGGCACGACGCGGTGGCGATCGTCGCGCAGCTCGTCGGCACCGGCCACATCGAGGACGCGGGAGCGACGGAGGCCCCCGAGCTGAGCAGCCGGGAGCGCGAGCGATACAGCCGGGGCCACGCGTTCTTCCGGTGGGCCGACCTCACCCCGCGCGAGTGCGGCTGGGACGCCCAGCTCAGATTGCGCCGGTCACGAGTGCTCCTGGTCGGTGTCGGCGGCGCGGGCGCGTCGGCCGCGCTGGCCCTGGCCGCCTCCGGCGTGGGCGCCCTGCACCTGATCGACGACGACGTGGTCGAGCTGTCCAACCTCAACCGGCAGCTCATCTTCGCCGAGGACGACATCGGCCGGCCCAAGGTGGAGGTCGCCGTCGAGCGGTTGATGACGCTGAACTCCGACATCGAGGTGTCCGGCGTGTCGGCGCGCGTCCGCGACGAAGGAGACCTGGCCGACCTGCTGCCGGGGTTCGACGTGCTCGCCATGTGCGCCGACGAGCCCAGAGGCGAGGACGGCATCCGCGTCTGGGCCAACCGGGCCTGCTTCGCGGCGGGGGTGCCGTGGGTGGGCGGCGGCTACAGCGGCCCTCTCGTCACCACGGGCGTCTTCGTGCCGGGGCGAGGGGCCTGCTACGAGTGCATGCAACGCATCGAGGACCGAAAACGGACGGACGCCGCGTACCGTCCCGTCGACCTCGGAGGGCCGGGCGCCATCGCCACGTCGGCGGGGCTGTGCGGCAACCTCGTCGCCCAGGGCGTCCTCCGGGTCATCACCGGAGTGCCCCCGATCACCGCCGGCTTCATCCAGGGCACCAACCTCATCGCCCCGCAGCAGCCGATCTACGCCGAGTTCCCGCGAGGTGAAGCGGGGTGCGCCGTATGCACGCGGTGACCGGAGCGTCCCGCGTGCGGCTGCACCCGCTCCGATCGCGCCGCGACGGCGACGACTGGATCGTCGGGCGGGTCGAGACCGGAAACTTCGTGTCCTTTCCGGACATCGGGCAGCGGGTCATCGAGTTGCTGGCCGAGGGCGGGCCCATCGACGCCGTGGCCGCACGCGTCGCCGCCGAGACCGGGACGACCATCGACGTGGCCGACTTCGTCGCGGCTCTGATCGACGTCGGCTTCGTCGCCGAGATCGATGGACGGCCCACCGGCGACACCGGGCGGGAGAGCCCCTCGCTGCCCTGGCTGAAACCGCGCCACGTCCGGTGGACACTGAGGTCAGGGGTGCACATCGGGCTGGTGGCGTTCATCCTTGCCGGCCTGGCCGCCCTCGCCGTACGGCCGGAGATCATGCCGAGCCCGAGCATCATGGCCTGGAGCGAGTTCGGCACCGTCTCGCTGGTCACCCAGATCGCCATCGCCTGGTCCCTGGTCATGCTGCACGAACTCGCCCACCTGTGCACGGCGCGGGCCGCCGGGGTGCCCGGACGGATCACCCTCGGCTCGCGCCTGCAGTTCCTCGTGGTGCAGACGGACGTCTCCGGCGTCTGGGGCGAGGAGAAGCGGGTCCGGATGACCGTCTATCTCGCCGGCATGGCGCTGGACGCCGCCATCGCCGCCGCCGGATTCGTCCTGTTGTGCGTCGTGCCTCCGGAGGAGGGCGCCCACACCGCCCTGTCCATCGTCGTGCTGACGCAGATCGACGCGATGAGCTTCCAACTCCTCATCTTCATGCGTACCGACCTCTACTTCGTGGCCCAGGACCTCGCCGGATGCCGGAACCTGTACGGCGACGGCGTGGCGTACGGGCGCTACCTGATCGCCCGCCTGCTGGGCCGGGACGGCGCGAGCCCGCTGGCCCGGTTCTCACGGCGGGAGCGCTCCGCGGTGCGCCTCTACACGATGCTGCTCGTGCTGGGCACGGCGGTGTGCCTGGCGGTCGCGGCGACGATCGTGGTGCCGGCCCTCGCGGCCATCGCGATGCCCGCGATCGACACCCTGTTGAACGGCGGCGAGGGGGCGGCGATCGTCGACGCTGCGATCGTGGTCACGGTCCTGGCCGGGGTCCAGGGGCTCTGGGCGCGCACGTGGTGGCGCAGGCACGGGCCCAGGATCAGGCGATGGTTCGCGTCGGCCGCCGCGCTCCTTGGGGCTCCCGTCCGGGCCGGTGGCTCTCGCCCGGCTGTGGATGAGCCGGAGTTTTCCACAGAGCGGTGTTCGGTGGAGCCGGGCCGCCGCGCGTGACCGCAGGCTGGGGTCTCCAGGAGCGACAGGAGGCCCTCATGAAGATCACCTATCCCGTCCCGGCCGAGACCACCTCGGTGTTCGTCGTCGCCGCCGATCGGCGGCCGGTCGATCTGGACGCGGTCGTCCCGTGGCGGATGAGCGGGCCGCACCGGAGGGCCGCCTCGCGGGTGATCGGCACGCCCAGGCTCGACCTGCGGGTGTTCCCCGCCGCCCAGTCGCCGTGGCGGCGAACGAGTCTCGGCGACGAGGGGCGTGCCGCGCTCCACGCGGCCCGTCATCACGTCGTGGTCACCGCCACCGCGCCGGTCGCCGAGCAGCCCGAGGCGGTGCAGGTCGCCAGGGCGGTGGCCCGCGGCGTCGCCGACGCCTGTCGCGGTGTGATCGTCGACGTTCTCACCGGTGGCGTCGTGCCGCACCGCACGGGATACCAGGCGGAGCCGGGCGAGTTCCGCCTTGAAGACGACTGGCTCGGCTGGAGCACGGACATCGGCTCCGACGGCTCCTGCCCGCCCTGGGATCCGGCGGGCAGCGGCGCCTGCACCTGCCTCACCGTCGCGACACGCGGGCTCCGGAGGTTCGGGCTGCCCGAGATCACGCTGGAGGGGGCCGCCTGCGCGCACGGTCTCTGCACCGTCTCCGTGCTCCGCACCGTGGCGCGGTCTCTGCTCCCCGGGCATCTCGCGTGGAGCGCCGCGAGCCCCGAGACGAGATGCCGCACGATCGGCGAGCACCTGTGGATAGGCGGCGCCGAGTCCATGCGCGTCTCCGGCGCCGCCGATCCCGGCCGACGACCGTTCCGGGTACGGCTCGGCAGTCGTGCCGACGGCTCCTGCCTCAGCGTCGGCCCGCCGTCCGGCTTCGCCGGAACGCTCAACGACTGGCTTTGCCGCACCCCCGGCTTACTCGCCGCCTGAGCCGTCACCGGCTGGATCGCCTGCGCGACGGCGAGCGGGGCGCAGAGTGAGGAGGGCGCGGGGGTGAGCGGTGTCGTGGGGCAACTGCCGGCGTGGGGAGGAGCCGTCGTTGACCGGCCGGTTGGTCGAGCCGACGTGAGAGCGGGCTGGTCAGAGCCCGGTGCGGTACGCCTCAAGACGGTCGGCCAGTTCCTTCGGGTGGCCGAGCATCGGGCAGTGGTCACCAGGCATTTCGTCCGGTTGGAAACCGAGACGCTCGGCGACGATCCCGCGCATGAACTCGGCCGGGAAGAAGCGGTCGTCGGCGGCCAGCAGGAACCTGGTCGGCACGTCAGGCCAGGAGGCCAGCGGCCACGGCTTGCCGAAAGGGGTGGGCGCCTGCTGCCGCTGGTGCCCGGCTACGAATTCGGCGGCCAGGTCAGCCGGGGTGTCGTGCAGTATGAGGGAGAGCGTGTCCTCCTCTGTGCCGCCCGCGACGCCTCTGCGCCGGTCGGCTTCCTCTCGTGCCGCCCCGTAGCCGGTGTTGCCCCACCATTCGCCCGGCGATTCGCCGGGGGCCGGGATCTGAGCCTGGAGCATCACGAGCAGGTCGGCCGGCACCCGGTCACACACCAGCGGGCCGGTGAACCCACCGAACGAGTGGGCGACGACGACCAGACCGGTGCGCCCGCCGATCGCCTCGACCACCATGTCCGCGTACTCCGCGAGCCCGGCCGACTCGTCATCACACGGCAGGTCCGGTGCCACCACGTCGTGGCCGCGGTCTCGCAGTTCGGCGGAGAGCGGTCCCCAGTACCAGGAATCGACCGCCGCAGCGTGGACCAATACGTACGTCGCCATTGGACTAAATCCTCCCGATTGTCGGTCTATTCGGCCAGCCGGGGCGGGGAGCCGGGCTGTCGGACAACGGCTACGGCCGCCGCTGATCACCGGTTGAGTGAAGACCGAAGATCATGCGGTGGTCGCAGGCCACAGCCTAGACAACGTAAGCGAAGGAAATCGAACGTATGTTGGATCGTGTGAAGCTCGCGTGAGGCGTCGGCGCGCCGGCGCAGGACCAGGGCCGCCCTGGGCAAGACCGGGCGGGACGGCATCGGCCGTCCCGGTGGAGCCGGGGTAAGACCCAGCTCGGGTGGGCGGTCGGCGGTGAAGCGGGAACCCCGGATGCGGGGGATGCCGGACCGTAAGGTCATGGCTGTCTGACCTGTGCGCACATTCGAGCACATTCCAGGCAACGGAACACTGGCCGTCGCTCGTGCGTCTTGTGGATGTGACCTCTTTTGATGCTCTTGACGGAGAAATCCGCGATGCCAGGGAGCGGACCCGTCGCCGGGAGCGGCTGACCCGGCAGCGCGCCACCCTTACCGGGCAGATCGACGAGGTCGCCCGGCTGCTCGCCGAGCTGGAGCGGCAGCTCGCCAAGGAGGATCGGGACGTCGTCAAGCTGGAGCAGGGCGGATTCTTCGCCTCGCTCTTCGGCACCAAGGAGGAGCGGCTCGCCCGCGAGCGCGCCGAGGCGGAAGCCGTACGGCAGCGCGTCCACGGGCAGCGCACCCGGCTGGAGTGGCTGACCGCCGACCTGCGCACCACCGAGGCGAGCCTGGCGGAAGTGGCGAACACCGACGGCGAGCTCATCGGGCTGCTCGCCCGCAAGGAGCGGATGCTGCTCGACTCCGACGACCCGCGTGGCCGGGAGCTGGCCGAGATCGCCGAGCGGCTTGCGCACGTCGAGGTGGATCTGCGCGAGCACGAGGAGGCGCGGCACGCCGGGATGGCGGCGGCCAACGCCGTCGGGCAGGTCCTGCGATCTCTCGGCGGGGCGCGCGGCGCGTCCACCTGGGACGTGTTCGGCGGAGGCGGCATCGCCGACATGGTCGAGCACGGCCATCTCCGGAACGCCGATCAGGCGGCCTGGCAGGCGCAGCGGGCGCTCGACGCGTTCTCCCGTGAGCTGGCCGACGTCGGGGTCACCGCGCACCCCCGGCTCCCCAAGGTGGACACGCGCTGGTTCGCCGACGTGATGTTCGACAACTTCATCGTCGACATGTACAAGCATCAGAAGATCGTGCGGACCGGCCAGGAGGTCCAGGAGGTGGCGCGCTGGATCGACGGCATGCTCGGCCATCTCGGCGCTCGATGTGAGGAACTGGCACGGCAGCGGGACGCCCTCGCCACCCACCGCGAAAACCTGCTCGAAACCTGACAATGATCCCGGCCGACACGGCCATCGCCGGCATCGCGAACGCTCATCGCACGCCCCGGAGCGGAGGGCCGGAAACCGGTGGACTGCGTGTCCGCAGTGTTGGGGCTGACGGTTGTGGTCCGTCAGCCTGGGGAAGCGGAGTGGACGGCGCGCCCAGTGTCGTGCTGAGCGCGCGTGCTCACTTCTCAGCGGTTGCGAGCCCGGTGCCGGGCTCGCGGTACGTGCTCAGTGCGCGTGGTCGTCGTGGTCGTGCTCGTCCTCGTCTTCGAGGATGCCGTCCGACGGCTCGACGCCGAGCATCGCCTCGCGGGGCTCCACATCTCTGACGTGCTCGACCAGGCCGAGGACGTGGTCGGGCTCGATCAGCCACTGGAGGGCCGCCGCACCCGTGTCGTCCGCGTTGACCAGCTCGATCTGCTCCTGGCGCTCGTCGTCGTCAAGCTCGGCGTCCGGATGGCGGATCTCCGCCAGGGCCGCCTCCTGCAACGCCTTCACATCCTGGACCTCGACGACCAGGTCGACCGTCAGGCGGAGGTAGCGTCCGGTATCCGTTTCATCGCTCATGGTGCTTGATCCTACTGGCAGCGGTCAGGGGAGCTTCCACTCGACAGGGGCGGCGCCCTGCTGTACGAGCAGCTCGTTGGCACGGCTGAACGGGCGGGATCCGAAGAAGCCGCTCCGCGCCGAAAGGGGGCTGGGGTGCGCCGACTCGATGCACGGCACCTGGCCGAGCATGGGGCGCAGGTTTCGGGCGTCACGGCCCCACAGGATGGCCACCAGCGGGCCGCCCCGCTCGACGAGGGCGGTGATCGCCCGCTCGGTGACCTGCTCCCAGCCCTTGCCCCGGTGCGAGGCCGGCTTGCCGGGCATCACGGTCAGCACCCTGTTGAGGAGCAGCACTCCCTGCTCGGTCCACGGGGTGAGGTCGCCGTTGCCGGGCTGCGGATAGCCGAGGTCGGCCATGTACTCCTTGTAGATGTTCACCAGGCTGGCGGGCAGCGGGCGGACATCGGCGGCGACGGAGAAGCTCAGGCCGATCGGGTGGCCGGGCGTCGGATAGGGATCCTGGCCGACGATCAGCACGCGGACCTCGTCGAGGGGCTGCTGGAACGCGCGCAGCACGTTGGGCCCGGAGGGGAGATACTGCCGTCCTTCGGCGATCTCCTGCCGGAGGAAGTCACCCATGGCGGAGATCTGCTCCCCGACGGGTTCGAGGGCCGCGGCCCATCCGGCTTCCATGACTTCGTTTAAGGGACGCCCTGCCATGGTGGCGAAGCCTATCTGCTTTTCGGGATCAAGGATGAAGTGTCGGTACAACCGCTCCGGTGAGAAACCTCCCGGCACGGCAGAGGCACGGCAGAGGCACGGCAGAGGTCGGCAGAGGCACAGCAGAGGCACGGCAGAGGCCCGGCGCGCGCCCACCCCTGAAAGGCGCGCGTCCGGGCCGTGCGAGCCGTCCGAGCCGTGGCCGCGGCTCCGAACCTGCACGTCACCGGTCCGGAGCCGCCGCCGTCGCTTCGGGGCCCTACTTCACCGATCCGGCGAGCAGACCCTGGACGAAGTACCGCTGGAAGGCGAAGAAGAGCACCAGCGGGATGATCAGCGACAGGAAGGCGCCGGGCGCGAGGATGTCGACGTTGGTGCCGAACTGTCGCATCTGGGACTGCAGGGCCTTGGTCATCGGCTGGTTGGCGGAGTCGGCGAAGACCAGGGCCACCAGCAGGTCGTTCCACACCCACAGGAACTGGAAGATCCCGAGCGACGCGATCGCCGGCTTGGCCAGCGGGAACACGACCGTCACGAAGATCCGCCACTCCGGTGCGCCGTCCATCCGCGCCGCCTCCAGGAGCTCGCGGGGGATGCCCACGAAGAAGTTGCGCAGCAGGAAAATCGCGAACGGCAGGCCGAACGCCACGTGGAACAGCACCACTCCGAGGATGGAGCCGAAGATGTCCAGCGCGCCGTACAGCTTGGCGATGGGGATCAGGGCGATCTGGACCGGCACCACCAGCAGGCCGATGACCACGAGGAATATGGCGTCCCGGCCGGGGAAGTCGATCCAGGCGAACGCGTACGCCGCCATGGCCGCGATGCCGATGACCAGCACCGTCGCGGGCACGGTGATCAGCACCGTGTTCCAGAACGACGAGGTGAACCCGGAGGCCAGCAGGTTGCTGTAGTTCTCGAAGGTGACCTGGGCCGGCTTGGTGAAGAGGGTCCACCAGCCGGTGGAGTTGTTCTCCTTCTCGCCCCGCAGCGAGACGACCAGCAGGCCGAGCGTCGGGACGAGCCAGAACACCGCGATGAGGACCAGGGCCACCTGGACCAGGCCCCCGCCGATCCGGTCGGCGAGGCGCCCGAGGAGGCCGCGCTCGATCGCGCGCGCGTGCCTCGCCTCGGTCAGGGTTGTCATCGCTCGTCCCTCCTGAACCGCCGGATGTTGAAGATCATGAACGGCAGCACCAGGATCAGCAGGAAGATGGCGAGGGCGCTACCCATGCCCTGGTTGCCGCCGCCGCCGAACGACACGCGCCACATCTCCAGCGCGATCACGTTCGCCTGCGGTTGCACCGAACCCGGCGCGATGATGAACACCAGGTCGAAGACCTTCAACACGTTGATGACCATCGTGACGAAGACCACCAGCAGGACCGGCGCGAGCAGCGGCACCGTGATCCGTCGGAACACCTGCCACTCGGTGGCCCCGTCGATGCGCGCGGCCTCCAGCGCGTCACGCGGGATCGCCGAGAGCCCGGCCGCGATCAGCACCATCGCGAACCCCGCCCAGACCCAGATGTACGCGCCGATGATCGCCGGGGTGATCAGGGTCGGGCCGAGCCAGGTGAGGCCGTTGAACGCCGCCTCGAAGTTCGACTGCGGAAGCCGTACGTCGTAGGAGCCCGCGGGCAGGCCGGAGAAGTAGAAGGTGCCGTCGGCGGCGGTCTCGGTGGTGGCCTTGACCTTGCCGTCCGCCACCGCCTCGACCGTGACCCCGGCGAGGCCCTTCTCCGTGCCGTCGATCTGGTTGACCGTGCCGCCGCCTCCGTGTACGACGTCGAGCCAGACCGTCCCGCTGAGACCGCCCGCGGCCGCGGTCTTGGCCGGCGTGGCGTCCTTGACGGCGTCCGGCTTGAGGCCGACGAGCGGGATCAGGACCTGCTGGCCGGGCTGGACCGGCTGCCGGGTGACGACGTCGCCGTCCTTCAGCACCACGGGGGCCTGGTCGTTCTCGCGGGGACGGGCCCCGGGATAGCCCTGGCTGCTGCTGAAGGTGTCGTGCACCGTGGTGATCACGGCATTGGCGACGCCCTTGTCCGGGTCCTGCTCGTAGACGAGCCGGAAGATGACGCCGGCGGCGAGCAGCGAGACCGCCATCGGCATGAACAGGATGAGCTTGAACGCGGTCGCCCAGCGGATGCGTTCGGTCAGCACCGCGAAGATCAGGCCGAGCACGGTCACGATCAGCGGGGCCACCACGACCCAGATGATGTTGTTCCTGATCGTGGTGAGCGTGCCCGAGTCACTGAAGATCGCGGCGTAGTTCTCCAGGCCCACGAAGCGGTCGCCCGCCGCGTCGAAGAGGCTCCGGAAGATCGAGTAGATGATGGGGTAGATCACCCAGGCGGCCAGCAGCAGGAGCGCCGGGAGCAGGAAGAGCACCGCCATCTTGGGCGACGGGCCGAGCCGCGTCGTGGCCGTGCCGCCGGCGGGGCGGGGGGCCGTCGCGGCGCCGGTGGTGTCGGCGGGGTGGGGGTCGGTCGCGGTGTCGGCACTGGTATCGGCGCCGGTGTCGGTGTCGGTGTCGGTGTCGGTGGCCGGAGGCCGCGCGACGTCGGAGTCAGTCTCTGCCGGTCCGGGGGAGCCCCCGGCGGCGAGTTCGTCGCCGCCGGGGGCCTGCGGGCCGTCCAACCGTTCGGTCACGGCCTTCTCCCCTTACTTGGTGTAGGCCTTGGCGGCGTCCGCCTCGAGCTTCTCCTGGATCCCCTTGATGTCCTTGGGGTTCCGCAGGAAGTCCTGCAGGTGCTTCCACTCGCCCTTGCCGTCCGTGCCGCCGAAGGCGCTCGGCGCGAGGTCCGACATGTCGTAGCGGACCGACTCACCCGAGGAGATGATCGTCTCGGCGAGCTTCTTGGTCAGCTCGTTCGGGTAGTTGTCGGGCGAGACGTTGCGGTTCGGGGAGAGGTAACCCGGCTGCTTGGCCCAGACCTCGCCGCCCTCCTTGGAGGCCAGGAACTCCAGCAGCGCCTGCGCGCCCTTGGAGTCCTTCATGACCACGCCGACGTCGCCGCCGAGCACGACCGGAGCGGTGTCCCCGGCCTTCGGGAACGCCATGATCTTCGCCTCTTCGCCGACCTGGGCGCCCGACTGGCCCACCGAGGCGGCGACGAAGTCGGCCTCGATGACCATCGCGGCCTTCTTCTGGCCGTAGACCTGGGTGACGCAGGTCGGGAAGTCGGTCTGCAGCGCGCCGGACGACCCGCCGAGCATGAAGTCCTTCTTGCCGAAGATCTGGGCCATCTTCTCCAGCGCGGTGGTGACCGACGGGTCCGTCCACGGGATCTCGTGCTTGGCCAGCTTGTCGTAGTTCTCCGGGCCGGCCGAGGACAGGTAGACGTTCTCGAACAGGTCGGTGAGCGTCCATCCGGAGGCGGCGCAGAGCGCGAACGGGGCGGTGCCGGAGTCGGCCAGCGTCTGCGCGGTCTTGCCGATCAGGTCGTCCCAGGTCGTGGCCTCCTGGACGCCCGCGTCGTCGAAGGCCGACTGCCGGTACCAGATCAGGGACTTGTGCGCCGCCTTCACGAGCACGCCGTACACCTTGCCGCCCGCGGAGCCGAGCTCCTTCCAGTACGGCGTGTAGTTCTGGTCGATCTGCGACAGGACTTCGGGGGAGAGCGGCTTGAGCGCGTTCTGGTCGGCGTACTGCTGCACCAGGCCCGGCTGCGGCAGGATCGCCACGTCCGGCGGGTTGCCGCCCTGGATGCGCGGGCCGAGGTAGGCGCCGGTGTCCTCACCCGTGGAGGCGTACGTGACCTTGGCGCCGGTCTTCTCCTCGAACGCCTTGAGGACCTTCTCGAAGCTGGCCTGCTCGTCACCCGTCCACTTCGCCGCGACCTCGACGGTGACGCCGGCGAGGGGCTTGGCCTCCGACGAGGCGGTGCCGCCGCCGGTGGTGGCGGGCTCGGACGGGGAGCTGCTGCACGCGGCCGCTGCGAGGGCGAGGGCGGCGGCCACACCGATCTGGAGCGGGGGGAGTTTCCGCATTGTCTATCCTCCGGTCTGAATGACCTCGCCGAGCTGCTGTTTCAGCTCGGTGACTGTTTCGTCGACGGGTTTGCCGAGGGTGAGCGCGTTGGAAACGGCGCTGGAGATGACCAGGCTGACCTGGTTGTAGTCGGCGGTGACCGGCCTCGGCCGCGCTGAGAGGATCGCCTCCTTGAGCACGGGCAGGTACGGGAACCGCTTGATGAGCTCCGGATCGTCGTACAGATCGGCCCACACCGGGGGGAACGACCCCTGGGCGAGGACCAGCCGCTGACACTCGGGTCCGGTGAAGTAGCGGATGAAGTTGAGGGCCGACTTCTGCCGCTTCGAGTACGCGCTGATGGCGAGGTTCTGCCCGCCCAGCGTGCTGGACCCCGGGCCGGTGCGGCCCGGGAGCCGGGTGACCTGGAACTTGCCGGCCACGGGGGAGTGCGTGGCCGGGCCGTACGCGTGCGGCCAGTTGCGGGTGAAGAGCAACTCTCCGCGCTGGAAGGCGAGCCGCGACTCCTCCTCCTTGTACGCGAGCGCCTCCTGAGGGATCCACCCCTCCTTGAGGCCGTCGACCAGGAAGCTGAGCGCGGTCCGGGCGGTGTCCGGGTCCATCGTCACGGTCCGCGCGTCCGACGAGAGGATCGTCCCGCCGGCCGAGTGGACCGCTTCCGCGAAGTTCACGGTCAGTCCCTCGTACGGCAGGAACTGACCCGCGTATCCACCTATGTCATATTTCTTCCCCAGGCGTTTGGCCTGATCGCGGAGCTCCGCCCAGGTCGTGGGCGGCTTGAGGTGCTCCTTCTTGAGGAGGTCGGACCGGTAGTACAGCAACCCGGCGTTGCTCGTGAACGGCACGGCCCACAGCCGGTCCCGGTAGACGGCGGTGTCCACGACCGGACGCAGCAGCTTGTCCAGGGGGAACTGGCCGCGGTCCAGCGGGACGATCCACCCGGCGTCGGCGAACTCCGCCGTCCAGACCACGTCCAGCCCGAGCACGTCGTAGCGGTCGCTGTGCGCCTGGAGGTTGGCCACCATCTGGGCGCGCTGCTCGTCGGCCGCCTCCGGCAGTTCGAGCAGCGTCACCCGTTCGGCGGGATGGGTCTGGTTCCACCGGTCGAGCAACGGCCGGAGGTACGCGGTCGTGTCCCGGCCGATGACGAGCGTGATCGGACCGGTGCCGCCGGTGCCGTCCCCTTGCTCGGGGCCTGGCTCGCTGCCGAATCCAGAACATCCCGCGAGCAGCAGGGTGGCCAGGAGTAAGCAGCCGCGGCGAACCACGTGACCTCCGGATTAAGTCCGAGTTACATACGTGTTAGGTAGGTGCATGCATGTTATGCATAGCGATAATGTGGGCGTCAACGGGTGTATCCAGTCCGCTCGGTAACGTTCCGGTCACTACGCTCTGGGAGGTGTGCGCGTGCGGCTGCCGCTGCTGGCGCTCCTCGCGAAGGAACCTGCCCACGGCTACGAACTGAAACATGCTCTCGAGAAGACGTTCGGAAGTGCGTACCCGTCGCCGAACATCGGCCAGATCTACGTCACGCTCGGCCGCCTGGAGAAGGACGGCTTCGTCCGCGCCGTGGACGTCGAGCAGTCGAACCGGCCGAACAAGAAGGTCTACTACCTCACGGCCGCCGGCCGCGAGGCGCTGGAGAACTGGGTCGACGAGCCCACGGAGGGCCCGCGGGTCCGGGACGAGTTCTTCATGAAGCTCGTGCTCGCCCCGCTGACGGGCATCGCCGACCGGATGGCGCTGGTC
>NZ_BBYK01000060.1:29670-142359 GCF_001570365.1 Microtetraspora fusca | reverse complement strand
CCCTTTACCGAAGTTGGCTGCCAGCGTACAAACGCAGGTCATCCCACGATTACGCCGAGGCCGTACCAAATCCTACCCACGGGTAACTTCTCGGGCAAAAGTCGATACGTCCGGCCCCGATAGTAGAAGAAAGCTCTGGAGAGGGACGACCCCGGGTCACGCGGTCAGGTAACGCTGCAGCGTAGGGGCGAGGATCTCGACGAGCTCCTCCGTGTCCGCCGAGGCGAGCGGTTCCAGTTCGACGATGTACCGCATCATCAGTACCCCGAACATCTGGGCGAAGGCGACCTCCATCCTGATGGGTGGGATGGACAGCGCCTGCGCGACCCGGGTCAGGATCGCGTCGGTGATGAACTCGCGCAGCATGCCGGCCGCCTGCTCGTTCACCATCGCGGTTCGCAGCAGCGCCACGATGGGCTCGCGGGCCTCGGGTGCGGACGTCATCGTCAGCAGGAAACGGACGATCCGCTCGCCGATCCGCTCGCGCGGGCCGGCGAGGATCTTCGGGAGCACGTCCGCCGGCATCATGGGGAACTGCATGGCCGCGACGAAGACGCCCTCCTTGGAGGAGAAGTAATGGTGGACGAGCGCCGGGTCCACCCCCGCCTCGGCCGCGATCCCCCGAACCGTCGCCTTGTCGTACCCCTTCTCGGCGAAGATCTTCCGCGCGGCTGAGAGCACCTGGCCGCGAGTGTCGGCGGACCCCGGCCTGCGGCCCGGCCGCCGCCTCGGCGCCGTCTGCTCCGTCACCGCCGGCCCGAGGCCGCCAGGTGCTGCCGCGCGAAGGCCAGCGCCTCGGCCAGATCGTCGATCCGCTCGCTCCGGCCGGCCGCCCTGCGGGTGTTGATCTCCAGCACCACCAGGCCGTCGTACCCGTTGCTCGCGAGGCGCTGCAGCATCGGGGCGCACGGCTGGTTGCCCCGTCCGGGCACCAGATGCTCGTCCTTGTTGGTGGTCCCGACGCCGTCGGCCAGGTGCAGGTGCGCCAGCCGGTCGCCGAGCTTGGCCGCCATCTCCATCGCGTCCGACCCCGACACCGCGGTGTGCGACAGGTCCAGCGTGACGTTCGGGAAGTCGTAGTCGATCGGGTTCCACCCCGGCGCGTACGGGACGACCTCGCTGCCGCGGGCCCGGAGCGGGAACATGTTCTCCACCGCGAAGACCACGTCGGTCTCGTCGCGCATCCGCGCCAGCCCGACCTCGAAGTCCTTGGCGTAGTCCCGCTGCCAGCGGAAGGGCGGGTGGACCACCACGGTCTGCGCGCCCAGCCGCTCGGCCGCCCGCCGGGCGCGCTGCAGCTTGAGCCACGGGTCGCGCCCCCACACCCGCTGGGTCACGAGCAGGCACGGCGCGTGCACGGCCAGGATCGGCATCTGGTAGTGATCCACCAGCCGCTGGAGGACATCGACGTCCTGGCTGACGGGGTCCTGCCCGACCATGATCTCTACGCCGTCGTATCCCAGGCGCTGCGCCAGCTCGAAGGCGTCCGGCGTCCGCTCGGGGTACACCGACGCCGTTGACAACGCGATCTTCGCGCTGGGGACACGGATGGCACTCACGGATCCAGCCTAAGCCGGGCGGAGAGCGGGTGCCGCGACGCCACAATGATGCAGCCAAGATCACAACCTATCGTTGACGCATGGCGCGCATCCTGACCGGGGCGATTCCCAGCCCGAACATCTGGAACTCCCCGCAAATTTACGAGGTGGAAAACCAGGCGGTGGACCCCGACGGGGTCGCCGACGCGGCCATGCGCGCGATCCGCCCCTGGGACGGCGGCAACGTGCTGGACATCGGCTGCGGCACCGGTTTCCACCTGCCCACGCTCGCCGCGACCGCCGCTCGCGTGGTCGGAGTGGAACCGCACGCCGAACTCGCCTCGCACGCCGCCACCCGCTGCGCCTCCCTGCCCAACGTCCGGGTCCGTACGGGCACGGCGCAGGCGCTTCCCGTGCCCGACGCCTCGGCGGACGTGGCCGTCGCCCGCTGGGCGTACTTCTTCGGGCCCGGATGCGAGCCGGGGCTGCGCGAGCTGTCCCGGGTCATGCGCCGCGGCGGCGCGGCCTTCGTGGTGGACCTGGACGCCACGAGGGGTGCCTTCGGGCGCTGGTTCCGCCGGACGCTGCCGTCGTACTCGCCCGAGGACGTGGAGGCGTTCTGGTCCCGGCAGGGCTGGCAGCGCCGCGAGCTCGACCTGCGGATGGTCTTCGCGTCCAGGGCCGACCTGGAGAGCGTGCTGCGGATCGAGTTCACGCCCGAGGTCGCCCGCGCCGCGGTGGAGGAGACCGAGGGCCTGGAGATCGCCTACCCCAACGTCCTGCGCTGGCGGCATTTCTGAGCCCCTGTACGCCTTGACATTGACGTTGGCGTCAAGGCTTACGGTCGGGGCTCTGGGAGGGCCGATGCGCATAGGGGAGCTGGCTCGGCGCGCGGGGGTGAGCACCCGGGCGTTGCGCTACTACGAACAGCAGGGGCTGATCGAGGCGCGCCGCTCGGCGAACGGATACCGGGAGTACGACGAGGCCGACGTGCGGCTGGTCGCGGAGATCCGTTCACTCATGGCGGTGGGGTTCACCTTGGAGGACGCCCGGCCGTTCGTGGAGTGCCTGCGCTCGGGCAAGCCCTCGGGGAACGCCTGCCCCGACTCGGTGGCGGTCTACCGGCGCAAGCTGGCCGAGATCGACACCGAGGTCCGCGCGCTGCTCGCCCGCAGAGCCGAGGTGGCGGCCCAGCTCGCACTGGCCTGTCCCGGCTGCGTGTTTTCCAGAGGAGGAGAGCCATGATCACCGTGACCGCCGAGACGTTCGACGAGCAGGTGCTGCGGAGCGACAAACCCGTCCTGGTGGATTTCTGGACCGAGTGGTGCCCGCCCTGCCGCATGCTCGCCCCGATCCTGGCCGAGATCGACGCAGAGTACGGCGACCGCCTCACGGTGGCCAAGATCAACGCCGACGACCATCCCGAGATCGCCCGCCGGTACGACATCCTCGGCTTCCCGACGCTCAACCTCTACCGGAACGGCGAGGTGGTCCGGCAGATCCGCGGGGCCAAGCCCAAGCGCCTCCTGCTCGCCGACCTCGACGGCTGCTTCTGAGCCGGGCACGTCCCTGGACGTACGTCCCTGATTGTCGGCGTGGACCGGTAGCGTGCCCCCGTGGCGACGAAGCAGAGGGTGTCCTACCGGTGCGGCGAGTGCGGGTGGACCACCGCGAAGTGGGTGGGGCGCTGTGGCGAGTGCCAGGCGTGGGGCACGGTCGAGGAGGCCGGCGCCCGCCAGGGCGTCAGCGTGGTCAAGCCGGGCGCGGTCTCCGCTCCCGCGGTCCCGATCGGCGAGGTGAAGGCCGAGGTCGCGCACGCCCGCTCCACCGGGGTGGGCGAGCTCGACCGGGTGCTCGGCGGCGGCCTGGTGCCGGGCGCGGTCGTCCTGCTCGCCGGCGAGCCCGGCATCGGCAAGTCCACGCTGCTGCTGGAGGCCGCCGCGCGCACCGCGGCCCACGAGACCGTCCTCTACGTCACCGGCGAGGAGTCCGCCGCCCAGGTCCGGATGCGCGCCGACCGCATCGGCGCGATCGAGTCCAAGCTCTACCTCGCCGCCGAGACGGACCTGTCGGCCCTGGTCACCCATGTGGAGAAGGTCCAGCCGCGGATGCTCATCGTCGACTCGGTGCAGACCATCGGCTCCGCCGAGGCCACCGGCGTGCCGGGCGGCGTCACCCAGGTGCGCGAGGTCGCGGGCAACCTCGTCCGCCTGGCCAAGGAGCGCGGCATGTCCACGGTCCTCGTCGGCCACGTGACCAAGGACGGCACGATCGCCGGTCCCCGTGTGCTCGAACATCTCGTCGACGTGGTGCTCCACTTCGAGGGCGACCGCAACTCCCGGCTCCGCATGGTCCGCGCGGTGAAGAACCGGTTCGGCCCGATCGACGAGGTCGGCTGCTTCGACCTGAACGAGCGCGGCATCACCGGGATCACCGACCCCAGCGGGCTGTTCCTGTCCCGCCACGCCGAGCCGGTGCCGGGCACCTGCGTCACGGTCACCATCGAGGGCACCCGCCCGATCCCCGCCGAGGTGCAGGCCCTCGTCGGTCCGACCGAGGCGCCGCAGCCGAGGCGGACCTCCTCCGGCCTGGACTCCTACCGGGTGGCGATGGTGCTCGCGGTGATGGAGCGCCGCCTGCAGGCCAAGATCGGCAAGTGTGACGTGTTCACCGCCACGGTTGGCGGCATCCGGCTCACCGACCCCGCCGTCGATCTGGCCCTCATGCTGTCCGTGGTGAGCGCGGCCGCCGACCAGGCGCTGCCCGCCGGGCTGATCGTGCTGGGCGAGGTGGGGCTCGCCGGAGAGCTGCGCCCGGTCCGCGACGTACGGCGCCGCCTGTCGGAGGCGGCCCGGCTCGGCTTCACCCGCGCGCTGGTCCCCAAGGGGTCGCTTGAGGAAGAGGCGCCCAAGCTGGAACGGGCGCCGTCGCGCGGCCATCTCGTCGCGGTCCGCGAGCCCGTGCTGCGCACCACGACCTTCGCCCCGGGCTTCGAGGTCACCGAGGCGGAATACGTCTGGGACGCTCTCTCACACGTCCGGTGAGAGCTGACTTGCGCCGGTAAACTGGGCGAGGTAATGCGTCCGACCGCGGGGGTCACGTGCCATACAACGACAAGGGATCTGACGAGCGGCGCAGGGCGATTCTCGCCGCCGTCGCCCCTGGCACCGCGCTGCGCGAGGGCCTGGAGCGGGTTCTCCGCGGCCACACCGGGGGACTGATCGTTCTCGGTTACGACCGCACCGTCGAGGAGATCTGCACCGGCGGGTTCGAGCTCGACGTCGAGTTCGCCGCGACCCGGCTCCGCGAGCTCGCCAAGATGGACGGCGCGATCGTGCTGAACAGCGGCGATCTGCGGATCGTCCGCGCGGGCGTGCACCTCGTGCCCGACCCCGCCATCCCGACCGACGAGTCCGGCACCCGCCACCGCACGGCTCAGCGGGTGGCCAGGCAGACGTCCTTCCCCGTGATCGCGATCAGCAAGTCGATGCGGATGATCGCGCTCTACCTGGACGGCACGCGCTACGTCCTGGAGGAGTCCGCGGCCATCCTCTCCAAGGCCAACCAGGCGCTCGCGACTCTGGAGCGCTACAAGATGCGGCTGGACGAGGTCTCCGGCACGCTGTCCGCCCTGGAGATCGAGGATCTGGTCACGGTCCGCGAGGTGGTGACGGTGGTCCAGCGGCTGGAGATGGTCCGCCGCATCGCGGGTGAGATCGAGGGCTACGTCGTCGAGCTCGGCACCGACGGGCGGCTGCTCTCGCTCCAGTTGGACGAGCTGGTCGCCGGCGTGGACACCGATCGTGAGCTGATCGTGCGCGACTACCTGCCCGACTCCACGCTTGAGCGCTCGGGCGACTTCACCGAGCATCTGCACGCGCTCGACGCGCTGTCCTCCGGCGACCTGCTCGACCCGTCGAAGGTCGCCCACGTGCTCGGCTACTCCGACACGGGTGCCCTGGACGGGCCGGTCAGCCCCCGCGGCTTCCGGCTGCTGGCCAAGGTGCCGCGGCTGCCCGACACGATCGTGGAGCGGCTCGTCGACCACTTCGGCGGGCTGCAGAAGCTCCTGGCCGCCAGCGTCGACGACCTCCAGTCGGTGGGCGGCGTGGGCGAGACCCGAGCCCGCAGCGTCCGCGAGGGGCTGTCCCGCCTCGCGGAGTCCTCGCTGCTCGAACGCTACATCTGAGTCACTCCGGGCATCACCCCGCCCGTCGCGGTCAGCGCAGGTAGAAGACCGTCTTCGGGCTGTGCAGTCCGTCCAGGCCGTCCGCGTGCGTCCAGGCGACGTACGTGCCCGGCAGGGCGGCCGCGCGCTTGGCCGTGCAGTCCTGCCCCGAGCGGTGCCGGTCCCAGCGGATGGTCCGCACGTACGGAATGCCGCGCTTGAGCATCTGGATGTCGTCGCCGTCGCCGCTGACGCAGTCGGCCGTGGACCACACCCGGTCGTTGCCCGAGATGATGCGCGTCTCCAGCACCCGGGGGCCGACGTCCACGGTGCAGTCCACCTTCGCGGTGCTCACGAGGGTCAGCAGGAACGTCGGCTCGGCGCTCCCCGCGTACGTCTGCTGGCCGCCCCGCAGGCTGATCACGAGTTCATTGGGGTCGCAGGGATCGCCGGGGCGGCGCGGGGCGGCGGCCTTCGCGTCCTTCGCACCCTTGCCGTCCTTGCCCTCTTTACCGTTTTTGTCGGCCCTATCGCCTTTGTCGCTCTTGGCCTCCGTCTCGCCGGACGGCGAGGGGGTGGGCGAGGCGCTTGCCGAGGGCGAGGCGAGCGGCGACGGCAGCGAGACGACCAGCGCGTCGGGCGCGGGCGTGGCACCCTTGGTCGCTCCGGCGGACGTCTGCCGCCCCGAGGCGCTCGTGCATGCCCAGGCCACGACCGCCACCACGACGAGAACGCCGGTGAGCACCGCCATGCGACGGCGCCAGTAGACGTCCGTCCCCTCGATGCCGATGTCACTACGGAACGTGTCCGGATCCATACGGTAAGTATGGTGAGTCGTTGGGCGCGAAGGGGAACGGCTCGCCGACGGCACGGCAGCACGGCCCCGGTAAGGTCGGCAGGTGGCCATCTCACTGCGCGAGCCGATCCTCGACTGGTACGCCGAGCACAACCGGGACCTGCCGTGGCGCCGGCCGGAGGCGACCCCGTGGGGCATCCTCGTCAGCGAGATCATGCTGCAGCAGACCCCCGTCAACAGGGTGCTGCCGATCTGGACCGAGTGGATGGAGCGCTGGCCCACCCCGGAGGCGCTGGCCGCCCAGCCGCCGGGCGAGGCCGTACGGCATTGGGGCCGCCTCGGATACCCGCGCCGGGCCTTGAACCTGCACGCCTGCGCCCGAGTGATCACGGCCGAGCACGGAGGCCGTGTCCCCGACACCTACGAGGTGCTGCGGGCGCTTCCCGGCATCGGCGACTACACCGCCGCAGCGGTCGCGAGCTTCGCCTACGGGCGCAGCCACGCCGTCCTGGACACGAACGTCCGCCGGGTGCTGGCCCGGACCGTACGCGGCGAGGAGTACCCGCCGAAGGCGACCACGTCGGCCGAGCGCAGGCTCGCCGAGTCGCTCATCCCCGCCGTCGGCGCACCGCGCTGGGCGGTCGCGGTGATGGAGCTCGGCGCGCTCGTCTGCACGGCGCGGGCTCCGCGCTGCGAGGGCTGCCCGGTCGCCGCGCAGTGCGCCTGGCGCCTCGCCGGACGGCCCGCCCACGACGGCCCGGTACGGCGCGGCCAGACGTACACGGGCACCGACCGGCAGTGCCGGGGGCGGCTGCTGGCCGTCCTGCGCGAGGCGCACGGCCCGGTGCCCAAAGAGGCGCTGGACGTGGTCTGGGCGGACCACGTCCAGCGGGAGAGGGCTCTGGACGGCCTCCTGGACGACGGGCTGGCCGAGGTCCTCACGGACGGGACGTACCGGCTACCCGCCTGATCAGGCGGCGAGCTTGAGCCCGAGGGCGGTCAGATTGCTGCGGGTCCAGTCGAGCTCGTCGGCCAGCCGCGCGACGAGCGCCGCGGGGCCCTTCGTCTTCGGCGCGACCCAGTCGTGGACCTCGACCTCGACGTGGGCGCTGCCGCTCACCGCGCCCGACAGGATCGCGTTGAGCGTGCCCTCGATCACCGGCTGGGTGCTCGGGCTCTCCTTGCCGTGGTTGTGCACGTGGCCGAGCTTCACCACCGGCGCGCCGGACTGGGCCAGCCCACGCAGTGCCTCGCCGGCCTTCTCGTCGCCCAGGGACAGGTGGCAGGCGTCCAGGCACACGCCGAGGTGCTCGGAGTCGATGCCGCCGACCCGCCGAAGGGCCTGCTCGGTGGTCTCCAGCACGCACCCGGGCCACGGCTCGAACCCGACACGGATCGTCTTGCCGGTCACGCTGTAGAGCCCGCGCAGCTCCCGGGAGAGCCGCTCGAGCCGACGGGAGGCTATCGCGTGCAGGTCGGCCGGCCAGTCACGGCGCCAGCCGATCGGGATCGTCGAGATGCTGCCGAACCGGACGTCATCCGGCAGCAGGAACGCGAGAATCTTGGCCAGGGCCATCGTGTACCGGTAGCGCTCGGGCTTCGCCCAGTCAGGACCGGGAACCTCCTGATGGCGGCCGCCGGTGCCGTTGAGGCTCACGACCTCCAGGCCGCGCTCCTCGAGCGACCGGCGCAGCCGGACCAGCTCTATGCGGTCGGCCATGAGGTGGTCGGCGACCGCCGGGGCGAGCCACAGGCACACACCGAGCCGGTCCACGCTCAGCTTCCTGCGCACCGGCACCGCGTAGCGGGTGAGGTGCGCGATCAGGTTCTCCAGGTCCTCGGCGGGATGCACTCCCGTGTTGTAGGCCACATGAACGAGCGTCCCGTCGTTGTGCAACAGGCGCATCAGGTCCCTCCAAGGCTTGTCCGCTTCCCGGCTCCATTGGCCCATATGGCCTGTCCTGGCCACACGGGACGGGAGTCACCTCCCGGCCGGGAATCCGGCCCGGGCCACCGAGCCTGCCCCGGCGCTCCCGGTTTCCGCGTCCACCCCGCAGCTGATTTCTTGGTACGCCGCGGGAGTGATATCGGGCCCGTCGTGTCTCCGGCGGGCGCTCTACGCAGTGTAGTACTACATCGAGTGGTGGCATAGCCCGGTGCCGGATAAAAGAAGAACCCCGCGTGAGCGATGTCTCACGCGGGGTTCCGTCGGCGAGGATCCTCGCCGTTGCTCAGTGCTGGATCGGCTCCGCGATCGAAGCGGCCGAGTCAGGCACCTCGGGGCTCTTGGTCGCGCCCGTGAAGGTGAACTTCGCGGTGTCGCCTTCGCCCTCGACGTCGATCTTGACGATCTGGCCCGGACGCAGGTCGCCGTACAGGATCTTCTCGGAGAGAACGTCCTCCAGCTCGCGCTGGATCGTACGGCGCAGCGGACGGGCGCCCATCACCGGGTCGTAGCCGCGGTCGGCGAGCAGCTGCTTGGCGGCGGCGCTGAGCTCCAGGCCCATGTCCCGGTCCTTGAGCCGCTCGTCCACCTGGGCGAGCATCAGGTCGACGATCTGGATGATCTCCTTCGGCGTGAGCTGGTGGAAGACCACGATGTCGTCGACACGGTTCAGGAACTCGGGCCGGAAGTGCTGCTTGAGCTCCTCCTGGACCTTGGCCTTCATCCGGTCGTAGTTGCTCTCCACGTCGTTGGACTTCGCGAAGCCCACCCCGATGCCCTTGGAGATGTCCCGGGTGCCGAGGTTGGTCGTCATGATGATGACGGTGTTCTTGAAGTCCACCACGCGACCCTGGGCGTCGGTCAGGCGACCGTCCTCCAGGATCTGCAGCAGCGAGTTGAAGATGTCCGGGTGGGCCTTCTCGATCTCGTCGAACAGGACCACCGAGAACGGCTTGCGCCGCACCTTCTCGGTGAGCTGGCCGCCCTCCTCGTACCCGACGTAGCCGGGCGGGGAGCCGAACAGCCGCGAGACGGTGTGCTTCTCCATGAACTCGGACATGTCGAGCATGATCAGCGCGTCCTCGTCCCCGAACAGGAACTCGGCCAGCGCCTTGGACAGCTCCGTCTTACCGACACCGGACGGGCCGGCGAAGATGAACGAGCCACCCGGACGGCGCGGGTCCTTCAGACCGGCGCGGGTCCGGCGGATCGACCGGGACAGACCCTTGATCGCGTCGTCCTGACCGATGATCCGCTTGTGGAGCTCGTCCTCCATGCGGAGCAGTCGCTGCGACTCCTCCTCGGTCAGCTTGAAGACCGGGATGCCGGTGGCGGTCGCGAGAACCTCGGCGATGAGCTCCTCGGTGACCTCGGCCACGACGTCCATGTCGCCGGCCTTCCACTCCTTCTCCCGGCGCTCACGCTTGAGCTGGAGCTGCTTCTCCTGGTCGCGCAGCGCGGCGGCCTTCTCGAAGTCCTGCGCGTCGATCGCGGACTCCTTCTCGCGCCGCACGTTGGCGATCTTCTCGTCGTACTCGCGCAGGTCCGGCGGAGCGGTCATCCGGCGGATGCGCATCCGCGAACCGGCCTCGTCGATCAGGTCGATCGCCTTGTCCGGCAGGAACCGGTCGCTGATGTACCGGTCGGCCAGCGTGGCCGCGGCCACGAGCGCGCCGTCGGTGATGGACACCCGGTGGTGCGCCTCGTAGCGGTCCCGCAGACCCTTCAGGATCTCGATGGTGTGGCTGAGGCTGGGCTCGGCCACCTGGATCGGCTGGAAGCGCCGCTCCAGAGCCGCGTCCTTCTCCAGGTGCTTGCGGTACTCGTCGAGCGTGGTGGCGCCGATGGTCTGCAGCTCGCCGCGGGCCAGCATCGGCTTGAGGATGCTGGCGGCGTCGATCGCGCCCTCGGCGGCGCCCGCGCCGACCAGCGTGTGCAGCTCGTCGATGAACAGGATGATGTCGCCGCGGGTGCGGATCTCCTTGAGCACCTTCTTCAGGCGCTCCTCGAAGTCGCCGCGGTAACGCGAACCCGCGACCAGCGCGCCCAGGTCCAGCGTGTAGAGCTGCTTGTCCTTGAGCGTCTCGGGAACCTCGCCCTTGACGATCTTCTGGGACAGGCCCTCGACGACGGCGGTCTTGCCGACGCCGGGCTCACCCACGAGAACGGGGTTGTTCTTGGTCCTCCGGGAGAGGACCTGCATGACCCGCTCGATCTCCTTCTCCCGGCCGATGACCGGGTCGAGCTTGCCCTCACGGGCGGCCTGGGTCAGGTTGCGGCCAAACTGGTCCAGCACAAGGGAGGTCGACGGCGCCGCCTCCTGTGGGCCCCCGGCTGCCGCGGGCTCCTTGCCCTGGTAGCCGTGGAGCAACTGGATGACCTGCTGCCGCACTCGGTTGAGGTCGGCCCCCAGCTTCACCAGCACCTGGGCCGCCACGCCCTCACCCTCGCGGATGAGGCCGAGCAGGATGTGCTCGGTGCCGATGTAGTTGTGGCCGAGTTGCAGGGCCTCGCGGAGCGACAGCTCAAGGACCTTCTTGGCGCGCGGGGTGAAAGGAATGTGCCCCGAAGGCGCCGACTGCCCCTGGCCGATGATCTCCTCGACCTGCTGGCGCACACCTTCAAGACTGATGCCCAGGCTCTCCAGAGCCTTGGCGGCAACGCCTTCACCCTCATGGATCAAGCCAAGAAGAATGTGCTCAGTACCGATGTAGTTATGGTTGAGCATCCGGGCCTCTTCCTGGGCCAGGACGACAACCCGCCGCGCACGGTCGGTGAACCTCTCGAACATCTCGTCGCTCCTCACAGAGCGGTCAGGCGGACCCGGCATATCCGGCCCCGTCCTTCCGCATGGTAGCCCCGACCCGGCAACCGCTCCTATCAGAGAGGACGTTCCCCGAGAGCAGGGCGTTCACCCTTCATCCAACTACCTGCCGGGGGTGAGGTGTTCCCGATACGCCGCAAGCGAACGAGGTTTAGGGAAGTACAAACAGAATCGTGCGGTCGAACCGAACGTCGTAACATCCGACGTCCGGTTAGACCGCACGATCAATAGCCCCCTCAGTGGGCGGCGTCGTACGCCTCGACGATCGAGGCGGCAATGCGTCCACGCTCGCTGACCGGGTGACCGTGCGCCTTCGCCCAAGCGCGGATCTCCGCGCTCTTCTCCCGGCTCATCGCACGCTGGGCGCCACCCGCGACACCACGACGACGACCACGGACAGGAGTCGGCTCGGCGTGCCGCGCTCCCTTGACGAAAGGCGACAGCGCCTCACGTAGCTTCTTTGCGTTCCCATCGCTGAGATCAATCTCATAAGCCTTGCCATCAAGCGCGAAGGTGACCGTCTCATTGGCCTCGCCGCCATCGAGATCGTCGATGAGAATCACCTGCGTATGCTTGGCCATACGGCAATCCTTTCGCAGAGCATTCTTGATTCGTCAGCCAAACATATACCCGCTTCGGGCAGCTGACAATTCAACTTTCAGCTCGCCCTCAGGAACTCGTGTTGTCCTTGTCACGTCGTTCCGATCCGGTACGAAGACCGGCCGCCTCGGAACGCACCAACTTAACCACGCCGTAGACGACCGCTCCGCCGACAACTACGACGGGTATCAAGGCGGACAATACCTCTGTCATTCGTCCTCGCTCGTGCCGGGGGTGTCTTTCTCGGCACCCAGGATTTTCGGGACCTTGAGGCGAGGCGCCGCTCGCGGCCCTCGCGAGGTCCCTGACCTGACGATAGCCCCACGTGACGCCAGGTGCGTCCCAGGGGGGCGGCAGTCCTGACGGAGCGAATCCATGTCTCTCCAGCCGCCTTACCGGATGCATAGAAATCGTACCCATGAATGACAAGTGGGGCGGTCCACCACGGGCCCGCCCCACTGTTTTGACCGGACGCCGGTCAAGTTGTTCCGGAGATCAACGAGCCGCCTTCACCACCACGGTTCCGGCGACCTTGTCGTGCAGCCCCTGGCTCAGGGGCTTGTCGACGAGGATGAACACACCGGTCGCCAAGGCGAAAAGGCTGCCCAGGAGACCGACGACCGGAATGCCGTAGAGCACGAGGACACCCGGATAGAGCACCGAGCGCCTCATCACGACCGAGGAATCCAGCGGCGCGCCCCCGAGGGCGGCCACCCGGATCTTCATGATCTTCTTTCCGATCGTCTGGCCGTCCTTCGAGTGCAGCACGTAATCGTAGGCCGTGTACGCACCATAGGCGATCAGAGCGGGGATGAAGCCGCTGAGAAAGGAGCCGCCGCCCCCGAACACCAGGATGGTGGTGAGAATCAGGTACACGACTCCGAAGACGACCGTGTCGATGATTCGCGCGACCAACCGTTCCCACCATTCGGCGAGCGGGGCCGGAACGCCCGGCGGAAGGGGCGCGCCCGGCGCCGCCCCATATGCGCCCTGCGGAGCCCCATAAGGGCCCGGCGGAGGATAGGAGCCGGGCGGCGGAGGCGGCGGAGCCGAACCGTAGGGGTTCTGGCCGGGGGGCGGTTCCGCGGTCATTGGGTTCACCTCTCAGTGTGAGGACGTGCGTGCCCCAAGCATCGCACCACCGATCCCGACTGTTACCGCTTTTCCGCCGCCTTTTCGACACACTTCCGATCCCTGCCGCGCCCCTAAGAAAACGGGACCGATGGCCCGTTCCATCGGTCCCGTTTTCCCGGAGTTTCCCGGCTTCGGCTGCTACTTGATCTTTACGACCACGGTGCCGGCCGCCTTGTCGTGCAGCGCCTGCTGCAACGGCCGGTCCCAGAGCTGCCAGAGGACGTTGACCAGGGAGAAGATGCTCAGGATCCAGCCGACGATCGGGATCCACCTGAGGAACTGCGGTCCGTAAAGGACGCCGGCGCGCTTGACGGCCACGTCCGCCGGGAGGCCGCCGGGCGGGAGAGTGCCGCCGACGGGAACGACCTTGATGCCCATGACGATCTTGCCGACGGTCTGCCCGCGCTGCTTGAGCAGCAGGAACTCATATCCGCTCATCACCGCGGCGGAGAGGAGCGTGATGAGCAGGCCCGCCAGGAAGACGCCGCCTCCGGCGGTGAGGACGCCCGTCTCCGGGTCAAAGCTGGGTGCGGTGACGAGAATCCCCGTGAGCACCAGCGAGATGATGAAGTACGGGATGCCGATGATCACGCCGTCGATGATGCGGGCCACGAGGCGCTGCCACCACTCGGCGAGCGGGGCGGGGGCTCCGGTCGGGACCGCACCGGCCGGCGCGCCGTACGGCTGGCCATAACCGGGCTGGCCGTACCCCTGCTGGGGATAGGGCTGAGCGTAGCCCTGCTGGCCGTACGCCTGCTGGCCGTAGTCGGGCTGCTGGGCATAGCCCTGCTGCCCATACCCCTGCTGCTGGCCGTAGTCGGACTGACCATAGCCCTGCTGGGGCTGCTGGCCGTAGCCCTGCTGCGGCTGCTGCTGGCCGTACGACTGCTGCTCCTGCCCGTAGCCGGGCTGGGCCTGCTGCGGGTAGCCGGGCTGCTGACCGTACCCCTGGGGCTGGCCGAAGGCGCCGGTACCGGGCTGCTGGCCGTACCCCTGCTGCCCGTACCCCTGCTGCTGGCCGTAGTCGGACTGACCATAGCCCTGGGGCTGCTGGCCGTAGCCCTGCTGCGGCTGCTGACCGTACTGCTGCGGCGGCTGCTGACCGTACTGCTGCGGCGGCTGCTGCTGCTGGCCGTAGCCCTGCTGGGGCTGCTGACCGTAGGGCGCGGACTGGCCGAAGGCACCCGTGCTGTACGGCTGCTGCTGACCGTAGCCCTGCTGGGGCTGCTGCTGGCCGTAGCCGCCCTGCGGCTGGCCGTATGCCTGCTGGTCGTGCTGCTGGCCATACCCGTAGGCCTGCTGCGGCCCGGTCGGCTGGGAGGGGTTCTGGGACTGGTTGCGATAGGTGACGACCGTGACGTCAGGGTCGTACTGCTGGCTGGGGTTGCCCGTACCCTGCTCACGGTCCGAAGGCGGCGGTGGGGTGCCGTCCGGCGCGTCGTGGGGGTACGGCGGCTGTCCGGAGCTCACCGTTTCACCTCGTTTCGGGTTCGCATGCACAATCGTCATGCGCATGCCGATATGGCCAAAGTAGCGACAGGAATGTCAACAGTCACCTTTCCCGTCGGTCACCACAATGGTCAGCATCGTGGGTGGAGATGCAGCAACATGCGCGTATTGCCCAATGTGTTGGGCTTGACGTGCTCGAGATCGAGGAACTCGGCCACCCCCTCGTCATAGGAAGCGAGAAGCTCGGCGTACACCTCCGGGGACACCGGTGTCCCGTGGACGGGCACGAATCCGTGCCTTCCGAAGAAGGCGACCTCGAAGGTCAGGCAGAAGACCCGGCGCACGCCCAGCTCGCGGGCCGCGTCGATGAGCGCGGAGACAATCCGGTGGCCCACGCCCATGCCGCGCACACCGGGATCGACCGCCACCGTGCGGATCTCGGCCAGGTCCTCCCAGAGCACGTGCAGCGCCCCGCAGCCGACCACCATGCCGTCGAGCTCGGCCACCCAGAACTCCTGGACGTCCTCGTAGAGGGTGACCGTGGTCTTCTTCAGCAGCCGCGGCCCGACGCCGGAGTATTCGTCGACGAGACGGCGGATGGCACGGACGTCGGGGGTCCTGGCCCGGCGCACCCGTACGTCCCGGGGCGCGCGTTGGCCGCTCTCGGCTTCCGAGGGCCGGCCCGCAACCTGCTCCATGAACGGCCAGCCTAGTCGGCGAGCGGGCGACACGAGCGCGCAGAGAGGGCCCTCGTGCAGGAGGCGGAGTAACGGTCATGCCCAAACTCCGGAGACTTCCGGATCACCTCACAACGCGTATCCGTTCGCGCACGTTCCGCTCTCCCGCGATCCGCGTTCCGGAAATTTCCCCTTTAGGGAAGACGGGGAGCGCGGTGACCTGCCGGGAAGACGCCGCCGACCTGGTCAACGCAGGGTAACGGCCGTTCCGTCTCTCTATCACATGTGACCCGACCGTGATCGTTCGGTTGTGGAACCTAGACGGAATCCGGAGTTCTGGTTGAGCAGGAACCCCGGGTGCACTAGTGTCCACCGACGATGCCGGTCATCGTGAAAGGCGCGACGGCCGGACCGCCGAATCCCCAGGCGCCCATGCCGAGGGAGCCGGGGAACCAACTGCGAAGATCCGGGGTCGCACCCGGGTCGTCACGGGGTGAATCCGAAAGGTAGGGCTGCTCCGGCCCGAACCCGACAGCTAACCCGGTAGGCGGCCAGAGTGCCATGCAGACGCAGCCGTCGCCTCCGGGAGCCACGCGGCGCGGAATCCCCCTGCCGGGCACGCGTAGGAGAGGAGCTTTGGTGCGCATCTCTGGAGGACGATCAGCGGGCAGGCACGCCCGCGGGCGACGGCGCCGCCCCCGGTCTTCCACCGGCGGCCCGATCCGCAGGGCCGCGATCCTCGGCGTCGCCCTCATCGCGATGACCTTCGGCGTCCCCGCGGTGTCCGCGACGGCCGACCCCGAGCCCAGCCTCAAGGAGTTGACCGCCGAGGTCGAGCGGCTCTACGACGAGATCGAGACCGTCACCGAGCAGTACAACGGCGCCCGGGTCAAGCTCAAGGATGCCCAGCGGTCCGCCGACCTCGCGCAGAAGACCCTGGCGAAGAGCGAGGCAGAGCTGGAGACCCGGCGCAGGACAGCCAGCCTGCTCGCCCAGAACTCCTACATGACCGGCGGCCTCGGCTCCGCGTTGGCGCTGTTCGGCTCCGACGACCCGGAGTCCTACCTCGACCGGGCGTCCACGACGTACGCGCTCCAGATGCAGCAGGGCGAGGAGGTCGCCCAGGTCGCCAAGGCGATGGAGGCGGCCGAGCGGGCCAGGACCAGCGCCAAGGCGCGGCAGAAGGAAGTGAAGGACCTGCTCGCCGGCCTCGCCGGGCAGACGGACAAGATCCGCAAACTGATCAAGAAGTCCGAGAGCAACCTCTACAGCAGGGTCGCGGGGAGCGTCGGCAGGGGCAACTCCGCCAAGCGGCTGGCCTTCCCCATCATCGGCGACGGCAAGGCCGCCGAGGCGGCGCGCTGGGCCCTCACACAGCAGCTCAAGCCGTATGTGTGGGGCGCCGACGGCCCGAACTCCTTCGACTGCTCCGGACTGGTCATGGCGGCCTACCAGAGGGTCGGCATCAGCCTCCCCCACTACACCGGCTCGCAGTGGTCGGCGGGCACGCACGTCCCCGTCAAGGACATGCGCCCCGGTGACCTGGTCTTCTTCTACCAGGACCTGCACCACGTGGGCATCTACATCGGCGGCGGCTACATGGTGCACGCGCCGCGCACGGGCGACGTGGTGCGGATCGCCTCCCTGGCCAACCGGCCCATCGTCGGCGCCGTACGGATCGCGGACTAGAGCGGACCGGAGCGGGCCGAACCGACCGCGGCGCGCGCTCACGTATCAGCCCCTGATCGAGCAGAGGATCAGGGGCTGACGCGTTTCCGGGGTCCGGGGGTCAGATCAGGCGGCGCCTGGCCGCCCACGCGACCGCCTCGATGGCGGTCGCGACGCCGAGCCGATCGCAGATGCCCCGCAGCCGCCGCCGCACGGTGCGCCCGCTCACGTCGAGGCGGCGGCCCACCTTGTCCACGGTGCCGCCCTTGGCCAGCTCGGCCAGCAGCTTGAGGTCGTCGTCGCTGAGACCGGCGCGTTCGCATTCCGACGCGGGGCTCTCGCCGCGGGAAACCACATCGGAAAGCGGCATCGTCAGCCCTCCCCCACAAGGATCAAATATCGGCTTGCCCTCGGAAGGTAAACACTTTGTTCAAAAATCGTCAAGTTCGGACCCTCATTGGTCATTGACAGTCCGTACGGCATAGCAGACGGTCGCCATGGTTTAGGCACCGCCTTTATCCCGCATTTCCCGGCATGCACGGAAACGCCGTGCGGGAGCGGGACCGAAAGGACTCACAGATCGGCCTCATAGGTGGCGCGGGCCGCCTCGACCTCTTCCACATGGACCTCGGACCACTCTTTCACCGCATACATGAGTGGCATGAGGGTCCAGCCGAGCGGGGTCAGCCCGTAGTCGACGCGTACGGGCACCGACGGGGTGACCCGGCGGGACACCAGTCCGTCGCGCTCCATCACGCGCAGCGTCTGGGTGAGCATCTTCTGGCTCACGCCGCCGACGATCCGGGCCAGATCGCTGTAGCGCAGGGGTCCGTCGGCCAGGGCGCTCAGCAGGAGGACGACCCACTTGTCGGCGAGGCGGTCGAGCAGCGGCCGCGAGGGGCAGGACGGGTCATAGGCGTCGCACTGCCCGGCCTCCACGCGCCGCCGCGCGTCCGGCTTCGTGGCCATTCGCACTCCTTGAGAGATGTTGCCCGCTTTTAGGGGAGCTTCTTCCCAAAAGAGAGTAAGTCTCCCAAGATCATGTAACAACACCCACGGTCAGCGGGATGGCCTGACCAGGGGGAACAGGATCGTCTCGCGGATGCTCCTCCCGGTGAAGGCCATGATCATGCGATCGATCCCCACGCCCACCCCGCCCGTGGGCGGCATGCCGTACTCCAGGGCCCGCAGGAAGTCCTCGTCGAGCCGCATGGCCTCCGGGTCGCCGCCGGCCGCGAGGAGGGACTGCTCGGTGAGGCGGCGGCGCTGCTCGACCGGATCGACCAGTTCCGAGTACGCGGTGCCCAGCTCGGTGCCGAACCCGATGAGGTCCCACTTCTCGGCGAGGAGCGGATCGTCCCGATGTGGGCGGGTGAGCGGCGAGGTCTCCAGGGGGTAGTCCATGACGAACGTCGGCTGGATCAGGGTGTGCTCCACGAGCTTCTCGAAGATCTCCTGAACGAGCTTGCCCTGCCCCCAGCCGGAGTCCCAGTCGACCCGCCGCCGATCCGCATATTTCCGTATCTGTTTCAGCGGAGTGCGCGGGGTCACCTCCTCGCCCAGGGCGTCCGACACCGCGCCGTACAGCGTCGTGCGCGGCCACTCGGGCAGCCCCAGGTCGACCTCCTCGCCGTCGTGGACGACGACCGTCGTGCCCAACGCGGCCACGGCCGCCTGCTGGTACATCCTCCCGGTCAGGTCCGCCATGTCGTTGTAGTCGAGGTACGTCCCGTACGCCTCCAGCATGGTGAACTCAGGATTGTGGGTGGCGTCCACGCCCTCGTTCCGGAAGTTCCGGTTGACCTCGAAGACCTTCTCCAGGCCGCCGACCACCAGCCGCTTGAGGTAGAGCTCGATCGCGATGCGCAGGTAGAGGTCCATGCCGTACGCGTTGATGTGCGTGCGGAACGGCCGGGCCGCCGCGCCGCCGTGGATCGGCTGCAGCATCGGCGTCTCGACTTCGAGGTAGCCCTCGTCGTGCCAGAAGTCGCGGACGGCCCGCACGGTGGCGCTGCGGAGCCGGGCCATCCGCCGGGCCTCGTCGTTCACGATCAGGTCCACATAGCGGAGGCGGACCCGCGACTCGGGGTCGGTGAGCCCGGCGTGCTTCTCCGGCAGCGGGCGCAGACACTTGGCGGTGATCTGCCAGCGCTCCGCCATGACGGACAGCTCGCCCCTGCGCGAGGCGACCACCTCGCCCTCGACGCCGATGTGATCGCCGAGATCGACGTCGCGCTTCCAGGCGGCGAGCGACTCCTCGCCGAGCCGGTCGAGCGACAACATGATCTGCAGGTCGCCCGAGCCGTCCCGAATCGTGGCGAAGCAGAGCTTGCCGGCGTCCCGCGACAACATCACCCGGCCCGCGACGCCCACCCGGTCACCCGTCGCGGCGCCCGGCCCGAGATCGCCGTACTTCTCCCGGACCTCGGCGACGGTGGCGGTGCGCGGGAAGTTCACCGGGTAGGGATCGATGCCCTCGGCCCGCAGCCGGTCCAGCTTCTCTCTCCGGACCCGCATCTGCTCGGGCACCCCGTTGAGGTCGCTCACAGTCAAAAGGCTAGCGACCGCGCCCCCGCCCCGATCCGGTACGGCTACGCTTCGCGAAAACCTATGCGCACTAAGTGACGAACGTTATAAAGTCGGGCACGTGATACGAATGTCGATCGATGTAGACGACGAACTGCTCGCCGACGTCATGCGCCGACTGCCCGAGATGTCCACCGAAGAGGTCATCGATCACGCCCTCCGGCGGCTGATCTATCCCCGGCTCGTCGCTCAGCCGGTGTTGCGGGCGTAGATCAGCCGAAGGCCGATCAGCGTCAGCCACGGCTCGTGGACGTCGATCGTGCGCGCCTCGCTGACCACGAGGGGCGCCCCGGTGCCCGTGGCGACCACTGTGACGTCCTCGCGGTCGTCGGCCAGCTCCGCCGCTATCCGCTCGACGATGCCGTCCACCAGTCCGGCGAAGCCGTACACGATGCCGGACTGGAGCGCCTCCACCGCGTTCTTGGCGATGACCGAGCGGGGTCGGATCAGTTCGACCTTGTGCAGTTGGGCCCCGGCCGACGCGAGGGCGTCCACGGAGATCTCCACGCCGGGAGCGGTCACCGCGCCGATGTACTCGCCGCGCGCGGAGACCGCGTCGAACGACGTCGCCGTGCCGAAGTCGACGATCACGCACGGCCCGCCGTACAGCGTGGTGGCGGCCAGCGCGTTGACGATGCGGTCGCTGCCGACCTCCTTGGGGTTGTCCATCCGGACCGGCACGCCGGTCCGGACACCGGGCTCGACGACGACGGCGTTGACGTCACCGAAGTAGCGCCGGGACATGTCGCGCATCTCGTTCAACACCGACGGCACGGTGGAGCAGATCGCGATGCCGCTGATGTCGGCGTCCTTGAGCAGCGGCGACTGGTTGAGCAGGCCCTGCAGGACCACGGCGATCTCGTCCGCGGTGCGCCGGGGGTCGGTGGCGATCCGCCAGTGTTCGATGACCTCTTCACCCTCGAACAGGCCAAGCACCGTATGGGTGTTGCTGACATCGATGGTGAGGAGCATGCCCCGATTATGCACTCTGTCGATCAATCCCTCACCACGGTCACGTTCAGAGGGCACCGGGCCGGTCCGCCTCACGCAGGTCGAGGGCGATGTCCAGCGCCGGCGCCGAATGCGTCAGCCCGCCCACGGCGAGATAGTCCACCCCGGTCGCCGCGACGGCGGCCGCGGTGTCCAGGGTCAGGCCGCCGCTCGACTCCAGCCGCGCCCGGCCGTCCACCAGGCGTACGGCCTCGGCCAGCTGCTCCACGGTGAAGTTGTCGAGCAGGATCTCCTCGGCGCCCTCCGCCAGCACCGGCTCGATCTGGTCGATGCGGTCCACCTCCACCTCGATCGGCAGGTCGGGGTAGGCCCGCCGTACGGCGCGGAAGGCCTCGGCGACCCCACCCGCCGCGACGACGTGGTTGTCCTTGATCAGCGCGGCGTCGTGCAGCCCCATGCGATGGTTGACGCCGCCGCCGCAGCGCACGGCGTACTTCTCCAGCGCGCGCAGGCCGGGCAGCGTCTTGCGGCTGTCGCGGATCCGCGCCTTCGTGCCCGCGACGGCGTCCACCCACCGCCGCGTCACCGTGGCGATGCCGGAGAGGTGGGTGAGGAAGTTCAGCGCGGTGCGTTCGAGCGTCAGCAGGTCCGTCGTCAGGCCGCGCACGGTCATCAGGACGTCGCCGCGGGCCACCCGGTCGCCGTCCTTGGCACGCCGCTCGACGGTCACCCCGCCGGGGGCCTGCCGGAACACCGCCTCCATGACGGCCAGACCCGCCACCACGCCGTCCGCGCGGGCGACCACGTCCGCGACGGCGGTCTGGTCGGCGGGGATCGTGGCGGCCGAGGTGACGTCCCGCAGGCCGGCCAGGTCCTCGGTGAGGGCCTCGTTCACCAGCGCGAGCAGGCGCGCCGCATCGACACCGAGCGCGGCGAGCTCGGTGGACAGCTCTTCCGGGAGCTCCGCCGGCCGGTGGCCGGGCCGCTCCTCGTGGGCCGCGTGCCGCATGAACAGTCCTTCCTCTTCCAGGGTGACGTCGATGTGCGACCGCCAGCGCCGGTCGTCGCGCGCGGGGTGGTCCTCGCGCCAGTGCGATCCGCGCGTCTCGCGCCGCTCGGCGGCGGCGCCGGTCAGGGCGCACGCCACCGTGAGCAGGTTCGTGGCCTCCCACGACTCGGTGCACGGCTCGACCGCGACCGGGGTCCACAGGGCCCCCGACAGCGCCCGGGACACGTCGATCAGGCTCCGCTCGCTGCGCAGCACGCCCGCGCCGCGGCTCATGTGGTTCTGGATCCTGGGCCGGGTGCGCGGGTCGACCAGCCCCTCGGGGCGTCCGTCGTCGACCGGCTCGCCCGGCTCCGCCGGCGTCGCCACCAGGTCGCGGGCGATCCGCTCCGCGAAGACCAGCCCTTCGAGGAGCGAGTTGGACGCGAGGCGGTTGGCCCCGTGGACGCCGGTGCAGGCGACCTCTCCGCAGGCGTACAGGCCGGGGACGGTGGTACGGCCGCGCAGGTCGGTGCGTACGCCGCCGCTCGCGTAATGGGCAGCGGGGGCGACCGGGATCGGCTCGGTCACCGGGTCGATGCCGTGCTCGCGGCACACGGCGAGGATCGTGGGGAAGCGCGCCCGCCACTTCTCCTCGCCGAAGTGCCGCGCGTCGAGGTGGACGTGGTCCGCGCCGGTCTCCCGCATCTTCCGCGTGATGGCCTTGGCCACGACGTCCCGCGGCGCGAGGTCCGCCAGCTCGTGGACGCCGCGCATGAAGCGCTCGCCGTCCGCGTCGATCAGCACCGCGCCCTCGCCGCGTACGGCCTCGGAGACGAGGGGCTGCTGGCCGGTGGAGTCCTCGCCGAGCCACAGGACCGTGGGGTGGAACTGGACGAACTCGATGTCCCTGACGACGGCGCCGGCGCGCAACGCGAGGGCGACGCCGTCGCCGGTGGACACGACCGGGTTGGTGGTGGAGGCGTAGACCTGGCCCATGCCGCCGCTTGCCAGCACCACGGCATTCGCCCGCGCCGCGCCGACGCCGTCCCGGGCGCCCTCGCCCATGACGTGCAGGGTCACGCCGCAGGCCCGGCCGTCGCCGTCCTTGAGCAGGTCGAGCGCGAGGGCGTGCTCGATGACCTCGATGCGGGGCTCCGCCGCGGCCGCCGCGACGAGGGCCCGCTGCACCTCCGCGCCGGTGGCGTCGCCGCCCGCGTGGACGATCCGGTTGCGCCGGTGGCCGCCCTCGCGGGTGAGCTGCAGTTCGCCGCGCGCGTCGCGGTCGAAGCGGGCCCCGCGGTCCATCAGCCGGCGCAGCGCGTCCGGCCCCTCGGTGACGAGGACGCGCACGGCCTCCTCGTCGCAGAGGCCGACGCCGGCGACGAGCGTGTCCCTGAGGTGCTCGCCGGGGGTGTCCTCGGGGTCGAGCACGGCGGCGATGCCGCCCTGGGCCCAGCGAGTCGAGCCGGCCGACAGCGTGTCCTTGGTGACGACCAGCACCTTCCCCTCAGGGGAGAGCTCGGTGTAGCGGAGCGCCAGGGTCAGCCCGGCGATGCCGGAGCCGATCACGACGACGTCGGCGTGGACGGTCCAGCCGGGGGCGGGTGCGGTGAGCCTTCTCGGAATCGCCACCATCGGGGGTTCCCCTTTCGTCAAGATGACGATAACGCCCCAAGGATACGCGGCCCCACGGGCCCCCCTCCAAACCGCAAAGGCAGGGGACCTCCCAGCTCAGGAGAGGTGAACGGTGAAATTGTCGATCAGCCGGGTGACCCCCACCTTGGCCGCCACGGCCAGGATCGCCTCGCCGCGGTGCTCGCCGCCGACGGGGGCGAACGTCTCCGGGTCCACGAGCGCCAGGTAGTCCAGGAGCAGCGGAGGCGAAAGCCGCGCCGCCTCGTCCAGCACGGCCCGCGCCGCGTCGAGCACCCGGGACGGGGTCGTCTGGGCGGCTCCGGCGCGCAGCGCGCGGGACAGGTGCAGGGCGGTGCCCCGGTCGGCGTGCGACAGGTAGCGGTTGCGGCTGGACAGGGCCAGCCCGTCCGCCTCGCGTACGGTGGGCGCGCCGACGACCGCGACCGGCACGTTGAGGTCGCGGGCCATCCGCCGGATGAGGGCGAGTTGCTGCGCGTCCTTCTGCCCGAAGATCGCGACATCGGGCTGGACCAGGTTGAACAGCTTCAGCACGACGGTCAGCACCCCGTCGAAATGGCCGGGCCGGAACGCGCCCTCCACCGTGGCGCCCATCGCCCCGGCGGACACCCCCACCTGGTGGCCCTCGGGGTACATCTCATCGGCGGGCGGCGCGAAGACCACCCGTACGCCCTCCTCCGCGCAGACCTCCAGGTCGGCCTCCAGCGTGCGCGGATAGCGGGTGAAGTCCTCGGACGGGCCGAACTGCAGGGGGTTGACGAAGATGCTCACCACCACGTGCTCGGCGTGCTCGTGGGCCAGCCTCATCAGCGAGCGGTGGCCGAGGTGCAGCGCCCCCATCGTCGGGACCAGCGCGAGCCGGCCGGGGCCGATGGCCTCCCTCGCCTTGGCGAGCTCAGCACGGTCGCCCGCGACGATCACGTCCATATGTTCCCTCCCAGCGCGTCCAGGAGGCGCTCGGCCGTCTCGGGCTTGAGCAGCCCGGCGGCGAGTGCCCGGTCGGCGGTGAGCCTAGCGAGGGCGACATAGGCGTCCGCCGCCTCGGGTGCCGCGAGGATCAAGGCGTCCACGTGTTTGCGCACCGTGCCCGCGTCTCCGCGCACGACAGGGCCGGTCAGCCCGGTGATGCCGAGGCGCAGCACGTTGTCCAGCGCGGCCCCGAGCAGCGGGCCCAGCATCCGGCCCGGATGCTCGACACCGATCCGCGACAGCAGTTCCTGCGACTCGGCGATCAGCGTGACCATGTGGTTGGCCGCGCCCGCGATCGCGGCGTGGTAGAGCGCGCGATCCTGGTCGGCGATCCAGACCGGCTCCGCGCCCATCTCGATGACGAGCGCCTCGGCCACCGGCCGCAGCATCACCGGGGCGGTCACGCCGAAGGACGCGCCGGTGAGCCGGGTCAGGTCGTCCTCCCGGCCGGTGAACGTCATGACCGGGTGCAGCGCCAGCGGCAGCGCCCCCGCCTCGGCCGCCGGATCGAGCACGCCCAGGCCGTACGCGCCACTGGCGTGGACGAGGAGCTTGCCGCGCAGGTCGGCCCCGGTCGCGGCCAGCCCGGACACCAGGTCGGGCAGCACGTCGTCCGGTACGGTCAGCAGCACCAGGTCGGAGCGCCTGAGCACCTCCTCGGGCCGGCTCAGCTCGACGCCGAGCCGCTCCGCGGCGCGCCTCCTGGAAGAGTCGGAGACCCCGCTGGCCGCGACGATCTTGTGGCCCGCCTGGGCGAGCGCGGCCCCGAGGACCGAGCCCACGCGCCCAGCGCCGAGCACCCCGACGGCAAGCCGCCCGGGGCGGTCACCTGTATCCATGACGCCTCCCTCCAGCCCAGCGTAACGGCGGCGGGCATCGCCCCGCCGCCGTGACCACGGTGTCTGATCGCGCTCGCTCCGCTCGCGCGGGCTCGGGGCGCCCTCAGGCGATGTCTTCCCTCGTCACTCGGGGCCTCGTCCCTCAGTCCAGACACCGCCGCGCCCTGTCTATTCGCGCTCGCTCCGCTCGCGCGGGCTCGGGGTGCATACAGGCGATGCCTTCCCTCGTCGCTCGGAGTCGCTCGTCCCTCGCTCCCCACTCGCTCCTCAGTCCAGACACCGCCGCGCCCCTCGCGGTTCCTTTGCCTCGTGCCTCTCGCGGATCTTGCCCTGATCAGGCGCTGTCTAATACCCCGCTCGTACGGCGGTAACGTCGGTCGGCGTGTGGGTCACCTGGCGGGAGGCGACGCGGCGGGCGCTGTACGGCGACGGCGGTTTCTACATGCGGGAACGGCCCGGCCGGCACTTCCGCACCTCGGTTCACGCGTCGCCGGCGTTCGCCGAGGCGGTGCTGCGCCTGCTCGGCGAGGTGGACGAGGCCCTCGGGCGCCCTCCGGCGCTCGATCTGGTCGACGTCGGCGCGGGGGACGGCGCCCTCGCCGCGTCCGTGCTCGCGCTGGCCCCGCCCGAGCTGGCCGGGCGGCTGCGGGTCACCGCGGTGGACCTGTCTCCGCGCCCCGACGGCCTGGACGGCCGCGTGGTCTGGGCGCCGGCCGTACCGGACGGGGTGACCGGGCTGGTCTTCGCCAACGAGTGGCTCGACAACGTGCCGGTGGACGTGGCGGAGCTGACGCCGGACGGGCCGCGCCTGGTCCTGGTGGATCCGCGGACCGGCGAGGAGCGGCTCGGGCCCACGCCGGACGAGCCCGACCTCACCTGGCTCGCGCGCTGGTGGCCGCTGGCGGCCGCGGGCGACCGCGCCGAGATCGGCCGCCCCCGCGATGAGGCGTGGGCGGCCCTGATCGTACGGCTCGCGCGCGGGACCGCGGTCGCGGTGGATTACGCACACCCTGTGGACGACCGCCCGCCGACCGGGACCCTGGCGGGCTATCGCGACGGCGCCGCGGTGCGTCCCGTGCCGGACGGGTCGTGCGACATCACGGCGCACGTCGCCCTGGACGCGTGCGCCGCGGCGGGAGAGCGGTCGGGCGCGCGGGCGACGACGCTGACCACGCAGCGCGCGGCCCTGCGGCGGCTGGGCGTCACCGGAGCCCGGCCGCCGCTCACGCTCGCGCACACCGATCCGCTCGGCTACCTGCGGGCGCTGCGGCGCGCCTCCGAGGAGGCCGAGCTGATCGACCCGGCCGGCCTCGGGAGGTTCGGCTGGCTCAGCCAGTCACGCTGACCTTGAGCGACTCGAGGCCGCGGATGATGTAGCCGGGCTTCCAGACGGGCTCCTCGACCAGCTCGATCGTCTTCGCCGTGTCGAGCAGCGCCGAGAAGGATTCCACCAGTTCGACCCGCGCCAGCGGGGCGCCCAGGCAGAAGTGGATGCCCGCGCCGAACGAGATGTGCGGGTTGTCCACCCGGCCGACGTCCAGCCGATCGGGGTCGGGGAAGACCTCGGGGTCCCGGTTGGCCGAGCCGAAGAGCAGCCCGATCTCCACGCCCCGCGGGATGGTGACGCCGCCGACCTCGATGTCCTCGAGCACCCACCGCTCGAACATCTGCAGCGGGGTGTCCCAGCGCAGCAGTTCCTCGATCGCCGTGGGCATCAGGCTCCGGTCGTTCCGCAGCCGCTCCAGCTCACCGGGGTTGCGGAACAGGGACCACCAGCCGTTGCCGGTGACGTTCACCGTGGCCTCGTGGCCGGCGTTGAGCAGCAGCACGCAGGTGCCGATCAGCTCGTCCTCGGTCAGCCGGTCACCGTCGTCCACGACCTGGGCGAGCGCGGAGATCAGGTCGTCGCCCGGCTGCTCCTTGCGCGCCCTGGCCAGCTCGCGCAGGTACTCGGCGAACTCCTCCGCCGCGCGTACGGCGGTGTGCTGGGCATCCAGCGAGGGGTTGAGCTCGTACATGCCGCAGATGTCGGCGGACCAGGGCCGGAGCAGGTGCCGGTCGGCCTCGGGCACGCCCAGCATCTCGGCGATCACGGTCACCGGGAGTGGCTCGGCCACCTCGGCGAGCAGGTCGCCGCCGCCGCGCTCGACCAGCCCGTCCACGAGCTCTCTGGCGATCTTGCGGACCCGGGGGCGCAGCGCCTCGACCATCCGCGGCGTGAACGCCTTGGACACCAGACGCCGCAGGCGGGTGTGGACGGGCGGCTCGACGTCGAGCATGCCGGCCCGGACCACCCGCCAGAAGGGTCCCTGGAACTCCGGCTCGGGTTCCCGGCCGAACGCCTCATGGGAGGCCACGTGGAGGTAGGAGCGGCCCAGCCGCCGGTCGCGCAGCAGCGCGTTGACATCGGCGTGGCGGGCGATCAGCCACTGGCCGGTCGGCTCGAAGAAGCTGACCGGGTCGTTCTCCCGCAGGTCGGAGTAGACGCCGTACGGGTGGGCCACGAACTCGGGATTCCAAGGATCAAACTTCACAAAGCCACCATACGGAGCATTTTCCCTGGTCGCATCACCTGGACCCCCGCCACAGACATCACATTTCGGGCAAGCGTCGGCTTGCGACGCCAGGGAGAGGGTGGGCTATAGTGCCGCACAGGTCATGAGTGCCAGCGCAAAGCCCCGGCTTGCTGGCCGGCAACCCTCGCGTCCGCGGCGGGGTGCCCCGGGTGAGGACCAGGTCCGGCGCGAGGCGCGCCGGACAAGCGCGGGCTCCGCCATCGACGCCACGGCCGGGGTCCCTGACCCGAGGAGGCCGTCCTTGTCCGTCCTGTCGCTCCCCGCCGTCCCCGCCGCCGCCCCGGCCCGGACGATCCCCGCCGTCCTCGGCGCCGACCTCCAGGTGCCGGTCAAGGGCGGGCGGCTGGTGCCGTACGCGAACCTCGACTACGCGGCGAGCGCGCCGTGTCTCGAGCCGGTGAGCGCCGCCGTCGCCGCCGCGCTCCCGGCCTACTCCAGCGTGCACCGCGGCGCCGGATACGCCTCTCAGCTCACCACCGAGAGGTACGAGCGGGCACGGCACACGGTGCGGGCCTTCGTCGGCGCCCGCACCGACGACGCCGCGATCTTCACCCGCAACACGACCGACGCGATGAACCTGCTCGCCCGCTGCCTCCCCGAGGGGACCACGGTCGTCGTCTTCGACACCGAGCACCACGCCTCGCTGCTGCCCTGGACCGACGTGGTACGGCTCGCGCCCCCGGCCTTCCCCGGCGAGGCGATCAGGGCCGTGGACGAGACGCTGGCCGGGATCGAGGGCCCCGCGCTGCTGGTCGTCACCGCCGCCTCCAACGTGACCGGCGAGCTGTGGCCGATCGCCGGGCTGGCGCACATCGCGCACCGGCACGGCGCCCGCATCGCCGTGGACGCCGCCCAGCTCGTCCCGCACCGGCGGCTCAACCTGGCCGCGCTCGACCTCGACTACGTGGCGTTCTCCGGGCACAAGCTCTACGCGCCCTTCGGCGCCGGGGCCCTGGTCGGCCGGCCCGACTGGCTCGCCGCGGCGAAGCCGTACCTGCTGGGTGGGGGCGCGGTCACCTCCGTCGGCGTGGACGGCGAGGAGACGCTGTGGAGCGACGACCCCGAGGTGCGCCACGAGGCCGGCACCCCCAACGTGCTCGGCGCCGTCGCCCTCGCCGCCGCCTGCGACGCGCTGACCGCGACCGGCTGGACCGCCCTGGTACGCGAGGAGGAGCGGCTGGTGGCCCGGCTGCGCGCCGGCATCGCGGGCATCGAGGGCGTGCACGAGCTGTCCCTCTGGGGTCCGGACCACCCCAGGGTCGGCATCGTGTCGTTCACCGTGGACGGCCTGACCGCCCGCGAGGTGGCCGAGGCCCTGTCCGCCGACCACGGCATCGGTGTGCGGGACGGCAAGTTCTGCGCCCACCCGTTCGTCCGCCACCTGCTCGGGACGTCCGACGGCGGCTGCGGGGACGGCACGGCCAGCGCCGTACGCGCGTCGTTCGGGATCGGCACGACGGACGAGCACGTGGACCGGCTCATCGAGGCGCTGCGCGCCCTTGCCGCCCAGGGAACGGGCGTTTCCTCCTGATCCGCGCACCCTGAACCGCGCCCAGGCGTGGGAGCATGGGCCGTATGACAGGAGAGCCTCGGGCCGCGGGCGCGTTCCAGGAACGCGTGGTGGGCGTCGGGTCGGGCGCGGGAGCGGTCGCGCCCCGTGAGCTGGCCACCGAGGACATGGTCCTCAACATCGGCCCGCAGCACCCCTCGACGCACGGCGTGCTGCGACTGCGGATCACCCTGGACGGCGAGCGCATCGTCGCCGCCGAGCCCATCGTCGGCTACATGCACCGGGGCGCCGAGAAGCTGTTCGAGGTGCGCGACTACCGCCAGATCATCGTCCTGGCGAACCGGCACGACTGGCTGTCCGCGTTCGCCAACGAGCTGGGCGTCGTGATCGCGGTCGAGCGGATGCTCGGCATGGAGGTCCCGCGCCGCGCGGTCTGGGCGCGCACCCTGCTGGCCGAGCTCAACCGGGTGCTCAACCACCTGATGTTCCTCGGGTCCTATCCGCTGGAGCTCGGCGCGATCACCCCGGTCTTCTACGCGTTCCACGAGCGCGAGACGCTGCAGCACGTGATGGAGGAGATCTCCGGCGGCCGCATGCACTACATGTTCAACCGCGTCGGCGGGCTCAAGGAGGACCTGCCGCTCGGCTGGCTCGACCGCACCGCGCGCGCCGTCGCCGACGTGCGCCGCCGCCTTCCCGACATCGAGAACCTCATCTCCGGCAACGAGATCTTCCTCGCCCGGACCAGGGGCGTCGGCGTCCTCTCCCCCGAGATGATCATGCAGTACGGCGTCAGCGGGCCGATCGCCCGCGCCTCCGGCGTGGACTTCGACCTGCGCAGGGACGAGCCCTACCTCGCGTACGGCGAGCTGCCCGTCCAGGTGGTGACCAGGACCGCGGGCGACTGCCACGCCAGGTTCCAGGTGCTGCTCGACCAGGTCAAGGTCTCCCTCGACCTGGCGGACGCCTGCCTGGAGCGCCTGCGGGAGCTCCCGCCCGGCCCGATCAACCAGCGGCTGCCGAAGATCCTCAAGGCCCCCGAGGGCCACACGTACGCGTGGACCGAGAGCCCGCTCGGCATCAACGGCTACTACCTGGTGTCCCGGGGCGAGAAGACCCCGTGGCGGTTGAAGCTGCGCAGCGCGTCGTTCAACAACATCCAGGTGCTGCGCGAGATCCTTCCGGGCAACCTGGTGGCCGACATGATCGCCATCCTCGGCTCGATGTTCTTCGTCGTCGGAGACATCGACAAGTAGCGGATCCCTAGGTGCGGTCCTTCGGCTCGCCCGGCACCCGGCAGCAGTGTTCGAGGAAGAGCGCCGCGCAGATCAGCACGACGCACGAGGCGAACGAGCCGCCCGCGACGAACGCGTCCTGCCGCGGCTGGGGCAGGTCGAGCAGGTTCAGCACGTGGAACACGAAGCCCGCGAACACCCCGGCGAACACCGCACTCGCGTGCGCGGTCGCCTTCGCCAGCGCGGCCAGCCGGGCGACGGCGAGCGGCTCCGGCGGCTTCGTGCCCGGCCTGCGGCGGATCCTGGCCCGGGTCAGCCAGCCGGTGTAGCCCTCCCCGATCGCGAGCAGCAGCAGCGTCGGGATCGCGCTCCAGGGCACCGTCGGGAGGACCGAATAGGTCTTCTGCAACAGGCCCCAGGTGATCAGCGCGAACACCACCACCAGGCCGACCAGCACGCCGGGGTTGCTGGGCTTCACGCGGGCTCCTCGAACGACATCAGGCGGGGGGCTCCAGGGAGAGGTCCTCGCGCAGCCGTACGCCGGTCTGGTCGAGCCCGGCGAGCAGGTCCGCCACCGCGCCGCGCCCGGGGACCGTCGCGTCCGGGTCGGCACGCGACCAGGGAACCAGTACGAATGCCCGCTCGTGCGCCCGGGGGTGCGGGAGCGTGAGCTCGGGGTCGTCCGACACGATCTCGTCCACCACGATCAGGTCCACGTCGAGCGTGCGCGGCCCGTTGCGCACGAGGCGCACCCGGCCGAAGGCGTTCTCGACGCCCTGGGCGCGTTCGAGGAGCGCCCGCGCGTCCAGCATGGATTCGGCCACGACGACCGCGTTGAGGTAGGCCCCCTGCTGCTCGGGCCCGCCGACCGGATCGGTCTCGTAGACGGGGGACACGGCGACGAAGGTCAGCCCCGGAGCGTCGAAGAGGGCGTCGAGCGCCCCCTGAAGGTTCTCCATCCGGCGGCCGAGGTTGCTGCCGAGCGCAAGTACCACCCTCATGCCCGCCCCCTCCTGATGGTCACCACCACGTCGTCGAACGGCAACGGGATGGGCGCGGCGGGCTTGTGCACGCTCACCTCCGCCTCCTCGACCAGGTCGTAGGAGAGGCAGACGGCGGCGAGGCGCTCGGCGAGGGTCTCGATGAGATCGACCGGCTCACCCTCGACCGTCTCGACCAGGCGTACGGCCAGCGCGCCGTAGTCGACGGTCTTGGTCAGGTCGTCCCCGGCGGCGGCCGGCGCGGTGTCGAGGAACAACGTCGCGTCGACCACGAACTCCTGCCCCAGCTCGCGCTCGGCGGGCAGGCAGCCGTGCCGGCCCCGCGCCCGCAACCCCACCAGACGGACGCTGTCCCTTGGGCGGCTCACTCTTCCTCCTCCTCGTCCTCGCTCTGCAGGACAGGGGAACCGTGGTAGAGCCACAGACGCCAGCCCTCAGGTGTGCGGACATAGGTGCTGGTCGCGACCACCCGGCCGGCGGCGAACCCGGCCTCGTCGGTGTCCGCTGCGGTAAGGATGTTCTCCGCACAGGTGAGCACGGCCACGTCGCCGAGCACAGAGGTCCGCACGTCGGTCAGCACGAACTGGATGTACGGCGTGTTCGCCATGATCAGAGCCCACGAGCGCAGCACCTCGGCCCGGCCGCTGAGCATGGGCCAGCCGGGATGGACGCACATCGCGACCCGATCGCCCGCGTCCTCGGCCCAGATCTCCGACATCCGGTCCAGATCGCCGCTCTCGATCGCGTCGTAGAACTCCTGGTTGAGCTCCTCAACGGCCTTCATCGGCTGCCTTCCAGGCCGCCGCCACGCGTACGGCGTCCGCGTTGGGCCCGACCTGGTGGACGCGGACGCACCAGGCGCCCTCTCGCGCGGCGAGCGCGGTGACCGCCAGCGTGGCGTCGTCATTACGATCGAAGGAACGCGGCCTGCCCTCGGCGTCCGCGAGCAGCCGTCCGAGGAAGCGCTTGCGCGACGCGCCGATGAGCACCGGGTGCCCCAGCTCATCCAGGCGGCGGATGCCGGCCAGCAGCTCCCAGTTGTGCTCGGCGTTCTTGGAGAAGCCGAGCCCGGGATCGACGACGATCTGCTCCTCGCGCACGCCCTCACCGAGCACCGAGTCGACCCGCTTGCGCAGCTCCTCGACCACCTCGGTGACGACGTCGCCGTACATGGCGCGGCTGTCCATGTCGTGGCTGTGGCCGCGCCAGTGCATCACGACGTACGGCACGCCCGTCGCCGCGACGACCCTGGGCATCGCCGGATCGGCCAGCCCGCCGCTCACGTCGTTGACGAGGCCGGCGCCCGCTTCCACGGCCGCCTCGGCGACCTCGGCCCGCATGGTGTCGACGCTGACCGTCACGCCCTCCTGCCGGAGGGCGCGGATCACCGGCTCGACCCGGCGCAGCTCCTCCTCCAGAGAGACGCGGGCGGCGCCGGGGCGGGTGGACTCGCCGCCGACGTCCACGATGTCCGCGCCTTGAGCGACCAGCTCCAGCCCGTGGGCGACGGCGGCGTCAGGGTCGAACCACTGCCCGCCGTCCGAGAAGGAGTCGGGGGTCACGTTGACCACGCCCATGACCAGGCAACGCTCGGGGGCGGGCATACCGGGCACGTGGTGTGTGGTCATGCTCCCCTCCTCTTCCATGACGGAGGTGACGAACGGAATCCGGATCAGTTGCGCCCGAGGATCAGCGACATCGCCTCGGCCCGCGTGCTCTCGCAGGTGCGGAAGTCGCCCCTGACCGCGGAGGTGATGGTCTTGGCACCCGGCTTACGGACTCCGCGCATGCTCATGCACATGTGCTCGGCCTCGATCACGACGATCACGCCGCGCGGTTCGAGCACCCGCATCAGCCCGTCCGCGATCTGCGACGTCATCCGCTCCTGGACCTGGGGGCGGCGGGCGTAGACGTCCACCAGCCGGGCCAGCTTGGACAGCCCGGTGATCTGCCCCTTGGCGTTCGGCGTGTATCCGACGTGGGCCACGCCATGGAAGGGCAGCAGGTGGTGCTCGCAGGTGGACATGACCTCGATGTCCTTGACCAGCACCATCTCGTCGTGGTCGGCGTCGAACATCGTGGTGAGCGCGTCCTCGGGGCGCTGCCCGAGGCCGGCGAACTGCTCGGTGTAGGCGCGCGCGACCCGGGCCGGGGTGTCGCGGAGGCCGTCCCTGTCGGGATCCTCGCCGATCGCGAGGAGGATCTCCCGGACGGCCTTCTCGATCCGGCCCTGGTCCACGTGGTGGGGCTCCACCGTCACGGTCAGGCCTCGTCCTTCTGCGGTGCCTGGTCGTTCATCCAGGGGGCCGGGCTGCCCGCGGGCAGGGCCTGGCCGTTGCCGTTGGCCCGCTCCTTCGGCGTGATCACCGGCGGGCGGTCGGACGGGAGGCGCTTGCCGTACCCGGCGTACGACGGCCGCTTCTCCTTGATCTGGACCGGCGCGAAGACCTCGAGCACCTGCTCGCGGGAGAGGGTCTCCTTCTCCATGAGCTCGAGCACGAGGTTGTCGAGCACGTCACGGTACTGGACGAGGATCTCCCACGCCTGGTCGTGCGCGGACTCGATGAGCCGGCGGACCTCCTCGTCGATCGTGGAGGCGATCTGCTCGGAGTAGTCGCGCTCGTGGCCCATCTCACGGCCGAGGAAGACCTCGCCGTTGCCGCTGCCGAACTTACGGGCGCCGAGCTTCTCACTCATGCCGTACTCGGTGACCATGCGGCGGGCGATGGAGGTGGCCTTCTCGATGTCGTTGGACGCGCCCGTGGTGGGCTCGTGGAAGACGAGCTCCTCCGCCGTGCGGCCGCCCAGCAGCATCGCGAGCTGGTCCATCATCTCGGACCTGGTCGCCAGGAACTTGTCCTCCATCGGCAGCGTCATCGTGTAACCGAGGGCGCGGCCGCGGGACAGGATCGTGATCTTGTGAACCGGGTCGGAGTTGGGCAGCGCGTGCGCGACCAGGGCGTGACCGCCCTCGTGGTACGCGATGATCTTCTTTTCCTCGTCGGACATCACGCGGGACTTGCGCTCGGGACCCGCCATCACGCGGTCGATGGACTCCTCAAGGGTGTTCATCGAGATGAGCTTCTGGTCCTGACGGGCGGTCAGCAGCGCCGCCTCGTTGATCACGTTCGCGAGGTCGGCACCGGTGAAGCCCGGCGTACGCCGCGCGATGACGTCGAGGTCGACGTCCTGACCGAACGGCTTGCCACGCCCGTGGACGCGCAGGATGCCCTTGCGGCCCTCCAGGTCGGGGCGGTCGATGACGACCTGACGGTCGAAACGGCCGGGACGCAGCAGCGCCGGATCGAGGATGTCGGGCCGGTTGGTCGCGGCGATGAGGATGACGCCGCCCTTCACGTCGAAGCCGTCCATCTCGACGAGGAGCTGGTTCAGCGTCTGCTCGCGCTCGTCGTGGCCACCGCCGAGACCGGCGCCGCGGTGGCGGCCCACCGCGTCGATCTCGTCGATGAAGATGATCGCCGGGGCGTTCGCCTTCGCCTGCTCGAACAGGTCACGGACGCGCGAGGCGCCGACACCCACGAACATCTCGACGAAGTCGGAACCCGAGATCGAGTAGAACGGCACCCCTGCCTCGCCGGCCACGGCCCTGGCGAGCAGGGTCTTACCGGTGCCGGGCGGGCCGTACAGCAGGACGCCCTTGGGGATCTTGGCGCCGATCGCCTGGAACTTTGCCGGGGCCTGCAGGAACTCTTTGATCTCCTGGAGTTCCTCGATGGCCTCGTCGGCACCCGCGACGTCGGCGAACGTCGTCTTGGGAGTGTCCTTGGTGATCAGCTTCGCCCGCGACTTACCGAAGTTCATCACTCGGGAGCCGCCGCCCTGCATCTGGTTCATGATGAACAGGAAGATCAGGACGATGATGATGATCGGCAGGAAGCTGACCAGCAGGCTGACCAGGAAGTTCTCCCTGGGGACCTCTACGGTCCAGCCTTTGGAGGGGTTGGCCTTCGCCAGCGCCTCGGTGAGCTGGACGCCCTGGCCCTGCACCCAGGGGGCCTGGATGCGGTCGACGGACTTGCCGGCGACGTCGATCGGCTTGTTCAGCGTCAGTTCGACCCGCTGGTCCTTGTCGACAACTGTGGCGTTCTTCACGTTGCCCTGCTGGATCTGCTGGACAACAGTAGAAGTATCGGCAGTGGCGTAATTGCCGTCACCGTTGAACATCGTGGTGACGAGCAGGAGAAGCACGACGATGCCCAGGATCCACAGTAGTGGCCCACGTGTAAATCGCTTGAGATCCATCCGTTGCGGAACCCCGGCGGGCCCGTCCCTTCCTGACCAAGGCCTGGCCCCGGGTGGAACCCGGGTCGCGGCATCCCTCGCCGCTCCTACTGACTACCCGCAGGTAACCGAATGGCACCCTGCAGATATCCGAAGGTACACCGGGCCGCCGCATGCGGTAACTGCAAGAGCGGCTCCGGCTTTACCTTTCCAACGTACGTCACGCAATCCGTGTTCCCTACCTGGGAGCGGATCGCGGCCGCACAAGGGGACTTCGCTCAGGGCTTACTCGCCGCCGTATACGTGCGGGGCGAGGGTGCCGATGAACGGAAGGTTGCGGTATCGCTCCGCGTAGTCGAGTCCGTAACCGATCACGAACTCGTTGGGAATGTCGAACCCGAGATACTTCACGTCGATCGGGACCTTGACCGCGTCCGGCTTGCGGAGCAGCGCGAAGATCTCCAGCGACGCCGGGTCGCGCGACTTCAAATTGTTCATCAGCCAGGAGAGCGTGAGCCCCGAGTCGATGATGTCCTCGACGACGAGCACGTGGCGGCCGGCGATGTCGGTGTCGAGGTCCTTCAGCACCCGCACCACGCCGGAGGACTTCGTGCCCGCGCCGTACGAGGACACGGCCATCCAATCCATGTTCACCGGGACGTGCAACGCCCTGGCGAGGTCGGCCATGACCATGACCGCACCCTTGAGGACGCCGACGATCAGCAGGTCCTTACCGTCGTAGTCGGCGTCTATCTGGCCGGAAAGCTCCTTGATCTTCGCTTGGAGCTCGTGTTCCGGAATGAGGACGCTCAAAAGGTCCTTGCCCATGTCGGCAGCATCCACCTGCGGATTCCTTACGCGAGGTTGTTCCCAGTAGCAAATATCAGGGTGCCACAGCGCCGGACCGCTCCCACCCCCCCGGGTAGATCGACCCGCTTCTGCCCCCGCCAGGCCGTGAGCAGCCGCTCCACCTCGTCGATGTGCACCGCGGCCAGCGCGGACGCGGGCGCGCCGGCCTCGACGGCGGCCCGCTGGATGACCCTCCGCCGCACCGCCCCCGGCACCTTCTCCAAAACGGCCACCGCCAGCGGCGCCCCCGGCCCGGTCCGCGATTCCGCCAGAACTGCGTCGGCCCACTCGTCCAGCGCGTCGGCGTCGTCACGGCACAGGCGGGCGGTGCGGGCGAGCGCCTCCGCGACGCCCGGCCCGAGCGCCGCCTCCAGGACGGGCATGACATCGTGCCTGACCCTGACCCGGGTGAAGGCGGGATCGGTGTTGTGCGGGTCGTGCCAGGGTTCCAGGCCGAGCGCCGCGCACGCCTCCTCGGTCCTCGCCCGGCTCAGTCCGAGAAGCGGCCTGCGGTACAGCCCGGACACCGAGGCCATCCCGGACAGCGAGCGGGTGCCGCTGCCGCGCGCCAGCCGCAGCAGCACCGTCTCCGCCTGGTCGTTCAGCGTGTGCCCCAGCAGCACGGCCGTCGCCTCCAGCCGCCCGGCGGCCTCCGAGAGCGCCGCGTAGCGGGCCTCGCGCGCCGCCGCCTCCGGCCCGCCCTCGGTGCCCACGGTGATCGGCAGGGCCAGCGCGGGGTCGAGGCCGAGCTCCGGCGCGAGCCGTACGAGATCGCGGGCACGGGCCGCGGAACCGTCCTGCAGGCCGTGGTCGACGGTCAGCAACCCCGCGCGCAGACCCATGCGGGGCGCGGAGAAGCCGAGGGCCGCCGCGAGGGCGAGCGAGTCCGCGCCGCCGCTGCACGCGGCCAGCACGAGCGCCCCGGCGGGCAGGTCCGCGAGCGACAGCCGTACGGCACGGCGGACGTCGGCGACGGCGGGATGGGGACCCATGAGGCCATTGTGTCCGCCGCGTGGCCGTACGGAGAAAACGCCGGGCGTGAGGAGTCAGGCGCCGGGACCGGCGGCCTCCGCGTCGGCCGAGGGATCCTCGGGCCGCCGCCCGTTGCCCGACGACGGGTTCTCCGGCGGCGTGTTCTCCGACGAGGCGAGCGAGCGGGTGCCGAGGACCCGGCTCATCCACGCCTGGGGAGCGGTGATCTCCTCCTTGGTCGGCAGCGTCTCGGGTGACGTCCAGACCCGGTTGAAGCCGTCCATCCCCGCCGCCTCGACGACCGTGCGGACGAAGTGGGAGCCCTCGGCGTACTGCTTCATCTTGAGCTCGATGCCGAGCAGGCGCCGAATGAGCTGGTCGATGCGCGACCCGCCCTCGCGGCGGCGCTGGAACCTGGACCTGATCTCGGCCACCGACGGGACGACGGACGGGCCCACAGCGTCCATGACGTAGTCGCCGTGCCCCTCGACCAGCGTCATCACCGCGGTGACCCGGTCGAGCACCGCCTTCTGCTCGGGGGTCTGGATCGCCTCGATGAGGTTGCCGTCGCCTCCCTTGAAGGCGTCGGCGACCGCGTCCGAGGCGGCGCGCAGCCGTTCGAGCAGGGTCGTCAGGTCCATGTCGGAGGCGAGCAGGAAGTCGGTCATCTGGGTCCGGACGTAGTCGCGGAGCCAGGGGACGCCGGTGAACTGCACGCGGTGGGTCTCCTCGTGGAGGCAGACCCAGAGACGGAAGTCACGCGCGTTGACCCCCATCTCGCGCTCGGTGTGCACGATGTTGGGCGCGACCAGGGTGAGCCGTCCCGTCGGCGCGCGGCCGTCGGGGTCCGGCGGGAGGAACAGCTCGTACTGCCCGAGCACCCGGGAGGCGAGGAACGCCAGGACGGCGCCCACCTCGACCCCGGTGATCCGGGAGCCGACGGCTCCGACGATCGCCGGCATGTTGGACGACACCTTCTGGGTCAGGGGCTCGAAAACCACCCTGAACCCGTCCACGTTCGCGCGGATCCACCCCGGCCGGTCGACGATGGTCGCCGCCTCCGGCGGCGCCGAGTCGATGCGGGTGAAGTCCCGCACGTGCCCCTCGGCCTCACGGGACAGCCGCCTCAGCTCGGCGACCGCCTGTCTGGCCTCTTCCCGGCTCACCTGTGGGCCCGGGCGCACGAGACGCACGCCGGTCGCTACGGCCAGATCCCAGTCGATCACCTGCATACACACCACCGTACGTTCTTCCCCCACGCCGTGCGCGCGAGGGGCGCGCCTGGCCTCGGCGCCGGCCCCAGCTCTGGCCTCGGCTCCGGCCTCAGCTCTGGGCGACGATCGTGGCCAGGCGGTCGAGGGCGCCCACGGCGGCCCAGGGATCGGGGACGTCGTCGGCCATGAACGCGAAGGCGAGGAGCCGCCCGTTCGCGGTGGAGGCGACCCCGGCGAGGGTGTTCACACCGTTGAGCGTCCCGGTCTTGGCCCGGACCAGCCCGGCTCCGGCCTCGGATCCCGGCCGGTCGTAGCGGTTGTGCAGGGTGCCGGTGAAACGGGCGATGGGCAGCCCGGTGACGAGTGAGTGCAGGTTCTGGTTGGCCGGCTGGGCCGCGTAGGCGAGCACGCGGGCGAGCGCGGTCGGGGTGATGCGGTTCTTGATCGACAGGCCGCTGCTGTCGGTGATCGTGATGTCCTTGTCGAGGCCGATCCTTGCGAGGACGCGGTGGACCGCCGCCACCTGCCCGGCGAAGGTGTGCGGGAGCCCCTCCTTGATCGCGATCTGGCGGCCGAGCGCCTCGGCGAGGTCGTTGTCGCTCATGGTGAGCATCCGCTCCACCAGGGCGTAGACGGGTGCCGACTCGACCCGGGCGAGTTCCTTGGCCGTCTTCGGGGCCGTGACGGACTTGACGTCCTTGCCGACCTTGATTCCGTACGTGCCGAGGAGCGACGCGAAGGCGCCCGCGGCGGCGCGCGGCGGGTCGGGGACCCGGGCGCTCTCGCCGGGCGCGACCCTGCCCTCGTCGATGGCGAGCGCGGTGACCGTCGAGGCGCTTCCCTCCGGCACGTACGTCGGCTTCCAGCCGGGCGGGGTGACCGGCCCCTCGAAGAGGGAGTCGTCGTACCCGAGGGTGACCGACGTGATCTTGGCGGCCTTGAGCGCCTTGGCCGTACGGGCGGCCAGGGTGGCGAGCGAGGCGGGCTCGGGATAGACGTCGCGGCCCTTCTTCGGCCCGGCGAGGGTGGGGTCGCCGCCGCCGACGAGGACGATGGAGTTCTGCTCGGCGCCGGTGACGACCTTGGTCGCGAAGGTGGTGTCGGGGTCGAGAGAGGAGAGCGTGGCCACGGCCGTGACGATCTTGGTCGTGGACGCGGGGGTGAGGGCGACGTTGGAGCGGCCGTCGAACAGCGTGGTGCCGGTCTCCACGTCGATGACGACGCCGCCAAGGCTGTGGCCGAGCGCGGGGTCACCCAGGGCATTGGTGAGCCGCGCGGTCAAAGTACCCTTAGCGGGGAGAGGCGCGTCCCCAACCGCGGCCAGCACCGCGCCTGCGGTGATGATGGGGGTGGGGGTCGGTTCCGGAGACGCGATCGGAGCTGACGGTCCGCGGGTGACCTTGGCGAACATATGGACGCCTGCGGCGACGGCGAACACCTGCAATAGGGCGAGGGTGGCCAACAGCACCCATCGCTCTCGTCGCACCATGTCACCTCTTGTCGCGCCAAATGGGATATACGCCTACGAGACATTAACGCCCCCGGGATGCCGGGAGAGCTTGAGTGGAGGAACCGTAGTGGAGTTCGACGTTGTCGTTGAGATTCCCAAGGGGCAACGGAACAAGTACGAGGTGGACCACGAGACCGGACGCATCCGGCTGGACCGCCTGCTTTTCACATCCACTCAGTACCCCGCCGACTATGGCTTCATCGAGAACACGCTCGGCGAGGACGGCGACCCGCTCGACGCGCTCGTCCTGCTCCAGGAGCCGACCTTCCCCGGCTGCCTGATCAAGTGCCGCGCGGTCGGCATGTTCCGCATGACGGACGAGAAGGGCGGCGACGACAAGGTCCTGTGCGTGCCCGCCACGGACCCGCGCATGGAGCACATCCGCGACATCCACCACGTCGCCGAGTTCGACCGGCTGGAGATCCAGCACTTCTTCGAGGTCTACAAGGACCTGGAGCCGGGCAAGTCAGTCGAGGGCGCCAACTGGGTGGGCCGGGCCGAGGCCGAGGTTGAGATCGCCAACTCCGCGAAGCGCTTCCAGGAGCAGGGCCACGAGCACGCCTGATCAGCTCGGCCTGGTGGCTCCGACGAGGTCGGGACGCCAGATGGGCGCGATGCGCACCACGTCCCCCGTCTGGGGGGCGTGGACCATCATGCCCCGTCCAATGTAGAGGCCGACGTGGTGGATCGACCCCGGATCCTGCGACACGTGTCCGAAGAAGACCAGGTCTCCCGGCTGGAGCTGGTCGATCGACACGTGCGGCCCCGACTGCCACTGGGTGCCGGTCCAGTGGTCGAGATCGATCCCCGCGCGCTCCCATGCCCGCATGGTCAGCCCCGAGCAGTCGAAGCTCGACGGCCCCGCCGCCGCCCACACGTACGGCTTGCCGAGCTGTTGGAGCGCCCAGTTCGCCGCGACACCGCCCGGGCCGCCCGCCTCGGCGGTCGCCCACGACGGGGCCTTGAGCGCCGCCCGTGTGCTGATGGTCCGCAGCCGGGACTGCCTGCGCGCCTCGCGGGCCTGCCGTAACCGCTCCACCCGGGAGCGTGCGGCGTCGAGGCGCTGGGAGATCTCCTCGGTCGTCTTTTTGATCTCCTCCATCTGGCGCTCCTGCTCAGCCACGGCGTTGGCCGCCGCTTCCTTGGCGAGCCTGGCCTCCTCGGCGTGCTGCTCCTGCTCGTCGTACGCCTGGGCCGCCTGGGTACGGACGATGCCGAGCACGGTCTGGGTGTCGGCCAGGTTCTGCATGCTCGCGGCCTGCTCGCTGCCGAGCTGGCTCAGCACCCCGGCCTGCCGCATGAATCCCTCGAACCCGTCGGCCCCCGTCATCAGGGCGAGGCCCATCTCGCCGACGCTGATGTTGTTCGCGTAGCGCTGCGCGGCCACCGCCGCGACCGGCTCCCTGGCGTCCTCGACCTCGGTCCGCGCCTGGTCCAGCCGCTGCGAGACCTGGTTGTACGCCTCTTCGGCCGCACGCAACATGACGAGCCGACCGTTGTAGGCCTCGACGAGCCGCTCGACCTCGGCGTTGAGCTCGGCCAGATGGGCCTTGGCCTCGGCGTATTCGGCCTGGGCTCGGCCGAGTTCCTGGGCGCGGGCGCGGACCTGCTCGCGCGCGTCGGAGATCTTTCCCACCGGTTGTCCCGGATCGGCGCCCGCCGGGGCGGTCAAAGTAAGAATGAGCCCGCAAGCGAGCCCGGCGACGTGCCCGGATGCCATGCGGAGTGGCATGGTGCCCCCTTCCCTTTCACCACCCCCAGATTCCCCGATAATAACTCTGCGCACACGCTAGGCTCACCGAGCGTAATCGTCGTGAGCGGAAAATTCTCGGCGGCATTCTCGGGCAATTCCGGCTACGGCCGGACGGCATGGAAAAAGGGCCGGTTTATCGTTTTGATGGGATAACGACGACGGATGGGATTATCCGGTCGACGCCGATTCCGCAGGGGTCGGAACGGCGGCTGAAGCGTTCGGAGAGCCGTCGTCGTGGCGGCCTCCGGGGCGTTCCGGAGATCCCGCTGCCCCTCCTGCGATGACCGGCCGTGCGGGCTCCTCCGGCAGGGCGGAGCGGGCGGGGCGAGCCGGTCGCTCCGCCGGGGCCGGCGTGCTCGACGCGCTCGGCGTCGCGGACGGGGTGGGGCTCGCGGTCGGGGTACGGCTGGGGGACGGCGACGGCGAGCGCTCGGGCGGGCAACTGCGCCACGGACGGGGATGACGCTGATGCTCACGATCGGGTGTCTGGGGGTCGTCGGGAGTGGGCGATTCGCTCGGCGGGTCCGACGGCTCCGGCAGCGGAGACACGTCGTCGGACGGGCTCGCCGACGGCCGCGCGGACGGCGTTCCCACACGTGACGGCCGGGGCGACGGCGTAGCCGAGGTGGAGGGCGACGGCGTGCCGCCCGCCCCGGTCCCCGCATCCGGACTGGTCTGTACGGCGGGCCACTCCTCGTCGTCGCGCGCCCCTGCGGTACGGGCCGGGTCGCGGTCGAGGATCGGGGTCAGGATCATCGGCCGATCCCGGGGAGTGGCCTTCCACGGCACCTTCAGCCCGGGCGGGTCGCCCGCGCCGGGGAACGCGTCGGACGCGATGCCGACGATCCGGTCCTCCGGACGGCCGGCGAACTGGTTGAACGACATCAGCACGAGCCCGACCGCCGCCACGGTCGCCAGGGCACCGCCGAGCGCCCGCGGCCAGACCCGGCCGCCGCCGCCCGACGGAAATCCGGCGGAGGTGAGCCGCCCCACCCGGTTGGCGACATAACGGCGGTAGGCGACCAGATCGGGGTCGGCGAAGCAGCTCATCACCCGTACGCGCACGGTGTCCGGCAGGGTCGCCTGGGGAAGCAGACCGAAGACCTTGGCCAGCGAGACGTGCCGCACGCGATGAGCGGCACAGGTGTCACATCGGGCGATATGGCGAGAGATTCGCTCGCGGGTCTCGGCGGTCAGCTCACCGGAGAACCCGGTCAGGATCTTCGCCCTGCGGGGGCAGTCGTAGGGCCCTTTCCGCGCCAGGATCTCGACGGTGACCGCGTCGCTGAGCCGCTCGGTCGCGGCCTCCTGGAGGCCGTCGGCGTAGCGCTGGCCGGTTCCGAGGACGGTCGCGAGGTCGGCTCCGGTCAGCCCGTGCCGGCTGGCGAGTTCGAGGACCTCCCGGTCCTCCGGGGCCAGGCAGCGGGTGGCGTGCCAGGCGACGACCCGCAGCTCCGCGTCGGCGGGATCGGACAACTGGGGCACGAGCACGGTCGAGAGGTCGGTGTCCGGCGGCTCGGCGCCCTGCGGGGTGCGGCGGCGCAGGCACTCGCCTCGCGCCAGCGTGTAGAGCCAGACGCGGAACCGCTCCGGGTCCGCCAGCGAGCCGACCAGCGCCTCCGCGGCGATCAGCGTGTCGCGCAGGGCGACCTGCGCACTGTCCGGGCCGCCGAGCATGACGAGGCAGTATCGGTAAATCGCTTCGGCATATGTGTCGTACAGCGCGGCCAGGGCGCCCGGGTCCCGAGCCCGCAACGCCTCGACCAGCACGCGGTCATCCATATGACCGAGAGTAAATGATTAATAACTAGCAGTTCTACCGATTCCACAGAACGAGCGCAAATGATATTGGCGCTCCCGCCTCATACAATGGGAATCGCGTTTTGTCCGCCTTGCGGCGGCCCGTCACTGATTTTCCCGGCGGCAATTCCCGTATTCAGTGGCATGTGGCGACAATTATCGCTAGGCGGGCGAAAGGTGCAACCCGGCGCCGGAGCAGCCCTCGAGCAGGGCGTCCAGCCCGAACGCCTCGACCGGCCCGAGTGCCCCCGTGCCCTGCACGCCATCGGCCAGCGCGGTGGTCGCCGCCCAGGCCAGGATGCGGGCGGTGAAGTCGTACGGGTCGCCCCCGTCGAGCTGCACCGAGGCCAGCAGGCGGCCGTCCTTGTTGTACGCCTCCGCCACCGTCTGGGATGAGATGCCGACATCGACGGGCTTGCCGCGGTTGCCGAGCCGGATCACCCGGTCGGCCATCGCCTCCGTCACCCGTTTGGCGCCGGGCAGCGCGGCCAGCACCGGCGTCGCCTTGGCCAGCACCCCCGCCGCGCGCGTCAGGCCGCCAAGCCAGCCGAGGTAGACGTTCACCTCGCGCAGCCCCGGGAACGCCCGCGGCAGCGCGAAATGCTCCGAGGCGCCCATCGAGATGCCGTGGCGGCGCCGCCCGCCCACGGTGAACTGGCGGGTGCGGCCGTGTTCGCGGACGATGCGGCCCTCGCGGAAGCCGTACATGGGCTCGAGGACGACGCCGAGGGCGGAGGCCCTGGTCCCGGCGCTGGCGCGCTTGGCCATGTTGCCCCGGACGAAGTAGCCGACGTCGACCCGGACCGCGTCGGCTCCCGCCTCCCGCAGCGCCAGCGCGGCGGCGACGTTGCCGGGCACGTAGTCGTACCCGAAGGCGGTGATCAGCGCGGCCTGCCGGGTCGCGGCGGCCGGGCCGTACCGCTGGAAGATGCGCTTGATGAACGTCGGTTCGCCGGCCGAGTCGAGGTAGATCGCGCCCGCCTCGGTGGCGGCGGCGACCGCGCCCTCGCCCCACCGGGTGAAGGGGCCGACCGTGGAGATCAGGACGTCGCCGGAGTTGAGCAGCCGGGCCAGTGACTCGGACCGGCCGGCGTCGGCGACCGCCGTGGGGAGCGCCACCGGCAGCGACGCGGCGAACGCGTCCAGCCGGGTCTGGTCGCGCCCGACGAGGAGCGGCCGGGCGCCCAGCATCAGCAGCGCCTGCGCCGTGAGCCTGCCGGTGAACCCGGTGGCCCCGAACAGCACGATCCGGGAGGTGGTCATGCCGTTACGGTAACCCGCCTCGGAATTCAAGATCCACAGTGGGTCGGCACCGATCCTGGGCTCCGGGACGGTCACGACGCCCTTCATGGCCGCCGATCGCCTATCGGCGGATACCCGCGATCCTTGACGAACGGCTTGGTCGTGGGCTTGGTCACGTTGACGGGGACCGTCCCGCCCGCGACCAGTTGCTCGTACGGCTTCGCCGTCGCGCCCCAGGTCCGGACCGTGACGTCGGTGTCGGTGACCTTCCCCTTGACGCCGCTCGCGGTGATGACGAAACGCCGTTTGAGATCGGACCGGACGTCGTCGACGAAGGTCGTGCCGCCCCCGAGCAGCCGGCCGGCCTCGTCACGGAGCAGCGCGGTGACGACCAGGCTGTTCGCGACCTTGCGGAACGGGTCGCTGATGTATCCGGTGACGAGGTAGGAGCCGGGATCCAGCTTCTCCGTCGCCACGTCGGACACCGGGAACCGGCGGAACGCCGACGGAATCCGAGCCGCCTGGCGCCATGACGCGGGGCGGTAGTCGATCTTCACGCTCTCGGGCTTGACCTTCGCCACCGCCTGTCCGGTGAACGCCAGGGAACGGCCCGGCGGGACGGCGTCCAGCGGCTGCTCCATGCGGAGCACCTCCTTGCCGGAGCCGTCGCGGGCGCTGATCAGGGCGACCGCGTTCTCCCCGAAGTGCCACCGGTTGGCGTTGCCGAGCACACCCGACCAGGTCACCAGGTATCCGTTGCTCGACTTGTCGATCGAGGACGCCTGCTCCTTCAGCGTGAGCGGAGCGAGCTGCTTCTTGTTCTCGCTCGTTTCATCACTGCACCCCGCCGCCACGACCACGACGACGAGGGCCATTCCTGCTGCCATGCGGCTGCGCTGAGTCACTTAGCCGTCATAACCCGGTGAATGGGACGCGACCCAACGGACACGCGCGAGCCGTACGAACTCTTTAGGATCTTCGCCTACCTCGGGCGGACCACCCGGGTCTCGTCCCAAACGGGCTCAGGAGCCTCATATACCCGCCCGTCCGATCCGAAGACCAGGAAGCGGTCGAAGTCCGCGGCGAACCACCGGTCGTGGGTCACGGCGAGCACGGTGCCGTCGAAGGCGTTCAGACCGGCCTGCAACGCCTCGGCGCTGGCCAGGTCGAGGTTGTCCGTCGGCTCGTCGAGCAGCAGCAGCGTGGCGCCCGACAGTTCGAGCAGGAGGATCTGCAGCCGCGCCTGCTGGCCGCCCGACAGCGTCTCGAACCGCTGCTCGGCGATGCCGCCCGCCAGTTCGTAGCGGGCGAGCGCCTTCATCGCCTCGTTCTTGAGCTTGGCGTGCTCGGTCATGACGATCTCGCACGGCGTCCGCTTCAGCAGTTCGGGTCTGGAGTGCGTCTGGGCGAAGTGCCCGGGAACGACGCGGGCGCCGAGCCTGCCCACACCTGTGTGCCGTACCGCCTCTCCGGCGACCAGCCGGAGGAAGTGCGACTTGCCCGAGCCGTTCGAGCCGAGCACGGCGACGCGCTCGCCGTACCAGACCTCCAGGTCGAACGGCTTCATCAGGCCGGTGAGTTCGAGGTTCTCGCAGATGACGGCGCGTTTGCCGGTGCGGCCGCCGCGCAGGCGCATGTTGATGAGCTGGTCCTTGGGCGCGAGCTCGGGCGGCCCCGCCTCCTCGAACCTGCGCAGCCGCGTCTGCGCCGCGTGGTAGGCGCTGGCCATGCCGTCGTTGTAGGTCGCCTTGTTCTTCAGCATGACCACAAGGCGCTTGAGCTTGGCGTGCTCCTCGTCCCAGCGGCGGCGCAGCTCGTCCAGGCGCTCGTTGCGCTCCTTGCGCGCCTCGGCGTACGTCCCGAACCCGCCGCCGTGGACCCAGATGTTGCCGGACTCGACGGTGACGATCCGGTCCGCCGCGTTGGCCAGCAACTGCCGGTCGTGGGAGACGAGCAGGACCGTCTTCGGCGTCTCCCGCAGCGCCTGCTCCAGCCAGAGCTTGCCCGGCACATCGAGGTAGTTGTCGGGCTCGTCAAGCAGCAGGGTCTGGTCGGGGCCGCGGAGCAGCGCCTCCAGCACCAGCCGCTTCTGCTCGCCGCCGGACAGCGTGTTGACCTCGCGATATTTGCACCTGTCGTACGGCACGCCGAGGGCGGCCATGGTGCAGGTGTCCCACAGGACCTCGATGTCGTAGCCGCCGGCGTCCGTGTAGTCGGTGATCGCCTGGGCGTAGCGCATCTGCGCCTTCTCGTCGTCCCGCTCCATCATCACGAGCTCGGCCGCGTCCAGGCGGGCCGCCGCCTCCCTGACCCGGACGGGCGCGACGCCGAGCAGCAGGTCGTGGACGGTGCGGCCGTCACGGATGCTGCCGATGAACTGCCGCATCACGCCCAGCCCGCCGGAGTGGGCCACGGTGCCCTCCACCGGCTGGAGATCGCCCGCGATGAGCCGCATCAGCGTCGTCTTGCCCGCGCCGTTGGGCCCGACGAGCGCCGCCTTGACGCCCTCTCCGATGCGGAACGACACGTCATCAAGCAACGGCCGCCCATCGGGCAGCACATAGGTCAGATGCCCGATCTCGACGTGTCCCACGGCGCTTCCCTCCTCGCGTTCCGCGCAGGCTATCGTCCCGTCTCGTCACCGGGCATCCCAATTTCCCGGCCCGGCTGCCAGGCCGCGAACATCTCCCGTGGCGACGCGTCGGGGGAATCGGGGCCCGGAGAACGCTCGCCGCCGGCCTCCGGGCGGACGAGGACGGCCACCTGACCATCATCCAACCTGCTCAACGGAGTACATGTTGCCCTTGATCAGGAGATACCGCGTGGCGTCGTAGCGGATCAGGGTCCACCTGGCGACCGTTCCGGTGGCGTTCTCCGCGCTGAACAGCGTGCGCAACTTGGCACCGTCGGCGACCGAGTACTCCTCGATGGAGAAGCGCTGCGGCGACTACCTCCCTGTCCGGCTCTCAACGAGGACCGGACCGACGCTCCAGCAGGTCATCGCTCACACGTGAGGTGGCCGACCTCGACGTGTCCCGCGACGCCTCCCCTCCTCGCGTCCCGCGCAGGCGATTGCCCAGGGCAGGGGCGGGCGGCGCGTACGGTGCTGGCATGACAACCGTTGAACGGCTCGGCGCGGAACAGTACGTGTCGCTGGTGACGCTGCGGCGCGACGGTACTCCGGTCCCGACGCCGGTCTGGGTGATGCGCGACGGCGACGCGCTGGTCGTTTGGACCGTCGCCGACTCCGGCAAGGTGAAGCGCATCCGCCGCAATCCGCAGGTCACGGTGGCGCCGTGCGATGTACGGGGCCGACTACGCGGTGACGCGGTGCCGGCCAGAGCCGAACTGCTGCCGCCCGAGCAGGGAGATCACGTCCGTGAGCTGGTGATGAAGAAGTACGGGCTCGTCGGCAGGCTGACCATCTGGGGAAGCAGGCTGCGGCGGGGCCGCGCCGGCACGGTCGGGGTGCGCATCACCCTGTCTCCTTGATCCCCGGTCGTCGGGCGATCAGACGACGACGGTCATCGAAGTTTCGGTCACCACGAAACCGAGGCGCTCGTAGATCCGTTTCGCCGGGTTGGCGTGAGTAACGGCCAGCCCGAGCGCGGCGAGCCCAGACCGGGCGGCCCGTACCTGGACGGCTCGCAGGGTGAGCGCGCCGGTCCCGGGCGGCGTCTCGGCCGGGTGGCGGAACGCATGGGAGATCCAGGGCACTCCTTGGAAGTCGTTGACCACGACTCCCGCGACCACCGTGTCACCAGAGTCCACGACGAGGAGGCTGCACGGCAGGACCGGCCCGATCAACCGCCCCTCCAGCAGGGGAGCGAGCTCCTTGCCGATCCTTTCATCGTCGTCGGTGGGGCGGTCGGGATGGCCGGGCGGGTAGGCCGCGAGGATCGCCGGTAGCACCTGCTCCGGGGTTCGGTCACAGGGCACGAACCGGAAGCCCTCCGGTGCTTCGACCTCGGTCGGCTCCACCTTCTCCAGGTCACAGGACATGACGTGGGCGTGCCGCAACACACGTGCGCCCCGCGCGACCAGCTCCTCCGCCAGCTCCGGCGAAGCCGAGACCGCCCAGCCGCGCATTCCGGACATGATGGCGTCGGCGGCGCCCGGGCCGATCACCTCGACCTGGTCCGCCCAGGGGCGTCCGTCTCTGACACCTTCGTAGTAGCTGACCGCGCCTGCCATGATTTTGCGTTCTTCGTCCATCCCGCGATCGTCCTGCCCTTCGGGTACGGCGGGCAACGGAATTTCGGCCACGCGTCGCCGTCATGCTTTGCGGCGGCGCAGGTGGCGCACCAGACGCCAGCCGACGAAGGCGGCGACCGCGAGGCCGAGGGCGATCCAGGCGTAGTTCTGGTAGCGGCCGATCGTGCTGTAGATGACGCCGATCCTCTTCCCGGCGAAGTACGCCGCGCCCGCCCAGACGCCCACCCACAGGACGGCGCCGATGGCATTGCACACAAGAAAGCGACGCCACGGCATGCCAGTGGTGCCCGCGACGATGCCGTTGACCTGGCGCAGCCCCTCGACGAACCGGGCGATCACCACGATCTTCGCTCCGTGGCGCAGGAAGAACCGCTCGGTCGCGTGGAAGCGCTCCGGGGTGATCAGGACGTAGCGCCCCCAGCGGCGGATGAGCCTGCGGCCCCCGACCCTGCCGATGAGGTAACCGATGTTGTCACCGACGATGGCCGCCGCCAGGGCGACCACGGCGACAAGGATGATGTTGAGATGCCCGGCGCCCGCGTAGACCGCGGCGGCTATGAGGATGGTCTCGCCCGGAGCGGGGACGCCGAAGTCCTCCAGGAGGATCAGCCCCGCGACCGCGGCGTAGCCGTACTCGTGAAGGATCGGAGCCAGGTCGGCCAGCGGCCCCGGCAGCGGTGGGCGCATGCGAGAACTCTACGTCCGCGCAGCTCAGGGACGTCGCAGCCCAGGGACAGCGTCGCCGTGTGGGCTCCTGGCACACTGTGCGCCATGCGAAAGATCTCACTCGACGCTCTGGTCCGCGACCACCTGGAGCGAGCGGCGACCCGATCGGCGGGACGCAGCGCGGAGACGGTCTACGGCGGGCACGAGCACGTCCTGCGCCAGACCCTGCTCACCCTCGCCGCCGGCGCCTCCCTGGCGGAGCACGAGAACCCCGGCGAAGCGACGCTGCTCGTCCTGCGCGGGCGGCTGGTGCTGCGCAGCGGCGACGATTCCTGGGAGGGGCGCGCCGACGACCTGCTGGTCATCCCGCAGGCACGGCACAGCGTAGAGGCGCTGGAGGACACCGCGTTCCTCCTCAGCGTGGTGCAGCGCTCCTGACCGCATTCGCCGTACGGGGGCGACCTTCGCCGAGGTGCGTGACCCGGAGCGGCCGACACGACCGGTTGCCGCCGGTTGCCGCCGAGCACTTCGCGTCAGGGCGCGGCGTGGCGGGCCTCGGCCCAGGCACGTGAGCGTTCTTGCAGGTCGTTGAGGCGCTCCCAATGCGCCTCGACGGACCGCCGACCTGATTCGGTGGCACAGCATGGTCATACCGGGCCGCTCCTCCTCCCCAGGGCACAAATGGGCACCGGTCCTTGGAAGTACCAAGGCGACTTTGACGCACGGGTATGCGAGCCGACCGTACCGGCCGCGCTCAACAGAGCCTGGGGGACGGGCTTCTACGGGTGCGACAGGCGGTCGACTCCAGAGAGCGCGCCCCGCACCCCGTAACCAACGGCCGGCCGAAGAGCGGCAGCGGACCGGGCCGCCGCCGCAACGATCAGGACGAGCCATCGGGCCCTGGCACGATCTCCACTTGGGCAGGTGGGACGGGGACGGCTCGGGTCGATCTCGGTCGGCCGCCTGTACGAGATCCATGTCTCATCAGGTCGGGGGCGGAGACACCGCCCACCCGGCCGCCCGTCGAGGTGACGCGTTCACCGGATCTTCGCGAGATCGATGATCACGTACTCGCTTCCCAGCGGGTACGCCACCATTCGTCCGTCTCCGAAGCCGAGTTCGACCGCGAACGACTGGCCTTTCACGTTCGGGCGCAGGCCCAGGTCTCCCGACTTGCCGGTGACCAGGTCGTACAGGGCCTGACCGCCTGGCGGATTCGGCAGAAAGGGGGTCAGGAAGCGGTCCCGGGCGAGTCCGGACATCGAGGACCGGGTCAGGGGGCGTTCCTGTGAACCGTCGCGCAACCGGTAGAAGGCCGTGTGATCGCCTCTGGTGCCGGTGCACGTCGTCACGCCGCACCTTACGTTCTGCTCCTCCGGATGGACGACCGCCCTGCTCGTCTCCCCGGTCTCGACGTTGAGCAGTTCCTGGAAGCTCGCCTCGCCCTCCGGCGTGTACAGGCCCGGGGTGCCCACCCACGGCCAGCGCAGGATGTGGTGCCCTGCCGCACCCGCGACCGGCTCGACGGCCCCACCGTCGAGAGGAACGGTGAAGACGCCGCCTTCGAGAAGGCTGAAGGCCAGCCTGTCGCCGACCACGGTGAGTTTGTCGCCGCTCCCCTTGACCGCCCGCTCGGTTGCGACGGCCGTCACCTCCCCTCCGGAAACGGGGGCCCACCAGAACGAGGTGACGGGCTTGCCGTGCACCACGTCGATCGTCTGCCAGACGATCCGCCCGCCGCCCGCCGCGTAGCCTGACGCGTACACCCCCTTCGGCGTACGGATGTTCGTGATCTTGCGGACGCGATCGCTGTCCAGGTCGTACGCGTAGATGGCGTTGGCCTTCTCGAAGCTCTCCCAGGTCTCCAGCAGCAGTGTGTGGTCGTCGACGAAGCCCCGGGGGTTGAATTTGCGTCCGCCGGGCAGCTTGACCGGGATCTTCCATACCGCCTCGGGCCAGACCTTCTCGACAGAGGCGGGGATCCTCGTCTCCGTCGCTGTGGGAGACGGCGTCACGCTCGGATTGACCGCCGTGGCATCGTGTCCGGCGCCGCGTACGGCCACCGCCACCCCGCCCGCGATCACCACCACCGCGGCGGCCGCGAGCAGGGCCTGCGCGCGTATCCGGCGCACCCGGGACCTGCGCACGATGTGCGTGGACAGGTTGTTCGGCGCCTGCGGTGCCAGCTCGGATGCGTGGCCGAGAGCGCTGCGGAGCATCTCCTCCAGGTGCTCGTTCATGAGGCGCTCCCTTCGGTAGCGGTGGGGTGTGGCACAGAGGAGCGGAGCTTGCTCAGGCCCAGCGAGGCGTGGCTGCGAACCGTCCCTCGGGAGACGCCGAGCACGGTTGCGATCTCCGCGTCGGTCAGTTGCTCGTAGTACCGCAGGACGAGTACGGCCCGCTGCTTGCGGGGCAGGCCTTTCAGCGCCTGCCAGAGGTCCTGTTCCGCTTCCGAGGGCAGCGTGTCCAGATGCGCCTGATCGGGCAGGTCCCAGAAGAGCCGTTCACGACGGCCCCGCCGCCACACGCTGATGTGCAGCCGGGCCATGATTCTTCTGGTGTAGCTCTCCGGGTTGTCCTTGCGGTACACCCGCGACCACGCACGATGCAGCCGGAGGAGCGCCTCCTGGGTGAGATCGGCCGCATCGTGGGGATCGCCGCTGAGCACGTAGCCGTAACGCAGCAGCGCATCGGCCCGTGCGGCGACGAAGTCCGCGAAGCGGGAGTCGTCGTCCAATTGCCTTCGCCTTTCCTCGGTATTCACCACTCAGACGAAGTCGGCGTCCCAAGTGTTGAATCGCCGGCGCGCAAGCAGGGCGCCATTGGCCGGGAGGCTTCTCGTCCTCGCCTCGTGTTAGGCGCCCTGGTCTCTCCTTCGCCATCGACCCGCCGCGAAGCGCAACGGGCCGGCGGTTTCAGGGGGCGGCAGCAGGCCGACTCCATAGAGCGCGCACCGCCCTCTTGACCAAGGCCGAACGAAGAGCGACAGCGGACCAGGAGACCACCGGCACGATCATTGCGAGCCTTCGGGCCTGGAACGGGGGCCCCGGCACAACCTCCAGATCAGCCATCCCTGAACCACGCCGAGTGCGAGGAAACAGGCCCAAAGCACCAGGCCGTTGTCGATCGGAGCCCACAGCAACGGCCAGCCCAGGGGCACCCCCAGCACGAGGGGCCAGAGCACGACACCGTCCTTACCGGAGAGCAGCGCCACAAGAACGCCCGAAGCCACAGCGACGAGGGCGATGCCGTACAGCGTCACGACGACGGCGGCTTTGCGCCCGAACTGGTATGACTTGATCATGCCCGCTCCTGGTCGGCTGGCCCGTACTTTATAGGCCGCCTCGGCGGGCGAACACAGGCCGCATGCCCGGCCGGCTGGCGATCTGCCTTAAACGCCGAGAAGAAAAGTTGTTTTCAATCAGGACGGCTGGCCTGGCAGGCTCGCAGCGTGGCGGTTACGCAGCAGCTCGTTCGGGTTCCCGACGCTCAGCTTGCTGCCTGCCGCCGGTCGGTCGAGGAACTGGACCGGCTCTGCTCCTTCGAACTGACTCCTCGCGCGGATCATCTCGATCTGGACTGGGCGCCCGCGCCCTTGCTCCGGGCCTGCGAACTGGCCAGTGGTTCCGAGTACCTCGTCGCGTTGCGGCGTTCCCTCGACGGTGACGCGGAGGTCAATCCGGCTTACCGTCACTACGCCGGCGCGATATGGGAGCATCCCGTCAGCGCCCTTGAGGGACCTGCCGTCCTCCACGTCGCCGGGACCCTTCGCGGGCTCGTCCCCGATACGGTCTTGGCCTCCCTTCCCATCGACGGCTGGGAAGCGCTTGGTCAAAGCACTGGGGCGATGGCGGACCCTCGCGGCTATGTGGCCAGGCACTTTGCCGCACTACTCGACTTCTACGAGGAGGCTGCCCGTCGTCGACTGGCGGTCGTCATGTGGTGGGACTGATCAGTAGGTGGTCTTGATGCCGTGTACGGTCTCCAGTTGCATTCGCGAGGTGGCGCCGTCTGCTTGTGCTCCTCGTCGTCGGGGACGGTGTACTCCTCCGGCCAGGGGGACGGAGCCATCAGCGCCTCTCGAGATCCGATCATGGGGACCGGCATCGTGGACCCGTCGTCCCAGCGGACCTGCGCCCCAGCCGGCGGAGCGGGGAACGGGCCGGCCATAACCCAGCCCGTGCTGTGCGGTCAGTCGATCTCGGCATCGAGGTCGTCGACGGTCAGGTGGATGCGGTTTCGTCCGGCGGTGGCGGCATCGCTCGCCGTAGGTCGAGGAAGAGTCAGACCCTGGCCTCTTCCACGATCTCGGCCGGGGGAACCGAGGTCACCTTCGGTGCCCGGCGTCCGGGCATCCACCAGTTGGCCTTGCCGCACAGTTCCATCACCGCGGGGACGAGGATCATCCGGATGATGGTGGCGTCGATGAGCACGGCGACGGCCATGCCCAGACCTCCCTGCTTGACCGCGACGTCGGGGCCGAGCAGGGAGGTCGTGAAGACGGCGACCATGATGGCGGCCGCGGCCGTGATGACCTTGGCGGTCCGCGCCATCCCGCTGGCGACGGCCGTCCGGGTGTCGCCGGTGCGCTCGTACTCCTCACGGACCCGCGAGATCAGGAAGACCTCGTAGTCCATGGACAGGCCGAACAGGACCGGGAAGATCATCATCGGCACCCAGGTCGTGATCGGCATGGCGGTGGGGAAACCGAGGGCCGAGCCCAGCCATCCCCACTGGACGACCGCGACGAGCACGCCGTAGGCGGCGCCGATCGACAGCAGGTTCATGACGGCGGCCTGCAGCGCGATCGTGACCGACCGGACCAGCGCGATCAGCAGTACCAGGGACACCGCGACGACGACCGCGATCATCAGGGGCAGGCGCGAGCTGATGTCATCGGCCATGTCGATCGTGCCGGCGTTCGGGCCGCCGACGTAGACCCCTTCACCGCCGGGCGCCTTGGGCAGCACGTCGTCGCGCAGGTGGTGCACCAGGTCCGCGGTCGCCTTGTCCTGGTATCCGGTCTTGGGGAAGGCCATGAAGATCGCGGCCTGCCCGTCCTTGCTGACCTGAGGCGGCGTGGCGTAGGCGATGCCCTCGGTCATGCCGACCGCTTCGATGACGGGACGCAGATCGGTGTCGTTGGAGCCGACCTCGGTGGCGAAGATCAGGGGTGCGCCGTAGCCGGGGCCGAAGCCCTCGGAGAGAATCTCGTATGAGGTGTAGCTGCTCCTGTCGTGGGGCTGGACACTGGCGTCGGGGTTGCTCAGCCGCATCGACAGCGTGGGGGCGGCCAGCACCACCAGGACCGCGCCGGCAAGTATCGCGGCGACCAGCGGCTTGCGCTGCACGACGCCGGCCCAGCGCTCGGCGATGGTCCGGCGCTCTCGGGACGCGGCACTGGCGAACTTCTGGCGGCGGGGCAGGCGTAGCGAGTTGATCTTGTGACCGGTGAAGCCCAGGAACGCCGGCAGCAGGGTCACCGCGGCGATCATCGTGACCAGCACGATCACCGACGTGGCGACGGCCACTCCGGTCATCAGCCGCTGTCCCATGACGATCAGGCCCATCAGCGCGATCACGACGGTCGTGCCGGCGAACAGGACCGCGTGACCGGCCGTTGTGATGGCCTTGACCGTGGCGGTCTCGGGCTCGTCGCCGGCCTGCAGGCTGTCCTTGTAGCGGGTCACGATGAACAGTGCGTAGTCGATGCCGACGCCCAGCCCGATCATCGCGGCGAGGATCGCGGTGAAATCGGGTGAGGGGACCAGGTACCCCACCAGCTTCATCAGGGCGATGCCGGCGGCGATCGCCAGCAGTGCGGTCACGATCGGCAGGCCCATCGCCACAAGTGACCCGAAGGCGATGAACAAGATCACCGCTGCCGCCACGATGCCCACGCTCTCAGACGAACCCTGCGGGGGTGTCTCGGCCTTTTCCGCCTGAGTCCCGCCCAGCGCCAGCGTCACGCCGTCACCGGAGGCGTTCTTGACCATGTCCACCAGGGGCTTGACCGCGGTCTTGTCCACCTCCTTTCGGGTCAGCGGGATGGTCGTACGGGCGATACGACGATCCTGCGTCACCAGGCTCTTGTCCTGATATGGCGAGGTAACCGGTCCTACAACGGGTGAGGTCGCCAGATCGGTGAGGACCTTCTCGATCTTTTGACGGGCGGCAGCGTCGTCGATCCCCTTTTCCGCCTTGATCGCAAGAGTGAGCGTGTCCCCTTGCCGCTCGGGGAAGTGCTTCTCGATCAGCGCCTGCGCCTTGGCGGAGTCCGAGGTTCCGCCGGAGAAGTCGTTGTCGGGGGCGGCGCCGTAGCCGAAGCCGACGAACGCCACTGCGATCACACCGACGATCCAGGTCAGGAGGACCAGGCGGCGGCGCCGGTAACAGAACCGGGCCAGTCCCGCCAGAGCTCCATCCGTACGGGGATTCTCGGCTGGCATCATCTCTCCTCGAGTCATTGAGCGTTGCGCTCAATACTCGTGATCAGGCTCCCCCGCGTCGTCGTGCAGCGGTAGGCGCTACGCCGATCCCGTTACCGCGGATGGTGTACTCCGTCCGCAGTACACGTTCGAGGTCATTTAGAGAGTGGTCCCGGTGCGACGACTGCAACCCGAAACGATCACAGGGCGTCTCCCGGACGGGAAACGCCCTGATCATTGATGGAGCCGCCTAAGGGAATCGAACCCTTGACCTACACATTACGAGGAGTAATCGAGATGTCCACGAACGTCCAGGGCTGGCATGGAGCCCTGGCCAGAGGCACCCTCTGCAAGTGCCAAGTCCGGCACCGTCCACCATCGTCCAGGGCCGTTGTTAGCGTCTGTGTTAGCAGGGTCGGTGCTCAGCCCACGGTGCCCGATGGCAAGTGGGTCCGGAGCACCAGGCCGCCGGGCCCGAGCACCGGAAACTGAAACCACGCGACAGCCTGTTGGGAAGCACCCGCCTCTAGGAGAGCGGTGGCCGCGCCTCAGGCTTACATGACCTGAGCTGCTCGAACGACACGTCCAGCCCGGACTGCTCACATGAGCATCCCGTACATGTCCCGAGCTCGGCCTTGGCATTCAGCCCCTGATCACGGGAGTCGTCAGCGTGTGGGATCTGGCTCAGGAGACGCTTGCCATGGCAAGGGTGTCACGGCGTTCCTGGAGATGGGCCCATCCCATGAAACCGAACAGGACGGCAAGGAGGACGGCGGAGGAGCCGACGGTTCCGAGGTCGAGGCCGCCCTTGGTGGTCGGCTTGGTGAGGAGGTCACCTGCGGTGGCGCCGAAGGGTCGGGTCAGGACGAAGGCGAGCCAGAACAGCAGCACGTTGGGCACGGCAGGGACGTACTTCAGAGCGAGGAGCAGCGCGAGCAGGGCAGTGATGAGTACCACGCCTCCGCTGTAGCCGAGGCCTGAGCTATCGGAGAGGAAGTCGCCCAGGGAGGTGCCGAGCGTGTTGGAGACGAGGATCGCCGACCAGAAGAGGGCTTCACCGCGGAAGGTGTCGATGTCGCGGATCGCGAAGGTCAGTCCGGTGAACTTCCAGATGACGAAGATGGCGATGAGGATCGAGATGAGGATCGCGGCGCCGGCGGGGTAGCCCAGGCCGAGGCCCTGTGGCCCCCAACCCAGCGACGTCGCTCCTTTGGGCAGGTATTCGGCGCTGGCATCGCGGTTCATGAAATCCGACATCGTAGTGCCGGCCATGCTGGTGGACAGGATGACAGTCCAGTAAAAGAAGGGGTTGTACCGCTTGGAGGCGAGCTGGATCACCAGGGTAACAAGGAAGATCAGGAACAGTGCGACCGTGGTGAGGAAGTAGCCGATCTTCAGCGTCTGGGCGAACAGGTCTCCAGCGGTCTCGCCGAGCGTGGTGGCGGCGACCTTCATGATCCAGAAGGTCAGCGTGACCTCGGGCAGTTTCTTCATCACGTATTTGCCGGGACTCTGCATCCAGTGCGTGTCCATGTGGGGTGTCTGGTCATCGTTTCGCACGGTCTAGTCCCCTCACTTCCCGTGACTAATGCCTTGTGGGGATGCGGTATGACGTTCCGGATCGCCTGACTCCGCAGACGGCAAGGCGACGGCGAGAGGTGAGACGGGGCCAGGTGCTCCGGTCCACGGGGGTTCGGAAGTGCGAGGTCCCGAAATACGGCGAGCAAGCCGACTCCCTCTCGCGCCCCGTGGACTCTGGGACGGAATGCAGAAGATGATCGACTGATATCTGCTCCCACATTCGGTTCCTTTGCACACAGGCGCAGTCGCCAGTGGATCGGCGCTCGTCCAAGCGCCAAGCAAGGGCATCTCCAGCGGCTGATGCCGCCGGGCGGAGTCAACCGAAGCCGCGAGATCGTTAGCTAGCTCCATGCATCGCATTCACGCTGCGGCACTACCAGTGATCCTCACATCACGGAAAGATACCAATGTGGGCCAGGTGGCGCGAGAGGGTCGGGTAGAGAAAAGACGTAACTCCACCCAAAGGAAGGGTGTTAGCAAGAAGGCCCCTTCCTTGGTCGGAAGGGGCCTCTGAACTGGAGCCGCCTAAGGGAATCGAACCCTTGACCTACGCATTACGAGTGCGTCGCTCTGGCCGACTGAGCTAAGGCGGCGTGCCGTACGGCAGTGCAGAGAAGTCTACAGGCTCATGAACCCTTCTCGCGCCCTCCTCGGCGACGTCACGTGACCTTCGGGCACATCGTGCCTTGCTTGGGCGGCTTGAGCGAGATCAGGTAGTCGTCGACCGCTTTGTCCACGCAGGTCGAGCCCGTCCCGTACGCGGTGTGCCCGTCGCCGTCGTAGCCGAGCAGGACACCCGAGCTGAGCTGGGACGCGAGCCCCTCCGCCCACTCGTACGGCGTGGCCGGGTCACGCGAGGTGCCGACGACGACGATCGGCGGGGCACCGTCGGCGGTGACCTTCTTGTCGGCGCCCTTGGGCGCGACCGGCCAGTACGCGCACGGCAACGACCCCCACATCACGAAATTTCCGAAATGGGGGGCGACCATCGCCGCCTCGACGGCTCCCTCGGCGTACGCGGACGGCTCCTTGGGATAGGGGTGATCCACGCAGTTGATCGCCATGTTCGCCTCGGTCTGGTTGGAGTACGAGCCGTCCGGCTTGCGGTCCAACATGAGGTCGGCCATGCGCAGCAGGTCGGTGCCGTCGCCGTTGAAGGCGTGCCCCAGCGCCTCGCGCAGCACCGGCCACGCCTCCCGCTCGTACAGCGGCGTGACGATGCCCAGGACGACCCACGCCTCGTTGATCTCCCGGCCGTCGCCGAGGCTGTTCTTCAGGGGATGCGCGTCGGCCTTCTTCAGCAGGTCGGTGAGCTCGTCCATGGCCCCCTCGACCGTACGGCTGGAGAAGGGGCAGGCGCCGTCCTCGAAACAGTCCTGCAGGAACGCCTTCAGCGCCACCTCGAAGCCGACGGCCTGGGTCTCGTTGGACTTCAGGGCCGGGACGGACGGATCGACCGCGCCGTCGAGGACCAGGGCGCGGACCTTCTTCGGGAACAGGTCGGCGTAGACGGCGCCCAGATGGGTGCCGTACGACTTCCCGAGATAGGTCAGCCCGGAGTCGCCGAGGACGGCGCGCAGCACGTCCATGTCCCTGGCCGCGTCGGCCGTTCCGACGTGGGGCAGCAGCCGGGCCGCCTTCGCGCCGCAGGCGTCGGCGAACGCCTTCGACCCCTTTTCCATCGCGGTGACCTCGGCCGGCGTGTCCGGACTGGCGTCCAGGCTCACGTAGGCGTCGAGCTCGCTTCCGGACATGCAGCGGATGGGGCTGGACTCGCCCACGCCCCTCGGGTCGAAGCCGATCACGTCGAACCGCGCCCGGACCTTCTCGCTGAGCACCGAACGCGCCGCCCGGGCGTACTCGATGCCGGAGCCGCCGGGCCCGCCCGGGTTGATGAGCAGCGAGCCGATGCGCTTCCCGGTGGCGGGCAACCGGATCAGGCTGATGCCGATCTTCTCCCCGGACGGGGCGGAGTAGTCGAGCGGCACATCGGCCCGCGAGCACTGGAAGCCGTCACCGCAGTCGCTCCAGTCGAGGTTCTGACCGTAGAACGGCTGGAGCGCCGGTGTCGGGGCCTCCGCGCGGGGTTTCGCCTCCTCCTGCGCACAGCCCGTGACCGCCAGCGCGAGCGCGAGGAACGCCGCCGCGGCTCCGCGGGCAGGGGTCGGGGGGACACGCCGTCGTGATCGGAAGATCTTCACGCTTGCGGCTCGTACCTCTCGTCGTGGGCCTTGCGCGGGCCGCAGACCGAGGCGCGCGAGCACTGGCAGCGCCGCCCTCCGTCGTCGAGCCGCACGGTGACGTGGTCTCCCGGCACGTTCCTGCCGACGACCTGGCCCGGCCCCTCGTCCGTCTCCACCCGGGCCCCTGTCCTCGGGAAGGTCCGCTGCGCCTCGACGTACAGCGGGTGCTCGTACTTGAGGCAGCACATCAGCCGACCGCACGCTCCGGCGATGCGGAGCGGGTTGACCGGCAGGTCCTGGTCCTTGGCCATCCGGACCGAGACGGGTTCGAAGTCCTTCAGGAAGGTCGCGCAGCACAGATCCCGGCCGCACGGACCGATGCCGCCCTGGAGGCGGGCCTCGTCGCGCGGTCCGATCTGCCGCAGCTCCACCCGCGCCCGCAGGTTGCGGGCCAGGTCCCGCACCAGCGCCCGGAAGTCGACCCGGTGCGGGGCCGAGAAGTAGACGGTGAAGACGTTGTCGGCGTCCACGTAGTCGACCCCGACGACCTTCATGGGCAGCTCGTGCCGCTTGATCAGGCGCTTCGAGACGCTGCGGGCCTCGGCCCTGCGCCGGCGGTTGGTCTCGTCCCTGGCCAGGTGCTCCTCGGTCGCGATGCCCGCGCACACCGGCAGGCCGTCGACGTCCTCGCTCACGTACTGCGGCGCCCAGATGCACTCGGCCACCTCGGGCCCGGAATCAGTCGGTACGAGCACCTTGTCGCCGACTTTGGGGGAATGCCCTCCGGGGTCGAGGTAATAAAGCCGCCCGTACCGGGTGAAGCTCACCGCCATCATCATGCCCAAGCGCCCGGCCTCCTCGATCTCGTACGGCTTCCGCCCGCCCTTACCCTACGCGGCATCGGTGCCATACCGTCAGGGTCAGGCGTATACCGGGTATCGACGCCAGGTGAACGTCGAACCGCCGCTGCTGCTCGCGCTCGACCTGGCGGGCACCTTCGCGTTCGGACTCAACGGCGCGCTGACGGCCGTGCGCGCCGCGCGGCTCGACATCGTCGGCGTGATCACCCTCGGCATGGTGACCGCGCTGGGCGGCGGGATCATCCGCGACATCCTGATCGACTCCCTGCCGCCCGCCACGTTCGGCGACTGGCGCTATCTGGCGGTCGCGGCCGCGAGCGGTCTGGTCGCGTACGCGCTCGGCCGGCGGCTGGACCGGCTGGCCGGCCCGATCATCGTGTTCGACGCCCTCGGGTTGAGCCTGTTCGCGGTGACCGGGGCGAGCAAGGCGCTGGACTACCGGCTCGGCATCGGACAGGCGGTCATCCTCGGCGCGATCACAGCCGTGGGCGGCGGCACGCTCCGCGACGTGCTGATCCGGCGGATCCCCACGGTGCTGTACAGCGAGCTGTACGCCATCCCCGCCCTGATCGCGGCCGCGATCACCGCGGTCACCGTCCGCACCGGCGTCTACGGGGTCCCCGCCGCGATCGGGGCCGCCGCCGTCTGCTTCGTCGTCCGGCTGGTGGGCGTCCGCTTCGGCCTCAACGCTCCGGGCCCGCCGGGCGCCGCCCGGGGTGACGTCCCCGGTTCCGGGGACCGGCGGTGAGTCAGCGGCCGAGCCACGCGAGAGCCGCGACGACCAGGGCCTGGGAGCCGGTGTCCAGGGTGGGCTGCGGAACCGGGGCGAACGCGGCGGAATGGTTCACCGGGATGTCCTGCGCCACCCGGCCGGCGGCCTCGGCCCTGCGGTAGGTCTCGGGGTCGATGCCGCCGATGCCCCAGTAGGTGTACGGGACGCCCAGGGCGTTCGGGATGTCGCTGAAGTCCTCGCTGGCGGTCTGCCGGCCCATCGGCCCGGCCCGGTCGCCGAAGAACTCGCCGAACGCGGCGGCCACCCGGCCGGTCGTCTCGGGATCGTTGTCCGTCAGCGGGAAGCGGTCGAACAGCTCGATCTCGGGAGCCTTCGGACATCCCGACGCCTGACACTCGGCGGAGACGATGCGGCGCACCGCGTCCAGGATCGCGCTTCTGGTCCGCTCGTCGTAGGTGCGGATGTTGAACTCCAGCACGGCGTGGTCGGGGATGATGTTGCTCTTCGTGCCGGCCTGGACGCTGCCGACCGTGACCACCGCGGTCTCCCCCGGCGAGGTCTCACGGGACACGATGGTCTGCAGCCGGATCACGATCATCGCCGCGAGGACCACGGGGTCGACGGCCGCCTGCGGCATCGAGCCGTGGGCTCCGCGTCCGTACACGGTGACGCGGCCGCTGTCGGCGGCGGAGAGCACCGGACCGGCATGAGTGCCGACGTGTCCGGCCGGCGCCGGCAGCACGTGCTGCGCGAGCGCCACGTCCGGGGCCGGAATCAGCTCGGCGAGGCCGTCGTCGAGCATGGTCCGCGCGCCGTCGCCGGTCTCCTCGGCCGGCTGGAACAGCGCCACCAACGTGCCCCGCCACCGGTCGGTCCCCTCGGCGAGCAACTGGGTCGCGCCAAGCAGACAGGTGACGTGTACATCGTGTCCACAGGCGTGCGCGATCGGTATCTCGCGCCCGCCGGAGTCCGTGACCGTGTCGGTGCTGGCGTACGGCAGGCCGGTCGCCTCACGCACCGGCAGCGCGTCCATGTCCGCCCGGAGCAGCACCGTCGGGCCGTCGCCGTTACGCAGCACCCCGACCACACCGGTGCCGCCGACCCCCTGGTGCACCTGGCAGCCGATCCGGCCGAGGCGCTCGGCGATCTTCGCGGCGGTACGCCGCTCATGGTGCGACAGCTCAGGATGCCGATGCAGGTCCCGGTAGAGATCCTCCTGCCATCCCCGCACGGACCCCAGACGAGCCGCCACAGATGGCGCGGGTGACATGGCAGCCATGACGCCCTCCTCGTGGCGGCGACACACGTGCCCTCCTTCGAGGCTAGGCCCTCCGGTTCGATCGGGCGGGAGCGCGTGCGCCGTCAGGGACTCAGCACCTCGCTTTGTCCACAATGCACACCGTGTCGACGACGTTCGAGACCCCGGGCATGTGCTCGACAGCCCTCAGCACCGCCTTGCGATCGGCTCCCGGCAGCACCTTCACCCGGAAGGACTCCGGCAAATCCGACGGTTTGACCACTTGGACAAGCAGGAGATTGTCACTGTTGGTGGCCCGGAATTTCTTGTACGCCTCGGCCCGCGACTCGAACTGGATCCACCCGACCTCCGGCATCGACTCCAGAACCTGCTTGATCCGCCGCCGATCGTCCTCGGTCGCCGCACGCTTCTTGCACACCGGGTAGGGACCGTTCTTCTTGCAAAGGAACACCGCGATCTCGTACTTCCAGGAATCCGCCTCCGCCAGGCCGAGCTGGGCCAGGCTGTCCGCCATCGGATTGCCCGCCGTCGTCGCGGGAGGTGCGGGCCGTACCAGCAGGAACACTCCGACGGACACCGCGGCGACCAGTGCGGCGGGGATCACGACAAACCGGGATATCCGGGTGCTCCGAGCGCGCCCCCGCGGCGCGGTCAGCGGGCGGACGGACCGGAGATCGGCGGTCGCCGCCGCCTCGGACAGGGCCTCGCGCAGACGTTGTTCGATCATGATTCCTCCCCAAGGGTCCGGGCGAGGGCGGCGAGCCCGCGCGTGATGGTGGAACGCGCCGTGCTCCCGGCGACGCCCATGGTGTCGGCGATCTCCTCGTACGAGAGGTCGAGGTAGAACCGCAGCACGAGCGCCTCGCGCTGCCGTCGTGGCAGGCCGCTCAGGGCGACCAGGACCTCCCGGCGGTCCTCGCCGATCATCGCGACACTCTCCGCCGACCAGACCGGCGGCGCGTACGGCACGGCCCGCCGGAAGGCGAGGCTCCTGCGCCGCAGCACGGACCGGCAGCCGTTCAGCACGGCCGACCGCACGTACGCCAGGGCGCTGCCGGGATCGCGCAACCGCCGCCGCCCCGCGTGGGTGCGCGCGAACGCCTCCTGGACGACGTCTTCGGCCGTGGCCAGGTCACCCAGCATGAGCAGCGCCAGCCGCACCAGGCCGAGATGATGGTCGGCGAACAGCGCCGCGACATCGACGCGTTCCCGGATCAAGGGCTCTCTCTCCGAGAGCAGTTCGGCTTTCACACCAAAGAGACGCACTGGTGTGGCTTCTGCTGCTTCTGTTTCGGAAGAAACCCGCTTCTTCTCCAGAAGAAGCCTTTCTGTTTCAGTGGAAACCCGCTGCCTCTCCCGCCGCGCGGGCATCCATCCCCTTTGAGCGGCCCGTGATCTCCCGGAAACGGGTACGGCCGGCCTGCCGGGGGCGAGTCCCGAGAGCAGGCCGGCCGTACCGGCGGCGACGGCTACCAGGCGTACCTGGAGCCGTAGATGCGGGAAGGTTCCCCGGTCTTCACCAGAGCCCGGTAGCCCGCCGCGTCGACCGCGCCGATCTCGTCGCCCCGGGAGACGATCACACGCTCGCCGGTGCCGTCGAGGTCGAGCAGCTGGATCCCCGCCTCGCCCGCCTCGTGGTAGACGACACCCGTTGCCTTCCCATCGGCGGTGTCGTACGCGATGAGGTCCGCGGATCCGCCCACCGGCAGGCCCGTCTTGCCGTCGATCTCCATGTTCTGGAACGCGGCCACGATCCGGCTGCCGTCCGGGCTGATGGCGGCTCCCAGCATGCCGCGTGATCCTCCACCGAGGGAGATGCTGCTCGCCTGCTCCAGGCTGTCGCCGGGCGCTCCGGTGTCCAGGAGACGCAGATCCGACAGGTCGGGACACACCTTGACGACCGCGTGCACCTCGACCGGATCCTCATCCGGAGTGACGGCGGGCGACGACGCCACGCCCGGCTCGTCCAGGATGGTCGCCGCGGGGAGGTGGCACCACTCGACCTGCGGCGCGATTCCCTTGCCTGCCACGCTCGGCTGAACCGGCGACGCCTCGGTCACCACGACCGACGCCTCGACACTCGACGACGCAGAGGGCTCGGCCGTCGTCGCGGGGCTCGGGACGGCGGTGGCCGTCGCCTCGGAGGCCACCGGACTCGCCGTGATCGCGGCGGTCACCGGCGCCACGGGCTCTCCCACCGGACTGACCGCGACGGTCGGATCTGACGCTCCCTCGGCCACCAAGGGACTCGCGGCGGTCGCCGGCTCCACGGGCTCTCCCACCCGGCTGACTATCGGATACGGGGACGGCGCCTCGGTCGCCGTGGGCGTCGCCTCAGTCGCTTCATCGGTCACCGGGGCCGATGACAGGAGTTCCATCCGGACGTAACGGGCGAAGAGCACGAAGCGGCCGTCGGCCGTCATCGACAGTTCGGAGACGTCGACATCGTCCTTCGCGGTCCACGTGCGGCTGTCGCCGGTCACCGTGTCCGCGACCACCAGGCGGCCTTTCTCGGCGCCGCCGCCACACGACATGAGGCCGTACGCGAGCTTGCCGCCGTCACCGCTGACCGCCAGGGAGGTCGGCCTGGTGCCCTCGGGCGGCGCGAAGGGCAGGGGGCCGAACGACCCGACCTTCCCCTCCTCGTCCAGCGTGAAGCGGTACAGGCGCGGCCGGCAGTCGTCCTCGGCCGACACCGCGTAGAAGAGCCGGTTGTCCTGCGCCGCCTGGATGCCGACGAACCGCTCCTTACCGGAGGGGTTCGGGACCCGGGAGGTCTCCGCGCCACCGTTCACGCTCCTGACCGTGATCCCGCTCTCCCCGGTCTCGGCGAAGAACGTGGGCGCGGCGGCGGGGCCTGCGCTCGTGGCGGCGTTCCGGCCGGGGCTCCCGTCCCCGCCCCTGGCGACCGCCACGCCGCCGGCCACCGCGACCGTCACGGACGCCGCCGCGGCGAGCGGGACCAGCCAGGCTCTCCTCACCCGGCCCGCAACCTCCGAGCGCGTACGGCCCGCGGCCGGCGAGAAGGCCGGCACCTGGTCGATGGTCTCGCCCACGGCCCGGGTGGCGTCGCGCAGGCGATCGGTGATCTCGTTCATCGTGCGTTCCCCAGTAGTCGGCCGAGCGCGTCCAGGGCTCGGGAGGTGGTCGACTTGACGGTGCCCCGGCTGACGCCCATGACCTGGGCGGTCTCCTCTTCGGAGAGGTCGGCGTAGTAACGCAGCACGAGCGCCTCACGCTGCCGCCGGGGCAGGCGGTGCAGCGCTTCCATGACCTCGCGCCGCTCGGCTCCCAGGAGGGCGGCGGACTCGGCCGACCACATGGGCGGCTCGTACGTCCCGGCGAACCAGGACGGCAGCCGCCTCCTGCGCAACACGGTCCGGGCGTTGTTGAGCACGGCCGAGCGCAGGTAGACGAGCGCCTTGCTCCGGTCCCGAAGGCCGCCGAACCGGCGATGGAGGCCGAGGAACGCCTCCTGGACCACGTCCTCGGCCGTCTCGCGGTCGCCGAGCATGATCAGTGCCAGCCTGGCGAGGCCGAGCGCGTGCTCGGCGTAAAGTGCCGCGATCGTCTCGTCCGCGGTTTCCGGGGCGGTCACCGACGCTCCGGGAGGTTTATGGATATCCAGCGTTTCGGCCTGCATGCACCAGAGACGCCGAATCGCCTCTCAGGTTGCTCCCGCCACCCGGCTCGCTATCGCGGGACGCGCGGATCCCGGAGGGCGAGGGTCATGGCCTCCACCGCGATCTGCGGGTTCACGTTCGCCGCGAGCCGCTCCCGGCAGATCATGATCGCCTCGGTGCGGCGCAGCGTGTCCTCGGGGGTCGACTTGGCCGCGAGCGCCTCCACCTCGCGCCTGCGATCCTCGTTGGCCAGCTCCACCCCGGCTCCGAGCTGCACGGCGAGGACGTCCCGGTAGTACGCCACCAGATCGAGCAGCGCCACGTCGATCGAGTCGCGCTTGATCCGGGTGGCGCGGGACTTCTGCAGGGTCTCCAGCTCCTTCAACGCGCCGGCACCGCCGCGGACCAGGCCCCTGCCCAGCCCCTTGCCCGACGATCCCTCGCCGTAGACCCTGCGCAGCTCGGCGGTCTCGGCCTCGTTCAGCGTGGCCGTCGCCGCGTCGGCGTCCTCGGCCGAGGTCTTCACCAGCCGCTCGGCCGCCGCGATGCACTCGCCCACGCCGGTGAGCGACGCGGGGATGGAGAGCACCTCCTCGCGGCGCCGCCGGACCTCCTCGTCCAGGGCCAGCCGCCGGGCTCTCCCGACGTCGCCGTGCGCGGCCCGCGCGGCGAACCACGCCATGTCGTCCGGCACGCTGTCCCGGGTCGCCAGCACGTGCGCGACCGCCTCCGCGGACGGCGTTCGGAGCGTCACGACGCGGCAGCGGGACCGGATCGTGATGATCATGTCGTCGGGCGACGGGGCGCAGAGCAGCCAGACCGTCCGCGGCGGCGGCTCCTCGATCGCCTTGAGCAGCGCGTTGGCGGCGGCCTCGGTGGCGCGGTCGGCGTCCTCGAACAGCACGATCCGCCAGCGCCCCAGCGTCGGGGCGCCCGCGCCCTTGAGCACGAGGTCGCGGGTCTGCCTGGCGCTGTAGGAGAGCCCCTCGGGCCGCACCAAGGTCAGGTCCGGGTGGGAGCCGACCTCGACCTGGTGGCAGGAGTCACAGTGCCCGCAGCCCTGGTCGGGGCAGAGCAGCGCCGCCGCGAAGGCGCGGGCCGCGTCGGAACGCCCGGAGCCGGGAGGGCCCGTGAACAGCCACGCGTGCGTCATCCCGGCGCCGCGGCCGCCCGCGAGGGCGTCGTCGGCGGCGGAGGCGGCCTGTCGCAGCACGGCGGCGGCCCGATCCTGGCCCACCAGATCCTCGAACACACCCACGCGCCCAACCTACCGTCAGATCGCGTACGCGCCCGGCCGCCTCAGTCGCGGATGGCCGGGATGGTGCCGGTGGCGGCCTCGGTCTCCTGCGGCACCGGGTCGGGCAGCACCTCGCGCACCCGGTCCTGGATGATGCGGGAGATCTCGTCCTGGGGCAGCGTGCCGTCCACGACCAGGTAACGGTCGGGCGCGGCCGCCGCGAGCGCCCGGAACTCGTGCCGGACCCGCTCGTGGAACTCCATCGGCTCGGACTCGATCCGGTCGGCGGGCGAGGCCATCCGGCGCAGCCCCACGGACGGGGGCACGTCGATCAGCACCGTCAGGTCGGGGAGCAGCCCGCCGGTCGCCCAGGCGTTGACCCGCGCCACGTCGTCCGGGTCGAGCGCCCGGCCGGCGCCCTGGTAGGCCAGGGACGAGTCCACGTACCGGTCGCAGACCACCGTGGAACCCCGCTGCAGCGCCGGGCGGATCACCTTCTCGACGTGCTCGGCCCGGTCCGCCGCGTACAGCAGGGCCTCCGACCGGGCGGACAGCCCCTGGTGGGCGGCGTCGAGGAGGATGGCGCGCAGCCGCATGCCGATCTTGGTCGATCCCGGCTCGCGGGTCTGCACCACGTCGAAGCCCTGGTCGCGCAGCCAGATGGCGAGCAGCCGCGACTGGGTGGTCTTGCCCGAGCCCTCGCCGCCCTCGAAGGCCACGAACAGGCCGGCCCGGGGCTCCTCGTCCTCGACGGCGAAGCGCTCGCCCCGCAACGCGGCGAACAGGTCGGCCCCGATGGGGACGCCCGGCCGGTCGTCCATGTGGCGCAGCGCGAGCACCCCGACCACGACCGCGAGCAGCGCGCCCAGGAGCAGCACCACGTTCGTCCCGTCGAAGCGGTACGTCATGTCGCCGATCACGAGGAGGTGCGCGCCGAAGAGCCCGGCGAACGCGGAGGCCACCGCGAGGACCAGGAGCAGCGTCACCCTGGCCAGCGACTGCAGGAACGAGAACGTACGGCCGCGCAGGCCGTCCTCGACCTCCAGGCCGATCAGCGTGTATCCGATGATCCAGGCGGTCCCGGCGCAGGCGCCGAGCACCACGGTCAGGACGACCACCAGGGCCAGGTTGTGGATGAGCGCGATGGCCGCGAGCGTCACCCCGGCCACGATGATGGCCACGCCGAACATGCGCCGCCGGGACAGCGCCCCGAGCAGCCGGGGGCCGAAGAACATGCCGGCCCCCATGCCCAGGAAGACCGCGCAGAACAGCGCGCCGTAGCCGGCGTCGCCGCCGCCCAGCGCGCTCACGTACGCCTTGGCCACGCCGATGACCGCGCCTCCGGCGGCGAAGGCGCCGAGCATGCCGATGATCAGCCCGCGCACCACGCGCTCGCCGCCGACGAACCGCCAGCCCTCGATCACCTGCCGCAGCACCGACGGCGTGGACACCCTGAGCGTGTGGCCCTTCGGGATCTCCCGCAGCGTGAAGATCAGAGCCGCCGAGACCAGGTACGCCAGGGCGTTGACGGCCAGGGCCAGGTCCGTCGGCCGCGCGCCGAACCCGGGAGCGGCGGCGCCGATCATGCCCACGACGGCCGCCAGGATCGCGAAGAGCGCCGCCGCGACCGGGGCCGTGCCGTACGTGACGAGCAGGTTGAGCCGGTTGGCCTCCTCCAGCCGCTCCTTGGGCACGAGGTTGGGCACGGTCGCGTCCTTGGCCGGCACCCAGAACAGGTTCACGCACTCGACCAGGAACGCCGCGATGATCACCCACTGGTAGGTGCCGACCACCGGGATCGAGGCCACGACGGCGAATCTCAGGACGTCCGCGCTCACCATGGTCAACCGGCGGTCGAACCGGTCGGCGACCGCCCCGGCGAGCGGGCCGAGCAGGATCGCCGGCAGCATCTTGGCGACGAACACGCCGCCGACGGCGAGGGTCTGCGTCTGGAATCCCGATGCCGCGGTGAGGTTCCCCGCGAGGGCGGTCAGCGCGATGATGTTCAGCCAGTCGCCGAGGCTGCAGACCGACATGGCCGTCCACAGCCTGCGGAAGGGCGCGTTGGCCAGCACGTTCGGCGGCCTGCGTCGCGTGGCTGCCCGGCCATGGGTGCTCATGATGTCAGCGTATCCAGGTGCTCGCTGGGCGGGAGAAGGGTGTGAGGGGGCCGGTTTTCCGCCCGCTCGTCGCCTGAGGGTAGTACGTCCCGACCTGTCCCGCAGGACGGATGCCAGGAACGGCCCCATATTTCCGGCCCGCGCGGGCGCCGGGGCGGTCAGGCGCGAAGCTCGATGAGGGTGATCTCCGGCGGCGCGCCGACCCGGACCGGCGGCCCCCAGTAGCCCGCACCCCGGGTCACGTAGATCTGCGTGCCGTCCACCCGGTCCAGCCCGGCGACCACCGGCTGCTGCAGGGGGACCGCCAGGTTGAACGGCACCATCTGCCCGCCGTGGGTGTGCCCGGACAACTGGAGATCGACGCCGTACCCGGCGGCCTGCCGGACCTGCACGGGCTGATGCGCGAGCAGCACGACCGGCCGTCCGCTCTCCCGCCCGCCCAGAGCCTTCTTCAGGTCGGGGCCGTCCCCGGACGGCGTCCCGTTCAGGTCGTTGACCCCCGCGAGGTCCAGTACGGCTCCCGCGTGGGCGATCTCCACCCGCTCGTTGCGCAGCGACCGCACGCCGAGGGAGTTCAGCTCCTCGATCCACTCCTGGGGACCCTTGGACGTGTAGTACTCGTGGTTGCCGGTCACGAAATATGCCCCGTAGCGGGACTCGAGGTGGCGCAGCGGCGCGGCCAGCGGCCCGAGCTCGGCGACCGTCCCATCCACCAGGTCGCCGACGATCGCGACCACGTCCGCCTCGAGGCCGTTGATCATCCGGACGATGCGATCGGTGTGCCCCTTCCCGGTCAGTGGCCCGAGGTGGATGTCGCTGACCACGGCGAACCGCAGCCCGCTCATCCGCGGGTCCAGCCGGGGCAGCCGCACGGGGATCCGCTCGATCACCGGGTCGCCCATCGCCGTTCGCATGCCGTACCCGACCGTGGCCAGTGCCCCGACGCTCGCGATCGTGGCGGCCGTACGCGCGATGAACACCCGCCGGTCGACCCGGGACGTTCTCGGGCCGGCGGATATCGCCGAGGCGGTGGATGCGACCAGGTCCGCGGATTCTGCCGAGCCGGCAACTGTGACCGGGCCTGTGGATATCGCCGAGGCGCTCGACGTTCCAGCTCCGGTGGACGGCCCCGTCCCGCCAGGCGATCCGAGCACAGGACCGCCTGAAACGACAGAACCGGGTGAACCAGCAGATCCGGCAAGGCCAGCAGAATCCACAGGCTCACGAGTTTCCACAGCCCCACGCGAATTCTCGCGGCGTCTGGCCATCAGCAGGGCGAGCGCCCGGGGAATCTCCAGGGCCACCGTGAACACGACGAGATAGAACATGATCGCCAGCCACATGTAGCCGGGCCACGCGATGACACGCTCGAACGACATCCCGAAGACCTGGCTACCGATGGTCCTCAGCGGCAGCAGGAACACGAGCAGGACGAGCCCCCACGTGAGCACGCGACGCGGCACGCTCCCCGGGCGGGTGGTCGGCCTGACCAGCCGCCGCCACAGGTAGTAGTGCACGACGACCACGACGGCCAGGATCGTGATCATGAACCCCACGGCCTACTCCCCTCGCTCCGCTGCCGGACGATCCTACGGAGCGATCCCAGAGGAGCGCGTCGAGCCCCCGGTGGCGGGGGCTCGACGGGCTAGGACTTCGTGGTGGACTTGGCCGCGGCCTTCTTCGCGGGCGCCTTCCGGGTGGTCGTCCGCTTGGGCGCCGGTGCCCGCTCGCGGCGCTCCGCCAGCAGCTCGGCGGCCCGCTCGGTCGTGATGTCCTCGACCGTGTCGCCCTTGCGCAGCGAGGCGTTGGTCTCGCCGTCGGTCACGTACGGACCGAACCGGCCCTCCTTCACCACGATCGGCTTCTTGGAGTTCGGGTCCTCGCCCAGCTCACGCAGCGGCGGAGCGGCCGCGGCCCGGCCCCTGCCCCGGGCCTTGGGCTGCGCGAACAGCTCCTTGGCCTGGTCGATCGTGACCGTCAGCAGGTCCTCTTCGGAGGCCAGCGAGCGCGAGTCGGTGCCCTTCTTGATGTAGGGCCCGAACTTGCCGTTCTGCGCGGTCACCTCCTCGCCGTCGATCTCCCCGACGACCCGGGGGATCGCCAGCAGCATCAGCGCCTGTTCGAGCGTGATGGTGTCCAGCGACATGGACTTGAAGAGCGAGCTGGTCCGCGGCTTGGGCACGTCGGCCTTCTTGACCCGCTTCTTCCCCTCGGCGGGCGCCGGCTCCTCCGGCAGCACCTCCGTGACGTACGGGCCGAACCGGCCGCTCCTGGCCACGATGACGTTGCCGGTGACCGGGTCCTTGCCCAGCTCGCGGTCGCCGCTCGGCCGGGCGAAGAGCTCCTCGGCCTTCTCGGCGGTCAGCTCGTCGGGCGTCATGTCCTCGGGCACGTTGACCCGGGCGCCGTCGCGGTCGAGGTAGGGGCCGTAGCGGCCCACCCGGATCACGATGTCGCTGCCCCTGATCGGGAAGGAGCTGATCTCCTTGGCGTCGATCTCGCCCAGGTCGGTGACCATCTCCTTGAGGCCCTCGTCGCCGTCGCCGCCGAAGTAGAACCGGCGCAGCTCCGGCACCCGCTCGGCGCGGTCGTTCGCGATGTCGTCGAGGACCTTCTCCATGTCGGCGGTGAAGTCGTAGTCGACCAGGTTGCCGAAGTGCTGCTCCAGCAGGTTGACCACGGCGAACGCGAGGAAGGACGGCACCAGCGCGGTGCCCTTCTTGAACACGTATCCCCGGTCCAGGATCGTGCCGATGATCGACGCGTACGTCGACGGGCGGCCGATCTCGCGGTCTTCCAGCTCCTTGACCAGCGACGCCTCGGTGTAGCGGGCCGGCGGCTTGGTGGAGTGGGCCAGCGCGTTCAGCTCGGCCGCGGTCAGCCGCTCGCCCTCCGACAGGTTGGGCAGCCGCTTCTCGGCGTCGTCCCGGTCGGTCGAGGGGTCGTCCGCGCCCTCGACGTACGCCTTGAGGAAGCCGTGGAAAGTGATCGTGCGGCCGGTCGCGCCGAACTCGGCCTTCTCGCCGGCGCTGGAGGTGCCGCCGACCTTGACGGACACCGACTCGCCGACCGCGTCCTTCATCTGGGAGGCGACCGTGCGCTGCCAGATCAGCTCGTACAGGCGGAACATGTCCCCCGACAGGCCGGTCTCGCCGGGCGTGCGGAACTCCTCGCCCGACGGGCGGATCGCCTCGTGCGCCTCCTGCGCGTTCTTGACCTTGCTCGTGTAGACGCGCGGCTTGTCCGGCACGTACGCGGAGCCGTACAGCTTGATGGCCTGGCCGCGCGCGGCGGCGACGGCGGTCTCCGACAGCGTGATGCTGTCGGTACGCATATACGTGATGAAGCCGTTCTCATACAGCCGCTGCGCGATCTGCATGGTGTACTTCGCCGAGAAGCCGAGCTTGCGGCTCGCCTCCTGCTGCAGCGTCGTCGTACGGAACGGCGCGTACGGCTTGCGCGTGTACGGCTTGCGCTCGACGGACGTGACGGAGAAGGACGCGTTCTCCAGGCGGGCGGCCAGCGCGCCGGCGGCGGCCTCGTCCAGGTGGAGGACGTCCGCGCTCTTGAGCGCGCCGGTGGAGGCGAAGTCACGGCCCTGCGCGACCCGCCTGCCGTCCACGGAGGACAGCGTGGCGCCGAACCGGCGCGGGTCCTCGTCCCTGCCCGTGTCGAAGAGGGCCTGCAGGTCCCAGTAGGCGGCGGCGGTGAAGGCCATCCGCTCGCGCTCACGCTCGACCACGAGCCGGGTCGCCACGGACTGCACGCGACCGGCGGACAGCCGGGGCTTGACCTTCTTCCACAGGACCGGGCTGACCTCGTAGCCGTACAGCCGGTCGAGGATGCGCCTGGTCTCCTGCGCGTCGACGAGCCGCAGGTTCAGGTCGCGGGGACTGGCGACGGCCTCCTGGATCGCCTGCGGCGTGATCTCGTGGAAGACCATCCGGTGCACCGGCACCTTCGGCTTCAGCACCTCGCGCAGATGCCAGGCGATCGCCTCGCCCTCGCGGTCCTCGTCGGTGGCGAGGTAAAGCTCGTCGGCGTCCTTGAGGAGCTGCTTCAGTTTGGAAACCTGGGACTTCTTGTCCGGGTTGACCACATAGAGCGGCTCGAACTCATGGTCGACGTTCACCCCCAGACGGGCCCACGCCTCACCTTTGTACTTTTCAGGGATGTCGTCGGCCTTCTCCGGGAGGTCACGGATGTGGCCGATGCTGGACTCCACGATGTAGCCGCGCCCGAGGTACCCGGCGATGGTCTTCGCCTTGGCAGGCGACTCGACGATCACCAGGCGGGTTGCGCCGGCGTTGCCGTCCTTGGCTGGCACGCTGCTTCCTACCTCGCTGTTCCCTGTCGTTCCCCGTGTCCCCGGTCGGGACGGCCGCCATCACAGGCTCGGCCGACCCTTGCCCGGCCACGGGACCGTCTCGACGGTAACCCGTCACCGGATGTCCTTCCCCCTCGGGCTACCCGGTCAGGTCCCCGTGTGTAACTCACCTGGACCTTCTATCCGCAAGGACGCAGAATAGAGCCAGGCGCGTTCCCCTAACACACTCTCGGAGACTAATCGCTGTGCTGGACTACTCCTACAAGGACCTGTATCTGCCTTGCGGGACCTCACGCGAGGCCGCCAGGCAGGTTCTCACGGAGCATGCCGAGTACGGAAGCTGGGAACTGGACCGGCTGCGACTTTATCCCGACGGAAGCAGGCGCGTCCGACTGCGCCGCAAGATCATACGTGTCGTCCGCACCATGTGACCACGCCCTGTGCTGATCCGCGGGCGACTCGCTTCGGGCGGGAACCGGGCACGGCGATCGGGCATGGCATTGCCCGCCCCGGGCCGCGCCCCCGGAGCGGGCAAGCTCTTCATCGCTTCGCCGTACCGGCCTTGAGGGGCGGCGGCGCGCCCCTCCCTTCTGAGCCGGGACTCTCAGAGCCGAGACTCACAGAGCCCGGGTCTCAGAGCCGAGACGAAGCCCCTCCTCCCCGGATGTCATCCATCCTCCGGGGAGGAGAAGTCCCTCTGCTCGTCCACGTGTGCACTCCGTGACGAGCGCGTGGGTGTCCCTACCGCTGGCCGCGCGGGCGCAGCCGGCGCACGACCGCGAACATGGTGGCCGAGGCGGCGAACATGGCGCCCAGGGCCAGGGCGATCAGGGAGCCGGGGTTCATCCCGGTCACGCCGACCGGCTCCTCGGCGCTCATCAGGCCGAGGTTGCCGAGGTTGCCGAGCGGAAGGATCTCGCGCGTCCCGCCGAGGGAGTCCGCGACGGGCAGCGAGCCGACCAGGCCGGTCACCGGGGCGAGCGCCGCGGCGGCGCCGCCCTTGCCCGAGGCCGTACGGGCCGGCGACTCGGCGGTGGCGGGCAGCAGGCCGCTGTCCGGAACGCCGGGAACCATCGGCATCGTGGAGAGCATCCCGCCCATGTGCACCTTGTGCGAGCCCTTGCGCTTCTTGTTCCAGGTGCTGTGCCAGGTCGTACGGCCGTGCTGCTGGCCGCCCACGCTCGCGCCGCCGAGGCACCCGGCGGCGGCGTCACCCAGAACGGCGACCGCGTTGCCGCACAGGTTGATCGGCGCGTTGATCGGGGCGACGATCTGGTTGCCGCCCAGGATGCTCTGCGCGCCGCTCGTCACGTTGCGGCCGCCCCCGGTGCCGCCGGTGACGGAGGCCCCGCCCTTGCAGCCGGCCTTGGCGTCGCCGAGCACGGCCACGGCGTTGCCGCAGGCGTTGATGGGCGCGGTGATCGGCGCGACGATCTGGTTCCCGCCCAGGATGCTCTGCGCGCCGCTCGTCACGTTGCGGCCGGCGCCGTTGCCCTTGCCGCCGCCGGTCACCGAAGCGCCGCCCTTGCACCCGGAGAAGGCGTCGCCCAGGACGCCGACGGAGTTGCCGCAGATGTTGATCGGCGCGTTGATCGGCGCGACCACCTGGTTGCCGCCCAGGATCGAGGAACGGCCCGAGGTGATGTTGCCGCCCGCGCCGGCCCCTGAGTTCTTCACGGACGAGCCACCCTCGCACCCTGCCTTGCTGTTGCCGACGGCGTTGCCGCACAGGTCGATGGGCGCGGTGATCGGCGCGACGATCTGGTTCCCGCCGAGGATGCCGTGCTCACCGCTCGTGATGTTGCCGCCCGCTCCGCCGCCGCTCCAGCGGCCGTGGCCGCGGTAGCCCTTGTGGCCGCCCTTGCCGCCGCCGTTGCTCACCGAGGCGCCGCCCTTGCACCCGGAGAACGCCTCGCCGAGGACGCCGACCGAGTTGCCGCACAGGTTGATCGGCGCGTTGATCGGCGCGACCACCTGGTTGCCGCCCAGGATCGAGGAACGGCCGGAGGTCCGGTTGCCGCCGGAGCCGGAGCCCGAGCCGGAGTTCTTGACGGACGCGCCGCCCCTGCACCCCGCGGTGGCGTCGCCGAAGATCGCGATCGCGTTGCCGCAGGCGTTGATCGGCGCGTTGATCGGCGCGACCACCTGGTTGCCGCCGAGGATGCTGTTCTCGCCGTTCGTGGTGTTGCCGCCGGCGCCGCCCTGGCCGCTGTTGACGACCGACGCCCCGCCCCGCGAGGAGGCGGTCGAGTCACCGGCGACGCCGACCGCGTTGCCGCTGATGTCGATCGGAAGCGAGATGGGGAGGTTGAGCTGGTTGCCGCCGCCGATCGAGCCGCGGCCGTCGGTGTCGGCGAAAGCCGTACCGCTGCCGAGGGACAGGACACCGACGGCGAGAAGCGCCACGGGGGTCGAACCCTTAGCCCACGTTCGCATGATGGATGCTCCTAGGTTCTCTGGGGGATTTCCTGACAGGCCCATGACGGAGTGCGGCCGGGCACAGCGGGGCCGTGGGCCGTCATGAGTGATTGGGAGAAGAAACTCGCGTCACCCGCACGGAGCAGCGCAGACGATGCGGCTCAGAGGAGCCGAGGCCGTCGCAGGGCGTGCTCCGCCACCGGTCCGACGTTCGATGAGCAGGACCGGCGTGATGGCGGGATCAGTCAGGCGAGATGGATGGGTCGTCCGCCGCTGTGCGCACGACCGGGGGAAGGGCCGCCGCCAAAGGTGCGGGCAGCGCCACGAGCCGCACGTCGGAGAAAGAACGTGCGACGTCCCCGAACAGAATGGATCCACCGCTCCCCTGGGGGACCATGCCCTGGCTCCCTGAGGTGTGATCGGCGGTGGACGGTGATGGGAAACCGGGCTTCGACTGACTCGTCAGCCCGTCGACGTTGCGCCCGGCCATGGCTTCGGCGTTGACCGAGGCGTCGTCACTCGTGGGGAAACCGTCGGCCCTCATGGAGGCACCACCCTCGACGACCGACCCGATGACGACCGCTGAGGGAGCCGCGTCGGCACTGGCCGGGGCCGTGCCGAAGACGCCGAAGATCACACCGAGCACCCAGGCGACGGCGAGGAATCCGCAGACGATCAGAAAGCGGACCACGCGCGAGCCGGCCGCGAACCGCGCCATCCGGCTGCGCTCGCCGACCTCGAAGGCAATCGCGGGCACGCACGGGTCGGCGGCGGGCATCTCTGCCCGCGACCGCTCGTCCGGCGTGCGTGCCACGCGACCTCCCCGAGATCAACCGAGTCCGCCCGATGCGGATCGCCCCTCAACGGAGAGTTACTTTAGCGGTACGCCAAGTGATCGCAACCGGTTTCTCAGCAGTAATCGAGGAAACGGTCAAGAACGCGCACCCCGAATTTGAGCGAATCCACCGGAACCCGCTCATCTACCCCATGGAACATTCCGGAGAAATCCAGATCCGCCGGAAGACGCAGGGGGGCGAACCCGAATCCGCGGATGCCCAGACGGCTGAACGCCTTGAGGTCCGTGCCCCCGCTCAGCGTGTACGGCACCGCCTTGGAACCCGGGTCCTCCGCCTGGAGCGCGTCGGACATGGCCTTGACCAGCGACCCCTCGAAGGCCGTCTCCAGGGCCACGTCGTGGTAGACGAACTCCCTGGTGACGTTGGGGCCGAGGAGCTCGTCCACCGTGCCGAAGAACTCGTCCTCGTACCCGGGGAGGAAGCGGCCGTCCACGTGCGCCGTGGCGGCCTGCGGGATGACGTTGGCCTTGTAGCCGGCGTCCAGCATCGTGGGGTTGACCGTGTTCCGCAGGGTCGCACCCACCATCCGCGCCAGCGGGCCGAGCTTGGCCACGGCCTCCTCCGCGTCCTCGGCCTTCAGCTCGATGTCGAACGCCTCGCGGAAGAAGGACTGGACGGTCGGTGTGAGCCGTACCGGCCACTGGTAGCGGCCCAGGCGGCCGATCGCCTCGGCCAGCTCGGTGACCGCATTCTCGTCGTTCAGCATGGAGCCGTGGCCGGCCCGGCCGGTCGCGGTCAGCTTCATCCAGGCGATGCCCTTTTCCGCCGCCTCGATGAGGTAGAGGCGGCGGCTGTCCGAGAGGCTCACGCTGAAGCCGCCGACCTCGCCGATCGCCTCGGTGCAGCCTTCCAGGACCTCCGGGTGCCGCTCGACCAGCCACTGCGCGCCGTACGTGCCTCCGGCCTCCTCGTCGGCGGTGAAGGCGAGCACCACGTCGCGCGGGGGCTTCCTGTTCTGGCTGAGGCGCTGCCGTACGACGGCGAGGATCATGGCGTCCATGTCCTTCATGTCCACGGCTCCGCGGCCCCAGACGCACCCGTCGGCGATCTCGCCGCTCATCGGGTGGTGCGTCCAGTCGGCCGCGTTGAACGGGACCACGTCCAGGTGCCCGTGGAGCAGGAGGGCGCCGCGCCCCGAGTCCGCGCCCTCGATCCGGGCGATGACATTGGCCCGCCCGGTGTCGGACTCGAGGATGCGCGGTTCGAGGCCCACCTCGGCCAGTTTCTCCGCGACGTACTCGGCGGCCCGGCGCTCGCCCGGACCGGCGTTGTCGCCTGCGTTCGTGGAGTCGATGCGGATCAGGTCACGGCACAGGCCGACGACCTCGTCCTCACCGTCGAGCGGAGTCATGCGCCTCTCTCCGGGGTCTTCCGTGCTTCGGTCGGTCACAGCGTGCTCCTCATGTTCGGTACGCCCTGCGCCTCCCATCCTGCCGCCCACCCGGCCAAAGGAGGAGCGCCCGGTTTACCGGTGTGAACCACGCGCCGGAGAGTGCTAATCTGTGTGAGCCGACGCGGGATGCAGGTCCTGCGGACAGGTACCCAGTCCGGGTGGCGGAATAGGCAGACGCGCTAGCTTGAGGTGCTAGTGCCCAGTGATGGGCATGGGGGTTCAAGTCCCCCCTCGGACACAAACCTTTTCACTATGTGAGGGCTGAGGATCACCTCGGCCCTCACTTTCGCTTTTCCTGGGTGGTACGTCAGCCGCAGGCCAAGGCGCTGGTAGACCTCGCCCTTCCTGTCCGTAGGAACTTCCGCCATGGCCCTCGCGATGTCACCAACCTCGGCGATGAGCGCAGTGATCTCTTCTCGCGACATGCGCGTGCTCCTCCTGATCGTGCGAAGTTCGGCCTCGGCCCTGACTCGTTCCGCCTTGGCCTCGGCGATCCATTTGCCGATCTCTTCTGGATCACCCCCGGCTTCGAGCGCGGCTCTGTAGCGGGCCATCTTGGTCTCCACTTGGGTGATCTTCGCCTGGGCGATCTCGGCCTTCGGGTCGTGACCGTGGCCTGGCTGGTCGGCGTACATCTCATCGATCGTCTGAGCGAGGCGATGCGGCGCGAACGCCTTGCACAACCAGCGGTCGACGCGAGCGAGGATGGCGTCCTCTCGGAGGTAGACGTTGCGAGGATGGTCGATCTTGTTGCCCAGGGCGTACTCACGGGGAAAGGTGCAGCGGTAGTAGGGGGCGTCATTGACCCACTGGCTCTGCATCTTGCGCCTGCAGATCCCACAGATCATCACGCCCTTGAACGCATAGGGATGGCGAGCGCGATGTGGAGTGTGCTCGCAAGGTCCTTTTCCACGGCCGGCGAGCATGTCCTGGGCGTCGCGGAAGGAGACATCGTCGACCAGTTGTGGATGAACGATCTTCTCGGAGAAGATCCACTTATCGGAGTCGTTCCAGCGCAACTTGGTCGTGTGCCCGAGCGTCACGTCCTCGACGTCCAGCAGCACTTCGTCCTTACGCTGCCGGTTCCACACCTGACGGCCGGTGTAGCGGGGGTTGGTAAGGATGGCTCGGACGGCGCTCTTGGACCAGGCGATTCCCGACCGGTGACGGTTGCGCTTCGGGTCGTGGGCGGAGGGGCTCGCGATGCCGTCGCGGGTCAACCCTTCGGCGATCGCGAACAGCCCCTTCCCCTCAAGGAACTCTCGGAAGATTCGCTGAACGACGGGGGCGGCATAGGGATCCGCGTCCAAGCCGTGTAGCCGCTTGCCGTCAGCCGCCTTGCCTGGATTCGGATGTGGCCCGAGATCGATGAGTCGGTAGCCGTACGGCGGTCGCCCGCCGAGGTACCGCCCCTCGATCTCCGCCATGGCCGCCATCGCTGTACGCACGCGGACCTTGATCCGGTTGCGTTCGCCCTTGCTGACTCCGCCGAACATCAGCATGATCAGCTCGTGCGCCTCGTTGGCGGGGTCGATCGGGCCGCCCACCTCGGGCACCCAGAGGGGCACGCTGTAGTGGTTGAACAGCTCGAAGGTGTTGCCGAACTGATTGCCGTAGAAGGCCCTCTGGGGCTCTCCCACGACGACCGCCTCGAAGGCGCGCTGCGGGTTCCTCAGATCGGCGAGCAGCGCACTGGCTTCCGGACGCCGTTGGGGCGGGATCGATCGGGACTTGTCGACGTCGAAGTACTCAGCGACGATCTCGCCGCCTCTCGGCTCGATGAGCATCCTGGCGCGGCGCATCTGCCACGCCCGGGATGCTTCGGGGTCCTGTCGGTCCTCCGTCGAGACCCGCCCCCAGAAGGCGAATGCTGTCAAAACATCTCCGATCTGTTGAAGGAAGACGGGCGACATCCCGCAACCGGGAGATCCACCCCTATGCCGATGAAGGTATGGAGGTCAGAGGACCGGGGGAGGCCCAGGGAGGCGGACTGTAACCACCAGGGAGGTACGCGGATGAGCGTGGAAGTGCGAGGTCGAGCAGTTCAGAAGGAACCTTCCGGATACCGAGGCGACCAGCGGAGCAGTCGTCCGCATGCGATCGTCTCCTGCTCGATCCAAATCCGTCCGATCTGCGTACGCATGGGTCGGATCTCGAAGTGAAGATCTTTCTGCGGCCAGGAAGGGCGCGTGATCGCGCTGATCAACTGGCTGAGCGTTGCGGGCTTCGGCAGTTGCGTGATGTAGCGCAGAGATGTCACATGGATATCGGGCACGGGGAGCTTGGCAGCATAGAGCTGCTGGGGCGTGCCCACCCCCCAAGTCCACTCGATGTCCTCCAAACGAGGCCATCCCGGAGGGAAGTCGTAGACCGCTTCTCCAGTGGCGAGAAAGGATCTGAGACGGTCGAGCTGGCGTGCGCCTTTCTCGATAACCTCCACGACCTTCATCGACTCTCCCAGCGATTGAGCGTCGATGGGCCACTTCACTTCCAGGCACAGACCAACACGTGCAGAAGGGTCAACGACCACTACGTCCAAATCACCCGCACGTCCTCCACCTGGCTTCTTGACCTTGGTATCTGTGGCCACAAGGACCCCTGGGATCCCGCGAAGAAACTGACCCCATTCCCCGGCCCTCCTACCGAGGTCTTGGCCCAGCTTTCCGGAGCGAGACGGATCACTTGCCACTGCTCTCAGCAGCAGTCGCTCTATGCCGATTGGATTCACAAGAGCCGGGCAGACGATGAGTCGGTCCCCACACGGGATCAGGGGAGAGGCCAGAGGGCTGGCCCCCGGAGCAAACGTCGCGAGATCAATCACCTCCTGTGCCACGCTCAGATCCGCTCCATCCCCTACGGCATCGACCAGCCTCGCCGCGACCGCGTCCTTATGCATGGTCATCAAGGTGGGCCACGTATTCGGAGTGATGGCCGCGATCCTGTCGAGAAGATGACAGAGCCCAACCAGAACTGCCCAGTACTGGACGGCATTTCCCACGTTCAGACGACCGGAGAGCGCGAAGGCATCTGGAAGACCTCCTTCCGGAAGCGCTGCCCGGTACGCCTCGATCGCCCCCCTTCCCCATCGGGCGGCCGACCTGAGTACATTCGTTGGGATCCTTGTGGTGGGCGTTCCGTTCGCCAGGCGGTGGAGCCAGACATTGACTTCAGAGCCACGGGTGTCTGGGTACTCCTGTGGACTGGTCAACATCTCCAACATGAGATCGGCCGCCTCGATGGCCGGATTCTGCGTAATCGTGAGTCGGAAGATGCCGGAGGTCTTGGTGACCGAGAATCCGTCGATGGCGAGGGCTGTTTCGAGCCGCTCTACGGCATCGAACTCCCTCGCCAAGTTCACCGCCTCTCTGGCGTCCTTCTCAGTGCAATCCCCGTCACCGTACGGAAAGCGCGCGTTCCAGTTGACGAGCCGCGCAAAGATCCTCGTCCAGACCGCGGAGTCTTCCGTGACATGCGGATCACCAAGGCGCAACGCCTCTTCGTGTCGGGTCCCTGCCGCCTGCTGGAGCAAAGCGAGGATGCGATCCGGCCCTGCTCGCCACGCTTGAAGCCTGGAGATGAGCTGGTGACGGCTCTTGAGGTACCCCGCAAGTTCATCTTGAGCGTTTCGCATACGAGCCATTTCGACACCCCCGGGGTCTAGAAGCAACCCATTACGTGTGAGCTCCACAAAGCGTGGTGGGCATACCAGAAAGAACCACGGCGCTTCCGGCCCAGAGAACGCCTACTCGCGACTGTCGCGATGGAAGCGCGCCGCACGGATGTCCAGCAGGATCTGAAGCAAGGCCCGTCCGACGCCAGGTGGGAACCTGCGGGGCAGCTCAGGTAGCTCGACTGGGATCTCCTGACGGTCAGGCAGGCTCCCGCAACAGGACGTGGAGAGGCTATCTGGTGAGCCTTCGGAGATCGCCTTGCCTGGCGTTTCTGGCATCACGACGAGCCATCCCCTCGGGAATGGCATTCCAGTGCGTCTTGGAGGACCAGGAGAGCGGTTGACCGGTGGGCCGGCAATCGAGTCTGGCCCGCCGCCAGGCGGTTAAAGGTGGGCTCGATTAAGGCCCAGCGGGCATCGGATATATCACTGGGGTCACGACTTCCGCTCACTCATGGTGGAATTTTTTCCTGAAGCATGCGATCGGTGGTTACCCTCGCCCGGTTGGGAGTTTCTACCAGAACAGAATCCTCACAGAAGCGCCAATCGTCCCGGGCGACGCCCGCCCTGTGAAGGCCGCCATGACTTCCCGTAGCCAAGATGCCCCGGCCAGGCCAGCGAACCCCGTGGCTCGGCGGCGTGGGCACTTCGGCCGCCGCCTGCTCAGCGTTAGAGCCGGCGGGACCATCGTCTCGATCGCCCCGCCTCCATGATCGTGACCGACTCCCTGGCCCAATGGCGGCACTGGACCGGACAGCCCTTCGACACCGACGGTCCCGTCGTCGTGCCCGGCGCGCTCGTACCCGTACACTGCTCGCTCGCCCATGACCACGCCGCCTACGTCGAGCCCAACGTCTGGGTCCACCACCCCCTGGGCTGACCCCTCTGGCCGCCCTCCACCATCACCCCTCTGCGGGTCCGCCCCCGGCACAGGGACCTCGGTGACCGCTCACCGGGGTCCCTGCACGAGTCAACGGGCTCAGGTCACGGTGAAGATGAGCGGGCCGGCCAGGGTGGTGTAGCCGTCGTTGTAGAAGTACCAGGCCGCGTAACGGCCCGGCACGGGCACCTTGTTGGTGTCCAAGGTGACGCTGCCGTCGGCGTCGGGCGCGTATTGGTAGGTGAAGTACTCCCCCGGCTTCGGCACGGGCTGGTTATCGGGGTAGATGCCGACCCAGTTCTTGCTGCTGAGGGTGTCCGGCGCGGTGGAGTAGCGCACTGTGAGGGGCACGCCCTTGACCACGGTGGGCGTGTCGGTGGTGAGGTTGGTGGGGGGAGCCGGCGGGGTCACGGCGGGGGGAGCCGACTGGGTCACGGGGGCGGTGTCGGTCAGTTGGTAGTAGTACAGGAGCAGGGCGATGACGTCGTCGGCGTGGGGCAGGAGTTCGGGCAGGTGCGCGGTCAGCGCGGCGCGGGTGGCGTCGGCCAGTTCCGACTCGCTGGTGGCGGTGCGGACGTAGGGTTCGAGGCGCTTGATCAGCTCGTAGTTGCTGTCGATGTTCTCGGTGCGCATCGCCTTCTCCAGGGGCGGCGCGCCGGGAGGCGGGACGGGCGGCAGCACCCGGCTGATGAAGGTGACCCGGTGCAGGATCCGCCAGCACGGCGGTTTGGCACCGGACTGCTGGGCCTGGCGCAGGGCGGCGGCGTTGGCGTCAACGCTGTTGGACAACCAGACCGGGTCGATGACCTTGTGGTAGAAGTCGTCGAAGTTGGCGCTGCTCTCGCCGAGGTAGAAGGTGAAGAAGCGGTAGGCGTCCACCTTGCCCGGCACCAGGACCGGCCGACCCGCGGCATCGAAGGATGGGTTGCCGTCCTTGTCCCGCTTTTGCAGGTCGCTTGAGGGCGCGCACTGGACGTTGAGGCCGTACGTGCGGCTGGCGTCCTTGCTGCGGGCGCGGGTGCTGCTCATGCCGCCGCCGAATGAGGCGTCGACGTTGCCGCCGAAGCCCACGCCTGCGAACCCGACAGAGAACTCGACGCTGGCGCCGATCGTGCCGGTGAAGGAGTAGGAGCCGGATGTGGTCTGGGTGACGGCGTCGGTGGCCTCGGTGGTCTCGGCGAAGAAGCCGCCTTGGGCCGTCCAGACGTAGGTGTTGACCAGGTCGCGGTGGGAGAAGCCCGTGGCGGCGGCACTCCCGCCGGCTTCGCGGCCGGACTGGTCATTGGAGGCGTCCACGCCCATGCCCCGCAGGACGGCCTGCGCCTGCCGCTGGATCGGGTCCGGAGCGTGGGTCTCGGTCGAGACCGACTCGTAGAAGGCGCGCAGGCGCTGCTGGTCGCGGACGATCCGGCGCTTGAGCGCGTAGGCGTCGCGGGGCTTGAAGTAGCTGTATTCGCCGTAGTCGATGGCGGTCGGGTAGTCGAGGTCGGTGACCTTGCCCCGTTCGTTGAAGCCGACCGCGCCGTCCAGGGTGCCCTGCTTGACGTAGCGGGGGTTGATCGGGAAGTGGATGATGTTCCAGTCCTTGGGGATGTCGGGATTGGGCAGCATCCGGTAGGCGACCAGGGCGCCGGTGTGGGCCAGGCGCAGCGCGAAGACGTCGGCGGTCTCCGACTGCACCAGCGCCATGCCGGTGTTGGCGGGCACGTACCGGCGGCCGACGGCGGGGTTGAGCAGGTGGGCGGGGTCCTCCATATGCCCGGAAAGCGCCATCTGGGCGCTGCGGGTGGTGTTCTGGCCCTGGGAGACCTGGGTGTCCTCGCTCCAGGAGTTGGAGAACTCCATGCCTAAGCTCGCTTTGACCTTCAGCGCGGCATCGACCGCAGGCTGCGCTGTGCCGACTCCGAGCGGCGCGGTGATCATCAGGACGCTCGCGTCGGTCTCGAGGCCCAGCGCGACGTTGAAGGCGGCGTTCACGCTGCCGGTCTTGCTGGAGGACAGGCTGTAGGTGACCTGGTCGGCCTCGGTGAACTCCACCGAGGAGGCCTCGGCGTAACCGGCGTCGCTGCCGGTGAGGTTCTCCGAGGGGACTGGCGGCGCGCCCTCGATGTAGCCGATGAGTTGCGGGTCGAACTGCACCTGGCCCACCCATTCGTTGATCAGGTCGCCGACCTTGTAGCCGGTGACCAGATGCCAGCGGCCCTCGCGCAGATAGCCGTAGCAGCGCTTGAGCACACCGGTCATCTCGCCGCTGGGGGTGTACTGCAGGTCGGCGTACTCGGAGGCGGACGGGGCGGAGTCGATGGTGTCGTGGAAGGGGGTACGGATGGCGGCCAGCGCCGAGCGCACCTCGGCGGTGTCGGTGGAGATCGGCGCGGTGGACAGCAGGATGCGGGGCCGTTTGGCGGCGAAGGCCAGGTCGTTGCCGCGCAGTCCGTCGTCGTGCACGGACGTGGCGGTGGCGGCGGTGGAGTCGCGGTCAAAGGGCCAGTACGCGATGAGGTCCTGCTTGGCGCCGCGCAGGCGGGTGAACATGTTGTCCAGGATCTGCTCGGGGGTGCGCATGGTGCGCCAGACCCGCACCTCCTCCAGCGTCCCGGTCAGCGGCTCCAGCACCTTGCCGGCGACCAGGCGCGCACCCAGGGTCAGCTGCTTGTCGCCGTAGGGGGCGGTGTCCTCGGCCAGGGTCGTCAGGCTGTCGGAGAGTTGCTGCCCGTTGCGGTACAGCCGCAGGGGGCTGGCCTTGGGGTCGGGGTCGCGGGTCCAGCGGGCCCCCCGCAGCTTGGCCGGGTAGGAGCCCCTGCTGTCGAAGGAGACGTTGCCGGCGTTCTCGTCGAACGCCCAGCACGCCAGCAGCCCCTTGTCGCGTTCGGTAACCGGCAGGCCGAGCTGTTGGGGCTCGCGGGCCGCGTTCCACAGCCGCACCTCGCACAGCTCGCCGCGCAGCCCGCGACCGAATTCGACGTCGTTGCTGTTGGACTGCGCTCCGGAGCCGGTGTACTGGTGGCTGCCCACGGCGCGGCCGTCGATGTAGAAGCGGATCTCGGTCGCCAGCCCGGCGTCGGCGGACTGCCGGCCCTGCCGCACCACGGCCACGCGGTGGAAGGTGCCGGCTCGAACGGCCTCGCTGGAGGTGTACCGTACAGCCTTGCCGTCCGCCTCGGCGAAGGCGAACTCCAGTATTCCGTCGCTGCGGACACTCAGTTGGTACGGCACGCCGCCCGGGCCGCCGTTGAGGACGACGCCCTTGGTGACCAGGTCCACGGGGGCGCCCAGCCGGTCGATCCGGACGAACACTTCGATGGTGAGGTCGTCCAGCACGTCCAGCGCGGCCTGCGCGGCCACCGCCAGGCCCGTCGCGCCCTCCAGCCGCAGGGCCCACGACTGCTTGAACGTCGCGGCCACGTGCGCCCACTCGTTGCAGGCGAACCGCTCGGCCGAACGCAGGACGCGGTCGCCCACCCGCGCCACCACCTGGTAGCCCTTGATCGGGGACGCCGCTCCCGTCCCGCCGAACGTCCAATGCCCCAGCAGGCCGGGGGCGCGGTCGGATATCCGCTGCTTGCGTTCGCCGGCGATCTCCTCGGGGGTGCGCACCCGTCCGAAGACACGGACCTCGTCGATGTGGCCGTCCAGGTAGGCTCCTCCGGAGAAGGACTGGTGGCCCAGGATCAGCGGTCCGTTCCCGGCGTAGGCGCCCGTGGCGGTGCGGCGGGCGATCTCGACGCCGTCCCGGTAAAGGATCTGCTCGCGGGTGGCGTGCACGAACACCGCGGCCCAGTGGTGCCAGTCCAGGTCAGGGTAGGGGGTCGGGCTGGCCAGGTCGTCGCCGTACAGGTGGAAGCCGAAGGTGTTGTCGGGGTTGAAGTGCAGGTGCAGGGTCTGGTCCTTCGCCCCGGTCAGGACGCCGTGGGTGAGCAGCGGTTCGCGGAGGCCGCGGGCCTGGTTGCGCTTGGCCCACAACTCGATGGTGAAGTCGCGGCCGGACAGGTCGAGCGCGCCGGTCAGCTCGATCTTGTCGTTGCCGTCGAAGGACTGCACAGGGAGATCCACCTTGGCCAGCGCTAGCGAATAGGTCGATTCGCCCGTGTTGGCGTGCACGATCCTCCCCTGCCCCTCCTCAGGGTTGACCCAGGCCTCCAGGGTCAAGTCACCGGAAGTGGCGGCTTGTGGCAGCTTGTCGGCGGGCAGGCTCAGATAATGCTGTTCCTTGCCGTCGAAGAAGTAGGCGCGGCCCGGCATCTCAGCCCGCCAGCGGCAGCCGTTCCCATTGATGAACGCTCTGGCCTTGCCGTCTGGGACGAACTCGACGCCGTCGGCGACGAGCCCGACCAGGCGTGAGCCAGACGACATCAGCACCCCGGGACGGCTGGAGGATGCGCGCTCGAAGTCATAGCCGACCAGGCTGACCATGTCGCCCGTCTTGATCGACGCGCCGGGCGCGGCCAGCTTGATTGTCCTGACCCCGGACGCCGTCTCGGCGGCTGCCGCGCACCCGAGCCCGCCGATCACCAGATGGGCGGCTTGGGGGATCTTGACGGTCGCCCCCTCGGCGAGGTGGACGTCGGTGCCGCTCACTGTGGCCACCATGCCCACCGTCACCGGCTCGCCGGGGCTTCCGGCCAGCGCCGCGGCCATCAGGGTCGCCTGGCGCGGCAGCGACTTCCAGGTCTCGCTCTCGCCTGCGGCCGTGATGGTCAGGTCGCAGCGGCTGGGCACTTCGCCCTGGCTCACCTCGATCGTGCAGGAGTTCAGTTCCAGGCCCGCGTCGCGGGCGGTGAAGCTGAGCGTGCCGCCGTCCGCGGTCAGCTCCTGTACGCCGCGGGTTACGGCGGTGTCGTAGTAGGCGGCGAAGAACTGGCCGTTGTTTCCGCGGAAGTACAGCACGAGGTTGCCGGTGCCGCTGTCGAGCAGGATGGGCGTGTCGGCGCCGCGGGCGAAGTCGAGCAGGCCGCCGTAGTGGCTCAGGCCGGTGCGGTCCATGCCCAGCAGCGGCATGGCCACGGTCAGATCGTCGTTGTCCTGGACGCCGCTGGACAGGCGGTCCAGCTCGTTCTGGGCGTTGTCACGCTCCGCCAGCTTGTCGGTGAGCACCTTCTCCAGTTCGGTGAGGCGCCGCTGGGCGTCGAGCGCTTGCTGCAGGTTGTCGTCGGCGGCGGCCAGTTTCTTCTTGGCCTCCTGCAGCTGGTTGTACAAGCTCTGCAGCGCGGTCGGCTCCAGGTGCAGCAGGCCGCTGTCCTCGGTCAAACCGCGGCGCGACTGGACCACCCACGACGCAAATTCTAAGTCCGGTGCGGCAGCGAGCCCGCTCTTGCGGTTGACGAGGCGGTAGTACTCACCTTCCTGCCGCAGGAGGAAGTGCGCGCTCTGGTTTGCGGGTCTGCTCTGGCTGCCGATCAGCATCGCATTCTCCTGCACCGAGCCGCCCTCGACGCATATGTACCAGTTCCGATGCTCTTCCTTGACCCAGTAGCAGGGCAGCCCGTCCTGCGACTCGCCCGTGTCCTCGAAGACCCATGGATAGGCCGCCACACTGATGCTCACATGCCTGGGCGGCGGTCCCCCATTCGTAGCCGTCACTTGGAGCCCGCCATTTTTGTTGGGCAAGCGTGCGAAGAACACCCCGTAGCCGGAGGGGGTCTGGCCTTTTTCGGCGTCGTAGCGCTGTTGGAGGTCGTTCCGTTCTTTTGTCAGCCGGTCACGGGCGGCCTGGTACTCGGGCACCTTGCCGGCCGTTACAGTATTTTCCGCGATCTGGCGATCCAGGTCGGCGATATCGGCATCCAGCCTTTTGATTTTTTGCTGGAGCTCGGCGATCCGCTCCGAGTCCGCGCCCTTGGCGGGCCGTTTGACCACCGCCGGATCCAGCACCTCGGGCACCCGGCCCAGCCGGCCGTCGCGGCCGACGCCGAAGTCCAGGCTCGCCACGCACGCGTCGCCGTTCTTCTCGGCGGCCCAGACCAGCATGACGCGCGCCTGCCGCTTGGCCGGCTTGGGCGCGGCGCCGTATCCGGCGGGAATGTTCTCCTGCTGGTGATAGAGCAGGGCCGACATGCCCGAGACGACCTTGCGGCCGGCCAGGGTGAAACTGTCGCGCCGTACCCCCGGGTGATCGCCCAGGGAGGCGTCCGAGTCGACCCACTGAGGGGCACCCTTCAGCATGCCGTGCGCCGCCTGGTCCGTCTGGTCGTGTGCCGTGTCGCCCGCGCCCTCGTCGAACCGGTAGTAGGCCACCAGCCCCGGCTCGTTGCCGATCAGCCGGTGGTTCATGTCCGCCGTCATCTCGGCGGCGCCGCGCGCCCGGTTCCACATCCGGACCTCGTCGATGTCGCCGTTGAAGTGGCCGGATGTCCTCCCCTTGGCCGCTGTTCCGCCGATCACCGTGATCGCGCCGACATCCTCGACGTACGGCATCGCGCCGCTGGCCGACAGCCTGCCGTTGACGTACACCGACGCGGTCTTGCCGTCGAAGGTGGCCGCGATGTGGGAGTAGGCGTCCTTGGGGACGGTCACGCTCGATTTGATCGGCTGCTGTGCGCCGTCGTGGGCCAGGTACACCAAGCCGTCGGCGGCCACCACCAGCTGGTAGGACGCGCCCCTGGACACCACGGGACCGTCGTAGGCGGCGGGCTTGATCCAGGCCTCGATCGTGTACGGCTTCCCGCCGAACTCCAGCACCGTCTTGGAACGATCCACCTCGACGCAGGAGGTGTCGTCGTTCAGGCGCAGCGCGGTCTCCGCCTGCCCGTCCGTACGCACCACCGGCACCAGGTCCCTGCCCGTGAAGGGGCACTTGCCCGGGCTCCGCTCAAACACCGCGTCACGGTAGGCCGGATCCGGACTCGTATAGAACTGCGTGCCCTGCGTGTTGAACAGGCCCTGACCGCCCTGCTCGACGTTGAACCCGTCGATGCGGCCGGTGGCGTCGTTGTGCGCGAACAACTGCCAGCGCTGCACCCCGTGGATCGCGGTCGGCACCAGCACGGCCGCGAAACGACCCCGGCTCAGGTTCCGGACGAACGACAACTCCTGGGTCGGCTCGTAGAAGGGCCGGCCGTCCATGTCCTCGGTGCCCAGGGTGTCCTTGGCCGACTCCGGACGGGTTCCGTGCCTGCTGCGCCGGTACCGCACCTCAAGCACTGGCTTGAGCTTGCCCTCCACCAGCACGAACCGGTCACACAGCAGGGTGTCGCGGACCAGCGGTACCTTCTTGGTGCCGTCGAGCACGAAGTCGGCCCTGGAGGTGTTACCGGAGCAGCCGCCGTCGGTCAGTTTGTAGACCGCATCAGGGTGCGCGTCGCCGATCGCCTGCCGCAGCACCACCACATACGTACCGTCGGAGATCACCTGGAACGGGACCGCCGCGGTCAGCCGCGCGGTCGTGGACAGGAACGGGTCGATCTCGCCGGGAACCGGCTGCTCATCGACACCCGCCTCCACGCCTCCGCGCTTGACCGTCGGCATCGCCGTGGCGCCCGCGATGGCGTAGCCGACCTCGGCTATCTCACGCGGGAACGACAGCTCGGCGGGGTTGTCGGCCCAGTACGCCGCGTCCAGCTCACCCTTGGCGGCGTCCTGTTTGGCCAGATCCAGGACGCTGTAGACGATCCGACGGGCCGCGTCCATCGCGAACGCGACCGTGGTGCCTTGATGGCGAACCATCGTCACATGCGTGTACTTGCGGTCGCCGTAGACCTTGAGCAGGGAATCGTGAGCTGTCATTGCCACCCTCCGTGCGCTGAAGTTCAGCTCACATTGATCCGGTCGGCACTCAAGGGTCAATACCGACATAGTGACCATATCTGGTCATATTCCTCAGCCCCGATCCCCGGCGGACGTGCCATTCAGAAACCCGTGATGAGCTGCCAAACCGCGACTGAGCTGGAATTTTCACTTCGGTCGCCTTACCGATGGAAACAGGGAATGGAGCGGTAACCGTCACGCCCCGGTGAGGTCTGTCCGCGTCAAATCTCACCTAGGTGAGATTGACGCGGACAGATGCGATCTGCCCTTGGTGCGAGACATCTGAGGAGCGAGGGATGGCTGTCGTGAAAAAGCCCGCCCGGAGTCGAAGGGAGCGTTCCGAGGCGGGATCCGTAAGTGTCCGGAAGTGGCCACGATCCACAGGCCAGACAGCATCCGAGGCTGTTGTCATGCCAAGCCGCCGGCCTCGACGCCGATCTGACTGCCCAGCCGCATCTGGGCATCCTGGTGCCGTATCTCGCCCACACCCTCACCGCGCACAACACCGATCCTGACGCGGTCACCTCCGCCACCTCACCGCCACCCTGCCCTTGGGCAAGACCGCCACCGGCCTACCGGCCGGACGCACCAGCAGCCCAGGCTCGATCACCTGCACCTATGGGTCGATCGTCAGCGGTGCCAGCGCAAGCAAGAGCTTCCAGCTGGCCGGGCGACTTCGCCGGCCCGATGGAGGAGACCGCCAACTGCCGATGCCGCCTTAGGTGGATCGTCTCCCGGGCAGTAACGTACGTGGCCGCGTCTGGCGATATACACAACGCCCCCACAGGGCCGGGTTGAGGAGCGCGTGAACGTCTTGATGCTGCAAGAGGTGCTCACCGAGCCAGAGTGGGCCGTTCTGCTGACCCCGGTCGACCGGAACGGCCTGACCCCGCTGTTCTGGCTGCATATCCGCCCCTGTCGCGAGGTCCGCCTCGACTTGAGCACGCGCTTGAGCCTGGGCAGCGCAGGCTCGCGTCCGCGGTGACGGAGGTCACCGCTGTAATGAAGGCGATCGGCGCGGGCGTGCGTGCCGCCCTCGGGCAGCCTGCGGTGGTAGGTGGTACCGGAAACCTGCTGGACCTTCCGGGGCGGAGGCGGTCGTGACCGGTGGCGCGGCGCAGGCGCCGCCCGTGCGGCCGCGGTGGGTCCGGCGGCCGCACCTGGTGGCGCGGCTGCTGGCAGCGCGCGGGGCGCGGCTGGTGGTGATCGCGGCTCCGGGCGGGTACGGCAAGTCGACGCTGCTGGCGCAGTGGCGCGCCGACGCGCGCGAGCGGCGGGCGCTGGCCTGGTTGTCTGTCAGCAGGCAGGAAAACGACCCGGTACGGCTGTGGACGGGGATCTTGCGGGCGATCGGCCGGGCCGGGGCCCGGGTGCCCGTGGACGACCTGGTGGCCATGCTGTGCGTGCAGAGCCCGGACATCGCCGGCGTGGTGCTGCCGATGTTGCTACAGCGGCTGGGCCGGGCGGCGCGACCGATGGTGCTGGTGCTGGACGACTTCCACCTGCTGACCGACGCGGCCGGGCTGGATCAGCTGCGCCTGCTGCTGACCGCGCTCGGGCCGGGACATCAGCTGGTGCTTGCCACCCGGCACCGGCCGGCGCTGCCGCTGGCCCGGCTGCGCGCCGCCGGGCAGCTGGTCGAACTGGGCGCCGGCGAGTTGCGCTTCTCGGCCGCGCAGGTGCGGGCCTTGCCGGACATCGCGGCAGCGGGCCTGGACGGCGGGCAGGTGCGCGATCTGGTGGCGCGGACCGAGGGCTGGCCGGCGGGAATCTACCTGGCTGCTCTGTCGCTGCGCGGCCGGGCCGATCCAGGAGCGTTCCTGGCCGCCTTCACCGGCGACCATCGGCACATCAGCGACTACCTGACCGATGAGGTGCTGGCCGGTTGCACCCCGCACGAGCGCCGGTTCCTGTTGCGCACGGCGGTCCTGGACCGGTTCACCGCGCCGCTGGCCGCGCACCTGTGCGGCCTCGGGCGGGCTTGGGCCGAACGCGTGCTGGCCCACCTGGCCGCCACCAACCTGTTCGTGATCCCGCTGGACGAGCGGGGGCAGTGGTATCGCTATCACCACCTGTTCGGCCAGTGCCTGCGCGCGATCCTGTGCCGAGCCCACCATGAGCTGCCAGTACGGCTGCATCGCCGGGCAGGTGCCTGGCTGCACGAGCACGGACACATCGAGCAGGCCATCGGCCACGCCGTCGCGGCCGGCGACAACGGGCGGGCGACCGCGCTGCTGGCCTCGTCGTGGCTCGGCTACGTCACCACCGGCCGTAGCGCGACCCTGCTCGCGCTGATCGAGGCCATCGGGGCCGGGGCGATCAGCCGGGATGCCGCGGCCTCGGTCAGCGCGGCATGGGCCGGCGCGGTCACCGGCGACCTTCCCGGGGCGACCGCCTGGCTGGACGCGGCTGAGAGGCTCGGTCACGACGGGCCGCTGCCGGATGGCACGGCTTCGCTGAAGTCCGCGGCTGCGCTGCTGCGCGGCATGTTCCTGATCGATTGCCTGCCCCAGCGCCTGGCCGAATCCCGCATCGCCACCGAATTGGAGGACGACACCGCCTCGCCCTGGTATGTGATGGCCCGCTTCAGCCACGGCGCGAACCTGTATCTGGCCGGGCGGCACCGCGAGGCGGTGAGGGTGCTGGAGCAGGCGGTGCGCAACCGGGCCAGCACGTCGCTGTTCAAGATCGACGCGCTGGCGGTGCAGTCGCTGGCCTGCACGGCGCTCGGCCGCCACGACCAGGCCGCCACCCTGGCCGCGACCAGCCGGGACCTGGTCCGTAAGCATCATCTGACCGGTTCGGCGCAGGCGAGCATAGCCTTCACCGCCCAGGCCGCCGCCCTGACCCGCCACGGCCGCCTGACAGAGGCGCGCCGCGAGCTCGACCACGCCGCCGGTCTGCGCGCCCGCGTGCCCGGCCTGTCGCGCTGGTCTGCCCTGGCGAACGTGACCGTACTGGCGCGCTGGTGCCTGTCCGCCGGCGACCATGACGCCGCCCGCGCGGCCTGCGACCAGGCCGACGACATGCTGGCCGACCTCGCCGACGGCGGCTACCTGGCCCAGCAGATCCAAGACCTCCGCCAGGCCCTCCAAAGCGCCGTTCCCAGCAGTGCGCCGGCACCGGCGAGCACCGCCGCGGTGGCGCGGCCACAGGCGTTGACGGGGCAGGAACGGGTGGTGCTCGGCTTGCTGCCCAGCAAGCTGAGCATTCCCCAGATCGCCGCCCACCTACACCTGTCGGCGAACACGGTCAGGTCGCACGTGCGGGCCGTCTACCGCAAGCTCGCAGTATCTTCCCGCCAGGCCGCAGTGGAACAGGCTCGCCACCACGGGCTTGTGCCGGCCCCCGATGACCCGAAAACGCTCCGCCAGCAGGCCCGCACTGAGACGGGCCCGTTGCCGGGCGCACCTGGGCGACCCGGCGCTGCGGGCGCCCGTGACCGCGGCGGACCAACAAGGTCGAGCCCTACAACGGGTTTGCCAAGGCCGGGGGTGTAGGTGACGGTCGAATCGCCGGTGTAGGTGGCCGTGTCAGCCGCGTAGGCCAGCCCGGCCGGGACCAGGGCGATGCCGGCGATCAGCAGGATGAAGGCGTCGAGGGCGGTCAGGCCTCTGTCGAAGGCGAGCATGGCGCGGTCGTCCTCGTTGATCGCCCGCGCGCGCCGCCTCGTGGTGGATGTCCACAACGTCGGGACCGCAGAAGATCGCGATCGTACGAGCCTTCAGGTATGGGCCGATCCTTTCGTGGTCGGGCAGGTTCAGTCGAGCAGCAAGGATGTCGAGGAGCCGGTCCTCGCGGATGTACAGGTTCCTGGGCTGATCGGGGGTCCGGGCTTTGGCGCTGGTGTGGCCGTGCCGGCACCGGTAGCCGGGCCGCTGGTTGGCCCAGTGCGAGTCCATGCGCCGCCCGCACAGCCCGCAGATGACCAGCCCGGACAGCCGGTAGCGGCGAAGGTCGCCGTCCGCGGTCGCCCGCGTGGCGCGTACGGCCTGCACGGCCACGAAGTCGGCTTCCCTGACCAGGGGCGGATGCACCTGACCGTCCGAAATGATCCAGTCGGAGTGGTCGTTCCAGGATCGGCTGCTCACCGAGTGAGGATCATGGTCGGTGCGCTGCCGGTTCCACACCTGGCGGCCGGTGTAGCGGGGATTCTCCAGAATCGACGCGATGGTGCGTACCGTCCAGCCCTCCCCCGACCTGTGCGGGTTTCGTACCCTGTCCACACGGGACGGACACGGGATGCGCCGTTCGTTCAACTGCCGGGCGATCGCCGCGATGCTCCGCCCGGCCCGCCGCACCGCGAAGATCCACCTGACGACAGCGGCAGTGGCCGGGGCCGGTTCCAGCCGGTGCAGCCGACGCCCCCAGCGGGCATGCGCCCGGTTCGGATGCGGACCGGCGTCCACCAGCCGATACCCGTACGGCGGACGGCCGCCCATGTACCGGCCCTGCACGGCCGCTTGCACCCGCATCGCGGCCAGGGACCACCTCGCGCTGTGCCTGCGCGCCGAGCACGGTCATCAACGCCTGGTGGGTCGGGCTGCCCATCTCGACCGCGCCGGCCACCTCGGGCAGCCACACCTGCACCCCGCGCTCTTTCAGCCACGGCAGCAACTCGTTGAGCTGATCGGCGAAGAACGCCCGCTCGTACTCGCCGACCATGATCGCGTCGAACGGGCAATCCGGCCCGCTGATGAGCTCCAACAGCTCGGCTGCCTTCGGACGATCCTGCCATGGCACCCTCCGGGACACCCCGACGTCGAAGAACTCCCGCACGATCCGCCCGTGCCCCGACACCAACTCCGTGGCCACCTCCCGCTGCCAGCCGTGCGAGGTCCACCGGTCCTGAAACCGGTCCGTCGACGTCCGGCCATAGAACGCGAACCGCAACCCTGGCGCCATCTCACGGCGCTTGGCCGGGCGCCTCCGGGTTCCCCGGCGAGCCTGCCCGATCCAGGTGTCGAGCTGAAGTTCGGTTTGAGTCGCAGTCATGCCCCTGTCCCTCCTGAGAGTTTCCCTTTCACTCATGACGCCTGGTTTCGCCCGTCGCTACGCCGAAAACCCGGTAATTTAGGGGTTTCGCGTGAGAGAGAGTGATGTTTGGTGCCGGGTACGGCCCGTGAGCGACTGGCTGAGCTGCTCGGTGAGCCAGGGGAGCTGGGGGAGCAGCCCGCGTGGAGCGTCTACCAGAAGCTCTTCATGACCGATCTGTCAGTGACGGTCGACGGAGTCGGCCCGCTTCACTTCCCCGTCTCTGAAGAGCAGTCCGCCCGGTTGCGCGGGCTCGGCCGCCGGGCACGGTTCGGGCGCGGCGAGCAGACCCTGACCGACCCGGAGATCCGTGACACCTGGGAGATCCCCAAAGAGCTGGTGCACATCGAGTGGGCCGCCCGATTCGGGGCCGTCCTGGAGGTGATGCGCGACGAACTGGGACTGCCATCCGATTGCGAGCTCACGGCAGACCTGCACTCCATGCTCCTGTACGAAACCGGCCAGTTCTTCGCCACCCACCAAGACTCCGAGAAGGACGACTCCATGGTCGGGACCTTGGTGGTGACGCTGCCGTCCGACCACACCGGCGGTGAGCTCGTCATCGAGCACCGCGGCCGGCGGAAGGAATACCGTGGATCGAAGGTCGCGGTCTCGCTGGTCGCCTTCTACGCCGACTGCCACCACCAGGTCCTCCCCGTGACGACGGGGAACCGGATCACTCTCACCTACAACCTGCTCCTGACCGGAGACAGCGGCGCCGCAGCCCAGGACGCCGCAGCCCAGGACACGCTGACAGGTGAGCTCGCGGCCTGTCTCGACGAGCACTTCGCCACTCCGATCACCCTCTCCTACGGCAGAGGCCAGGCCGACCCGCCGATGCGGCTGGCGTACCTGCTCGATCACGAGTACACCGCCCGGGGATTGAACTGGTCCCGGCTGAAAGGCTCCGACGCCGCCCGGGCCGCGCTGCTGCGGGCCGCAGCAAACCTGGCGGACTGTGAGATAACGCTGGCCCTCGCGGAGATCCAGGAAACCTGGAACGCCTACGGCTCCGACGACGAGGATTCCTGGTACGGCGACCACTACGACGATGAAGACGACTATGGCGAAGACGCGGAGGACGGCTCCGACGACGCCGCCGACGACGAGCGGTACGTCCTCCAGGACCTGATCGACTCCTCCATCACCCTCGCCCACTGGGTCAGCCCGGGAGGAGGACGGCCCGAGGAGATCTCGCTGACCATCAGCGACGCGGAGGTGGCCGCTACGACCCCGACGGCCGACCTCACACCCCACGCCTCGCAGTACGAGGGCTACATGGGCAACTACGGCAACACCCTGGACCGCTGGTACCGGCGGGCGGCGCTGGTCATCTGGCCCCAAAGCCTGGACTTCGCCAGCCGAGCCCAGGCGTCCTCGGGCTGGGCAATTGACGCACTCGACGAAATGATCCGTGCTGGAGAGGCCGTCAAGGCCCGCGAGGCGGCGCGGTCACTGGAACGGTTCTGGAACGCCTCGGTCCGTTCCGCTCCGCACAGCGATTTCCTCGGCAGGACGCTGGAAACCGTCAAAGGGCTGGACGACACGGAGACGGCGGCCATGCTCCTGCGTCCGTTCCAGCTGGAGCAACTGGCCCCCGGCCACGCCCCCGCGCTCGCCGCCCTGGCCGCGCACTACGGCGACACCTGGATCGCCGGCCTGCTGCACGACTGGTCCGCGGCGTGGCGAGCGGGAGGCTATAGCTATGCCCCGGAGCCGCTGGAATGGCTCACCGGTCTCCCACGGCTGTGCACAGCGTTGCTGGCCTCGGGGAGCGAAGGAACCGCGACCGCCCACCGCATCCTGGACCTGTCCTGGAAGTGGTTGGCGGACGGGGTCCGTCCAATGCTTACCGGGCCGTCCACCAGCAGACTGGAGACGTGGCTGACCGGCCGCGGAGTGCCGCTCGCCGGGATCATCACGGCCGCGGCTCAGACCGGATCCGCCAGCCTGCTGGACGATATCGTCAAGCTCGGGCAGACGGGCGACGATCAGGTGATCTCGCTGGTGATGGCCGCGCTGCGAGCTGCGGAACCACATAGCGAAGGCTTCGGCGAGCTTGCCCTCGGCTGCGCCGAACGGATCCGGGGGGTGCTCACCCGTCCGCAGCGCGCACCAGACGACTGGTCGATCGAGCTGCCCGCCGGTTGCGCGTGCGATCTGTGCGGGACCCTCGGCGCGTTCCTACGGGACCCGGAGCGGCGTGCTTTCGAGTGGCCGCTCGCGCAGGAGAAGCGAAGGCATGTCCACTCTCGGATCGATGGCGCCGAGTTGCCGGTCCGCCACGAGACCAGACGACAGGGCCGGCCGTACACCCTGGTGCTGACCAAGACCGAGGCGCTCTTCGAACGAGAGCGTCTCACCCGCGAACGCGGCGAAGCCGACCTGGCCTGGCTCACGAAGAACTGGAAGGTTCCCCTCTGACCCGGCCATACACAGCACAACCGCTGCCCGTGGCTAATGGCAGCCGGACGTCGCGAGGACGGCAGCCCGGACGATTTCTATGCGGCGCTGGCCGAACGAGCGCGGCAGGCCCGGAAGGCGTAGCTCTTCGTTGGTTAGCCGCGTCGGGCGACCAGGTCCTCGATGCGGGCCTGGATCAAGGGGAGGATCTCGGTCTCGGCGCGGCTGGTGGAAGCGAGGAGTACGTCGGGGTTGAGCTTGCGGTGCGGGATGTGGGCGAGCTTGTCGCGCAGGGCGATGGGGCCGCTGAAGGCCTGAGTGACCACGCCCGGGGAGGCCTGCTTGAGCATCTCTCCAAAGGTGAGCATGGCGTAGGCGAGGGCGAGCAGGCGCTCCTCGCCGGCTTTGGGCGCGCCGTCGCGCGCGATGTCGGCAGCTCGCGCGAGGGCGGCCTGGGCATCGGTGAGACGGGTCAGCTCCTGCTGCTCGCGGTCGCTGATCGGGACGGTCACGCGGCGCCGCGCATGCCACCGAGTGCTTCGCGTTCCTGGACGTCGACCCCGGGACCGCGAGGGACGACCTCGACGGTAGCGCCGAGGATGCCTGACGCATCAGCCTCGAATGCCGTGACATCGAAGTAGGTACGGCCCTCGTCCAGGCTGGCCACGAGTTCGCCGGGCTCGCCGCTCAGCGTAAAGGAGTGCAGCCCGTACTGTCGTCCCAGCTGGCGGATCGTGGCCGCGTTCGCATGCAGTGTGGCTGCGGTGGCGGCCTTCATCGCGCATCCTCTCCTCTGCACGCTCCGGTGCGGCAAGGCAGGTCCTGATGGGAGACCAGTGTATCTTGGGCCAGCAGCGCGCGGCAGCAGCTCAGCTCGCCGGCGAGGCCGGCCTTCTTGACCAGGCGGCCCCAGCGGGGGCTGCGGGCGAAGGCCTGGGCGATGGCGACACCTGTGGGCAGATCTCCGTCGGCATGGCGGTTCTGTTGTGCCCACCGCCAGGCTTCTCGCTGCAGGGTCCGGCCGTCCCCCATGGGCTCGGTGCACAGTTCGGCGTTCTCCTCGTGATCGTCTTGTAGCTCGGCAGGGGCAGCTTCCGCCTCGACAGCAGGATCAGGGCTGAGGGCAGGCAGGTCTTGAGCCTCTTCCTGCTGCCCGGCGCAGTGGCGGATCTGGGACATCAGGAGTTCGTAGCTCCCGATCAAGGCTAGCGATGACCAGGCGGCGATGATGCGGCCGACCAGGCTGGGCTCGGCGACGGCGACGTTCGCGCCGAGGCTGGCCAGGCTGCCGACCACGAGCAGGCTCCAGGCCAGGAGACCGCCGCGGGAGCCGTACCGGTTGGCCAGCAGGATTGACATCGAGGCGACGACGATCAAGCCGTCGACCGCGAGCGGGATGAGCACCGCTGCCAGGTGATCCTCACCGTGGCGCAGGCAAAGCTCGTGCATGTGCCTGAACGAGACGACCGCAGCGATCGCCGCCAGGAGGAAAACACCGGCGATCGTCGTACGCTGGATGCGACGTACCGCAAGGGAGTTCGAGGCCATCGCTGCTCAGGCCTCCTCGTCCAAGGAGAGGCCAGCGGCAGCGATCCGCGCATAGTGATTTGGTTCCAGACCCCCCTCGGACACCAACCACGTCCCAACAGGGATTCGAAGGTGCGAGGCCGACTGAGGCCCGCACCTTCTTCGTTTCGGGGCCCAGGTCGGCCGGGTGGCCCTCGTGGGCGACGCCGCCTACTGTGCCTCACCCGCCTCGGGGGCCGGGGCGGAGCCTGCCCTGACCGGCGCCTACCGGCTTGCCGCGGAGTTGGCGGGCGGGAGACCACCGGGGAGCCTTCCGCCGCTGCGAGGAGCAGCAGCGCGAGTTGGTCGATATCAAGCTGCGGATCGGCGACAACCTGGGTCTGATGGTGCCCGAGACCCAGGACGACATCGAAGCCAGGAACGCCGCGCTCACCGCAGGTCGGTAAGCCGTGAGACCTCCAAATGGAGATCACCGCCGGCGCACGCCTGCCTCCGCCGTCGCTCCGCCTACTCGCCGGCGTTCCAGTCCCAGTCGATGATGGTGGTGCGCATCAGGCCGGCGGCGGTTGAGAGATGGCTGTCGGTGGCCCAGAGCAGGGTGAGCGTGCGACGGCAGTCGGGGCTGTCGACGGCGATCCAGCCGGCGGGGGCATCGGGGGCGGTACGCCGGGCGAAACCGGGGATGAGACCGATGCCGAGTCCTGCGCTGATCAGGGCCGCGATGGCGCTGGGCTCGTCGCCTTCGCAGACGATCTTCGGTGTGAGACCTCTTGCGGCGAAGAGCCGATCGAGCAGCCGACGTTGCCAGTGCCCCTTGCGGGCGGTGACGAAGGGCTGGTCGGCGAGTTCGTCGATGCTCACCGAAGTACGGGCCGCCAGCGGATGGTCGGGCGGCGTGGCCACCCACACCGCCTCGTCGAGCAGCTGAACCGCCTCAACGCCCTCGCCGGGGATCGGCTGCGAGGCGACACACAGGTCGATGCCCTGGGCTCTCAGGGCGCGGGCCATGTCCTCGGCCGGCATCCAGTGGAGTTCGACCTCGATGGTGGGATGAGCTCGCTTGTACGCCGCGAACGGCCCGGTGAGGGTGAGGAAGGTTTCCGACGCCAGCCGCACGGTGCCGAAGCCCTCGCCGGTGGCCTCGGCGACGGCTCGTCGCCCCGCGTCGAGCTCACCGAGGGAGCGTTCGACGTAACCGCGGAAGAGTTTCCCCGCATCGTTCAGCCGGAGCCGGCCGGCGCGATCGAACAGCGGTGTGCCGAGTTCGCTCTCCAACCGGGCGATGGTGCGGCTCAGCGACAGCTGGGCGACGTGAAGTTCGTCGGCCGCGCGGCTGAGGTGCTCCAGGCGTGCCACCACGAGGAACTGCCTGAGCATGTTCAGATCCATGGCCCTCTCCTCGTTCGTACGCGTCCCTGACCGCCGTGGGGCCGCCGTCATGCCTCCCCGAATATAACGACATAGCAATATTTATCTTGGACAAAGTAACGCGCGGATCATAACGTCGTGGGCGCTCAAAAACCGAGAACAGAGTGAGGAGGACGCCTCATGGTTACCGCGGCCGACAGCGTGGCCACGCCGGCCCGATCCGAAGCCGCGCATCGGACGACGCTCGCTGGGTGGATATTGCGGGCCGTCCTCAGCGCGCACGTGGTTGCGATCGTCGGTCAGCCGGTGTTCGCCGGCGTCTATCTGAGCGGTGACTACGACAGCCTGGGCTGGCATGCGGCCGGCGCCAACGCCGTCACGTCCATCGGCTACCTGCAGGTGATCGCAGCGATCATCGTCTGGATCCGGCTGCGTCAGGTCTGGCCGTTCCTTACCACGTTGGGGGTGGTGGCGGCCGAAACGGTGCAGTACTTCGCCGGCCTGGCCGGGGCACTGTGGCTGCACATCCCGCTGGGGGTGATGACCATCGTCGCGCTCGTCGTGCAGTTCATCGACGTATGGCGCCGACCGCTCCAGCGGCGACCGCACCCCTCCCAGGAGCGGGTGCCGACCGCGGAGCAGCCGGAGCGGAAGGAAGCCGACGATGCGTGAGCGATACGACGACCGATCCGGCCGTGCCCGTGGAATGACCAGGCGCCGGGTGCTGGGCATCGGCGGGGCGCTCGGGGTGATGGCGGCCACCGGGCTGTCGGCCTCGGCCGCGCTGGCCCGCCGGCCGTCGATCACCGGTGCCGAACTGCGCAGTGCCGTACCGCTGCCGCCGCCTTTCCAGGTACCGCTGCCGATTCCCTCCGTGCTCAAGCCGGTCAGCACCTCGGGCGGTGCTGACCGTTACGAGATCACCCAGCGCGAAGCGCGTGCGGAGATCCTGCCCGGTGTCAGGACACCGCTGTGGACGTACGAGGGCACCTTCCCGGGCCCGACGATCGAGTCGCGCCGCGGCCGGCCGATCACCGTGTCGCACCGCAATGAACTGCCCGTGCCGACCGCCGTACACCTGCATGGCGGCCGGACCCCGGCGGCTTCCGACGGGTACCCGACCGACCTCGTCCTGCCCGAAGGCTGGCAGGAGCACTCCATGCACATGGGGCACGGCTCCGGGCATGGCATGCATGATCCGCGGGCCGTGGTGACCGAACTGACGCGGGACTACACGTTCCCGCTGGACCAGCGGCCGACGCTGCTCTGGTACCACGACCACCGGATGGACTTCACCGCCCCCGCGATCTGGCGCGGCCTCGCCGGGCTGCACATCATCCGCGACGACGCCGAGGACTCGCTCGGCCTCCCCGCGGGGCGGCGCGAACTGCCCCTCATGATCGCGGACCGTGCGTTCGCCGCCGACGGCGGCCTCGACTACCCCTCCCTCGACCCCACCCTGCGAGAGCGGCCGGGCGTTCGCGGGCCCTATCTCGCCGGAGTCCTCGGTGACGTGATCTTGGTCAACGGCGCCCCGTGGCCCGTGCACGAGGTCGACGCGGCCCGGTACCGGTTGCGCATCCTGAACGCCTCGAACGCCCGGCATTACGAACTCGAAGCCGTCACCGACGACGGACGCCGGCTGGATCTCGTCCAGATCGGCGCCGACCAGGGACTGCTCGCGGCGCCGGTCACCCACCGGCTCCTGCCGATCGCGCCGGCCGAACGCTACGACGTGATCATCGACTTCTCGGGCGTCCCGGTCGGCAGCCGCGTCAGAGTCGTCAACCGGCTGGGTTCCGGGCGTAGCCGCGACGTGATGGCCTTCCGGGTCGCGCGCAACGCCACCGACGACAGCCGCATCCCGCGCACCCTCTCGAACGATCTGCCGACCTGGCGCCGGGCGGATGCCGTGAGGTTGCGCGACTTCTCCTTCCGCGCCGGTCGAATGGGCGGCGATCACGGATGGCTGATCGGCGGCCTACCGTTCGACCCCGCCCGCTCCGATGTCACAGCACGTCTCGGCGATGTCGAAGTGTGGCGGCTGGTCGCCGACGTCCACCATCCCGTCCACCTGCATCTGGTCGGCTTCCGGGTGCTCTCACGCGGCGGCCGGCCACCGCTGCCCCACGATGCGGGCCTCAAGGACACCGTCTCATTGCGACCGGGCGAAGGGGTGGAGATCATCACCCGTTTCGACGGCTATCGCGGCCGCTATCTCTTCCACTGCCACAACGCCGAACACGAAGACATGGGAATGATGGCCAACCTCGAAATCGTCTGACGCCTCCGCACCACGGAAGGCGACAGACAACCGGGGCCGCCATGCAACCCGGGAGAACTCGTGATTTTGAGACATACGACCCCGTGAACGCCACGTTGCTCACCGCCGGATCGGTTGGCCGGCGTGGGGACGATCACGCATCCCGAGGCGGGCGTCTCAACGGCGATCCGCATGGCCGCCGGGGGCGGCTACCTGCGTGGTGGCCGATGACCCCGGCCGAGCGTGTCGCGTTCATCCTGCACGACGTCTTCCGGTATTCCTTCGCCGAAGTGGTCGAGATCGTCGGCCGTACCCCGGCGGCATGTCGCCAACTGGCCTCGTCGGCCCGCCGTCGTATTCGCGCCGCGCAGGCTCCCGCGACACCGGCATCCCGGCAGACCCGGATCGTCAGGGACTTCAAGCAGGCTTGGGAAGCCGGGGACATCGACGCCCTCATCGGCCTCCTCGACCCCGATGTCACGGTGATCGGTGACGGGGGCGGCCTGGTCAGCACCGCGCTTCGCCCGATCGAAGGCGCCGAGCAGATCGTGCGCTCTCTGGTCCATCTCGAGGGCAGGTTCCGCAATCTGACGATCTTGGAGCGTACGGTCAACGGCCAACCGGGCCTGATCGCTCAGCAGGACGGCGCCACCGTGACGGTGGTGGCGTTCGACAGCGCAGGCGACCGGATCGAGCACATCTGGGCGGTACGCAACCCGACAAGCTCCGGCCGTGGACGATGGGGCCATAGGGAGTGTCTGACAAATGCTGCCCGGTCCGAGCGCGGATCCAGATGGATGGCATCGCAAGGCGGAGAAGGAGGTCGGAGCGGAGCCGCCATGCAACGCGAGAGGCCTCTGACCACGGTCAGAGGCCTCTCCTACTTCGACGAGGAGGTCAGCCCCGGAGCCGCCCGCACTCGGCGAAATCGATGAACGGTGAGGCTCCACAGGACTGGCTGCCGAAGGAATCGCCTGACTGTCGGAATCTCACCGTGTTCCCGCTCCCGGGACGCCTCAGAGACTCGGGACCTCGGGAGTGTCTCCCAACTGGGGAGTCACCTGGGGAGTCTCTTCCATGGGCTTGACGTCCTCATGTACTTCCAGCAAGCAGTAGTGAAGCTGGGTGGTGGCGAAGTAGACCCCACCAACCCTGTAGTTGACGTTGTACCAGTAGTCGCACTCCGCCCTTGTCGTAGCGCTTGCCGGGGTAGCGGACAGCAGGAGCAGCGGGCCCGCCACAGCGGTGACTGCGGCGGCCGCGGCCAATCGGCGAACTCTCATGAGGTGTTCCCTTTTCCGGAGGGCTGGGTGTCATTTAAATGACACGGCCTCATGATTGCCCCTATCTATCGATCTTGACCATCCGCCATCAGGACACCTTTTATCCTTCCCCAGAAGGAGGAACGACGGCCAGAAGGAGGGCGCACGATGGCCAGAAGGAGGACAAGGGCTCCTGGCTAGGGCTGACGTGCGAGTGTCCGGGCCGGCGTGACAATCTGCGGGGGCTCGGGGACGTCCCCTCCCAGGTCTTTTTCGTCGATGACCTCGTCGGCGGGCGGAGCGGCGATGACGAGACGGAATCCCCAGTCGGTGTAGCGCGTGTCGACCCCGAGGAGCGAATCCTTCCCCGCCCCCAGAGCATCGGTGGTGTACAGGCGCGTGAGCAGACCACCGCGGTCGGCCCAGAGCCGCCAGGAGATCGTCCCCTTGCCCTTCTTGTCGACGGGCGCGGCGCCCTTGGAGACCTTGCTCAGCTCCTTGTAACTGATGGTGCCCCGGTACAGGAATCCGCCGGAGACGGGCGTGGTCGTCGAACGCTTCAGCACGGCCTTCAGGATGGACGGGTCGTACACGTTGAACGGCTGCAGGCTGGCGGTCGGGGCCATGTACCGGGTCAGGCCGGCCGACAGGTCTCTCCGGATCCACTTCTTCCCGTCGGGAACCGGCCCCCGATACTGGCCCCTGTCGTTGTACACGTCTTTGCCGACGCGGATCACACGATGGGAGGCCGGCTTCTCGGCTCCCGGCTCGGGAATTTCACGCCAGGTGAAATCGGTGGCCACCGCTCCCGATGGACTGAGCTGCACGCTCCCCCTGATCCGGAACGCGCCTTCGGATTTCTTTCCGGAGATCATGAGCACGGTCTCGGACGTCCGAACGCCGTGCTCGTTCTTGAGCTGCCGTTTGAGCGCGCGCCGGATCGGGACGGCCCGCCTGCGCGGCAGCGGGATTTGCGGCGACCGGTACGGCCGCGATCAGCACGGCGGCCGTCAGGACAACCCATCGCTTCATAGGGGGATTCATCCTCATTTCCGGATTATGGGGGTATTTAACGGCAAAGAAAGCTCACATGGGGTGGATCATTTTTCCAGATGAAACAGGCCATTTCCACACTCCGCCGCACGGCCGACATGATGCACGTCGTCGCGACGCCAGCCGCTTTCACAACCGCCCGCCTCGTCTGAGAAGGAGGCCGGAGGACCTCGGCGATGAGGCGCCCTGAAAATCCATGACCTTCCCCAACTGAAGAAATCCGGCATCTCCAAGGAGGCGAAAGAGCATTCACCCTGCCGGAATCGGTGCACATCTTTCGGGGCCGGTGTCCGGGGCGGTGTGGGCATCATGGAGCGATGGGAGATCTCTCGTCCGTGTTGTGGATCGGCGGCCCGCCCGGGGCGGGCAAGACGACCGTCGCCCGGCTGATCGCGCGACGGCGTGGCCTGCGCTGGTACAACGCCGACGTCCACACCTGGGAGCACCGTGATCGGGCCATCGCGGCAGGGCATCCGGCCGCGATCCGCTGGGAGGCCATGACGCCTGCCGAGCGCTGGTCGGCGGCGCCCGAGGACATGATCGCGATGTCCCTGCACGACGAGCGGGGGCCGATGATCGTCGATGACCTGCGCGCGCTCCCGGAGGCTCCGCTGACCATCGCCGAGGGGACACCGATCACGCCGTCGGTGGCCGGGGCGCGGGCGGTGTGGCTGCTGCCGTCGCCCGAGGTTCAGGAAGCCCGGCTCGCCACACGGGACTTGACCCCGGGGGCGTTGGAACTGTACCGGTCACTGATCCAGGTGATCGAGAAAGAGGTGGAGGAGTACGGCGCCAGGAAGCTGGTCGTCGACGGCCGACGCGGCATCGAGGAGACCGCGGCCGACGTCGAACGGCTCTTCGCGGACGCTCTCGACACCGGTCCGGTGGCCACGACACCCCGGGAGCGGCGGCGCCTGCTGCGATACGCCAACAGGGCCGTCGTCACGCAGCATCTGACCTTCTTCGCCCGCCCCTGGGCCTCGGGGGACGCCCGGAGCGCCGTTCGCGCCTTCGACTGCGAGTGCGGGCAGGACGGCTGTGACGAACAGGTCCGGCTCGCCATCGCCGACTTCCCCACGCTCCCCGACGTGGAGTCCGAACCGGTGCTGGCCCCAGGGCACCGCGCCTCCTGAACCGCCGCTGTCGCCCTCACCACCGGGCCACAGGCGCAGTCGGACATCCGGGAGGATGCGCCCGGGGATCGCTTCGGCGGTCCGGGCCGCCCTCGGGGAGAATCGACCCCAAGAGCCACCAGATGGATCGGAGGGGCTCGGATGATCACGGCTGTACAGGTGATCCTTCTGCTCGTGGTGGCCGTCAGCGTGGCGATCGGCGCGGCCAGGTTCCAGGTGTACTGCCTGACCGATCTCGACCGGCGCGGGTACGTCCGGCTGTTCTCCCGTGAGACGTGGCGGCTGGTCATCCTGGTGTTCATCCCGCTCGGCGGCCTGCTCTACCTGACGTACGGGAAAGCCCGCCGCCCCTGACCGCTGACCATGCCTGCCGTAGGTGAACATCCCCTGTCGGTGCTCGCCCCGGGGGCGGTGCCCGCCGCCCTTCCGAAGCCCGCCGACGGCCCGCTTCCACTCCGGCGTGGGCTTCCGTCGCGTGGGCACCGCGCTCATCGCCGAACCGGCGCGCTGATGGAGCGCTAACCGACGGCCTGCGCGGCGCCGAGGACGTTCTCGCGCCCCCACGCGCCCAGAGGCCCCAACGCCTCGTTGAGCGAGACGCCGAGCGGGGTCAGCGAGTATTCGACGTGGGGCGGCACCTCGTCGTACACCTCCCGGTGCACGATGCCGTCCGCCTCCAGCTCCCGCAGGTGCGAGGCGAGCACCTTCTCGGTCACCCCCGGCACCAGCCGGCGCAGCTCGCCGAAGCGGCAGGGGCGCTCGTTGAGCGCCCACAGGATGAGCACCTTCCACTTGCCGCCGATCACGGCCATCGCCGCGTCGATCCCGCAGACGTACGCCCCCGGCCTCCGGCCGATCGTCATCTCGCGCCCCCTCTGCCTGCTCACTCACCCCCGGGTAACCACGCACTTCAAAGTGCGTACTTGAGCGCCCGGGGGGTCGGCGGCAAGCCTAATCGGCATGACTGACACCGAATTCGACACGCCTCACCTCACCCTTCTCGGGCTCGGCGCCATGGGGACGGCGCTCGCCCGCGCCTGGCTCGCCGCCGAGCAGCCGCTGACCGTGTGGAACCGTACGCCGGGCCGGGCCGAGCCGCTCGCCGCCGAGGGCGCGAAGGTCGCCGGTACGGCCGCCGAGGCGGTGGCCGCGAGCGACCTCGTGGTGGTCTGCCTGCTCGACGACGCCTCGGTCGGCGAGACGCTGGACGGCGTCGACCTGACCGGCAAGGACGTGGTCAACCTGACCACCGGCACGCCCGCCGAGGCCCGCGCCCGCGCGGAGTGGGCGGAGCAGCGCGGCGCCCGCTACCTGGACGGCGGCATCATGGCGGTCCCTCCGATGATCGGCTCCCCGGAGTCGGGCGGCTACGTCTTCTACAGCGGGTCGCAGGCCGTCTTCGGCGACCACCAGAAGACGCTCGCCGTACCGGCCGGCACCAGGTACGTCGGTGAGGACCCGGGCTTCGCGGCCCTCTACGACGTGGCGCTGCTGAGCGCGATGACCGGGATGTTCGCCGGTGTCACGCACGCCTTCGCTCTGATCCGCAAGGAGGGCGTCGTGCCGGGGGACCTCGCGTCGCTGCTGGCCGAATGGCTCACGGCCATGGCCGGGTACGCGTACGGCCTGGCGGAGCACCTGGAGAGCGGCGACTACACCAAGGGGGTGACCTCGAACCTGGCCATGATGGTCCAGGGCAACTCCACCCTGCTGCGAACGGCCGCCGGGCAGGGGGTCAGCGCCGAGCTGCTGACCCCGTTCACCACGTTGATGGAACGCCGTCTCGCCGACGGGCACGGCGACGAGGGGCTGGCCGGTCTGGTCGACATGCTCGCCCGCTGATTCCAGATTGACAGGGTGTCAGGATTCACCGGGTTCTGCCGACGCGGACGGAGGTAGCGGTCACCGGGGGCCGCCGACATGCTCGTCTGTGAGACACCTTGGGTCGATGGTTGGAGTTGTGGCGTGCTGTGCACAGTTGTCGGAGCCGGCGCCTGGGGGCTGTCCGCCGCGGCGGAGCTGGCCGCGCGAGGCCATCAGGTCACCCTGGTCGAGCGTTACGGGGTGGGCAACCGCCTGTCCTCGTCACGCGGACCGACGCGGTTGTGGCGGCTGGCGGACCCGGATCCGCGCAAGGTGCGGCTGTCCTGGCGCGGCCAGGACGCGATGCGGCGGGTGGAGCGCCAGACGGCGGCCACGCTGCACCTACGGCTCGGCCTGCTGTGGCGGGACGCGGGATCGCTGCCCCGCCTCGCGGCCACGCTGCGCGACGCGCGGGTGCCGTTCACGGAGGTCCCGGCGGCCGACGTCGGCCGGTTCTTCCCCGGGTTGGCGGGTGACGGCCGCGACGCGGTGTTCCAGGAGGACGCGGGTGTCGTGCTCGCCGAGGCGTTCCTCGCGGCCCAGGCGGAGCGCTTCCGGGCGGCCGGCGGGCGGCTGCTCACCGGGGAGGCCGCGGTCGCGATCGACGCCGCGGCCCGCCGCCCCGCCGTACGGCTGGCCGGGGGAGCGACCGTGACCGGCGACGCGCTGGTGGTCGCCGCGGGCCCCGGCACGCCCGAGTTGCTGCCCCACCTCGGGGTCTCCGTGCCGCTGCGGCCGTACCTGGAACAGGTGGTCCACTACGCCGGCCACTCCGGCGGCACCGACCGGCTGCCCGGCCTGTTCGACGGGCCCGTGGCGGGCCGCCCCGGCGTGTACGGCATGCCCACGCCCGGGGTCGGCTACAAGGTCGGGCTGGACACGCCGCTGCGCCCGCTCGCGGCGGGCGACGACGACCGCACCCCGGACCCGGCGCGTACGGCCGAGCTGACCCGGCGGATGCGGGCCATGTTCCCCGACATGACCCCCGAGGTCGTGGACGAGCAGGTGTGCAGCTGGACCGACTCCCCGGACGGGCACTTCGTCATCGACCGCGTCGCCGACGCGACGGTGCTGGCCTGCGGCGACAGCGGCGAGGGCTTCAAGTACGCGGCGCTCATGGGCGAGGTGCTCGCCGATCTCGCCGAGGGGCGGCCGGCAGACGACGACATCCGCGCGTACTCGCTCGCCCGGCTGAGCGGCGTCCGCGTCGACCCGGACCGGACGCCGAGCGCGCTCGGGCAGGTCTCCGACCGGGACCTGTGACGGGGGTTCAGCGCGTCGGGGCTCGCGCTTCCGGTGAGGACCAGCGTGGGAACCGTGACGGCCGGAGCCAGGTGGCGCGGCACGACACCGCCGGCGAGGATCTCGTCGTCGTAGGCGAGCGTCGGGGCGATCGCCTCCGGCATGGCCCACCCCGGCTGCGACCGCGTAGGGCGCGGTGTCGGAGCTCTCGCCGCGGCCCCGCCTGTCGTAGGCGTAGACGGTGAAGTGGTCGCTCGCCTGTTGGTTCAGGGCCAGTCCCAGCCGATGCCGACGACGCCGGGTTGGAGCGAGCTCGCGGTCAGGTGGGCGGAGTGGTGGGAGTTGAGGGTCAGCTCCTCGACGGACTCGTCACCCGCCGCCCGCCGGGCGTAGCGCCGCAACCGGACGGGGAGGGCGGCGGGGTGGAAGCCCACCCGGAGCGTGTAGTGGCCGGCGGGGAACCGGAAGCCGCGCTCGTACTCCCGCGCCTCGCCCCCGCTCGGATCGGTCAGCTCGTAGCGCAGGACATGCGTCTCACCGGTCCGCAGCGCCCGGTCGAACAGCAGCTCCGCGACCACGAGGCAGGTCGCCGCGTCCCGGCGGATCCGCCCGATGCGGCAGTCCTCCAGCGCGGTGATCTCGACACGCTCGACGTCGCACTGCGGATCCGCCCGATAGATCATGATGTATCGGTCGGCGCGCTCCTCGTGCGCCTGCACCACCTGTGAGGTCTCCCTGCGGAGGATGCCGCGGTCCGGCCCGACCCGCACGCTCTCGTACATGCCGGCGATGTGCAGGCGCCGGTCGTCGACGACCGCGCCCAGCTCCTCCAGGAGCCGTCCGAGCGCCGCGGCCTGCCGCATGATGGCCGCGTACGGCGCGGGCCCGCGGCGGCGCGGCCGGAGCAGCGAGGTGAGCGAGGTCGGCGGCAGGGCGAGGATCTCCTCCAACGCCGCCACGGCCTTGATCGACTCCGGCCTCTCCGGACGGCGCAACCCGGACTGCCAGTAGCTGAGGCTGCTCACGCCCACCCGCAGCCCGCGCTCCTCCAACCGGTGACGCAGCCGTTCGAGAGTGAGCCCGCGGGCCTCTACGGCCGTCCGGAGCGCGACGTGAAACTCGGGCATACGTGAATATTCACAGATTTTCACTCCTGCGCCAGGTGACGTACGCCGGGATTTCACAGTGAGATCGCCCGGCGATTTGCCCACCTTGTACGGCTTTCGCGAGCTCCGCACGATGCCTTGCAACACCCCCCAACCGCAAGGAGCATTCATGCGGAAGCTGTTCCGTCTCGCGGTCGCCCTGGCCCTGGCCGCGATCGCGTCGCTCGCGATCACGAGCCCGGCCCACGCCTGGACCTGGCGCAGGCTCGACTTCACCCAGCAGGCCCAGCAGTACTCCAACTGGTGCTGGGCGGCGACCGGCAACTCGGTCGCGGCCTGGTACGGCTACGACCTCTCCCAGAACCAGTTCTGCAACCTGGCCTTCAACCGGGCCGCCGACTCGGCCTGCCCCAACAACCAGGCCACGCTGGCCAACGACCAGAACGCCTTCCGGAAGATCGGCATCAGCCCCGGGAACTACGTGTCGGGTTATCTGACCTACGCGGCGATCGTCAGGGAGATCGACGCCGACCGGCCGATCATGGCCCGGATCCAGTGGACCTCCGGCGGCGGCCACATGGAGGTCCTCTACGGATACGACAAGAGCCAGTCCCTCGTCTACTGGAGCAACCCGTGGCCGTCGAGCACGCGCTACAACTGGACGACCTACGACTACTACGTCTCCAACGGCTCCTTCTTCTGGACCCACTCGCTCGACTACATCGGGGCCTGACATGAAGCGACTCACCGTTCTCACCGCCCTCGCCTTCGCTCTCTTCACCGGCACGGCGTTCGCCGCCCCCGACCCGGCGGCCGTGGCCGCCGACCCCGCCCCGCCCACCGCCGCCGACCTCGCGGCCGCCCGTTCCGCCGCCGCCGGCGCCCGGGTGACGCTCGGCAAGTTCTTCGCCACCAAGGGCCGCCCGGCGGCCGACACGTCCGTCGCGGCCGCGGACTCCCCGTCCGTCTCCGCGCGGGTGGGTGAGCAGCCCGTCCCCGTGTACGACCTCAATCCCGCCTTCGTCACCGGGCAGTCCGCGCAGATCGCCCGCTTCGCCTTCCTGGCCACCCGCGCCACCGCGCCGGACGGCCAGACCGCCTCCGTCTGGACCACCCGTACGCGCACCGGAGGGTGGGCGGTCAGCAACATCGCGAGCGGCGACGACGAGCAGGCGTACGCCACCCAGCCGGGCACGGTCTTCCGCGAGCCCCAGGTGAACGCCTGGTACGCGCTGCGCGACGGCCTGGTCGTCCCGCTCAACCCCGAGGCGACCACGTCGATCGGCCCGGCGGGCCTTCCGGTCGCCGACTTCCAGCGCCTGGTCCAGGGACGCTACGCGGACAAGCTGCCCGGATCGGCCTACGACCGCGACGGCGCCGCGGGCGGCTACGGCCTGTCGTCCGGCGCGCCCGCCGCGCCGCAGCCCTCGCGCGGCGCCGCGGGGTGGCTCGCGGCCGGGGCCGGGCTCGTCGCCGCCGCGCTGACGCTGGGCGAGCTGCGCCGCCGCCGTACGTCACGCACGTGAGGTGACACCGTCGGGCGCGGGGCGGGGG
>NZ_BBYK01000060.1:0-29241 GCF_001570365.1 Microtetraspora fusca | reverse complement strand
GTCGGGCGCGAGGCGGGGCACCCCCGCCTCGCGCCCGACCCCGCGATTTGACCCGGGCGAGGCGGACCGTCACGATCATCCGGCCGATATCGGAACCGACCTCGGGAAGCCGGTTGTCCCCCTCCGCGTCCGTCCTCCCCGCCCGCCAGGCGTACCCGCTGTTCTGGTGGTCGCTGGCCGCCCTGCTGACCGTCTGGGACTACGCCTGGTTGTGGCTGTCCATACTCGTCCCGTCCCTCGATCTCGCGGAAGTGATCAGCTGCGGCTGGTCGGGCTACGCGGAGCCGACCCCCGACTGGAAACTGGAGCTGTCGGACCGGCTGTGGGTCGTCGGCGCGTTCCTGGATCCGGCGGTCCCGGTCGCGCTGCTGCTCTGCCTCTGGCTGGTCGCGAGCCGGGGCGCCGGCCGTCCGCGCGTCCACGCCTGGGCCGCGTTCGCCGCGACCGGGCTGGTGGCCCTGCAGTACGCGCTGCGGCAGGTGCAAGAGGCGCTGAACCCGCTCCCGGAAGGCGCGCGATGCACGGTGGACCCCGCGACCCTCGACGTCACACCCTGGGATGTGCTGTTCACCTTCACCCCCGCGATCCTCGTCCTGGTCGGCGCGTGGACCGGGATCCGGCTCGCGACCTCGCGGCCGGGCCGCGCGGTGCCGTGGCGGATCGTCGCCGTGCTCGCCGGGGTGACCGTCCTCGGTGCCGGTGCGGTGCTGGCCGCCGTACGGCTCGCGCCGGAGCCCGAGCCGGCGCGGGTCCTCGCCACCGACGGCACCCCCCGGTACGTCCTGGCGAGGATCGGGGACCGGCTGGCCGTGCTCGACCTCGTCGAAGGCGGCGATCCGGACGTCGTCGGCGCGCCCGACCGGGAGTTCTACCAGTACACGGCCGTCGCCAGGGACACCGTGCCCGGGACCTACCTCGCGGCCGTCACGACCCCGGGCGACGGCGCCATGGGAGACCGGTCGTCGCGGATCTACCGGATCGTCCTGGACGGGGACGGCCAGGCGACGATCGGCGAACAGGTCGGCGGCGATTTCGAGGGGATGATCAAGGACCTGGCCGCCTCGCCGGAGGGCCGGATCGCCTACTCACGCGTCGTGGGCGACCCCGCCGACTCGATCAAGATCGCCACGACGGCGGTCGGCCTGGTCGACAGGCGGCTGGAGTGGTCCGCATCCGGCGGGGAGGGCATCGGCCCCTTCGGCGAGGGGAGCCTCGGCCTGCACTGGCGGGGCGCGGACACCCTCGTGTTCCGGGGGTGGCCGCCGCCCGCCCACGCCGCCCGGTTGCTCGCGCTCGACGTCAGCCGACCGGGATCGGACCTGCACGCTGCCGCGACGCTCTTCGTGATGAACGTCTTCGAGGAGGGCACCGGGCTCAGCCTCACTGGTGAGACTCGGATGGCGGTCTCCCAGGGCGGGTTCGGCCGCGGCGTCGACCAGCGGATCGTCATCGTCGAACCGCCCGCGAAGAAACCGACCGGCAGCGCCTTCGACCTTCCCTGTGGCGCCATCGACGCCTTCACCGTGGACCCCTCCGGGCGTCACCTGCTGGTCTCCGTGAACAAGCAGGTGTGCGCGTACGGCGCTCCGGACGAGACCTCCACCATGTACGAGTTGTTCCGCGTGGACCTGCGCCCCGCGCCGGGAACGGCGACGCCGGCGACCGGCGGCTATCCGATCGACCCGCCGTCGCTGGGCCTGCCGCAGCAGCGCGTGTGGCGGGGAGCGACGCAGGTGACCGGCCTCGCCTGGTGACCCCGCTGACGCCGGAGCGGTCCGGCGTCAGCGGTGGCGCGGATCAGAGCGCGCCGCTCTCGATCGCCTGCTTGAGAGCCCCTTGCAGCTGCTGGTGGGCGGCGACGCCGTTCGTGGCGGCGAAGTCGATCATGTCGTTGTCCGCCTCGAAGGTGAGCCGCTCGGTGACCTGGGTCTTGCCGCCCTTCAGCGGGGTGAAAACGATCTTCTGGTGGGTGACGACGCCGGGGAAGGACCAGCTGTCCGTCTCGTAGTAGAGCTCGTTCTCATGGAGGCGCTGCTGCGCGTGGGTCTTGCTGACGACCACCGTTCCCTCGTACGGGATCTCCTCGATGGCGGTGAGGTTGACGTAACGGGTCCACGCGCTACGCCAGTCCTTGTGGGTGACGACCCGGCGCAGGAACGGGTTCATGCCGATGTGGTTGTTGAAGTTGGAGTACGCCGGGAAGACGCGAGCGGCGGGCGCGTTGATCTCGACGGAGATGCTGGTCGTGACCCGGCTGCGCCCGGAACCCTCGGCGGGCGGCGTGGTGTCGGAGAAGTGGTAGGTGTCCCACGTGGTCTGCCACTCCTGGGCGATCGCGGCGTCGGCGTCCCGCGCGTCGGCGCGGGCCGGGCCGGCGAAGGCGGTAAGGAGGAAGGCGGCGGCGAGCGTCTGCGCCGCGGCACGTCGTGCGAGCTTCTTCACGAATACCCCAAGAAGAGACATCAGATGTGCGTGCTCTTCTATCACGAAACGATCTATAAAGGACCCGCACCTATGGCTCAACCACTCACCCGCGAGGGGCGCGGCCGTGTCTGGACTGAGGAGCGAGCGGGGAGCGAGGAACGAGCGACCCCGAGCGACGAGGGAAGACACCGACTGAAGGCGCCCCGAGCCCGCGCGTGCGAAGCGAGCGCAATCAGACACGGTCCGCGAGGCGTACGGTCACGGTGACGGAGCCGCCGTCCAGATCGGCCAGCCGCCCGAAGCGGAGGGCGAGCCGGGCTCCGGTCGCCGCGCCGTCCAGGAGCGGATGGCGATCGAGCACCCCGGCCACCGGCCGGTCCCAGGTCAGGGTCAGCTCGTCCAGGTCGCAGCGGGGGTCGGAGACGGTCAGCGCGGCGGTGCCGTCACCACGCTCCCTGACGAGGACCGCGCACGGCGCGGAGGCGGTCAGGCCGCCGGTCGTCCCGTCGTTCCAGAAGTTGACCGCCGTGATCCCGAGGGACGGCACCCGTACGGCCTGCGTCCGGGCGGTGTTGGCGAGCATCGCGACCCACGCCGGGTCGGCGGCGCGGGCCCGGGTGCGTTCCGGGCTCGCCCCCGGCAGAAGCAGGACGCCGAGCATGGGCCCGAGGCCCTGCTGCCTGTTGTGCGCGGTCTCGCCCTCACCGAGATCGGCGTGCAGGCGGTCGGCGATCACGTCCACCGCACGCTCGGGGATCTCGCTGGCCGGGCGGCCGCGCACGGCCATGTCGAGGTAGCCGATGGCGTTGAGCACCGTGGTCCCCGCGGCTCCGGCGAGCGCCCCGGCGGCGAGGTGGCGGCCCACGCTCGCACCGTTTCCCTTACGCGTGCGCTACGGCTAACCGGGCTGCGCGGGTTCAAACGGACGGCCTCAGCGATCGAAGCCCGCGGCGACGGCTTTGATGGCCTCGGCGAGATCGCGGCCGGTGGGCGCGTGCTCGGGGTCGATCAGCCACTGCGACAGCAGGCCGCTGAGCAGCGTCTGGTAGAGCCGGCCCGTCACGCGCAGCGTCTCGGGGTCGCCGTCCGAGTCGAAGATCTCGGCGAGGCCGTACCGCGCCTCCTCCAGGCCGGCGCCGAACGCCTCGCGCATCTCCGGCAGGTGGTCGAGCTGCGTGATCACCTCGAACTGGGTGGCCCACAATGGCCTCCGATCGGTGAACGAGCCGACCACCCGCTCCCAGATCGCCTCGAACCGCTCCTGCGAGCCGGGGTGCATGCCGGTGTCCGCGCCGAGCGCCCGCTCCAGCTCGTCGCCCCACTCGCGCATGATGTCGACGAGCGCCTCGTGGAGCAGGGCCTTCGTGGACCGGAAGTGATAGCCGATGGAGGCCAGGCTGGTGCCGGACGCCGCCGCGATGTCGCGCGCGGTGGTGCGCGTGTACCCCTTCTCGTAGAGGCAGCGCTTGGCTCCGGCGAGCAGATCTTCGCGATTTCCCATGCCGATCAGCCTACCTCAGTGTCTGAGACACTTGTACTAGACATTCATCTGAGACACTTGTACAGTCGATCACGTTGGCCCCCACCGAATCCCCTGAGGAGTCCCCGTGAAGACGGTCCTTATCTCCGGCGCGAGCATCGCCGGCCCGACGCTCGCGTACTGGCTCAGCGAGTACGGCTTCGCGCCGACGGTCGTCGAGCGCGCCCCCGCCCTCCGCGGCGGCGGCTACAAGATCGACATCCGGGGCGCCGCCCTCGACGTGGTGAAGCGGATGGGCCTGCTGCCGCGGATCGAGGCGCTCAGCACGGACATGAAGGTCGCCCACTTCGTGGACGCCCACGGCAAGCGGCTCGCCAGCATGGACGCCGCGCTGTTCGGCGGCCGAGAGAACGACGACATCGAGATCATGCGCGGCGACCTCGGCCGCCTCCTCCACGAGGCGACCGCCGACAGCGTGGAGTACATCTTCGACGACTCGATCACCTCGCTGACCGAGACCGGGGACGGCGTGCTCGTCACCTTCGAGCGCGGCCCGTCACGCGTGTTCGACCTCGTCGTGGGCGCCGACGGGCTGCACTCGAACGTGCGCCGGCTGGCCTTCGGCGAGGAGAGCCGGTTCACCCGCGACCTCGGCCACCACATCTCGATCTTCACGGTGCCCAACCACCTGAACCTGGACCGCACCGAGATGGGCCGCGCCGAGCCCGGGGCGTCCGCCCTCACGTACGCCACGGCCCGCGACGCCGACGCCCGCGCGATGTTCCTCTTCGCCTCGGACGGCCTCGCCACCGACCGGCACGACGTCGAGGGCCAGAAGAAGGCGGTCGCCGAGCGGTTCGCCGGCCACGGCTGGGAGGTGCCCCGGCTGCTCGACGCCATGGCGGACGCGCCCGACTTCTACTTCGACTCGCTCAGCCAGGTCGACATGGACTCCTGGTCCAAGGGACGGGTCGTCCTGGTGGGCGACGCCGCCTACTGCGCGTCTCCGGCCTCCGGGCAGGGCACCAGCCTCTCCCTCGTCGGCGCGTACGTGCTGGCCGGGGAGCTGGCCGCCGCGTCCGGCGACCACGCCGCCGCCTTCGCCGCGTACGAGCGCGAGCTGCGGCCCTTCGTCGCGGCCAACCAGGCCCTGGCCGAGAGCAACCTCAAGGGGATGGTCATGAAGTCGGCGCTCCAGATGCGGTTCCAGATGTTCATGCTGCGCCTGCTGCCCCACCTGCCCGGCTCCTCCGGCATGGCCGAGCGCGTGACGGCCAAGATCCACGAGGCCGCGACCTCGATCTCCCTGAAGTCCTACTGAGCCCCGCACGCGCGTGGCGCGGGCCTGTGCGGGTAGTGGCGCTGGATGCGATCCGAGGAGGGGTGGCCATGGTTGAGCGTGCGGCGCTTGAGGAGATGCGGAAGGTCCTGGACGAGGTCTTCCACGACCGTGAGCGGGCCACCCGCCGCGAGGTCTACGCCTCGGCGTCCGCCCGGGTGAGCCTGCCGGCCGACATGCTGGCGCATCTGAACGAGATGCCCGACCGCAGCTACAGCCGCCAGGAGATGGTGGACGCCATCAACAAGGTCATCGAGAGCCGCGGCGAACAGGACGTGCTCGGCCTGCTCTGACCACACCGCGGCATAACGCCAGATTTATAGATGGATGGGATAAGACGTGGGCCTCATCCGTGGCGCACAGTTCACGGTGATCCCGACGCGAAGAGGACCCATGTCAGTGAGCTACCGCCGTTCCGGTCTCGCCTTCACCGAGCACACGATCACCGTCCCGCTCGACCACGACCGGCCGGACGGCGCCTCGATCGAGGTGTTCGCGCGCGAGGTCGTCGCGGCGGACCGCAGGGCCGAGGACCTGCCGTGGCTCCTCTACCTCGAAGGGGGCCCCGGGCACAGCGCCCCGCGCGGGCCCGTCGGATGGCTGGACCGGGCCCTACGCGAGTACCGCGTTCTGCTGCTCGACCAGCGGGGCACCGGGCGCAGCACCCCCGCCAACCGCAAGACGCTCACCGAGATCGAGGACCCGGCGGCCTACCTGCGCCACTTCCGCGCCGACTCCATCGTCCGGGACGCCGAAGTGCTGCGCGCCCACCTCGTCGGCGACCGCCCCTGGAGCGTACTCGGCCAGAGCTACGGCGGGTTCTGCGCGCTGACCTACCTGTCGCTGGCCCCCGAGGGGCTGCGCGAGGTCATGATCGCGGGTGGCCTGCCGTCGCTGACCGCGAGCCCGGCCGAGGTGTACCGGGCCGCCTACCCGCGCGTCCTCGCTCACAACGAACAGTATTTCGCCCGCTATCCGGGCGACCTCGACGTCGCGCGCCGGGTCGCCGACCACCTGCGGTGGCACGAGGAGTTCCTGCCCGGCGGCGACCGGCTGACCCCGCGGCGCTTCCAGACGCTCGGCCTCGCCTTCGGCGCGCAGTCCAGGTTCGACGCGCTGCACCACGTGCTGGAGGAGGCGTTCGCGACCGAGAAGGAGCTGTCGGACGCGTTCCTGCGCCGGGTGGACGCGATGGTCTCCTACGCCGAGCGCCCGCTGTACGCGCTGCTCCACGAGGCGATCTACTGCCAGGGCGAGGCGTCCGGCTGGGCCGCGCACCACGCGCTCGGCGAGTTCCCCGAGTTCGACCTCGAACGCGGCGGGCCGGTCCGGTTCTTCGGAGAGATGATCTTCCCGTGGTTCTTCGACGAGGACCCGGTGCTGGTCCCGCTGCGCGAGTGCGCCGAGGCGCTGGCCGCCCACCGGCCCTGGCCGCCCCTGTACGACCTGGACCGGCTGGCCGCCAACACCGTCCCGGTGTCCGCGGCGATCTACCACGACGACATGTACGTGGAGCGCGACCACTCCCTGCGTACGGCGGGCATGGTGCGCGGGCTGACCCACTGGATCACCAACGAGCACGCGCACGACGGGCTCGCCGCCTCGGGCGGGGACGTGCTCGACCGGCTGATCGCGATGGTCCGGAGCTGACGCCCGGCGCCGTGATTCAGTCCTCGGCGACGACGATGACGAGATCGCCCTCGCCCAGGACCAGCGGCGCGCACTTGGGCGGGTTGAGCATCACGCCGTAGGCGGGCGGCTCGTCGCTGTGCCGGCCCCGGCGGTATCCGATCGCGACCTCTCCCCTGCGCCGCGCCGACTCGATGACGGTCGCGAAGTTCGCCTCCACGCCCGGCCGCACGTAGTCCGGGGCGGGTTTGAGGTAGATCTCCGACCCCGCCGGGTCGAACAGGTCGGCGAAGACCGCGTACAGGTCGCGGTTCTCGGCGAGCTGGGTCAGCAGCAGGCAGATCAGCTTGCTGCTGACGATGAAGTCGTCCGCCTTGGTGACCTGGGCGATCTCGCGGTTGTTGTCGTCGTTCATCTCCGTGACGATCGAGTACGGATCGCCCAGCCGCACCTCGATGTCGCGCAGGTGGAGCAGCGTGACCAGCGTGCGGTCGTCGGCATGATCCGGATCGACCCCGTCGTTCGAGAGCACCACGATGTGCTGGTACGACCCGAGGTCGAGCGTCTCCAGCGATCGTCTGCTGGTCGGCTCGCACATCTTGTAGCCGACCACCAGGTTCTGCCGTTCGCTCTCCACCGCGTGCGCGGGTCGGCGGGGCGCGGCGACGTCCACCACCGAGCCGGGTGGGGCCAGCCGGTCCAGCAGATCGATGATCTTGACGGCACGGGCGTTCCAGCCGATCAGCAGCGTGCGGTCCGGCACCGGCTCCCGCTCGGGGGCGGTGGTGATCGCGTCCTCGACGACGGGGTGCGGCCGGTCGGCCAGGCGGATGAGCAGGTCGTCCTCGGCGACCACGATCATGCTGTCGCCGTGCTCGATCGGGGTGTCCGCCGGCGGGTTGACCATCACCGGCCCGTCCGCCTTGTGCACCCCGATCGGCACCCCCAGCTCGTACGCGTTGAGCACGTCGCCGTACTTGCTGCCGACCAGGGCGGGCTCGGGCCGGAAGTAGATCTCGTTCCCGGCGAAGTCGAGCAGGTCGGTGCAGACCGTGGACAGGCCGGCCTGGCGGTGCGACTGGACGACCATGCGGACCGTGATGTCGTCGGCGTCGATCACGAGCGCCGAATCGCCGGCGGCGAGCCGGGCCGCCGGGAGGTTCTGGGAGTCCTGGACGGCGGCCACGATGTGCGGGCGGGTGCTGCGCCAGGGCCGGTTGTTCAGCAGCAGCAGGACCTTGATGACGTCGATGTCGGCGTCCTCGACCTGCGGCGGCAGCACCATGATCGCTTTCGCCGTGTCCGGGCTGACGAGTTCGAGGTCCGCCTTCTTGAGGGGGTTGCCGGAGCGGCAGATGACCCGGGTGTGGCCGGTGTCGGGCACCCACATCCGGATCTGGTCCTCCATCGCGACCTTGTCACGGTCGGCGAGGACCACCACGCATGAGCGGCGGGCGCTCTGGTTGGCCGTCACCAGCTCGCCGATCACGGTGAAGACCTGCTCCGACCAGCCCAGGATGATCGTGTGCCCGCGCTCGATGAGCTGGGAGCGGCCCTTGCGCAGCTCGGCGATCCGCGCGTGCAGGCCGGTGGTGAGCACACCGATGAGGGCGCTGACGATGAAGATGCCGCCGACCGTGACGGCGAGCATCAGGCCGAGGAAGACCGGGCTGCCGGTGTCGCCGCCCATCGTGCCGGGGTCGAGCGTGCGCAGCAAGCTCATCCAGGCCACGCCGATCCAGCCGTTGTTGTCCTCGGCGTCCTCGTCGGTGAAGACCACGACCAGGACCGTGACCACCGCGATCAAGGCGACCGAGGCGAGCCCCAGCCAGCCGATCAGCGCGGGTGTGCCCCGGTCCATCGTGCCGTCGAACCAGTACCGCACGCGGGCCCGCAAACTCGCCCGCACCCGTCACGCTCCCTGCCGTATGCCCGTCCCCTCCACCCGAACCACACTAAACGGTGCGGATCAGATCAGAAGGAACATAGCAATGGGCTCACTGGTGTTCGGGCGCCCCCTGCCGCCAGTAGCCCATGAAGGCGACGCACGAGCGGTCCACGCCCAGCTCCCGCACGAGGTGACGGCGCAGCTCGCGGACCACGCCCATCTCGCCGGCCAGCCAGGCGTAGAAGCCGCCGGACGCCCGCTCGGGCACGTCCCAGAGGAGCTCGGAGGACTCGTCGTCGGGCTCCTCACCCCGCTCCGGCCCGCCCGCCGCGAGCCCGAACGCCCGTACGGCGTCACGCACGGCGGGGATCAGCAGCTCGCCGTGCGGCGCCGTACCGCGGGGCAGCCAGGTGACCTCGACGTTCGGCGTGACACGCAGATCGAGGACGTCGTCGGGCTCGGGCACCTCCAGGAGCACCCGGGCGGCGGCGGAGTCGCCCAAAGTCTCGGCGATCGCGGAGACGGCGGGCACGGCGGTCTCGTCCCCGGCCAGCAGCAGCCGGGTCGCGCCGGCCGGAGGCGCCCACTCGACCCCGATCGGCGGGCCGGAGTGCCGCGCGTCGGGGCCGACGATGACCACGGGGCTGCCCGGACACGCCTGCGCCGCCCATCGGGAGGCGACCCCCACGGGCCCGTGCAGCGCGAAGTCGATGTCCAGCTCGCGGCGCCGGCCCGGGACCTCGCGCAGGGCACGCACGGTGTAGGTGCGGATCGGGTTCTTCCTGTCTTCCGGCAGGTCACGCCAGATCGGGAACCAGTCAGGCCCGGTGGGGAAGGCGTCCAGCCCGGCCTCCGGCAGCGGCACCACGACCTTGACCCGCTGGTCGTACCCGTCGTGCCCGAACCCGGACAGGTCATCACCCGCGAACGTGACCCGCACGAAGGTCGGGCTGAGCCGCTCGGTACGGGCGACGTGCAGGCGGAACGGCCGATAGGCGACGGTCATGGAGCCTCCATCAACTTAGGCATGCCTAACTTTGCTTAGGCTAACCTAGCTACCAACGATCGGGCCAGGGGAAGATCGGCCAAGCGGCAGGCAAGGCCGGGTCGCGGCCCCGCCCTGACCGGCGTGGAACGCTTGCGCGGGCTTCGAGTTCCCCGATGCTCGGGCCTATGACCACCATCGACGGACAGCGCGACCCCCTGAAGGCCGGGCGCCGGTGATCGCGGTGCTCCTGGCCGTACTCGCGGCGGCCTGCAACGCCCTCTCCTCGGTGTTGCAGCGCCGGGCGGCGCGCACCGCGCCCCAGAGCGACGCCTTCAAGCTGACGCTGCTGTGGGACATGATGCGCAAACCGGTCTGGCTGGGCGGCATCGTCGCCTTGATCGGCGGCTTCCTCCTCCAGGCGAGCGCCCTCAACTTCGGGACGCTCGCGCTGGTCCAACCGCTGCTCATCACGGAGCTGCCGTTCACCATGGTGATCATCTGGTTGATGTACCGGATCAAGCTGACCTGGAGCCTGTGGCGGGCCCTCATCGCCGTCACCGTCGGGCTGGGGGTCCTGCTCGCCTCGGCGAGCCCCGGGCACGGGACCCGGTCTCCGGAGACCGCCGACTGGATCATCGTCACAGTGGTGTGCGGCGCCATCCTGGCGTACCTCATCGCGACGGCCAAGATCACCCGGGGCGCCCAGCGAGCGGCCCTGCTCGGGATCGCCTCCGGCCTCGGCTTCGCCTTCACCGCGGCGCTGATGAAGGAGAGCACCCGCCTCTTCGACTCCGAGGCGGCCCATCTGCTGACCACGTGGCCGGTGTACGCCATGGTGGCGGTCGGCGTGTTCAGCGTCTTCCTGCTGCAGAACGCCCTGCAGAGCGGCAACCTCGTCGTCGTCCAGCCGACCCTCAACGTCTCCGACCCCGTGGCGAGCATCGGGCTCGGCGTCGCGCTCTTCGGCGAGACCATCCGGCTGGGCGCCTGGATCGTGGCCGAGCTGGTCGGCATCGGCCTGATCTTCTACGGCAGCGTCAAGCTGGCCCAGTCGCCGCAGATCCGCCAGGGAGACCTGATGGCACGGCCGGAGTGAAGAACGACTCGGCGGGAGCGGCGGCGAACAGCGCCGCGGCGGCGGCCGCGTGCCGCTCCCGCCCGCCCGGCGTCCCGATCCGGTCGAGCGCGGCGAGCAGTTCCCCGGCGTCCTGGGCGTACACGCTCAGCCCGGCCTGCGCCATCGCCAGCGCGCCGTCCCGCCCGTGCCCCGGGATCGGCAGGAAGGAGACCACCGGCACCCCCGCCGCCATCGCCTCCCGGCAGGTCAGCCCGGCCGCGTTGTCCACCAGCGCGTACGCCCCGGCCAGCAGGCCGGGCATGTCGGCGCACCAGCCGAGCGCGGTCGCCGACCGTCCCAGACGGCGGGCGAGGCGGCGGCGCAGTTCGTCGTTGCGGCCGCACAGGACGACGGGCGCGTAGCGGCCGGAGTGGGCCAGGATCCGGGCCGTCCGCTCGACGCCGCCCACCCCCCAGGCCCCCGCGGACACCAGCACTGTGCGCCCGTCCCCCGGAGCCGCGGCCGTGCGCTCCAGGAACTCCGCCCGGACGAGCGGGGCGTGCCAGTGGGCGGGCCGACCGGTCACCGCCCGCACCGCACGCGCGCTCGCCGGGTCGGGGCAGAGATACCGGTCGTTCCCCGCATGCAGCCAGAGCCGGTGTGCCGCGAAGTCGGTGAGCAGCACGGTGCTCGGCACCGGCAGCAGGCCGCGGGCCCGCAGGTGCCCGGCCGCCTGCGCGGCGAGGTGGAACGCCGACACGACCTCGTCCGGCCTCCGGCTCCGTAGCAGCCGCCGCAGCCGGGCCGCGACCAGCGCGGTCATGGGAGACACGCCCCCGGGCCCGCCGCGCGGCACGAAGAAGGCCCGGTAGATCAGCTCATACGCCCACGGAGCCGAGCGCATCATCCAGCCGTACCCGCCGCGTAGCGCCGGCCCCAGCCGCAGCGGCAGCAGGTCGAGCACGTCGGCCACCTCGGCGTCCACGCCCCGCGCGACGAGCCGCCGGACCAGCTCGGCCGCGGCGGCGTCGTGCCCCGCGCCCATGCTCGCGCTGAGGATCAGGACCGCGCGCCGGGCCGGCATCGCCGTACCTCTCCCGCCGGACCCCCGGCGGCGTGACCTGGCAAAACGCGGGAAACAGGAGAAAGGTGAGGATTAGAACCCGCGGAGTGGCCGCCCTGGCCGGGCTGGCCCTGCTGCACGCCGGCCCCGCCGCCACCTGGCTGCGCACCGTACGACGGCTGACGCCCCGCCTGGCCGGCGACGGCGCGCACGGTCACGTGGCGCTGACCTTCGACGACGGCCCCGACCCGCGCTCCACGCCACGCTTCCTGGACGAGCTGGAGCGGCTCGGCTGCCGGGCGACGTTCTTCGTGCTCGGCGAGATGCTCGACCGCCATCCCGGGCTCGGCCGTCGCATCGCCGAGCACGGCCACGAGATCGCCGTCCACGGGTGGCGCCACGACAACGCGCTGCTCGCCCGGCCGGGCCGCATGACGGTCGAGCTGGCCCGGGCCGCCGAACTGGTCGCGGCCGTGACGGGGACGGCTCCCGCCTGGTACCGGCCGCCGTACGGCGCGCTCAGCGCCGAGACGCTGGTCGCGGCCCGGCTCCTGGGGCTGCGGCCGGTGCTGTGGACCGCGTGGGGCCGGGACTGGACGCCCACGGCCAGCCCGGACTCCGTGGTGGCCGCCCTGGCCCCCGGGCTGCGCGGCGGCGCCACCCTCCTGCTGCACGACACCGACCACACCGCGGCGCCGGGCTGCTGGCGGTCGGCGCTGGGCGCGCTGCCCCGGCTGGTCGCGGCCTGCCGGACGGCCGGCCTGCGGGTCGGGCCCCTGCGGGACCACGGCATATCGCACGGCGGATTCCCTCCCACCCCGGCAATTCGAAACAACAGGCCGGGCAAATAAATCGCCGGTGAATTGTCAGAAAAACGGCGGCGGATCCGGACAACAAATATTCGCCCAGCTCATGCCCGGCAAACCCCAATGACCCGAGAGTCCGCGTTTATGGCCGCCCACGACGGACAGCCTCAATTTATGTCATCGGGGGGAGACGACGCACGAGACGTCGCACTCAAAGCGCGCCGGGAAAACTTCCCGGTCGCGTCCCGGCTGCTGCCGCGCGGTTATCGCCGTCACCTCCTCGCGGTGTACGGCTTCGCGCGGTTCGTCGACGACATCGGCGACGAGCCCGGGAACGGCGATCCGCTGCGCCTGCTCGACACCGTGGAGTCCGACCTGCACCGCCTCTACACCGGGCACACCCCCTACCTGCCCGCCGTACGGGAGCTGGAGGAGACGGTCGAAACCTGCTCCATCCCCGCGGCGCCGTTCCACCGGCTCGTCGAGGCGAACCGGCGCGACCAGACGGTCACCCGGTACGCCACGTTCGAGGAGCTGCTCGACTACTGCGAGCTGTCCGCGAACCCGGTCGGCCACATCGTGCTGCACGTGTTCGGCCTGGCCGCCCCCGACCGGCTGGACCTCTCCGACCGGATCTGCACGGCGCTGCAGATCATCGAGCACTGCCAGGACGTCGGCGAGGACTACACGCGGGGCCGGATCTACCTGCCCAAGGAGGACCTCCAGCGGTTCGGCTGCACGGAGGCCGACCTCTCCCGGGCGAGCACACCCGGCCGGCTGCGCAACGTGGTGGCGTTGCAGACCGACCGGGCCGAGCGACTGCTCCACGAGGGCGACCCCTTGGTCGCCTCGGTGCGCGGCCTGGCCCGCCTCGCCATCTCGGGCTACCTCGCCGGGGGCCACGCCACGATCGCCGCGCTGCGCCAGGCCGGCTACGACGTCCTCGGCCGCGCCGTACGGCCCCGCGGCACCCGCCTCGCCGCGGGGTGGCTGCGCATCCTGGCGAGAAGGGGGTTGGGCCGTGGGCGTCCCTGAGGCGTACCAGCACTGCGAACAGATCATGCGAAGGAATGCGCGCAACTTCTCCTACGGCCTCCGGCTGCTGCCGGCGCCCAAGCGCCGCGCGCTGAGCGCGGTCTACGCGTTCGCCCGCCGGATCGACGACATCGCGGACGGCCACGGCCCGGTGGGCGCGCGACTGGCCCGGCTGAACACGGCCAGGGAGGCGCTGGACGGCCCGCCGCGCATCCGCGCGGACGGGAGCGAGGACCTCGTGCTGGTCGCGCTGCACGACGCCGCGCGACGCTACCCGCTGCCGCTCGCCGCGTTCGGCGAGCTGATCGACGGGTGCGCCGCCGACGTGCGCGGCACGACGTACGCGCGGTTCGACGAGCTGCTCGCCTACTGCCGGTGCGTCGCCGGGTCGATCGGGCGGCTCTCGCTCGGCGTCTTCGGGGCCGACGACCCGGAGGCGGCGACGCCGCTCGCCGACGCGCTCGGCGTCGCGCTTCAGATCACCAACATCCTCAGGGACGTGCGCGAGGACCGGCTGGCCGGGCGGATCTACCTGCCGATCGAGGACCTCGAACGGTTCGGCTGCACGCTGGACCTCGACGGCGCCGGCCGGTTCACCGACCCGCCGCACCGGCTGGTCACACTCATCCGGTACGAGGCCGTACGCGCCCGCGAGTGGTTCGCGGACGGGATGCGGCTGCTGCCCGCGCTGGACACCCGCAGCGCGGCCTGCACGGCGGCGATGGCGGGCATCTACCGGTGCCTGCTCGACCGCATCGCGGCCGACCCGACCGTGGCGCTGACCGCCCGGTTATCGCTGCCGCCCTGGGCGAAGGCCATGGTGGCGGCGCGCGCGCTCGCGGGGGCGGGCCGATGACGCGGGACCCGGTCGTGATCGTCGGGGGCGGCCTGGCCGGCATCGCCGCCGCGGTGGCGCTCGGCGAGGCCGGTCTCCCCGTGACGCTGTACGAGGCCCGGCCGCGGCTCGGCGGCGCGACGCACTCGTTCACCCGCAACGGCCTCGCGGTGGACAACGGGCAACACGTGTTCCTGCGCTGCTGCACCGCCTACCGGGGGCTGCTCGAGCGGCTCGGCGGCACGTCCCGGGTGGACGTGCAGCCCCGGTTCGACGTGCGGGTGCTCACCCCGGACGGGCGGTCGGCGCGGCTGCGGCGCTCCGCCCTGCCGGGGCCGTTCCATCTCATGCCGGCGCTGGCGCGGTACCCGCTGCTCGCGCCGGCCGACCGGCTGCGCGCCGTGCGCGGCTCGCTCGCCCTGCGGCGGCTCGACCCGGCCGATCCCGCGCTCGACCGGGTGGACCTCGCGACGTGGCTGGCCGCGCACGGGCAGAGCGACGCGGCGCGACGCGCGCTGTGGGAGCTGTTCGCGGTGGCCGCGCTGAACGTGGGCGCCGGCGACGCCGCGCTCGGGCCGGCGGCGATGGTGTTCCGCACCGCGCTGTTCGGCCGGTCGGACGCCGCGGACATCGGCGTGCCGACCGTGCCGCTCGGCGAGTTGCACGGCACGGCCGCGCAGGCCGCCATCACCCGGCTCGGCGGTGCCGTACTGACGTCGTCGAAGGTCACCGCGATCGAGCCGGGGCCGGTCGTCGTGGTGAACGGCGCCCGGGTGAAGGCGTCGGCGGTCATCGTCGCCACACCGCACGAGCAGGCCGCCGGGCTCGTCCCACTGGACGCGGCCCCGGACCGGGCCCGCTGGAGCGGACTGTCGGCCAGCCCGATCGTCAACGTCCACGTCGTCTACGACCGCCGGGTCACCGGCCTGCCGTTCGCCGCGGTGGTGGACTCGCCGGTGCAGTGGGTGTTCGACAAGACGCGGGTCGCCGGGCTGCGCGACGGCCAGTACCTCGCGGTCTCCGTCTCGGCCGCGGACCGCTGGATCGACACGCCGACCGCGCGGGCGCGCGCGGTGTTCGTCCCCGCGCTGGAACGGCTCTTCCCCGGCGCGCGGCGAGCCCGGATCACGGACTTCTTCGTCACCAGAGAGCGTCGCGCCACCTTCCGCCAGGGGCCCGGCAGCGGCGCGCTCCGCCCCGAGGCCGCCACCCGGTGGCCCGGGCTGTTCCTCGCCGGCGCGTGGACCGACACGGGCTGGCCCGACACGATGGAGGCGGCCGTGCGCAGCGGACTCAACGCGGCCAGATTGGCCAGGCGTCATCTGGACGCGGGGACTCTCACCACGGGGGCGGCCCGGTGAGCGCGGTCATCCCGCCGACCGTCGCGGTCGCCCGCGGTCTGGTGGAGCCGGTGCTGCGCGACGCCGTGGACCGGCTCGACCCGATCACCCGGCGCGTCGCCGCCTACCACCTCGGCTGGGCCGACGCGGAGGGCCGGCCCGTCACGCCCGGGGGCAAGGCGCTGCGGCCGGCGCTCGCCGTGCTGTCGGCGCGGGCGGCGGGCGCGGAGGAGTCGCTGGCGGCGGCCGCGGCGGTCGAGCTCGTCCACGCGTTCTCGCTGCTCCACGACGACATCATGGACGGGGACCGGATGCGGCGGCACCGCCCGGCCGCGTGGACCGTCTTCGGCCAGTCGGCGGCCATCCTCGCCGGTGACGCGCTGCTCTCGCTCGCCGGGGAGGTGCTGCTGGAGGACGGCTGCCCCGGGCGGGTCCCCGCGGCCCGCTGCCTGGCCGCGGCCACCCGGAGGCTGATCGCCGGGCAGGCGCTGGACCTGGAGTTCGAACGGCGCTCCGACGTGAGCCTCGACGAGTGCCGGCAGATGTCCACGCAGAAGACCGGCGCGCTGCTGGCCTGCGCCTGCTCGATCGGCGCCATGGCGGTGGACGGGCCGGAGCCGCTGGTGGCCGCCCTGGCCTCGTTCGGCGCCGAGGCGGGGCTCGCCTTCCAGCTCGCCGACGACCTGCTCGGCATCTGGGGCAGCCCGTCCGCGACCGGGAAGCCGGTTCTGTCGGACCTGCGGGCCCGCAAGAAGTCGCTGCCGATCGTCGCCGCGCTCACCAGCGGCACCCGCGCGGGCGAGCGGCTCGCCGCCCTGATGGGGGGCGCCGAGCCGCTCTCGGAGTCCGAGCTGCGCGACGCCGCCGCGCTGGTGGAGGAGGCGGGCGGGCGGTCCTGGGCCGAGACCGAGGCCAAGCACCGCCTCGACGCCGCCGAACGCCACCTCGCCGACGCCGACATGCCCTCGGCCGTACGCGCCGAGTTCCTCGACATCGCCCATTTCCTGACGTCCCGAGGACATTGACATGACCACAGTCGCCGCACCCAGCTCCGCCTCGCTCGCCCTCGACGCCGCCTGTGACCACCTGCTCGGCCTCCAGGCCCCCGAGGGATGGTGGAAGGCCGAGCTGCAGACCAACGTGACCATGGACGCCGAGGACCTGCTGCTGCGCCAGTTCCTCGGCGTACGCACGGAGGAGGACACGGCGGAGGCGGCCCGCTGGATCCGCTCCCAGCAGCGCGACGACGGCACCTGGGCCAACTTCCACGACGGCCCCGGCGACCTGTCCACCACGATCGAGTCGTACGCGGCGCTGCGGCTGGCCGGCGACCCGGTCGACGCGGCGCACATGCGCGCGGCGGCCACGTTCGTCCGGGACTCGGGCGGCATCGAGGCGTCCCGGGTGTTCACCCGCATCTGGCTGGCTCTGTTCGGCCAGTGGTCGTGGCGCGACCTTCCGGTCCTCCCACCCGAGATGATCTTCCTGCCGCCCTGGTTCCCGCTGAACGTCTACGACTTCGCGTGCTGGGCGCGGCAGACGATCGTGCCCCTCACCATCGTCAGCGCCCGCCGGCCGTCGCGGCCGCTGCCGTTCGGGCTGGCCGAGCTGCGGACCGGACGGCCCGCCCCGCGCGGGCCGCGTACCGGCTGGGACGGCGTCTTCCACGCGCTCGACCGCGCGCTGCACCAGTACGAGCGGTTCCCGATCCCCGGGGTGCGCCGCGCGGCCGAGCGGCGGGCGGTCGAGTGGATCGTGACGCGGCAGGAGCTGGACGGCTCCTGGGGTGGCATCCAGCCCCCATGGGTGTACTCGCTGATCGCCCTCGACCTGTACGGCTACCGCCTGGACCACCCGGTGATGCGCAAGGGCCTGGAGGGCCTGGACCGGTTCACCATCAGGGACGAGCAGGGACGCAGGCTGGAGGCGTGCCAGTCCCCGGTGTGGGACACCGTCCTCGCGGTCAACGCGCTGCTCGACGCGGGCATGCCGGGCGACCATCCCGCCCTCGTCAACGCCGCCGACTGGGTGCTCCGTGAGGAGATCAAGGGGCCGGGCGACTGGAGCGTGCGGCGGCCGTCGCTCGCGCCGGGCGGCTGGGCGTTCGAGTTCGACAACGACATCTATCCCGACATCGACGACACCGCCGAGGTGATCCTGGCCCTGCGACGGGTGAAGCACCCCGACTCCCGCCCCGCCATCGACCGCGCCCTGCGCTGGGTGAACGGCATGGTCTCGCGGGACGGCGGCTTCGGCGCCTTCGACGCGGACAACACGCGCGAGCTGTGCACCCGGCTGCCGTTCTGCGACTTCGGCGCGGTCATCGACCCGCCCTCCGCCGACGTCACCGCGCACGTCGTCGAGGCCCTCGCCGTGGAGGAGCCCGCCTCCGACGTCGTACGGCGGGCCGTGGTCTGGCTGCTGCGCCACCAGGAGGCCGACGGGTCGTGGTTCGGCCGCTGGGGCGCCAACCACGTGTACGGCACCGGCGCGGTGGTGCCCGCGCTCGTCGCGGCCGGGGTGCGGCCGGGCGCCGCGTGTGTGCGGCGCGCGGTCTCCTGGCTGGAGGCGCACCAGAACGACGACGGCGGCTGGGGCGAGGACATGCGCTCCTACCGCGACCCGGCGTGGATCGGCCGGGGCAGGTCCACGCCCTCACAGACCGCGTGGGCGCTCCTCGCCCTGCTCGCCGCCGGGGAGGTCCGCTCGCCGGCGGTGGAGCGCGGCGTGGCCTGGCTGGTGGGCAACCAGCGCCCGGACGGCGGCTGGGACGAGCCGTACTTCACCGGCACTGGCTTCCCCGGCGACTTCTACATCAACTACCACCTTTACCGGCTCGTCTTCCCCGTCAGCGCGCTGGGGCGGTACGTGCGGGCCGGCGACGAAGGGGCCTCGCCGTGACCGACCCTGTCGTGAACGCCGTCATCTGCACCGCCCTCGGCATCGAGGCGAGAGCCGTACGCGAGGGCCTGCCCGACGACGGCGGGGGCGTGGAGGTGATCAGGACCGGGATGGGCCCGGGACCGGCCGGGCGCGCCGAGGACCGGCTGCGCGACGCGGGCGCGCTCGCGGTGACGGGCTTCGGCGGCGCGCTCGACGACGGCCTGCGGCCCGGCGACGTGGTGGTGGCGAGCGAGATCCGGTTCGAGGGCCGGACGCTGCCCTGCCCGTCCGCGCCGCTCCTCGCGGGGGAGCTGTCCCGCGCCGGGCTCAACGTACGCGCCGGGCCGCTGGCCACCTCCGACCACATCGTGACCGGTGCGGAGCGCCGCCGGCTCGCCGAGGAGGGAGCGCTCGCCGTCGACATGGAGTCGGGGCCGGTCGCGGCCGCCGCCGCGGGCCGGCCCTTCGCGGCGGTGCGGGTCATCGTGGACACCCCCGCGGTGCCGCTGCTGCGCCCGGCCACCATCCGCGGCGGCGTGCTGGCCTTCCGCACGCTGCGACGGGTCGCCCCGGTGCTGGCGCGCTGGGCGGCCGCGTGCGGACCGCACCGCGCGCTGCTCGCCGCGCCGCGCTCCTTCTGCGCCGGGGTCGAGCGGGCCATCGAGATCGTCGAGCGCGCCCTCGACCGGTACGGCCCCCCGGTCTACGTACGCAAGCAGATCGTGCACAACCTGCACGTCGTACGCGATCTGGAGGAACGCGGGGCCGTCTTCGTGGACGAGCTGGACGAGGTGCCCGAGGGGGCCGTCACGGTCTTCTCCGCCCACGGCGTGTCCCCCGGCGTACGGGATGAGGCGGCGGCGCGCGGGCTGCGGGTGATCGACGCGACCTGCCCGCTGGTGACGAAGGTGCACGCCGAGGCGCGCAGGTTCGCCGCGCGCGGCGACCTGGTGGCGCTGATCGGGCACGCCGGGCACGAGGAGGTCGAGGGGACGCTGGGCGAGATCCCCGACTCCGTCGTGCTGGTCGAGGACGTCGCCGACGTGGCGCGGCTGCCCGAGGGCCGCCGGGTCTCCTACCTGACGCAGACCACCCTCGCCGTGGACGAGGCCGCGGACATCGCCGCCGCGATCCGGCGGCGGTTCCCCGACGCCGAGGGCCCGCAGAAGGACGACATCTGCTACGCCACGACGAACCGGCAACACGCCGTACGCGAGGTGGCCGAGGCGTCCGACCTGGTGCTCGTCGTCGGCTCGGCCAACTCGTCCAACTCCCGCCGGCTGGCCGAGGTGGCGGGCCGGGCCGCCCCGGCGCACCTGGTCGACGGCCCGGGCGACATCGCCCTGGACTGGCTCGCGGGGGCCCGCACGGTCGGGCTGACCGCCGGCGCGTCCGCCCCGCCCGCCCTCGTGGACGCGGTCGTGGCCGCGCTGGGCGGGCTCGGCCCGGTGACCGTCGAGGAGCGCCGGGTGGCCGAGGAGACCATCCGGTTCACGCTGCCCAAGGAGGTGCGAACGAGATGACGATGCCGGTCCGCCAGGCCCTGCGCATCGGCGGCTACATCCTCGGCCAGAGGCTGCGCGGGCGGACGAAGTTTCCGCTCCTCGTGGAGCTGGAGCCGCTGTTCGCCTGCAACCTGAAATGCGCGGGATGCGGCAAGATCCAGCACCCCGCCGACGTGCTCAAACGCCGGATGCCGGTCGAGCAGGCCGTCGCCGCCGTCGAGGAGTGCGGCGCGCCGATGGTGTCGATCGCGGGCGGAGAGCCCCTCATGCACCCCCAGATCGCCGAGATGGTGCAGCAGCTCGTCGCCCGGAAGATCTACGTCTTCCTCTGCACCAACGCGCTGCTGATCCCGAAGAAGATCGACCAGTTCGAGCCGTCGCCGTACTTCGCCTGGACGGTCCACATCGACGGGCTGCGCGAGCGGCACGACGCGTCGGTGTGCAAGGAGGGCGTGTTCGACGAGGCGGTGGCCGCCGTTCAGGAGTGCCGGCGGCGCGGGTTCCGGGTCACCACGAACACCACCTTCTTCAACACCGACAGCCCGCAGACGGTCATCGACGTGCTCAACTACCTCAACGACGACCTCCGGGTGGACCAGATGATGATCTCGCCCGGGTACGCGTACGAGAAGGCGCCGGACCAGGAGCACTTCCTCGGCGTCCGGGAGACCCGGGAGCTGTTCCGCAAGGCGTTCTCCGGGGGGAACCGGCGGCGGTGGCGGTTCAACCACACTCCCCTGTTCCTCGACTTCCTCGAAGGCAGGGTGGACTACCCGTGCACGGCGTGGGCCATCCCGTCGTACTCGCTGTTCGGCTGGCAGCGCCCCTGCTACCTGATGGCCGACGGGTACGCGGCGACCTACCGGGAGCTGGTCGAGGAGACCGACTGGGAGTCCTACGGCCGGGGCCGCGACCCGCGCTGCGCGAACTGCATGGCGCACTGCGGGTACGAGCCGACCGCCGTCTTCGCCACGCTCTCCTCGCTCAAGGAGTCGCTCCGGGCCGTCCGTGGCGGCTGACCGGCCGTCCGAACACCCCGGCGAGCGCGCGGAACGGCCCGGGGGCCGCGCCGCGCAGCCGGGCGGGCAGCCGCAGCCAGCCCGGCGCGTACGACTCGGCACGGCCGCGCTCCACCGCGGCCACGATGGCTCGGGCGACCCGCTCCGGCGGGATCGGCGCGGGCCAGCGGCGGGCGTAGGCGGCGCCCCTCCGCGCGAAGAAGGGCGTGTCCACCACGCCCGGCAGGACGACCGAGACGCCGATCCCGGGCACCTCGTACCGCAGGCTCTCGGCGAAGGCGATCAGCGCCGCCTTGGTGGCCGCGTAGACGGCCTCGTCGCAGACGCCCACCGCCCCGGCGATCGACGACACGAAGACCAGGTGACCCCGGCCGCGCTCCACCATGCCGGGGAGCAGCGACCGGGTCAGCGCGACCTGGGCGGTCAGGTTGGCCGCGACCAGCTCCTCGGCGACGCCGTACGGCATGGCCACCAGCGGCCCCGCCCACCCCCGGCCCGCGTTGCCGACCATGACGTCCACCGGGCCCGCGCGTTCGGCGAGGTCGGCGACGCCGGCGGTGAGGTCGCCCGCGACGGCCAGCCCGCCGGTCTCCTCGGCGACGGCGTCGAGCCGCTCCCGGTCACGGCCGGCCAGCACGAGACGGGCGCCCGCCGCGGCCATGGCCCGCGCGGTGGCGGCCCCGATGCCGGACGACGCCCCGGTGATCAGCACGCGGGCACCCGCCAGTCTCATCGCCCCGCCCCCCTTCGTCTCCGAAGTCGTTCCCCGGCTCTTTCCCGGCTACCTCCCGCGAACGGCCCATGGCACGCACCCGAGAAGTGAGACGGTCTTGGCTCTGAGCTGACCTCGCACCGGAAAAGACGACAATATGGATGAAATGGGGAGACGTCGGGCCATCTACCTGGCGGTTCTGGTCGCCGTGGAAGGGGCGTTGGCGGGCTGCGCGGACACGTCGGAGCCGGGCACCCGGCCCGCCGCGAACGCGCCCGGCCGAACGCCCCGGGCCCGCAAGCGGAATTCGCCCAGCCCGTCGCCGAGTCCTTCGCCGAGCCCGGTCTTCTCACCGGTCGCCGTTCCGTCCCGAAAGCCCATCCATCAGATCAACGAGATCAATCCGGCGGCACCGCCGAACTCGATCGCCCTGACGATCGACGACGGGCCCGACCCCGAGTGGACGCCGAAGGTCCTCGACCTCCTCGCACAGCACCACGTGGTCGCCACCTTCTGCCTGGTCGGCGACGCCATCCGCGAACATCCCGAGCTCGCCAAGCGGATCGCCGCGGCGGGCCACGCCATCTGCAACCACACGATGAGCCACCCGCAGCCCTTCGCCTCGCTGTCGTCCGAGCGGATGACCGCCGAGATCACCGGTGCCCACCGCGAGATCTGGAAGACCACCGGCGTCACCTCGCGGCTGTTCCGCGCGCCAGGAGGCGACTGGTCGAGCTCCATACTCCAAACCGTCGCCGGGAACGGCATGCAGCCGCTCGACTGGGACATCGACCCGCGTGACTGGTCCCGTCCCGGCACCGGCGCGATCGAGGCCGAGCTGCTGCGCGCCAAGCCGGGCAGCATCCTGCTGTGCCACGACGGGGGCGGGGACCGCGCCCAGACCCTGAGCGCCCTCACCACCGTCATCCCCGTGCTGCAGAGCCGGGGACTCACCTTCATCACCCTGTGACCGCATGATGCGTCGAGGCGGGCGGGACTTACGGTGGACGGTGTGCGCGCACGCCCCGTCTCCCCTTCGCTGCTGGTCGAGGAGATCGCCGACCGGATCGCCGCGGGCCCGAAGGAGTCCTGGGTACGTGTCGCCGTCGACGGGGCGCCCGCGGCCGACCCCGGACGGCTGGCCGACGCCCTCGTGGCGCCCCTCCGCCTGCGGGGCCGCGAGGTGCTGCGGGTCTCGGCGGCCGACTTCCTCCGGCCCGCCTCGCTCCGCCTCGAGTTCGGCCGCACCGACCCCGACGCGTTCTACACCGACTGGCTGGACGCCGGAGCGCTGGTCCGCGAGGTCCTCGGACCGCTCGCGCCCGGCGGGACCGGCCGGGTGCTGCCCTCCCTGTGGGACAGCGCGCGCGACCGGGCGACCCGGGCCGCGTACGTCACCCTGCCGCCCGGCGCCGTGCTGCTGCTCGACGGGGCCCTGTTGCTCGGCCGTGGCCTGCCGTTCGATCTGGCCGTCCACCTCGCGCTTTCCGAGGCGGCGCTCGCTCGACGCACCCTCGCCGAACACGAATGGCGACTGTCCGCTTACACTCGGTATGAGCACGAGGCCAGACCATCGTACGTCGCCGACATCGTCGTCCGCGTGGACGACCCGCGGCACCCGGCAGTGGTCACCGATACCGGATCATGAAGGCTGGATCATGAAGTCTGGATGTGGCCTGGCGCGTGGGCACCGGTATCCAGAAGGATGACCTCCGGGAATGTGGGTGAGAAAGGCGGCACAGGGAGATGGCTCAGATCGTCGGTGGCGGAAGCCCCGTCAATGACGCGGAGCGACGGGTCATCGCCCACCTCAGGGACAACGCCCCGGACGACTGGCTGCTGCTCCACAACATCGAGGTGCCACGCGGCGCCGACCTGTTCGAGGTCGACGTGATCGTGATCACCGGCCACTCGCTGTGCGTGATCGACGTGAAGGGCGCGCGGGGCCGCTTCGAGGTCTCCGGCACGCGCTGGTTCCCCCAGCGGGGCGGCGAGGCGTTCGGCTCCCCCGTCGCCAAGCTCCGCGGCACGGCCCGCGCGCTCAAGGGCGTGCTCCTCGACATCCACCGCGGACTCGACCGCGTCTACGTCGACAGCGTGGTCGTGCTGACCGCCCCCGACGCCGTGCTCGTCGACCCCAGCGGCCGCGACGCCCGGTACGTCACCAACCTGCCCGGCCTCGTCGGGATGCTGGGCGACGCCTCCCGCGTGCGGCAGGGGTGCAGCCCGGACGCCACGCCGTACCGCACCGCGCTCCTCGAAGCGCTGAACGGCACCGTGCGCCGCTCGACCGCGCCGCCCAGGTTCGGCAACTGGAAGGTCGAGGAGCAGCTCGGCGGCGACAACCGGGTCACCGAGTACCGCGCCGTCAACGCCACCGCCCCGGCCAGCGAGACCGTCCTGCTGCGGGTCTACCAGGCCGACCCGCTGGCCGACCGCGACCAGCGCGTCGCCGAGCAGCGGCGGATCGCCAACGCCTACCAGGCCCTCGCCAAGATCCCCGCGCATCCGTGCGTCGCCCGCTCGCGCGACTTCTTCGCCATCGACGACGAGAGCCGGTTCGTGCTTGTCCTCGACGACGTCCACGGCCAGGCCCTGCACCTGCGCCTCGCCGGGCGGATGCCGGCCACCGCCGCCCGCCTCGACATGGTCGACGACATCCTGAGCGGCCTGGCGCACGTCCACGCCAACCAGGTCATCCACCGCGCGCTCAGCCCCGCCTGCGTGCTCGTCACCGAGAGCGGGCAGGCGGTGCTCACCGGCTTCGACTACGCCAAGCCGGGGCCGCGCAAGCACACCGTCGCCAACGAGCTGCCCAACGTCCTCGACACGCACTACGTCGCGCCCGAGTGCCGGCTCAGGCCCGACCGGATGACCCCCGCCTCCGACGTGTACGCGGCCGGGGTCATCGCCTTCCAGATCCTCACCGGGCAGCTCCCCACCCCCGGCACGGACATCGAGGCCGCCGCCGCGGGCGTCGCCCCCGAGATCATGGACCTGCTGCGCCGGATGCGCGACGAGACGCCCGGCAAGCGTCCCGAGGCGGCCGAGGCCCTCGCCGTGCTGCGGCAGGCGCGGGACACCCGCGTCGCCGCGGGCCACCCCGCGCCGCGCACCCAGCCCCTGCTCCTCGACCGCCTACGCGGCGCCCTCCGCCGCTTCACCCGCGACTGACGGTCAGACACGCCCGCAGCTGGTCGCGCCGACGTAGGCAGGGCCCTCGCCGTCGATAAGTGCCGCTGCGCTGCTGCGGGTGGCTGTCCCGGCGCGCCGTGATAGCCGGCCTCTAAACACCGCTGGTTCCTCGCGTCCACCTTCCCGTCTCGCTTGCCGGACCCGCACCGTCCGATAGTTCCGGTGCGTACCGTCGTTGTCGGGGCTGCTCTCCATCAGGACCGGCCGACTCGCCGGACCCGACTGCCCCCTGCTTCTGCCGTCCCGCTGCGACGGGACAACGGTGCGGGTTTCACACCCGCACGCGGATCACAGCGCCTCGTGGCGCACGGTCTTCCACCTCCACTCGAACCAACAGCGCCTCACGGCGCAAACGGAAGTTGAGCCAGAACCGTTTGAAGTGAACGAAGCCACGTGGGTCATGCACTTCAGCGCTGACGCGACTTTTCGAGGAAGTCGGGATCGGAGGCGAGGACGCCGCCCTGCGCCCAGTACTTGACCGGGTTGGCGTGGAACAGGACGAGAATCTTGTCGCGCGGGATACTCGTGACGCGGTGCACGGTCTCGGTGACCTCAGTCAACAGTTCCTGCGTCTGCTCGTCACTGGTGCCCTCCCAGGCGGCGATGTTGATGATGGGCATCGTGCTTCTCTCTTTCGTCTCTTCTTCAAGGGGATGCCGCGCCGGTCTCGCGGCAGCATCGGGGTGGCTACTGGCGCTGCGTGCTCCATTTGTCGTGGAGCCACATCTGACTAGGCAACGGGCTTCGGCGCTGTTCCGGGCGACATCGCGTTCGTAGGTGACGGTCTGGCCGTGCTCGCCGACGATGACCCGGGCGTGAAGCCCGGCCGCTGACGAGTCGTGGCAGCCACTCGTCGATGGCCGTGCCGTCCGGCCCCGACCGAGGACTTCGGTCGGGGCCTGCACCGGCATACGAGCCGGTCGGAGTGCGTCACGACGTGGATGTGTCCTGGAACCGGCGGGCGAGGTAGTTGAACCAGGACTGCTGGAAGGTGGCCGCGAGTTGCGACTCGGGGGCGAACAGGTCGAAGGCGTGGTAGGCGCCCGGGTAGAGGTGCAGTTCGACCGGGACCCCGTGGGCGCGCAGGCGTGCGGCGTAGTCGAGGTCCTCGTCGCGGAAGCAGTCGAGTTCGCCGACCGCGATGAAGGTGGGCGGCAGCGATCTGAGATCTTCCGCGCGGGAGGGCGCCGAGTACGGGGAGACGTCGTCGGTTCCGGCGCGTTCCCCCAGGATTGCCTGCCAGGCCAGGATGTTCGTGGAGCGGTCCCAGATGCCGATGTCGGTGATCTCGTGGCTCGATACGGTCCGGTTGCGGTCGTCCAGCATGGGGTACGTCAGCGATTGGAACAGGGGCGCCGCACCGCCGCGGTCCCGCACCAGCAGTACGGTAGCCGCCGCGATGCCTCCGCCGCCGCTCTGGCCCGCGATGCCGATCCGGGCGCCGTCCAGACCCAGGGTGTCCGCCTGGCGGCTGAGCCATTGGTAGGCGGTGAAACCGTCCTCGGCGGCGCCGGGAGAGGGTGTTTCCGGGGCGAGCCGGTAGTCGACCGCGGCGACGGCGCAGCCGAGCCGCGAGCACAACCGCTTGAGCCAGGGATCGTCCTGGGCGGCGAAGCCGAGCACCTGACCACCGCCGTGGAACCAGAGCATCACCGGCAGCGGTCCCTGCGCGGTCGCGGGCCGCAGCAGACGGACCGGCACGTCGGTGCCGTCCGCCCGGCTGACGCGGTGCTCCTCCGTGGTGACCGACGTGTCGTCGGGCTCGCTTTCGGCGATCGACTGGGCCTGCGCGCGGAACGCCGCGCGCGTCGCGGGGATGTCGGTGAGGTCGAACGCTCCGTTGGACGTCATGGGGACGCCGTCGAGTGCCTGGCTCAGTTCCCGGTCCATCAGCAGACGGGAAACGGGCATGATCGTGCCTGCTTTCTTTCCATGAGGGGGCGCCGCTCCGGGCGGCGCCGGGCGGGACGGCTCAGGCCTGGAACTCGTCGATGACGACCACGCCGGTCGGCCCGTACGTCTCCAGGGACTCCAGCACCCCGCTCGCCTCGTGGAGGCCGACGGTGCGGGTCACGATCCGGCCGGGGTCGAGGCGGCCGGCGGCGATCATGTTCAGCATCGTGCCGAACCGCTGGCCCTGCATGCCGAAGGCACTCAGGATCTCCAGCTCCTTGACCATCATGACGTCGATCGGCAGCGCGACGTCCCCCTTCTCTGCGGCGGTGGTGTGCCCGAGCTGGAGGTGGCGGCCGCGCGTACGCAGGGACAGGACGGAGTTGCGGCAGGCGGCGGCGATCCCCACGGCGTCGACCGACACGTGGGCGCCGCCCCGAGTGAGGGTCTTCACCGCGTCCGTGGGCTCGTCATTCGCCGCGTTGATGGTGTGGACCGCGCCCAGGGCCCGCGCGGCCTCCAGCTTCTCGTCCGTGATGTCGATCGCGATGACGTTGGCGCCCGTCGCCGCAGCGATCTCCACCGTCGACAGGCCCATGCCGCCGCCGGCGCCGTACACCGCGACCCATTCCCCGCCACGGACCCTCGCCTGGTCGACGACACCGTGGAAGGCGGTCATGTAGCGGCAGGCGAGGGCGGCGACGTCCGTGAAGCCGACGGACTCCGGTACCCGGACCAGATTGACGTCGGCGAAGCGGACCATGACGTACTCGGCGAAGGCACCCCAGTAGGACACTCCGGGCACGAGCGAGTCCACGTGCTCGCACACCTGCTGGTTGCCGCTGCGGCACATCTCGCAGGAACCCTCGCCGGGGTTCATCGGGAAGATGACACGGTCGCCCTCCCGCCAGTCCCGCACGTCCCGGCCGACCTCCACGACCGTGCCGGCGAACTCGTGGCCGAGGACGAACGGCGGCTCGACGCTCGGCCCTCCCGTCCAGAAGTTCCCGGCCCACAGGGCCCAGTCCGTCCGGCAGATCCCGTTCGCCCCGACGCGCAGGATCGCGCCGTCCGGCGGGCAGACAGGGTCGGGCACGTCGCGGACGACGAGCGGCTTGTTGAGTTCTTCGATGACTGCGGCGCGCATGGACGCGACCTCCGGGTGGCTCGTGGTGCAGGGAAGGCGTTCAAAGTCCACCGGTTTAAGTGGTGGACTTGAAACCTAGGCGCTTGTCCGGCGCGTTGTCAACCACATAAAGTGGTGGACATGGATGACAAGAACGGTCGCCGCGAAGGGCGCCAGCGCGCCAAGGCCGACTTCCGCTTCGACGACGCGCGGCTCTGCTTCGCCTTCGCCGGCACCCTGGCCGATCGCGGCACGGACACGCCCTTCGAACGGCTGGCCCGGCCGGAGGACCTGGGCCGCTGGAGCGTGGAGAGCGGCTGCACCACGGTGGCGCCAGCCTGCACCGAAGCCGACCTGGACCACGCCAGACGACTGCGCGAGGCGGTCCAGCGGACCGGCCAGGCCCTGGCGGACGAAATCGCGCCCGCCCACGAGGACATCGCGCTGATCAACAGCGCGGCCGCCGAGCCCACATCCGTACCCGAACTCTCGGCCGACGCGACCTCCGTGCACTGGCGCGGGGACGAGGTCGCGGCGGCGCTCTCCATGGTCGCGCGGGACCTGATTGAGCTCTGCCGCTCGGACCACCGCACACGCGTCCGCATCTGCGGAAACCCCGCGTGCGGCACACCCTTCGTCGACACCTCCCGCGCGGGCGCCCGCCGCTGGTGCTCGATGAAGACCTGCGGCGCCCTCGCCAAGAAGCGCGCCTACCGGGCGAGGTCGCAGAGCGGGTCCTGACCCCGGTGCCCCAGACCGGCGACCGGAGCACCACCGGTCTCTAATACTGCAACGGTGCTTGCCGTGACTGATGGCCAGGTCGGTCGTTGGTGTGGTTGTGGGTGGGGACCTTGCTGATGTCAGGTTGTGGGCGAGTGAACTGGACGCTGTGCATGAGCGGTTCGTGCACCGTTTCAGCAGGTCGGAGCCCCGGGAGTCGGCACTTGCTTAAGGGCACAGGGCAGAGGTCATCAGTGTCATGGCCGCCTTATGGGGGTCGCCGGAGAAGGTGGTGATCGACAAT
>NZ_BBYK01000059.1 GCF_001570365.1 Microtetraspora fusca | reverse complement strand
CCGCCCACCGCCCACCGCCCAGACGAGCGCGTCGACCAGGTTGGACGTGCCGGAGCCGTGGGACCGACCAGGAGCAGGAGACGCAGGAATGCCCCGGGACGACCTTGCGCGGAACCGGAACCGCGGGGAGGAGGTCGGTCTTCAGGGGGCGCTCCGAGTCCGGGTGGAGGAGAGAGTGCGTCCCGTTTCCCGATACGGGCAGCGATCCGACCCCAGTGAGGGCGATCTGCCCCTTCTGCGGGCGAGCAGCGATCCGACCCCGGCGGGGGCGATCTGCCTTCTACGGGCGAGGCGCCCCGCTTACCCATCGCCCCGCTTACCCATCGCCCCGCTTACCCATCGCCCCGCTTACTCATGGCCCCGCTTACCCATGTGAAGAAGGGGCGGTCCGATTCCCGGCGGCGGGGCTGAGCGTGGCATGCTGCCAGGCATGGCCACTCCAGCACCCGTGACCCTGGTCGTCGGCGACGAGGAACTCCTGGCCGACCGGGCGGTCTCATCCGTCGTGGCGGCCGTGCGCGCAGACGATCCCGGGGCCGAGGTCCACGACCTGGTCGGCGGGAAGGTCGAGACCGGAGAGCTCATCGGACTGGCCTCGCCCTCTCTCTTCGGCGAGAGATCCGTGATCGTGATCCGGTCCGCCCAGGACCTCACCAAGGACGTCATCGCCGAGGTCGTCAAGTACGCCGCCCATCCGGCGGAGGACGCGGTGCTCGTGCTGGCGCATCCGGGCGGTGTGAAGGGCAAGGCGCTCGTCGACGGCGTGAAGAAGGCCGGAGCGGACGTCGTCACCGTCTCCAAACTGACCAAGCCCGCCGAGCGGCTGGACTTCATCAAGGGGGAGATCAAGCGGGCCGGCCGGTCGATCTCGCCCGCCGCCGCGCAGGCGCTTCTCGACGCGGTCGGGAGCGATCTGCGTGAGCTCGCCGCCGCCTGCAGCCAGCTCGCCTTCGACACCGAGGGCAAGAGCATCGACGAGGCCGCGGTCGCCCGGTACCACCGAGGCAGGGCCGAGGTCAGCGGATTCACCATCGCCGACCTGGCCATCGAAGGGCGGCTCGGCGAAGCGCTCGAACAGCTCCGGTGGGCGCTGGCGACGGGGGTGGCGCCCGTGCTGATCGTCAGCGCCCTCGCGGGCGGCCTGCGGTCGCTCGCCAAGGTCGGCGGCGCCCCCCGCAACCTCCGGGGCGGCCAGCTCGCCAGCCACGTCGGGATGCCCCCATGGAAGATCGACCGGGTGAAGCGCCAGCTCAGTGGGTGGGGTCAGGACGGCATCTCCCGGGCCATGCAGGCCGTCGCCGTCGCCGACGAGCAGGTGAAGGGAGCGGGCACCGACCCGGCGTACGCCCTGGAACGGGCGGTGCAGATCATCGTCGCGAGCCGCACCGGCCGCTGATCCGAGCCCGCCCTCGACCCCGACTCGTCGCGGAGGACGGGTGGCTCAGACGGCGGTTTCCTGCAGGATGGCGCCGTCGCGCAGCTCCAGTACGCGGTCGGCGAGGGTGATCAGCTTGGGGTCGTGGGTGGCGACCAGCGCCGTCACCCCTTCGCTGCGGACCAGCGCCTGGAGCAACTGCATGATCTGGAGCGCGGTGTGCGAGTCGAGCTGCCCGGTCGGCTCGTCGGCGATGAGCAGCCGGGGCCGGTTCGCCAGCGAGCGGGCGATGGCCACCCGCTGCTGCTGCCCGCCGGACAGCTCGTACGGCCGCTGGTTCATGTGATCGCCCAGACCGACCAGGCTGAGCAGGATCCGGACCCGCTGCTCCCGCTCGGCGACCGGTGCGCGGGCCAGACGGAGCGGCACCCCGACGTTCTCGGCCGCGGACAGTACGGGGATCAGCCCGAACGACTGGAACACGAACCCCATCACGTCCCGGCGCAGCTCCAGCAGGGCGGCCTTGGGCAACTCGGTCACGGTCTGCCCGGCGACCTCGATCCGGCCCTCGTCCGGCCGGTCCAGGCCGCCGACCATGTTGAGCAGCGTCGTCTTCCCCGAGCCGGACCGGCCGCGGATGGCGACCAGCTCACCCGGGTACGCCTCGAACGACACTCCCCGCAGCGCCTCGACCCCCTTGGGGTAGACCTTGCGCACGCCTTCGACGACGACCAGCGGTCGATCGGTCATGACTGCTCGTCTCCCTGGTTGGCGGGCCACACCCCGATGTGGTCGCGTTCGAGCTCCAGCCGTACCCGGCGCTCCATGTCCAGCGCGGTCATGAAGTCACGCGGGAGCTGCAGCCGGCCGGCCCGGTCGAGCACGGCGTACTCCTCGGCGATCACGCCGCCGTCCTCGGAGGTACGGCGGAGCGTCTCGCTGGACGTCCGCCCGTCCCGGATGCCGATCGTACGGTCCACCTCGTCGGCGACCATGGGGTCGTGCGTGACGATGACGGTGGTGACGCCGAGCTCCCGGTTGGCCCGGCGCAGCGCGCCGAAGACCTCCTCGGAGGTGTCGCTGTCGAGCTCGCCGGTCGGCTCGTCGGCCAGGATCACCTCGGGCGCGTTGGCCAGCGCCACGGCGATCGCGACGCGCTGCTGCTGGCCGCCCGACATCTCGCCGGGACGCCGTCCGGCGCAGTCGGCCACGCCGAGCAGGTCGAGCAGCTCGCCCGCCCGAGCCCGGTCCGCCTTCCCGGTCGCCAGCCGCATGGGCAGCAGCACGTTCTCCTGCGCGGTGAGGTAGGGGAGCAGGTTGCGCGCCGTCTGCTGCCAGATGAACCCGACCACCGAGCGGCGGAACCGCAGCCGGTCCTTGGCGGTCATCGACAGCAGGTCCATGCCGGCGACCCGGGCCAGCCCGGCGGTCGGGACGTCCAGCCCGGACAGCACGTTGAGCAGCGTCGACTTGCCCGACCCGGACGCGCCGACGATCGCGATCAGCTCGCCCTTGTCGATCAGCAGGTCGAGTCCCTGCAGGGCGACCACCTCGACGCCCTCGGTCTTGTAGATGCGCACCAGGTTGTCGCACAGGATGTGGGCGGCCGCGCCGAACGCGGGTTTCGCCGCTCCGGCCTGTGCCTCCAGATCAGCGAGACTGTGCACGGCTGCCTCCCAGGTCAGCGAGACTTTGCACGGCTGCCTCCAAGGTAGACGCCCGCGAGGGCGACGACGGCCACCCCGCCGGCCAGCAGGGCGGGCGTGACCGGGTCGATCGGATAGTCGCCGAACGGCAGCCCGGCGTACGCGGACAGGTCGATGCCGTCCCCGAGCAGCGTGGGCAGGCCGAGCCCGAGCGCGAGCCCGGCGAGAACGGCGAGGACGAGCACCGGGCCGATTTCGAGGACCGTCATGCCCTTCGCCTGGCGGCGGGTCAGTCCGATCGCGTGCAGCAGCGTCAGCGCGCGGGCCCGCTCCGCCGCCCCGGACACCAGCATGATGGCCACCGCGGCCAGCGCGTACGCGGCGAGGGACAACGTGACGACGCGCAGCCCTGTCACCAGGCTGGAGACGAGCGGCACCGAGGTGATCTCCGCGAGCGCGTCCTCCACGGTGCGCACCACGGTGCCCGCGGGCACGGCCTTCCTGACCGCCTCGGCGTCGCCGTTGACCAGCAGTGTGTTCGTGTACTTCGGCTGGGCGGGGAGGACGATGAGCGCCAGTCCGGAGGCGTTGTCCACCCCGGGCAGCGAGGCGATCTTGCCCTTGGGCTGTACGGTCATCCGCTCGGGCCAGGTGATGTCGAAGCTCGACATCGCGGCCAGGTCGGACGACACGAGCGCCCCGCCCGCGGCTGGCCGGGGGATGTCCAGCGGGGAGCCCGCCATCAGCTTCCGGTAGGCGTCCAGGTCGACCGCCACGACGGCGGTGTCGCGGCCGGTGAACCCCACCTCGGCGTTGGTCTGGCCGACCGCCGCCGGGACGACCTGCTCCACCCCGGGAGTACGGCGGATCCGCTCGATCAGATCGGCGGGGAAGCCCTCCGACCGCTGCACCCGGATCTCAGCCCCGACCTGCTGCCACGCGGCGAGCCGCTGCGCGGTGGCGAGTCCGTCGGCGGTCACGGAGCCGTACGCGCAGATCGCGAGCGCGGGCAGCAGCGTCAGCACCGGCAGGGTCGCACCCGTCGCGGCCCGCGCCGCCATGGCCACCCCCAGGTACGGCGCGGCGTCCCGGCGGCGGGCGGCCAGGCGCAGCAGCAGCCGGAGCGGGAACGGGTAGACGCGCAGCGCCACCAGCGCGGCGGCCACGGTGAGCAGCGGTGGCACCACCATCATGAACGGGTCGTCGCCCAGGCCGCGGGTCCGCAGGAGCTGGACGCCTCCGGCCGCGAGCAGGACGATCAGGACCTCCAGCGCGATCCGCCGCGGAGACGGCCGGCGCGTCACCACGTCGTCCCTGCTCTCGGCGATCGGCTGCCGGTGGGCGCGCGCCGTCTGGACGCAGCCGTACGCGATCGCCGCGACGGCCAGCGCCACCGGACCGGCGAGCAGGATCGGCAGGGACGGCCCGGGCACCAGCAGCGAGAGCCCGGCGCCCACCAGGGCGGCGGGCGCCACGGCGAGCGCGATCGCCCCGCCGCCGACCACGGTGATCTGCCGCAGCGACCCGCCGCGCGCCCGCATCAGCGTGAGGCTGCCGTGCGCCCGGGAGCCGAGGAGCCGTACGGCGAGTGCGATCGTGCCGAAGCAGGCCACGGCGAGGCCGCCGAGCAGTACGGCCATCAGCGCGCGGGTGGTGGCGAGCCGGTCGAGGAATTCCTTGATGAGCTGGTCGAGCCCGGTGACGAGGGAGGTGCCCATGCCCTGGATGGGGAGCCCGGTGGCGACGGAGACGCTTCGCGGGCCGCCGGCCACCTCCCGTCCCGCGTCGGCCACCCCGTCGAGCACGTCCCGTGCGTTGCGGGCGGTGATCGCCGTCGGGTTCACCTGGTAGGTCCAGTTGTAGAGCCGATCCATCTTCCCCTTCGCCAGGGCGTTGCCGTCGGCCAGGGCGGTGATGAACAGGTCGGTCTCCTCGGAGAGCGGTGGGCGCCGCTTGACGACCTCCGACATCCCGGAGTGGTAGGAGTTCCAGAACGTGCCGCCGGGGGTCAGCGGCTCCCAGAGACCGGTGATCACGCCCTGGTACCCCTCGAACTCGATCGTGTCGCCGAGCTTGAGGTCGAACGCTGCGGCGGGTTCGGTCGCGAGGGCGATCTCGAACCGCTTCGGCGAGTCGCTCGGGCCGGGGGCCTTGCCCGCGACGTACCGGATCTGGGGGGCGACGTCGTTGGCCCAGGCGAGAGACACGTAACGGTGCCGCGTCGCCGAGATCTGCAGCCAGGCTGTCCTGTAGCCGAATCTCGCGGTGTGGTCCAGAACGGACCGCACGTTCGGCGGCAGCGCTGCGCGCCAGAGATCGTTCGCCTGCGTCACCTTTTCGACGCCGTCCGGCACGTCGGAGCTGTAGGTGCTCTCCAGCACGACGGTCAGCGCCGTGGTCAGCGGGGGCGAGGTCCGTAGCATGGTCGCCGCGCTCTCGTCGAGCGACGCCTCCAGTGCTCTGGGGACCCCGGCCACCAGCAGCGACGCGGTCAGCGTGAGCAGCGCGAGCAGGGCCGCCGTACCCCGGTGGGCCGCGAGCAGCCGGATCATCGGTCCTCCCCCGAACGCAGCACGCCGCCGGGCCCGCGCCGGTGCAGCGAGCGGGCCAGCCCGAATATGACCGCCAGAAGCACCGCCCCGACCCCGAGGCCGAGCGCGGCGACGCCCGGCCACGGGATGTCCAGCACCACCGGCGGCGTCACCGCCGTCGCCTGCCCGGTCAGGACGATGGACGGCACCACTGCCAGCGCGACCGCGGCCGCCAGCAGCACGCCTCCGACCAGCGACAGCCCGATGACGAACGACTGCTCGACGGCGAGCAGGCCGAGCATCTGCCGGAAGCCGACGCCGAGCGCCCCGAGCAGGGCGAACTCCGACCTGCGCTCGCGCGCGGACACGGCGGCGTTCACCAGGAAGCCCAGCACGGCGAAAGCGAGCGCGGCGACGAAGCCGAGAACCAGCGCACCCCGCAGCCCGCCCGCCAGCGGATCGTCCCTGAGCTGCCGGGTGAGGGCGGCCACCTCGGTCACGCTCGCCCCCCGCTTCGCCAGCGCCGCCGCGGCGGCCGAGGTGTCGTGGCCGGAGGCGGCCAGCCACCACTCCGTCGCCTTGGCCGGGGCCTTGGTGACGGTGCGCAGCGCGGTCAGGTCGGCGAGGACGGCCGAGGCGCCCGCGGGCGTGCCCGGCATGGCTCGTACGGTCCCCACCACGTCGATCGGGACGGGCGACGTGCCGATGACGAGGTTCCGCTCCTTGGCCAGGTCGTCGGTGACCACGACCGGCAGGGCGGGGCTGTTCGGGACGAGATGTGCGGCCAGCGTGGCGAGCGGCAGATCGGACAGATCCGGACGCAGCAGCATGACCTCCGGCAGCCGGGCCGCGTCCGCCGCGAGGAGATCGACGTCGCCGCCTCCCATGGAGGCCCGTACGCGGTGGACCGGCGTGAGCGCGGTGACACCGGGCAGCGCGGAGAAGCCGTCCGCCGTGTCCCCCTGCCCGGCGGTCACCCGCAGGTCGGCGCCGGCCAGATGCCGGGCCTGGTCGTCCTGCGACCGCCCCCAGGTGGCCGAGGTGGCCAGGGACAGCGCCCCGATCGCGACGGCCATCGTCAGCAGCAGCGCAGGCCCCGAGTAACGAGCGGGCCGCCTGCTCACCTGGCGCACCCCGACGGCGGCCGCGAAGCCGGGCCGCCGCGTCGTCGCCCGCTCAAGGAGCCGGGAGAAGAGGGGCACCAGCCGCAGGCCCAGCAGGCCGCCGCAGAGCAGCGCGAGCGCGGGGCCGGTCACGATGAGCGGGTCGATGCCCAGATCGCCGCCGGTCGTCTCGGTCACCGGCCCGCCGTAGCGCTGGAGCTGCCAGATCGCCAGCGCCGCCACCACCAGCAGCGCCAGGTCGGCTCCGGCCCGCTGGAGGATGCCCTGCCGGTCGCCGCGTCCGCGCGCCCCCTGCTCCTCGACGTACGTTCTGCGCGCCCCGCGCACCGCGGGGAGTGCGAGCAGCACCGCGCAGGCCAGCGCCACGGCGACCGAGACGGCGAAGGTCGTCGCGCCGGGGTTCCGCCACAGCGGCGTCCCGGTGCCGCCGACCAGCGCGAGCAGGGGCGGCGCCAGGTACGGCGCGGCCACCGCGCAGGGCAGCGCGACCAGCAGCGCCTCGCCGCCCGCCAGCGCGGCCAGCCGTACCGATCCCGCGCCGCGCGACCGCAGCAGCGCCACCTCCATCCGGCGGTGGTCGGACAGCAGCCGCGCCGTCAACGTCAGCGCGTACGCGGCGAGCACCAGGAGCTGCAACACCGGGATCAGCATCGTCGAGCGGGCGACCAGGGCGGCCCGGTCGAGCTGGGTGAGCATCGCGGGAAGGCCGGTGGAGACCGTGCATCCCGCGCATCCGTCCCGGAGCGTGGTCGCGATGCCGGTGACCGACGCGGCCAGGGGACGCAGATCCTCACGGGTCAGGCCGCTCAGGTCGGGCAGGGCCGTCCAGGTCGCCGAGACGCTCGTGGCGAACCGGCTGACGAAGGTCGTCGCGGGGACCACGAGCGGCCCGTACGTGGTGTAGTCGCCGACCTGGCTGCCGTTGCGGAGCAGCTCGTCGCCCGCCCACCGGTCACCGTCGGAGGCGCGCAGGCGGAAGACCCCGGTGACCTTGACCTTGACCGTGCCGCCGTCCAGCCGGCCGACGACCGCGAGCTCGCCGCCCGGGGTCACCCGCATCGCCTCGGCGGCGGGTTGGGAGAGCGCGGCCTCCACCGTCTTCGCCGTCCCGGCGGGGCTCTCGGCCGGCCACGCGCCCGCGACCAGATCAGCGCGCTCCCGCAGGTCGTCGTACGTGGCGAACCGGGTCAGGTCGGGCCGCTCGCGCCCCTCCTGGCCCGGCATCGCGTACGAGTCGGAGCGTGCGCCGCTCACCACGCGGTGGGGGACCGCGGCGTACCCGCGCGTGATGCCGTCGCGGACCGTCCGGTCGATGCGGGCGTGGTCGTCGGCCTTCACCGAGGACGTGACGGTGGTGGACGTGAGGGTGAGCGGCGCCGTCTCGACCGCCTGCCGCACGCCCAGGTCGGTCACCGAGGCGGCGTACGTCATGAGGGCGACCAGCGTGGTCGTGGCGAGCAGGATCGAGCCGAACGCCGCCGCCAACAGGAGCGGTTCGCTCAGTGCGCGCCGGAATACCAGCGGTGTCCGCCCCCTCATGTACCGTCCTCTGGCTCGGCGGAGAACCTCTCGGTCGCCTCACCTTAGGGCGACCGGCGAAGCGCCAGAAAGATCGGTGATGGAGTCGATGCGGGGCGGCGATCCCGATGTGATATCGAAATCGTGACATTTCCCGACTAGGTCGTGCGCAATTCTCTGCTATACGCCTGGCGCGACCGGAAACCGCGGTAACGCGGGAGAACGCGCGAAAGCGGGGAGCGGTCGGCTTTCCGGTTTTACCGGTCGGGAGACGCGCCGGCACGCGGAAACGCGCGGGCGAGCCGAGGGATGCGAGAACGCGGCGAAATCGCCGAAACGCCGCACCCCCAGGGAGGGGATGCGGCGTAACACATCCGCGTGCCCGCGACGAAGCGGGCGACGGAGTGGGCTACTTGGCGGCCTGCAGGGCGGCGGCGCGCTTGGCGATCGCCGACTTGCGGTTGGCGGCCTGGTTCTTGTGGATGACGCCCTTGCTGACGGCCTTGTCGAGCTGACGGCTCGCGGAGCGCAGGGCGGCCAGGGTCGCCTCGACGTCGCCCTGGTCAGCGGTCTCGCGGAACTTGCGGACCGCCGTCTTCAGGGAGGACTTGACAGCCTTGTTACGCAGCCGGGCCTTCTCGTTCTGCCGGTTGCGCTTGATCTGGGACTTGATGTTCGCCACGAAGAAAGCCTCGGTGTGAGTCTTGGTCGGATGGGGCGCGCGGGCTCGAGAGAGGGCGCGCCACACGCAGTTGAACAGGATACCAACAGCCTGTGATATCGCTCAAATCGAGCGAACGTGTGGGCACCTGCGCCGCAATCCTAACCCGGACCGGCGCCGTCAGGTGTGCGGCCTGACCCAGGACGCGTCGTATTCTCGCCAGTCCTCCTCCGTGGACGCGAAGTCGACGTACATCGCCAGGCCCACCTTCTCGCGGGGGCCGTGGTCGGTCAGGGCCAGCCGGGTGCCCTCCGCCGCCGTCGCCACGCTCTCCGCGTAGTCGCCCACATGGTCGTGGTACGCCGGGGCGCCGATGAGCAGGGTCTTGTCCTCGGGCACGAGGTCCAGCGCGATGTCGGCCTGCCGTACGACGTGGCCACCGTAGAGCGAGGGGAGGAAGGTCCAGGAGTCGTACGTCATGATCGCGACCTGGTCGGTGAGATCGGTCACCCGGCGGAAGTAGTCGCGGCTCCAGTACTTCTCGTGGCCGATCGCCAGGCGGGCGGGGAGCGCGGCGCCGGGCAGCGGCTCGAGCTGCTGGGTGGCGACCGACAGCGGGCGCGAGCCGATGACTTCGCGGGTGGCGCGGAGCACGTCGAGGAAGTCCGGGTCGCCGTCGGGCACCGGTTCGAAGTCGTAGTGGATGCCGTCGTAGCCGAGATCGACGAGCGCCTTGGCTCCGGCCACGACCCGCTTCCTCGTCGCCGGATCGCTCAGATCGAGGAACCCGGGGTCGAGGCGCTGCCCCAGCCAGGCGGACACCCGCACCCCCGGGTGCCGCTCCTTCCACCACTTCAAGAAATTTCTGGCGTTGGGGTATTTGTCGGTAGATAGCGTGCCGTCGTAGGAGAACGGACCGCTGTGGACGTACACGTCCTTGACGGAGCCCAGCCGTACGGCCAGGGCGTCGACGTCGGCGGCGGTGCGGCGGCCGTCCACCCACGCGTGTCCCATCCAGACGGCGTCGTTGCCCGTGCTCCGGGCCCAGGCGGCCGGAGAGCCGGTGAACTGCAGGCGTAACGCCGCCGCGGCGATCAGCCCGGCGCCGAGCAGGACGGCCAGGACGATCGCGGTCCACCTGATCACCCGCTTGGTGATGGTCAAGGCAAGCATCCGGACATGCCACCATGGAGGTTGGCTGGTTCGCCAGTCGATGACGGGAGACAGGGCCGATCCGGAGACGGTGTGGCCCGATCCGTCGCTCGCAGTCACAAACCCTGTTGAAACGGACCCCGGTGCGCACTCAGCCTGGCCAGACCGACCCCGCGTTGATCCGCAACTTCTGCATCATCGCGCATATCGACCATGGCAAGTCCACTCTCGCCGACCGGATGCTGCAACTCACCGGTGTGGTCGACGACCGCTCCATGCGCGCGCAGTACCTCGACCGCATGGACATCGAGCGAGAGCGCGGCATCACGATCAAGTCGCAGGCCGTGCGGCTTCCGTGGAACGGCCACGTGCTCAACATGATCGACACGCCCGGCCACGTGGACTTCTCGTACGAGGTGTCCCGGTCGCTGGAGGCGTGCGAGGGCGCGATCCTGCTCGTCGACGCGGCCCAGGGCATCGAGGCCCAGACGCTGGCCAACCTCTACCTGGCCATGAACGCCGACCTGCACATCATCCCGGTCCTCAACAAGATCGACCTGCCCGCCGCCCAGCCGGACAAGTACGCCGAGGAGCTGGCCGGTCTCATCGGCTGTGAGCCGTCCGACGTGCTGCGCGTGTCCGGCAAGACCGGCATCGGCGTCGCGGAACTGCTCGACCACGTCGTCGAGACCATCCCCGCGCCCGTCGGCAACGCCGACGCGCCCGCCCGCGCGCTGATCTTCGACTCGGTCTACGACACCTACCGCGGCGTCGTCACGTACGTACGAGTCGTGGACGGCCAGCTCTCCAAGCGCGAGCGGTTGCTCATGATGTCCACCGGCGCCCAGCACGAGCTCCTGGAGATCGGCGTCATCTCGCCCGAGCCCATGCCGTCCGCCGGACTGGGCGTCGGCGAGGTGGGCTACCTCATCACCGGCGTGAAGGACGTCCGCCAGTCGCGCGTCGGCGACACCGTCACCAGCGCGTCCAGGTCGGCCGGCGACGCGCTCGGCGGCTACGAGCACCCCAAGCCCATGGTCTACTCCGGGCTCTATCCGATCGACGGCGACGACTACCCCGAGCTGCGCGAGGCCCTCGACAAGCTGCGCCTCAACGACGCCGCCCTGGTCTACGAGCCCGAGACGTCGGCCGCGCTCGGGTTCGGCTTCCGCTGCGGCTTCCTCGGGCTGCTCCACATGGAGATCGTGCGCGAGCGGCTGGAGCGCGAGTTCAACCTGTCGCTCATCTCCACCGCGCCCAACGTGATCTACCGGGTGGTCATGGAGGACGGCCGTGAGCTGACCGTCACCAACCCGTCCGAGTTCCCCGAAGGCAAGATCGCCGAGATCCACGAGCCGGTGGTCAAGGCCACGCTGCTCGCGCCCTCCGAGTTCATCGGCGCCATCATGGAGCTCTGCCAGGGACGGCGCGGCAACCTCCAGGGCATGGACTACCTGTCGGAGGACCGGGTCGAGATCCGCTACACGCTGCCGCTCGGCGAGATCATCTTCGACTTCTTCGACCAGCTCAAGTCGAAGACGCGCGGCTACGCCTCGCTCGACTACGAGCCCTTGGGCGAGCAGTCCGCCGACCTCGTCAAGGTCGACATCCTCCTGCAGGGCGAGGCCGTCGACGCCTTCAGCGCGATCGTCCACCGCGAGAAGGCCTACTCGTACGGCGTCGAGATGGCCAAGAAGCTCAAGGACCTCATCCCGCGGCAGCAGTTCGAGGTGCCCATCCAGGCCGCCATCGGCGCCCGCGTCATCGCCCGCGAGAACATCCGCGCCATACGCAAGGACGTCCTCGCCAAGTGCTACGGCGGCGACATCAGCCGTAAGCGCAAGCTGCTGGAGAAGCAGAAGGAAGGCAAGAAGCGGATGAAGATGGTCGGCCGCGTCGAGGTGCCGCAGGAGGCGTTCGTGGCCGCCCTCTCGACCGAGACACCGTCGGCGGACAAGCCGAAGAAGTGACGCGGCGCGCGCGGGCCGGTGGCCCGCGCGCCCGGCCATCGTGGTGTTGTGGCGGGTCCTTCGGGAACGGATCTCGCGGGCGGATCGGCGGTGGACAGGGGAGCCCGCGTGGTCGTCCTGCGAACCGAGCGCCTGGGGTTGCGGCGTCCGGTGATCGGCGACATCGCCGAGGTGTGCGCCGTTCACGCCGATCCCGAGACCAGTCGTCACCGCCCCTCAGGCCCCGACGCCGACGAGCGGGCGAGCCGGGTCCGCCTGCAGGGGTGGATAGCGGACTGGCGCGAGCGGGGCATCGGCTACTGGGCCGTCCGAGCGAGAACCCCGCAAGAGGCCGCGGAGACCCCTGCCGCCCGCGCCGGAGAATCCGGGACGCCCGCGCGAGCCCGTGCCACGGCGGCGCGCCGGACAACCGAGGACGCGAGGGGGATCGGAGAACACCTCGGGAACCGGGACCGGATGCTGTCAGGACGGGGCGAGGAGGCGGCCCCGGGAGCCGGGGGAGAGGTGCTCGGCTTCGGCGGGCTCCGCTTCCACGAGCTGGACGGCGAGGAGGTGCTCAACCTCTACTACCGCTTCCGCCCCTCCGCCTGGGGGCGCGGGTACGCCCCGGAGATGGCCGCGGCGGCCCTCGCCGTCGGCCGGGAGCGCTTTCCCGGCGTGCCGATCGTGGCGATCATCCGCGACTCCAACCTCTCCTCGCTCAAGGTGGCCGAGCGCATCGGCATGCGGCACGACCGCACGATCACGTACGTCGGGATGAACAGCCACGTCTTCCTGCTCGGATCTTCCTGATCCACGCCGGCCCCTCGGCTCCCGGTCCTTAAGAGGCGTTCGGCGTGCTGGAGCCGGGTGGTTCGAGGGCGTGGGAGGCGCGGCCTCGGTGTCGGTGAGGTAAGCGGAACCTGGCGATGCCGATCACCGTGATTCGGCGGAAAATGTCGGTCCCCTGGCATACCTTCGGATCGAACGCCTGTGCGATTCGGAGGTCGGAAATGATCGCAGATGCTCACGCCGCCGAGCGGTTCATGCGCGCCGCGATGTTCGGCGTGGCCATGGCCGTGGAGGCGCAGCGGATTCTTCGGCTCCACGCCGGGGACTCCCCGCCCGATCAGGACGGCACCGTCGGGATCGAGATCCCGTTCCCGGACTCGACCGTGATCACGGCCGTGCTCGACGCGGCCGCCACGTGCTTCCGGCCGCCAGACGATCCGGGAGAAGATCCCCGGCAGGCCGTTCTCGCTCCGCTGCTCGAACTGGCGGCCCTCGCGAAACCCCTCGTCCCGCCCCGGCCCCTCGTGCCCGAGCGGCTGTGAGAGCCGCCCGCCGCGCACCGGGTCGCCCGGGGAGGCCCTTCTCGGGCGCGGCACGCGGCGAGCGGAGCGGGGAGAGCTCGCGCCGATTCCCTGAGGTGGTGCGTCACGGCATCGGATCGACGCCGGGGAGAGGCGGCGGCCAGTGTGAACCCAGGCACACCGGCCGCCGCGGCGCGGGGGCGGTCAGCGCAGCACGGAATAGAGTGCCGAGGTCAGGGACGCCTTGGCGTCGTCCTGATCCAGTGACCACATCATCGAGCCGCCGAGGCCCTTGAGGCGGATGTAGGCCGCCTTCTCCAGGAGGACCGCGGGGTCGTCGTACGACCAGAACTCGTTGCCGTCATAGAGCCACAGGGTGCCGGTCAGCAGGTCGCGGTACCGCTTGCCCGGCTTGGCCGCGAGGATCTTGTAGTCCTCGGTGCCGTCACCGAAGGTGCCGTGAGCGGGACCGGTCGCCGGAGCGTAGAGCCCGCTGCCGCTGGAGCGCACGCCCGTCCACCCCTGCCCGTACGCCGGGACGCCCACGACGATCTTGTTCTTGGGCGCGCCGCGCGACACGTAGTCCCGGACGGTCTGGTCGACGCTGTACCGCACCGGGTTCGGGTCCTTCCGGTCGGTCAGCAGGTTGCCGTTGTGGCCGGTCCGCAGCTCCCAGGAGCCATGCAGGTCGTACCCCTGGACCGTGGCGAAGTCGAGCAGGCGGAAGACCGGCGCCACCTCGAACCCCGCGTCGATCTTCGCCGTCGCCGCAGGGAGGAAGGCGGTCAGCTCGGAGTCCCGGTTGGCGGCCGTCATCTGCCGCCGGAGTTCGGCCAGGAACAGCGTGAAGTTCTGCTTGTCCTCGGGCCGGATGACGTTTCCGTCGTTCCCGGCGGAGCCGGGCCACTCCCAGTCGAGGTCGATGCCGTCGAAGACGCCGGCCGCCGCGCCCTGGGGGAGGTCCGGCAGGTTGCCCTTCAGCCACAGGTCCACGCAGGACGCGGCGAGCTTCGCGCGCGACTGCGGGGTGAGCACCGCGTCGGAGAAATACTTGGACCCGGACCATCCTCCGAGCGAGATCAGCACCTTGAGGTTCGGGTGCTTGGCCTTGAGCTTCCTGAGCTGGTTGAGGTTCCCCTTGAGCGCCTGGTCGTCGCCGTCCGCGACCCCGTCCACGCTCTGCTCGGCGGGGACGCCGCGCTGCCAGTCGGCCCACGGGTCGGCCGAGTAGCACGTGCCCTCCGCGCCGACGAAGCCGAAGGCGTAGTTGACATGGGTCAGTTTGGCGGCGGCGCCGCTGGTCTCCAGGTCCTTGACCTGGAAGTTCCGCCCGTAGACGCCCCATTGGATGAAGTAGCCGACGCGCTTGTAACGGTCGTGCCCGCCCGTCCGGCCTCGTGCCGCCTCGGCCTGCGCGTCGCCGGCCGCGGAGACGTCCGCCGTGGAGACGGCCGGTGCCGCCGGGTCGTCCTGTGCTGTTCGGGCCTGCGCCGCCAGCGCGGGCGAGGAGGCGGCGGTCGCCGCGATCCCCGTGGCCAGGGCCACGGCGAGAAGGAGTCGACGCACGTTGCTCCCTACTCTTAGTAAACTTTCCTTAAAGTTTGCTGGATCGTAGCCCCGGGGGACGTGGCGGTCAATGCTCCCCACCGCCGGGAACCGGAGACCTTCGCCGTGGACGCCGCGTCCGGGAGCGAGGCGCCCAGGCGGGCGACCGCGGCGGCGGAGAGGACCGGGAAACCGAGTGGAGGGTCGGCCAGAGGGGAGGAGGGGCGAGGGCACCGGATGGGAACCGGCAGACTGGAGGCGTGCCTTCCGTTCTTCCCGACGGGGATCCGATCCCGGCCTCCGGTGAGCTGCCCTCCAGCGCTCTCGACGGCCTCGGCTCCCGCCCGTTCGGCTTCTACATCCACGTGCCGTTCTGCCTCACCCGGTGCGGGTACTGCGACTTCAACACGTACACGGCCGCCGAGCTCGGGCCCGGCGCCTCCCAGCGGGACTACGCCTCGACGGCGATCGAGGAGGTGCGGCTCGCCCGGCGCGTCCTCGGCGACGCCGAGCTGCCCGTGGAAACCGTGTTCTTCGGCGGAGGCACGCCTACCCTGCTCCCACCCGAGGACCTCGTCCGCATCCTCCACGCGGTGGACGAGGAGTTCGGGCTGGCTCCGGGGGCCGAGGTCACCACGGAGGCCAACCCCGAGTCCGTCACCCAGCGGTCCCTGGAGGTCCTGCGCGAGGGCGGGTTCACCCGGATGAGCTTCGGCATGCAGAGCGCCCGCGAGCACGTGCTCACCGTGCTCGACCGCCGCCACACGCCGGGCCGGGCCGGCGCGGCCGTACAGGAGGCCCGGAAGGCGGGGTTCGACCACGTCAACCTGGACCTGATCTACTCGACGCCCGGCGAGACCGACGAGGACTGGCGGGCCTCGCTCGACGCCGCGCTGGCCGCCGGTCCCGACCATGTCTCGGCGTACTCGCTGATCGTCGAGGACGGCACCCGGCTGGCGGCGCGGATCCGGCGCGGCGAGCTGCCGATGCCGGACGACGACGTGGCCGCGGACCGCTATCTCATCGCCGAGGAGATGCTCACCTCGGCCGGGTTCCGCTGGTACGAGGTCTCCAACTGGGCGGTCTCGGACGAGGCGCGCTGCCGCCACAACCTCCTGTACTGGACGGGCGGCGACTGGTGGGGCGTCGGACCGGGCGCGCACAGCCACGTCGGGGGCACCCGGTGGTGGAACGTCAAGCACCCCGCGCCGTACGCGCATCGGCTGGCGGCGGGGGAGTCGCCCGGCTACGCCCGTGAGGTGCTGACGGAGGACGATCAGGCGGTCGAGCGGCTGATGCTGGAGCTCCGGCTCGTGACCGGGTTCCCGCTCGCCGACGTGCGGCCGTCCGCGCGTACGGCTTGCGCCAAGGCGTTGGCCGACGGCCTGCTCGAGGTCGAGTCGTTCAAGCGCGGCCGTGTCGTGCTGACGTTGCGCGGCCGGCTCCTCGCCGACGCCCTGATCCGCGACCTGGCCTGATCGGGGAGCCCCCGCGCGTGATCAGGTGACGAGGCGGATCGTCATCGGATAGCGGTAGTTCTCCCCGCGGTTGGCCGCCATCGTGCCCATGATCCCCACGACGAGCGTGTACACCCAGATGACCGGGAGCAGCAGGTACCCGAGGACCCCGATCAGGACCACGGACAGCACGGTCGAGACCACCGTCACGGTGATGAACGCGATCGTGGCGGTGATCCAGAAGTTCAGCGCCTCGGCCGCCTGGTCCCGGACGTACGGCGACTGGTCCTTCCGCGTCATGTAGATCACCAGCGAGCCGACCGCGCCGAGCGGCCAGGCGATGAGGTTCCCCAGCCCGGAGAGGTGGGCGAGCATCGCCATGTTGGTGTCGTCGGTGCCCGGCCGGGGACCGTACTGCCCCGGCACATACGGCCCGGCGGCGCGGTAGCCGTACCCCGGGGCGCCGTACCCGTGATGGCCGGGCACGTCGTACCCGGACGTGTACCCCGGGCCACCGGGAGCGCCGTAGGGCATCCCCTGGCCCGGCCCGTATCCCGGAGCGCCGTAACCGGGAGTGCCGTAACCGGGGGCGTCGTAACCGGGGGCGTCGTATCCGGGGGCGTCGTAACCGGGAGCGCCATAGCCGGGGTTCTCGTAATCGGTGGAGCCGTGGCCGGGGACGCCCTGAGGCGGGGTCTCGGGTCCCGGCCCGCCGGCGCTCCCAGATGGAGTGTCCGATCCCGGTCCGCCGGCGCCCGAAGGTGGGGTCTGCGGTCCCGGCCCGCCGGCGCCCTGGCCAGGAGTCGCATGTCCAGGCGTGCCCGGAGCGCCCTGGCCGGGCGTCGCACGTCCGGACTCGCCCTGACCGGAGCGTTCGTGCCCGATCTCGCCTCCGTACGGCCCCTGCGGATCGCCGGTCATGCCGCCCTCCCTTTGCGTTGTCCTTACTCGACACTAACGGCCGCGGCCCGGGTCGGGCGGTCCTCGCTCCCGTCGCCGGACCCACGCTGTGGGCGGCCTTGCCGCGCGCTGCGCTCGACGAGGCCGACGGGGGTCCTCGATGTCGCGCCACACCCTCCGGTCGTCCGGACGCGCTCCAAGTACGGGTCAGTCGCCCGGTTCGGTGACGAAGTCGATCAGCTCTTCGACCCGGCCGAGCAACTCCGGCTCCAGGTCCGTGTACGCCGTCACGCGGCCGAGGATGTGCCGCCACGCGTCCGAGGGCTCCATCCGCCAGCCGAGCGCGGCGATCACGCCCTCCTTCCACGGGACGCCGCGCGGCACCTCGGGCCAGGCCGGGACGCCGAGGACGGACGGCTTGACCGCCTGCCAGATGTCCACATACGGATGGCCCACGACCAGCACGTCCGCGCCGGCCACCTGCGCGGCGATGCGGCTCTCCTTCGATCCGGGGACGAGGTGGTCGACCAGCACGCCGAGCCTGCGGCCGGGGCCGGGCGCGAACTCCGCCACGATCGCGGGCAGGTCGTCGACGCCTTCGAGGAACTCGACGACCACGCCCTCCACCCGCAGGTCGTGGCCCCAGATCTTCTCCACCAGGGACGCGTCGTGGACGCCCTCCACGTAGATCCGGCTCTCCCGGGCCACCCGCGCCCGCAGGCCCTCGACGGCGATCGACCCGGAGGCGCTGCGCCGCGGCCCGTCCGGCGCCTCGGACGGCCGTACCAGCGTCACCGGCCGCCCCTCCAGGAGGAACGCGGCGGGCGCGAGCGGGAAGACCCGGCGCCGGCCGAACCGGTCCTCCAGGGTGACGGCCTCCTTGTCGCAGGCCACCACGGCGCCGCAGAAACGGCCCTCGGCGTCCTCCACCACGAGATCCCGCTCCGCGGGCACCTCGGGGATCTTCCCTCTGCCGGGCCGTCGCCAGTCTCCGGAAAGCACGTCCTGCCCATACATGGCGGGAACGCTAGCAAAATCGGGCATCCGCGGGCCGGAGTCCGGCGCGCTGCCTCCTTCCCACGGGCACCTGAGCACAACCGCGGGGCGGTCAGCGCATCGCCCTTTTACGGGCGCCCGCGCGCCGGACCAGCACGACGATGGTGACGACGATCGCGATCAGGAAGCCCACCGAGGGGAGGGCGATCATCGCGACCGCGCCGCCGACCACCTTGCCCACGCTGCCGATGATCTCCTTGCCGACGCCGAACCTGACGCCCTCGCCCGTGCAGGAGACCTGGTAGTCGCCCGCGGTCGGGGCGCCGATCTGGAAGACCATCTCCCAGGTGGTGCCGTCGTACGTGATGCTCTGGGCGGCGCTCGGCCGGGTGAGGCGGATGTCCAGGCCCGGCGCGCCCTCGACCGTGCAGCTCACGTCCGCCGCCTGCTCCGCCGCGGCGTAGATCGCGGGCCTGTCCTTCGGGTCGAGCCGCACGCTCACCGACTCGCCCGCGCTGAACGTCGTGAGCGAGGCGGCGTCCTTGACGGCGGAGCCCAGCCCGCGGGCGAAACCGGCCACGCCCAGGATCAGCAGCACGACGAAGATCACCCAGGCGATGACGATCCACAGGATCCGCGGCCGCACCGGGCCCGGCGACGGTGGCGGGCCGTACCCGCCCGGCGCGTACGGCCCCTCCTGTGGAGGGCCGTACGGCCCTCCGGTGCCGGCGGCGCCCAGTGGCGGCATGGCCTGCGCGTACGGCGGTGACGGCGCGTGGGCGTCACCGGGGAAGGGGGTCTGGTTGTCGGTCATGACCGGGACCCTAGAAAGGACAACTTGTGAGGCGATTGCGGGCGGCTTGTGTAATCGGCCCGATTGGTGTTATCGCACCCCGTGGGCGGTAGCCGTACACTTGGCACTCGGGAACACGGAGTGCCAGACAGCGTGTTTCCCGATGCACAGGGAGGTGACACTTTGCTCGACGAACGCAAGCTGGCCGTGCTCCGCGCCATCGTCGAGGACTACGTGTCCACCAATGAGCCGGTCGGCTCCAAGGCTCTCACCGACAGGCACAACCTCGGTGTCTCGCCGGCCACGATCCGCAACGACATGGCGGCGCTGGAGGAGCAGGGATACATCCACCAGCCGCACACCAGCGCGGGACGGGTGCCGACGGACAAGGGATACCGCCTGTTCGTCGACCGCCTCTCGCAGATCAAGCCGCTGTCCGCGGCGGAACGCCGGGCGATCGAGACCTTCCTCGCCGGCGCCGTGGACCTGGACGAGATCGTCATGCGGACGGTTCGGCTGCTCGCCCAGCTCACGCGGCAGGTCGCCGTCGTGCAGTACCCCTCACTGACCCGCTCGACGGTCCGGCACGTGGAGATCGTGCCGGTGGCGGAGCGGCGGGTCATGCTGGTGCTGATCACGAACACCGGCCGGGTCGAGCAGCGGGTGATCGAGGTGCCCGAGGCCGTGGCGGACGACCGGATCGCCCACCTGCGCGCCGTGCTGAACTCCTGCCTGGACGGCTGCGGCCTGTCCGACGTGCCGGAGACGGTGGCGGAGCTCCCCGACAGGCTGCCGATCGAGGATCGGCCGGTGGCGGCGACCATCCTGTCGGTGCTGCTCGAGACCCTGGTCGAGCGGCACGAAGAGAAGATTGTTTTCGCCGGCGCCGCGAACCTCGCGGCCGCCGACTTCAGCGTCGGCCTGCGCGAGGTGCTTGAGGCGCTGGAGGAGCAGGTCGTGCTGATGCGGCTGCTCGGCGAGACCGGCGACCTGCCGGGGCTGACCGTGAGGATCGGCTCCGAGAACCCGTACACCGGGCTTCGCGGCACCTCGATCGTGGCCGCGGGGTACGGTTCGGGCGACAAGGAACTGGCCCGGCTCGGAGTGCTGGGCCCGACGCGAATGGACTATCCGGTGACCATGGGTGCGGTGCGCGCGGTGGCGCGCTACGTCGGCCAGATCCTGGCGGGGTCGTAAGTGGCCAAGGACTATTACGCGACCCTCGGGGTCCGGCGGGACGCCAGCCAGGAAGAGATCAAGAAGGCCTATCGCCGCCTTGCCCGCGAGCTGCACCCGGACGTCAATCCTGACCCGGAGACGCAGGAGCGGTTCAAGGACATCACGCAGGCCTACGAGGTCCTGTCCGACACCAACAAGCGCCAGATGTACGACCTCGGAGCCGATCCGTTCAGCTCCGGCGCGGGTGCCGGGGCCGGCGGGTTCGGCGCAGGGTTCCCGTTCAGCGACATCATGGACGCTTTCTTCGGCAGCGCCGGAGGCGCCCGCGGGCCGCGTTCCCGGGCCAGGCGCGGCCGCAACGCGACGATCCGGGTCGAGCTCGACCTGGCGGAGACCGCGTTCGGCACCACCCGCGAGATCGTGGTCGACACCGCGGTGCTGTGCGACGTGTGCCACGGCTCCGGCGCCGCCGCGGGCACCCACCCCGACACGTGCGACATGTGCCACGGCCGGGGCGAGGTGTCGCAGGTCACCCGCTCGTTCCTCGGCCAGGTGATGACCTCGCGGCCGTGTCCGCAGTGCGGCGGCTACGGCAGCGTCATCCGCAACCCCTGCCTGGAGTGCTCGGGCGAGGGCCGGGTCCGAACCCGCCGTACGATCAAGGTCCGCATCCCGGCGGGCGTCGAGGACGGCACGCACATCCAGCTCGCCGGCGAGGGCGAGGTCGGCCCCGGCGGCGGCCCGCCCGGCGACCTCTTCCTGGAGATCGCCGAGCGTGCACACGCGATCTTCGAGCGGCGCGGCGACGACCTGCACTGCACGGTCCAGATCCCGATGTCCGCCGCCGCCCTGGGCACCTCCCTCACGATCGAGACCCTGGACGGTGCCGAGGAGATCGACGTGCGTCCCGGCACCCAGGCCGGCCAGGTGATCCCCCTGTACGGCAGAGGCGTCCAGCGGCTCAACGAGACCGGCCGGGGCGACCTGCTGATCCATGTCAACGTCGAGACGCCCACCAAGCTCGACGCGCAGCAGGAGGAGCTGCTGCGTGAGCTGGCCAAGCTGCGCGGCGAGGAGCGGTCGCCGGGGAAGTTCTCCCCGGGCCAGCAGGGGTTCTTCTCCCGGCTGAGGGACGCGTTCAACGGCCGCTGAGGCCGGGCCCGCGCGACTGGTGACGTCATGAGCGTTCCCGTGTTCCTCGCCGATCTGTCGGCGGCCGCGTCCGGTCAGGGCGACCGCGTCCTGCTGGACGGCCCCGAGGGGCGGCACGCCGCCGCCGTACGCAGGCTCCGCCCGGGAGAGCGGATCGACCTGACGGACGGCGCCGGCCAGGTCGCCGAGTGCGTGGTCCGCGACGTGGCCAAGGACTCGCTCACCGCCGAGGTGCTCCGGCGGTACGAGGTGGAGGCGGCCCGCCCGCGCCTGGTCGTGGTCCAGGGCTTGCCCAAGGGCGACAGGGGTGAGCTCGCGGTCGAGATGATGACCGAGGCGGGCGTGGACGTGATCGTCCCGTGGGCCGCGTCCCGCTGCGTCACGCAGTGGAAGGGCGAGCGGGCCGGCAAGGCGCTCGCCCGCTGGCGCAGCACCGCGCGCGAGGCGGGCAAGCAGGCCCGCCGCTTCCACCTGCCCGAGGTGACTGAGCAGGCGACGACCGCACAGGTCGCCGACCTGCTCACCGGGGCCGCGCTCGGCGTCGTGCTGCACGAGGAGGCCGCCCGGCCGCTGAGCGGCCTCGCTCTGCCCGACGACGGCGACGTCGTCGTGATCGTGGGCCCCGAGGGCGGCATCACCGACGAGGAGATCGCCGCCTTCAGGGCGGCGGGGGCCGTACCCACCCTGCTGGGCCCGACGGTGCTGCGCACCTCGACGGCGGGGGTGGCCGCCGCTGCCGTGCTGCTGTCACGCAGCGGCCGCTGGTGACCCCCGCGCCAGGCCGCTACGCCGAGGGCGACTCGGCGACCGGCTCCGGGGTGACCATGTCGCTGTCCGACGGGCTCGCGGTCGGCGAGGGCGACGGCTTCGGCGTGGGCGTCTCGCAATGCCTGCCGGAGCACCCGGCTGGCGTACGGCTCGGCGTGGGACCGGCGGACGGCCCGACCGGCGGCGTCGGCGTCTCCGCCGTGGGGCACGCCGGGGAGCCGGAGGGGTTCGGCTCGACGACCTGGCCCGTCGTCTCCGGACTCGCGCACGGGTCGCTCGGGGACGGCGACGGCCTGGCCGCGGCCGGAGCGCTGGTACGCGGTGTCGCCACGGCCGTGGCCGAGGGCTCGTCGCTCCGCGTCGGTGGGCCGGTGACGGGAGGCGGCTCGTTGTTGACCCTCGGAGGGCGCTGCACCGACGAGGTGTCGGGGAGCCGCGAGTCGTCCCCGGTGTTGGAGACCGTGCTGTGGATCACCTGGGTGCGCAGGTCGGGGACGAGCATCACGACGGTGCCCGCCACCAGCGCCGCCCCGGCGACCGAGGCGCCGATGCGCCACCAGAACAGGCCGCGCAGGCCGCGGGTGCCCCGCTCATCGATGCGGCGCCGGATGATGTCGAGCCCTTCGGGCGACGGAACGACCGAGTCCGCCTCCGCCCGCATGGCACGGCGCAGGATCTCGCCGTACTCGTCGTCGGTGGGGAAGGTCATGAGAACTGCTCCAGTGCCATCCGTAGGGCGGCCATGCCGCGGGCCGTGTGACTCTTCACCGCGCCCTTGCTGATGCCCATCGCGTGCGCGATCTCAGCCTCGGACAGGTCACCGTAGTAGCGCAGGACAAGTGCCTCGCGCTGCCGGGTGGGCAGGTGGCGCAGAGCCTCGATGACCGCGGATCGCTCGAGCTCGCCGATCGCGCCGTTCTCGGCGCTCGGCGCGTCGGGGAGCCCCTTTGGAGCGTACTTCTCCACGACGGCGCGGTGGCGCAGCACTGAGCGAGATCGGTTGACGACCGATTGGCGCAGGTAGGCGAGTGCCTTGTCGGTGTCGCGCAGCCGCCGCCAGGCCCCGTGGATGGCGACGAACGCGTCCTGCACGACTTCCTCGGCGCTGGCCACATCGCGGACCAGCAGCACGGCGAGACGCACGAGTGACCGATAGTGCGCGCTGTAGAGCGCGGTCACGGCCATGTCGGCGTCCCATCCGACGGGCACCGCCCCCAGCGACCTGTCGGCCACGAGGGTCTCGGTGGTCACGTCAGTAGGACGCTCGTCCTCCCCGGGGGGTTTACGCTCTTCCGAATCATTAGAGGGCATGACCCAGTTGTGTCCTCGCCCGACACTAGGGGTGTTTTTGTCGGTGCAGTGTCGCACATTCACACTATCTGGGGGATCTTTCAACGACATCACTGATTGGCAACGGCTACGCTTCTCGGTCGTGACCGACTGCCTGTTCTGCAAAATCGTCGCCAGGGAAATTCCCGCCGACATCGTCCTGGAGACCGAGCGGGCGCTGGCGTTCCGCGATGTCAACCCCCAAGCGCCCACACACGTCCTGGTCGTCCCCAAGTCGCATCATGCGAATGCCGCGGCGCTCGCCCAGGCGGACGACGGCCTCGCCGACGACGTTCTCAAAGCATGCCACGACGTGGCCCTTCAGGAGGGCGTCTCCGAGAGCGGATATCGCGTCGTTTTCAATACCGGCGTGGGCGCAGGGCAGACCGTGTTCCACGTTCACGCGCATGTGCTGGGTGGCCGTGGCCTGACGTGGCCTCCCGGCTAACGGATAGCATGACCGTAGGAACTAGGGAGGCGAGCAGGCCGTAACGGCCACCCATGTCCGAGTCACAGACCACGAACCAGACCCAGGCCAAGGTCCTCATCCCCGAGGGACAGCCGATGATCAGCCTGCTCGGCTCGCAGGACGAGCTGCTGCGGGTCATCGAGAAGGCCTTCCGCGCCGACATCCACGTGCGCGGCAACGAGATCACGATCACCGGTTCGCCCGAGGAGAGCGGCTTCGTCGTGCGGCTCTTCGAGGAACTGGTGGAGCTGGTCGGCTCGGGCGCCGAGCTGACCGTCGACTCCGTCGAGCGCAGCATCGCGATGCTGAAGATGACCAGCGACCGCCCCGCCGAGGTGCTGTCCCTGGACATCCTCTCCGCGCGCGGCCGGACGATCCGCCCCAAGACGGTCAACCAGAAGCGGTACGTCGACGCGATCGACAAGCACACGATCGTGTTCGGCATCGGGCCGGCCGGCACCGGCAAGACGTACCTCGCCATGGCCAAGGCCGTGAAGGCCCTGCAGAACAAGCACGTCAACCGCATCATCCTGACCCGGCCCGCGGTCGAGGCGGGGGAGCGGCTGGGCTTCCTGCCGGGCACCCTGTACGAGAAGATCGACCCCTATCTGCGGCCGCTCTACGACGCGCTGCACGACATGCTCGACCCCGACTCGATCCCGCGGCTGATGGCGGCGGGCACGATCGAGGTCGCGCCCCTGGCGTACATGCGCGGGCGCACGCTGAACGACGCGTTCATCATCCTGGACGAGGCGCAGAACACCTCGCCCGAGCAGATGAAGATGTTCCTGACCCGGCTGGGGTTCAACTCCAAGATCGTCGTCACCGGTGACGTGACGCAGATCGACCTCCCTGGTGGGCAGGACAGCGGCCTCAAGGTCGTCCAGGACATCCTCCACGGCATCGACGACATCCACTTCAGCCGGCTGACCAGTGCCGACGTGGTCCGTCACCGCCTGGTGAGCGACATCGTCGACGCGTACGGCAAGTACGACGCGGCGATGGCCTCGGATCCGAAGACGATGGACAAGCGTCCCCGGGGGAGACGGTGAGCGAGAGAACGGAACGGCGCGGCCCGCGCCCCCTGTCCGGGCCGCGGAGCGAGGAGAACCGGTGAGTGTCGAGGTCGCCAACGAGTCGGGCGTCGAGGTCGACGAGGCGGTGTTCGCGGAGCTGGCCGGTCACGTCCTGGGCAAGATGGGGATCAACCCCCTGGCCGAGCTGTCCATCCTGATCGTCGACGAGCCGGCCATGGCCGAGCTGCACGAGCAGTGGATGGGCGAGCCCGGCCCCACGGACGTGCTCGCCTTCCCGATGGACGAGCTGCGCCCGGGGCAGGGCGGCGGCCGGGACGAGGACGCGTCCCCGGACCCGGCGCTCCTCGGCGACGTGGTGCTCTGCCCCCAGGTGGCCGCCCGGCAGGCGTCCGAGGCCGGGCACGGCACGCAGGACGAGCTGGAGCTCCTCTGCACGCACGGCATCCTGCACCTGCTCGGCTACGACCACGCCGAGCCCGAGGAACACGCCGAGATGTTCGGGCTCCAGGGCGAGCTGCTCGAGTCGTGGCGGGAGTCGCGCGGGAAGCGGTGAGCGACCGATGAACGGCTGGTTGATCTCGGCCGTCGTCCTGATCGTGGTCGGCGGCCTGATCGCGAGCGCGGAGACGGCGCTGTCGCGCATCTCCCGCGTACGCGCCGAGGAGTTCGTCAAGGAGGGCCGGCGCGGCGCCTTGCGGCTGCAGGCGATCGTCAAGGACCCGCCGCGCTACCTCAACCTGCTGCTCCTGCTGCGGTTGATCTGTGAGCTGGGCGCGACGGTGATCGCGACGCTGCTGTTCATCGACTGGCTCGGCGACCGCGGCCAGGCGTACGCCGCCGCGGCGGTCGTGATGGTCCTGGTCAGCTATGTGATCGTCGGGGTGTCGCCGCGCACGCTGGGCCGGCAGCACGCCGAACGGGTGGCGCTCGCCGGCGCGCCCATCGTGTACGGGCTGACCCGGATCTTCGGCCCGCTGCCCAAGCTGCTGATCCTGCTGGGCAACGCGCTGACGCCGGGCAAGGGCTTCCGCGAGGGGCCGTTCACCTCCGAGGCCGAGCTGCGTGACCTGGTGGACCTCGCCGAGGAGCGCCGGGTTATCGAGCCGGACGAGCGCGAGATGATCCACTCGGTCTTCGAGCTGGGCGACACGCTGGTGCGCGAGGTCATGGTCCCCCGTACGGACATGGTCATCATCGAGCGGCACAAGACGCTGGGCCAGGCGCTCTCGCTGGCCCTGCGCAGCGGCTTCTCCCGCATCCCGGTGACCGGCGAGAACGAGGACGACGTCGTCGGCATCGCCTACATGAAGGACATCGTGCGCCGGATGCAGGAGACCGGCGACGGCGCCGCCCGGGTCCAGGAGCTGATGCGTCCCGCGACGTTCGTGCCGGACAGCAAGCCGATCGACGACCTGCTGCGCGAGATGCAGGCGCGGCAGATCCACCTCGCCATCGTGATCGACGAGTACGGCGGCACCGCCGGCCTCGTGACGATCGAGGACGTGATCGAGGAGATCGTCGGCGAGATCACCGACGAGTACGACCAGGAGATCCCGCCGGTCGAGTGGCTGGACGACGGGTCGGTGCGGGTGACGGCGCGGCTGCCGGTCGACGAGCTGGGCGAGCTCTTCGACGTCGAGATCGACGTGGACGACGTGGACACGGTCGGCGGGCTGCTCGCGCACGCCCTCGGCCGGGTGCCGATAGCGGGTTCCGAGGCCACCGTCGATGGGCTGCGGCTGATCGCGGAGAGCCTCGCGGGCCGCCGCAACCGGATCAGCACCGTGGTGGTGCGCCGGGTCGAGCCGGTCGAGGGTGACGCCGTGAGCGCCCGCGTCGAACAGGACTGATGTCCCGGCTTCTCGGGACTCCGGAGCCTGCCGCCCGGGACTGCGTGATCTGTAGTTTCCCTTCGTGGCGACATTTCGGGTTCTTGGTACGTTCGACGCCATAGGGGGAAATGGGCCGGCGGAGCTCGGGGGGCCGCGGCAACGATCGGTGCTCGCGCGGCTGCTCGTGGCCCGGGGACACGTCGTACCGGTTGAGCGCATCATCGACGATCTGTGGCGCGACCAGCCTCCGCCGAGCGCCCTGGCCTCGGTGCAGGCCTATGTCTCGAACCTGCGGCGGGTGCTGGAGCCCCGCCGTACGGCCCGCACCCCGGCGCGGGTGCTGGTCACCGTCCCTCCCGGGTACGCGATCCGGGGTGGCGAGGTCGACGCCTGGCGGTTCGAGGAGCTGGTGCGCCGGGGAGCCGACCTGCTGGCCGGGGGCGACCTGCGGGCGGCGCTGCGGCAGACCGAGGAGGCACTCCGGCTCTGGAACGGTCCCGCGTACGCGGAGTTCGCCACGGCGGACTGGGCCGTGACCGAGATCATGCGGCTGGAGGAGCTGCACGCGCTGGCGGTCGAGCAGTGGGCCGCGGCGGCGATCGCGCTCGGCGCGCCGGGGTCGGCCGTCGCCGACCTGCAGGCGCACGTCGCCGCCCACCCGCTGCGGGAGGAGGGCTGGCGGCTGCTGGCCGTCGCGCTGTACCGCCAGGGCAGGCAGGGGGACGCGCTGTCGGTGCTGCGGCAGGCCCGCGAGCGGCTCGCCGACGAGCTGGGCGTGGACCCGGGGCCGGCGCTGCGGCGGCTGGAGAGCGACATCCTCGCCCACGCGCCCACGCTCGATCCGGATCCGACGGGCGGCGACCTGGCCGGTGGCGGGCGTGGCGGCCTCACGGTGGTCCCCGAGCCGTCCGCCCCCGCCGCGGATCGGCTGTACGGGCGGGATCGCGAGCTCGCCCTGCTGCTCGGCCGTACGCGCGGCGTCGCCCTGATCGGCGGCGAGGCGGGCATGGGCAAGTCCGCGCTCGCGCGGGCGTTCGCCGCCGAACGGTCCCGGGCGGGCTGGCGGGTCGCCGTGGGCAGATCGCCCGAGACCGAGGGCGCTCCCGCCGGATGGGCGTGGGGCGAGATCCTCCGGACGCTGACGGCGGCCGTCGCGCCGCTCGCCGCGCCCGCCGCGCAGATCCGGCGGCTGCTGGACGAGCCGGGCGACGGCGAGCGGGCGCCGGAGGAGGCGGACGCGACCGCCGAGCGGTTCCGGCTCCGCCTGGCGCTCGCGGCGTACCTGGGGGAGGTGGCGCGGGGGGCGCCGCTGCTGCTGGTCCTCGACGACCTGCACCGCGCGGACGCGGAGACGCTGGCCATCCTCGTCCACCTCGCCGCCGACCTGCGAGACGCGCCCGTGCTGATCCTCGGGACGTTCCGGCAGGAGGAGGCCGAGCGGCTGGCCGACACCTCGGCGGCCCTGGCCCGGCACGAGCCGCTGCGGATCCCGCTGTCCGGGCTCCGGCGGGACGCCGCCGCCGAGCTGCTCGCCGCGGTCTCCGGTGTGGAGATCTCGGCCGAGACCGTGGACGCGCTCGCCGAGCGCACCGGGGGCAACCCGTTCTTCCTGCGGGAGACCGCCCGGCTGATCGCCTCGGAAGGGGAGGCGGCGGCACTTTCCGCCGTCCCCGCCGGGGTACGCGACGTGCTGCGACGCAGACTCGGCCGGCTTCCCGTGCCCGCGCAGACCGTGCTGCGCGAGGCCGCGGTGATCGGCGGGGACATCGACGTGGACGTGCTCGCGGCGGTGAACGGAGGCGGCGAGGACGTCGTCCTGGACGCCGTCGAGGCGGCGCTGATGGCCGGGCTGCTCGTCGAGCCCGAGGGCGGTGGCCTGCGCTTCGCGCACGCCCTCGTCCGGGACACACTTTACGACGACATGTCGCGATTACGGCGCTCGCGTACGCACGCCCGGGTGGCCGAGGTGCTCGAACGGCTCCGCCCGGACGGCATCGCGGCGCTGGCGCACCACTTCGCGGCGGGTGGGGAACGTGCCAAAGCGGCCCGCTACAGCGCGCTCGCCGCGGAGCAGGCCGAGCGGCGGTTCGCCTACCGCGAGGCGGCGGCGCTCTGGGAACAGGCGCTCGACCTCGGCGACGGGGACGACCTGGAGCTGATCATGCGTCGGGTCCGGTCGCTCGCGTACGGCAACCGCTTCGCGGCCGCAAGGGAGATGCGGGAACGCGCGCTCGGCCTCGCTCTCCCGAGAGGCGACCCGGTGATCACCGCGCGGGTGATCGCGGCCTTCGACACGCCCGCCCTGTGGAGCACCAGGGACTACGGCACGGTGTCGCAGGCTGTCGTCAGGGCCGTCGAGGACACGCTGCCGCTGCTCCCGCCCGGAGACGGCGCGGCGAGGTGCGGCCTGCTCACGTCCCTGGCGTTCGAGCTCGAAGGCGAGCTGAGCACGCGCGGGGTCGAGGCGGCGGAGCAGGCGGTGGCGATGGCCCGGCGGCTCGGCGACGCCGACGCCCTGGCCCGCGCGCTCAACGCCCGGCACTTCCACACCTTCCGGGGGGACGGTCACGCCGAACGCGGCCGGATCGGCACCGAGTTGCTGGCACTGGCGCGGGAGAACGGCATGGCCGTCGCCGAGGTCGTGGCCCACCTGATCCTCATGCAGCAGGCCATCGGGAGCCTCGACTTCGCGCGTGCGGAGGAACACGCCGTGCGAGCCGAACGGCTCGCCGAACGGTACGACCTGACGATGCCGGGATCCCTCGTGACCTTCTATCAAGGGTTCCGCCACGCCATCGTGGGCGAGTACGAGGAGGCGGAACGGCTCTACCTCGAGGGGGCGCGGGCGCACGCGGCCGTCGGCAACTGGCGGTTCGAGATCGGCCTGTCGTACATGGGGCGGTACTGCATCGCCCTCCTCCGCGGCGATCTCACCCACCTGCTCCCCGAGGCCGAGCTGATCGCCGGACACTGGGACGTCGCCGTCGAGCCGTACGCGCTCGTGCTGGCCCGGGCCGGACGGGTGGAGGAGGCGCGGAAGGTCGCCGGCGAGCCCCGGCCGATCAGGCCCGACTACTACTCGCGCGTGTTCGTCGTGGTCCGCGGCCTGCTGGGGGTCGCCGTCGCCGACCGCGCCAGGGTGCTGGAGACCTACGAGGCGCTGGCGCCGTACCCGGAGGGCCTGGTCACCAACGGCACCGGGCTGATCCCGCTGTGGCCGGTCGCCCAGGTGCTCGGGGACCTCGCGGCCTTCCTCGGCCGCACGGACGAGGCCGCCGAGCGGTACCGTACGGCCCTCCGCCTCGCCACGGCGGCGGGCGCGACGGTGTGGGCCGACGCAGCACGTCAGGGCCTGGCCGGGATCGCGCGGGGCTCATGATCGAGCCGGTCCGCGTCGAGCAGGGACCACTCGGCGACGTCCAGCCGGTAGACCCGCTCGCCGGGCGAGAGCCGTACGGGATGGTCGGGGATCTGGGCGTCTTCGGGCAGTTCCCGGGCGGTCCCGGTGAAGGTCACGCCCTCGGCGCGGGCGTCGCCGTCCCGGCCGACGGTCACGATGGAGCCGGCCACCCGGATGTCGGACCGCAGGTCCCGGGCGTACCGGCGGTCCCGGTGGACGACGAAGTAGAGCCGGTCGGGGGCGAACGTGGCGTGGTATCGCACGTTGCAGAGCGCGGGCGAGCCGTCGGCGCGCAGGGTGGCGAGGTGCATGAGGGTCCCTCGCGCAGGGGCGCCGGCCAGCCGCCGCTCCAGTTCGCTGATCACGTGACAAGGGTGCATCCGGCCAGTTGGAACCCCCTAGGCGCGGTGGCGCCGGAGGCCGGGCAAGTGGGTCTCAAGTGGCTTACAAGTGGGGTCGGCGAGGATCTCTTCAGACGCCCGGGGGGTTCGGGGCGTTATGAGGGGAAGTACCGGCGCGCCGGGAGGGGTTCGCGGCGCACCGGCTCCCTTCCTCACAAGGGGAGAACACGGGGGAGTTCCTTGGGGCCTCTCGCCCGAATTGATCGGGTGAGAGGCCCATATTGGTTACTCAGGGTGATTGCCACTTTTGCCGCCGGGGAAGAAAGCCGTCGGCGGGGATCTTCCGGACCCGCCGGAGAACGGGGGACACCGGAATGCGGATCATCGGCGGTGCTGTCTGCGCGGCCGCGGCCGCGGCCTGTCTCGTGGCCGCGCTGGCGGGATGCGACGACGGCGGTGGAGACGCGACACAGCAGGCGGCTGTGGACGCAGGACGGTTGAAGGTCCTGCTCGGCGGGATCGAGGACATGCCCCAGGGCTTCTCCGACCACCAGCGCGAGCAGTGGAAGCCGCCGTTCCGGGCCAAGAGCGGTGACTGCCGGGTCCTGTTCGACGCGGCGGCGGGCCGGCCGCCCACGCGCGACCTCGTCGCCGGGACCGCCACCACCTACGAGGGGAAGCACGTTGGCGAGACCGCGGCCGTCGGCCTCGCGGTCTACGGGGACAACGCGGCCGGCGGGGTGCTCGGCCGGCTGGAACGGGCCATGCGGAGCTGCCGCGTCGCCGCCGCCGGGGGCCCGGGCAAGGGCGACCGCCTCCGCGCCTCACGCCTGCCGATCAAAGACGTGGGCGACGATGTCGAGGCGCGGCGGCTCAGGGGCCGGGTCGGCGGATATCCGTACGAGATGCACCTGGTGGTGGCGCGGCAGGGGGACGCGCTGATCACCCTCGTTCATGGGGGAGTCGCGTCCGCGGACGTCAAGGGCACCGCGGCACTCGCCAGGGTCCTGGTCGGAAGGGTCAGTACCCTTGACCTGTGACTGAGACACTCGACCCCGAAGACCAAAAGATCATCACGCTGGCCAGGTCGGCCCGCGCGCGCAACGGCTCGGCCGAGGGCGCCGCCGTACGGGACGAGACCGGGCGCACGTACGTGGCGACGAACGTCGCCCTGCCCTCGCTGGAGCTGTCCGCGACGCAGGTGGCGGTGGCGATGGCGGTCTCCAGTGGGGCGGCGTCTCTGGAGGCCGTGGCGCTGGTCGGCGAGGTGGACGAGCCGGGCGAGCGGGACGTCGCCGCGGTCCGGGACCTCGGCAAGGCCCCCATCTTCCTGGCCGGTCCCGACGGTGTGGTGAAGGGCCGGTACGTCTGACGTGAGCACTCCCGAATTCCGCGCCGGTTTCGCCTGCTTCGTCGGGCGGCCGAACGTGGGCAAGTCCACGCTGATGAACGCGCTGGTCGGCACGAAGGTGGCCATCACCTCCTCCAAGCCGCAGACCACGCGGCGGGCCATCCGCGGGATCGTGCACCGGCCCGGCTCACAGCTCGTCATCGTGGACACCCCCGGCCTGCACCGGCCGCGCACCCTGCTCGGCGAGCGGCTCGACAGCCTCGTGCTGTCCACGCTGACCGAGGTGGACGTGATCGGCTTCTGCGTGCCGGCCAACGAGCCCATCGGCAAGGGCGACAGGTTCATCGCCGAGAAGATCGCCGCGGTCAAGAAGACGCCGCTCGTCGCCGTGGTGACCAAGTGCGACCTGGCCAGCCGGCAGCAGATCGCCGAGCAGCTCCTCGCGGTCTCGTCCCTGGCGAACTTCGAGGAGATCGTGCCGGTCTCCGCCGAGAGCGGAGAGCAGCTCGACGTGCTCGCCGACCTGCTCACCGCGCGGCTGCCCGAGTCCCCGCCCCTGTACGCCGGAGGCGAGCTGACCGACGAGCCCGAGCAGGTTCTCGTGGCCGAGCTGATCCGCGAGGCGGCGCTCGAAGGGGTCCGTGACGAGCTGCCGCACTCCATCGCGGTCGTCGTGGAGGAGATGGGCCCGCGCGAGGGCCGGGACGACCTCCTCGACATCTACGCCCACATGTTCGTGGAGCGGCCGTCGCAGAAGGCGATCGTGATCGGTCCGGCGGGTGCCCGGCTCAAGGACGTCGGCACCCGGGCGCGCAAGCAGATCGAGGCCTTGCTCGGCACCCGCGTCTACCTCGACCTGCGGGTCAAGGTCGCGAAGGAGTGGCAGCGCGACCCCAAGCAGCTCCGCCGCCTCGGCTTCTACGACTGAGTCTCGGGGACCTCTCGAACGTCGGCCGTCCGGCCTCCGCCACCGCTACCCCGCGGGGCGGGCGGCGGCCGACGGTCTTCAGGCCGGTGTCGTGCCGTCAGCGGCGGCGCAGGAGGGCGGCGGCGGCCAGGGCGGCGACCGCGACGGAGGCGATCAGGGCGGCGAACCAGCCGTACTGGACGCTGGGATGCACGTCCACCAGGCCGGGGATGCGGAAGCTCAGCCGCTCGACCCACTCCTGCGGGTCGGTCAGGAACATGGCCAGCGCGAACGCGGCGACGGCGCCGGGCAGGATCGCGAACCCGGTGAACAGCCTGCTCCTCGTCATCCCGAGAACGCCCAGGAGCGTGGCCGCGATGCCCGCGCCCAGGACGAACCAGCCCGGGGCCCTGTCGACGCCGCGGATCGCCCGGGTGAGCTCGGTGCCCACCAGGCCGAACTCCGCCGTCACCCCGGCCCAGGGAAGGACGGCGGTGACGGCGAGCGCCAGGCCGGTGACGATCACGGCCATGGAGATCAACGTCCCCCCGCCGCTCCTGGCGGGAACCCCCTGCGGGGACGGGGTGAGGTCGGCCACGATCACAGGCTACGGCCCGGGGAGCCGCCCTGCCATCATTCGAGGACGCGCCCATTGCCGGCGGTTGTGCGAGGCGGCGGCATGGAGCGCGTCGCGGACGTTCGTGGACGTCGGGCTCAGCGGGCTCCGCCGTCAGGGCCCGCGGCCGTTCACCCCTTGATTTGCCGCAGGATGGTCTCGTCCTCGATCTCGCTGTCGCGGGCCAGTAGGAACGCCTTGCTGAGGATCAGCCCGAGTCGCCCGTCCTCCTCGAACGGCAGGAAGACGTCGTCGGCCGCGTCCGGGGCGCTGACGATGCACAGGTAGACGTCGCCGGGGTCCATGAGGATGTTGGCGCTGCCCAGATGGATCCGGTAGCTCCGCAGATCGCCCCGGACCTGCAGGTAGCGGTCCGTCAGGACGCAGCGCTCCGCGATCGCGGTGCGCGGCAGCAGGCGGGCCAGCGCGTCCCGACGGACCTCCGCCGAAGGCGGCAGCGGGCCGAAGGCGGCCGTGTGCCAGTAGTCGTCGCGGCGGGCGTCGCCGCGGTCGGCCCACCCGGGATCGGTGGCGATCGACGTGACCGCGACGAACAGGTCCACATCCCGCATCGCCTCGCTGAACACCAGCGGCGGCACCTCGCTGAGCGCCGCCTGCCGCCATTCGCCGTCTTCGTTGCGATGGAAGCGGATCTGGTCGGTGGTGGCGTGCTCGCCCGATCCGTCGGCCTCGTGGAGGAACAACGCTTGCCAGCGTCCGCCGGCGAGCATGCGCCGGGCCGTCCCGTGGCTGCCGCCGTCCCACGGGCCCAGCATGTCGGCCGCCCAGCCGCGCTGCTTGAACAGCGCGTACAGCTTCCGGTAGTCCACCACGTGGGCGGCGAACCGGTTGGAGTAGACGCCGGTGCGCTCCTCGGCGGGGGTGAGCGGGTAGATCTCGCGGAACGCCTGCTTGAACGGCTGCCTGATCCGGTCCTCACTGATCCGTTCGCGCCACGCGCGTACGTCGTCCAGAAAGGCGCGGACCGGATGCCACAGCCGGACCGGGGCGTCGGGCGGCGGCGCGACCCCGGTGATTCCGGCGATGTCGGCGTCCGTGGCGCCGCCCAGTACGCTCACCCGTCGCCCGGGGGAGACCTCGATCTCCCAGATCAGCCGCCGTGCGACCGTCCCGGCGATCGGATGGTCGGCCAGCCGCTCCCGCCAGGTCGCGTACGGATGGGCCGTCTCGCCGGGGAATCCCGCCTCCAGCGCGCGGATCAGCGTGGTGAGCTGCCGGCGGGCTCGCCCCGTCAGGTCGCGCAGGCGCTTGACCTCGTCGGCATGGTCCCGCCGTACCGCCGCGGGCACCCCCTTGAGCCGCTTGTCGCCCTGCCACCAGGCCAGCTCGACGTCGTCGCCGACGGAGATCACGGCCGCGTGCCCGCCGACGGGCACGCGGAGCCGCCCGCCCGGCTCGAACCCGAGGTCCGGCATCCGGAAGGCCACCTCGACCCGATCGGCCAGCGCCTGTTCGATCCGCTTGAGCGTGCGGTCGAGTTGCTTGGGCACGCCCGCGTGCCGCGTCACCTCCCGCGCGGCCCGCAGCGCGCCGACCGCCTCCGGGGTCGGGAACTCCTCCGCGGCGCGGGCCATCTCGTACAGCAGGCCCTGGGAGGGCAGCGTGCGCGCCGTGGTGGGCGCCACCGCCACGCCGCGCGCCAGCCGGTCGAACAGGTCGGGCAGCCACGGTTCGTCCTGCCGCAGCGCCAGCCGTACGGCCCGGCCGAGCACGGTCTTCTCCCCGTCGTCGAAGGCGCGGTCGGCGCGATAGGGGATCTCGCCCGCGTGGATGGCGGCGACCCTGGTGTCGGCCACTTCCAGGGCGGAGCGGGCGAAGGCCGCGTACTCCGGGATCGCGGCCAGCCGCTCCCAGGCGTCGGGCAGCGGGGGAGGGCAGCCGTAGCTCCTCTCGACGATCTCGGCCAGCAGGGCCCGGCGCTCCGCCTCCCAGCCGAGCAGCAGGTCGATCTCGCCCGTGGCGATCGGACCCGGCCCGGTCTTGAGCACCGCGGCCACCTCGTCGTCCAGCCCGGCGAGCCCGGCGACCGCCAGCAGCGCGTGCGGGTGCTCCAGGCGGCGCGAGCCGAGGTGGAAGCGCACCAACGCCCGCGCGGGCTCGGCGAGGTCGGCGCGTGGCGGGCCGTCGGGGCAGCGCACCAACGCCGCCGCGGCCAGGGGAAGGTTGGACCACTGGCGCTCCGGCAGCCCGTCCACGAGGGCCAGGAACAGGCCGGCGCACGCCTCCGGCGTGAACGACGGCTGGCGCTCCTTGACGGCGTCCTCCACCACGAACCTCGCCGACATGGACGTGCCTCCGCTCCCCGTCGTCCGGTACGCGTACGGCAGGAGCGCGCCCAGGTCGGAAGCGGTCAGGTAGGACTTCTCAAACCATGGGTCGCCGGTGGTGTCCGGGTCGGTCATGAGCGCGCGCAGGGTCAGCGCGGCGGGAGAGAGGCGCATCGGGATCATCCCTTGATATGGCGGGCGACGGACGGATCGGCGACGACGCCCACGGTCAGCCTCCGACCAGGGGGACGAGCTTGACGAAGGACACCACGGGGTCGGCCGCCAGGTCGATCTCGTCGGCCAGGTCCTCGATCTGCCGGTCGCCGACCAGGAGGATGAACCCGTTGCGGGCGAAGGCCGCCTCGGCCGCGTCGGCCTGCCGCTCCCAGTCGAGCCTGCGGGCGGTGCGCATCCGGTAGCCGTTCAGCTCGACCTCGGCCTCGGTCGGCCTGACCAGGCCGCGGAAGTGAGCCGACGGAGCCGCGTTGTATCGGGCGACCTCCTCGCGCACGCGCAGCCGTACCAGCTCTCGGGCGGAGATCCGCTCGGGCACGCCGGGCAGGACGAACTCGTCCAGCGACCTGCCGGTCGCGGTCTCGTCGCGGAATGTGACCAACGCCATCGGACGTCCTTCGCTCGTCGGAGGTGACGGTGAGATTCCTAGCAGCCGGGGCCGACAGAACCCCGTCCCCCGCCGCCTACGTCCTCAGCGCAGCGGCGGGACGGCGTTCTTGGCCCGCTGGAGGGCGAGGTCCGGCCAGAACGCGCCGCCGTGCGGGGCCATGAGCCCGTAGACGGGATCCCCGGGGCCGGAGGTGCCGCGCGTGCAGGTGCCGTTCGACTTGGTGGGGTCGCGGAGCCACAGGTAGGCGTCGGTCAGGCCGCTCCTGGTGTCCGTCGTGGGGCGTGCGCCGACGCCCCGGCCGGGCGGGTTGCACCACTCCTGGGCCTGTTTGTACTTCCCGGCCGGCGGACGCCACTCACCCCTGCCGTTCCTGCCGGTGTCGATGACGAAGTGGGGCAGCCCCGGCGTGTCATTCGAGACGGTGTCGATCTCCGGAGCCTGGCAGCGGCTCCCGGCGCGCTCCTTCATGAGATGGACGCATTTGGCCAGTCTGACGCCGTACGCCTCGACGTCCGCGGTCGGCTGGAAGCCGGAGGCGTTGAGAAAGTACCCGTCGGCCTGGTCGAGCCCCGCTTTGATCAGGCGGCTCGCGGCGTCCGCGATCGAGGGCCAGTACTGTTGCCCGCCGTCCAGGTAGACGGCGGTCTTCGGCAGCGCGCCGAGCCGCCGGACCGCGCCGGAGAGCTGGGCGAAACGGTTCTTCTCGCCGTCGGGGCCTCCGAGGGAGCAGCCCGGCGCGCCCGGGAGCTTGCTCAGGCTGTTGGGCTCCAGCACGACCACGGCGGGGCGGTCGCCGATGGCGGTGGCGATCGCGTCGATCCACGACGCGTACGCCCGCGAGTCGGGCGCGCCGTTGGGGTAGCAGTCGCGCACCGGGATGCCGTCCGTGACGAACACGGCGACGGCCTTCTGCTTCCCGGCCACGTCGAGCGTCGCGTTCACGACCCGGGCGGCGTCGGCGTCGGACATGCGCGCCTCCAGCCAGACCGACTGCGGGACCCGGGCGAGCGCCCGCATGAGGGCGGCGTCGCCCTTCCGGCCGTCCGCCTGCCAGATCGACGCCTGCTCGGCCGCGTCGCTGTCGGGGCGGACGTAGAACCGCACCGCCTGCCCGCCCAGAGGGTTGCCGTCCTTGACGCCTCCACCGGCGCCGTCCGTCGCCGGATCTTTCCCGCCGTCCGTAGCGCCGCCGGTCCCGCCTCCCGCTCCACCCGGGGAGGCGGCCGAGGCGGGGCCGGTGGACGACACGGGGACCTTCTGCGAGCCGATGGCCTGCGACGGAGGCCCGCCGTCGTCCCCGCCCGCCGGGCCGATCCGCAGGGCGATCACGACTCCGGCCGTCACGAGCGCCACGGCGGCGGCCGCCGCTCCGGCGACTACCCGGGGGCTGCGGCGGGCGACGGCCGTCCCGCCCGTGACTTCGGCGCCCGTCTCCTCGCCCGTACGGCCCGCCGCGGTGGCCTGAGCGACCGGCGCGTGGCGGGTGAGGGCGTCGATGAGCTGCTGGGCGGTGGGTCGGTGGGCGGGGTCTTTGGCCAGTGCCTGGGCGACGAGGGCGCGCAGGTCGGGTTCGAGCGCGGCGAGGTCGGGTTCGTGGTGGACGACGCGGTAGAGGACGCTGGGCGGCGGTCCGTCGCCGAAGGGGGAGTGTCCCGTGGCGGCGTAGGTGACGAGGGCTCCCCAGGCGAAGATGTCGGAGGCGGAGGTGACGTGTTCGCCTCGGGCCTGTTCGGGGGGCATGTAGGCGGGGGTACCGACGATGGCGCTGCTGGTGTGGGCGCCGGCCTCGGCGAGCTGGGCGATGCCGAAGTCGATCACCTTGGGGCCGAGCGGGGACAGCAGGACGTTCCCCGGTTTGAGATCGCGATGGACGATCCCGGCGGCGTGGATGGCCTGCAGCGCGACCGCGACGCTCACCGCGACGCTCTCGAGGTGCGAACCGCTGAGCGGCCCCTGCTCGCGTACGGCCTGCTGGAGCGTGGGCCCGGGGACGTATTCGGTGACGAGATAGGCGGTGTCGCCCTCGACATCGGCGGCCAGGACGGGGGCGGTGCAGAAGCGGGCGACGCGCTGGGCCGCGGCGATCTCGCGGGTGAAGCGGCGGCGGAATTCGGGGTCGGCGGCCCACTGGGGGTGGATGAGCTTGACCGCGACCAGGTCGCCGTCGGGGGCGCGCCCGAGGTAGACGGTGCCCATGCCGCCCTGGCCGAGCCGGCGGAGCAGGGTGAACGGCCCGGCCTGGTGAGGATCCCCCTCGCGCAGGGCGTCACCTATCGGGGATTCATCGGGGTTTCCACCGTTTGACGCCACTGCGGGATCATAACCAGCGACCCCGGGCCCATCCAGCCGTTCAGACGCGGAGCTGCCACGCGTTCCAGTTGTCCAGCAGGCGGAACCCCATCAGTTCGTTGATCCGCAGCATGTACGCGTTGTAGTCGGCGTTCCAGGTGATGATGCGCTCGACAGCGGGCTCGCAGGCGTGCAGCCAGGCGGCGTTGGCCAGCTTGAGCACCGTTCCGAGCCGGTGGCCGCGGTGCGCCTGGAGCACGCCGGTGTCCGCCTGACGCGCCCAGCCGCGATGCTCCTCCGCATCCACCAGGATCCGGGTGAAGCCCGCCGGCTCGCCGCTGGTGTCATGCCGGGCGATCATCGTGTAGGCCGTGAGCCCGGCCCGCACCAGCGCCTCGTCGCCGGCCCGCATCCGTTCGGCGGTCCAGCGGTGGCCCTCCATCTCCAGGTCGCCCAGCGGCTCGTCGTTCATGGACCCCGCCAGGAGAGCCAGGTCGTCGAGCAACTCGTCACTCGCCGGGCCGGTCCACCGTTCGAGCGTGTACCCCCGCGCGTGACGCGCCGCGTCGGCCCGCATGAGCTCGAAGGACGCCCAGTCCACGGTGCGCAGGTCGAGGACGCGGCGCGCCTCCGCCGTGGCCGGCGTGAAACCCTTCGCCTGCGCGAAGGCCGCGCCCGGACCGCCCGTCGGCGTCTCACCGACGAGGAGGCTGCGCCCCTCGCCGCGGGCCCGGCCGATCGCGTGATCCAGAAGGGCCCCGCCCAGGCCCCGGCGGCGTCGCTCGGGGTGGACGAGGAGGAAGACCAGGTCCGAGATGTGGGTGTTGTCCTCCTGCGGGTAGTACAGGGTGTAGCCGCCGGCGATCTCGCCGTCCACCCGGACCACCCAGCTCTCCCCGGGCTCGCCCGTCCAGCCGTCCTCCAGCATGGACGAGAAGTGCCGCACCGACGTCGGGGCTCCGGGGTCGTCCACGGCCTGGTGGATCGCGTACAGGCCGGCAACCCGGTCGCCGGGGTCGGAGAGGCGGAGGCGTTCGAAATGCATGCGCACCAGGAAACCGCACTGGCCAACGGGGGCGCGACCGATTATCCGGGCCGTCCCAGCACCCCGCGCCGGCGGGAAACGGGCCGCGCGGCGCTCGCCCTACACGAGGCCGCGGGCACGCGTCACTGCTCGTAGTCCTCGATCTCGTCGACCGGCCGCGGCACGCCGATGTCGGGGTCCTCTCCGGCGTCCCTGCTGGCCCGGCGCTGTCTGAGCAGGTCCCAGCACTGGTCGAGCGCGCCTTCCAGCGTCCGGATCCGCTCGTGCTCCTCCTCGCTGGTGAGTTCTCCCGCCGCCAGCCTCCCGCGTAGGGTGTGTTCTTCGTCGATGAGCTCGCCGATGCGGCGGAGGATCTCGTCGTCCCTCATGTCCGACCCCCTTTCCAGCGGAGGGCCGGTTATGTGTCCGTCCCCCTTGCCGTCGGGAGCATTTGAGACGGTCTGCTAATCTGCAAGGCGTGCTGCGCGGGCTTCTTCTTATCCGCCGCGGCGAGGGCCTGTAAGAGGCCGGCTCCCTCGCCGCGGAGACTGCCGTGCGCGTCGGCCGCCCCAGGTCATTTACCGGTGGCGAGCCCCTCTTCCCGATCGGGATGCCCGTCTTTCCACGCTCGCGCCGGCGCGTCCATCGAGGAGCATGATGTACCCGCAACAGCAGCCCAGCCCCATGCCGTACCACCGCTACACGCCGTTCGAGCCGATCCGGCTGGCGGACCGCACCTGGCCGGACAAGGTCATCGAGCGAGCGCCGCAGTGGTGCGCCGTCGACCTGCGTGACGGCAACCAGGCCCTGATCGACCCCATGGACGCCCACCGCAAGCTCAAGATGTTCGAGCTGCTGGTACGCATGGGCTACAAGGAGATCGAGGTCGGCTTCCCCGCCGCCTCCCAGACCGACTACGACTTCGTCCGGCAGATCATCGAGGAAGGCCGCATCCCCGACGACGTCGTCATCCAGGTCCTCACCCAGGCGCGGCCCGAGCTGATCGAGCGCACCTTCGAGTCGCTGCGCGGTGCGAAGCAGGCCATCGTCCACCTGTACAACTCGACCTCGACGCTGCAGCGGCGGGTCGTCTTCGGCCAGGACAAGGACGGCATCACGGCCATCGCCGTCGAGGGCGCCAAGCTGTGCAAGAAGATGGCCGCCGAGATGGAGGGCACCGAGATCTTCTTCCAGTACTCCCCGGAGTCCTTCACCGGCACCGAGCTGGAGTACGCCGTCGAGGTCTGCAACGCCGTCAACGACGTCTGGCAGCCCACCCCCGACCGCAAGGTGATCGTCAACCTGCCCGCCACGGTCGAGATGGCCACGCCGAACATCTACGCCGACCAGATCGAGTGGATGAACCGCCACCTGGCCTACCGCGACTCGATCGTGCTGTCGCTGCACCCCCACAACGACCGCGGCACCGCCGTCGCCGCCGCCGAGCTGGGGTACATGGCCGGAGCCGACCGCATCGAGGGATGCCTGTTCGGGAACGGCGAGCGCACCGGCAACGTGTGCCTGGTGACGCTGGCCATGAACCTGTTCTCCCAGGGCATCGACCCGCAGGTCGACATCTCGGACATGGACGAGATCCGGCGCGTCGTCGAGTACTGCAACCAGCTCCCGGTTCACCCCCGCCACCCCTGGGGCGGCGAGCTGGTCTACACCGCCTTCTCCGGCTCCCACCAGGACGCCATCAAGAAGGGCCTGGAGCACCTGGAGCGCGACGCGGCCGCGGCCGGCGTACCGGTGGACGACTTCACCTGGGCCGTGCCGTACCTGCCGATCGACCCGAAGGACATCGGCCGCACCTACGAGGCGGTCATCCGGGTCAACAGCCAGTCGGGCAAGGGCGGCGTCGCCTACATCATGAAGGCCGACCACCAGCTCGACCTGCCGCGCCGGCTGCAGATCGAGTTCTCCCGCGTGGTCCAGGCGCAGACCGACGCCGAGGGCGGTGAGGTCACCCCGGCCGCCATGTGGGAGGCGTTCACCGACGAGTACCTGCCGAACCCCGCCAAGCCGTGGGGCCGGGTCGGCCTCCTGGCGCACCGCGGGTCCTCCGCCGTGGACGACAAGGACGTGATCAACGCGGACATCCGCGTCGACGGCGAGATCCGCGAGATCGAGGGGGTCGGCAACGGCCCGATCTCGGCCTTCTGCGACGCCCTGCGCGGCATCGGCGTGGACGTACGGGTGCTCGACTACACCGAGCACGCGATGAGCGCGGGCGCCGACGCCAAGGCCGCGTCCTACGTGGAGTGCGAGGTCGCCGTCGAGGGCGGCTCCCAGACCCTGTGGGGCGTGGGCATCGACGCCAACACCACCACCGCGTCCCTGAAGGCGATCATTTCCGCCGTGAACCGCGCGAGCCGCTGACGCCCGCGCACCGATGACGGGAGCGCGGGCACGACCTGCCCGGCTCCCGGGACCGACGACATCCGGTCAGGCCCACGAGGCCGCGACGACCGGGCGCCAAAGCCAACGAGAAGGGGCGGCGGCCGTGCGACCCACGGCCACCGCCCCGTTCCTTTGCGTACTGATTTCGTCGGCGGTCGCGCCGAGAGCACGGTCTGTGCTGCCCGTATCCGGGGGTGAATGCTAGGGCTCCCAGCGGAGTGCTGTCGGGTTCCACCGGCCGGTGCGCATCGAGCCGTCGAGCACCGGATCGACGAGGGCCCGCGCGAGTGAGAGAGCGGCTTCCAGATCCCGATAGCCGTAAAGTCCGGGTGCGTTTCCTGAGACCTTGGCATAGCCGGCGCGCCACATGATCTGATCCGGGACGTCGAGCGACGTATGCCGGCCGCTCTTCCGCAGCAGGCGTTCAGAGGTCAGCGCGGCACTCAGTTTGGCCGCTTCGATGGAACGGCTCCTGGCGATGAGGACGATGTCGGCGAGGTCGCGGAAACGCGTGCTCGGCCGGTCGCCGTGCCGCTCCATGATGGCGCACACCTTGTCCGCCAGCGTGTCGCACAGCGGATAGAGCTGGTACTTCGGCTGGCGCAGTCCGGGAATTCCAACCGGCACCAGTGGGTCGGCCTCCTCCAGACTGCCGGTGACGGTCGCCCCGATCACCACGTCCAGGTGGAAGCGCTCGTATGGGCGAGGGCCGAGGAACGCCACCACGGGGACGCGCACTCCCTCGATGCCCTCGATCAGTTTGAGGCCGTGCCCGAGCTGGAACGAGAAGTGGTCGCCGAGATCCTGCTGAAGTGACTCCCCAAGCAGTTGCGTCGCCTGCGCGGTGTCCCTCGCGTCGGCGGCGAGATCCAGGTCGGCGGAATGCCGAGCATCTCTGAGTAGGGCGAGCAGGGATATTCCGCCCTTGAGCACCCACCGATCACCGTTTGGTCCGGTGAAGCACCGAGCGAGCGCGCGATCGTAGGCGAACTGCCGGCGTATCTGGGAGATGGAGTGGGGGCGTGCGGCCGAAAGCTTCTTGAACCGGGCGGTGAGCGCGGCGTCAAGCGCACGGGGGGAGGCGTATGGCAGATCGCTGCGGGTTTCCATGAGCCTTCCGGGGGGTGGGAGGACGGGTGAGAGATATCAGGTGGTCGAGAAACTCCCCGGCGGGTGTCACGCCGTAGGCGGCGGCATGCGGAGCCGCCGCGTGTACCAGTTCCTTCCTCGTGGCGAGTCTCTGATCGAGGATGTCCGTCACGACATGGGAGATGTGCTGACCGTCGTGACGATCCGCGAGCAGATCGCCGACCAGTCGTGCCGGTGCGGTGACCGGAAGCTGGTCACGCCACACGATGTCGTCGAGCCGGACGGGCGAGGTGTGGATCTTAACGTCGGTGCGGCGGGACCGCTTGCGCCTGGGACACGTGAACTCGTGGACATCGCCGGTGAAGTCCCCCACAGCGAGGACGAGCGAGGCGCTGCCGTGCGAGACGACGCCCGAGTCGATGCCACGGGCTTCCGCTTCGGTATCGGGGTCGAGCTGGAGCCATGCCGCGCGAAGCTCGGTGAGCGGGCCGGAAGGCGAGCCGGGCAGGCGGTAGACGCCGAATGCGACACGATCAAGAACCCCGTCGTCCGTCAGGCGCGTCAGCTCCACTGCGGAGACACCGTTGCGCGTTGCCTGTCTTGCTGTGACGAGACCCCATTGTGCCTCGGCTATCGCACCGAGGGTGGCGATTGCGTAACTTCTTGTCATGGCACGACACTTTCACATACGAAAGAGTCGTGCCAGAGGTGTCACTCGGGAAGGCCGAGCATGCGGGCGAGGCCGGTCATGACATGGTCGAAGAACTCCGCGCGGTGCTCGATCGTGTTGTTGAACTGGCCGAACAGCTCGAAGTTCACCATGCCGTACAGATTCGTCCAGGCGGCGACGGACCGGGTGATCACGTCATCGGACGCCCCGGGAATGAGCCCCCTGACGGCCTCGGCGTCCGGGGAGATGATCTCAGGCGGCTCGGGGAGGATGGCGGGTGGGTTGAGGCGCCCGGTCGCGATTGCGTCGGCGATGATCTTCCCGAACACCAGGATGTCCCGTGCCGCCGGGGCGATGGTGTCCTCGGGGGCGCGGTAGCCCGGCACCGGAGAGCCGTAGAGCAGGGCGTACTCATGTGGATGGGCGAGCCCCCACTCGCGTACGGCACGGCAAACCGCCAGCCAGCGGCCAGTGAGGTCCTCGCGGGCGCAGGCGGCCTCGGCGTTCTCCACCGCCTCCCCGAGTGCGTTGTAGCCGTCGATGATCAGTGCGGTGAGCAGGTCGTCGCGGCTGGGGAAGTAGCGGTAGATCGCGGAGGAGACCATCCCCATCTCCCGTGCCACGGCCCGGAGCGACAGCCCCGCCGCTCCGTCGACGGCGAGATGTCGACGGGCGATGTCGGTGATCTCCCTGATCAGCTCGGCTCTGACTCGTTCCCGTGCGGTGCGGCTCGCGCTCATGTCCGGAGGCTATCAGAGCGGCGGCAGTATTCGAGAGCACTGCTCTTGACATCAGCGCTCTCTCTAGAGAGCATTGCTCTCGAACGAGAGCGATGAATCGAAGGAGTGTCCATGCTTACCGTGACCAAGGGAGCCAACCCCGCCCTGATGTTCTTCCTCGAACTCGGCGTCCTGGTCTCGGTGGGGTACTGGGGGTTCACCCTCGCCGCTCCTCTCGCGGTCCGGATCCTCGCCGGGCTCGGCGCACCCGTGGTGTTCGCCACCCTCTGGGGGCTCTTCGCGGCGGCCAACGGCGCGAGGTTCAAGCTGCACGGCCTGGCCAGGGCGGCGTTCGAGATCGCCTGGTTCGGCGGCGGCGCGGCCGCCCTCGTCGCGTCCGGGCTCGTGACGGGCGGCACGGTCTTCGCCATCCTCTATGTGGTCAACGGCGTCCTGCGCCTGGTCTGGGACCAGGTCTGAGGACCACCGCCCGTACGAACGAACAGAGACAGGAGACGGATCATGGGCAAGCACGTCGTCGTCGGAGCCGGTCAGGTCGGAGGAAGGGTCGCCGAGACGCTCGCGGAGGCCGGCGACGACGTGGTCGTGGTCACCCGTTCGGGCTCGGGCCCCGACCGGGCCGGGGTCACACGAGTCGCCGCCCCGGCCCAGGACGCGGCCGAGATGCGCCGGGTGACGGAAGGGGCCGACGCGCTCTACAACTGCGCGAACCCGAAGTACCACCGGTGGGCCCAGGACTGGCCGCCGATCGCGGACTCGCTGCTGCGCGCGGCGGAGGCGACGGGAGCGGTCCTGGTCACCCTGAGCAACCTGTACGGCTACGGCCCCGTGGACGGGCCGATGACCGAGGACACGCCGCTGGCGGCCACGGGAACCAAGGGGCGGGTGCGCGCCGAGATGTGGAAGCAGGCGCTCGCCGCGCACCAGGCCGGGCGGGTGCGGATCACCGAGGTACGCGGCTCGGACTATTTCGGTCCGGGCGCGTCGGAGCAGTCGTTCCTCGGCGGACGCTTCGTCGGACCGCTGCTCGCGGGACGGCGCGCGTTGGTCCTGAGCGACCCGGACATCCCGCACAGCTGGACCTACCTTCCCGACGTGGCGACGGCTCTCGCCACGGTGGCGACCGACGAACGCGCCTGGGGCCGTGCCTGGCACATCCCCACGAGCCCGGCGCAGAGCATCCGGGCCATGGCGGAGCGGCTGTGCGATCTGGCCGAGGCGCCGGCTCCCAGGCTCGGCCGCCTGCCGGGCTGGGCGCTCACGGCCGGGGGTGTCGTCTCGCCGCTCCTCCGCGAGTTGAGGGAGACGCGTTACCAGTTCGATCGGCCCTTCATCGTGGACTCCTCCGCCTTCACCGCGACCTTCGGTGTCACCGCCACCCCGATGGACGAGGCGCTGAAGGAGACCATCGCCTCGTGGCGAGCCCGCTGATCAGGCGGCCGCGGGCTGGGGGAGCCCCGGCGTCCGGGGAGCGGACAGCGCGATCCGCGCGACCGCGACGCACACCGCCAGGCTGACCAGGGCGCTCACCCGGGGCCGGGGCCGGGCCCGCCTGCTTCGACAGGGCGACCCGCCAAGCGATCGCATCTCAGTTCATCCCCATAACGGCCGGATCCGCTTGCTGCCGGTCTCCTCGATGCGGCGCAGCGTGGCGAGCTGCTCGCCCAGGGCCTCGCGGCCCCCCGGAGTGATCCGGTACGGCCGGCGCCGCTCGACCACCGGCAGCGGCTCGATCCACCCGCGCTCCTCCAGCCGCATGAGCGCGCCGTACAGGGTGCCGGGTTCGAGCGCTGTGCCCGAGAACTCCTCGATGTCCTGGATCATGCGATAGCCGTGCTTGTCACCCTCGGCCAGGCTCACGAGCACCAGCAGGGCGACGTCGGTGAAACGTCCCAGATCGGGTTGGCGACGGGCCATGGGGCACCTCCTCTATTCAGTTTCACTTACTAAGTGGAAATTAGCAACGGCGATAGGCTCCCGCACATGAAAATCGGGATCATCGGGCTCGGGGACATCGCCCGGAAGGCCTACCTGCCGGTACTCGCGGCCACGCCGGGGATCGTGCCCCACCTGTGCACGCGCGACGAGGACACGCTGGCCGAGCTCGGAGCCGCGTACCGGATCGACCGGCTCTTCACCGGCGTGGAGGAGTTGCTCGCGGCGGGTGTCGAGGCGGCCTTCGTCCACGCCGCGACGAGCGCGCACGTGCCGATCGTCGAGGCGCTGCTGGAGGCGGACGTGCACGTCTACGTGGACAAGCCGCTCAGCGACGAGCCGGCGGACTCCGAGCGGCTGGTACGGCTGGCCCGGAAGCGGGACAGGTCGCTGATGGTGGGGTTCAACCGCAGGTACGCCCCCGGCTACGTGGCGCTGCGCGACCTGCCTCGCGACCTGGTGATTCTGGAGAAGAACCGGGTGGGAGCGGCGGCGGCACCGCGCACGGTGGTCTTCGACGACTTCATCCACGTGGTCGACACGCTGCGGTTCCTCGTGCCGGGTGAGGTCACCGATGTCCGGGTGCGGACCCGCGTGCGGTCCGGGCTGCTCGAACACGTGGTGCTGGAGCTGGGCGGCGACGGCTTCACCGCCATCGGCGTCATGAACCGGGTCGGCGGCGCGACCGAGGAGACCTGCGAGGTCATGGGCGGCGGGCGCAAGCGGCGGGTGCTCGATCTCGGCGACGTGGTCGACCACGACGGCGGCGAGATCCTGTCCCGGAGGCCGCCGTGGACGCCGGTCGCGCGGCAGCGCGGCATCGAGCAGATCTGCCACGCGTTCCTGGACGCGGTCCGCGCGGGCGACGTGCTCCGCGCCGACGACGCGCTCATCACCCACGCGATGTGCGAGGAGGTCGTGTCCACCGCGCTCGCCGACGCGGACCTGGTGCCGAAGACGAGCTGATCCCGTCCCCGGAAGGAGACGGGATCAGGCCGCGGAAGGTCAGCGGGAGGAGAGGTACTCCGCGCCGAGTGCGCGCAGGCGCGCGTGGGCCGACTCGTACACCTCGGGGCGGCCGAGGTAGGCCTTGGGCAGCTTGGCGACCATCGTGTAGTTCGTGTCGCACACATTGCCCACCGGCGCCTCGCCGCCCTGGCTGACGAGCTGGTACGCGTCGAGCTCGTCCAGCCCGGTGAGCGCGGCCGACCAGGTGACCAGGTCGTGCTGGCTGATGCGGTAGGCGTCCTCCAGCGGACGGGCCGAGCCGGTGGACATCAGGTGGTCGTCGTCCTCCAGGCGCGGCCACGGGGTGCCGACGCCCTTGACCAGCTCGACGGCGACGACCGTGTTCATCGCGGCCTCGACCGCGGTGCCGCAGACCTCGCCGTGGCCCTGGCGGCAGTGGCCGTCCCCGATCGAGAACAGGGCGCCCTCCACGTTCACGCCGAGGTAGACGGTGACGCCGGCCCGCAGCTCGGGGGTGTCCATGTTGCCGCCGTGGGCGTCCGGGGTGATCGTCATCCGCGCCTCGGAGGCGGCCGGGGCGACGCCCACGGTGCCGTGCATCGGGTCGAGCGGCATCTCCACGCTGAAGTCGCTGTTCCGCGCCTGGTAGCGGACGGTCCGCTTCTCCACGTCCACGTCGTACATCCAGACGACCTCGTCGAGGGGAGGCTGGAGCATCGCGGTGGTGTGGGTGCCGGTGAGCGCCCCGAAGTGGGGGAACGTCGTGGAGACGGCCCAGTCGCGGGCGGGCTCGATGGAGACGAAGTGCAGGGCGAGCGTGTCGCCCGGCTCGGCCCCCTCCACGTGGAAGGGACCGGTGACCGGGTTGAGGAAGGGGAACTCGCACACCTTCGACGGCAGGTCCTCGGGGCCGCGCACCCGCCCGCCAAAGCAGTCCTCCGTGAAGAGTTCGAGGACCGTGCCGGGGGCGATCCGGGCCACGGCGGGCCGCCCGCCGAAGGTGTAGGCCAGGTCCTCGGCCGTGGGCCGGAAGGAGACGACGTTCACTCGGAGACCTCCGTCTCGTCGGGAAGGGTGGGGCGACGGCCCATGAGGATGAAGGTGATCAGGATCAACACACCGATCGCCAGCCAGGTCAGGCCGACCGCCTGGGCGGCGACCTTGGCGTTGATGACGACGTACAGCAGGATCAGGAAGCCGATCGCGGGGGCGATCAGGTGCCGCCACCAGTCCCGGCTGCGCTTCCGTACGACGTAGTGGACGACGACGGAGACGTGGAGCGCGAGGAAGGCGGTCATCGCGCCGAAGTTGATGAGCGAGCTGAGCTGCCCGATCCCGTCCTCGCTGTTGACGAGGATGAGGCCGAGGACCAGCGAGATGACGGCGGTCAGGAACGTGGCGTTGATCGGCACCTTGTGCTTCGGGTGGATCTTGCCCAGGAACCGGGGCAGCAGCCGGTCGCGGGCCATGGCGAACAGCAGGCGCGAGGTGGCGGCCTGGGCGACCAGCGAGTTGGCGAAGCCCCAGGCGATCGCGGTGGCGACGGCGGTCAGCACGCTCAGCCAGTGGCCTCCGGCGTACTCGGCGACGTCGTAGAACGCGCTGTCCATGGATCCGCCCTTGTCCAGCAGCTCCGCACGGTTCGGCGCGAGCAGCGCGGCGACCCAGGTCTGCGTGATGAACAGCAGACCGGCCAGCATGAGCGCGCCGACCATGGCACGGCCGAGCTTGCGGGCGTCCTCCCGGCTCTCCTCGGCGAGCATCGAGATGCCGTCGAAGCCGAGGAAGGACAGCACCGCGACCGAGACGGCGCCGAACACGAGCGGCCCGGAGAACGTCGAGGAGTCGAAGATCGGGCTGAACGCGTCGCCGTGACCCTTGCCCTGGGCGAGGGCGACGACGCCGACGACCAGGAAGATCGCCAGCACGATCAGCTCGGCGACCAGCATGATCTTGTTCATCCGCGCGGTCATCTGGATGCCGAAGTAGTTCACCGCCGTGTTGAGGACGATGAACATGATCAACCAGGCCCAGACGGGAATCACGGGCACGAACGACGCCATGGCCGCGCTCGCCACGAGATAGAGCAGCGCGGGCACGAGGATGTAGTCGAGCAGGATCACCCAGCCGGCGAGGAAGCCGACCGGGGCGCCGATCCCGCGGCCCGCGTAGGTGTAGACCGAGCCGGCCATCGGGAACGCCTTGGACATCTGGGCGTACGACAGGGCGGTGAAGGCCATCGCCACCATGCCGATGATGTAGGCCAGCGCGACCATGCCGCCCGAGCCTTCGAAAACGGATCCGAAGATGCCGAACGGCGCGATCGGCACCATGAAGATCAGGCCGTAGATGAGCAGGTCGGTGAAGCTCAGCGAGCGCTGCAACTCCTGCTGATATCCGAACCGCTCCACGCCGGTCGCCGCACTTTGCGGCGACGCCGACGAGGAGGGCGTGGTGGAGGGGGAAGACATGAGACTCCTTCGCACGCGGGGGGGCAGAGCGTACGATAGGACTATTCCTTGAAAAGGAAAAGATTTCGTTTGTAAATCTTTGTGGCGGCACCATGACGACGGTGGTCAGATGGGCGTCATGCGGCGTCTCGCCACAGGCGGCGTCACAGCCCGGGTGAGGAGGTCACGAGATCGAAGTCCAGGCCGTCGGCGCGTCCCACGTACACGCGCTGCGACACCTGCCGGTCCCGGAGCGTGAGCGGGCCTCGGCCGGTGATGACGGTGGTCCCGTCGGCGATCGCCTCGACCGCGGGCACCGCGAGCGAGCCCGCGCGGGCGGCGAGGGCGGCGAGCATGAGCACGCCTTCGTAACACCCGTGCCCATGTCCGTTGAGCAGCGGCGCGTCCGGCCCGAACCGCCGCGTGTAGCGCTCGTGCAGCCCGAGGTTGTCGTCGGTGGCGATGCCGCCGAAGTACCCCATCGCGGTGTACAGCTCGCCGCTGAAGTCGCCTCCGATCGCCAGCAGGCCGTGCTCCTCCAGCGCGCCGCACAGGCGGGCGCAGCCCAGCCCGCTCGCCGCGAACGCCCGGTTGAACTCGATCAGGTCGCTCCCGATGAGGTTGAGCAGCACCGCGTCCGGCCGTACGGCGGCCAGCTCCTCGATCACCCGTACCATGTCGCGCGTGCCGGCGGGGAGGAACCGCTCCCCGACGACGCGCGCGGAGCGGGACGTCAGGTGCGCCCGCGCGGACGCGTGGACCAGGTACGGCCAGATGTAGTCGTTGCCGAGCAGGAACCAGCGCCGTGCCCGCCGGTGGTCGACCAGCCAGTCGATCCCCGGGGCGACCTGGGAGGACGCCTGCTCGCCGAGGAAGTAGACGCCCGGGGAGCGTGGGCCGCCCTCGTACGGGGGCGTGTAGACGAACGGCGCCGCGCCGCGCAGGGCGTGCTCGATCCCGACGCGGACGTCGCTGGCGTGGGTGCCGACGACCGCCTGTGCGGCTCCGGCCCGCACCAGCTCGGCGACCTCCGCGCCGACCTCGGCCGGGGCGCGGCCGCCGTCCACCAGGACCAGTTCGATCGGCCTGCCGAGCAGCCCGCCCGCGGCGTTCACCTCCGAGGCGGCCAGCGCCGCGCAGTTGATCGCGCCCGGCCCGACGAGGCCCAGCACGCCGGAGACGGGCACAACGAGGCATACGCGCAGCGTGTCGGCCCTGAGCAGGTGCGCTTCCAGGGGATCGATGACCACCGCGGCTGGATCGATCACGGGGGAGAGTATCGTCCATCCGCCCCCGTGAAGGGAACCATCAGAAGGCCTGGAAAATCACTGCAAAGTACCGCCGAAAACAGGAAAGGGGCCCGCAGTGGTCATGATGACGGTGCCGCGCCACGTCGCGGACGGGTCGGGGGCCGCGTGACGGCGGCGGGATCCACCGGCGAGAGCCGGGTTGACCAGCCGATCCAAGGGCCGGAAGGGCCGGTCGAGGCGGTCGCGCCGTCGGGCCTCGCGTCCTCGCTCGCGTACCTGCTGAGCCGGGCCGAACGCGCGGTCAACCGCGAGCTGTCGGCGGCGCTCGCGGCCGAGGAGGTCAGCGTCGAGCAGTGGCGCATCCTCCAGGCGCTCGCGGACGGGCGCGGCCACTCGATGGGCGGCCTCGCCGAGGCCGCGCTGATGCCGCACCCCACCCTCACGAAGGCGGTCGACCGGCTCGTTGAGCGCGCCCTCGTCTATCGCGGGCACGACCCCCTCGACCGCCGCAAGGTGGCGGTCTACCTGGCCGACCGCGGGCGCGACCTCCTTGGCCGCCTGGAGGAGGGCATCGGCGAGCACCGCCGGGCGATCCTCACGGTGTACGGCGCGGAGCGCACCGCGCGGCTCATGCACGAACTGGACGACCTGGTGCGATTGCTGAAAGCCTGACGACCGCCGCATCACCCGTTTCGGCGGGAGACGACCGCCGGGTCGTTGGAGGGGCCGGAAACGAAGCCCCGGCGGCCCCCGTGGCTCTCGCGCGTGGCGCGGCGCCGCAGTAGATCTGTAGGCGTGGCACATCTGGTGATCGGCCCCATGCTCCGCCACGTCGACGCGGCGAGCGCGACGATCTGGGTGGAGACGAGCGAGCCGTGCGCGGTCACGGTGCTGGCGGGCGAGGCGCGGTCGGAGGAGCGCACCTTCACCGTCCACGGGCACCATTACGCGGTCGTCGACGTCGCCCTCCCGCCGGACCCGCCGCCCGGAGGCGTGCCGTACACGGTGGAGCTGGACGGCGCGGTCGTGTGGCCGGTCCCGGACCTGCCGGCCACCGCGATCCGGCCGCTCACCCGGCTGCGCCGCCTGGTCTTCGGCACCTGCCGGACCGGCGTGCCGCACGACGGGCCGTACGCGCGGACGCACGGCGTGGACGTCCTGCGCGCGTACGGCACGGGGCTGATGGAGTCGGGGGAGGCGCCGGACCTGCTGATCATGCTCGGCGACCAGGTGTACGCCGACGAGCCGTCCCCGGAGATGAAGGAGTTCATCGCCGGGCGACGCGGTGAGGGGCCCGAGGAGGTCGTGGACTTCGACGAGTACGCCGAGCTCTACCGCCGGGCCTGGTCGGACCCGGCCGTGCGGTGGCTGATGGCGGCGGTGCCGACCCTGATGATGTTCGACGATCACGACATCAGGGACGACTGGAACACCTCGGCGGCGTGGCGCGAGAGCATGGCCGAGGTGCCGTGGTGGCGGCGGCGCATCGTGTCCGGCCTGGGCGCCTACTACGTCTACCAGCACCTCGGCAACCTCACGGCCGAGGAGCGCGCGGGCGACCCCGTGCTCGCCGCGCTCAGGGCGGGCGACGGCGGCGCGGCGCTCGACGCGTTCGCGGAGCGGGCCGACGCCGACCCGGGATCGGCCCGCTGGAGCTACCGCCGCGACATCGGGCCCACCCGGGTGATCATGCTGGACAGCAGGTGCGGCCGGGTCCTCACCCCGGGCGCCCGCCGGATGCTCGACGACGCCGGACGGGCGTGGCTGGAGGAGTCGGCCGCGGGCGACGTCGACCACCTGATCGTCGGCTCCTCACTGCCGGTGCTCCTGCCCCCGGCCATCCACCACGTGGAGAGCTGGAACGAGGCGGTCTGCGACGGCCTGTGGGGGCGCCGGGCCGCACGGTGGGGCGAGCGCCTGCGCCGGTTCCTCGACCTGGAGCACTGGGCGGCGTTCCGCCGGTCGTTCGAGCACCTGGCCCGGCTGCTGACCGACGTCGCCGCGGGCGGCAGGGGACGTCCGCCGGCCACGGTGCTGCTCTTGTCCGGCGACGTCCACTACTCCTACCTCGCCTCCGTACGGCCGCCGCGTGGCGGGGGAGGCTCCCGGATCCACCAGATCGTCTGCTCGCCGATCCGCAACCCGCTGAGCCGGGCGCTCCGGACGGCCAACATCGTGGCGGCCGTCGCCGCGGCGGGCCCGCTCGGACGCCTGGCGGCGCTGACGGCCCGGCTGCCTCCGCCGCCGATCCGGTGGCGGCTGAGGGCCGGGCCCTGGTTCGACAACGCGCTGGCGACCGTGGACCTCGCCCAGGACGCCGCCACCGTGACCTGGCGGACCCACGACGCCGAGCTGGGCTCGGTCAGGCTGTCCTGAGCTCCCGCAGGGCCTCGGCGAGCTGATCGACCGCCCAGTCCAGGTCCTCGCGGGAGACCACGATCGGCGGGGCGAGGCGGATCGTCGAGCCGTGCGTGTCCTTGACCAGCACGCCGCGGCGCAGCAGGGCCTCGCTCACCTGGCGGCCGGTCCCGAGCGACGGGTCGATGTCCACGCCCGCCCACAGGCCGCGCCCGCGTACGGCGACGACGCCCGCGCCGACCAGCTCGCGCAGCCGGCCGTGGAGGTGCTCGCCCAGCTCACGCGCCCTGGCCTGGTACTCGCCGGTGCCCAGCAGCCCGATGACCGCGGCGCCGACCGCGCAGGCGAGCGGGTTGCCGCCGAAGGTCGAGCCGTGCTGGCCGGGCCGGATGACGCCGAGGACGTCGGCGTTCGCCGCCACGGCCGAGACCGGCACGACGCCGCCGCCGAGGGCCTTGCCCAGGATGTAGATGTCGGGGACGACGCCCTCGTGGTCGCAGGCGAAGGTGTGGCCGGTGCGGCCGAGCCCGGACTGGATCTCGTCCGCGATGAACAGGACGCCCCGCTCCGAGCACAGGTCGCGCACCGCGCGCAGGTAGCCGTCCGGCGGCACGAGCACGCCCGCCTCGCCCTGGATCGGTTCGAGCAGCACGGCGACCGTGTTCTCGTCGATCGCCTCGCCGATCGCCTCGGCCGAGCCGTACTTCACGACCCGGAACCCCGGTGTGTACGGTCCGAAGCCGTCGTGCGCGTCCGGATCGGTGGAGAAGCTCACGATCGTGGTGGTGCGACCGTGGAAGTTGTCCTCCATCACGATGATGTTCGCCTGCTCGGCGGGGACGCCCTTGACCTCGTATCCCCACTTGCGGGCCACCTTGATGGCCGTCTCGACCGCCTCGGCGCCGGTGTTCATCGGCAGGATCATGTCCTTGCCGCACAGGTCGGCGAGGCCGGCCGCGAACTCCGCGAACCGGTCGTGGAAGAACGCCCGGCTGGTCAGCGTCAGCCGGTCGAGCTGCTCGCGGGCGGCCGCGAGGATCACCGGGTTGCCGTGCCCGAAGTTGAGCGAGGAGTAGCCCGCCAGGCAGTCGAGGTAGCGGCGGCCCTCGACGTCGGTCACCCAGGCACCCTCGGCGGACTGGATGACCACCGGCAGGGGGTGGTAGTTGTGCGCGCTCCGGCGCTCGCTCAGCGCGATGAGGTCGGCGGCGTTCATGCTCCCGTGACCTCCCGGATCTCCAGGGTGCAGCACTTGGGCCCGCCGCCCGCCTTGCGCAGCTCGGACAGCTCGACAGGGACGACGTTGTAGCCGAGCCGCTCCAGCTCGCGGGAGAGGCCGGTCGCCTCGGCGTTGATGACGACGTTGGCGCCGTCGCTGACCGCGTTGAGCCCGAGGACGGCGGCGTCCTCCTCGGTGGCGATGACCGCGTCCGGGAACATCCGCCGCAGCACGTTGCGGCTGCCCTCGGAGAACGCCCCCGGGTAGTAGGCGACGTTGTGCCCGTCCAACGGGAACAGGGCGGTGTCCAGGTGGTAGAAGCGCGGGTCGATCAGCCGCAGGGTGACGACCGGGCGGCCGACGAACTCCTGCGCCTCCACGTGCGCCGCCACGTCGGTGCGGAAGCCGGTGCCGGCGAGCACCACGTCGTCGAGCGTGAGGAAGTCGCCCTCCCCCTCGTTGGTGTGCGTCGGCGCCATCGTCTCGAAGCCCCGGTCGGCGAACCAGCGCAGGTAGGCCGGCCCCTCGGCGGCGCGCTCCGCGTGGGTGAACTTGGCACCGTAGACCCGGCCGTCCACCACGAGGGCGCCGTTCGCGGCGAAGACCATGTCAGGGAGGCCGTCCACCGGGTCGATGAGGCTCACCTTGTGTCCCAGCCGCTCGTAGGCCGCGCGCAGCTCCTCCCATTGCCGGACGGCCCGAGCCGTGTCCGCGCCCTGGTCAGGGTCCATCCAGGGGTTGATCGCGTACGTCACGGCGAAGAACTCGGGGCGGCACATGAGGTAGTGGCGCGCCGTACCCGTCCGGTCGCCGCTCGTGGCGGCGGGCAGGGTCGCAAGAGCCATGCGGAACTCCAGGGAGAAGGCGATTGAACTGCTCCTCAGCCTAGAAACATGGACATGACCGGCCAATGCCGCGCCATTGCGCCATACCGTGGATCGGTTGCGTTATTCCCGGTTTTTGTGGCAATCCGTTAACCACGTGGGCGCCCCGGCGCGGCGAGGTTTCAGAGCTTCTCGTCGATCAGCCGGGAGAGCACGATCGCGCTCTTGGTGCGGACCACGAACGGCTCCGCCGCGATGCGCTCGATCACCCGCTCCACGTCCCGTACGTCGGTGGCCCGGATGTGCAGCAGCGCGTCGGCCTCACCGGTCACCGTGCAGGCGGATACCACCTCGGGGTGCCGGGCGATCGCCACGCCGATCTCGGCGGGGGACGTCTTCCCCCGGCAGAAGAGCTCGACGTACGCCTCGGTCGTCCAGCCCAGGGCGGACGGCTCGACCCGCGCGCTGAACCCGGTGATCGCGCCGCTGGCGAGAAGCCGGTCGACCCGCCGTTTGACCGCCGGAGCGGACAGGCCCACCTGAGTACCGATTTCGGCATATGTCGCTCGGGCGTCCTCAATGAGGACCCCGATGATGGCGCGATCCAATCCGTCCAACTTCACGCGGACCTGTATACCGCGAACCGCACGGGAACCCGCGATCGGCGCCGTGGAGTCCCCGCCGGCGCATGGCAGCCGTCCCGGGTGGGCGTGTTCCGCCGATACCGCGGCTTCGGACGCGCTCGACCTCCTGTCCAGGCTCGCGCCTTTCCGATATCTTGTCGAAGCCGTTCGTGGGCTGTTCACCGGGGGGATCGTGAACGTGGCCGTCGGCGGACGGACCTTCCAGAGCGAGAACGTCTGAAACGCGAAAAATCCAGCCGGAACCGCGACGCAGCCTTGAAGTGATTTCTGCGAGCGCCCTACGGTCAGGAGGTCACAATGGGTGACGTGGCGGACGTCAATTTCACGCTCGTCCAGCTGCGTTACTTCGTGACAGCGGCCGAGCTGGGAAGCATGACCGCGGCCAGCCGAGAGCTGATGGTGGCGCAGTCGGCCATCTCGGCGGCCATCGCGCAGGTGGAACGGGAGCTCGGCGTCCAGCTCCTCATCCGGCACCACGCCAGGGGTCTCTCGCTCACCCGCGCGGGCGAGCGGTTCCTCGTCGAGGCCCGCGACTTCCTCTCCCACGCGGCGGCGCTCGCCGAGTCGGCGCGCGGCCTGGCCGGCTCGCTGAGCGGCGAGCTCGCGGTCGGCTGCTTCACCACGCTGTCGCCGTTCTACCTGCCCAAGCTGCTGCGCCAGTTCGCCGACCGGCACCCGGGTGTGCGGGTGACGCTCGCCGAAGGGGAGATCTCGGCCGTCCAGCGCGCCCTCGTGGACGGCCGGTGCGAGGTCGCCCTGCTGTACGCCATCGACCTCGCCCTCGACCTCGACGTCCGCGTCCTCACCCGGGTCCGGCCGTACGTGCTGCTGCCGTCCGGGCACGCGATGGCCGACGCGGAGGCGGTCTCGCTCGTCGAGCTGGCCAGCGAGCCGATGATCCTGCTCGACCTGCCGCACAGCCGGGACTACTTCCGCGCGCTGCACCCGGTCGAGCCGCGCGTCCGGTTCCGCAGCTCCAGCTACGAGACCGTGCGGGCGCTGGTCGCCGGAGGCCACGGCTACTCCATACTCAACCAGCGCGCCGCGACGGACCAGACGTACGACGGCGGCTACGTCGTCTCCCGGCCGATCAGCGAGGAGGTGCCGGTCCTCGACATCGTCCTGGCCTCGATGCGCGGTGTGCGGCTGACCGCCCGCGCCACCGCGTTCACCGAGACCTGCGAGGCGTTCTTCGCCAACGTCTCCTGACCGGCCGGGCTCCCACCGCGAGGAACCGGATCACTCCAGGTCGGAGAGGATCTCCTCCAGACAGGCGCGCGTGGCCGACGCCGGCCGCGCCTCCACGCACAGCGTGTTCATCACCTGCCGGTACGCGTCGGTCTCCTCGGGCTTGTCCAGGTAGAGCGCGCTGGTGAGCTGTTCGAGGTAGACGACGTCGGGCAGCTCGGTCTCCTCGAAGCGCAGGATCGTGAACGGCCCGCCCGCCGCCGAGTGCCCGCCCCGGTTGAAGGGGACGATCTGCACCGTCACGTTCGGGTTGGCGGTGGCCTCGATCAGATGCTCGATCTGGCGGCGCATGACCTTGTTGCCGCCGATCGGGCGGCGCAGCGCGGCCTCGTCCACCACGGCCCACAGCCGGACCGCGTCCGGGCCGGTCAGCCGCTCCTGGCGGCGCATCCGCAGGTCGAGGCGGCGGGAGATCTCCTCCTCGGGCGCGCCCGCGTTCCCGAGCAGGATGACCGCGCGGGCGTAGTCGGGGCTCTGCAGCAGACCGGGCACGAACTGCAGCTCGTACGTCCGGATGACCGAGGCGGCCTCCTCCAGGCCCACGTAGACCTCGAACCAGTGCGGGAGGATGTCGGTGAACTTGTGCCACCAGCCGGGGGCGTTGGCCTGCCGGGCGAGGTCGAGCAGCGTCGCCTGCTGGTCCGGGTCGGCCAGGCCGTACAGGGTGAGCAGGTCGGCGACGTCGCGCTCCTTGAAGCTGACCCGGCCGAGCTCCAGGCGACTGATCTTGGCGTGCGAGGCCCGGATGGCGTGGCCCGCTTCCTCCGGCGTGATGTTCCTCTCCCGGCGGAGCCGGCGAAGCTGGGCTCCGAGCAGCATGCGCAGCACGGTCGGCCCGCCTCGGGGGCGCCCCGTTAATCGGGGATCGGCGTGGGCGACCTGCAGGGATTTCACATGGACTCCATTGCGCGGACGGATTACTACAACGTTGTGCTTTGACGGTTCCTATGGCAGTCGGCTTCTGACGATGGTCGAACAGTGTCTCATTTCGTCAGAGTGACGAGGAGATGATGACGGTTCCGGACGGACAACGTCACGGTTACGGTAAATCAACGCAGGACATGGCTAAGTTCCCGCATTCGCGAGTGCGGGCGCGCTTGCTCCGACAAGGCTCAGGGAACGATAGACGGCGGCAGCGCACCCATGTGACAACGACTCGCGTAGGGATCCGATGACCGCAGACCTGGCAGGCAGAAGAGCCGGCGCCGCACCTTCGTGGGCCACGCCGGCGTTCGGTCCTGACAGCGCCGACACATCATCCGCGCCGTTCGCGAGCTGCGCGCTCCATGGGGACACCGCCTCCGCCTCCGCCGCCCGTGACTTCACCGCCCACACGCTCGGGCGGTGGGGCCTGGCCGGGCTCATCGACGACGCGCAGCTCGTGGTCTCGGAACTGGTCACCAACGCCCTGCGCCACGCGCTGTCCGCCGTTCCGGACGCGCACATCCAGCTTCGGCTGCTCACCCACGGGCCGCACATGCTCTGCGCGGTACGCGACCCCAGCGAGCGGGAGCCGCTGCCGGGGCCGCACGACGACGAGTTCGCGGAGTCCGGCCGCGGCCTCCACCTGATCGAGGCGGTCAGCATCACCTGGGGCTGGATCCTGATCAGGGGCCGGGGAAAGATCGTCTGGGCCCTGCTCGACCACCCCGCCTGAGCGCCTCGGCCGGAAAACGCGCGGCCCCGTGCGATCGCGATCGCACGGGGCCGGAGACGGAGGGGCAACGGTCAGGCGTGCTCGGCCTCGCCGGTGACCTGCTCGGCGGCGTCCTCGGGGGACTGCTCCAGGTCCTGCTCGTGGTCGGCGTTGGCCTGCGCCGTCGCCTTGTCCAGGCCGACCCAGCTCACCACGCTCTCGATGGAGAACAGCAGGAACAGGTAGACCGTGAGGATCGCCGCGACCAGGGTGAGCTGCCCGAGGGCCGCGCCCACGCCGAGGATGAGCAGACGCACCTCCCAGCCGAGCCCGGCCAGGAAGATCCAGGTGGGCGGCCAGATGCTCTGCCGCGTCCGGTAGACCGTGTCGTACGTGTGGTAGCCGATGACGTAGAGCAGCACGAACAGCAGCCACTTGGGCGTGCCCGCCGCGAGGCCGAGCAGGATGATCGTGAGGAACTCGGCGCCGCGCAGCAGCGGCGGCGTCAGCCAGTCGAGCCGGCCGAGGTGGTCGCGCGGCGCGCTGGGCACCACCAGCAGGACCAGCACCAGCGCCGGGACGAGCAGGATCGGGCCGTCCTTGAGCGAGCCGGTGACGGCCAGCGCGATGATCGCGATCAGCGCGGCGAGCACCGCGGGCACGGGCGGCAGGCCGCGGCCGAGACGGCCCTTGAGCGCGGCGACCAGGGGGCCGTCGTCGCGGTAGGCGAGCAGCCGCTCCGTCTGGATGCGGCGCCGCTCCTCGTCCGGGTCGGGCGTGGGGGTGACCTGTGGCTGGGTGATCATGCGATAGACCTCAGGATGCGTCCGGTGAGGGTGTAGGTGGCCGCGACGCCGCCCCAGATCAGCAGCGTGATGAAGGTGACGCGGGGGTCGAAGAAGGCCGCCGTGATCGCGATCGCGGCGAAGCGCTCGCCGATGGGGAAGACGATCATCTTGCGGGCCCAGTGGACGGGACGGAACTTCCCGGCCTTGGTCCAGAGCTTGAGCAGGCCGCGCACGCCGGTGCTGCGGCTGACCCGGCGCTCCTCCAGGGCGTCGCGCAGCGGGCGGTCATTGGCGACGTGCAGTTCGAGCGTCGGCAGCGGGACGGGCGCCCGGCGGCGGTTGGCCGCACCGAACGAGAAGTCCAGGAGGTGCTTGACCGACTGGAGCGCGATCGCGGCCAAGGCGAGCGTCCACACGCCCTCGCCGTCGCCGAACTGGCCGGAGACGGTGGCGCCGACCGCAAGGCCGACGAAGACCGCGTACTCCTTGAACCGGTCGAACGTGGCGTCCAGCCAGGCGCCGAGCACGCCGAACTTCCTGGCGTACCGGGCCACCTGCCCGTCCACGCAGTCGAAGACGAAGGCGAAGTAGATGAGCACCCCGCCCGCGATCCACCCCGCCCGCGTGCCGGTGGCGAACGACGCGGCCGACAGCAGGCCGAAGAAGATCGAGACCAGGGTGATCTGGTTCGGCGTGAGGCCGCGGCGGGCCGCCCAGCGCGCGATGAACCGGGAGTACGTGCTGACGAAGAACGTGGTGAAGAAGCCGTCGGCGCCCTTCACCGCGTTGTCGAGGCGGGCCCGGTCCTCGTCGAAGCCGGCGAAGTCCCGCTCGGCCTCGGCCGTGTCCTCCGGCGTGTGGAGGCGGCGGTAGAACAGGTCGCGGCGTCCGCGGACGCCGACCGAGACGCCGCGCCGGACCAGGCCGAGGACGAGCAACTCGGTGACGTCGTCCTCGGGGCCGAACAGGTGCGCCATGCCGGCCAGCTCGCGGGCGACGTCGGCGAGCACCGCGGCGTGCCGCTGGTGCAGGTGGATCGGCCCGAGCAGCGCCGCGTTCGGCCGGGTGACGGCGTGGTACGACGTGCCGACCGAGGTGACGCGGCCGCGACCGGCGCGGGTGCGCTGCGGCAGGCCCTCCAGGACGCCGCGCCCGATCTCGGGCTCGGCCTCCTCGATCGGGGGCGGCTCGGGCGCGTTCTCGTCCCGCTCCTCGCGCACGATCAGCGCGAGCGCGGCGCGCTTCGCCTTGGTGATCTGGTAGATCAGCTCGTCGTGGACGAACGAGTTGGCCGGCATGATCAGCATGTTGTCGGTCGTGTGCTCGACCAGGTCGGCGAGGGCCCACAGGTCTTCGGCGACGCCGGCGCTCTCGACGACCCGGCCGCCCTGCTCGCGGTACGCGTACGCGTCGGCCGGGCGGGCGATCGTGACCGGCTGCGGGCCGAGCGAGGCCACCTGCCCCAGCAGCCTGCCGTACGCCGTGGGCGCGCCGGGGAGTGAGGTGAGCTTCAGGTCCGTCGGCAGGACGGGCCGGCCGCCGGATCCCGGCGGCAGAGAACCGATCGGGCCGGGCGATGAGCCCAGCAGGACCACGAGGGTCATGGCACCCTTTCAAACACGGGGGCAGGGCCTTTTAGAAGAGGCGCGGGGAAGTTCCGCCAGGGGGCAAAGCTTAGTGACCTTTCGGTCAAGTCGGTGCATCCAGCCTCCCGGGACCGTTCCGAAATGTCCATGTTGATGGTGATGTCCGGTCAGCGTCGAGTCCGCATCATTACCGAAATTTCACCGTTTGTGATCTCAGGGGGGAGTCAGCGGGAGGTCATACGATGGCCTGGTGAGCCTGTACCGGGATGAGGGCGTCGTGCTGCGCACCCAGAAGCTGGGCGAGGCCGACCGCATCATTACGGTTCTCACCAAACGCACCGGCAAGGTGCGCGGTGTGGCCAAGGGCGTGCGCCGGACCACCTCGCGCTTCGGCGCGCGGCTGGAGCCGTTCAGCCACGTCGACCTCCAGCTGCACGAGGGCCGCTCCCTCGACGTGATCACCCAGGTCGAGACCATCCGCCCGTACGGCGAGGCGCTGGTAGCGGACTATCCCCGCTACACCGCCGGGACCGCCATGCTGGAGACCGCCGACCGGCTGACCATGGGCGAGAAGGAACCCGCCCTGCGTCAGTTCCTGCTGCTCGTCGGAGGGCTGCGCACCCTCGCCGAGGGCGAGCACGAGGCCCGGCTGGTGCTCGACGCCTACTTCCTGCGCTCCCTCGCGGTGGCCGGGTACGCGCCCGCCCTGTCGGAGTGCGCCCGATGCGGCGCCGAGGCGGTACGCGCGTTCGCGATCGCGGCGGGCGGCGTCGTGTGCGGAAGCTGCCGGCCGCCGGCCGCGACGGTGCCCGCGGCGGAGACCATCGCCCTGATGATCGCGTTGCTGCGCGGCGACTGGCCCATGGCGGACGCGTCCGAGTCGCGGCACCGCAGCGAGTGCAGCGGCCTCGTGGCCGCCTACCTGCAGTGGCACCTGGAGCACGGGATCCGCTCGCTGCGCCACGTCGAGCGCGAGTCCGTGCGGGAGTCCGGCCGTGAGTGGTGGCCGTCGGCGGGGGAGCGCGGAGCGGCGTCACCGCCTGAATTCGGCGCGGAATCCACACCGAACTCTCACATTTTCCGCGCCTGAGGACCCTGTCACACCCAATACGCTCGTGGTCATGGTTCGTCCTCCGTCTCCGCATCCCTCGGGCGCGACGCCGCCCGCGATCCCGCGCGACCTCGTGCCGCGTCACGTCGCGATCGTCATGGACGGCAACGGCCGCTGGGCCAAGGCGCGCGGCCTGCCCAGGACCGAGGGCCACAAGATGGGCGAGGCGTCGCTCTTCGACGTCATCGAGGGCGCGATCGAGCTCGGCATCCCCTACCTGTCGGCGTACGCGTTCTCGACGGAGAACTGGAAGCGCTCGCCCGACGAGGTGCGCTTCCTCATGGGCTTCAACCGGGACGTGATCCGCCGCCGCCGCGACCAGCTCCACGCGATGGGGGTGCGGGTCCGCTGGGCCGGCCGTCCCGGACGGCTGTGGAGGAGCGTCATCTCCGAGCTGTGCGACGCCGAGGAGATGACCAGGGACAACAGGACGTTGACGTTGCAGTTCTGCGTCAACTACGGCGGCCGCGCCGAGATCGTGGACGCGGCGGTCAAGCTCGCCCAGGACATCGCGTCCGGGCGGGTCAAGCCGGACAAGGTGTCGGAGAAGATCTTCGCCCGCTATCTCGACGAGCCCGAGATCCCGGATGTGGACCTGTTCGTGCGCTCCTCCGGCGAGCAGCGCACGTCCAACTTCCTCATCTGGCAGGCCGCGTACGCCGAGATGGTCTTCCTCAACCAGCTCTGGCCCGACTTCGACCGCCGGGACCTGTGGCAGGCCTGCGAGATCTATGCCAAGCGCGACCGCAGGTACGGCGGGGCCGTCCCCAACCCGGTCGCACTCTAGAAGCGGCCGAATACAGCTCGGCGGGTTCTTCCTGCCTGCCAGGTGCGTAGGCCGCCGACGGTGCCGACCCCGGACATCTTGGGCCGCGTCTGGACGGCCCTGCGCCCGACCGCCCACTCGGCGAGCACCCACATGAGCGGCATCGCGGAGACCGGCGAGGCGATCACGCCGATGAAGAGCGGCACACCCTGCCCGGTGTGACGGAGGCGGATGTGTCCTCCAGGCGAGGGACGGCACCACGCAGCAGTGGTTAACCTTCTTTCCAGTGCCGTGATCGGCGGGGTTTGGCTCGGAAGGAGCGATGTCCAGGGTGGTGCATCGCAAGGCGGAGAAGGCCGTAGCGGAACCTACGGCCGACAGTCCCAGGCCCTGCGGAAAGCCCGAGCTTGTGACGAGTTTTCGCGGGTGACGCGATAACGCGGCGAGCCGCTGTCCTGGCGACGCGACGAGGCAAAGATTGCCAGGAGGGGCACTGATCTCTCGCGTACGGAGGTATCAGCATGCGCCGCCTGGCCGCACTCGTCTCCTTACTCCTCCTCCCCCTCCTCCTTCCCACCCCCGCCCAGGCCGCGGCGACCCCGCTGCAGGTCTACGGCGCGTGGCACTGCGGTGATGACGCCTGCATCTGGGGCAACGTCCGCAGCACAACGGACTTCGACGCCAAGAACCACTGGCTGATCGACCGTGGCGACGGCCGCCCGTCGGTCAACGTCGTGGTTCTCAGCTTCGTCCACCCGGTCAAGCTGTTGCACAAGACCACCGACACGCAGACACTCGACGGCGTGCCGCGCGGCATGACCGCTGACATCGTCAACTACTTCGCCGGCCGGGGCATTCGGGTGATGCTCTCCATCGGCGGCATCACGTACACCACCGCGTGGAACTCCGCCCTGGCGGAGAACGCGGCGCAGTTCGGCCGCAACGCGGCCGAGGTCGCCCAGCGGCTCGGCGTCGGCATCGAGATCGACTACGAGGAGAACAGTAAGCCCGACCTGGTCGGCCTGCAGGCCTTCATCGACGCCTACCGCTCCGTCCTGCCGTACGACCCGAGCGGCGCGAACCCGGCCGCCCGGCTCACCATCGACCTCGCCGCGGGTGACCGCTGGCTCATCGACATCGGCAGGAAGGCCACCGCGGACTGGCTGCGCACCGACACCCCGGTCCTGGACTACGCCAACGCGATGGTGCCCGCCCGCCAGCCCAGCAGCTCCGACGCCATCGCCAACTGGCAGGAGCACCTCGACGGCAAGCCCACCTACTCCCCGCCGATCCCGCCGCTGGCTCCGGCCAAGTTCACCGGCGCGTTCTACATCGCCGAAGGAAACAAGGTCCGCGCCGAATGCGCGGATTTCACCGCCTCGTTGCAGAAGTCGACGGGATCGTTCGTCCAGACGGCCGCGCCGAAGGGTGCCGGCCTCACCCCCGGCATGCTCGGCTACATGTTCTGGGCCGCCGAACGCCCCTCCACCAAGGGCGTGACCACCACGCCTCCGAACTCCTGCGAAGGAGGAGTGGGCGGCGGCGCGACCGCGTACGCCATCCCCATCCCGATGCCCGCCCTACGGCAGAGCTGACCGCGTCCCGGGACCGGGCCGCCGGTTCCGGGACCCGAGTGGCCTTCTAGGCGCGGCGGCGGGCCCGGTAGGCGGCCACGTGCATCCGGTTCCCGCACGTACGGCTGTCGCAGTACACCCGGGAGCGGTTGCGCGACTCGTCCACGAACACGTGGTCGCAGTCGGGCGCCGCGCAGGTGCGCAGCCGGTCGCGCTCGTCCTCGACCAGCACGTGGGCGAGCGCGACCCCGCAGTCGGCGGCCAGGTGCTCGGCCAGCGACGCCCCCGGGGCGAAATAGTGGACGTGCAGTGAGAAACCGTCGTGCTCGGCCAGGCTCGGCGTGATGCGCGTACGGCCGAGCAGCGTGTTGAGCAGGGACACCGCGGTCTCCCGATCCGGCGCCGTGAAGACCTTGTAGAACTCGTCACGCAGCTCCCGCACCTCGGCGAGGTCGCGGTCGTCCAGGTTCTCCACGTCGCTTATCACGCGGCGGCCCACGAAAGCGCGGAGGTCCTCGACGCTCGTCAGGCCCTCGCCGCCGCCCGCCGCGGGCGAGGTGTTGAGCAGATCGACCACGGTGGTCAGCGAGTACACCATGTCATGGCTGAACGGCACGGCATCTCCCTATGTCGGCGGGGGCAGCGTACCCCGCGGAGAGGGCCGGCGCGCGGCCGAGCGGCGGATCGTCATGAACCGGTCAGCGGCTCCCGGCGGCGGACGCGCAGTCGGGGCAGGTGCCGAAGACCTCGACCGTGTGGGTGACCTCGGTGAACCCGTACTCGGCCCCGACGGCCTCGGCCCAGCGCTCGACGTCGGGCCCGGCGACCTCGACGGTGTGGCCGCAGCGGCGGCACACCAGATGGTGGTGGTGGACGTCGCTCTCGCAGGCACGGTAGACCGACTCGCCGTCGTCGGTGCGCAGCATGTCCACCCGGCCGTCGTCGGAGAGCGACTGGAGCGCCCGGTAGACCGTGGTCAGTCCGATCTTGGCGCCGTCCGCCCGCATCTTGGTGAAGATGTCCTGGGCGCTTCGGAACCCCTCGCTCTGCCGCAGGATCGCGTGAACGGCGTCACTGCTCTTACTCATGGTGTCGACTCCCAGGTACGGCTTCGCCGTACGAATCTACCTATCAGCAGGGAGAGCACAAACCCGGCGAGCGCGATCAGCACGATCGCCGAGCCCGGGGGGACGTCGATGTAGAACGCGGTGGTGAGGCCGCCGACCGTGGCGACCACGCCGAGCGCCGTGGCGAGGATCATCGTGCCGCGGAAGCTGCGCATGATCTGCTGGCTGGTCGCGACGGGGACGACCATCAGGGCGCTCACCAGGAGCAGGCCCACCACACGCATGGCGATGACCACCGTGAGGGCCGCGGTCACCGCGAGCAGCAGGCTGAGGAAGCGCACCGGAAGGCCGCTCGCCCGGGCCACCTCCTCGTCCTGGCAGAGCACGAACAGCTCGCGTCCGAAGATCGCGACGACGCCGAGCACGGCCGCCGCCAGGCCGCCGATCACCCATACGTCCCGCTCGGCCACCGTGGAGATCGAGCCGAACAGGTAGGACGTCAGCGTGGAGTTGCTCTGCCCCGGCGACAGGTAGATGAGCAGCACGCCGCCCGCGATGCCGCCGTAGAACAGCAGGGCGAGGGCCACGTCGCCGCTGGTCCGGCCACGGGCGCGCACCATCTCGATGGCGACGGCGCCCAGAATGGCCACGATGATGGCGGTCACCAGGGGAGCGGTGCCGGTCAGGAAGCCGAGCGCGACACCGGTCAGCGCCACGTGCCCGATGCCGTCGCCGAGCAGCGCCAGACGGCGCTGGACGATGAACGTGCCGACGACGGGGGCGGCGAGGCCGACGAAGACGGCCGCGACCAGCCCGAGGACCATGAAGTCGTACTGCAGGATGCCGCTCATGCCTCTCCCGTCGCGCCGGCCTCGGCGGCCGCCGACCGTGATCCGATGACGTCCGGCCAGCCGTTCAGCACGCCGGTGTGCGCGTGGGCGTGGGCGTGGATGTGGACGTGCCCGCCCGCGCCGGCCCCCGCCTCCGCCGCGGCCGGAGGCGCGCCGTCGTAGGCGATGCGGCCCTCGCGCAGCACGATGGCGCGGGTGATCAGCGGTTCGAGCGGGCCGAGCTCGTGCGCGACCAGGACCACCGTCTTGCCGCGTTCCCGCAGCCCGGCGAGGGTGCCCGCGAGCAGGCGCTGGCTGTCCGCGTCCACACCGGCGGTCGGCTCGTCCATCACGAACGCGTCCGGCTCGCCGGCCAGCGCGCGGGCGATGAGCACCCGCTGCTGCTGTCCTCCGGACAGGGACTGCACGGGATATCCGGCCCGGTCGGCGAGCCCCACGGCGTCGAGGGCGTCGGCGACGGCGCGCCGGTCCTCAGCGGCGGTCCGCCGGAAGCGGCGGCGCCGGGCGATGCGCCCCGAGGAGACCACCTCGCGGACCGTGGCGGGCACCCCGCCGCCGACGGACAGGCGTTGCGGCACGTAGCCGATCCGCCCCCAGTCGCGGAACTTGCCGGGCGGCGTGCCGTACAGCAGGACGGAGCCGCCGGACAGCGGGACGAGCCCGAGCAGGGTGCGGACGAGCGTGGACTTGCCGGAGCCGTTGGCGCCGAGGACGACGAGGAACTCCCCGTCCTTCACCGCCAGGTCGACGCCCCGCAGGATGGGCCGGCCGTCGAGGGCGACCTCGCCGCCGGTCATCGTGAACGCGGCACTCACCGCACGATCACCCTTCCGTCGTGGGGCATTCCAGGGCCTTCCTCAGGGCTTCCAGGTTCTGCTTGGCCGCGGAGAGGTAGTCACCGCCATCGGGCGCGCTCTCGATGGGGTTGAGTACGGCAGTCTGGGCGCCGACCTCCTTGGCCAGGATCTCGGCCACCTTGGGGCTGACGAGTTCCTCGGTGAAAATGGTAGTCACATTCTGTCGCTTGGCGACGTCGGCCACCTGCGCGAGGCGCGTGGGGGAGGGCTCGGCGTCCGGGTCGAGGCCGCTGACCGCGATCTGCTCCAGGCCGTACCGCGCGGCCAGGTAGCCGAAGGCGGCGTGGCTGGTCACGATCGTCTTCTTGCCGCACCCGGTCAGGCCGCTCCGGTACGCCTCGTCCAGCTTGTTCAGCTCGGTGGCCGTGGCGGCGGCGCGCTGCCGGTACGCCGCGGCGTGGGCGGGGTCGGCCTCGGCCAGCCGCTCGCCGAGCTTGCCGGCGACGGTGGCGAGCCGGCTCGGGTCGAGCCAGATGTGCGGGTCGTAGGGGACGTCGTCGTGTCCGTGCTCGTCGTGCGCTTCCTCCTCGGCCGTCGCGGGCAGGGTGGCCACGACGGAGGCGGCGTCGAACGCCTTGGCGGACGCGTGCCCCGCGACCGCCTCGTCCACCGCCGGCTGGACACCCTTGATGTAGACGACGAGCGAGGAGTCCTGGATGTCGGCGACCTGGCGCGCGGTCAGCTCCAGGTCGTGCGGCTCGGTGCCGGGCTTGGTGAGACCGGCGACGGAGACGTCCGGCCCGCCCACCTGCTGCGAGATCCACTGGAGCGGATAGAAGGCGGCCATCACGGCGGGCTTGCCGCCGGTGGCGGCGTTTCCGGAGCCGCAGGCCGCGGCGGTGGCGGTGGTGGCGCTCAGCAGGGCGCCGGTGAGGACGAGAGAGCGCATACGGGACATCACGCCACCAAGTATCCGGCAAAATGAAAACCGTTGTCAAAATCGGCAGAGTGCGCTGAACCGGCGCAGGACGCTATAGAAGCCCCCTGTCGCGGTCAGAACAAGCCGAACCGGGTCGCTGCGAGCAGGACGAGGAAGGTGACCAGCGCCACCCGCAGCAGGCGCGCGACCGGGCGCAGGGACGGCCACGACATGTACGCGAGCCACAAGACGAACGCCAGCACCGGCAGCACGGCGAGGCCGCCGCGCCAGTCGTCCACCACGACACCGGTCAGCATCAGGACGACCATGACGACCGGGACCACCCAGCGCGGGAGCTGGAAGAGGAACACCAGCGCGGTCGCGCTCCTGCTCTCCACCGCCCGCCGCAGGCCGGTCGCGCCCGGTGTGAAGAACTGCTCGCCCGGCGGGAGCGGACGTCCGGCCCCCTTCCGCCCCGGGGTCCCCGGCCGTCCCGGACCGCGTCCCCGCGCCGGCTCGCCGACCGGCTTCCTGGCCAGGGGATGCGCCGGAACCTTCGACGCGCCCGGCCCCTTGTCCTGCCCTGTGTCACCTGCCACGTGCCGAGCCTAGTCACGCGTGCCGCCTTGGCGCACCCGCTGACCGCCGGGCACGTGGGATGCTGGGCCCATGCTCGCCCTGATCCGTTACGCTGTGCCCGCCGCCCAGGCGGACGAGTTCGCCGCGCAGGCCCGCGACATCCTCGACCTGTTCGCCGCCCAGCCCGGATATCTGCGCGGCCAGCTCGGCAGGTCCGTCGACGAGCCCGACCTGTGGGCCCTGGTCAGCGAGTGGGAGGGGGCCGGTTTCTACCGCCGGGCGCTGGGCGCCGCCCGGATGGCGATGTACCCCCTGATGACCTTGATGATCAATGAGCCGAGCGCGTTCGAGCCGGTGGACGCGGCCCCGGCCGCCCCGTCACGGGTCCTCGATCAGACCTGAGCGAGCTGTGAGCGAGTCGGGCCGGGGTTCCCCTAAGCTTGGATGAGATCGAGCAGGTAGCGGGCGCGACTTCCGCCCGGGCGACGGCAGGCCCGTCGGCGCGGCCCCGCACGTGTGCGCACGATCCCAACCCGACACCCAGCCGGATGGAGTTCTCACCAATGGCACGTCGCACCGACGTCATGGAAACGATCGTCAGCCTCTCCAAGCGCCGCGGGCTCGTCTACCCGTCGAGCGAGATCTACGGAGGCCTGCGCGCGTCGTGGGACTACGGACCGCTCGGTGTCGAGCTGAAGAACAACGTGAAGCGCGAGTGGTGGAAGGCCGTGGTGCAGGGCCGCGACGACGTCGTCGGCCTCGACTCCTGCGTCATCCTCGCGCCCGAGGTGTGGCAGGCCAGCGGCCACGTGGACACCTTCAGCGACCCGCTGACCGAGTGCCAGTCCTGCCACAAGCGCTACCGCGCCGACCACCTCCTCGAGGCGTACGAGGAGAAGCACGGCAAGGCGCCCGCGGGCGGCCTCGCGGACATCACCTGCCCCAACTGCGGCAACAAGGGCGCGTTCACCGAGCCCCGGCAGTTCAGCGGCCTGCTGAAGACGTACCTCGGCCCGGTGGAGGACGAGTCCGGCCTGGCCTATCTCCGGCCCGAGACCGCGCAGGGCATCTTCATCAACTACCTCAACGTGCAGCAGTCGGCGCGCAGGAAGATCCCGTTCGGCATCGGCCAGATCGGCAAGTCGTTCCGCAACGAGATCACCCCGGGCAACTTCATCTTCCGCACCCGCGAGTTCGAGCAGATGGAGATGGAGTTCTTCGTCAAGCCGGGCACCGACGAGGAGTGGCACCAGTTCTGGATCGACGAGCGCCTGCGCTGGTACGTCGACCTCGGCATCAACAAGGACAACCTCCGGCTCTACGAGCACCCGAAGGAGAAGCTGTCCCACTACTCCAAGCGCACGGTGGACATCGAGTACCGCTTCAACTTCACCGGCTCGGAGTGGGGCGAGCTGGAGGGCATCGCCAACCGCACCGACTTCGACCTCACCGCGCACGGCAAGGCGTCCGGCACCGACCTGTCGTTCTTCGAGCAGGAGTCCGGTGACCGCTTCGTGCCGTACGTGATCGAGCCGGCGGCCGGTGTGGACCGGGCGACGCTGACCTTCCTGCTCGACGCGTACACGGTGGACGAGGCGCCCAACGCCAAGGGCGTCATGGAGGAGCGGACCGTCATGCGCCTCGACCACCGGCTGGCGCCGGTCAAGGTCGCGGTGCTGCCGCTCTCGCGCAACGCCGACCTGTCGCCGAAGGCGCGCGACCTCGCCGCCCAGCTCCGCCGCCGCTGGAACGTCGACTTCGACGACGCGGGCGCGATCGGCCGCCGCTACCGCCGCCAGGACGAGATCGGCACGCCGTTCGCGATCACGGTGGACTTCGACACCCTGGAGGACAACGCGGTGACCATCCGCGAGCGCGACTCCATGGAGCAGCAGCGGATCTCCATCGACCAGGTCGAGTCCTACCTCCGCACGCACCTCAACGACTGAGTGCCCGCCCCACCGCCCGCGTAGAGCGGGTGCGGGGCGGCATCGGAGCAGCGAAGAGCACCCGCCGGTCCGTCCGGCGGGTGCTCTTCCGTGTCCGGGCCTGTGCCTACCAGGTTCGTCGACACCCCACCAGGCCGCTGAGTCCGCGGGCTGATCCTGGGGCTTCGGACAGCGCGTCCCGGGTCTCATGCGGAAGCCGCCCCCGGGGCTGTCCCCGGGGGCGGCTTCGGTCGCGTCGGCGGTGTGGTGAAGGTCAGGAGCAGATCAGGCCCTTGGGCGGGACCTTCCCCTCCAGCAGGTAGGAGTTGACGGCGTTGTCCACGCACGGGTTGTTCTGCCCGTAGGCGCCGTGGCCCTCGCCCTTCAGCGTCACCAGGACGGCGCTGCGCAGCTGCTCGGTCAGCCTGGGCGCCCACTCGTACGGCGTGGCGGGGTCGTGGGTCACGCCGACGACCACGATCGGATTGGCCCCGGACGCGTCGATGTGCCGGTTGGTGTCCTCACCCGGGACGGGCCACACGCTGCAGATGCCCGAGCTGGCCGCGGTGATGGCGAAGATGGGCGACTCGTTCTTGAGCTCGTGCGCCGCCTTCTCCGACTCCTCGATGCTCGGCCGGGCCGTGGTGTCCGCGCACAGGATGGCGGGCAGTGACATCTGCAGGGTCGAGTACGTCCCGTCGGGGCGGCGCCCGCCGTACTGGTCGGCGAGGGTCAGCAGCCCGGCCATGTTGCCCTTCATCCCCTCATCCAGGGCCTCGGTGAGCAGCGGCCAAGCCATCTTGCTGTAGAGAGCCTGGGCGACGGCGGTCCTGGCGACGGTGGAGGTGACCTCGCGGTCGCCCGACTTGGCGGGGTGCGCCTCAAGGCGGTCGATGAGCTTGAGCACGGCCGCGTTCGCCGCCTTGGTGGTCTTGCCGAGCGGGCACCCGTTCGGCTGCTTCACACAGGCGGCGAGGTAGTTCCCGTACGCCTTCTGGAAGCCCTTGATCTGGGTGCGGGCCGTGTCCAGCATCCCCACAGTCGGGTCGACCGTGGAGTCGAGCGTCATGCGGCCCACCTGCTTGGGGAACAGCGTCGCGTAGAGGGCGCCCAGGTGGGTGCCGTAGGAGAAGCCGAAATAGTTCAGGTGCTGGTCGCCGAGCGCGGCGCGCATGACCTCCATGTCCCGCGCCGCGTTGAGGGTGCCGACGTACGGCAGGATGTGCCCGGCGTTCTGCTCGCAGGCCTTGGCGAACTGGGTGAGCAGGTGGGTCTCCTCGACCGTGTCGGCGCTCGGCTCGCGGGCGAGGTACCGTTCCAGCTCGGCGCTGTTCAGGCACCTGATCCCGCTGCTTTCGTCCACCCCGCGGGGGTCGAAGCTGACCAGGTCGTAGCGCTTGTTGAGCGTGGAGAAGGCGCCCGCGGCGTCGAGCAGTGTGGACACGCCGGAGCCGCCGGGCCCGCCGAAGTTGAAGACCAGCGAGCCGATCCGGTTCTTCTTGTCGATGGCGGGACGGCGGACGAGGGCGATGCCGATCGTCTCGCCGGACGGCTTCGCGTAGTCGAGCGGCACCTTCAGCGTGGCGCACTGGAAGCCCGCGGAGGAGGGCACGCCCGTGCACGCCCCCCACTTGAGGGACTGCGGGGACGGGTCGATGGTGGAGGCGCCGTCCACCCGGGTGGGGGAGATCTCGGTCCGGCCGGCCCCACAGCCCATCGCGGCGAGTACGACGAGTCCGGAGATGGCGATATGCCGGAACTTTGGTGACATGCGAACACCCTCCGTTACGGATCATCTTCGGAGGGGTGGATCAATCCTAGGCCCCATGCCTCCGGTGTTCCCGTTACCCGGTCGCCGTGTCCCGCCCCCGAAAGCCGCACGCCACTCGAAAGCGTAATGGTCTACACCAATTAACGCGAGATGAACGATCTCCAATGTCGGATGGAATTGGTTTACACCACTCTTTGATGATCGGAGAAAAATGCTCGTTTTTAATCTAGGCTGGAATGGATTAGACCTCCATGTGCCCTCCTACCTGGGTAAACACGATATCTCTCGACTGGTGATGTTTCGCCGGGTTGATGCTCGGTACAGTGCGAATGCGGACGGACCCGTGTAATTGAAGTGGCCGAAGGAGCTCGCGTGCGCAAGTTTGTTTATGACTTCACCGAGGGCAACAAGGATCTCAAGGATCTGCTCGGTGGAAAGGGCGCCAATCTTGCGGAAATGACCAATCTTGGTCTCCCGGTCCCCCCCGGCTTCACGATCACCACCGAGGCCTGCCGGCACTACCTCGCCGAGGGCGACGCCCCCGACGGTCTCGCCGCCGAGATCGCCACCCACCTCGAGGCCCTCGAGACGACGATGGGCAAGCGCCTCGGCGACGCCGCCGACCCGCTGCTCGTCAGCGTCCGGTCGGGCGCCAAGTTCTCCATGCCCGGCATGATGGAGACCGTCCTCAACATCGGCCTCAACGACGCCTCGGTGCTCGGGCTGGCCAAGCAGTCCGGCAACGAGCGCTTCGCGTGGGACTCCTACCGCCGGCTGATCCAGATGTTCGGCAAGACCGTTCTCGGCATCGAGGGCGAGCTGTTCGAGGCCGCGCTCGACGAGCTGAAGGGCTCCCGCCAGGACACCGACCTCGACGCGGGCGACCTCCAGCGCCTCGTCGAGACGTACAAGGGGATCGTCCGGGAGCAGAAGGGGCGGGAGTTCCCCTCGGACCCGCGTGAGCAGATGGAGCTGGCGATCAGGGCCGTCTTCGACTCGTGGAACGCGCCGCGGGCCGTCCTCTACCGGCGGCAGGAACGCATCCCGGCCGACCTCGGCACGGCCGTCAACGTCGTCGCGATGGTCTTCGGCAACATCGGGATGGACTCGGGCACCGGCGTCGCCTTCACCCGGGACCCCGGCTCCGGCCAGCAGGGCGTGTACGGCGACTACCTGCAGAACGCGCAGGGCGAGGACGTGGTGGCCGGCATCCGCAACACCGTGCCGCTGCAGGAGCTGGAGCGGATCGACCCCGCCTCCTACCGCGAGCTGCTCGACATCATGAGCACGCTGGAGAACCACTACCGCGACCTGTGTGACATCGAGTTCACCATCGAGCGCGGCAAGCTCTGGATGCTGCAGACCCGGGTCGGCAAGCGGACGGCGGGCGCGGCCTTCTGCATCGCCACGCAGCTCGTGGACGAGGGCCTGATCGACATGGACGAGGCGGTCAGCCGCGTCTCCGGCGACCAGCTCGCGCAGCTCATGTTCCCGCGCTTCTCCGCCACCGCCGACAACACCCGGCTCACCACGGGCATGAACGCCTCGCCCGGCGCCGCCGTGGGGAAGGCCGTCTTCACCTCGGCCAAGGCCGTCGAACTGGCGGGCCGGGGCGAGCCGGTCATCCTCGTCCGCCGGGAGACCAACCCGGACGACCTGGCCGGGATGATCGCCGCCCAGGGCGTGCTCACCTCGCGCGGCGGCAAGACCTCGCACGCGGCCGTGGTCGCCCGCGGCATGGGCAAGACCTGCGTGTGCGGCGCCGAGGAACTGGTCGTGGACACGCGCGCCGGCCGTTTCACCGCTCCAGGCGGTGTCGTCGTCAACGAGGGCGACGTGATCTCGATCGACGGCAGCACCGGCGCCGTCTACCTGGGCGAGGTGCCCGTGGTGGCCTCGCCGGCGATGGAGTACTTCGAGGGCGGCCCGGTCGAGGACGAGCTGGTCGCCGCGGTGGACCGGATCATGCGGCACGCCGACGCCGTACGGCGCCTCGACGTACGGGCCAACGCCGACACGCCGGAGGACGCCGCCCGCGCCCGCGCGTTCGGCGCCCAGGGCATCGGGCTGTGCCGTACGGAGCACATGTTCCTCGGCGATCGGCGCAAGCTGGTCGAGGACCTGATCCTGGCCTCCACCGACGAGGAGCGGCAGGCGGCGCTGGACGCGCTCGAACCGCTGCAGAAGGCCGACTTCGCCGGCATCTTCGCGGCGATGGACGGCCTGCCGGTCACCGTCCGGCTCATCGACCCGCCCCTGCACGAGTTCCTGCCCGACTACACCGAGCTGGCCGTCAAGATCGCGCTCGCCGGCGACGCGGCCGACGAGAAGGACCGCAGGCTGCTCGACGCGGTCAAGCGGTTGCACGAGCAGAACCCGATGCTCGGCCTGCGCGGCGTGCGGCTCGGCCTGGTCATCCCCGGCCTGTTCGCGATGCAGGTACGCGCGATCGCCGACGCGGCCAAGGAGAGCGCCAACCCCCGGGCCGAGATCATGATCCCGCTGGTGGGCGCGGTGCAGGAGCTGGAGAGCGTCCGCGAGGAGGCGCTGGGCATCCTCGCCGACAAGGGCGTGGACGCGATGATCGGCACGATGATCGAGGTGCCGCGCGCGGCCCTCACCGCCGGGCAGATCGCCGAGGCGGCCGAGTTCTTCTCCTTCGGCACCAACGACCTCACCCAGATGACCTGGGCCTTCTCACGGGACGACGTGGAGAGCGCGTTCTTCGGCAAGTACCTGGACCTCGGCATCTTCGGCGTCTCGCCGTTCGAGTCGATCGACCGGGACGGCGTCGGCCGCCTGATGCGGATCGCGGTCGAGGAGGGCCGGCGCACCCGCCCCGACCTCAAGATCGGCATCTGCGGCGAGCACGGAGGCGACCCGGCGTCGGTGCACTTCTGCCACGAAATCGGCCTCGACTACGTGTCGTGCTCGCCGTTCCGGGTCGCGGTGGCCCGGCTGGAGGCGGGGCGCGCGGCGCTCGCCTCCGACGGCTCCGACACCCGCTGAGCCGCCCGCCCGCGCCCGGTGCGGTGGTGCGCGGGCGGGCTCCCGTGTGGGAAACGGGAGAAACAGGACGGCCGGTGCGGCTCACGCGAGCCGCACCGGCCGTCTTTCCTGTCGGCCCCGCGCCGGGCCGACGTTCGGGGGCTGTGCTCAGCCGTCCGTCACGATCGCGTGATCAGCACGTCGTCGACGGCGGCCTCGACCAGGCTGGGCTCGGCGTTGTCCGCCGCGTCGATGACGATCTGTACGGTCTGCCCGGCGTGGGCGGAGATATCGGCGGTGGCCTTGGCCCACGCGGCCGGCCGGTTCGTCGGCGAGCCGAGCTGGCGCAGGACCGTGGATGTGGTGGAGCCGACCACGCGCACCCGGAAGTAGTCGGCGCTCGACGCGTTGTTGAGGTGCGCGAAGTACCAGTTCAGGGAGAGGGTCAGCTTCCCGGACGCGGGCAGCTTGATGGGCGGCGACTGGATCGTGGTGACACCGTCGTCGATGTCCCAGGTGCCCGCGTCCATTCCGGCGAACGGGCCGGTGACCAGGTCGTAGCTGCCGCTGGTCGGGGTGCCGAGCTGGGTGGGGATGCCGTTGACGCTGGTCGCCTCCGGCCGGGCGCGCATCCACGTGCCGAAGGAGGCGGTGTCGGTCAGATTGGGGTTGGTGACCCAGCCGGTGGGCGTCTCGAAGTCGTCCGAGAAGACCCTGGTGCCGCTCGGCGGCGTCGGGGCCGATGTCGGGGTCGGCGTGGGGGTGGGCGACGGGCTTGGCGCGGCGCCGCCGAGCGTGCCGGTGTAGAGGAGCCGGTTCGGCGAGCCGCTCCCCGCGTTCGTCACCTTCCCGTTGGTCGCCTGGGACACGATCGTCGCGGCCACCTGCGCCGGGGTCGCCGACGGCATGAGGCCGAGGATCAGCGCCGCCGTGCCGACGACGTGCGGGGTGGCCATCGACGTGCCGCTGAGCGTGTTCGTCGCGGTGGGGCCGGTGAACCAGTCAGAGGTGATGGAGTCGCCGGGGGCGAAGACGTCCAGGCAGCTCCCGTAGTTGGACCAGGACGGCCGCCCGTCGTTCGAGGCCGTCGCACCCACCGTGATCGCCTCGGGGAGCCGGGCGGGGGAGGAGTCACATGCGTTCGCGCCGTCGTTCCCGGCGGCCACGCCGTATGTGACGCCAGAGGCGATGGACCGCTGCACGGCGGAGTCGAGGGTGCTGCTCGCGCCGCCGCCGAGGCTCATGTTGGCCACCGCGGGCTTGATCGCGTGGGCCGTGACCCAGTCGACGCCCGCGATCACGCCGGAGACCGCGCCGCCGCCCGAGCAGTCGAGCACGCGGACGGCGACGAGCTTGACCCCTTTGGCCACGCCGTATGTCGTGCCGCCGATGGTGCCCGCCACATGGGTGCCGTGGCCGTGGCAGTCGGTCGCGTCGCTGTCGTTGTCGATGAAGTCGTACCCGCTGCTCGCCCGGCCGCCGAAGTCGCTGTGCGTGGTGAGGATGCCGGTGTCGATGACGTACGCGTGGACGCCCGACGCGGTGGTCGGGTAGGTGTAGGTGCCGCTGAGCGGCAGAGAAGCCTGGTCGATGCGGTCCAGACCCCACGTCGGGTTGCGCTGGGTGTCGTTGACCGTGACCCGCTGGTCCTGTTCGACGTAATCGACGGCTCCGTCAGAAGCCAGCCGCTCGGCGTCCGGCTGCTTCAACTTGATGGCGAAGCCCATCATGACGTTGCGGAACACCTGGTGCACGGTGCCGCCGTGCCGGGAGGCGAGGTCCTGCGCGAGGCGCTCGGCCCCGCGCCTGCGGTTGGCGGCGTTGTCCTTCAGCACGACGATGTACTGGCCCGGGATGCTGAAGGGGGAGCCCGCGGCGCGAATGACGCCGGAGGGGACGGGCGGCCGGGGCGCGGCCGCCGCGGCGCCGGTACCGGCGCCGGTGAGCAGCGTGGCCGACGCCGCTCCTACGGCGGCCAGCCGTACGAGCAGGGGGATGGTTCTCATATCTGGGTGCCTCCAGGCGCTCATGGTTGCTGATTGATTACTCAGAGTTACTTCAAGCCTGGTGATCGGCAAGGTTTCGATAGTCGTCATCGGCCGGAATATGGCGACATCGGGAGTCGGGGGTTGAGGGTGATGTCACCTTCTGGACAGGTCGCGCGCCCCCTGCTCCGTCTTGGCGGGCCCCTGACTCTCGCTCGTGGCCGCCTTTGCGCGTCGTGAACTGGGCGAACGGCGACAGGTGGGTGGGGGCGGCTCCGGCCTGTCGTGGCTGTGTCGTACGGATGCGCGGGTTCACCGACGGGAACGGGTTTGCCGATGAGGTGCGCGACTCTGTCCGTTCCCGGGCCCTGTGCCGCATCCGGCACGCCTTGTCATGGAGCGGCGGCTTCCCGTGGCCCGGTGTTTCTCCGGCGGCACTTGGACAGGGTGGAGGGGCTCAACCTGAGTGCCGGAGTGTGGAAGGCGACGTCGGAGGTCGCGAGACTCCGCGTTGGCGCACAGGCGGCGGGGAGCGCATGGATCACGCGGTTCGGAGGGGTCGGGGCGACATTGCGAACTAAGCGCGGTACAAGGTGAAGGCGAGGATGAAATCGCGTCCCGGGCTCGGGATATGCGGGCGGCCGGATCGAGAGGGAATGACGCTTACCGATGATATTCTGCGGTACAGTTAAATAATCGCGGGTTTAGCCCGTGATCGGGTGTGGCCCAGGTCGCAGATCGGAATTGCGGCACGGAAACGCGCACCGGTGTCCAGGCCGACGAATCTCTCGCGGAGACGGGGGCGCATGTCCGAAAGTGCCGAGCCGACGGCGATACGCACGGTGGAACGCGCGCTCCGATTGGCGCACATCGTCGCCATCTCGTCCGGCGGGCTCACTCTCACCGCGGCGGCACGCGAGGCGGAGCTCGCCCTGAGCACGGCCGCGCGCCTGCTCAAGGCGCTGGAACTGTCCGGCTTCGCCTGGCGGGACTCGTCCGGGCTGTACCACCCCGGCCCCCGGATGCTCCAGGCCGGCGCCATCGCGCTCGGGCACCTGCCGGTCTACAAGATCGCTGAGCCGCACCTGCGCGACCTGGCCGACTTCACCGGCGAGACGGCCTATCTCGCCGTCGCCGAGGGGGACAGCCACGCGCTCTACCTGCGCCAGGTCGAGAGCCCCCGCGCGATCCGGCACGCGACCTGGGCGGGCCGGGCCATCCCCACGGTCGGCACGGCGGTGGGCGCGGCGCTGAACGGGCGGCTGTCCGAGGGAGGGTACGCCGTGTCCCGGCGTACCGCGGTCGAGCCGGAAGCCGCGGCGGCGGCCGCCCCGGTCTACGATTCGGCCGGCGGTGTCGTGGCGGCGCTGAGCATCATCGGGCCGTCGTTCCGGATCAGCGAGGAGGACCTGGCGTCCTACGCGAAGGCGGTCGCCGAGCACGCCCAGGCGCTGTCCGCCGAGCTCGGCTTCCCCGGTTTCACCCGCTGACCTGCGGTTTCAGCCGCCGAGGCGGCGTTTCCGGGTCGGCCCGCGCCCCGCGCGCCGACCGGCGGGGCCGCCGGTACGCGGCGCGAGGGTGAGCGAGCGCGGCCGGATCGGTTCGACCGGGTAGATCAGAGCACCTTGGAGAGGAACGCCGCGGTCCGCGCGTGCCGCGGGTTGACCAGCACGTCGCGGGGGTGGCCAGACTCCACGACGACACCGCCGTCCATGAAGACCACCGCGTCGCCGACCTCGCGGGCGAAGCCCATCTCGTGGGTCACGACGACCATGGTCATGCCGTCCTCGGCGAGCGAGCGCATGACGTCGAGCACCTCGCCGACGAGCTCGGGGTCGAGCGCGGAGGTCGGCTCGTCGAAGAGCATCAGCTTGGGCCGCATCGCCAGCGCCCGCGCGATCGCGACGCGCTGCTGCTGGCCTCCGGAGAGCTGGGCGGGGTACATGTCCCGCCGCGCGGACAGCCCGACCTGGTCGAGGAGCTTCACGGCGTGCTCGCGCGCGGTCGCCCGGGATTCCCCGCGCACCCGGACCGGCGCTTCCATCACATTCTCCAGAGCGGTCATATGCGGAAAGAGATTGAAGCGCTGGAAGACCATTCCGATGTTCTTCCGCTGTTCCGCGACCGCACGTTCCCCGAGTTCGTGCATTTTCCCGCCGCGGCGCGCGTAGCCGACGAGTTCGCCGTCCACGAACAGTTGTCCGGCGTCAATCTTCTCCAGATGATTGATGCATCGCAGGAAAGTGGATTTTCCTGATCCGGACGGCCCCACGATGCAGAGCACCTCGCGCGGGGCGACCTCGAGGTCGACGCCGTTCAGGACTTTCACTCGGCCGAACGATTTGTGCACCTGCACGGCCTTGACCATCGGCTGGGCCATCAACGGGTCCTTCCTGTGCTCCAGGGGGAGGGCGGCGCCGGCGGTCCGGCGATCAGGGGCGGCGTCCGGGCAGCCGGGCGGCCAGCCGGCGCAGGCTTCCCCGGCGGTCGGTGGCGCCCGCCGAGATGACGGATCCCCGGGCGAAGTGCCGTTCCACGAAGAACTGGCCGACGCTGAGCACCGAGGTGATCAGCAGGTACCACAGCGATGCCGTGATCAGCAGGGGAATGGTCTGGTAGTTGGCGGAGTAGATGAGCTGCGCGGAGTAGAGCAGCTCGGGGTAGGCCAGGACCGCCACCAGCGACGTGGTCTTGAGCATGCCGATGGCCTGGTTGCCGGTGGGCGGGACGATGACCCGCATGGCCTGCGGCAGCACGATCCGCCTCAGGGCCAGGCCCCGGGTCATGCCGAGCGCCTGCGCCGCCTCGGCCTGGCCGCGGTCGACCGAGAGGATGCCCGCGCGGGCGATCTCCGCCATGTACGCGGCCTCGTTCAGCCCGAGGCCGAGGATCGCGGCCACGAACGGGCTGATCAGCTCGTTGGCCGAGAAGCTGGTGAACTCCGGGCCGAACGGCACGCCGAGGGACAGCCGCGGGTACAGGGCGGAGATGAACCCCCAGAACAGGAGCTGCACGAAGACCGGCGTCCCGCGGAACAGCCAGATGTAGGCCCAGGCGACCCCGGAGAGCAGCGGGTTGTCGGACAGCCGCATGACGGCCAGAACCAGCCCCAGCACGATGCCGATCAGCATCGAGATCACGGTGAGCTGGATGGTGCGCCCGAGCCCGGCGAGGATCCGGTCCGAGGTGAACCAGTCGAAGACGACGTCCCACTGGAACCGCTCGTTCGTGACGAACGTGTTGACCAGCATCGCCAGCAGCACGCAGACGACCGCGGCGGCGACCCAGCGGCCCGGCTGCCGGCGGCGTACGGTCGGCATCGACTCCACGGACTCGGCGGCCTGGGTCATGTGCTGTACCTGCATGGAATGGCCCCGCTGTTCACTGCTGCGGCTCGGCGCCGTTGACCAGAGGCGCGTCGAGCTTGGTGTGTCCGATGCCCCACTTGTCGAGGATCTTCTGGTAGGCGCCGTTCTTCATGAGCGTGTCGAGCGCGGCGGTGAGCGGCTTGACCAGGCCGCTGCCCTTGGGCGCCGCGATGCCGTGCATGACCACGCCGTACTCGTCGCCGGTCAGCGCGAACTGGCCGCCCGACTGGGCGACCTGGTAGGCCGCGATGGGGGTGTCGGCGATGCTGACGTCGGCCCGGCCGCTGACCAGGGCCAGGTTCGCCGCCGCCTGGTCGGGATAGACCTGCAGGTCGACGCTCTTCTGGCCGGCGCTCTTGCACTTCGCGTCCTGAGCGGTCACATCGTCCTGCTGGACGGTGCCCTTCTGGACGGCGACGCGGTGACCGCACAGGTCGTCCAGTGTCTTGACCACGACGCCGCCCGACTTGGCGAAGAACGACGACCCGCCCTTGTAGTAGTCGACGAAGTCGAGGATCTTGCGCCGCTCCTCGGTGTCGTTGAAGCCGGACATGCCGATGTCGAACTTGCCCGCGCTCAGGCCGGGGATGATGGCATCGAACTGCGAGTTGACGATCGTGATCTTGAGGCCCATCACCTCGCCGAGGGCCTTGCCCAGGTCGGGGTCGAGGCCGACGACCGTCTGGCCGTCGGAGGCCATGAACTCCATCGGGGGGTAGCTCGCGTCGCTGGCGATCGTCACGGTGCCCTTGTCCCGGAACTCCTTGGGGACCAGCGCGGCGACGGCCGGGTCCTGTTCCTGGGCCGGGATCTCGGTCCCGGCGGCGCTCGCGGCCGGACCGCCGGCGGCGGGGGACGTGACGTCGTCGGCGGCCGGGTCGCCGCCCGAGCCGCAGCCGGCCAGCGCGACCGCGGAGACCAGGCTCGCCGCCAGGAGCGCGGCGGTACGGGGCCGAAGGGGTTGGAGTCGCACGGTCATGGTTCTCCTCGTGGTGAGGGGTGCAGGCACGAGGTGGCGCGACGCACCACTTGGGGCGTGATATTGCCATCACGGCGAGGGAGTGTCTACCCCAGAGCGGAACTAACAACTGTGCAGCGGTTGCCGTGATGTTCAGCAGCTATGCCCTGATGCGACGCCCCTACCTCGCCTCATCGCTCCTATGTCCTGATTCTCCGGGCGCTCGTCTCTTGCGGAGTGTCTACCGTCTGGTGGCATACTCTGCTGCCTGATGGAAGATTGCCGTCGTTTCCTCATTCGGAGGGGACGGCACGCTCACGAGGAGCCCGCATGGTCCTGGCAAACGACGCGACCTCGCCGCGGCGGACGTACGACGCGGTGATCGTCGGCGCCGGCGTGATCGGCGCGTCCGTCGCACTCGCGCTCACGCGCGCCGGCTGGCGGACGCTCAACGTCGATCGCGAGGGCATGCCCGGCCATGGATCCACCAGCGCGTCGGCCGGGATCCTGCGGGTCCACGCCACGTCGCGGGACGCGGTCGTCCTCGCCGCCGAGGCACTGCCGTACTGGGAGGGCTGGGCCGACTTCGTGCGGCTGCCGCCGGGAGAGCGGCTCGCCGAGTTCCAGCGGTGCGGCTCGGTCATCTTCGACGACGGCTCCGGGTACGGCGCGCGGGCGGAGGAGACGCTGGCCGGTCTCGGCGAGCCACACGAGCGGTGGAGCGCCGAGCGGCTCGCCGAGCACCTGCCCTACTTCGACCTGCGCGCCTTCGGGCCGCCGTGCCTGCCGGACGACGAGGATTTCGGGCGCGAGCCGGAGGACGTCATCACCGGGGCGCTGTACACGCCGTCGTCCGGATTCGTCGGCGACCCGGCGCTGGCCGCGCAGAACCTCATGGCCGCGGCGCGCCTCGAAGGCGCCGACTGCGCCCTGCGGGCCAGGGTCGTCGAGATCCGCCGCGCGGGTGGCCGCGTGGCCGGGGTGACCCTGGCGGACGGCACGCGCGTCGACTGCCCGGTGGTCGTCAACGCGGCCGGCCCCCACTCCTCCCTGCTCAACCGGATGGCCGGGGTCGAGGAGGGCATGCGGGTGCGCACCCGGGCGATCCGGCAGGAGCTCCACCAGGTCACCGCGCCGCCCGAGATCGACTACCTGACCCAGGGGCTGCACGTCGTCGACGGCGACCTCGGCATCAACTTCCGGCCCGAGCTGGGCAACGCGATCCTCGTCGGGGGCAACGGCGCCCCGTGTGACCCGACCGTCGAGGTGGCCGACCCCGACGCCCACGACCCGGCCGTCAGCCTGGAGGTCTGGGACCGGCACGTGCTGCGGCTCGCCCAGCGCCTGCCCACGCTGCGGATCCCCTCCCGCCCCTCGGGGGTGGCCGGCCTGTACGACATCACCGACGACTGGGCGCCGATCTACGACCGTACGGACCTGGACGGGTTCTACGTCGCCATAGGCACCAGCGGAAACCAGTTCAAGACCGCGCCGCTCGTGGGCGCGCTGATGTCGACACTCATCGACGCGGTCGAGTCCGGCCGCGACGTGGACGCGGAGCCGCTGACCGTCACCGGGACGCACACCGGCCGCGAGATCCACCTGTCCGCCTACTCACGCCTGCGCAGCCCCGACCGCGGCCTCGTGACCACGGTCAACGGCTGACCACGACCCCCAGGAAGGAGCCCGGTATGTCCGGTGCCGCAGAGGCGCTCACCCGCTTCTGGCCCGACGCGCGGCCCAGATCGTTCGTGGCGGGGGAATGGGCCGCCTCGGCCGACGCCGCGCCCTCGTACGACCCCTCGACGGGGGAGGTCCTCGCCGAGGCGCCCGTGGCGTCCGCGGCCGAGGTGGACGCCGCCGTCGAGGCGGCGCGCCTGGCCCAGCCCGCCTGGTCGGCGGCCGGCCTGGAGGCGCGCGCCGACGCGCTCGAAGGCGTGGCGGCCCGGCTGCGCGAGCACGGGGAGGCGCTCGCGCTCCTCGACTCCGCCGACAGCGGGAACCCGCTGCCCTCCACCCGCAGGGACGTCGCGCTCGCGCTGCGCTACCTCAAACGGTGGCCGTCGTACGCCTTCGCGCTGGCCGGCCGGGCCACCACGCCGGCCGGCGACGCGCTGTCGTACACGCTGCGCATGCCCTACGGAGTGGTCGGGAAGATCATCGCCTTCAACCATCCGACGCTGTTCGCGCTCGGGGGCATGATCTTCCCGCTGCTGGCCGGGAACACCGTGGTCATCAAGGCGGCGCCGCAGACCCCGCTCGCCACGCTGGCGCTCGGCCGGATCCTGGAGGGGGTCCTCCCGCCGGGCGTGGTCAACATCGTGGCGGGCGGGGCCGAGGCGGGTGACGCGCTGGTGACGCACCCGGCGGTCAAGCGGATCGCCTTCACCGGCAGCCTGCCGTCCGCGCTGGCCATCCAGTCCCGGCTCGGCGCGCGCGGCCGGATCAAGCACCTCACCACGGAGCTCGGCGGCAAGAACGCGATGGTCGTCTTCCCCGACGTCGATCTCGACGCGGCCGTGGACGCCGCCGTGGCCGGGATGAGCTTCACGATCAGCCAGGGGCAGTCCTGCCAGTCCACGTCCCGGCTGCTGCTGCACGCGTCGATCCACGACGCGTTCGTGGCCAGGCTCGCGGAGCGGCTGCGGCGGATCCGGGTCGGGGTCGCGTACGACGAGTCCGTGGACATGGGCCCGCTCGTCTCGCGGGAGCACCTGGCGCGGGTCCGCGCGTACGTGGCTTCCGGGCACGAGGAGGGGGCCGCCCTGGTCACGGGCGGCGGCGTGCCGTTCGGCGTGCCGGAGGGGGGCTACTACCTGGAGCCGACCCTCTTCGCCGAGGTGACCCCGCGGATGCGCATCGCCACCGAGGAGATCTTCGGCCCGGTGGTCGCCGCGATGGAGTGGTCCGACTACGACGAGATGGTCCGGCTCGCCAACGACGTCGATCTGGGGCTGAGCGCGGCGGTGTGGTGCCGCGACATCGACCTCGCCCTGCGCGCGGCGCACGACGTCGAGGCGGGCTACGTCTGGGTCAACGACGCCAACCGCCACTTCCTGGGCGCGCCCTTCGGCGGGGTGAAGAACAGCGGGGTCGGCCGTGAGGAGTGCTTCGACGAGCTGCTGAGCTACTACGAGACCAAGGCCGTCAACGTGCGCGTCCCCCGCCCGTCCGCCTCCACCGGGGAGGGAGGCCGATGAGCGCGCAGGAGGGGCCGCCCCGCAGGCTGGTCGTCGGGATGTCCGGGGCGAGCGGGGCGATCTACGGCATCCGCGCGCTCCAGGTGCTGGCCCGGCAGAACGTGGAGACCCACCTGGTGGTGTCCAAGGCGGCGGCGCTGACCATCGCCATGGAGACCCCGATGACCGTGCGCGAGGTCCGCGGGCTGGCCGACCACGCGCACGCGATCAACAACGTGGCCGCGCCGGTGTCCAGCGGGTCCTTCCAGAACATGGGGATGCTCATCGCGCCGTGCTCGGTGCGCACGCTCGCCGAGATCGCCACCGGCGTCACCACCACGCTGCTGACCCGCGCCGCCGACGTGGCGCTCAAGGAGCGCCGCCGCCTGGTCCTCCTGCTGCGGGAGACCCCGCTGACGCTCACCCACATCCGCAACATGGCGACGGTCACCGAGATGGGCGGCATCATCGCGCTGCCGACTCCGAGCTTCTACACGATGCCGTCCACGCTGGACGACATCGTCGACGAGACCGTCGGCCGCGTCCTCGACCTCTTCGGCATCGACTCCGGGCTGGTCCACCGCTGGGAGGGCGCTCCGTCTCCCCGGGCTCCCCGGGCGGACGACCCCGGCTCCGGGGCCCGCACCGACGCCGCCGTGCCGATCCCGGCCACGCCGTACTGATGAGCCGTACTGACCAGCCGTACTGACGAAAGGACCCACCATGAGCACGACCTTGCACATCTCGGCGCGGGGCGTCGACCTCGACATGCTCCGCCGGCCGTTCGAGGGGCCCGTTCAGGTCCGGCTGGCGGACGAGGTCCTGGCGCGGGTGGACCGCGGCCGCGAGGTGATCGACGCCGCCATCGCCCGCGGCGACACCATCTACGGCGTGAACACCGGCTTCGGCAAGCTGGCCGACCGCAGGATCTCGCCGGACGACCTCCTGGAGCTCCAGCGGCGGCTGATCGTGTCGCACATGACCGGCGTCGGCGAGCCGCTGCCCGACGACGTCGTGCGGGCGATGCTGCTGGTGAAGCTCGCCTGCCTCGTCCAGGGCCACTCCGGCGTGCGGAGGGACGTGGTGCTGGCGCTCCAGGCCCTGATCAACGCCGACGTGCTGCCCGTCGTGCCGTCCCAGGGCTCGGTGGGCGCCTCCGGCGACCTCGCCCCGCTGTCGCACATGGCCGCCGTACTGACCGGCCAGGGCCGGGTCCGGGTGCGCGGCGAGGAGACGGACGCCCTCAGCGGGCTGGAGATCGCCGGGGTGAGCCCCCTCGTGCTCGGCCCCAAGGAGGGCGTCGCCCTCATCAACGGGACCCAGGCGTCCACCGCCCTCGCGCTGCGCGCCCTCTTCGCCGCCGAGGCCGTGTTCAACGCGGCCGTCGCCGCCGGGGCGCTCAGCCTGGAGGCCGTCGCCGGCCGTCCCGCCGCGCTCGACCCGCGCATCCAGCGGATCCGCCGGCAGCACGGCCAGATCCGGGTGGCCGCCGCGCTCCGCCGGCTGGTCGAGGACAGCCCCATCCTCGCCGAGGAGTTCCCCGGCCGCCGGCTGCAGGACCCGTACTGCATGCGCTGCCAGCCGCAGGTGATGGGCGCCGCGTTCGACCTCATGCAGTTCGCCGCGGACATCCTGCTCCGCGAGGCCAACTCGGTCTCGGACAACCCGTTGATCTTCCCGGACGAGGCCGAGATCCTTTCTGGCGGCAACTTCCACGGCCAGCCGGTCGCCTACGCCGCCGACATCATCGCGCTCGCGCTCTGTGAGATCGGCTCCCTCTCGGAACGCCGTACGGCGATGCTCAACGACACGGGCATGAGCGGGCTGCCGCCGTTCCTCGTCAAGGACGCGGGGCTCAACTGCGGGTACCAGCTCGCCCAGGTGACCTCCGCGGCGCTCGTCGCCGAGAACCGGGCGCTGGCCGCGCCGAACAGCGTGGACAGCATCCCGACCTCCGCCGGGCAGGAGGACCACGTCAGCATGGCGACGCACGCCTCCCGCCGGGTCCACCGGATGGCGGTCAACGCGGCGTACGTGGTCGCCGTCGAGTTGCTGTGCGCGGCCCAGGGGGTGGACCTGCGCGCCGAGGGCCGGACCGCGCCCGGGACCCGGCCGGTCTACGACCTCGTCCGCGCCGAGGCGCCCTATCTCGACGCCGACCGGGTGCTGGCCCCCGAGATGGAGGCGGTGCAGAGCCTGGTCCTCGGCGGGGCCTTCCTCACGCACGGCGACGTCCGGTACGCCGACGAGGCCGGGACGGAGGACGGCCGGTGAGCTCCGCCGCTCCGGCGGACCTGCGGAGCTTCCTGTGCGACCTGGTCGCGGCCGACCCCGACGCGCTGGTCACCGTCGCCGGCGAGGTCGATCCGGCGTACGAGTTGTCCGCCGTGGTCAAGGCACTGGAGCCGCACGGCGCCCCCGCCGTCCGCTTCGAGCGCGTCAAGGGCGCCGGGATGCCGGTGGTCGCCGGCCTGTACGGCACGCGGCGGCGCATCGCGCTCGCCCTCGGCGTGGACGTCGACGCGGCCGTCGCCCACGTCCTCGACCGCATGCGCCACCCGCTCCCCGTACGGCACGCCGAGCGGGCGCCGGTCCACGAGGTGGTGGAGCGGGGGGAGGAGGTGGACCTGTCCGCGCTGCCCTTCGGCGTCCACTCGCGGGACGACGCGGGCCGCTACATCACCTCCGGCGTCACCCTCGTCCGCGACCCGGCGACGGGGAAGCTCAACACCGGCATGTACCGGATGATGGTGCTCGACCGGAACCACATCACCGTCAACGCCGCGCCCGACCACGACCTGGGCCGGGCGATCCACGCCGCGGCCGAGGCGGGCCGGGACCTGCCCATCGCGATCGTCATCGGCCACCACCCGGCCTACGCCATCACGTCGCAGCTCAAGCACGGCACCGACGTGGACTCCCACGAGGTGACCGGCGCGCTGCTCGGCCGCCCGCTCGACGTCGTCCCCGGCGTCGGCGTGGACCTGGAGGTGCCCGCGTACGCGGAGATCGTCCTGGAGGGCGTCATCCACACCCGCGATCTCGTGGGGGAGGGCCCCTTCGGCGAGTTCACCTACTACTACGGCGCGGCCCGGGCGCCCCGCTGCACGATCACGGCGGTCACCCGGCGCGCGGACGCGATCTTCAACGACCTGCACCCCACCCACGCCGAGCACCGCTGCCTGTGGCTGTTCCCCGGCAGGGAGGCTCGGCTGCTTGAGGCGGTCCGGGCCTCGGTCCCGACCGTGCGCGCCGTACGCATCCCCTTCCACGGCGGGTCGCTCAGCGCGTACATCGCGCTGGAGAAGCGGCACGAGGCCGACGGACGGCAGGCGATCCTCGCGGCCTTCGCCCGCGACCACTTCCTCAAGCACGTGATCGTCGTCGATCCCGACGTGGACGTCTTCGACGACCGCGAGGTCCTGTGGGCGCTCAACGTGCGCTTCCAGGCCGACCGGGACCTCATCCGGCTCGATCACGCGAAGGGGATCAAGATGGACCCCAGCGCCACCCGGCTCGGCTCCGTCGACCGGCCCGACGTCGTCACCGCGAAGCTCGGCTTCGACGCCACCCGGCCGGTGCGCACGGCCTTCCCCGAGCGCGCCGACCTGCCGCCGCCCGGCTTCGACGCCGTCGACCTGACCGAGTACGTGGACCCGGCGACGATGGCCCGGATCCGCTCCTTCGCCCGGGTGACGACGGCCGCCGCGGAGTGACAGCGGGAGCCGCGGCCTCCGCGGCTCTCTCCAGCAAGGAAAGGAACACCGCCGATGGAAGGCGCCCGTCCCGTCCGCGCTCCGCGCGGCACCACGCTCACCGCGGGGTCCTGGCAGACCGAGGCCCCGCTGCGGATGCTGATGAACAACCTCGACCCCGAGGTGGCCGAGCGCCCCGACGACCTGGTCGTCTACGGCGGCACCGGCCGCGCCGCCCGCGACTGGCGCGCGTACGACGCGATGGTCCGCACGCTGACCACGCTCAAGGACGACGAGACGATGCTCGTGCAGTCCGGCAAGCCGGTCGCCGTGATGCGCACGCACGAGTGGGCGCCCCGCGTCCTGATCGCGAATTCCAACCTCGTCGGCGACTGGGCCACCTGGCCGGAGTTCCGGAGGCTGGAGCACCTCGGCCTGACCATGTACGGCCAGATGACCGCCGGCTCGTGGATCTACATCGGCACCCAGGGCATCCTCCAGGGGACGTACGAGACCTTCGCCGCGGTCGCCGCCAAGAGGTTCGGCGGCACCCTGGCGGGCACGCTCACCGTCACCGGCGGGTGCGGCGGGATGGGCGGCGCCCAGCCCCTGGCGGTGACCCTCAACGGAGGCGTCTGCCTCGTCGTGGACGTGGACGCCGGACGGCTGCGCCGCCGGGTCGAGCACCGCTATCTCGACGAGGTCGCCGACTCCCTCGACGACGCGGTCGCCCGCTGCCTCGTGGCGCGCAAGGAGCGGCGCGCGCTGTCGGTCGGCCTCGCCGGCAACTGCGCGACCGTGCTGCCCGAGCTGCTCCGCCGCGGCGTCGAGGTGGACGTGGTCACCGACCAGACGAGCGCGCACGACCCCCTCTCGTACCTGCCGGAGGGGGTGGACGTGGCGGAGTGGCGCGAGCGCGCGGCGGCCGCTCCGGAGGAGTTCACCGAGCGGGCGCGCGCCTCCATGGCCCGGCACGTCGAGGCGATGGTCGGATTCATGGACGCGGGCGCCGAGGTCTTCGACTACGGCAACTCCATTCGCGACGAGGCCCGCCTCGGCGGGTACGCCCGCGCCTTCGACTTCCCGGGGTTCGTGCCCGCGTACATCCGGCCGCTGTTCTGCGAGGGCAAGGGGCCGTTCCGGTGGGCCGCGCTCTCCGGAGATCCCCGCGACATCCACGCCACCGACCGGGCGGTGAAGGAGCTCTTCCCCGAGAACGAGCACCTTCATCGGTGGATCGACGCGGCCGGGGAGCGGGTCGCCTTCCAGGGACTGCCGGCCCGCATCTGCTGGCTCGGGTACGGCGAGCGCGACCGGGCGGGCGAGCGGTTCAACGACATGGTCGCCTCCGGCGAGCTGTCGGCCCCCGTCGTGATCGGCCGCGACCACCTCGACTGCGGCAGCGTGGCCTCGCCGTACCGGGAGACCGAGGCGATGGCGGACGGCTCCGACGCGATCGCCGACTGGCCGCTGCTCAACGCCCTGGTCAACACCGCGTCCGGCGCGAGCTGGGTGTCGATCCACCACGGCGGCGGCGTCGGCATCGGCCGCTCGATCCACGCCGGTCAGGTCACCGTCGCCGACGGCACCGACCTGGCCCGCGCCAAGATCGAGCGCGTGCTGACCAACGACCCCGGCATGGGCGTCGTCCGGCATGTGGACGCGGGCTACGACCTCGCCGACCGGGTCGCCGCCGAGCGCGGTGTGCGGATCCCGATGCGGGAGAGCTGATCCGTGACCTTCGACGCGCTGTGGGCGGCGATCGAGCCGGTCGGGCGGGACCTCCGCTCCGGCGGCTACCGGCGCTTCGCCTGGACCCGGGAGGACGCGACGCTCCGCGAGTGGTTCGCCGGAGAGGCGGCGGTGCGCGGCCTCTCCCTCACCCTCGACCGCGCCGGCAACCAGTGGGCCTGGTGGGGCGACCCCGACGCCGCCGCCTCGGCGGGACGGCCCGGCGTGGTCATGGGCTCGCACCTCGACTCGGTGCCGGACGGCGGCGCGTACGACGGACCGCTGGGCGTGGTCTCGGCCTTCGCCGCGCTCGACGCGTTGCGCGCCCGGGGATTCATCCCGTCCCGGCCGGTCGGCGTGGTGAACTTCGCGGACGAGGAGGGCGCCAGGTTCGGGGTGGCCTGCGGCGGTTCGCGGATCATCACGGGCGCGCTGGACGGGGAGCGCGCCCGCGGGCTGCGTGACGCCGACGGGACGACCCTGGCCGAGGCCGTGGCGCGGGCCGGGCGCGATCCGGCACACCTCGGCCCGGACCCTGAGGCGCTGCGGCGGATCGGCGTGTTCGTGGAGCTGCACGTCGAGCAGGGACGCGCCCTCGCCGACCTCGACCGGCCGGTCGCCGTCGGCTCGTCCATCTGGCCGCACGGCCGCTGGCGTCTGGATCTGCTGGGCGAGGCCAACCACGCGGGCACCACACGGCTGGAGGACCGGCGCGACCCGATGCTCGCGCTCGCGGCCGTCATCACCGCCGCCAGGGAGGCCGCCTCGGCCCGCGGTTGCGTGGCCACCGTCGGCAAGGTGCTGGTCGAGCCGAACGGCGTCAACGCGATCCCGTCGGCCGTGCGCGCCTGGTTGGACGCGCGCGGGCCGGACGAGCCGGACGTGCGGGCCGTGGCCGAGGAGGTCGCGGCCCGGGGCGGGACGCTCGCGGTCGAGGAGTCCTTCACCGCCGAGACGGCCTTTTCCGCGCCGCTGCGCGACCGCCTCGCGGCCCTCCTCGGCGACGCGCCCGTGCTCGGCACCGGAGCGGGCCACGACGCGGGGATCCTGGCCGCCGCGGGTATCCCCGCGGCGATGCTGTTCGTGCGCAACCCGACCGGCGTCTCGCACTCCCCGGCGGAGCACGCCGAGCGGGCCGACTGCCTCGCCGGCGTGGACGCGCTCGCCCTGACGGTCGCGGACCTCGCCGGGCCCGACGGCGTGGTTCCGCGACCCCGGGGAGAAGACCGATGAGCCCGGCGCGGTGGCACGCCGCGCACGCCTGGCTGCCCGGCGGCCCGGCCAGGGACGTGACCTTCACCGCCGAGCACGGCCGCCTCACCTCCGTCACGCCGGGCACGGAGCCGGGATCCGCCGTCCGGCTGCCCGGCGTCGTGCTGCCCGGCCTCGCCAACGCCCACAGCCACGCGTTCCACCGCGCCCTGCGTGGACGTACCCACGACGGCGGCGGCACCTTCTGGACGTGGCGGGAGCGGATGTACGCCGTCGCCCGGCGGCTCGACCCCGACCGCTACCTCGCCCTCGCCAGGGCCACGTACGCCGAGATGGCGCTCGCCGGGGTGACCTGCGTGGGGGAGTTCCACTACCTGCACCACGGGCCGGACGGCACGCCGTACGACGACCCGAACGCGATGGCCGAGGCGCTGCGGCAGGCGGCCGATGACGCGGGCGTCCGGCTGACGCTCCTGGACACCTGCTATCTCGCGGGCGGCCTCACCGGCGCGGGTCACGCGCCGCTCGACGGCGCCCAGCTCCGGTACGGCGACGGCGACGCGGAGCGCTGGGCCGCGCGGGTCGCGGCGCTTCGCCCCTCGGACGGCATGCGCGTCGGGGTGGCCGCGCACTCCGTCCGCGCGGTGTCGCGCGCGGCGCTCGCGACGGTGGCGGCCGCGGCGGCGGGCCGGCCGCTGCACGTCCACCTGTCGGAGCAGCCGGCGGAGAACGAGGCGTGCGCGGCCTTCTACGGCGTCACCCCTGCCCGCCTGCTGGAGGAGGAGGGCGTGCTCGGACCGATGACCAGCGCCGTGCACGCCACGCACCTCACCGGACAGGACGTCGCCGCACTCGGCCGCACCCGTACGACGGCGTGCTTCTGCCCCACGACCGAGCGGGACCTCGCCGACGGGATCGGCCCCGCCCGCGCCCTGCGGGACGCCGGAGCGCCGCTCTCCCTGGGCTCGGACCAGCACGCGGTCATCGACCTGCTCGAAGAGGCACGCGCCCTGGAGATGCACGAGCGGCTGCGCGGACTGCGGCGGGGGCGCTTCCGGCCGGAGGAACTGCTGACCGCGGCCACCGCGCACGACGGCCTCGGCTGGCCGGACGCCGGGCGGCTGGAGCCGGGGGCCCGCGCCGACCTCGTCGCGGTCCGCCTCGACACCCCGCGCACGGCGGGCGTCGCGCCGGAGCAGGTGCTCCTGGCCGCCACCGCCGCCGACGTCGACACCGTCGTCGTGGACGGCCGCACGGTCGTGACCCGCGGGCGGCACGTCCTCGGCGACGTGGCCGCCCTGCTGTCCGCGGCGATCGACCCGCTGTGGGAGGACATGTGACCACGACGCTGCTGACAGGAATCGCCGAGCTCGTCACCAACGACCCGTCCGCCGGGGACGGCTCGCCCCTCGGCGTGCTCCACGACGCCGCGGTGGTCGTGGAGGGAGGCCGGGTCGCCTGGATCGGCCCCGCCGCCCGGGCGCCGGAGGCCGACCTTCGGAGGGACCTCGGGGGCCGGGCGGTGATCCCCGGCTTCGTCGACTCCCACGCCCACCTCGTCTTCGCCGGGGACCGCGCGGCCGAGTTCGCCGCCCGAATGGAGGGCGTGCCGTACGACGGGGGCGGGATCGTCACCACGGTCGCCGCCACGCGCGCGGCGGGCGAGGTGGACCTGCGCGCCCTTCTGCGCGCCCGGATCGCCGAGATGCGCGCCCAGGGGACCACCACCGTCGAGATCAAGAGCGGTTACGGCCTGACCGTCGCCGACGAGGAGCGCGCGCTGCGGTTGGCCCGCGAGGTCACGGAGGAGACGACCTTCCTCGGCGCGCACGTGGTGCCCCCCGGGACCGGTCGCGACGCGTACGTGCGGCTCGTGACGGGGGAGATGCTCGCCGCCTGCGCCCCGCACGCCCGGTGGATCGACGTCTTCTGCGAGCCGTCCGGCGGGCACGCCTTCGACGGCGACGAGGCCCGCGAGGTGCTGACGGCCGGGCGGGCGGCGGGGCTCGGGCTGCGCGTCCACGGAAACCAGCTCTCCGCCGGGCCGGGCGTGGCGCTCGCCGTCGAGCTGGGCGCGGCGAGCGTCGACCACTGCACGCACCTCACCCGAGCCGACGTGGACGCCCTGGCCGGGGGCGGCACGGTGGCGACGCTGCTGCCCGGCGTGGAGTTCTCGACGCGCTCGCCCTACCCCGACGCGCGGCGGCTGCTCGACGCCGGGGTGACGGTCGCGCTCGCGACCGACTGCAATCCCGGATCGTGCTTCACCTCGTCGATGCCGCTGGTCGTCGCCCTCGCGGTACGCGAGATGCGGATGACCCCGGCCGAGGCGCTGTGGTCGGCGACCGCGGGCGGCGCGCAGGCGCTGCGCCGCGAGGACGTCGGCGTCCTCGCCCCCGGCCGGCGGGCCGATCTCACCGTCCTCGACGCCCCCAGCCACGTGCATCTCGCCTATCGGCCCGGGGTTCCGATCGCGCGGGCTCTCGATTGGACCGACAGTCATTGAGAGTTTCGGGGGTGTTTGTCGTGAAATGAGGCCCAAAGGGGTACTGTCCTCCTTCCCCGATACGTCGGGGAAGGAGGACAGATGATCCGCTACGACGAGCACGACCAGGCACGATGGGTGCCCGAACCCGCGGGCAACCCCGAACGTGGCGCTTTCGAGCGCGACCGGGCCAGGGTCATGCACAGCGCCTCCCTCCGCAGGCTCGCCGCCAAGACCCAGGTGGTGACGCCGTCCGATCACAGCCTGCACAGCAATCGCACCCGGCTCACCCACTCTCTCGAATGCGCCCAGATCGGCAGGGAGATGGGCAAGCTCCTCGGCCGCGACCCCGACCTCGTCGAGACCGCCTGCCTCGCCCACGATCTCGGGCACCCGCCGTTCGGCCACAACGGCGAGGCCGCGCTGAACGAGGTGGCCGCCCCCTGCGGCGGATTCCAGGGCAACGCGCAGAACCTGCGGCTGCTCACCCGGCTGGAGGCCAAGGTCCTCACCGAGGACGGCCGCAGCGCCGGCCTCAACCTCACCAGGGCCACGCTCGACGCCGTCTGCAAGTACCCCTGGACGAGCGGCTCGCTCCGCGTCCCCGGCGTCCCCCACGCCCGCGACGACGGGCCGTACTGCGTCTATCCCGAGGAGGCGGAGGTCTTCGCCTGGGTGAGGGAGGGCAGCCCCGACTACCGGGTCAGCTTCGAGGCGCAGATCATGGACTGGGCCGACGACGTCGCCTACTCCGTCCACGACCTGGAGGACGCGCTGCACTGCGGCCACGTCACCCCCGAGGCGCTGCGCGACCCCGAGGAGCGGCTGGAGGTCTGCCGCCTGACCCGGCAGTGGTACGCCCCGGACGCCGACGTCGCCGAGCTGGCCGAGACGTTCGCCCGGCTGGTCGCCGACCCGATCTGGCCCGCCGGCTTCGCCGGGCCGTTCGTCGGCGGCATCGACGACCTCGCCGCGCTCAAGCGCCTCACCAGCTCGCTCATCGGCCGCTTCTGCAGGTCGGCCCAGGACGCCACCCGCGAGGCGTACGCGTACGCGGAGCCGCCCGCCGGGCGGCACGCCGCCGACCTCGTCGTCCCCCGGACCACGCGGCTGGAGTGCGCCCTGCTCAAGGGCGTCACCGCGCACTACGTGATGTCCCGCGAGGCGCACCACGCGACCCAGGCGCGGCAGCGGGAGCTGATCGCCGAGCTGGCCGCGCTGATCTGGGCGGGCGCGCCCGCCACACTCGAACCGGCGCTGCGCCCCGCCTTCGAGCGCGCCGCCGACGACGCCGGACGGCTGCGCGCCGTGGTCGACCAGATCGCGTCGCTGACCGACGCCTCCGCCGTCGCCTGGCACCGGCGCCTGTCCTGAGGAGGAATCCGGACGCCGTTCCGGGGCACCTGGTACCCGTCCGGCGCGTTCCGGTCGACTCGCGCGGAGCGCGGGCGGATACTGCGCGAAAGCCGGGAGTGAGAGGTGCAGATGTCGACGTACGCGATAGTGGGGGCGGGCCTGGCGGGGGCGAAGGCGGCCCAGACGCTCCGCGAAGAGGGCTTCACCGGCGAGATCGTGCTGATCGGGGCCGAGCAGGAGCGCCCCTACGAGCGGCCCCCGCTCTCCAAGGGCTACCTGCAGGGGGCCACCGAGGTGGCGAAGGTCTACGTCCACGAGCCGGGCTGGTACGCCGAGCACGACGTGCGGCTGCTGCTGGGCGTGGCCGCCACCGCCGTCGACCCCGTGGCGCACGAGGTCCACCTCGCCAACGGGCGGCGCCAGCCGTACGACAAGCTGCTGCTCACCACCGGGGCGACGCCGCGCCCGCTCCCGGTCGAGGGCGCGGACCTGGAGGGCGTCCACTACCTGCGCACGCTCGCCGACAGCCAGGCGCTGCGCGCCGCGTTCGCCCACCAGGGGAACGTCGTCGTCATCGGCGGCGGCTGGATCGGGCTGGAGACCGCCGCGGCGGCCCGCCAGGCGGGATGCGCGGTGACGATCGTCCAGCCCGGCCCGACGCCGCTCTACCGGACCTTCGGCCCCGAGGTCGGGGAGATCTTCGCCGCGCTGCACCGGCGGCACGGCGTCGACGTGCTGCTCGGCGTCTCCGTCGCCCGCCTGGAGGGCACCGGGCACGTCCGCACGGTGGTCACCTCGGACGGCCGCTCGCTGCCCGCCGATGACGTGGTCGTCGGCATCGGCGTCGCCCCGAACCACGAGCTGGCCCGCAGTGCGGGGCTGGAGGTGGCCGACGGCATCGTCGTGGACGCCTCCCTGCGCACCTCGCACCCCGACATCTACGCCGCCGGCGACGTCGCCGAGGCGATGAACCCCCTGCTCGGCCGCCGCGTACGGGTCGAGCACTGGGCCAACGCGCTGAACGGCGGCCCGGCCGCCGCCCGGGCCATGCTCGGCCAGGACGTGGTGTACGACCGCGTCCCGTACTTCTTCACCGACCAGTTCGAGCTGGGGATGGAGTTCTCCGGCGACATCGCCGGCCACGACCGGGTGGTCTACCGGGGGTCCGCGGAGAGCCTGGAGTTCATCGCCTTCTGGCTGCGGGAGGACCGCGTCCTCGCCGGGATGAACGTCAACGTCTGGGACATGACCGGCGACATCCAGGCGCTCGTACGGGCCGGGCAGCGGGGCGCCGCCGTGGACCCGGCCCGGCTCGCCGACCCCGGCGTCCCGCTCGGCGACCTCCTGCCGAGCTGACCCGCCCGCCTTCCACGCGGCCGGGCGCCGTCCGGGTCGCGGATCTACCCCGGAGGTGACCGGCGACCTAACCGGGGGTGACCATGGTCGGCTCCTCCTCGGTGCGGTCCTGCCGCCTGACGACGGTCCGCGCCTTCTCGGTCTTCTCGGTCGCGCCGCCCTTCGCCGAGGGCGGCGTCTTCGAGGCGCACAGCAGATCGCAGGCGGGCAGTGTGCCGACCCGCTTGCGCAGCGCGAACACGGCCTTCTTGGGGGACAACGTCCGGTTGCCGTCGTACCAGGCGTCGAGGTAGTCCCACGGCTCGATCACGCCGCGCCTGATCCACCAGTACTCCGGCGGGACCGGCCAGGAGATCGCGAAATAGAGGTTGCTGGCGGTGTCGCGGGCGTTGCCGGAGTTGCCCAGGCGGCCGAGCCGCTGGCCCGCCTTCACCGTGACGCCCGGCCGTACCTCTGGCTCGACCGAGTCGAGGTGGCCGCCCAGATAGACCACGCCGTCCTCGCCGAGGACCGTCACGAACCGGCCCTCGCGGTCCTGGCCGCGGTCGGTGGACGGGACCCACCGGTTCTGCACGTTGACCTCGCGCACCACGCCGTTCACCGGCGAGACGAACGCGCAGCCCTTGCCCGCCCAGATCGTGCTCTTGGGCAGCACGAGAAGCTGCCGTGCGTACGACACCCGGCACCCCTTGACCGGGAACGCGTATGTGTAGGCCGACACCTTGGGTGGCGGGAGCCGTACCGGGTCGGGGGCGGGGGGCGGGAGGACGGAGCGCATGCGGCTGCTGTCGCCGGCGACGCTCCCTCCCCCCGATGCGGGGACGGCGCCGTCCGACGTGTCGGGGGTCGGCTCCTCGGTGCGGGGCACGGGCGGCAGCGAGCTCACCCCGGCGACCCCGGCCGGCGCTCCGCAGGCGGCGGTCAGCCCGGCGACGGCCATGGCGGCGGCCGCGACGGCGGCCAGTCTGCCCGATCGCATGATCTCCACCCGCTTGACGTTAGCGAGATCCGACCGTTCCTTTGTAACTGACGGGGATTTCGGTCACGACCCGTTACCGAGATTCGGTCCTGGGACGCCCCCGCCCAAGACCTCCCTTCCAGGGCCTAAACTCGCGAGCGTGGCAGGGCGTAGCGGTGCAGGGCGGATCAGCGACGAAGACATCGCGCTCGTGCGGGAGCGCTCGCCGATCGCCGACGTGGTGGGGGAGCACATCCAGCTCCGGAACGCGGGCGGCGGCAACCTGAAGGGGCTGTGCCCCTTCCACGACGAGAAGTCCCCGTCGTTCAACGTGACGCCCGCGCGCGGCTACTACTACTGCTTCGGCTGCGCCGAGGGCGGCGACGTCATCACGTTCGTCCGGAAGATCGAGAATCTGTCCTTCGCCGAGGCCGTCGAGCGCCTCGCGCAGCGCGCCGGGATCCAGCTCCGGTACGAGCAGGGCGGCTACGTCCCCGGACGCGAGCAGGGCGAGCGGGTGCGGCTGATCGAGGCGCACCGCGCCGCGGCCGAGTTCTACGCCGAGCAGCTCGGCACGCCGGATGCCGCGCCGGGCCGGCGGTTCCTGTCCGAGCGCGGGTTCGAGCGGGTGGACGCCGAGCGGTTCGGCGTCGGCTACGCCCCCGCCGGGTGGGAGGCGCTGTCCCGGCACCTGATGGCCCGCGGTTTCACGTCCCAGGAGCTGCTCAAGGGCGGCCTGGCCCGGGAGGGCCGCCGGGGACCGATCGACCGGTTCCGCGGCCGGCTGGTCTGGCCGATCAGGGACATCACCGGCGACGTCATCGGCTTCGGCGCGCGCAAGCTGCTCGACTCCGACGACGGTCCGAAATACCTCAACACGCCTGAGAGCCCGATCTACCACAAGAGCTCGGTGCTGTACGGCGTGGACCTCGCCAAGCGGGAGATCGCCCGCCGCTCGCAGGCGGTCATCGTCGAGGGCTACACCGACGTCATGGCCTGCCACCTGGCTGGGGTGCCGACCGCGGTGGCGACCTGCGGCACGTCGTTCGGCGAGGAGCACATCAAGGTCCTGCGGCGGCTGCTGCTCGACCAGGCCGAGTTCCGCGGCGAGGTGATCTTCACTTTCGACGGCGACTCCGCCGGGCAGAAGGCCGCGCTCCGGGCGTTCCAGGACGAGCAGAAGTTCGTCACGCAGACGTTCGTCGCCGTGCAGCCCGACGGGCTCGACCCGTGCGATCTGCGGCTGAAGCACGGCGACGCGGCCATCCGCGACCTGATCGCGAGCCGCGAGCCGCTGTTCGCCTTCGCCATCCGCAGCGTCATCTCCCGTTACGACCTGACGACCAACGAGGGACGGCTCGGCGCGCTCGACGCCGCCGCCCCCGTCGTCGCCTCGATCAAGGACCCCGGGCTGCGCAGGACGTACGTCGTGGACCTGGACCGCTGGCTCGGCTTCATGGACGAGGGGTTCGTGATCCAGCGGGTGCAGCAGGCGCTGGGCCAGGGCGGCCAAGGGGGGCAGGGCGGCCAGGGGAGACAGGGCGGCGACCCCGGCCGGTACGGGCACCATGACCAGCCCGGCCCGTACGGCCGCCAGCAGGGGCCCCAGCAGTACGGCCGGCGGCAGGGCCGCCCGTACGGCGGGCCGGACCAGGGGCGCTACGGCGGCCCCGCCCAGGGACGCGCGCACGAGCCGAGGGAGGCGCGGGAGGCGCGGGAGCAGGCCGACCCGGTCGCGATGCTGGAGGCGGAGGCCCTGAAGCTCGCCGTCCAGCGGCCCGCCCTGCTCGGCCCCGAGTTCGACGCCCTCGGCGGCGAGGCGTTCACCCGCCCCGAGCACGCCGCGCTGTACGGCGTCATCGTGGTGGTGGGCGGCACGGTCGCCGGCGGCTCCGGCGGGCAGGAGTGGGTCGAGCGCCTGCTCGCGGCGGCCGGCGACGAGTTGCGGCCCGCGTTCACCCGGTTCGCGGTCGAGGAGCCGCGCGTCGAGGCGGGCGGCGAGGAGCGGTACGCCGCCGCCGTGCTGGCCCGGTTGCTGGAGACGGCGGTGGGCCGGTCGGTCGCGCAGATCAAGTCGCGGCTCCAGCGGCTCAACCCGGTGGAGGAGCAGCAGGAGTACAACCGCCTCTTCGGTGAACTGGTCGCGCTGGAACAGCAGCGGCGCGTGTTGCGTGAGCGCGCCGCCGGGGCATGAATTACTTTCCTTTCCAATCTCAACAAGCGGCAAACGCCGATTTAGATTGCGATCGGGTATTGACTTCTGCCTTACCTTGGGTGACAAAAATAGGCCTGCCGCTTTGTGGTGCTCATACCGCAGACTGTGATGCGTGGGTGCATCGGTGCTACCAAGTGGGCCGCCATCGGTAGACCAGGTGGCGGACCTTGTCGCGAAGGGAAGGGAACGCGGCAGCGTCACGGTCGACGACGTGGCCGCCGCGCTCGACAGGTCCGAGCTTCCGTCCGACGCCCTGGAGCGCGTCGTGCGGATGCTCGCTGAGAACGGGGTCGAGGTCCTCGAACCCCAGGGTGACGACGAACCGAGCAGGGGAGAGGAAGACGACGGCCGGCGTGCTCCGACCAGCGATCTTGTCCGCATCTACCTGCGGGAGATCGGCCGGGTTCCGCTGTTGACGGCCGAGGAGGAGGTCGAACTCGCCAAGGCGATCGAGGCCGGCCTGTTCGCCGAGGACAAGCTGTGCGACAACTCGGCGGTGCGGCTCGGCCGCTTCGATCTCGAGGATCTGGTCTGGGAGGGCGTGCGCGCCAAGCAGCGCCTGATCGAGGCGAACCTGCGGCTCGTGGTCTCGATCGCCAAGCGTTATGTCGGTCGTGGAATGCTCTTTCTCGACCTCATCCAGGAAGGCAATCTCGGGCTGATCCGCGCGGTCGAGAAATTCGATTACACCAAGGGGTACAAGTTCTCGACCTACGCCACGTGGTGGATTCGCCAGGCGATCACCCGGGCCATCGCGGACCAGGCCAGGACGATCAGAATTCCGGTCCACATGGTCGAGACGATCAACAAATTGGTCCGGGTGCAGCGGCAGCTCCACCAGGACCTGGGCCGCGAGCCGGCGCCCGAGGAGATCGCGGCCGAGATGGACCTGCCGATCGACCGGGTGGTGGAGATCCAGCGGATCGCGCAGGAGCCGGTGTCGCTGCAGTCGCCCATCGGTGAGGAGGACTCCGACCTCGGCGACTTCATCGAGGACGGGGACGCGGTGGTGCCGATCGAGGCCGCCGCGTTCATCATGTTGCAGGACCAGCTCGACGGCATCCTCGCGACTCTCTCCGAGCGCGAGCAGCGGATCATCCAGCTCCGGTTCGGGCTGTCCGACGGCCACCCCCGCACACTGGAGGAGGTCGGCCGCGAGTTCGGCGTGACCCGCGAGCGGATCCGCCAGATCGAGTCCAAGACGCTGGCCAAGCTGCGCCACCCGACCCGGGCCCAGATGCTCCGCGACTACCTCGAATAGCGTCGTACGGGCGCACCTCGGACCGGGGCCGCCGGCCTGACCCCCGGCCGTCCGGCAGCCGGATCCGTTGTCCGGCTCGATGAGTCGCATGCGGGGCCGGTCTCCGGCACGTCGGGAGACCGGCCCGCCCCGAAGAGAAGGCCGAGCGGCTGTGGCCGGCGCCCCGCTTTCCGGTCGTCAACGGCCTCGCGCCCATATGCGAGGTCGGATCCCCGAATGCCGAGTGTTTCGGCGTTGAGTTCCTGCGGCCCCGTGTCGAATCCCGGCAGGCGGACGCCGGATGTCCGGCTTGTGGACGGCGCATCCGCGATACGGACTATACCGACATTCAGCATCAAATGTCGCATTCGCCTTGTGGGAGTTATATAGCTCATCAATCCGGTGTGGATATGTGTCAAGAAAGTCGGTTAATATCCCTCATGCTTGATGCAGGGGGCATTCCATGCCGCTTCCGGGCTTCTTGGCGGGCACCGGTTCCGGCGGTGTGACCTGCCCCCTTCCGGGGTGGCGGCGAAGGATCGGCCACGGCCTTCGCCGCCACTCAGGGCATCGCCAGGGGGCGCGGACCCGTGGGGCCGGGCGCGCCGCCGTCGTGGCTGAGGAAACGGTTCGGGGGGACCGTCGGCATTGCCGAACGGCCGGGCCGTGGACGCTGGGGGAAGGAACGTTCCGCGGATGCGGTCATTGCTGCGCCATCGGCTTTTCGTCGTGCTCTTCGTCCTCGCGCTGGCATTACGCGTGCTCGCGATGGTCGCTTTCTCGCCGGCCGTCTGGTTCGACGACTCCTTCGAATATGTCGGGGTCGCCGAGCGGATGCAGCCCTATCCCGTGCGCCCGAGCGGCTATTCGCTGCTGCTTTGGCTGATGCGGCCGCTGCACAGTTTCGGCGCCGTCGTCGCCGTCCAGCATCTGATGGGGCTGGCCACCGGGGCCATGGTCTACGCGCTGCTCCGCCGGAGGCTGAGCGGGGCGCGGCCGGTGTGGGCCGTGCTCGCGGCCGCGCCCGTCCTGTTCGACGCGTACCAGATCTTCTTCGAGCACGCCGTTCTCAGCGACGTCCTCTTCGCGTTCCTGGTGACGGCGTCGGTGACGGTCGTCCTCTGGTCGCCGCGCGTCTCCCCGGGCCGCGCGGCGGCGGCCGCGGCGCTCCTCGCGGCGGCGACGCTCACCCGCTCGATCGGCCTCATGCTGCTTCCCCTGCTCGCCGGTCATCTGCTGCTCACCCGTTCGGGCCGCCGGGCCCTCCTTGTGGCCGCGGTCGCCCTGGCCGTCCCGCTCGGCGGCTACGCCGCGTGGTACGCGTCGTGGCACGGCTCGCCGGGGCTCAACGGGGGCAGCGGGGTGTGGCTCTGGGCCCGGACGATGCCGTTCGCGGACTGCGCGCGGATCAGGCCGCCGGCGGACGAGGCGGTGCTGTGCCCGGAGCAGCCCCTCGGCAGCCGCCGAGGCTCGCCGCATTACATCTGGTCGGACTGGTCGCCGCTGCGGAAGGTCCCGGGCCGTCCGGTGGTCACCCGCGAGGACCTGTTCCAGCCCGGGATCGACGATCTGGCGGGGAGGTTCGCGCGGCGCGCCGTCGCCGCGCAGCCGCTGGACTATCTCGGGCTCGTCGCCGTCGATCTCGGCCGGACGACGGGCTGGCGCAGAGGCCCGAGCCCCGGCACCGTCCCGATCGCCTACAACCGCTACGCGTTCCCCAACGTCACCCGGCCCCTGCCGGACGATGTCCGGATCCCCGGCGGCAGCATTCACGAGGATCTGTGGGCCTACGAGCGCGGGAGGGCGGCCACCCGGTTCACCGATCCGGCGGCCCCGCTGGTGCGCGCCTACCAGACCTATGTCTTCCTGCCGGGGACGGTCTTCGGCGTGCTCGTCGTGGCCGCCATGGTCGCGTACGGGGCCGCGGTGGCGGTGCGGGCGCGCAGGGCGGCGGCCGTGCCCGCGGCACTTCCGCTGGCCGCCGGGCTCGCCCTCGTCGTCGCTCCGGTCGTCGTGGCGGCGTACGACAGCAGGTATTGGCTGCCAGCCGTCCCGCTTCTCTGCCTGGCGCTCGCCCTCGTGGCGCTCGGCCGGACCGGGGGAGGGGTGCGGAGCCCGGCGGCCGCCCGGCCGCCGGCCGTGGCTCATGTGAGCGGCTGACGAATCCGGCCGCACCATATCCAGTGATTTCTCGGCTTCATGGGATTAATCTGGACCGATGGAGGGGCGTCCCGCTGTTGACGACGCCGCGCTCGGGCGGGCCGCCCTGGCCGTCCTCGACGCGAACTGGACAGGCGTCTCCACCATGCCCGCGCCCGGCGTCTATCCCCACCAATGGAGCCTGGACTCGGCGTTCGTGGCGATCGGCCTCGCCCGGCACGACACCGCGCGGGCCGGGCAGGAGCTGCTCTCGCTGCTCGCCGGCCAGTGGCGTACCGGGATGGTCCCGCACATCGTCTTCCACCACGCCGGCGGCTACTTTCCCGGGCCGTCCATGTGGCGCTCGGCGGAGGCCCCGGACGCCCCAGGCGGCACGCAGACCTCGGGCCTCACCCAGCCACCCCTGCACGCGTACGCCGTCTGGCGGGTCTGGCAGCAGGCGGCCGACCGTGAGCTCGCCGCCCGGTTCGTCCGGCTGGCCTGGCCGTCCCTCGTGGCCCAGCAGGCGTACCTGGAGACCAGGGACGTCGGAGGCGCGGGGCTGGCCGCGATCGTCCACCCCTGGGAGTCCGGCATGGACGACAGTCCCGCCTGGGACGAGCCGCTGGCGACGTCGGAGGCGGGCCGGTGCGGGGACGGCTACCACGACCGGTACTTCCGGCTCGCGGTGCTCTGCCGGGACCACGGCTACGCGTCGTCCTACTACCGGGACGAGCACCCGTTCGCGGTCGAGGACCCGCTGTTCAACGGCGTCTGGCTGCTCTCCTGCGACGCGATGGCCCGGCTGGCGTCCGAGGTCGTCGGCGCCGACCCCGAGCCCTTCCTGGAGGCCGCCGCGCGGATCAGGGTCGCGCTGCTCGACCGGCTGTGGGACGACGCCTTCTACGCCCGGGACGTCCGCACCGGGCGGCTGGTCCCGGTCTGCACCATCGGGGGCTTCGGTCCCATGCTCGACCCCGGGCTGCCCCGGCACGTCGTCGAGGCGCTGACCTCACTCCTGGAGTCGACCAGGTTCATGGGCGCGACCGGATATCCCGTGCCGAGCTGCGACATCAGGGCACCCGAGTTCGACCGTGGCCAGTACTGGCGCGGCCCGTCCTGGATCAGCACGAACTGGCTGCTCTCCCGGGCGGCCGCCACGCACGGCCTGGACCGGCTGAGCGAGATCCTCGTCGCGAGCACGCTGCGGCTGGTCCGGCAGGGCGGGTTCCGCGAGTGCTTCGACCCCTTCGACGGCACGGGGCACGGGTGCCGGGACTTCTCCTGGTCGGCCGCGCTCACCCTCGATCTGCTCGGGAGATAGCCTGCCGCTGTACCGATCGTCGTGTATGTCTGGCGGTGCCCCTTGGCTGGATCCTCGTTCTCCCGCGCGCTCTCCGGTCTCGCCGGGGCCCTCCGGGGCGCACGCCTGCCCTCAGAGGTGCGTACGGCCCTGGATCTCGAACCGGGTGAGCGACTGCTGAGCCACGCGCGCGCCCCGGAGGGCGACGCGGGGGACGGCGGGGGATACGCGGTCGCGACGACGCTGGCGCTGCACCTGCCCGGCGGTCAGCGGCTGCCCTGGCATCTGGTGGACAAGGCCACATGGGACGAGAACGGCCTCACCGTCGTCATGACGGACGGCGAGATCCACGCGGTGGCGCTGCCCGAACCCGGCCTGCTGCCGGAGACGATCCGCGAGCGGGTCACCTCGTCGATCGTGGCGAGCAGGCACGTGTCGCTCGACGCGCGAGGGGGAGTGCGGCTGGTCGCCCGGCGGGTGCCCGGCTCCGATCAGCCGCGCTGGGACTTCGTCTTCGATCCCGGCCTCGACGCGAGCGACCCGGGACTGCGTGCCCTCGCCGAGCAGGCGCTCGAGGAGGTGCGCCGCAGCCTCGGCGTCTGAGGCGCCGGCGGTTGGGGAGAACTGCCGGCGCGCGACACGCGGACGGGACGGCCGGGTCAGGTCGTTCCGGGGTCGGGCCAACCGGCCGCGCTGGGCACTCGCTCCGCCGTCCACTCCTTGGTCTCGTGCTCGTGCTCGGGCCTGCGCATGAACGGGACCTTGCCGCCGAACTTGTCGCCCATCACGCTCTTGGCCCTGTCCGCGACCCGGGCCGCCTGGGCGCCCACCAGACCCGCCGCCTCCTGGATTGTCGGGCTGTCCGCCACCCGCTGTGCCAGGCGCTTGATCTCCTCGTATCGCTCCCGCCCGGCCCGAGTGCCAAGGACGTAACCGATGGCCAGTCCGGCGGCGAACATCGCCTTGTAGCGCATCTTCCACCTCCCCACTCAAATGTCTCCGGCCTCCTACCCTGGAGGCCACGCTCTATCCAAGCGCAACCGATGTGACAAGAACCCCTCGGAGTGCGCTAATCTAGTTCCGCGCCGCAAGGAAAGCCGCAAGGCCCGAAAGGCGGAGCAAAGCTGCAATCCCGTGTAGCTCAATCGGCAGAGCAGCCGGCTGTTAACCGGCAGGTTATAGGTTCGAGTCCTATCGCGGGAGCCATCGGCCGAGGCCGGGTGATCGAAAGATCACCCGGCCTCGCGGCGTTTTCCGGCCTGATCCGGCGTCCCGGAGGTCGATCGACCGCCCCACACTGGTGTAGAACATAGTTCTGCGCAGGGAGGTCGACATGTCGATGCTGTCCGAGAACCACGACCTGGTGCTGTCCGAAAGCCGTGGCGCCGTGCGGATTCTGACGTTCAACCGGCCGGAACGGTTGAACGCCTGGACTCCCGATCTGGGACGGCGCTATTTCGACCTCCTTGAAGAGGCCGACCGCGACCCTTCTGTACGGGTCGTCGTGGTCACCGGCGCGGGGAAGGGGTTCTGCGCCGGGGCCGACTTCGAGGCGCTCGCCGCCATCGGTGCGGGCGGGGTGCCGGACGGGCCCGGGTTCGAGATCGACCCCCGGCCCACCACTTTTCCGATCACCCTCCGCAAGCCGGTCATCGCCGCGGTGAACGGCGCCTGCGCCGGGCTCGGCATGGTCTACGCCCTCGTCTGCGACCTCGTGTTCACCGCCGAGGACGCCAAATGGACCACCGCGTTCTCCCGGCGTGGCCTCATCGCCGAGTACGGCCTGGCCTGGGTCCTGCCCAAGCTCGCCGGGCAGGCCCGGGCGATGGAGCTCCTGCTCTCCGGCCGCACGTTCCCCGGCTCGGAGGCGTACGCGCTGGGGCTGGCGTGCCGTGCCGTACCGGGGGAGCGGATGCTCGACGAGGCCCTGGCGTACGCGGAGGACCTGGCGGCGCACAGCTCGCCCGCGTCGATGGCGGTCATCAAGCGTCAGGTGTGGGACGACTGGGAGCGCGGGCTCGACGAGTCGCGGGACCGGGCGGTCATGCTGATGCGGGAGTCGTTCGGGCAGCCCGATTTCACCGAGGGCGTGGCCAGCTTCCTGGAGCGCCGCCGACCGGACTTCCGGCCGCTCTGACCGCCTGCCTTCCGGCCGCTCTGACCGCTCTGACCGCTCGCCGGGACTTTCGGCCGCTGTGACCCGCCCGCCGCGTTTTCCGGCCGTTGTGAGGTCCGCCCGCGCGGCCCCGGCGGGTCCTCAGCGGAGGCGGCGGGCGCCGGGCGCGGGGACGGCCTCCAGGAACGTGGGGGCGGCCCAGCCACGCGCCTGGTAGGCCCGCAGCACCTCGTCGCGGACGCTCGCGAGGCGCTCTTCGGGGACGAGCGCGATGGCGGAGCCGCCGAAGCCGCCGCCGGTCATCCTGGCCCCGCGCGCGCCGCCTCTGACCGCCGCCTCGACGGCCGTGTCCAGCTCGGGGCACGACACCTCGAACTGGTCGCGCAGCGACAGGTGCGAGGCGTTCAGGAGCGCGCCGATCTCACGTACGGCGCCCGCCCGCAGCAGGCCGACCAGCGCCTCGACCCGGTGGTTCTCGGTGACCACGTGCTGGGTGCGCCTGCGCTCGTCGCCGCTCAGCCGCGCCAGCGCCCCGGCCAGGTCGGTGACGTCCCTGAGCGCGGGCACGCCGAGCCGCTTGGCGGCGTTCTCGCAGTCCTGGCGGCGCTTCGCGTACTGCCCGTCGGCCAGTTCGTGGTGGACGCCCGTGTTGACGATCAGGAGCCGCAGGCCGTTCGCGGCCAGGTCGAGTGGCACGGTCCGGCTGCCCAGTGTGCAGCAGTCGAGGAACAGCGCGCGCCCCTCCTCGCCGAGCGCCGACGCCGCCTGGTCCATGATCCCGCACGGCATCCCGACGAAGGCGTTCTCGGCCCGCTGCGCGATCTTCGCCAGCTCGATCCTCGGCAGGGCCAGGCCGTACAGGTCGTCGAGGGCGACCGCGACGGCGACCTCCAGCGCGGCGCTCGACGAGAGCCCGGCTCCTCGGGGCACGTCCCCGTCGATCATGATGTCCGCGCCGCCGACCCGGTGGCCCGCCTCGCGCAGCGCCCACACGACGCCCGCCGGGTAGCGGGCCCAGCCGCGCGCCCGGTCGAGGTCCTCGACCGTCTGCTCCTCGCCGGGCGCCTGGAGCGACGCGAGGCGTACGACGCCGTCCGCGCGGGGGCTCACCGCGGCGTTCACGCCCCACGGGACGGCGAAGGGCAGCACGAGGCCGTCGTTGTAGTCGGTGTGCTCCCCGATCAGGTTGACCCGCCCCGGCGCGTGCCAGACCCCTGTGGGCTCGTCGCCGTACGCCGCACGGAAAGCCTCAAGAACCCGCATAATCGAACACTCCTCAACAAACGGCCTGGACGTAGGGTAGCGACTCCCCGTACCTGTGCCAGCCTTGACCTTGTGACTCCTCCGCTCCCTGAAGGGAGCGGCTTCTCGCTAAGCCGCTTCCGCAGCGTCGCGAAGGGCAAGCCCTGCCCCGAGAATGTTGATCGCCGCGTTCACGTCGGCGTGTGCGGTATGCCCGCACGCCGTACAGACGAACTCGACTTGGGTGACACGGTTCTCCTTCGCGCAGTGCCCACAGCGGGCACACGTGCGAGAAGTGTTGGCGGGGTTCACCGCGATCAGCTCTCGACCGGCGCTTTCAGCCTTGTGCGCGAGGACCGTCAGGAACGCCCCCCAACCCGCGTCCACGATGCTCCGGTTCAACCCGGACTTCTGTGCGACGTTCCGGCCAGGGGCTTCGATCGTGCCGGACGCGCTGCGGGTCATGTTCGCGATCCGCAGGTCCTCATGCACGATCACGTCGTAGTCGCGGACCAACGCGAGCGCGGCCTTGTGCGCGCCATCCAGACGCCGGCGGCGGACTCTGGCGTGCAGGGCGGCGACACGGGCGGCGGCCTTGCGTCGCCGCTTGGACCCGCGCTTCTTGCGGGCGAGATCCCGCTGTGCCGCCGCGAGACGATCAGCGGACGCCTACAGGTGGCGCGGGTTGGCCAGGTGTTTCCCGTCGCTGGTCGTGACCAGCGAGGCCACGCCCATGTCCAGGCCGACGACCACGCCGGTCCCAGGCAGGGTGTGCGCGGGCACGTCATCGCAGGACAGGACCACATACCAGCGGGAGCCTTCCCGCTTGATACTGATCGTCTTCACCCGGCCGCGTATCGAGCGGTGCTGGTGGACGCGGACATGTCCGACCCCTTGAAGGCGGACGAACGTGGCGGTGGGGTGCTCCGGTTGGGAGTCCCACCGGCAGCCGTCGCCGTCCTTGGGCCACTCGACGGTGTCGAACCAGCCACGTCCTTTGAATCGGGGGAACCCCGGCTTCTGCCCGGCCTTGACGCGGCGGAAGAACGCGGCGAACGCCTTGTCCAGGCGGCGGAGCGTGGCCTGCTGGGAGGAGAACGACCACCGGCCCTGACCGGCGGGGTCATCGGCACGGATGTACTTCAACTCGCCGGACTGGTCGCCGTACCGGATGCTCACGCCCGCCTTGCGGTAGGCGGTACGGCGGTGCTCCAACGCCGCGTTGTACAACACCCGGTGATCTTCCAGGCACTGCGCGAGCGTGGCGGCCTGCTTGCCGGTGGGGCGCAGCAAGAACGTGTACGACCTGCGCACCCCCACCTCCCACGCTCAGTAACGAGATCGTCACGCTATCGGCAGGCACCGACAAAACCCGAAGGGAGGGAGCGCGGATTCCCCCGCCGGCTAAAGCAGTTGGTCTCCTCCGCGCGGATCTGATGGAAGTCGCGGCAGGGCTGGAGGCGCCGGCGGGAATGGCGGCGCGGATCCCCTCGCCGATCGAGGAGGTGCGCGACGAGCGCCTCGGAGGGGTCCGGCTGCTGCTCAAGCGCGACGACCTGATCCATCCCGACATCCCCGGCAACAAGTGGCGCAAGCTGAAGTACAACCTGGGCCCCGGCCCGGTGCTCACGTTCGGCGGGGCGTACTCCAACCACATCAGGGCCGTCGCGGCGGCCGGGGCGATCTACGGGTTCCCGACCATCGGCGTGATCCGCGGCGAGGAGCACCTGCCCCTCAACCCCTCCCTGGCGTACGCGGCGGCGCGGGGGATGCGGCTGACCTACCTGGACCGGTCGGCGTACCGGCGCAAGTACACACCCGAGGTGATCGACGCGCTGCGCGCCGAGTTCGGCGAGTTCCGCCTCCTGCCCGAGGGCGGCAGCGACGCGGCCGCCGTACGCGGGTGCGCCGAGATCGCGCCGGAGCTGGACGCGCAGCTCGGCGGGCGGTACGACCTGGTCTGCTGTCCGGTCGGCACCGGCGGCACCCTCGCCGGCGTCGCGGCCGGGCTCGCCCCCGGCCGGAGGGCGGTCGGCTTCGCGGTGCTGAAGGGCGGCGAGTTCCTGGGCGACGAGGTCGCCCGGCTCCAGCACGAGGCGCTCGGCCGGGTGACGGACAACTGGCGGATCGAGTGCGGCTTCCACTTCGGCGGCTACGCGCGCACCACGCCGGAACTGCGGGCGTTCGCCGAGGACTTCGCGGCGCGGCACGGCCTCCGCCTCGACCTCGTCTACGTCGCCAAGATGATGTACGGGATCTACGCGCTGGCGCGCGAGCTCGCGCCCGGCACGGTCGTCGTCGCTCTGATCACCGGCTGACCGGGGCGGGGACGTACCGCTTCCGGGAGGGGAGGGGTACGGTCGGCGACATGACTGAGTTGATCTACGGCGACCGGACCCATGAGGAGTACTGCGCCGCGATCGAGGCGGGCGCGGCCCGGATGGTGGCGCTGGTCGCTGAGGCCGACCCGGCCGCTCCGGTGCCCACCTGCCCCGGCTGGACGATCGCCAAGCTGGCCAAGCACGTGGGGGTCACCCAGCGCTGGGCGGAGCACCTGGTGCGCACCCGCGCCCCCGAGCGGGTCACGTCCCGCGACGTGCCGATGGACCGGCTGCGCGAGGGCGACGATCCCGCGGCGTGGCTCGCGGCCGGGGCCGAGCGGCTCCTCGCCACGCTGCGCGCAACCCCGGCCGACACGCCGGTCTGGTCCTGGGCCGGCGACCACCACGCCCGCTTCTGGTCGCGGCGGATGCTGCACGAGCTGCTGATCCACCTCGCCGACGTCGAGCTCGCGCTGGGGCGCGAGCCGGAGATCGACGCGGCGACCGCGATCGACGGCGTGGACGAGTACCTCGGCATCCTGCCGTACGCCGAGTGGATCGCGGAGCGCCTCGCGAAGCTGCGGGGCGACGGCGAGACGCTGCACCTGCACGCGACGGACGCCGAGGGCGAGTGGATGATCACCCTCGGGCCGGAGGGGTTCACGTGGGCGCGCGGGCACGGCAAGGGCACGGTCGCGGTGCGCGGAACGGCGAGCGACCTGCTGCTGCTCATGTACGGGCGGCTGCGGCCGGACGGCGGCAGGTTCGAGATCTTCGGCGACGAGGCCCTGCTCGCCCGCTGGCTGGAGAACACGCCGATCTGAGGGGCCCGGGTTACGAGCCTACGTGTGGACGGCCTCGACGGTGGTGCCGATGGGGTCCCGGTCGAGCCTTTGGCCGGTGTGCCTCCGGCTCGTTCGGGTCTTCGGCTCGTTCGGGTCTTCGGCTCGGGCGGGGCTGAGGCGGCTCAGGCGCGAGGGGTGGCCAGCCAGTCCCGGGCGCGGTCGATGTCGCATCCGGACAGCCCGCTCCGGGGATCGACCTCGACCAGCAGGAACTCGCCGACGTCCGGGTGGCCGGTCAGGTACTCCCAGTCGGCGGACGTGAGTTCGTCGTCGAACCACACGAACGGGCGGCCCCGGACGTACTCGGCGACCGGCCCCGTCTTGAAGAGCGGGCCGTCCGCCACGCCCGCCCCGGCGGTCACCTTGATCACGGGCAGCGGGGGCAGGCCGAGACGCGGACCGATCTCGGTGTTCGCGTTCTCCTCCCAGGTGGTGGCCCAGACCAGCTCGGCGCCGGTGTCCTCGGCCAGCTCGCGCAGCTCCGCGCCGTGCCGTTCGTCGAGCAGCACCTGGTACATGCAGCCGTCGACGACGCACTCGTGCCGGTCGAACCGGGAGGAGGGGCGGTGGAACGGGTTGAGCACCCCGTCCACGTCGAGCAGCACCAGGGGACGGGCGGACGTCGTCACGATCTCCTCCAGGACGGCCGGTACTGCGTGACCAGTACACGCTACTCAAATGCCCACTCTTGGGACATATGTCGTTCCTGGGAGCTTCGTGAGTTTTGTGCTCAGCGGGGAAGCGGTGCGTGCCGTCGACGTGTCACGCACCGCCGCCCCGATGGCCGCCGCCTGCCGGCTCGGATCCCGCGCGCTCAACCCTTGCGCGGCTCTCCGCGGTAGGTGCCGAACGACCAGAGGTTGCCCTCCGGATCGCGGACGGCGAAGTCGCGCGAGCTGTAGTCCGTGTCGTGCGGCTCCTGGAGGACCCGCGCGCCCGCCGCCGTCGCCCGCGCGTAGAGCGCGTCCGGCTCGTCCGTGACGACGTACGCCCCGAAGGAGCCGGGCTGCAGCGACCACTTGTCGTCCGGCGTGTCCCGGACCGAGCCCAGCATGATGCCGCCGCCGAGAGGCCACGAGAGCTGGGCGTGATCGACCCGCTCGCCCTCGCCGTACACGGCGGTCTCCTCGAAGCCGAACGCCTCGACGAGGAAGCGGATGAGGCCGCGCGCGTCACGCGCGCGCAGCGTGGGCCAAACCTGGGGTGCTGGTGTGTTGTCCGTCATACCGCCAGTCTCGCGCCGCACCCCCGCCCGAGGCTTGGACGTTTCGGAACTCCTCAGCGAGCCGCCGTACGGCATCGGTGAAGCGTCGGCCCTGCGTGCTGCGGTCGAGGAAGAGCCGGAGAGGGGTGAGGGTTTTCACGCTCACGCGGCCGGGAGCCCCCCCGCTGCGCCGTCAGGCGGGGTGATCGGTGGTGGGGGAGGCGGCTGTGAAGGTCGGGGACTCCTCGGCGAGCCAGCGGCTCGGGGAGCATCCGGCGAGAGCGCCGAACTCGCGGGCGAGATGGGCCTGGTCGTAGTAGCCGAAGGACGCCGCGAGCGCGGCGAGGGTGGGCGGGGCGCCTGCCGCGGCCTGGTGCTGCAGCGTACGGCGGGCACGGTCGAACCGCACCACCCGGGCCGCCTCCTTGGGCCCGAGGCCGACCTCCTCACGGAAGCGCCGTCCCAGGTAGCGCGTGCTCCACCCGACCTCGCGGGCCAGGTCGGACACGGCGAGCCCGCCTCCGGTCTCCAGCAGCCGACGCCACGCCCAGGCGACTTCGGCGGGTACGGCGGCCTTTGTGCCGCTTCCCGGCCGCAGGCCGCGACCTGGGCCCGCTCCCGCTCCCGGTTCCGAGCCGGTCAGCGTGCTGAGCATCGTGTCGAGAACGGCGAAGCGCTCGGGCCACCCGGTCGCCTCCAGCAGGCGCTCGCGCAGTTCGTCCGCGACGCCGCCGAGGACGTCCGTCCCGTCGAGGTCGGCGCCGGACAGCTCGCCGGCGGGCACGCCGAGCAGCACCCGCGCGCCCAGCGGCGTGAGGGCGAGCTGGACGCCCGACTGGCGGCCGTCGTGACTGATCAGCGCGGGCGAGGTGTGCAGGCCGCCGACGAGGGTGTCGTACGTGCCCGGCGCCGCCAGCGGGTCGGGATGCGCGTCCACCACCAGCGGGTCGTCGAGCGTGACGATCAGCGTGAGGTACGGCGAGGGCAGTCCCCGGTGCCGGGCCGGGGGAACGCCCGCCTCGCGATAACCGATGTAGTCGTCGACGTAGCCGCGCAACGGCGGCGCGGGACGCCTCCTGACGAACTCGGCCGTCGGGCGGTCGATGTCCGGATCTGCCATGGTGTCCATCCTCCCCGCCCCAGTCTCACCGATGTGCCGACGCGGGAGGAGCGCCCGGGGCGGCGGGAGGGCGTCCCGCCGCCCCGGGCGTCGCCGGCTCAGACGACCGCGCCCGAGCCCTGACGCGAGGGGGACGTGCGCTTCTTCACCGGCTGCGGCGGAGGCGCCGAGCTGCGCCGCTCGAACTCGACGGAGAGCGGAGCCGCCACGAAGGCCGACGAGAGCGTGCCCACCACGACGCCGATCAGCAACGCGACCGCGAAGTCCGTGAGCGAGTCGCCGCCGAGCAGTGCGAGCGCGGCCAGGATGAACAGCGCGCCGAGGCCCGTGTTCACCGTACGGGGCACCGTCTGCACCACGGCGGTGCCGACGATCCGCGCGAAGGGCGTCTTGGGCGAGGCGCCCCACATCTCGCGTACCCGGTCGAAGACCACGACCTTGTCGTTCACGGAGTATCCGATGATCGTGAGCACCGAGGCCAGGAAGACGCCGTCCACCTGCTTGCCCATCCAGGCGAACGCGCCGATCACGGCCGACACGTCCACCGCCAGCGCGAGCACCGCCGCCGTGCCGAAGGACCAGCGGAAGCGGAACGCCAGGTACGCGAGCTGCGCGGCAAGGGCCACGCCGAGCGCGATGAGGGCGTTGCGCCGCAGCTCGTCTCCGAGGCTCGGGCCGACCAACTCGTCACGCAGCTTGGTGACCGGCCCGGTCACGCTCTCCAGCGCCGACTCGATCTTCGCCGCCTCGTCCACGGTGATCTGGCCGGTCCTGACGGTGAGGCCGTCGTCCGATCGCTGGACGACCGCGCTCGGGAAGCCGGCGTCCGAGACGGCCTGCCGCGCGGTGTCCACGTTCACCGGAGCGGACGTGGAGTAGTCGGCGATCCGGCCGCCGGTGAACTCCACCCCGAACTCGAGCCCGCGTACGAACAGCCCGGCGAGCGCGACGGCGGTGACCGTGCCGCCGATGGCGAGCCAGAGCCGGCCGCGCCGCATGAGGTCGGGGTTCTTCTTCGTCAGCCAGGTCCGGAGGCGGCCCACTGTGCCGAGCCCGGACAGGAGGGGACGTGCGCTGACGACGCGCCGCCCGACCGCCCACTGGGCCAGCACCCGGGTGATCAGCATCGCGGACACGAGCGAGGCCAGCACACCGAGGGAGAGCGTCACGCCGAAGCCGCGCACGGGACCGGAGGCGAGGAAGAACAGCAGTCCGGCCGCGAGCAGGGTGGTGATGTTGGAGTCGGCGATCGCGCTCCACGCGTGGTGGAACCCCTTCAGCAGCGCGGGCCGCAGCCCCTTGTCCGGCGCCGCCGTGTACTCCTCCCTGGCGCGTTCGAAGACCAGCACGTTGGCGTCCACGGCCATGCCGATGGCGAGCACGAAGCCGGCGAGGCCGGGCAGGGTGAGCGTGGCGCCGACCGCGACCAGGGCGGCGTAGGAGATCAGCGCGTAGCATCCCAGGGCGATCGTGGACAGGAGCCCGACCAGCCGGTACGCCACCATGAGGAAGACCGCCGTGAGCGCCACGCCGATGATCGCGGCCTTGGCGCTCGCCTCGATGGCGGCGGCGCCGAGGGTCGGGCCGACCGTCCGCTGCTCGACGATCTCCACCGGCACCGGCAGGGCGCCGCCCTTGACGAGCATGGCGAGGTTCTGCGCCTCTTCGGTGGTGAAGGATCCGCTGATCTCGGTCTTCCCGCCGGTGATGCCGACGTTGCACGGCACGCTGTCGTTCACCTGGGGCGAGGAGATGACCTCCTCGTCGAGGACGATGGCGATCCGCCGCTTGGGGTCGCCCGCCGGAGCGCAGGCGGCCTGGCCGGTCAGCTTCTCCCAGGGGCGGTTGTCGCGGAAGTCGAGCGAGACGAACCATCCGCTGGCGCGTTCGGGGTCGATCCCGGCCGCGGCGTCCTTGACCGCGTCGCCGGTCAGCCCGGCCGGGCCGAGGAGCAGCTTGCGGCCGTCCTCGTCGGGAAGGATCCGCTCGCCTTCCTTGGGCTTGGCCGAGTCGTCCGGATAGTCGAGCACAGGATGGAAGGTGAGCTGCGCGGTCGTGCCGATGGTCTCGGCGGCCTTGCGCGGGTCGAGCACGCCGGGCAGCTCGACGATGATGCGGCGCTCGCCGGAGCGGGCGAGCGTGGGTTCGGCGACCCCGAGCGCGTCCGCGCGGCGGCGGAGCACCTCCAGGGCCCGGTCCGTCGCCTCGGCGTCGGCCTTGGTCGTGGGCGAGTCCCTGGTTTCGAAGACGAGCTGGGTGCCGCCGCGCAGGTCGAGACCGAGACGCGGCGACATGGTGAGAGCGAGGACGAGCGATGTCGCGATGACGGCGAGCGCCGCCAGCGCGCGTACCACGGGGGCACGCGACATGAGAGCCTCCACAGGCGGAGTGGGATGACGCGCCGCGTAGGGCGCGTGAAGGCATACCGGGGATCGGGACACGCCGCGCCGGACGCCGTCGGCCGGACGGCCGAAAGCGGCCGGCCCGTGTGCGGTCATCGGCGGGTGGCGAGCGCGCTCATGGACGGTCCGCGTACGGACGGGCACGCGCGGGTGACGGCCGCGAACGGCCGCGCGCGGGGCCAGGGAGTGACGGACCGGCGCATGGCGGACCGGCGTGACGGCCGCCCGCGTCGTGGAGGGCGCGGAGAGCCGGAGCGTCGGCGTTCACCGATCGGAGAGCGTCGCGCGACAGGGGCGCGAGGGCATACCGGGATCGAGAGCGGGCTGTGGTCGCTCTCAGCCTGTGACGGGTGGCGCGCGCCCGGGAGAGACACCGGGAGCGGCCAGCGGATCCGCTCTGCCGTCGGACGACGGCGCGGCGGCGATGCGCGCGGGCACCGTCGTGGGACGGCGCCGGTCCGCGAGCACGGCCGCCTGGCCCGCTCCCGTGATGCCGCGGTTCGCTCCGATGACCGCCTCACGCGGACGGCCGGAGAGATCATGCGGGGCCGGGGCGTGGTCGTTCGAGTGGGGAGAGGCCGAGGCGTGGCCGTCCGGCTCGGCGGCGAGCAGTGCGGCGGTGTGCGGCTTCGCGGGGGAGAGGACGGAGGGCGCGGACTTGGCCGCGACGGCGGCCTTGGGGAGCGCGCCGAGCACGCCCGCCGCCGGGACGCCGCTGACCAGGAGCGGGAAGATCAGGCAGATCAGCCATCTCGCGGGCACGGCGAGGAGCGACGACCGCTGGCGCACGGCTCCCCTCCTCCCCCGCGTGGATGTTCCGGTCAGCCTAGCCAGGTCCACGGGTGGCCGAGAGTCGCAACGCCGCCGCGGGGACCTCTGTGGCCGTTCCGTGTTCGTCCCTGTCCATCCGCTTTATCTCCGGGCCTGTTGCGAGGAGAGACCGAGGTGGCCGGCAGGGAAGCCGGGTAGAGAGGGACGCGGAAGGGAGAGAGATGAAGGTCGTCGTTCTGGCCGACACCCATGCGCCGCGCCGGTGGAAGTCGTGCCCCGCTCGGGTGGCGGAGGAGCTTCGCGGCGCCGATGTGATCCTGCACGCGGGCGACGTGTGCGTGCCCTCCGTGCTCGACGAGCTGCGGGCGTACGCCCCCGTCCACGTCGTCAAGGGCAACAACGACGTCCCCGAGCTGATCGCTCCGGAGACCCTGGAGCTGGATCTCGGCGGCGTGAAGACGGCGATGATCCACGACAGCGGCCCGGCGCGCGGGCGGATCGAGCGGATGCGCCGCCGGTTTCCGACGGCCGATCTCGTGGTTTTCGGGCACTCCCACATCCCCCTGGACGAGGCGGACGAGGGAGTGCGCGTCTTCAATCCCGGCTCGCCGACGGACCGCCGCCGCCAGCCGCACGGGACCGTGGGCGTGCTCCGGATCGACGACGGGGCGCTCGTCGAGGCCAGGATCGTCCCGGTCACCTGAGCACGGCGCTCGATCAGAGGCGGGCAGTGCCGTTCATCGGTCGCCTCGTGGTTCCGCCTCGGCCCGGTGGCGGCGTACCGGCCGGGTCTCGATCCAGTCGATCTGGAGCGCGCGGCCGCGGATGCGCCAGACGCCGTCGTCGTCCCGCAGGTAGGAGTCCGCGTAGCGCAGGTGCCACACCAGGTCGGTCACCTCACCGGGGGAGCGCTCCGTGAGGTGGTGGGCGACGCAGGCGACGCTTCCCGTGGCCGTATGGGGGTCGGGGCCGGCGTCGAAGACGTGCCCGGCCAGGGCGTGGAAGGTCACCGGGATCGCGGCGAGCCGCGCCATGGCGTCGCGGATCTCGGCCCGCCCGGTGTGCGACCGGACGGGGCCGAGGTCGCGCGGCGGGTCCGGGAGGGCGAGCACCGCGTCCTCCGTGAAAAGGCCCACCAGGGCGTCCAGGTCCCGCCGGTCGACGTGGAGGGCGTACCGCGCGACCAGATCGGCGAGGTCGGCGCGGTCGGCCGGAGCGAGCGTCACGCGCCGGCCAGCCCGAGGCGGTCCGCGCAGGCGGACAGCTCGTCCTGGGCCTCGGCGAGGTCGGAGGTCGGGGAGGCGGCGAGCACGACGCGGCCGGCGCCCAGCGCGGCGAGGGACTCGGCCCGCTCCGCCGTGATCCGGCCGACGAGGTGGCCGAGGCTGAGCTCAAGGGCGTCCGGGTCGCGACCGCACTTCTCGGCCTCCTCGCGCATGACGCCCACGAGGGTGCGCAGCTCGTCGCCGGCCACGCCGAGCGGCTGGAGCCCGTCGCCGCGCCGCCCCGCCCGCCGGGCGGCGGCCACGCTGTGCCCGCCGATGTGGATCGGCACGCCGCCGGGGCGTACCGGCTTCGGGTAGCTCATCGCGCCGCGGAAGTCGAAGAACTCGCCGTGATGCTCGACGCCCTCGGGCGAGGTGCCGGCCCACAGCTTGCGCATTACGTCGATCTGCTCGTCGGCCCGCCGCCCCCGGGCCTCGAAGGGGGCGCCGCACGCCTCGATCTCCTCGCGCATCCAGCCCATGCCCACGCACAGGCGCAGCCGTCCGCCCGAGAGCGCGTCGACGGTGGCGAGCCGCTTGGCGAGCACCACGGGGTGGTGGTTGGGGAGCACCAGCACGCCGGTGGCGAGCCCGATCCTGCTGGTGCGGGCGGCGAGGAAGGCCAGCAGGTCCAGCGGGTCGGGGATGGCGCAGTCGTCGGGCAGCCCCATCTTCCCGGAGCTGTCATACGGGTAGACGCTGGAGTACCCGGCGATCACCACCGTGTGCTCGACCACCACGATCGACTCGAACCCGCAGGCTTCGGCGTGCCGGGCGTACGCGCCGATCCACTCGGGGTCGGCGGTGGTGTTCGCGGCGACGGGGGCGATGACGGCGTACTTCATAGGCGGCACGGTATGGCGTCGATCACTCGTTCACCGGGATTTCTCCCGTTGACCGGGACGCCGCGGGTCAACCGGTCACTCCTCCGAGGGATCGGATTCGAGGAGGCGGTAGGACAGGCTCGTGCCCTGCCGTACGAACACGGGGTCGGCGGTGTGCCACCCCTCGTCGCGGAGCGGCCGCTTGACCACCTTGCTGGTGGCGGTGCGCGGCAGTTCGGCGGTGATCCGGACGTACCGGGGCACCCACTTGGTGCCGAGGTCCGGCTGGCGGGCGAGAAAGGCGGCGAAGCTCTCCGGGGCGAAGGCGTGGCCGTCGGCGGGCACGACCGCGGCCATCACCTGGTCGCCGACCGTGGGGTCCGGCACGGCGTAGACGGCGACGTCGGCGAACGCCTCGAATCGGGCGAGCAGCCGCTCGACCGGGGCGGCCGCGAAGTTCTCCCCGTCCACGCGGAGCCAGTCGCTGTTCCGCCCGGCGAAGTACCAGAAGCCCGCGGCGTCGCGGTAGGCGAGGTCGCCCGACCACACCCAGCCGTTCCGCACCCGGGCCGCGGTGGCCTCCGGGTTCTTGTAGTAGCCCTCGAAGGCGGCGGCGCCGACCGTGTTGACGATCTCTCCGATCGCTTCGTCGGCGTTGAGGAGGGCGCCCGCCTCGTCGAACTCCGCGCGCGGGCACTCCCGCAGCGTCTCCGGATCGACGACGATGGTGCCCGCCTCGGCCACCCCCAGGGAGCCGGGCGGGGTCCCGGGCACGCGGTTCAGCCGCACCTCGCCCTCGCTTGAGCCGTACGAGTCGATGACGGTGCAGCCGAACCGCCGGGCGAACTCCTCGATGTCGCGGTCGGCCGCCTCGTTCCCGAAGGCGATGCGCAGCGGGTTGTCGGCGTCGTCGGGCTTCTCGGGCACCGCGAGGATGTAGTTGAGCGGCTTGCCGACGTAGTTGAAGAAGGTCACGCCGTACTTGCGCACGTCGGGCAGGAACGCGGACGCGGAGAACCTGCGCCGCAGCACGACGCACCCGCCGGAGGCGACGGCCGGCGCGATGCCCGCCATGATGGCGTTCGAGTGGAACATCGGCATCACGACGTAGAACACGTCGCCGGGGCCGAGCCCCCGCCGCTGTCGCTGCTGGAGGGCGATCCGCCCGAGCCGGCCCTGGCTGCAGATCACCGCCTTCGGCGCGGACGTGGTCCCCGAGGTGAAGATAAGCGAGAAGTACGTCCCGGGGGCGATCCCGTCCCCGTCGGGGGCCAGGGGAGCGGTCGCGGCCAGGGCCTCGGCGTATTCGGCCGAGTCGACGGTCAGGACCCGGTCCCCGCAGTTCAACGCGAGGCCGTCGAGCAGGCCGCGCCGCCCGGTCTCGGTGACCAGGAGCCCGCAGTCGGTGAAGTCGATGTCGCGGGCCAGTTCGGCGCCGCGGCGGGTCGGGTTGACCCCGACCACGGTCGCCCCGGCCAGGGCGGCGCCGAGCAGCCAGAACAGGTGCTCGGGGGTGTTCTCCAGGAACAGGCCGATGTGCCAGGGGCCGGGCCGTCGCAGGTCGCGGGCGAGCCCGGCGCGCAGCCGGGCCTCGGCGACGACCTCCCGCCAGCTCCAGCTCCGGTCCTCGAACCTCAACCCCGGCCGGTCGTCGTCCGCCCGCGCCGCGACCAGCTCGGCGAACGTGGCCGGGCGGTCGGGACGGTCGTCGGTGAGGAGGGGCTGGCCGGCGTCATCGGGCACTGGCGTCTCCTTGGCGGATTATCGCGATCTATACCCAGCCGAGTGGATCGTGGGGATCGTGCTGGTGCGGTCGGCCGGTTCGGTGGTCGTTAAGTCGATTACCAGCCCATATGTGATCTTGTGAGCCCGATGTCCCGCTCAGTGGGACATCGGGAATCCAATGATGATCCGTCCTGATTCTCTCGCTTCCTGTCCGCCCGTATGTGCGCTTTCCGGGTGGCCAATTGGAGGAAGCGAATGAAGCCTCGTACCACGACGCGGTTGCGCCCGGTTGCCGGACTGTTCCTCGTCGCGGCCCTCGTCGCGGCCTGCTCGTCGTCCCCGGGGAACACGGGCTCGGCCGCGGCCGGACCACGCGGCGCGGCGACCCCGTCCACGTACCAGGTGGGGGTGATCGGCGGCGGCGACGGCGGCGAGCCGGTGAAGGGCGGCACGCTGACGTTCGGCGCTTACGCCGAGGCCGCCGTGCTCGACCCCGCCCGGACCATCGTGGCCGGTTCCACCGGCGGCCTGGAGATGGCCGCGATCTACGACGTGCTCATGCGCTGGGACAGCGCGACCGGCGAGGTCCGACCGCAGCTCGCCAAGGGCCTGGAGGCGAGCGACGGCTACACGACGTGGACCCTCACCCTGCGCGACGGCGTCATGTTCAGCGACGGCACGCCGCTGGACGCCAAGGCCGTCAAATGGAGCCTCGACCGGTACGTCGAGAAGGGCGCGGACGAGGCGCGGCTCTGGAAGGACAACGTCACCTCCATCACGACCCCCGACGACTCGACGGTCGTCCTCAAGCTGGGCAGGAAGTGGCCCACGTTCCCGTACATGCTGACCACCGGGCCAGGCATGATCGTCGCCAGGTCGGCGGACGAGGGCGGCGCGTTCAAGCCGGTCGGGGCCGGCGCGTTCACCTTCGGCAGCTACGCCGAGCACGAGGAGACGGTGCTCAACGCCCGCGAGGACTACTGGGACGGCCGCCCGAACCTGGACAAGATCCGGATCATCTACGTGACCGATCCGAACGCGCTGCTGGACACCTTCACGTCGGGCGGCGCGCAGGCCGCCTTCCTCCGCGACCCGCAGCTCATCGACAAGGCGCTGGCCGCCGGGTTCCCCGGATACATGAACATGGTCGCGCTCGGCAACGTCGGCGTGATCAACGCCTCCGAAGGCCGCCCTGGGGCCGACCCGCGCGTACGGCAGGCGATGTTCCAGGCCATCAAGCCCGAGGTGATCTACCAGCGCTCCTACAACGGCGCCGGTGTGGCGAGCACCCAGGTCTTCCCGAGCTTCTCGCGTTGGCACACCGACGCCACGTCGCTGCCATACGACCCGGACAAGGCCAGGGAACTGCTCAAGCAGGCGAAGGCCGACGGGTTCGACGGGAAGGTCACCTACCTCGGCCGCCAGGACCCCGCCGCGCGCGCCACCGCCCTGGCGATCAAGTCGATGCTGGAGAGCGTCGGCTTCCAGGTGGAGCTCGACCTGGTCCGCTCCGTCGCCGACCAGATCACCAAGGTGTCGGTCAACAAGGACTACGACGTCGCCGGGTGGGGCATCAGCTGGCGCGAGGCGGGGCCGTACGGGCGGATGTTCGCGACCCTGCACAGCAAGGGCAACCTCAGCGTCGGCATGCACACCGGCCCCGAGATGGACGCGCTGATCGATGAGTTCCAGGTCGCCGAGACCGAGGGTGAGCAGCGCGCGGTCATGGGCCGGATCCAGGAGCAGTGGAACAAGGACGTCCCCGCCCTCGTCTACGGCCCCACCCCCGAGTTCCTCACCTGGCGGAAGAACGTCCACGGCGTGGAGGGCACCGTGAACAGCATGGTCCTCCTCGACGACGCCTGGATCGCCCCGACCGGCTGAGCGGGTCCGCGACGGCATCCGGTGACGTGGACGTGACGAGGAGAGGAGGGCGACCGGCATGGCACGCGGCGTGCTGAGACGGCTGGCCGAGATCGCGGTGGTCCTGGTCGTCGTCAGCGTGGGCACCTTCGCGCTGGTGGACCTGACCCCCGGAGATCCCGCGATCGCCGTTCTCGGCGAGGGGCACCCGCCCGAGGAGTACGCGGCGCTGCGCGACGAGATGGGGCTGGGCGACCCGTTCCTGGTCAGGTACGGGCGCTGGCTCGGCGCGGCGCTCCACGGCGATCTGGGCACCTCGCTCATCCCGCCCAACAGCGACGTGGCCGAGCGCATCGCCGCGGCCCTCCCGGTCAGCGCGGAGGTGGCCGTCCTCGGGCTCGTCATGGCCCTCGTCGTCTCGATCCCGCTGGCGATGTGGTCGGCCTACCACGCCGACGGACGGGTGGACCGCGTCGTCAGCGCGGGGACCTTCGGCGTCCTGTCCGTGCCGAGCTTCCTCGCCGGGTTGCTGATCATCATGGTCTTCTCCAACCAGCTCGGCTGGTTCCCCAGAGCCGAGTGGGTACGGCTGGGCGAGGGGCTCGGCGGCAACCTTTACCACGCGTTCCTGCCCGCGCTGACGATCGCGCTGGCCGAGACCGCGATGTTCACCCGGATCCTGCGCGGCGACCTGATCACCACGCTCCAGGAGGACTTCATCCTCGCGGCCAAGGCCAAGGGGATGTCGCCGGTGCGCGTGCTGTTCAGCGACGCGCTGCGGCCCTCGTCCTTTTCGCTGATCACGCTGCTCGGCATCAGCCTCGGCCGGCTGATCGGCAGCACGGTGATCGTGGAGTACCTGTTCGCCCTCCCCGGCATGGGCACGCTGATCATCGGTTCGGCGGACAAGGGCGACTTCCCCATGGTGCAGGGCGCCGTGCTGGTCGTCGCGCTCATCTACGTCCTGGCCAACGCGTTGATCGACCTGTCGTACGGCTATCTCGACCCACGGATCAGGCGGGCGCATGTCTGACTTCGTTGAGTTCACCGGCCCGGCGGGAAGCAGAGGTCGGGGACGGTACCTATCCTGGCCGGGGCTCGGCCTCGCCGTGCCCGGCCTCGCCCTGGCCGCACTCGCGCCGGCCGCGCTCCCCGGTCCCGGCTGGCTGTCCCTCCTGGCGTTCGCCGTCGGACTCGGGCTCGCGTACGCGGGGCTCGTCCGGCTCGGCCGGGGCGTCTTCGGCGGGTCCTTCGACCTCATGTTCTGGCTCTGCCTGGCGTGGCTGGTCGTCCTGGTGTCGGCCGCGGTCCTCGCGCCGATGCTGCCGCTCGGCGAGTACCACGACATCGCGAAGACGATCGACGCGCCCGCGATGGCGCCGCCCGCGCTGTTCTCCGAGCACCCCCTCGGGACGAACAACTTCGGGCTCGACCTGCTGGCGCGTGTCCTCTACGGCGCCCGGGCCTCGCTGCTGGTCTCGATCGGCGCGGTGGCGATCGGCATGGCGGTCGGTGGCGCGATCGGCATCCTCGCTGGATATTTCCGGCGGCTCACCGACACAGCGGTCGGCGTCGCCACCAACTCGCTGCTCGCCGTGCCACCGCTGATCCTGCTGATCGCGCTCGGCACCGTGCTGGAGCCGAACCTGCGCAACATCGCCATCGCCCTGTCGCTGCTCGCCCTGCCCAGCATGATCCGGATGGCCCGCGCCGCCACGCTGACCTTCGCCCAGCGCGAGTTCGTGCTCGCGGCCACGGCGATGGGCGCCTCGCGGTGGCGGGTCATGGGCCGCGAGCTGCTGCCCAACGTGCTGTTGCCCCTCGCGTCGTACGGCATGGTCATCGTGTCGGTGCTGATCGTGGCCGAGGCGTCGCTCAGCTTCCTCGGCCTCGGCATCCAGGCGCCCGACCCGTCCTGGGGGAACATGATCGCCGAGGGCGAGGGCAACGCCTTCCAGGACCATCCGCACATCGTGCTGGTCCCCGGCGTGACGCTCTTCCTGACCGTCTTCGCGTTCAACCTCATCGGGGAGAAGGCGAGGAAGCGGTGGGATCCCCGTCAGGCGAAGCTCTAGGAGTGCCATGAGTCAGCGCCCCCACGCCCCCGCCCGGCCCCCGGGCGGCTCGGCCCCGCTGTTGGTCGTCGAGGACCTGCGTACCGAGATCCGCACCCCGCGCGGGAACCTCAAGGCGGTGGACGGCGTCTCCCTCACCCTGGACGCGGGGGAGACACTCGGCCTGGTCGGCGAGTCGGGATCGGGCAAGTCCGTGCTCGGCCGTACTGTCATGGGCCTCTACACCACGGGTCCGGCGATGACGGTCTCCGGCCGCGTGCTCATCGACGGCGCCGACGTCCACGCGCTTGGCGACGCCGGGCGGCGCGAGCTGTGGGGCGCCGGCGTGGGCATGGTCTTCCAGGACCCGATGACCGCGCTCAACCCGGTCAAGAAGGTCGGCGTCCACCTGACCGAGAGCCTGCGCAGGCACGGCGGGCTCTCCCGGGCCGCCGCCCGCGCCCGCGCCGAGGAGCTGCTGCGGCTGGTGGGCATCCCCGAGCCCGCGCGGCGGCTGGGCCAGTACCCGCACGAGCTGTCCGGCGGAATGCGCCAGCGGGTGGTCATCGCCATGGCGCTGGCCAACGAACCGAAACTGCTCATCGCCGACGAGCCGACCACCGCGCTCGACGTGACCGTGCAGAAGCAGATCCTCGATCTGCTCGGCCGGCTCCAGGACGAGCTCGGCATGGCGATTACCCTGATCAGCCACAACCTCCAGGTCGTCGCCGGGCGCGCCGACCGGGTCGCCGTGATGTACGCGGGCCGGATCGTGGAGCTCGCCGGTGCGGACGTCCTGTTCGCCGCACCCCGCCATCCGTACACCGAGGCGCTGCTGGCGTCGGTTCCACGCCTGGGCCGGCCGCCGCACTCCCGGCTGGAGGCGATCGACGGCGCGCCGCCGGACATGGTCGCGCCCACGGAGGGTTGCCGCTTCGCACCGCGCTGCCGGTACGCCCGGGAGGACTGCCACCGGGTCCCGCCGGTGCTCGCCCCCGAGGCCGCGGGCGGGCGGGCGCGCGCGTTCGCCTGCCACCACCCCGTCCGTCCCGTCGTCGCAGGAGGCTCCTGATGGCCGGTACCGGCAGCGCCCACATGCGTTCCGGTCAGGACCGGGTCCTGGTCGTGGACAACCTGGTCGTGGAGTACCCCGCCGGGCGCGGGCAGAAGGTCCACGCGGTCTCCGGCGTGAGCTTCGACCTCCTCGACGGTGAGACGCTGGGCATCCTGGGCGAGTCCGGCTGCGGCAAGTCCAGCGCGGGACGCGCCGTGATGCAGCTCCCGCCGCCGACGTCTGGCTCCGTGCGGCTGGACGGGGCCGAGCTGACCGGCCTCGCGCCCCGGGCGCTGCGTACGCGGCGCAGGAAGATGCAGATGATCCTGCAGGACCCGGTCTCCTCGCTGAACCCGCGCCGCAGGGTGCGGGACCTCGTCGCCGAGGGCCCGTCGATCTGGGGTACCAGGCCGGCCAGGGAGCGGATCGAGTCGATGATCTCGTCGGTCGGGCTGGACCCGGCCGTCGTGTGGGACCGGCGGCCGCACGAGCTGTCCGGCGGGCAGTGTCAGCGGATCTGCATCGCCCGCGCGCTCATGCTCGACCCCCGGGCGCTGATCTGCGACGAGCCCGTCTCCAGCCTCGACGTCTCGGTGCAGGCCCAGATCCTCAACCTGCTTGAAGAGACCAAGACGCGCTACGGCCTGAGCATGGTGTTCATCGCGCACGACCTCGCCGTGGTGAAGAACATCAGCGATCGCATCATGGTCATGTACCTCGGCAAGGTGTGCGAGGTCACGCCGTCGGCGCGGATGTCCGAGTCGGCGCTCCACCCGTACACGCGGCTGCTGCTCGCCTCCGTCCCCGAGGCCGATCTCGGGCCCGGCGGCGGTATCGAGCTCACGACCGGCGAGGCGGGCCGGGAGGCGCCCGGCGACGCGGCCTTGGCCCTGCCCGGTGGTACGCCTGGGGGTCTGCCCGATGTGGTTCCGGTTCTGTCCGGCGGGACCGCTCCGGCCTGGCCGGGCGACGCGGGTCCGGCCGTGGGGCGCGCGCGGACGGGCGGCCGGAGCGCCGATGGCGTCGGGGACGGGGCGATCGAGCTGCCGTCGCCGCTCAACCCGCCCAGCGGGTGCCGGTTCCGTACCCGCTGCCCGCTGGCCACCGCTCGTTGCGCCGACGAGGAGCCGCTGCTGCGCCAGGTCGGCGACGGCCACTACCTCGCCTGCCACAACGTGGGGGACTGACCCGGTGCAGCGGGCGCGGCACCACGCCGAAGGGGAGGTCGACCCGCTGCGCGACCGCCGCCCCCAGCGTCTCTCCGGCCGCGCGCGCGATCGGCGCACGCATCGGCCACGGAGGCGGGAGCCCTGGCGGACGGCGTGGGTCTCTCGCGCGGCACGGGCCGTCACGCGGGTGGTGGGGCGGCGGAGCCGTCCAGGAGCGGGGCGAGCTCGCGTACCACGGTGGTGAGGGCGCGTACGTCCCGCTCGGAGCGGGCGATCAGGATCGCTCCCTCCAGCGCACTGATCATGAGTGTCGCGAGCGAGGCGGCCCGCTCCGGGGGCACACCCATCCCGCGCAGCGCTTCGGCCACCGAGCCGGCCCAGCGGTCGAACGCGGCGGCGGCCGCGCTCCTGGTGGACTCGGCGCTCTCCGCGCAGTCCACCATCGCCGCGGCGACCGGGCAGCCCCCGGCGAACCCGGCGGTCTCGTACTCGTCGATCCACTGCTGCGCCATCGCGGCGAACAGCCCGCTCGGCGACGGCTCGGGCATCGCCGCCAGGAACCTCCCGACGCGGTCGCCGGCGTAGCGTCCGGCCCAGTCCACGGCCTCGTTGACGAGCTGCTCCTTGCCTCCGGGGAAGTAGTGCTGGAGTGACCCCCGGGGTGCGCTCGCGTGCGCGGCGACGTCGCGCATCCCGGCCGCGGCGACCCCGCCGCGCCGGATGAGCTGGGCCGCGCTGAAGACCATCCGCTCGCGCGGCCCGCGCTCGCCCCGCTCGTCCCGCCCATCCCGCTCGGAAACCGCCATTCCCGACCTCCGCTCCACGCGCCGACCCGTCCGCTCGCCGTACGACTCCGTATGACGACACGAACCCACTATGACGATTGTCATACACGCCGTACTATGACGACTGTCATAGTCGTGGGACGGCGACGCCGATCCCGGGCTCGCCGGCGAGAAGGCGGTGTGGTGTGGACGTGGGTTTCATCGGCCTCGGCGTCATGGGACTGCCGATGGCGCTCAATCTCGCCCGGTCCGATACGAAGATCGTGGTCTGGAACCGCACCGCCGCACGGGCCGAGCCACTGCGGGCCGCGGGCGCGGCGGTGGCGGCGAGCCCCGCCGAGGTCTTCGCGCGGGCCCGCGTCGTGTTCCTCATGCTGGCCGACGGCGCCGCCATGGACGCCGTCCTCGGCCGCGGCACGCCCGGCTTCGCGGCGAACGTCGCCGGGCGCACGATCGTCCACATGGGGACGACGTCTCCCGGCTACTCGCGCGACCTCGACGCCGACATCCGCGCGGCGGGCGGCGGCTACGTCGAAGCCCCCGTCTCCGGCTCCCGGCAGCCCGCGGAGACCGGACGGCTGGTGGCGATGCTGGCCGGGGAACAGGCGGCCGTGGAGGAGGTGCGCCCGCTGCTCGGGCCGATGTGCCATGAGTCGTTCGTCTGCGGACCGGTCCCGAACGCCCTCGTGATGAAGCTCTCGGTGAACCTGTTCCTGATCACCATGGTCACCGGCCTCACCGAGGCGTTCCACTTCGCCGACCGGCACGGCCTGGACCGGCGGCAGTTCCTGGACGTGCTCGACGCCGGACCGATGGCGAGCGGCGTGTCCCGGATGAAGGCCCCCAAGCTGATGGATCGCGACTTCGCCGTCCAGGCCGCCGCCCTGGACGTGCTGAAGAACAACCGGCTGATCGCCGAGGCGGCGCGCGAGCGCGAGCTGGCCTCGCCGCTCCTGGACGTCTGCCACGCGCTCTTCGGCGAGACCGTGGCCCTTGGGTACGGCGGCTCCGACATGGTGGCCGTGCTTCACGCGATCGAGGCCAGGACCGACGGAGCCGGTCGCCGCTGACGCCTTCCGGCCCGCGGCGACGAGCGGACCGCGGCGACGAGCGGACCGCGCACTGTGGTCTTCGGACGCGTCGCCGGTCCGATTCCGGGCGTAGTCACGACCTGCGGCCTGATCCGAAAGTCGGACCCGCGAATGGATCCTGGTGCCGAGGTGATCGCGTCCGGATGCCGGAAGCATGATGGTCATGTCAAAGACGATCATCCGTGGCGCGCTCGCCGCCGGCGTCGCGTCGTTCGCGCTCGCGATGTCCGCGACGGCGGCCGGCGCCGCCGAGCCGGCCCCCTCCGTGCCCTCCGCGACCCCGGCGTCCACCCCCGGGCCGAGCCCGTCCCCGACCCCGCCCGCCGCCCAGGACCCGGTCCTGCCCCGGCCGACCGGCCCGCACCGGGTCGGCACGACAACACTGCACCTGGTGGACGGCTCCCGCCCGGACCCGTGGGTGCCGTCGGTGAAGAAGCGCGAGCTCATGGTCTCGCTGTGGTACCCGGCGAAGCCGTCCGGCGGGCAGCGGGCGCCGTACATGACCGCCGAGGAGTCGAGGCTGCTGCTGAAGGAGCAGGGGGTCACCGGCATGCCCGGCGACGTGCTGAGCCGTACCCGCACGAACGCGATCGCCGACGCCGCGCCCACCGGCCGCAGGAACGGCCTTCCCCTCGTGGTGTTGTCACCCGGGTTCACCATGCCCCGCTCGTCGCTCACGATCCTGGCCGAGGACCTGGCCAGCCGGGGGTACGTCGTCGCGGGGATCGACCACACCTACGAGTCGTACGGCACGAGCCTTCCGGACGGCCGTACCGCGACCTGCGTGGCCTGCCCCGGCGCGTCCGCGGACCCCCTGGGGTCCGGTGCGAAGACCGCCAAGAGCCGGCAGGCGGACGTCTCCTTCGTGCTCGACCGGCTGACCGGACGCCATCCCGTCTGGAAGGGGAGCGAGCTGATCGACCGCTCCCGGATCGGCATGGCGGGGCACTCGATGGGCGGCGCCAGTACGTCCTGGACCATGGTCAACGACTCCCGCGTACGCGCGGGGATCAACATGGACGGCACGTTCTTCGTCCCGATCCCGGAGAAGGGGCTCTCCCGGCCGTTCCTCGTGCTGGGCGCGAGTGAGACCTCGCCCGGCGAGGACCCGACGTGGGACCGCGACTTCGAGCGCATGACGGGCTGGAAGCGCTGGCTCACCTTCGAGGGCGCGGACCACGCGTCCTTCACCGACTATCCCCTTCTCCTGGAGCAGGGAGGCGTCGACCTCGGAACCCCGTTGAAGGGCGCCCGTGCGGTGGAGATCACCCGTCAGTATGTCGCCGCCTTCTTCGACCAGCACCTTCGCGGGCGGCCGCAGCCGCTGCTCGACCGCCCGTCCCGGCGCTATCCCGAGGTGAGGTTCTGGCGCTGACGGACGCCCAGGCGCGGAGGGCCGCGCGCCGTCCGCGCCCGGGGGCCGTTCGGGGGTGGAAGACGGGTGCGCGGACGGCGTGGTTTCAGCAGACTGGGTTTCACCGAAACGGTGAAGGGATCGAGCTGGGAACCGACCCGTCCGGAGGCCGGGGGACCGCTCCCCGGCCACGCCACTCCCGTCCAGAGCAGGAGATCCACGGATGTACGCACCGATCAACGGTCTCGACATGTACTACGAGGTCCACGGCGAGGGCAGGCCGCTGGTCCTGTTGCACGGCAACCTGTCCACCGTCGACGTCGACTTCGGGCGGATCATCCCGACGCTGGCGAAGTCCCGGCAGGTGATCGCGGTCGAGCAGCAGGCGCACGGGCACACCGCCGACATCGACCGCCCGCTGAGCGTCCGGAACTGGGCCGACGACACCGCCGCGCTGCTGAAGCACATCGGCGTCGCGGACGCGGACGTCTTCGGCTACAGCAGCGGCTCGGCGGTCGCGTTCCAGATGGCCGTCGACCACCCCGAACTGGTGCGCAAGCTGGTCCTCGCGTCGATCGCCCACAACCGGGACGGCCTCCACCCCGGCGTCCTCGGCGGAATCGAGGGCCTGCGGCCCGAGCACCTCGCGGGCTCGCCGTTCGAGGAGGCGTACGCCAGGGTCGCCCCCCGGCCCGAGGACTGGCCGACGCTGATCAAGAAGATCAAGAACATGGATTGCGACCTGCCCGAGTGGCCGGCCGAGACGGTCAGGGACCTCGGCAAGCCGACCTTCCTGATCATCGGCGACTCCGACATCGTCCGCCCCGAGCACACCGTCGAGATGTTCCGGCTGCTCGGCGGCGGCGTGGTGGGCGACATGGCCGGCCTGCCGAGCTCCCGGCTGGCCGTGCTGCCCGGCACCACGCACGTGACGCTCGTCCATCGCGCCGAGTGGCTGACCTCGATGATCGAGGAGTTCCTCGACGCGCCGTGATCACCCCGGCGTTCACGGGTGGGGGGAGGCCGGGGTGTTGAAGACGATGTGCGGCTGGTTGCGGGCCTGGTTGAGCGCCCACAGCCCCGCGGCGTCGGCGAGCGTGAACACCAGCACCACCAGGACGGCCAGCACGAGGCGGCGCCTGCGCTCGCGGCGCCGCCACTCGCGCTGGACCCGCCGGTAGGCGTCCGGGGCCGGCCGCACCCCGGTGGCGAGCGTTTCGAGGACCTCGCGCAACTGGTCCTCGGTGCCGGCCGGGCCGGTGCTCATCGTCGTTCCTCCAGGATCTTGGTGAGTGCGGACATGCCGCGGTTCGTGTGCGCCTTGACCGCGCCGCAGGAGATGCTCATTGCCGCCGCGATGTCGCTCTCCCGCAGGCCGAGCCAGTAGCGCAGGACCAGCGCCTCGCGCTGCCGGGCCGAAAGCCGCATCAGGGCGTCGATGAGCGCCTTCTGGTCGTCGCGCAGCAGGGCGACGCTCTCGGCCGACCGCTCCAGGTCGGTGCTCCATTCCGTGTGTCTGCGGACGACCTGGAGATGACGCAGTCGCATCCGGGTGAGGTTGCAGACCACGGACCGCAGGTACGGCAGGGCGGCGTCGGCGGTGCGCAGCCGGTTCCAGCGGCGGTGCAGCTCGCAGAACGCCTCGGCGACGATGTCCTCGGCGTCGTCGGCGCCGAGGAGCACGGCGAGGCGCAGCAGGCCGGTGTAGTGCGACTCGAACAGCCGCGTCACGGCCGTCTCGCGGTCCGACCCGTACGGCGCGCCGGGGGTCGCGCCGTCCACACCCGGTGAGACCGGTGCGGCGTCCCCGGCCGTTCCGGGCGGCGCGGCCGCAGGGTCCTCACCGCTGCGCGCGGTGTCGAGGTCCAGGGGCGTACGCGGCCGGGTCGCCGGCCCTGTCCCGCTCACCGGGCCGGCCCCGAGGAGGGCGGAACGGAGACGGGCGGTACGGGGGCCTGCGCGCCGCGTCCCGGAGGCGGTCCGGCCGCGCACGTCCGGTTGAGCAGCGGCGTCAGGGTCACCACGACGGCGAGGTTCAGCGCCAGCGCCACCACCGCCGCGTACGCCTGCACCCCCTGGCCGCCCAGGCCGACGGGCACCAGCGACGAGAAGCCGCTGTAGACGACCATGAGCGTGCCCGCCGCCATGCCGGCGCCCCATCCGGCCAGCAGCGCCCGCCGGTGGAACCGCCGGGTGAACAGGCCGAGGGCGACGGCGGGGAAGGTCTGCAGGATCCAGACCCCGCCGAGCAGTTGCAGGTTGATGGCGTCCTGATCGCGCAGCCCGAACACGAAGACGGCCGCGCCGATCTTCGCGGTGAGCGAGACGAGTTGCGCGACCCGCCTCTGGTGCTTCGGAGTGGCGGTCGGATGGAAACACTCGACGTAGATGTTGCGGACGAACGTGGTCGCCACGGCGACCGACATGACCGCGGCGGGGACCAGCGCGCCCACCGCGAGCGCGCCGAAGACGAGGCCGGTCAGGGCCGCCGGCATCAGCTCCTTGACCAGCAGCGGGACGGCCGCCTCCGCGCTGCCGGGTGGGACCTGCACGCCGGACGCCAGCGCGGCGACGCCGAGCAGGGCGAACACCGCGAGCACCGCCGTCCAGGCGGGCAGCGCGATGGACGCGCGGCGCAGCGTGTCGGCGCTCGCCGCGGCGAACGTGGGGGTCAGCACGTGCGGGTAGAGCAGCAGCGCGAGCGCCGAGCCCAGGGCGAGGGTGGCGTACACCGCGAACAGGCTCGGGTCGAGGCTGAGGGACGCCTGGGGGAGCGCGCCCGAGGCCGGCGCCCGCTCGGCGCCGTCGAACATCGGGCCCGGCCCGCCGAACCGGTCGAGCACGAGGAAGGAGACCGCGAGCGCGGCGCAGAAGATCGCCACCCCCTTCATCAGCGAGATCACCGCCGGGGCGCGCAGGCCGTGCCGGTACGTGGCCACGGCGAGCACCGCGAACACGGCGACCAGCGCGAGGTCGCCGATCAGGCCGCGCGGGTAGAGCCCGCCCGCCGACAGCACGGCGCGGATGCCGACGAGCTGCAGCGCGATGTACGGCATCGTGGCCAGCACCCCGGTCACCGCCACGACCAGCGCGAGGGCCGGGGATCCGTACCGTTGCCGGACCACGTCGGCGGCGGTGAGGTGGCCGTGGCGGCGGGCCTCCGACCAGAGCCGCGGCAGCAGCACGAACGCGAGCGGGCACACGATCACCGTGTACGGCAGGGCGAAGAACCCGATCGCGCCGGCGCCGTACACGAGGCCGGGTACGGCGGCGAAGGTGTAGGCCGTGTAGATCGTCCCGCCGAGCAGGAACCAGGTCGTCGGCGTGCCGAACCGGCGGTCCGCGAGCGCCCAGCTCTCCAGGGTGGGCAGCTCCGGAGGGGGACGGAACCTCCGGGCGGCGACCGCGAGCAGTGAGGTGCCGCCGAGCACCGCGAGGAACGTCGTCGCACTCAACGGCTCGATCATCGGCCACCGTCCACAGAAGCCCGGCAATTACCCTCAAGTTGCGCGGAGCCCTCGGTTGGTTGACACGAAATTTCCCCGAAAAACGGGGTAAACCAGAACGCCCGTGTCCGCAACCCTGCATCAGACCGCGGAACATTCCGGAGGGCACGATGGTGAAGCCGCATTGGACGGCACGGCGGGTCGCCGCCGGCGTCTGCCTCGCGTTTCCCGTGATGGCGCTCCTCTGGGTACCGTGGTATCCCCACGATGCGCCGCATTTGGCCGGAATGCGGTTTTTCTTCTGGTATCAGCTTGCCTGGGTGCCGGGGAGCGTCGTGTTCATGGCCGCCGCGTACGCGCTGCGACGTGATCGGCCTGCCGAAGCCCGCCGTGATCACGGCGGTCGTGACGGCCGGGCTGATCGCGACGGGCTCGACGACGGCATCCCCTAATTACGCGATCAGCGCGATCGGCCATGCCCTGCCCCCGCGGTACGGGTATGGCGAGAATGCGCGCTGATCGTGAACGTGCCGCGCGCCGCCCGTAATGCCGCAATTGCGGGGGCCTGCGGCACGGTAAAGCGGCTCCGTCTCAACCCCCGGGAGGCTGAGCCGATCTTTTCCGGCGATCCCCGTGGCGTTTAGTCCTGCCCTGATTTCAGGAGGATCATCCATGTCCAGAATCGGCCCCGGTGGCGCGAAAGCCAGGCCCAAATCCGTCCTCGTGTGGACCGCCGTCGCGGTGGTGGGCGCGGTGGCCTGGGGCGTCCTCGCCCTGTCCCGAGGCGAGAAGATCTCGGCCATCTGGCTGGTGGCCGCCGCCCTCGGCTCGTACGCGATCGCGTATCGCTTCTACTCCCGCTTCATCGCCCGCCGGGTGCTCGGCGTGGACGACCGCCGGGCCACCCCCGCCGAGCGGCTCGACAACGGCGTCGACTTCCACCCGACCGACCGCCGCGTGCTGCTCGGCCACCATTTCGCCGCCATCGCGGGCGCCGGCCCGCTGGTCGGCCCGGTGCTCGCCGCGCAGATGGGCTACCTGCCCGGGACCATCTGGATCATCGTCGGTGTCATCCTGGCCGGCGCGGTCCAGGACATGGTGACCCTGTTCTTCTCGATGCGCCGGGACGGCAAGAGCCTCGGCCAGATGGTCCGGGAGGAGATGGGCCCGGTCGGCGGCGCCGCCGCGCTGCTCGCGGTCTTCTCCATCATGATCATCCTGCTCGGTGTGCTCGCCCTGGTCGTGGTGAACGCCCTCGCCTCGTCTCCCTGGGGCACGTTCTCCATCGCGATGACCATCCCGATCGCGCTTTTCATGGGGCTCTACCTGCGTGTCCTGCGTCCCGGCCGGGTCATGGAGGCCACGGTGATCGGGGTGGCGCTGCTCCTGCTGGCCATCGCGGGCGGCGGCTGGATCGAGGGCTCGCCGCTGGCCGGCGCGTTCACGCTCAGCCCGCAGACCCTCGTCGTCTGCCTGGTGGTCTACGGATTCTTCGCGTCGGTGCTCCCCGTCTGGCTGCTGCTCGCCCCCCGCGACTACCTCTCGACGTTCATGAAGGTCGGGACGATCGGGCTGCTCGCCGTCGGCGTGCTCGTCGCGGCCCCGCACCTGCGGAACGAGGCGATCACGTCCTTCGCGCTCGACGGCAACGGGCCCGTCTTCGCCGGCTCCCTCTTCCCGTTCGTGTTCATCACGATCGCCTGTGGCGCGCTGTCGGGCTTCCACGCGCTCATCGCCTCGGGCACCACGCCGAAGATGATCCAGAAGGAGTCGCAGGTCCGGCTGATCGGGTACGGCGCGATGCTGATGGAGTCGTTCGTCGCCATCATGGCGCTGATCGCCGCCTCCGCCCTCGAACCCGGCCTGTACTACGCGATGAACGCGCCCGCGGGGCTGCTCGGCACCACCGCCGAGAGCGCGGCGGCCGCGGTGGGCAAGCTGGGGTTCGTCATCACCCCGGAGGACCTGCGGGCGGCCGCGGCGGCGGTCGAGGAGCAGACCGTGATCGCGCGCGCCGGAGGCGCCCCCACGCTCGCCGTCGGGATCTCGGAGATCCTGTCCGGCATCTTCGGCGGGACGGGGTTCAAGGCGTTCTGGTACCACTTCGCGATCATGTTCGAGGCGCTGTTCATCCTGACCACCGTGGACGCGGGCACCCGCGTCGGCCGGTTCATGTTGCAGGACACGCTCGGCAACATCTGGAAGCCGATCGGGCGGGTGAGCTGGAAGCCCGGCTTGTGGGGCACCAGCGCGCTGGTCGTGCTCGCCTGGGGCTACTTCCTCTACGCCGGGGTCAGTGACCCGCTGGGCGGGATCAACCAGCTCTTCCCGCTGTTCGGCATCGCGAACCAGCTCCTCGCCGCCATCGCGCTGACCCTCTGCACCACGCTTCTGATCAAGTCGGGCAAGCTGCGGTGGGCGTGGGTCACCGCTATCCCGCTCCTGTGGGACGCGGCGGTGACGCTGACCGCGAGCTGGCAGAAGGTCTTCCACGACGACCCCAAGATCGGCTTCTTCGCCCAGCGGGCGAAGTACGCGGACGCGCTGGCGGCGGGCAAGGTCCTCCCACCGGCGAAGAACCTCGACCAGATGCACACGGTCGTCGTGAACTCCACCATCGACGGCGTGCTCGCCGCGATGTTCGCGCTGCTCGTCCTCCTGGTCATCGGCAACGCCCTCGTCGTCTGCGTGCGGGCCGTACGCGCCCGGGAGCCGCTGCCGACGGCCGAGGCGCCGTACGTCGAGTCGCGCATCGTCGCGCCGTCCGGGCTGTTCTCCACCGCCGTCGAGCGGCGCGCGCCGGCGTACGCGGGCGCGGCCGAGGGCACGGGCACCGGCGCCGCCGCCGGGCGTGACGGCGAGGAGGCGCAGGCCCCGTGACCCCGCGTTCCCTGCTGAGCTTCGTCCGGTGGTACGTCCGGGAGATCACCGGGGAGGCGGAGTACGACCGGTACCTCGAACGGCACCGCGCTCACTCGCCCACCCCGCCGCTCTCCCGGCGGGAGTACGAACGGCTGCGGATCGACCGGCGGGACGCCGACCCCGGCGCCCGGTGCTGCTGACCCGCCGCCCTTGCGCGGGGCGTTTTCTCCAGGGGCAGGCCGAGGACCTGGGCTACCGGGGGAGGGCGGCGAAGCGGCCGGTCGCGGCGACGACGGCCTCGTTCGTGGTGGGGTGGGCGCCGTGCCCCGCGTCGTCGACGAGGACGAGCGTCGCGTCCGGCCAGACGCGGGCGAGCTGCCAGGGGATGTCCGGCGGGCCGCTGATGTCGAGGCGGCCGTGGATCAGGACCCCGGGGATGCCGGCGAGCCGCTCCGCGCCCTTCATGAGCGCGCCGTCCTCCAGCCACGCCGCGTGGCTCCAGTAGTGCGTGACGAGCCGGGCGAAGACCATGCGGAAGACGGGGTCCTCGTAGCGGGGATCGGGCCGGTGATCCCTCGCGGTGGCGACGTGGGTGTCCTCCCAGGCGCACCAGTCCCTGGCCGCCCTGTCCCGTACCTCGGGGTCGGGATCGTGCAGCAGCCTGCTGTACGCCGCGGCGAGGTCACCGTCGCGGTCGGCCTCGGGGACGCCGTTCCGGAAGCGTTCCCACTCCTCGGGGAAGACCCGGCCCATCGCGCGGGTCACCCACTCGACCTCCCGCCGGGTGGTCATGACGACGCTGAACAGGACCATCTCCGAGACCCTCTCGGGGTGCGTCTCGGCGTAGGCCAGCCCCAGCGTCGATCCCCATGACGCGCCGAGGACCAGCCAGCGTTCGATTCCCAGGTGCTCGCGCAGCCGTTCGATGTCGGCCACCAGGTGCGGGGTTGTATTGGTGGACAGGTCGGCCGCCGGGGCGTCGGCGCGCGGCGTGCTCCTGCCGCAGCCGCGCTGGTCGAACAGCACGACCCGGTACGCCTCCGGATCGAAGTAGCGCGGCCAGCCCGGCGTGCAGCCGGATCCGGGCCCGCCGTGCAGCACGACGGCGGGCTTGCCGTCCGGGTTGCCGTACGTCTCCCAGTGGACGCGATGCCCGTCGCCCACGTTGAGCATCCCGCCGTCGTATGGCTCAATTTGGGGATAAAGGCTCATTCGCCGCCCCTTCTTCGGAAAGTTATGACAGTGCTGTTACATTAGCCCTGTGGAGACGATGCCGGAACGCGCCGCCCTCGGGACCCTGCTGCGTCACGTGCTGGAGCTGCTCGACGGCGACGTGGCGAAGGTCTACGACGAGCTGGGCCTGCCCGACTACCGGCCCCGCTTTTCGCCGTACGTCCGGGTTCTGGTGGCCGACGGGCCCTCGTCCATCCGCGAGCTGGCCGCGAAGGTCGGCGTGACGCACTCGGCCGCCAGTCAGACTGTGGCGCAGCTCGCCCGCTCCGGCCTGGTCGCGCTCGAGCCGGGCGCGGACGCCCGTCAGCGAATCGCCAGCCTCACCCCGCAGGCCCGCGAGATCCTGCCGGTCATCGAGGCGGAGTGGGCCGCGACCGCGGCCGCCGCCCGGGAGCTCGACGCCGAGCTGCCGATGCCCCTCGCCGACCTGCTCGCGGAGGCCGTACGAGCGCTGCGGCGCAAGCCGTTCCGGGACCGCATCGCCGAGTCCGGACTGGACCTGCCGCCCGCGCCCGGCCACTCTGCTGCGGAGTGAGCCGCACGGGCGGACCGGAGGGGACGGACGACAGATGATCACAGTGGACGACGTGCGCCGGGTGGCGCTGGCGCTGCCGCGCACCACCGAGCACCTGATCAGGGACCGGATCAAGTTCCGGGTGGGCCGGATCGTCTACGTCGCCTTCTCGGCCGACGAGACGACGATGGGGTTCGCCTTCCCGAAGGAGGAGCGCGCGGCGCTCGTCGCGGCGGAGCCGGAGAAGTTCCACCTGCCGCGGCCGTCCGACATGCGGTTCAACTGGGTCGAGCTCACCGCGGCCGCCGTCGGCCGGGCCGAGATGCGGGAGATCGTCGTCGAGGCGTGGCGCATGGCCGTGCCCAAGAGCGTGGCCGCCGCCCATCTCGGCGGCGTCGTTCCGTAACCGTCCGCGGCCCGCGCCGGACGGGGTTGTCAGGCGTGCCGGGTCAGGACGGCGGCGGGTCCGGCGAGCCGCTGCAGCTCGGTCGCGACCCCGGCCAGCGTTTCCGGCACGAGCGAATAGCAGATGGTGGTGCCCTCGCGTCGCGTACGCACCAGACCGGCCTCGCGCAGCACCTTGAGATGGGCGGAGATCGTCGGCTGGCTCACCGCGAACTCGTCGGTGAAGTCGCACGCGCAGATGTCGGGCTCGGCCGCGAGCATGCGCACGATCCCGAGCCGAACCGGATGGGCCAGCGCCCGGAGCACCTCGACGTCCACATTGGGTAGCGTATCGCCTAGCATCTATATAGTCTTCATTCTATATAGAAGGGAAGCGATATGGATCTTCTCGACGAGGCGCTCGTCCGGCTGGCGCCCACCGGCCCCGAGTACCGCGGCGGCCTGTCCAACCACGGCCCGATGGTCGTCGAGGCCCTGGTACGGCTCGGCGCGGCGGAGGAGATCCCCGGCTGGGTCTCCGACTATCTGCCGAAGCTCGAAGGCGGCCCGAGCCGGGCCGACCGGATCGCCGACTGGCGGGCCGCGCTCGGCGACCGGCGCCGGATCGGCGACTGGACCGCCTACTTCACCGAACGCCTCGCCGAGGCGCCCTGGCGCGAAGTGCTGACCGAGTGGTGGCCGCGGCTCACCCCCGGCCTGGCCGCCGGGGCCACCCACGGCGTGATCCGCACCTCGCACGCCGTCCGGGCGCTCGCCGAACAGGAGACCCCGCCCAGGCTCGCCGAGCTGGCCCGGGCGCTGGCGTACTGGGCGGCCGGATACGTCGAGCTGCCGGGACGGCCGCTGACCGTCGGCGCGCGCACGCTCGACCAGGCCGTCGCGGTCCTGCCCATTCTGGAGCTCGCGCCGACCGAGCGGATCGTGGTGCACCTCGCACACCTGCGGGACCTGCCGGCGTTCCCCGAAGCCGTCTCGTCCCTGCGGCCGCCGACGGACGTCGCCGCCGACCTGACCGAGCTGACCCGGGTGTTCGCCGGGGTGTTCCTGACCCACGGCAGGCACGCGCCGATCGACTTCATCCACGCGGTGACGGCGCCGGTGGCCGTGTCGTCGGTGCTGGATCACCTGCCCGTCGAACTGTGGCGTCCCACGTACGACGCCCTGTGGCAGGTGGCGGCCGCGCTGTACAGCGGGTACGCCTACCAGGGCACGGTGGAGCCGCTGCCGACCGACGCTCCTCAGGCACCGGAGGAGCTGGCCGGGCGGGCGGCCGAGACCGGCGACGCCCACGCCATCAAGTTGACCGAGGCGGCGCTGCGGCAGCACGCGCTCACCGGCGACCCGGTCTTCCTCCACGCCGCCGCCCGTTCGGTGGAGCTGCTCGGCAGGTGAGGCCCCCGGGTGACCCCGGCCGGTCAGGCTGGACTCAGCCGCCCCCTCAGCCGCCCCCTCAGCCGCCCCCTCAGCCGCCCCCTCAGGCGACGAGATCCACGGCGACGCCGTAGTGGTCGGACACGAACAGGCCGTCCGGGGTCGCGGGGGAGTCGCCGCGCAGCTCCGCCGCGACGACGCGCAGCCCGTGGCCGCGCAGCAGCACGCGGTCGATCCGCAACGCCCGGCCGGTCAGCGAGGAGATCGCCGCCAGCGGGTTCGCGCGCGGATCGAAGGTCGGCGTCCGGTCGTCGATGCCGTGCACCTCGGTCCAGGCGTCCCGCAGGCCGAGCGCGTCGGCGGGAGCGTTTCCGCCGTCGTTGAAGTCGCCCAGCAGGACGAGATCGCCCTCCACACCGCGCAGCGCGCCGGCGAGCGTGGCCAGCTCGGCGTCGCGCCGGGACGCGGCGTCCTCCGCGTGGTCGCTGGTGAGGTGCGTGGCGGCCACGACGATCGGGCCCGCGCCCGACTCCACGGTCACGGCGGTGACGGCCTTGTGCGGGCCGAGGACGTGGTGGCCCGCCTCCCGCACCGGAAGGCGGCTGAGCAGGAGCAGCCCGGTGTCGTACACGTCCCGGCCGGTCGGGTCCGACCCCAGTGTGTACGCGGAGCGGACCCACGGCGCGCGCAGCAGCATGCCGAGCAGCTCGCTCTCCACCTCCTGCAGCGCGATGACGTCGGCGTCGGCCCGTTCGAGCGCCTCCAGCAGCAGCGGCCTGCGCCGGGACGTGTGGATGCGGTCGCCGTCGTAGCGGTCCCACAGGGTGTTCCAGGTCAGAACGCGCAGCGCCGTCCCCGGGCGCGTCCCCACACTCGGCGCCGGGGGAGCCGGACGCCACCCGGCCACCCGATCCCAGACGTACGGCGGGCAGGCGGTGAAGGACGGCTCGCGGAGCCGGCGCGGCTCGCGCACCCGCCCGGCCCGGGTCTCGTCCAGCCGGTCCACGCCGGAGGCGCGGTCCCAGACCGTCTCGCCGTCCGCCTCGATGAAGACGACGCGGTGCCAGGGGATGTCGCCTCCGGCCACGAAATCGGGAAGCGGCACCCGCGCGGGCGCGGCCCCGCGCACGTTGATCCCCAGCACGAAGCGCGCCGGATCGAAACGCGGATCCCAGCGCACCCGGTGATAGATCTCTTCGCTCGTTCGCATCGGCTCAGTCCGTATCAGTACGTGCTGTCGAGAGTTCCAGAGGTGTCCCGGACGCCGCCGTCCGGCCCGGCGTACCAGGTGCGGTGCGCCTCCCACGGGTAGGGCGGATCGAAGCGCCGGAGCTGCGCCGCGAGCACCTCGGGCGGCACCCCGTCCGCTCGTACGGCGTTGCGCCGGGCCAGCTCCTCGCCGCCGACCAGCATGACCGCGTGCGTCGTCAGCGCGTCGCGGCGGCGGGCCACCGCGTGGACGAGGGAACGCTGCCGCCGGGTGAGGGAGGTGGCGTCCCACACAATCGTCTCTCCGCCGGCCAGCAGCGCGTCGAGCCGGCGCAGGCCCTCAGCGAGGATCGCGGGATTCGCCCGCTGATCCGACCGCGATCCGCGGGCCTCGCGCAGGTCGTCGAGCGAGACCACCACGGCGTCACGCCCACCGGACGCGATCTTCCGGGCGAGGGTGCTCTTCCCGCTGCCCGACGGCCCCACCATGACGACGAGCCGGGGAAACCGGCCCGACCGCCACCGCCAGGTCGCCGCCACGGCCTCCTCGGCCGTGGAGATCCGGCCCCGCGCGTACGCGTCCCGCGACTCGCCCCAGCAGCGGTCCGCCGCGTCCGGGTCGCAGCCGTCGAGCGCCTCCCGCAGGCCCTCGGCGAGCGGACGCAGCGGGTCCTCCCTGAGCAGCCCGGCGTCCTCGGCGTGGAGTTCGGACCAGGCGATCTGCTCCCGCGCCTCGGCGGCGTCGCCGTCACGGCAGCCGGCCAGCGCGGCGGCGGCGACCGCGTGCAGGACGCCCAGGTCGGCCGCCGCCGCCATCCGGGCCAGACCGGCACGGCGCTCGTCGTCCGGGAACGGGGTACGCAGGCGGGCGTGCAGGCCGACGAGGTCGGCGACCCGCCGCGCGAGCCCCATGCCGAGCGGGGCCACCAGCCGGGGCGCCAGCCACGCCCGGCGCGTGCGGTTGAAGAGCGCCGCCAGCACGCCCACGAGCCGGGCGTCCCCCGTACGGCCCAGCACGTCGAGATGGGCGGTGACCTCCGCGACCGCCGCCTCGTCCGGCATGGCGGGACTCGTCGCGTGCTCCGTCCCCAGCGCGGCGAGGAGCGACGGCACGGCGGGAGCGCCCCCCGAACGGACCTCCCACAGCGCGGAGGCCGGGCCGAGGCCGTTGGGGACGACGGGCGCGAGCATCCAGTGCTCGTCCGTACGCACATGGCTCGGACGCACCCACTTGGCCACGCGATGGGGGAACTCCTCCCGGCGGAACCCCTCGACGGTCCGCACCACGTATCCCTCGCACCGGGCCGTGTCCAGGCGCAGGGCCCGCAGGGCGCGTTCGTCGAAGACCCCGCGCCACAGCACCGGCGGGACCGGGAGCCCCAGCCGTCGTGCGAAGCGTACGGTCGCGTCCCAGTCCAGGCAGCGGTCGCCGTCCCAGACGGAGAAGACGTAGAACCAGCTCTCCAGGTCGGCGTACGCGATCGAGTGCCGGGCGTAGAGGTTCTCGCCGCACACTCGCCACCCCGGCGGGATGGAGCGGGCGACCCTGCCGTGCAGGGCCTTGACCCAGGCACGGGACGGGTGGTGCCCGGAGTCCGGCGACCGTGCGTGGACTCCGTCGGCGTACATGGTGGTGTTCTCGCCGTCGAGCTTCTGGGTGACGACGACCTCCCGGCCCGCCAGGCCGGACACTCCGCCCGCCCGTACGTCGTCCTCTGTCGTCCCGGGAGACCAGGGCAGGTGCGGGGTGCGAGGGTAGTGGACGCGCATGTTCTCGCTCTCCCGCTGACGACGTCCCGGCCCGGGTGACCGCCCAGGTGACTGCCCGGGTGACTGTACGAGAGCGGGCACGGGCGGGGCCATCGAATAATCCGTGCCTTCGTCCGGGGGAGCGGAGCACCACCGGTGGGGGATCCGGATCCGGCGTGCCGGAACGGAAGGGGTGTTACGCCGATAATCCGCTCATGGCCCGAAAAGCCGCCCTGTACTGTGCGGGCATGACCGATAATCGCGTGCCTCCTCCGTTCATCGGCGACGAGCGGGCCATGCTGAACAACTGGCTCGACTGGCATCGCGGCACGCTCGCCGTCAAGTGCGCCGGGCTCTCCGAGGAGCAGCTCCGCGAGCGCTCGGCGCCGCCGTCGAGCATGTCGCTGCTCGGACTGGTCCGGCACATGGCCCACGTGGAGCAGGTGTGGTTCCGCGTGATCCTCGACGGCGAGGACGTCCCCCGGCTGTGGGGCAAGGACGTCGCACCCAACGCCGATTTCGACGACGTGGACGGCGCGTCGGCCGAAGAGGCGTTCGCCACATGGCAGGCCGAGATCGAGCGCGCCCGCGAGATCTCGGCCGGCGTGCCGCTCGACGCGGTGGGCAAGCGGCAGCGCCACGGCCAGGACTGCTCCCACCGCTGGATCCTCGTCCACATGATCGAGGAGTACGCCCGCCACAACGGGCACGCCGACCTGCTGCGCGAGCGCATCGACGGCGCCACCGGCGAGTGACCGCAGGGCTCCAGCGCGCGAGGCCGAAAGCCACCGGCGCAGCGGCGAAAGTCCTCGCGCGACCGACCGAAGGACGTGCACATGCCCGGGACGAGGTGCGCCCGCTCATCGATAGCCAACGACCTGACCGTTTGAGCCTGCCTCGGCCCCCAATCCTCAGGTTTCTTCGCCGCGATCGGTCGGCACATCGCCTGATCGCGGCCTCCTGATCGCGGCCTCCTGATCGCGGCCTCGAACTGATGCGGCCCCGAACTGATGCGGCCTCAAATTTTCGGTGAGGCCGAAGCGCGGGTGCCAGGGCGGTTGGTGGCGGAGCCGGCCAAGCGGATGAAGCCGGTCCGACTGCTGGGGGCAGTCGACCACGCTGAGACGGGCGGTGGTCGGCATCAGCTTCCCGCCGTCGTCTCGGGCGAAGCTCCAGTACATGGAGTTCCGGCACGCTGACTTCCCACGCTGACTTCTGGCGTGTGAGGCCCTGGCGCGTGGAGTTCGGGCATGCTGCCGGGCCGGCCCAGGGCGGGGCCGGAT
>NZ_BBYK01000058.1 GCF_001570365.1 Microtetraspora fusca | reverse complement strand
GGGGCGCGGCCGAGGCGCTTGTCGGCAAACCCGGTGCGCGAGCCGAGGTGTCGGTGGAGGAGGCCGCCGACCTGCTGTACGGCCTGCTCAGCCCCGAGCTGTACCTGTTGTTCGTCCGTGAGCGCGGGTGGACGCGCGAGCGCTGGGAGCGATGGGTCGGCGACACCCTCCGCGCCCAGCTCTGCTCCATACGAGGTGATTCATGATGGACGGCGTCATTCTGAGCCCCGTCGCCCGCGTCCTTGGCGGACGGCCCGATATGTACGAGGACAACTGGTATGACGTCAAGGCCGTCATCCGGCTGGAGGACCGCTTCGAGGCGTCGGCCCTGCAGGGCTTACAGGAGTTCTCCCATCTGGAGATCGTCTTCCAGTTCGACCGGATCGACGATGAGAACGTGCAAAGCCGGCCGCGTCCGCCGCGCAAGAATCCCGACGGCCCGCTCGTGGGCGTTTTCGCGCACCGTGGACCGTACCGGCCCAACCGGCTCGGCGTCTCTGTGTGCCGGCTGCTGGCCGTCGATGGACGCGACCTGCATGTGGCCGACCTGGACGCGCTGGACGGCACCCCTGTTCTGGACATCAAGCCGTACTTGGTCGAATTCGCGCCCACCGATCCGGTCCGGCAGCCCGCCTGGGCGACCCATCTCATGAGCGAGTACTACAAGGCTTGATCAGGTTTGGCGGCGGCTGCGGTAGGCGGCGGTCTTGGCACCGCCGAGGCTGGTGTCAAGGATGTCCGGGGCCCGGCCGACCGTCTCGCTCAGGGGCGCGGTGACCTGTTCCGGCGTCTGGCCCTCGTAGCGGTGACCATGGTCAAGGACGTAGCCGTGCCTCCTGACGCGCGGTTGCGCGAACCGTGCCGCCCGCCGGCACGTCTACCGAACATGAGGATGCTTCCAGTCGCAGTGCTCATCATGCTCGCGACGGCCTGCGGTTCCAGCCGAGCTCCGGTCACTGCCCACGAGTTCGACGAGTTCACGGACCGCGCCCGTGAGGTCGCCGAACGCTGGCAGAGTTCGGCGGAGAGAGCCCTGGATCGCGGGGTTCGTACCGTTGCGGAACCTGACCCTGGAGTCCGATTGGGGACGCATGCCCCGCTGGGTCGGGCGGAGCGTGATCAACAGCGCCTGGAAGCTGGAGACCGAGCTCCCGGCCGAGGTGCCCGCCCCGGCCAAGCTGCGCTGGGCCGATAAGAGCACGCTGAACGTGCCGGTGCTGACGGCCACAGCCGCCTACGCCGGGCTCAGCAAGCCCAAGTCCTTCGTCGACGAGGAGTGCCCGGCCAAGGGCTGCCGGCCACTGCGCGTGGTCGCGGTGGCGCGGGGCGAGGCCACGATGCCCAGCAGTCGGGGGGACGTGCGGGTACCGACGTGGGACTTCACCGTGAAGGGCGTGCCGGAACCGTTCCGGCGGGTGGCGGTGGACCCGGAGGCGATGGGCGGGCCGCCCCGACCGCTGGACCGCGGGATCCAGGAGGTGAGCACCTACGAGGTGCGCGCGCCGACTCAGCTCCAGTTGAGCTATACGCACGGCATTTGCGACACGACGTACGGCTCGCGCGTCCACGAGACGCCCGAAGCGGTGGTCGTGGGCGTCGACGTCCGGCTCAACGACAACGTGGAGGTCTGCAACGACATAGGGAAGACGGACCGGATCGGCGTCACGCTGCGCGAGCCTTTGGGCCGCCGGGTGGTGCTGGACTCCAGCAGCGGGGTGCCCCTGCTGCCGCGGAGCGACATCCGCCTGGTCGAGTTCCAGAACTATGACCCCCGCCGCTCCTAGCCAGGCGACACGTACCTGCGGGGCTGCACCGGGTGACTCTACGGCCGAGCGATCCGCACCATGACATCACCGAAGTCGACCTCTGCCTCGGTGCCGTGTCGATGCTCATGGTGGACGACACTCGGACAAGACCCCAGGATGTGTGGGCGCCGCTGCGGCAGGCCGAGCCGGTGGAGGCCGCGAGCCGACAGGCCCTACCGAGGTGCCGGTTGGCGCCTGGTCAGGCCGGGTCACCCAGGTCCAAGCGGTCAACAAGCCCAGCGGCGGTGAAAGCGGCAACCAGCTCCTCACGGCCTTCTGTGAAGTGGGCCCAGCCGTTGTAGTGGACGGGAACCACCCTGCGGGCGTCGAGAATCTTGGCAGCCTCGGCAGCCTGGGCGCTGTCGAGGACAATGAGCGCGCCGTCGAAGAGGACGGTGAAGCGAGGAGCTCCGGCGAAGAGGATGGCGGTGTCCACCGGGCCGAAGCGTTCGCCGATTTGCTTGACCAGGTCGAGCGAGGCGTTGTCGCCGCTGATGTAGACGGTGGGCAGGCTCTCTCCGGTCAGCACGAATCCGACGACTTGGCCGGTGAACGGCTCGACCTCCTCACGTGTGCCGGGGCCGTGGATGGCGGGCACGCCCGTGACGGTGATCGTGCCGCCGCCGGGGCGGTCCAGTTCGATCGACTCCCAGTCGGCCAGCCCCTTGACCCCATTCTTCAGGCGCTGCTCACCCCCGGGCGTGGTGAGGGTGAGCGGGACGTCGGCGAGCAGGGCTCGGCCTGAGTGGTCGAGGTTGTCGGGGTGCTCGTCGTGGGAGAGCAGGACCACGTCGATACGGCCGAGGTCGGCCGGCGCGGCGGTGGAAGGCGCCGTCTTGGTCAACTGGCCGCCCGGTACCTGATAGTCGCCGGGAGCGTCGAAGGTCGGGTCGGTCAAGAATCGCAGGCCACCGTACTCGAAAAGGGCGGTCGGGCCGCCGAAGACGCGTACGGGGATCTCCTCAGTGGTCGTCCTGGTATCAGCCATCGAAAAACCTCACGGATGAAGAGCGGTTTATCCGTGAATGACGGTAGCGGTGTCTCACGGATGAATGCAAGCCGTACCATGAATGCCATGAGCGAGTTCCTGACCGCCGACTCTGTGGCGCCGCCCGCGCCGGGTGCGGAGGACTACCTCGCCCTCGACTTCGTCAACAGCGCAATCGCGCTGCCCGGAGGGCAGTTCATCGATCTCCTCGGCACCCCTGCGGCGACGAATCAGTGGCTCACCGAACGCGGCCTCGCTCCCGCCGATGCCGGGGTGCGAGAGATGTGCGCGACGCAGCTCCGCTCGCTGCGCGAACACGTCAGGGGATTGTTCGCCGCCCGTGTTGCCGGGCTGCCCGCCTTGCCCACCGCTGTGTCCGCCGTCAATGACGCCCTGAGCAGGGCCCCCACGGCCGCCCTGCTGTACTGGGACGAGAAGAACGGCCCCTACCGGGCGGCGCCGTGCCCCACCAACGAGATCCTCGACCGCGCTCTCGCGGCCCTTGCGGCCAACGCGGCCGACCTCCTCACCGGCCCCGACGCCGACCGCCTCACCGCCTGCGGTTCCACCCCCTGCAACCGCTACCTGCTGCGCCACGGCCGCCGCCACTGGTGCTCCATCCGCTGCGGCGACCGCGCCCGCGCCGCACGCGCCTACGCCCGACGCACCCAGTCGAAGGCGGACTGACGAAACCTCCTTGAGACCGTGACGTGAAGGGGAAGGGGGACTCCGTCCCGGCCGCCTCCTCGGTGTCGTTATCGACACCGAAGCGTCGCAGTGCGCTTTAGTGATCGACTTGGCGTCGACTTGGAACGAGGCCGGCCGGGCTGCCTGCTGACTGACCGTCCCTACATTGCGGCTCGCCGTAACTTCGGGAGCTTCGAGACGACATCACCAGAAGGACGTCGAGGGCTGGCCCTTCCTGTCCCGCTCGGCGCCGCCGTAGGGAACCGAGTCAGCGGGACAGGGAACTGCCGAGCTGAGTGCTCACTGAGCCGATACCCAACTGATCGGAGCGGAAGACCTGGGTGCCGCTGCTGGAGACGCCGGAGGCCGATCCACGCAGGACCACGATCATGCCATGGTGCGCGTACTTGCCCGGGGCGCCGACGATGACCTCGGCCTTGCCGTCGCCGGTGACGTCGAGCACCCTGACGGTCTGACCGAAGCTGTCACGCCCCTGGGACTGCTCGCCGATGGGGTCGGTGTCGGGCTCCCCGGGGGAGCTCATGCGGTCCTGCGTGATGATCCGCACGGCATCGACCGCCGGGCCACGGGCCGAGTTCGGGGACCCGGGGATGACCACGACCTGGCCCGCTCTGTGCTGTCCCTCGACGTCGGCGTCGGGAAGGCCCAGGACGATGTCATCGGCGCCGTCGCCGTTGATGTCACCCACGTCCAGGTCGAGCCTGCGCCCGGTACCGGCGTCGAACCAGTTGAGGTCGTGCCTGGAGAACCCGGGGAACTGGGAGAAACCCGACGCCGAGCCGTACCACACCTGCAGGCCGCGGGTGCTCGGGGTGGCCATCACCACGTCCAGTCGCCCGTCGCCGTTCACGTCGCCCATCGCCACCTGGGAATCCTGCTTCGGGCACCCCAGCACGTCCCTGTTCTGGGTGGTGCACAGGCCGCCCCAGGCCCACAGGCCGCTGTCGAGCGTCACCGGGTCCTTGGTCACGTCGTCCAGCAGCCACAGGTAGGGAGACTCCTCCTGTTCGTCCACCCACCTGTGAACGATCATCGCCATCTGCTGCTTGCCGCCGCCACGTACGTCGCCGGTGGCGATGGACTTCACATAGACGGGCCCGTCGTAGAGGCGGTTACGGGTCCACCCGCCGCCGTTGAGGCGGGAAACCAGCTGGGAGACGAGGTAGACCCGAGTCTTGCCCTGAACGTGGGTGTCCTGGATGCCGATCACGTCGGCGCCCGGCCGACCGTCGAACTCCCCGACCCTGAGGAACCGCGTGTTCTCGCCGGGCCCCTGTCCGGAGTAGACCGTCTCGGCGTGCCCCGACTTCCAGGAGTCGATCTGCACGTACCCGTATCTGTTGGCGAAGACGACCTCGGCCGCGTTGTCGCCGTCGAGGTCGCCGGCGGCCACCGGATCGCCCGAACCGAAGCAGCCGGGCGTGCAGTTCTCCGGGGGACGGCGCACCGTGTAGCGATTGATGCCGTCCGGCCCTCCGTGCAGGATCACGACCCCTGCGCTGAGACCGTTGGTGCCGACTGCCAGGTCCTGATATCCGTCGCCGTCGAAATCCCTGCTGCCGCCGACGGCCGCGCTGGCGGCGGGCTGGGCGGGAGAGGCGATGACCGCGGTCAGGGCGAGTAGGGCCGCCGACCACGCCGGCTTGTTCATACGCATGGCGCCAGTATTGGGATCACACTTGTAGATCGGTTGGATCGGTGACCGTTCGCCGGCTCAGCGGGGCGGTTCGGGCAGGCCGCAGCCGAGTCGTCGAAATCGACCCACACCGCGGATGGGATTGGGGCCGGTCGGACGCCGTACGGGGTTGGGATCCCCAGGGTGGCCCACCGGTGAGGCCAGGATCCGCCCGTCTGCCGGCCGCAGCGATCACGCCGGTCGAGGGGTGACCTCGACCGGCGTGTCACCACGAAACGGCTCAGACCACCGCGCCCGACCCTTCGCGGACGTGGGGCGCCCGCCGCTTGCTCGTCTGCTGGGGCGGTGGCTGCTTGCTGAACCGCTCCAGCTCGATCGCCGCAGGCCCGGCCAAGAACATCGACGACAGCGTGCCGACGAAGATGCCGATGAGCAGCGCGATCGCGAAGTCCCGCAGGGAGTCACCGCCGAACACCGCCAGCGCCGCCACGACGAACATCGTGCTGCCGCCGGTGTTCACCGTGCGTGGCACCGTCTGCAGGATCGCGGTGTTGACGACGCGGTCGAACGGCGTCTTCCGGTTCGCCGGCCACAGTTCTCTGACCCGGTCGAAGACGATGACCTTGTCGTTGACCGAGTAGCCGACGATCGTGAGCAGGGCGGCCAGGAAGACACCGTCGATGGGTTTGCCCAGCCAGGCGAACGCGCCGACGACGGCCAAGGTGTCCACGAACAGCGCGGCCACGCTGGCGGCGCCGAACGTCCATCGGAACCGGATCGCGAGGTAGACGAGCTGCGCCGCCAGCGCGACGCCGAGCGCGATGAGCGCGTTCCTGCGCAGTTCCTCACCCATGCTCGGCCCGATCAGCTCGTCACGCTGCTTGGTGACCTCACCCACCCGCTCGCCCAGCTTCTTCTCGATGCGCACCACGTCGTCGGCGCCGATCTGCCCGGTCCGTACGGAGATCGCGTCGCCCGACATCTGCACGACGGCCGAGGGGAACCCGGCGTCCGACACCGCCTGCCTGGCCGTCCCGGCGTCGACGGTCCGACTGGTGGCGAACTCCATGATCCGGCCGCCGGTGAACTCCACGCCGTAGTTCAGCCCGCGGGTGAAGAGACCCGCGGCCATCACCACGAGCAGCCCGGCCGAGATGACGAGCCAGAGCCGGTTGCGCGACATCAAGTCCGGGTTCCGCCGGGTCAACCAGGACCGCACCCGGCCGACCGACGACAGGCCGGACGCCTTCGGGCCGATCCGGCCGATCACCAGGTGGGTGAGCACCCGAGTGATCACCATCGCCGAGAACATCGAGACGATGACGCCGATGGCCAGCGTCACCCCGAATCCCTTGACCGGTCCCGACGCCAGCCAGAACAGCAGACCGGCCGCGAGCAGGGTGGTGATGTTGGAGTCGGCGATCGCGCTCCAGGCGTTCTTGTACCCCCGGTCGAGCGCGGCGCGCAGGCCCCTGCGGGGCCACTCGTGATACTCCTCCCTGGCCCGTTCGAAGACCAGCACGTTGGCGTCGATCGCCATGCCGATCGCCAGCACGAAACCGGCCAGGCCGGGCAGGGTCAGGGTGGCCCCGAGCGCCACCAGCCCCGCGTACGAGATCAACGCGTAGCAGCCGAGGGCGACTGCGGCGAGCACGCCCACCAGGCGGTAGATGACGCCGATGAACAGCGCGGTGAGGAGCACACCGAGGACTCCCGCCTTCGCGCTGGCCTCGATCGCCTCGGCGCCGAGCGTCGGGCCGACCGTGCGCTGCTCGACCAGCTCAAGCGGCACCGGGAGCGAACCGCCCTTGATCAGCACCGCCAGGTTCTGCGCCTCCTCGGCGCTGAACGATCCGGTGATCTGGGTGGTGCCGCCGGCGATGCCGGCGTTGCAGCCCACCGTGTCGTTCACTTGCGGCGAGGAGATGACCTCGTTGTCGAGCACGATGGCCACCCTGCGTTTGGGATCGCCGATCGGCTCGCAGGCCGCCTTCCCGGTGAGCTCCCGCCAGGGGCCCGCCTCCTTGAAATCGATGGTGACGAACCAGCCGAACCCCATCTGGGGATCGGTGTACGCCGCGGCGTCGGTAACGTCGGCCCCGCTGATGGCCACCGGGCCGAGCTTCAGCTTCTGGCCGCTCTCGTCCGCGACGGCGTCCTTGTCGCCGTCCTCGGCGGCGCCGAGGACCGAGTGGAAATTGAGCTGCGCGGTCTTGCCGATGACCTTGGCCGCCTCACGCGGGTCGAGCACGCCGGGCAGCTCGGCGATGATCCTGTTCTCGCCGGAACGGACCAGGGTGGGATCGACGACTCCGAGGGCGTCCGCGCGGCGCCGGAGGACGTCGAGAGCACGGTCGGCGGCTTCCGAGTCCGCCTTGACCGTGGGGGAGTCCCTCGTCTCGAAGACGAGCTGGGTCCCGCCGCGCAGGTCCAGACCGAGGCGCGGAGCCATGGTCAGGGCCAGCGACAGCGAGGTCGCGATGACGGCAAGCGCCGCCAACGCACGCCACAAGGGCGCACGTGACATTCGAGCCTCCACAGGCTTGTCGTTATAGGAAACGTGTCACTGCGCTGTGGAGGGCGGCGCGCGCGCCGGGGCGATCGACGTGCCTGGAGGCACGGGCAGGCTGGGGCCGGCCGCACCGTGCTGCCCCGTAACGAGGAGAGCGCGGTACGGCCCGGCACCGGGAAGTACGGCGACGCCACCGGACACGGTGTGCGGGCCGGAGCGCGCCTGCAGCCGGGGCATCCTGTGCTGCTGGTCCACCCCGGGGGCGGGCAGGTCGTACCACCTGTGCGCCGTGTAGATGGGTCCGGCGTGGAGGACCGTGACGGAGGCGGCCCGGTGGGTCGCGGTGAGCGCGTCCGCCGGGGTCGCGCCCGCTAAGAGGAACACGGGCAGCAGAAGGAGCAACGCGGCGGTCAGTCTGCTCCGCATCGTTTCTCCTCTCCGCTCAGCAGGCCACCGTAGCGTGGGACGCTCCGAAGGCGCGCCACGATGAACCGCCCGGCCTCGGCCCGGTTCGCCGTCCGCCGGTACGGCGACCGCCCCGGCCGAGCGGGAGGCGTTGATCGTCTCACGGGTCAGGGATGCGTATGCGCTGCCGGCGCTATCGGAGGGGAGCGGCTTGGCCGCTGAGGTGGGTCAAGCGGCGGCGTTGCCGGCGCGGACGATTGTGTGGACAGGCCGCGATTTGCGAGCGGCGGCCCTCGCACGCCTGAAACGAGTTCTGATCTGCCCGAACGGTCCTTGTCCAGGAATTGGACCCGGAAAACGACCGACCGATTTCAGGCCGTGGATCCAGGCTCAGAGGCCGCCCAGTGTCGTCGTTGTCGCGCGTCCGCTCGCCGTAGTGGCACCTACGTAGCAGGTTTCACCATCTAGTGCCGAATTTCGCCCTTAGTGGGGTTTTCTGGGGGATTCATCCATATCCCAGAGTTATGCAAATTTGGAGGGTATTGCGCGGACGCTCTTGGTGTCAGCTTGGGGCCAGTCCGATTGCTCGGACTGCTCACCCCCCATGCAGCCCCCCATGCAGAGGAGTCACCAAGAGTGAATCCCACGATGAGGTCGGGCGCCGTCGCCTTGCTGGCGGCGGTCACCTTGACCACACTCACAGCAGTGCCCGCCGCTTCAGCGGCCGGGGCCGACGGCTCCCAGGCGGCTGCCCAGGTGGCCCCGCCGCCGTCGCCGGCGTTCGCTCAGCCGGACGCCCAGCAGCGCAAGAACGCCGTCGCCAGTGCCGACAAGGCACTGGCCACCGACACGACGGCGCTGCACGCCTCGGCCGACGACACCTTCCAGCTGGTACGCAACATCGCCGGCACCCGCGGCCTGCAGTACCTGACCTACCAGCGTTCCCACCGCGGCGTGCCGGTCTACGGCGGCGACGTGGTGGTGGCCACCGACCCCTCCGGCCAGGTCGTCGAGACCGTCGCCACCGGCCAGGAAACCACGCTGAAGCTCGACGTGAAGGCCACCGTCACCGCCGATGCCGCGGCGGACACCGCCCGCGCCCAACTGGCCGGCGCCGACAGCGTCGCCACCCCCGAGCTGGTGGTGCACGCCACCACCGCCCGGCCACGCCTGGCGTGGGAGGTCGTCGTCACCGGCACCGCCAAGCACGGCGGCCCCAGCGTGCAGCACGTGTACGTGGACGCCAAGACCGGCCAGGTGATCGACGCCTGGGACGAGGTGCGGGACGGCACCGGCAACAGCAACTACCACGGCACCGTCACACTCGCAACCTCCGGGTCCGGCGGCTCGTACTCGATGACCGACCCGAACCGGCCGGGGCTGCGCTGCGGCGGGCAGGGTGGCACCGCCTACACCAAGAGCAGTGACAGCTGGGGCAACGGCTCGGGCACCGACCTGGAGACCGCCTGCGTGGACGCGATGTACGCCGCGCAGGTCGAGTGGAACATGCTGCGCGACTGGCTGGGCCGCAACGGCCACAGCGGATCAGGCGGCTCCTACCCCGCCCGGGTCGGCCTCAACGACGTCAACGCCTACTGGAACGGGTCCTACACCAACTTCGGCCACAACCAGGCCAACAACAAGCAGGCGACCACGTACGACGTGGTGGCGCACGAGTACGGCCACGCGATCTTCCAGTTCTCCGGCTCCGGTGGCGCGGGCAGCGGCAACGAGGCCGGCGGGCTGAACGAGTCCACCGGTGACATCTTCGGCGCGCTGACCGAGCACTACGCCAACGAGCCGGCCCCGTACGACACGCCGGACTACCTGGTCGGCGAGCAGCTCAACCTCGTCGGCAACGGCCCGATCCGCAACATGTACAACCCGAGCGCGCTGGGCGACCCCAACTGCTACAGCGCCTCCATCCCCAACACCGAGGTGCACAAGGCGGCCGGCCCGCAAAACCACTGGTTCTACCTCCTCGCGGAGGGCAGCAACCCCGGTGGGGGTAAGCCGACCAGCCCGACCTGCAACAGCACCACCGTCACCGGGATCGGCATCCAGAAGGCCGGCCAGATCTTCATGGGCGGCCTGAACCTGAAGACCACTCCGTGGACCCACGCCAAGGCCCGCGTGGCCACCCTGAACGCGGCCAAGTCGCTGTTCAAGAACAGCTGCACCGAGTTCGACGCGGTCAAGGCGGCCTGGGCCGCGGTCAGCGTCAACGCCCAGTCGGGTGAGCCGACCTGCACGGCCAACCCGGGCAACGACTTCTCGGTCTCCCTCAACCCGACCTCCGGCAGCGTCCAGGCCGGCCAGTCGACCACCGCCCAGGTGAACACCGCCGTGACCTCCGGCAGCGCCCAGCCGGTCACTCTGAGCACGCGCTCGCTGCCCAACGGCGTCACCGCGTCGTTCAACCCGGCGACGGTCACCGCCGGCCAGTCCTCCACGCTGACCCTGTCCGCCTCCTCCACCGCCACGGGCGGCACCTTCCAGGTGACCGTCGTCGGCACCGCCGGCTCGACCACCCACGAGGCGACGTTCTCCTTGACCGTCGGCCGCGACCAGCCTCCGACGAACGACTTCTCCGTCTCGGTGAACCCGTCGTCGGCCTCCGTACAGGCCGGCCAGTCGGCGACCGCGACCCTCGGCACCCAGGTGATCAGCGGCAGCACGCAGACCCTGGGGTTGTCGGCCAGCAACGCGCCGGCCGGGGTGACCGTGACCTTCAACCCCTCCACGATCAGCGCGGGGCAGACCTCGACGGTGACGATCGTCACGTCCTCGACCACCACGGCGGGGACCTACACGATCAACCTCAACGCGGCCGGTACGTCGGCCAGCCACTCGACGACCTTCTCCCTGACAGTCGGCGGCGGCAGTGGGGAGACCACCTGGGCGACCTGGACCTCGTACAAGGCGGGCGATGTCGTGACCTACGACGGCGTGCGCTACCGGTGCCTCCAGGGGCACACGTCACTGCCCGGCTGGGAGCCGCCGAACGTTCCCGCCCTCTGGCAGCGGCTCTGATCAGGAACCCTGATCAGTCGTTCTGATCGATGACAGGGCGGGCGGCCATCCGTGGGCCGCCCGCCCACATCGTTTCAGAGACAGGAATGAATTCCAGAGGCCGAAGTCGGACAGGCAGCCGTCCAGGCCGTCACCTCGCCCGGGCGGCTTCGGCGCCCGCTACGTGGAAATGCTGCAGTCCGTCTGGATCTGACCTTCCGGCCACACCACCTGTTCACCTGACCATTCACCCCGCGCGCCCCCGCCCCACACCGCGGGGGCGCTCGCATCTTCAAGAGGTGACCCGCCGGCGGATTGCCGGGTCGGCAGCTCTGTCCAGAGAGGAACGGCACCGGACGGGAGTCGAGCTCGCCGAGCCGGCGCGCCCCGGTAGGCGGCTCGCCGTAGCCATAGGAGGTCCACGCCATTCCGGCTGCCACCTACTAGTCGGCATCTAGAACGAAGAACAGGAAGCTCGGGCTGGTGGCGAGGGCGCGGAATTCGTCGGGGAACAGCTCGCGGGCGGCCGGCACGGGCTGTGGCTCGCTGATGACGGCCAGACGGAAGCCGGCCGCGGTGAAGGCGTCGGTCATCGCGCGCAGTGGCCGGTTCCAGAAGCTCATCGGGACGGTCTGGCCGCCCATGGTCCACTCTTCGGTCCAGTTGTAGGTCGCGAAATAGTCGGTCTTGCGCCCGGCCGAGCGGTGGATGGCGTGGATGGCGAAGGGATGGTCGACGGACACGATCAGGCGGCCGCCGGTCGTCAGCACGCGCCGCAGTTCGGTGAGCGTCGGCCCCCAGTCTTCCAGGTAGTGGAGTACCAGGGACGCTATGACGTCGTCGAACGCGCCGTCGGGGAACGGCAGCGGGTTACGCAGGTCGGCGACCTGTAGGTCCGCGCCGGCACCCAGCCGCTGCCGGGCCAGCTCCAGCATTCCGGTGCTGTTGTCGATGCCGGTCACGACGGCACCCCGGTCGCGCAGCGCCGCGAACAGCGGGCCCGAGCCGCAGCCGGCGTCGAGGATCCGCCGGCCGGTCACGTCCCCCGCAAGGGCCAGGATGGCGGGCCGCTCGTAGTAGGCGTTCGCGATGCCGGCCTCGTTTTCGGCCGCGTACGCCTCGGCGAGACTGTCATAGTCGTTGGCTCGGGACGGATGTGCGGGCTCGACGTGATTTTCGGGCACGGTAGACATGGCGGCCATCTTGGCTTGCCAGGCTCGGGCCCGCGAACAGCCCGGGCGCTGGGCCGTCGGCGGAGTCCGCTCCCCGCGGGAAGCCGGGCGCACCTTTCTCACGCGACCGGGCTGAGGTCCAGGTGGGTGTTCATGTCGAGACGGAACCGTCCGTAGGGGTTGATATGCACCCAGAACAGCGGCGAGAGCGCCCGCCGAGTGCGATAGGTTGCCCGCCATGACTGAGCTTGGCCCCGTTGCCTGGCCACCTGCCCCGATACGGACCGAGCGGCTCGTGCTCCGCGAGCCCGAGGCCCGGGACCGTGCGGCGATCATCGAGCTGTTCACCTCGCCAGAGGTGGGCACCTACATCGGTGGCCCTCGACCGCGTGATGAGTTCGAGCGCTCGTTGCCCGAGACGCCCGAGAGGCGCCCCGGCCTTTTCGTGATCGAGCTCGACGGAGCGATGATCGGCACCATCGAGCTCAATCGGCGCGACGCGGAGCGTCGGAGTCATGTCCGTCCGGATTCCGGGGAGGCCGAACTCGGCTACCTGCTCCTGCCAGAGGCATGGGGACACGGGTACGCCGCCGAGGCGTGCGCGGCGGCGCTCGGCTGGTTCGCCGACGCGTTTCCCGGTGAGCCGGTGGTGCTCTGCACCCAGACCGCCAACGACCGCTCGATGCGCCTCGCGGCGAAGCTGGGGTTCGTCGAAGTGCAACGGTACGAGGCGTGGGGCGCCGAACAGTGGATGGGCGTGTGGTCCCCGGTCACGCCGCCCGCTTGAGCTCGTGCCCGGAATGGGTGGTGTGCGGGCCGTCAGCCTTCGCCGTCTTCGACGGCGTCCGGGTTCCGGAAGGGGGCGCAGGCCCTGGCCGGGGCCGCTGCGTTCCGTGACGGGGGTGGCTTGCGCGTCCGGTATTGGCATGGTTTCGAGGGTGAAGCCGGGCGGGCCGGGTGGCCCGCCCGGCTACATCCCCGTTAGTCCCCGGCCATCACGGCAAAGGTGAATCCGGCGCTCGTTGGACGGCGCAGCGGGATGTCGCACTTGATCCGGCGCAGTACCTCGTTCCTGCTGAGGCCGAGCCCTTGCGCGATGAGCCGTTCCGGGCGCACCGGTACCGGATCCTCGAAGACGACCTCCACCTGGACCGGCCACGCCTCGTCGAGCCATGCCGACGGGGTGTCGAGCCGCCAGGCCCCCGTCCAGTCCAGGGTGAAGCGGTTGCGCCGGGCGAGCAGCGGATCCAACAGCTTGGACGCCACCAGTTCCGGATCGTTGACGCGGTAGCCGTGGAGCTCGGCCGGATCGAAGGATCTGACCGGCGCTCTCTCGTGCACGGTGAGCTTGCTCGTCCGATCGCAGGATACGCAGCGGACCAGCAGCCACACGTCCAGCAGCTTGCCGTTGGCGTTGACGCGGAACCTGCCCTCGCCGGTGGTGGCCGACTCCGACCGGCAGTCCACGCACCGCAACGACAGCAGAGGCAGCCTGGTCCGGCGAACGACCCAGGGCAGCACGGTATGAGGTTGTGAAGACATGATCTCTCTAGACCTGACACGAGGCCGATTACGCGCGACCTCAAACGCTGTATGACCGGGCGCACAAGGGCAGCCCGGCAGAACCGACGGGAGCGTCGGCTACAGGTGAGCGGAAGAAGGTGTCAGGTCTAAAGAGCAGGCGGGGTCACGCGGTTATGTCCTCTGTCCTCACTGCGACGGGGCTGGGGGCAACCTACGGGAACGCGGAAGGAAGGCTCAAACGGTTTTCCGACCGAAACTTCGTCAGTGCTACCGGGACCCCTCAGTGGCGAAGGCGATGGTGTCGTCGAGGCCCGGCCGGTAGCCGTCGCCGGTGTCCACGGTGAGGGTCGGCAAGGCTCCGTGTCAGCCGGGATGAGGACGCAGAGCTCGTTTGCCCTCCGGGTCGGCGAAGACCGTCCACGGGACGTCGCCGTGGCCCACATCCGCGGGCGGGCGTCGAGATCGGGGTTGAGGAACCTGGGAACAGCCGTTGGCGCTGAGATTGATCTTGGTGGGGATGTGGGGTTGATCGTTCCTGGTTAGGGCCTGGACTTCTGGCGAATTTGCACCCGTTACCTGGGGATACACGGCGGGCTTACGGTCTTGGGTCATGCCGGTGGGATTTTTGTCTGACGATCAGGTCAAGGCGTACTCGGAGTTCGAGGAGTTGCCGTCCCTGGCGGATCTGGAGAAGTTCTTCTTCCTGGATGCGTTCGATCGGAACGTGATTGCTCAGTCACGGCAGGATGCGCATCATCTGGGCGTGGGGATCCAGATCGGGACGGTCCGGTACAAGGGGCTGTTCTTGGAGGACCCCCTGGCGGTGCCTTGGCCTGTGGTGGACTACTTGGCTGTGCAGTTGGGGATCGTGGATCCGTCGCAGGTGAAGCGGTACGGGGTGCGGCCGAAGACGACGTATGAGCACGCGTGGATGATCCGGGACGCCTATGGCTTCCACGGCTTCGAGGGGCGGGAGACGACGTGGGAGGGCCGGGTCCTGGCGAAGAAGTTCTTGACGTTCCTGCATGGTCGGGCCTGGACGCACGCGGAGGGGCCGACGGCGTTGTTCGACCAGTCGGCGGCGTGGTTGCGGCGACACCGGGTGCTGCTGCCGGGTGTGAGGGTGCTGGAGCGGCTGGTCGCCAGCGTCCGGGAACAGGCAGACGATCGGCTGTTCGCGACTGTGGCCCGGCAGGCGTCTCGCGCGGATTCGGGGTTGCCGCGGGCGTTGTTCGGACTGTTGGAGGTTCCGGAGGGGTCGCGGTTCTCGGAGCTGGAGCGGTTGCGGCAGGCGCCGAAGCGGCAGTCGGGCGCGGAGCTGGTGCGGGCGTTGAAGCGGGTGGATGACATCGCCCGGTTCGAGTTGGGCCGGGTGGAGGTGTCCAAGGTGCCGGTTCGCCGGATGAAGACGTTGGCCCGGTACGGGGCAGGAAGCAAGGCCCCGCTGCTGGTCAGGCTGCACGAGCCTCGGCGGACGGCGACTCTGGTGGCGGTGACCAGGTCGCTGGAGGCCGAGGCGATCGACGACGCCCTCGATCTGTTCGCCTTGCTCATGGCCACCAGGCTGATAAGCCCGGTTCGGCGCAAGGCGAGCGTGGATCGGCTTGCGATGCTGCCGAAGCTGGAGAAGGCCTCCAAGCTGCTGTCGAAGGCGAGCCGGGTCCTGGTAGAGCAGCTCGACCTGGTCGCCGAGGCGGACGCCGATCTGGACCCGGCGGCGTTGTGGGCGGCGGTCACCGACCAGGCCGGCGCGACCAAGGAGCAGGTGCTGGCCGCGCTGGAGTCGGTCGAGGAACTGGTTCCCGACGACGACGGCGCGGCGGAGGCCGCGATGCGGGCCGCGCTGGTCGACAAATACAACACCGTCCGGCCGTTCCTGAAGTTGCTGGGTGAGTCACAGGCGCTGGGCGCGGCGGCAGGCGGCCGGAAGGTCCTGGCGGCGGTGCGGCGGCTCCCGGAACTGGCCCGCCGTCAGGTGACGCGTAAGCCGCTGCTGCCCAAGGAAGTGGACGGCTCGCTGATGACGGCGGCGTGGAAGCGGGCCGTGTTCGCCAACCCGAATCTCCCCCAGGGCGCGGTGGACCGGGACGCCTACGTGGTCTGCGTGCTGGAGGCGTTGCACCGGGCGCTTGGAGTCCGGGATGTGTTCGCGGCGCCGTCGCTGCGGTGGGCCGACCCGCGTGCCATTTGCTGGACGGGCGGGCGTGGGAGGCGATCAGCGAGGACGTGTTGGCGTCGCTGTCGTTGACCGACCCGGTTAACGATCATCTGGACGGCAAGCTGCCGGCGCTGGACGCGGCGTGGAAGCAGATGACGGCCCGGCTGGAGGAAGCCGGCGAAGACGCCCGGGACGGGTGTTCACCCCGGCTGACGGGCGTGCCCGGTTGTCGGTGGACTAGCTCGGCGCGCTTGGGGAGAGTCCGTCGCTGGCCTGGCTGCGCGGTGCCTGCCAGGCGATGCTGCCTCGGATCGACCTGCCCGAGCTGCTGCTGGAGGTGCACTCCTGGACCGGATTCCTGGACGCGTACGTGCATCTGGCCGACGTCTCCACCCGGATGCACGATCTGCCGCGGTCACTAGTGGCGCTGCTGGTCGCCGAGGCTTGCAACGTTGGCCTCGTCCCGGTGATCAAGGACGGGGATGAGGCCCTGACCCGCGGCCGGCTGTCGCACGTCGATCAGAACCATGTGCGGACCGACACCCATTCGGCGGCCAACGCGATCCTCATCGAGGCCCAGCGATCCATCTCGATCGTCGCCCAGTGGGGCGGCGGGCTGCTGGCCTCGGTCGACGGGCTGCGGTTCGTCGTCCCCGTCCAGACGGTCAACGCCGGGCCCTCACCGAAGTACTTCGGGTACAAGCGCGGGCTCACCCTGCTCAACGCGGTAAACGACCAGGTGATGGGCATCGGGCAGGTGGTCGTGCCCGGCACCCCGCGCGATTCGCTGTTCATCCTCGACTGCCTGATCAACATCGACGCCGGTCCCAAGCCGGAAGTCGTCACGACCGACCAGGCGTCGGATTCGGACATGGTGTTCGGGATCTTCTCCATGCTCGGTTACCGGTTCGCGCCCCGCTTCGCCGACCTCGGTGACCAGCGGTTCTGGCGCGCCGACGTCCCCAGCGGTGACGCCCCGAGCGGGGAGGGGTCGGGCGAGGAGACCGCGAGCGGCTACGGGCCGCTGGAGGCGATCGCCCGCAACAAGATCAATCGGACGAAGATCCAGACGCAGTGGTCCGATATGGTCCGGGTCGCCGGGTCGCCGGGTCGCCGGTGTCCAACCAGGTCCGTGCCTTGCCTATGACCTGCTGCGCATGTTCTCCCGTAACGGCAACCCCACCCCGCTCGGGCAGGCGTTCGCCGAGTACGGCCGCATCGACAAGACTCTGCACCTGCTGAGCATCCTCGACCCGATCGACGACACCTACCACCGGAAGCTGAACAAGCAACTCACCGTGCAGGAATCCCGACACCGGCTCGCCCGCAAGATCTGCCACGGCGGGGGCGGCCAGATCCGACAGGCATACCGTGAGGGCCAAGAGGACCAACTCGCAGCTCTCGGCCTGGTCGTCAATGCCGTTGCTCTCTGGAATACCCGCTACCTGTCGGCCGCCGTCGAACATCTCCGCGCCCAGGGGGGTGCCCGTCAAGGACGAGGACGTCGCCCGGCTCAGCCCGCTGGGCCACGCCCACGTGAATTTCCTGGGCGGCTATGCCATCGCTTCGTCCGGGCCTTCCGAGGGACTGCGCGAACTCGGCGAGATCCCCGATCTTCCCGAGATCAACAGCGGCGCGGTGCGAAGTGAGAGCTGACGGACAGCCTTCCCCGTGGGAGCCGATCAGCGAGTCAGGTCTGTATCGCGTTCAACGAGATAGAAGTTCGTCAGCCCAGGCAGAACTCGTTGCCCTCGATGTCCTGCATCACGAGGCACGACTCGTTTTCTTCATCGGCGGGCAGGAGCCGCACGCGTTTCGCGCCGAGAGGGATCAATCGTGCGCATTCGGCCTCGAGGGTTGCCAGGCGCTCTGCACCGACGAGTCCGGTGCCGACCCGCACGTCAAGGTGCAGCCGATTCTTGGCGACCTTGCCTTCGGGAACGCGCTGGAAGTACAGCCGCGGACCGACACCCGAGGGGTCGCTGCATGCGAACCATGAGTCCCGCTGCTCGGGCGGCAGCGTGCGATTGAAGTCGTCCCAACTGGCGAACCCCTCAGGCGGTGCCGGCGCGACATACCCCAACACCTCGCACCAGAAGCGACCGACACGCTCAGGTGAAGCGCAATCGAAGGCGACTTGAAACTGCTTAACGGATACCATGGGAAAATCCTTCCATAGATCACTATGCATACCGTAATCGCCCACCGTGCACCCCGGCCGGATTGGCAAAGTCCTGAAAAGATCCACAGCTCCAGCCTGAACGCCTCGCCCGCCGAATCTGGCAAGACCAAGATCGAATGGCCATGGTGAGCAGGGAATCATCCCTCCACGACGGGCCGTTCGATTCCCAGTTATCTGGCAACTCGGCGCACGGGAGGGTGAGGACGTGGATCCGGTGATCGTCGAACACCTCGGGCGCGAGCATCCGCTCGCCCGTCATCTCGACGACTTCCTCACCGACCGCAAGAACGCGGGCGCTTCCCCGCACACCCTGCGCGCCTACCGCGGCGATCTCCTCCAGTTCACCGCGCACTGCGACGGCGAGATCGCCGAACTGACCGCGCCGCCCATCCGGGAGTTCCTTACCGCGATCGGCGCCCTGTCGGCCGCGACCCGCAAGCGCAAGCGCGCCGCCGTCGCCTCCTGGTGCAAGTGGGCCGTGCGCCACGACCTGCTCGACGCCAACCCCATGGACAAGATCGACACTATCAAGGTGTCCAAGTACCTGCCCCGGCCCGCCGCGACCGCCGACATCACCAAGGTTCTGGGCTCGATCTGTAGCCGTCGGCCGCGCAAGGACGTCCCCCTCGACCGGCTCCGTGACCGGGTCCTGTTCGAGACGATCTACGTGCGCGGAACCCGCGCCGCCGAAGCCTGCTCCCTGGACCTCGATGACTTCGACCTCCGCCAAGACGACGAGCACGTCCGCATCCACGGCAAGGGCGGCACCGTCCGCACCGTCCTGCTGGACGACCACGGCTACGTCGCCCTCCTCAAGCTCTACCTGAGTCGCGCCGGCTACCGGTTCGGCCCCGTCTTCCGCGCCAGCATCAACGGGACCGGCGGACCGCTGTCCTACGACGCCGCCCACCACCGGTGGCAGGGCTACTGCGAGGCGGCCGGAGTCGACATCGAGATCCACCAGCTACGGCACGCCCACGCCACCGAACTCATCAACGCCGGCGTCTCCATCGAGGTCGTCCGCCGGCGGCTCGGCCACGCCTCCACCGAAACCACCCAGCTGTACACCCTCCTCGCCGACGACGTCGCAGACACCGAGATCCGAGCCGCCCGCCGACGCCGCGACCGCCGCTGACCTGCACGCTCAATGCTCCACACGTCACTACACACAACCAAGATCAATCTCAGCGTCAACGGCTGTTCCCAGGTTCCTCAACCCCGGAGATCGATCTGATCGACGACCCCACCACCTGATCACCAGCGACCAGTTTGCCTGCTGGAGATGGCGAATGGACGCGATGTCCGGCATGGTCACCCAGGTGCGCCCGCAACGGCGAGATGAGATGAACGCGTACTATCGGCCCTTGCCACTCTGTGATCAAGGCATAGTGCAATGAATCGTCACACGGGAGACGCCAACGCATGAATACGCCACCGTCGCCACCTGGAGCGGAGCGAACTGACGGATCATCGGTCCAGATCGGCGCTCTCGTTCCGCTGACTCGGCCTGGCTGGGTCGAGGCAGGCCAACACTTGCTCGCTGGACTCGAGCTGGCCGTTCGCGAAGTCAATGACGCCGGCGGGATCGCCGGAAGACCACTCGAGCTGGTGGTCCGAGACACCGCGGCTGATCCACAGAGGGCCGCGGCAGCCGTCGATGAATTGGCTCGCCTGGGGGTGGCTGCCTTGGCGGGGGAGTATCACAGCGTCGTCGCTCGCGCCGCTGCCGCCAGGGCCGACGCCCTCGGCCTGCCGTTCCTCTGCTCGTCAGCGGTTCTCGACGCGCTCACCGAGCAGCCAACGGCATGGGTCGCGCGCCTCGCCCCGGCGCAGTCCCACGGCTGGCGGATCTACGCGGACTTCCTCCTCAGCGCGGGCCACAGACGCATCGTCGTAGCAGCCGAGCCGAGTGTCTACTGGGCATCTGGGGCCCGCATTCTGCGGGACTACCTCGCTCCACGCGGCGGCACCGTCATCGAACTCGACATGCGCGCGTTCGCCCCCGCGGCCGTGTGCGACGAACTCGTCGGCAATCGCGCGACAGCCCTCCTTCTTCTGGTCGGCCACCCGGAGCCGGCGGTGTCGATCGTCAAGTCTGTCCGCCGCGACCAGCGCCTCGCCGAGATCATGATTGGTGCTCCAGCCGGGCAACCGGAGTTCGCCGAATGGGCGACGTTGCTGGGCGACGACAGCGCCGCGATCCCGTTCCTGCGCTACCTGCCCGAGGGCCTCAGCCCACTCGGTGCCCGAGTCGAGACGGCCCTCCGCGAGCGGCTGGCCGAAGCGCCCTCCTTCGTCGCCTTCGAGGGCTACGACACGGTTGCCGTTCTCGCCAATGTGCTGCGTTCTCACGGCGCGGACCGGGCGCGCACCGCCGAATCCTGGCAGCGCGTTGCAGTCGAAGGCACCCGCGGGCTGATCCAGTTCTCCCGCGCGCCAGGCATCAGCGTCTGGCAATGGGCTTGGCCGCCAATCCAAGTCGTTGATCGAGATCCAGCGGAACCTGATCGCTTTCGGATCCTTCACGCCGGCTGAGAGCTGCTTACGCAATGGGTTGAGGCGGCGCCGGCAGATCAGGGCGCAGCCGAGGGGACGTCACCCCAGAGATGCCAACCTGGCGGAACAGATCGCCAAGTTCCTCAAGTTTGCGGTCGCCTCGGGAGCCGAGCCTCCTGCGGTTCGGACGTGATCGGCCTTAGGGATGGTGCAGCGAACCCCGCGTTTGCGCAGGTAGGCCCGGTTCTTCCGAGAGGGTGACCAGCAGTCGTGCGAAACCGGCCCGGATGACGCGTGAGCTTCAGGAACTCATCGCGGCTCGGTCGGAATCGCTGCGAAGAACACAGAATTCGTTGCCTTCAGGGTCAGCGAGGACTGCCCAGCCAGAGCCATCAGGATTCCGGTGATCGGTGACAAAGGTGGCACCGAGGCCCAGCAGCCGTTCCACCTCCTGCTCACGCGAGGTCTCAGGGCGCAAACACAGATGGACCCGGTTCTTGATCTTCTTAGGCTCGGGCACCTGGTTGAAGTACAGCACTGGGCCCTCCGCCAGCAGCACCTGAGTCTCCCGGTCACCCGGTTTGTCCTCCGGATGCAGTGGGCGGCCAGTCACCCTGCTCCAGAACCGGGCCAGCTCGTAGGCATCCGCACAGTCAATCGCCACGTTCTGCAATACCGAAACCATGCGCGCAAGCCTGCCCGACTTCCACTCCCGACGCCACCGCGTTGCGCTCAGCCTTCGCACACAGCTCAGGCGCATGGCAGCACTTTCGATACACGCCCTCGAGGGGGTGCCAGCGGAATACGGCAGAAACGGGCCGCAGGCTGAGGTGAGTGCTGGCCAGTGTCGATCGCGACAGCGTCGGGCAGTGCGGATCTCGGGGGCGGCGACTTCGTCGGCGAGCAGGGTTGTCAGTTCGGAGCGGCGGCCTACTCCAAGGGGCAGGGGCTGAATCTGGCTACGCGGCCCTGACTGTGTTCGCGCGGATTCCGTCGTTCAGGTAGCCCAGGCCGCGGTGTGCGTCGCGCTCCACGCCCACGAGCTGTTCTGCCGTCTGGCGGCCCGAGCCGGGTTCCGGGTGTTCATGGCCTGGGCCCGTCAGGCAGGCACCGGCTGGTGTTCTCGCGGCGGACTGGCGTGGTGGTGAACCGGCCCTCGGTATGGCCTGACCGATGATTTTTCCGCGCCGTGCTGGTCTGTACGCCGAGTACCGACTTATAGGAGGCTGACGCCATGCGGAAACTGACCTTCGCCATGAACCTGAGCCTGGACGGCTACGTCGCCGCGCCCGGCGACGACCTCGGCTGGAGCGTGCCGAGCGACGAGCTGTTCCAGTGGTGGTCCGACCGGGTGGGGGTGACCGGCCTGGCGCTGTACGGGCGCAAATTGTGGGAGGCGATGAGCTCCCACTGGCCGACCGCCGACCAGCAGCCTGGCGCCACACCGGCGGAGATCGAGTACGCCCGCCGCTGGCGGGACATGCCGAAGGTGGTGTTCTCCTCGACGACCAGCACGGTCGACTGGAACACCCGCCTGGTCACCGGCGACGCGGTCACCGAGATCACCCGGCTCAAGGCCGAGGACGGTGGCCCCATGGACATCGGCGGCGCCACACTTGCCGCAGCGGCCACACGGGCCGGGCTGATCGACGAGTACGTGCTGGTCACCGCACCGGTCTTGCTGGGCAGCGGCACGCCGTTCTTTACGGCCCTGGACAACTGGGTGAACCTGACCCTGATGGAGACCCGGACGTTCCCCGACGGCGTACTCCTGACCAGGTACGAGACCAGGCGCTGAGTTCGTATGGCGGGCGGTGGATCTGCCGGAAGGAACCGCGGCGGTGCCGTGCTGCCACGTGAAGCCGTGGCGAGCTGCTGGTGCTGGTGCTCTCGCGTTTGGCAGTCAGGATGGCTGGACTTCGTCGAAGAAGGCGAGGGCTTCGGTGGGGTCCGGGCTCACGAGGCGTTCCAGACCGGCCGTCGTGATCTTCGCCCACATGCCGGCCCGTGCCCACATCTGTTCCTCGAAGGCGCGGACGGCCTCGTCCAGATCGCCAGAACTGGGGGCGGCGGCGACGGACTCGGCGAGTTCGGCGCCTTCCAGCATCCCGAGGTTCGCGCCCACCCCCAATGGGGGCATCAGGTGGGCGGCGTCGCCCACTAGCGTCACCCCGGGGACGTGGGCCCAGGTGTGGCCCACGGGCAGGACGTAGAGGGGGCGGTGGACGAAAGCGGTGCCGTGGCGGAGGAGGTCGAGGACGGGAGCGGCCCAGCCGTCGAACAGGGCCAGCAGGCTTGATCGCACGGCCTCGACGTCGGCCAGGTCCAGGCCCGCGTCCATGCCTGCGCGCCGGTTCAGGCCCATATGCCGCTCCAGGTTCGTGTGCCAGTCCAGCGGCGCGCGGAACTGGGCGTACACCTTGACGTGGCCGCCGCTGTTGCGCTGGGCGACGAGGGCGCGGTTCACGCCGTACACAGCCATGGAACCGTCGCCGATCAGCCGGGCGAGGTCGGGGTGGCGGGTGTCTACGTCGTCCAGGGAGGTCTCGACCAAGGTGACGCCGGTGTAGTGCGGCGTCGCGGACGAGACTGCCGGGCGGACCCGGGACCAGGCGCCGTCCGCGCCGACCACGAGGTCGAACGTCTCCTGTCGTCCGTCCGCGAAATGGACCAGCACGCCATCCCGGGCCCCCGGCACTACCTCCGTCACGCCCCGCCCCCACTGAACGTCCAGAGGGCCGAGTAGCAGGTCACGGAGTTGCCCGCGGTCGATCTCGGGATTGGCCCGGTCATCCGGACGGGGTTGCCAGTCGCGAAGCACGGTCCCGTCCGTGTCCAGGATGCGCATGGCCTGCCCCTCGGGGCGGGACAGCGCCTGGAACTCCGCCAGCAGCCCCGCCTTGCCCAGCGCGAGCTGGCCCAGCTTTTCGTGCAGGTCCAGCGTGCCGCCCGGGGGACGGGCGTCGGGGGCGGGATCGCGTTCGAGGACGGTGACGGGGTGATCGTGGCGGTGCAGGACGCGGGCGAAGGTGAGGCCGGCGGGGCCGCCTCCAATCACGGCGATACGATGTCTCATGTTTATACACCGTATTCTGCCGATACGGTGTATCGCAACAGTACGATGTAAGCATGACTGTGTGGGACCGGCCGGAGCCGCCGACTCGCCCCGCGCCGCTCGACCGGGAGCGAATCGTTGCCGCCGCCATCGCGCTGGCCGACGAGGGCGGGCTGGAGGCGGTGTCGTTGCGCAAGGTCGCCGCCCGGCTGGACGCCGGCCCGATGCGGCTGTACGGATACATCTCCACCAAGGAGGAGCTGTTCGACCTCATGGTGGACGAGGTCCACGCCGAGATCCTCCCCGAGGAGCAGCCCGGCGACTGGCGGGAGGCGCTGCGCACCCTCGCCCACGGCACCAGGCAGGCCGCTCTCCGTCACGAATGGCTGGCCGACCTGCTCGGCGGTCGCCCGACCCTGGGCCCGAACGGCCTCGCCGTGACCGAGGCCACGCTGGCCGCCCTCGACGGCCTCGCCGACCTCGACACCGTCATGCGCGCCGTGGAGACTGTCAGCGCCTACTTCACTGGCGCGATCAGGCGCGAGATCGCGAACCTGCGGGCCGAGCGCGCCACGGGCCTGTCCAAGCACGACTGGCAGCGCGCCTCCGGCCCGCATGTGATGAGGATGCTGGCCACGGGCCGTTTCCCGGCGCTGGCCAAGGTCGTGCACGACGGCACGGAAGTGGATGCTGAGGCGTCCTTCGCGACCGGCCTGGACTGGGTCCTCGACGCCGTGGCCGCCAAACTCGCCCGGCCGCCGGCGTGACGCTCAGGATTTGCGGGTGACATCCGTGGCACCGCATGACCGGCCGTAGGCGGCGGTGACCTCCAACGCGTCGCGGCACTCGAGCGACACCCGGGCCAGGCGGTCGGCCACGCCGAACGAAAAGTCACGCCGCTCTAAGGAGCCCGCTTAGCGGGACTTTTCGACCGTAGGTCAAGAGTCACAGTTCCGATGCTCGTCAGCCCCCGCCGCCTCGGCAGGAGCGTCGCCTCAGCCGTGCAGGGCCAGATAAGGGGCCAGGGCGAGCAGCGCGACGATGAGCCCGTACTTCAGCCCCCGGGCCGGCAGGGCGTGCGCGATCTTCCAGCCGATGAGCACGCCGGCGAGCTCGGGGATGCCGACCAGGGCGGCCAGTGGCCAGTCGACGGCGCCATGCGCCAGATAGCCGACGGTGCCCACCGCGGCGACGACGATCGACTGCACCTGCGCCGACGCGAGCGATTCCAGCACGGGGACGCCGAGAGCGATCAGCAGGGGCACGGTCAGCATCGGCCCTCCGATCCCGACGACACCGGCGGCGACGGCCACCGCGAGGCCGAGTCCGGCCACCAGCGGGGTCGGCGGGACCGCTCCGGCGGCAGGGCTGCGCCGCTCGCGGATCCACACCAGCGCGGCCACCAGGACCAGGAGCAGCCCGAGCGTCAGCCCGAACGCCCGCGTGGACACCATGGTGTTGACCAGCACACCGATCGGAGTGCCGATCACCGCGGTGCCGGCCAGCAGCAGCGCCGTACGGCGCGTCGCGCACTCGCGTAACTGCCCGGAGCGGGTGTACGCGGCCGTGGCCAGCGCGCCCGTCGCGACATGGGTGACGATCGCGGTGCCGGCCACCTCGGCCGGGGACAGGCCGGTCAGGGCGAAGAGCCCGATCGTGGGCAGGACGCCGCCGGGCCCGAGCGCGGTGATCCCGACCCCTCCGGCGAAGCCGAACAGTCCCAGCAGCACCAGCAGCGGAAGCGACGGATCCTCCATCACCGTGCCTCCGTACGGCGGGATCGCGGCGTGCACGGGCAGGCGGAAGTCATGGGCCACCTTCAGGCAAGAGTCGAGCCGGACGAACCGCCCGGCCGTGGGGATGTGGGGAGGTCGGCCGACCGTCGGGGTCGCCCCCGGCGGTCGGTCACGTAAAACGTCAGCCGGTCGGCGTGGGCGTGGATGAACTCGAGGCCGACCCGCCGCGGTACACGGTCGCGCAGAGCGTGAAGCGGTCGGCGCGGACGCGGATCGACTCGACGTCGACCGGCCGCCCGTCGGACAGGAAGGTGAGCCGTTCGATCGCGAACACCGCCGCGCCGACCGGGATCTCCAGCAGCGCCGCGGTGCCGGGATCGGCGGTGACCGCGTGCACCGCCACCTCGGCACGGCCGAGCAGGAGGCCCGTCGTCTCCTCGATCAGCGCGAACACGTCCCGTCCGGCGAGGTCGCCGCCCAGGACGCCCCGCCCCACATCGGCCGTGAGGTACGACGTGTCCAGTGACAGCGGCAGCCCGTCCAGCCTGCGCAGCCGTTCGATGTGGACCGCCACGGCCCCGGCGGGCAGGTTCAACCGCTCGGCGATCGCCGCCGGCGGGTCGGCGACGACCTCGGCGACGCGGACCTCGTTGGTGACGGTTCCGTAGCCGGTCAGGGCTTCGGCCAGTCCCGCCAGACGGTCCAGCCCGTGGCCGTACTTCGGTGTCACGATGGTGGTGCCCACCCCGCGCCGCCGGGTGATCAGGCCCTCGCCCCGGAGCAGGCCGAGTGCCTCCCGGACCGCGTTGCGCGAGGCGCCGAGCCGATCTCCAAGGGTGCGCTCGTCGGGCAGCACGCCGTCGCCGAACGCGCCGGAGGTGATCTGTTGCCGCAGCAGGTCGGCCACTCGCCGCGCCCGCTGGGCCCTCGGCTGTGACGACACCCAGCCGTCGCTCATCGAATCCCCCCGTCCGGGTGCTGACGCCGCTGTCGGCCACGCTATCCGGGCACTGTTACGCCAGAGTTACGCCACCTACCTTGACCTGTATAAACGCCTGACCCGGGGGTTCACGGAGCCGCCATGGGGTTGCGCCGGTCTGATCCGCGCACGGAGCCGGCTGAACCGGTCACCCGCCGCTCGCGGCGCCCCACCGCTGCCTGCCCGCCGTCGACCGCCCACGTGTCGACCGCCCACGTGCCGTCCAGACAATTCCGGCATCCGCTCCGACCGGGATGGCCGGGGGACGGGGCCCGGGGGCGGTTACGAGACCACCGGTTTGAGAAAGCCTTCGAGGACCACCACGCCCTTCCCGTATTTCTCGTCGACCTCACGCTGGAGCTCCGGCGTGACCACCCAGACGCCGATCGTGACCTGGCCCGTGCGCCCGTCCGCAGAGGCGGATTGCACCCCCTTCATTTCCTTCCACACTCGCTCCTGGAGCGCGCGCAGCTCGGCCTCGGTGCGCTGAGCGCTGTTCAGGCACAGCGCACCGCCCCAGATCTCACGGATCTCGACCTCGCGGGCGGTCGCGTCGCCGGTGAACCACAGGTTCAGCACGAGCCGCTTGGGGTCGTTGGCGTAGCGCTCCACGGATCGGACGTCATCGGGCTGGTACCCCTCGATCTCTTCCAGGTAGCTCTGGTCCAGCGCCGCCTCCGCGTACCCGGGAAGCTTCCGGGCCTTTTCGATCGCGGCCTCCATCGCGCGAGAGGTGGCCTTTGCGGGGTCGACCGGCCGCCAGCCGCCCGCGGGCTCCGGGCAGCGGGTGGTGGGGCCGGACCGCTCCGGCGGGGCATCGCGACGCTCGGCGGCGCGCGGCGGCTCGGTGAGCGTCAGCCTCGTGCCGTCCCAGGCGCCGACCACGTGGTACTCGCCCCAGCGCACACCGCCGCGAGCGGAGTGCTCGACCGCGTTCCAGTCCCACCCGAGGATGTCGGGCCCACCGCACTGCGGCGGCAGGGATTGCGCGACGAAGGAGCAGAGCTGGGGACCGTGCCGCGCGTCGGACAGCACGGTGCCGTCAGCCTGGTACCTCTCCGGGTGGGCGGTCACTGCCGGGGCCGTCCCGCAGGCGGCGAGCGTCACGAGCGCGGCCACAGACCAGATGCCTCTCATGCACCTGAGACGGACCTGAGTGATCAAGGGTTCACAGCACCCTCGATCGGGGCGTACGCGACAGGTTGATCATGCCCCCTAAAGTGGCATAAAGGTGACGAAGCGCGGCAGGCTGCGGTCCAGCCACGCTTGACTGACCACAGGAGCGCGTGTCGGCGGCGGAGGGGGAGCGGCAACCACGTCGATTGCCGCGCGCATGTCCGCCCACCAGGAGTCGGCGAGCGTCGGGGGCGTTGTCAGATCCGGCGTCGCCGAGCAGACCGGAGCGTGAATGAACTCGGTCAGCTCGGCCCTACAGGCATAGCCGTCACCCGGCTCCCAGTCGACGACGTTCCCACAGCTCCGGGCGGGGCACCTGCCGCGGCAGCAGCTCGGCCGCCTCGGTGGTGCCCCAGAGCGGCTTGTCGTGGAGCTTGCGCTCGACGGGGGTGGCCGGCACCCGCAGCCACGTCCACCGGCGCGACCACTGGGCCGGGCCGCCCACGGTGCTCTCCAGCCGTAGGCGCCGTGAGGCCCCTGAGGGCCGGCTCGTATCGGCTGCGGCGTTCTGAGGGAGTCGCGGCACGGGCGTGCGCGAACCTTCCTACTTATCGTGCTGTCGGCGCACCATCTCGGTGATCCAGATGGGCGCGAACGGAGACGTGCAGCCCGGGGAAGTCGGGTAGTCCTTGAGCACCTCCAGGCGCTCACCGATGTCGACCGCACGGGCACGGTGCTCGGCGTGCTCGATCCCGATCTGAGCCAGACAGTGGTTCATCGCCCACTGCAGGCGATCCGGGGCATCTTTCATCTCCGCCTCGATGACGTCGAGCAGTCCTGCGAGGTCGAGGCCCTCGGGCTTCTTCGTCACGCGTTCGGTGGTCAGCGCCCAGCCGGCACTCGCGACCACTGGGTCTGGATCGGCCGACCAGGCCAGGCGAAGCTCTTCAGAGTTCGGGTTCTTCTTCACCACGTAGTTCACGAGCCAGTCGTGCACCTTGGGTGTGCGCGCGTCGCGCAACATGACGTCCAATTCGTCACGCTCGAATGCCTTCGGGCGGCAGATCAGGATCGCCAGCAGTCTCGCTGCAGTGTCATCCGTCTCCCAGAGCTGGCAGGCGAGTTCCTGCTGCGTCTTCAGCCGCTTCGCGAGCGCGCGCAGCTTGCTGAGGTTCACGCCGTGATCGTCACCGTGTTTCTCGTTCACCTCGCGTGTCTTCGGGTCCTCGAGCTCGGCCAGCTCGGCCATCACCTCGGCCACCATCACCTCGGCCACCATCGTCTCGGTCAGCGTCGTCTCGGTCAGCGTCGTCCCGGCCACCTCAGCCTCCTGTCCATCACGTGCGAGATTCAGCCTACGAGCACTCGGATGTTCAGCTCAGTCTTCTCAGAATCGGCCATGCCGCTATCCAGAGAGCAGGGCGGCGATAGACCGGCTACGGATGGCCTGCCGAGGTCGCGGGCAGAACTGGAGCGTCACCCGCATCTACCTCGAGTCCTATCCGGCCCCTGCAGAACCCGGGCCCGAAGCCGGGGTCGGACAGCGATGACTGCAGCAGCGGCCAGTTCACCGGCTCTGTCAACATGGGGCCCATCAACGTCGGCTTCGCCCCGCCCATCAGCTGCGACGAGTACGACATGACCATCGGCTCGCCCGGAAGGTACTCCCTGAAGTGGAGCACCGGATGGTTCATCCAGCAGGGTAACCAGGAGGCGTCCTACGTTCAGTCGGTGAAGGTCCCGCATGGGGCCGAGGTGCGTTGGAGCTACAAGCAGAGGCTGGAGATGGCGCGCTGGACGTACCCGTCGATCCCGTGTTCGTCGACGAACAGTAACCAGGTCTGCGACCCCAACGCCTGGATGATTGAGTCCAAGGGCTTCGGCCGCTACTCGTCATCTAGGTCCTCGGCGCGGGTGCGGTGGCCATCGGCATCGGTGTCCGGCGGCGGCACCGGGTTCGGGTGCGGCCGCCGGACGACTCCGCTACGCGCGCATCGACGGGACGGCGTCCCCGCGGAGCGCGCGTGACACCGCCCACCAGCACGCGAGCGCCAGGAGCACGAACGCCGCGCTCACGAGGACCGGGCCCCGCGGGCCCTGGATGCCGATGGCCATCCCGCCGGTCGCCGGCCCGAGGATCGCGCCGAGGTTCAGCGCCACGGTCGAGAACGAGCCGCCCATGGTGGGTGCGGCTCGCGTCGTCACCGCGATGCGCGCGATGAGCGTGCTGCCCAGCGCGAACGACAGCCCGCCCATCACCGGCGCCAGCACCCACAGTGCGACGGCGTGCTGAGCGGTCAGCGCGACGACGATCCAGCCGAGCAGGAGGACCGGCGCGGTCACGCCGATCAGCCTGCGCCAGTGGCGGTCGCCGAGCCGGCCGGTGACGCTGACGCCGACGAACGTGCCGACGCCGAAGACGGCGAGCAGGAGCGGGACGGCGCCCGGCGCCAGCACGGCGACGTCGGTCGCGAGCGGCGCCAGATACGTGAACGTGCAGAACGTGGCGGCGTTCACGAGTACGGCGAGCACGATGCTCGCCTGCGCCGGGTGGTTCCGCAGCACCGCGAGCTCCTGGCGGAGTGACGCGGATCCGGTCTCGGCGGTGCCCGTGAAGCGGGTCGGCGTGGCCACCGCGACGACCAGCAGCGCGGGAACGCACAGGGCGGCGATCGCCCAGAGCGCGGCGCGCCAGCCCAGCAGCTCGCCGATGGCCGCGCCGCCGGGCACGCCCGCGATGAGCGCGAGGGTGGTGCCCCCGAGCACGACCGACAGGGCCCTGGCCTGACGGTCGGCCGGGACCAGCGCGAGCACGGTCGAGAGTGTGACGGCCAGGAAGCCCGCATTCGCCAGGGCCGCGATCACGCGGCTCGCCAACAGCACGCCGAAGTCGCCCGAGAGGGCGCCGACCGCGTGCGCCGCGATGAACAGCGCGAGGAAGCCGGTCAGCGTCCAGCGCGGGGAGAGGCGGCGGCCGGCGAGCGCCATGGCCGGAGCGCCGACGACCATGCCGAGGGCGAACCCGGAGGTGAGAAGCCCCGCTTCTCCGAGGGAGACGCCGAGATCGCGCGAGATGCCGGGAAGAAGGCCGGCCAGGACGAACTCGGAGGTTCCCTGGGCGAAGACGGCGACGGCAAGCAGGTACAGCAGAACAGGCATGAGGATGCCTTCCGAAAGAGGTGGTGGGAACAGGACGTTCGGCACCACCGGCGCTCGGATGCGTGAGGCTCAGCGACGGCGCGGCGAAAGCGCTGCGCGAACGGTCGCGAAAGGGGGATCTAGGGCATCTCGGGCTACCGGCGGGCCGGCAGCCCTTCCCTGTCTGATTCGGGCAACCTCATGCGAAGCAGTCTACTTAGAGGTCGGCTCCGGAAGTCCTTCGGGGGTGATCATGCGGCGAGGCAGAACGAGGATTCTTCCTGTGATCGGCGGTGTGCCGGTCGAGCCTGGCCAGCAGTTCGTCCAGGTCGGAGGTGGTGAACTTCCACTGGAATGGCTGTGCCCGTGGCGTTGTAGCGGTCTTCGAAGGCTCGGAGCCGGTCCCCGACCTGGGCAAGGTCGGTGAAGTCGTTGTGCGTGACCTTGCGCTGCACGGCGGAGAAGTAGATCTCGACCTGATTGAGCCAGGAGGCGTGGACGGGCGTGTGGACCATCACCGCGTTCGGGAACGCGGCGGTGAGCCGGTCGGCGGCCTTCTGCGCGCGGTGTGAGGAAAGGCGCTCGGGCGTCCCGAGCGGCGGCGGTCTGCCAACCCGGGCCAGCCGGTGCTCGGCGAGCCGGCCTCGCCACATCCGCACGGTGTCCAGGTGCACCCGACCTGCCGGGCGATGCGCGCGTTGGCCCAGCCGCGTGTGGCCAGCAGCACGATCTGCGCGCGCACCCGCGCCCGGTACTCGCTTCGGTGGCCCGAGGCCGCCTTCTTCAACCGTTTGCGTTCGGCAGCGGTCACAGAGATCGACCCGCAGCCGCAACGGGCATGGCAAACAGGCCGATCGCGACAAGTGGATCAAGACAGCGGCAGGCTGCCGTATCCGCGACGGCCACCGCGAACCGCCCATCCACCGGACACGTCATCCAGATCGGGCAGGATGGCCGCCATGCCCACACCCGCCGAGTCCACCTGGACCGCACAGGCCCGGAGGCTGACCGGCCGTGCCCGCACCGCCTGGCCGCAGCCGGGCCCGACCGGAGAGTCTCAGCTGGTGGCGGCCTTCGCGACCAGCTCGCTGATCTGATTGACCGCGACGGAAGGACCAGGGAAGAACCGGTTCTTGGTCAGCGCGAAGGAGATGCCGGTCGCGGTGTCGGCATACGCCGCGCTGCCTCCCATGCCGGGCATGCCGAAAACGCTCAGCGTCTCCTGCGGGTCGGCTCCGGGCCGGCCGAGGTTGTAGCCCAGCGCGCGCGGCATCGGGAAGCCGACCATTTGGTCGACATCGGCCGTGGCCAGGGCTGTGACCTCACGCAGCCGCTCGTCCGAGACCAGCCGGACACCATCCACCTCACCAAGCAGCGCGGCGTACATCCTGGCCACCGCGCGGGCGGACATCGTGCCGCCCGAGGGAATGTCCGAAGCGAGCACCACGGGGTTGTTGCCGTATTCGGCGCTGGGGGTCACGGCGGGCGGCGTGGCCTTGAACATCGGCAGGTCGGCGGGCACCGCTGCCATCATCGCGGCGGAACCGGGCGCCTCCTCGAGTCGGGCGAGCCGGCCGAGCTCGGACTCCGGGACGCCGAAGAACAGCTCGTCGGCGATGCCCAGCGGAGCCGCCACCTCCTGCCTGAGTACGTGCGAGATCGGCTTGTCGGTGGCCCGACGGACGATTTCGCCCATCACGAAGCCCCAGGTCATCGCGTGGTAGCCGGTCTTGGTCCCCGGCTCCCACCAGGGCTCGGAGCTGGCGATCAGGGCACACATCCTGTCCCAATCAGCCAGGTCCTGCACCGTGAGGTCGGACGGCACCGCCGGGACGCCGATGGAGTGGGTCAGCGCGTGGCGGATGGTCGCCTTGCTCTTGCCGTGGGCGCCGAACTCGGGCCAGAGCTCCACGATCGGCGTGTCATAGTCAAGGGCGCCGCGGTCTGCGAGGACGTGCACCACCGTCGCAGTCACACCCTTGCCAGTGGAAGCACTGTAGAACGGGATGTCCGAGGTGACCGGACGGCCGCTGTCCGGATCGGCGACACCTGCCACCGCGTCCACCACCAGCTCACCGTGCTGGTACACCGCGACCTGGATACCCAGCTCGGAGCCCGACTCCACCAGTTGGTCAATGGCCTGTTGCACAAGCTTCTGCATGATGTTCATGCCCTCTCGATCTTTGGCTGCGGCGCTTGTGGGCACCGTTCACCCGAGAGTCGGTACCAACGGTGAGATCTCGACATCTGCACAGCGCTAATCGGCGCTGCCCGACCATCGGGCTGGCCAAGCTCGGGATGATCTGGGACGAGAACCCAAACGAATGGGCGCATGCGCCCGCCCATTCGCGGCCCGCACCGGCCACCCCCTGCCATCTCCACCGCACCGCGGGGGCCCGGCGGCGTCAGCATCGGCTGGACGCTTCAATCCGGCCGCCGGGCGGCCACCCTGCCGGCCCGGGATTCGAGGTAGCGCCGCGCGGCGATGCTGGCGGTGAACTTCGCGGCGCGCCGGAGATGTTCGTACGCCCCGGCCGTGTCGCCGGTCTTCTCCAGCAGATGCGCCCGTACGGCCAGCACCCGGTGATGGCCGGCCATCCGCTCGTCACCGTCCAAGGCGGACAGCAGGCGGCTTCGCCGGCAGCCCCGAAGGCGCCCTCGGCTGTGCCTGCCAGCTCTACCGCACCGGCCCCCGACATCGCCGATGGCCGCTATGGCTGCGGCGGCGTTGACGGTGTTGGCGTCCATCGTGATGTCGGACGAGGCGAATGATCGGCCGGTTGTCGCCGGTTCAGGCGCCCGAAGCGTAGGAGGGTCTGCCGTGGATGATGATCCGGGATGCGCCGTCGGTGAGGCCGATAATCCATGTGGAGTATCCGGCGTCTTCCAGCGCCCACGCGTACCGGCGGATCACCTTGTATCTGAGCTGGCGTGTTTCGCCGGGGCGGAGGTCGTGGCGGATCACGATCTTGCCGTCGTCGACGCTGAGCTCGTAGCCGCCTTGGCCTTGATTGCGGCTGTGGCCGGCGGCGTCGAGCGTACGGCGGACGTTAAGCATCTGGCCTTGGATGTCCACCGATCCTCCTTGTCGGGGCTGGTGATCGTCATTGGCTCAGCTCCCGGTGATGACCGGACGTCCGACACCCAACGGAACCCCTGCGTGCGCAGCCTGCAACCTCGCCAAGAGCCCCAAGATAACTGAAGAGTGGCGGTTTCCAAGGGCCGCATGCCCCTGGAGGGGAGGTGACCGATCCCCTTGCAGAGCGGAAACCTCCCCGAAGGAGTCCCTCATCCCACACGGAGTCTGCTGCACCGGCGTCGCCAGCCTGTACCGCGACGGTGTCAACACCACCTGCGGGGAGGGCGGCCCGGTCGTGTCGCCCGGCACCCACGCTGGCACGCCCGCGTCGGCGATGTCCTTGAGCGGCACAGCATGCTCGACCCCCTCCGCGTCGTCGGGGAACCGGCCCAGCCGACATAGCCGGCAGCCCGGGAAACGAATCCGGGTCACGGCCCAGAGACGGTTACGGCGCGACGACCATCCAATTCCCACTTATCGGCACATCAAGATCCCTTCCTGGATAAGGTGCGTCTGCTCTGTCCGGGCGGCGAGGAGTCGGTTCACATGTGGCGGTCACGCGGGCTCCGGCTCTGGACGGTCGCGACCGTGATGGCGCTGCCGCCCCTGGCGCTGTGGGTACTCCCCGACTCGGTGCTGACCACCATCAGTTTCATGGTGGGCAACCCGCCCACCTGCCCGGCCTTCGAGTTCCAGACCGAGGTCTACTGGCCGTCGACAGCGGCGGCGCTCCTGAGGTGGAACTTCCTCGCCGTCCCTCTCGCTTCTACGCTCTGGCTGGTCACCCGCGGGGAACGGCCGAGCCGCGTCGCGGCCCGTGTCGTGTCGGCGTATGTGCTGCTCCCGGCCCTTCTCGAACCGGCGCTCCTCGCGTACGACCTTTTCACGGTCGGCGCCGGATGCTGGGAGGTGTGGCGGCATACGGCCGTGTGGAACCTCAGCATGAGCGCCTGCTGGACAGTCTGCGCGGTCCTCATCCTGCTCGCGGTGCGGCCCGCCGGCCCCGCGTCTGCGCGCCTCATCCGGTTGCGCCGTACGGCCGGGGTCGTCGTGGTGTGCTGCCTCCTGCTCGGTCTGATCGGGGTGGACCAGGGGCCGGACATCCGCTTCACCGGCGCTGACGTCGCGGCGCGGTCCATCGGCTACCACGGTGGCTATGACATGGGGGAAGTCGAAGGGGCCCGGGACACGGCAAGAGACGGAGACCGGGACGCCACAGAACCGGTCTGTGATCAGTGGACCGACGAGCACCGCTCCTACGGCGACACCGCGCCCGGTGACCGCGAGCGCGCATTCCTCTGCCTCGCCAGGGCTGCCGGCGGCTTCGCGTCGCGGCTCGCGAAGCTCCCCGACCGGGAAAAGCTCGTGGCGGGCCGCGCTCTCTGCAGCGTCGCCGGACGGCCCACCACCGAACGCCGCGTCCGCACAGTGCTCGACGAGGCCGGTGCGGACGACTGGAACTACATGGTCATGAGGGTGCTGGTGTTCCTCTGCCCCGGCGCAGTCGCGCGTACGTGGCCGGGGCTGACGCTGTCGGAGGACGATCCGGAGCGGCTGGAAGAGGAATACCAGGCGGTGATGACTTCGCACTGCACGGACCCGGCGCGGCGGCTGCGGGGCGTGCGACAGGCGACCACGGCACTGTTCGTCGGCGAAGGCGGCGGCTACTTCATCGAGGACGGTGACTTCGAGGGCGAAGAGGAGCCGTCGTACGCCCTGGACAAGGCGGCCGAGGCGATCCTCTGGGACCTGTCCGCCCACAGGGTCTCGGTCACCACGGCGGTGGAGAACTCTTCCGTCTGCCTGACGGTCAAGGTGCTGCGCCGTGCTCCCCGCGTGCGGCTGGCGGGATGGGAGGCGGTCGTCGAGACCGGGATCACCAGCCCATCCGGCAAGCTCGGGCTCACATCGTGGGAAAGGGGCGACCCGCTGCCCGAGCTCGCCGTCTCCGGGCCCGGCCGCTACCGCGTCCGCATCTACGTACGCGACCAGGAGGAGGCCATGATGTCCGTGTCCGAGCTGCCGGTCGAGGAGCATCTGGTCATCGTCTATCCCGGCAAATCGCGAAAGACCGTCTATCACACAAGTAAGCGGTAGCCCCTGGAAACCGGCGCTGACCCGGCCCGATCGCAGCGGCGTTCGGTCAGGTACCGGTCGAACCACTCGTCGGTGACGTAGCCTTGCACGTCCTTGCCCATGAGCAGATCTTTCCGGACAAGCCGCACACGTGCATGCCGACATCATGCTGCCGTCTGATGAGGCACTGGTTCAGCGCGCCCTGCCGTCCACCGGTCATTCGACCGTCACCGGGCAACGACAGCGTGACGCCCAGCGGGGGAGCGGGGGACAGGTCAGGTCTCTTGCGGGGGCTCCGGCAGGCCAGCGTGGTGCTGTTCGGACTGGTCACGGGTACGGAACGTCTCCACGAGGCGCCTCAGCTCGTCCAGTTCCCGTTGGATCGCCTCACGCTCGCCGATGGCCTCCTCGGCGCGAGCATGCGTCGTGCGTGCGTCGGCCGCTGCCTCGGCAACCTCGGCCTTGGCCGTCGCGACCTCCTGCCGGGCTGTGGTGAGGTCGGCGCGGAAGGCGTCGACCTGCTCGCGATGCTCCCGGGTCACCTACGCCAAGCGCTCATGCGCCGGGTCCGGACCTCGGCGGCCTGGACGTCTGCGTGTGCCCGCTCGATGTCGGCCTCAGCGCGGTCGGCCCGCTCGCGCTGGTCGGCTGCCTGCTCACCCAGGGCGTGGGCCAGCGCCAGGTCGCGCTCCAGCGTGGCAATGTACGCCCGCGCTTCGGCGTCGGCGCTCTGGAACGCTTGCCGTAGCCGCTCCAACTCCTCGGTGTGCCGGGCTCTGTCAGCGTCAGCGCTCATCATCCAAGACGTCCTTCAGCCGATCGCGCACTGCCTCGGCAGCGATGCGGCGGCGGCCGCAGGACGATCAGGCAGCCGATGACCGTTCAGCAGGCTGAGCAGGTGCTCCGCACGCCGCAGGGACAGTGGATCCGGGACCAGTCGCGAAGGCGCGACGCCAGCCATCCGCCTCCTACTTCGATGTGATCGCGCCGATCCCCGGTGAGGCCATGGCCGCGTTCACATGCGCTGGCCGATCTACGCTCTGGCATGTGAAGGTCGAGTGCGGTCGCCGCCAGCGTGGGCGTGCGGCGACGAACACTGGGCCAGGGCCAGTACGAGAGGGCGACCATGTCAGCGGGATCACGTCAGGGACTTCATGACCGTGCATGAGAGAAGGGGCGGGCCGCACGAGCGGGCTCTGGCGCGTGTCCCGGGCGACGCCGCGTCGCTGGCCGAGCTGGTGCGCGACCAGTACGCCGACGAGCAGCAGGGGGGCCGGGTCCGCGACCTGGCCGCGCTGCTGGCGGAGCGGCGGCGGGTCCACCACCTGGTGCCGCTGCTGGAGCACCCGCCAGAGGAGCCGGGCGCGTGGGCCGAGCTGGTCGCCTGCCTCATCCAGGAGCTGGTGGCACGCCGCGTCACCCTGGTCAGGGTGCCGGCGGCGGCGCGATGCGCGGACGCCCTACGGGGACTCGGTCACCCCCTGGCCGGACTACCCCTGAAGCGCACCCGGGGAGAGCGGCGGATGGACGCGGCCGTCCTCGGTCCCGGCTGGACGCCACGCGGCGAGCAGGCTCTCCCGGAGCCTCCGGAGCGGGACGCCTGGCTCGCGGGCCGGGGTTCTCCGGACCGCGCGCCGAGGATCGTCAGCACGCGGGAGGACGAGCGGCGCATCGCCTCCGCGGTGGAGCACTGGAGCGCGCCGGGGGTGGCGGCCGTCATCGAGCTTCCTCGGCAGATCGATCCCCAGGCCCTGACGCCGCTGGGGGTGAACGCGTTCCCGCCGGGCGCGCTCCGTGCCCAGATCGCGCTGTACGGCGCGATGACGGGCCTGGACGCGGTGGTGAGCGAGCTGTTCGCCGTGGCCTACTGCGACGCCAGCTACTCTCCTGGCCTCCGCGGCGGATACGGCAGGCTCGCGGCGTGGCAGTCGGTCGCCGGCCTCGTACGCGCCCCGGCGGGCGCGTACGTCCGCCGGATCAACGAACTCGCCGCTCGATGGCGATGGACGGTGTTCCGGATCATCCGGCGGCAGCCGTACTGGGTGTATCGGGAACTCGCGATCGGCGCGCTCAGCCCGCGCGGAACCGTCCTCAGCCTGCTCGTCACCCACGACACCGACTAGTCGACGTATCCGGCTGGTGCGGGGCCGCCCGTGGGCAGTCCCCACTCGGCTTCGGCGACCCGCGCGGCGGCCTGCGCCGGGGCAATTGGCGAGCTGTGGTCGATGGTTCCCTTTTGGGGGTAATAGGCAGCGGATTTCTTGGCCGCTTCGACGCCCTCCGGCTCAGTTTGCAGCGCGGGTACCCCGTGCCGCGCGATAGGTGTTGTGCGCCGTGAGGCACTCCTGTCGAAAGGCGTCATCCGCGAGGAACCGTGACGAGGCGCCTGCGGACGCCGATCCGGCCGGTCCGGCTACGGCGATAAGCGCGGGCACGGCCAGGAAGTGACAAGTAGCTCTCGCGGCCGGCTCGCCCGGAGGGCGCGATCAGCCCACGGCCTCGCGCATACGGCCCAGGATGTCCCGCAGGAGGTCCGGTGACGTACCGAAGTTGAGCCTGACGAAGCCCTCGCCGCCGGGCCCGAAGGTCTGGCCGTCATTCAGCAGGACACGGGCTTTCTCCAGAAAGAATGTGTGCGGGTCGGTGGGGAGATCGAGGGCGCGGCAGTCCAGCCAGGCGAGAAAGCCGGCCTCCGGGACGCGGTATCCGATGCCCCGCGGCAGCCCCTCATGCACCAGCGCGGCGTTCCGGTCCAGGACCGGCCGCAGCTGTGACAGCCAGGAGTCACCGTCCCGCCAGGCCGCCAAGGTGGCGGCCACGCCGAAGGTGTTGGGCTCGCCGTACAGATAGGTCGGGCCCGAAAGGGCCACGCGCACGTCGGCCGCGCCGATGTGCGCGACGGCGCAGCGTACCCCCGGCACGTTGAACGCCTTGGTCGCGGAGGTCAGAGTCGGCGTCGACGCGGGCGTCGGCGGCCTCCTGTTCGGCGGCCTCGATCTGGGCCGGCGCGCCGCTCTCGGCCTCCTCCAGCCTGCGGGGCAGCTCGGTGAGCACCGCGGTGAGCTGGGGCAGGGCGGAACGGGCCTCTTCTCCGAGCGGGGCGGCGGCGACCAGGTGCGCGGTGATGGCCGCGCTCTGCCGCTGGCGGCGTTCTCCCACCACAGACGCTCCAACTCGGCCGATTCATCGCTGGTGGTGCCCGGTCGGGCGCCTTCTGCCTCCGCCGAAGCCGGAGCGCTTCACAAACGAGTTGGCGTGTGACCGTGCGGCTGCCAACTCTCTGAGACGTACGCCAGGTCTCGTGAGACAGGACATCACCGGCTTCGCGACGTCCGCCATCGTGCGGATTCGCGGTTACTTGCGGGAATTGACATTCTCCCAAGTGATCGACACATCCTCTCACACAAGATCTCGCCTTTTCTGTTTTCCAGTTTCCAGAAATCCAGAAATTGCTAGAGTTGGCGACCATGACGACCTCTCCGGCGGCGACGCCGTGCAAGCACTGCGGCATGCCCGTCGAGCAACGGCCGGGGCGGGGGAGACCCCGCGAGTACTGCCCGGAGGGCGACTGCCAGGTCGCGGCCAAGCGCGAGCGCGAGCTGCGCCGGGCGACGCCGGGGCTCGAAGGCGCGCTCGCCCGCGCCGAGGACCTCTACGAGCGGATGGAGAAGGGGCTGGCCGCGGCGATCGCTCCGCTCGCGCACGTCCTGGCCGACGAGTTGAGCCCCGCCGGAGTGGAGGCGCGGCTGAGCGCGGTACAGGCCGAGGCGCACACCCGCGTCGCCATCGCCCGCACCGAGCGGGAGCAGGCGTTCGAGCAGGTACGGCTGGCCCGCGAGGCGACCGAGGAGGCGAAGCGGGAGGCGGAGGAGGCCCGCCGCCAGACCGAGGAGGCGCACGGGGAGCGTGACACGGCGTTCGCCGACGCCGAGACCGCAAGGGAGCAGGCGCTCGCCGCGCTGCGTGAGGCCGCGACGACCGAACGGATGGCCAAGCAGGCGGTCGAGGACGCCCGCAAGCGCGCCGACCTCGCCGAGACCGCCCGGGACAAGGCGCTACATGAGCTCGCGGAGCACACCGAGCGCGCCACCGCCGAGGTACAGCAGGCCCAGGCGGACGCCGTACAGGCACGGCAGGAGAGCGAGCGGGCCCGCGCCGACGCCGAGACCGCGAAAACAGAGGCGGAGATGGCGCGCCGGGCGCATCGGGAGGCCGAGCAGGCGACCGCCGCCGCCATCGCGCGGGCCCAGGCCGCGGAGGCGGAGCGCGACCGGGCCGTCACCCGCGCGGACGGGGAGCGGGACCGGGCCGAGGCCGCCGAGTCGGCCCGTGCCCTCGCCGTAGCGGAGACCTCGCGGGCTCAGGCCGAGGCCGCGAAGGCCGCCGCCGACACCCGCGCCGCCCGCGAGGAGCTGGACACGGCCGCGGAGCGCGCGCGCTCGGACGCGGCGGAGCGGGAGCGGCTCCAGGCCGAGCTGGCCCTGGAGCGGGCGCGCCTGCAGGACATGCGGGCGCAGCTCGATGCGGCCAGGGCGGAGTCGGCCCAGCTTCGCGAGCGCGCGGTCGCGGCCGAGTTCCGGGCGAACCGCCACGACGAGGCGCCCGCCGGCGATGGCGGACAGGCCCCCCGGCCTACGGCGTGACGCTCCACCCGGGCAAAGGCCGCTCTTGGTGACGCCCCGGATGGGTCACGCCGGGTGCGCAAGGACCGAGTCCGTTCACCGGGGACCGGCCCCACTCCACTTCCTGTGCCGCTACCTGTGCAACATCAAGGCCAGCGGCCCCGGCCAGGGACTGCGCCCTTTCCGGGGCCCGGGCGCTGCAGAGGAGGAAAAGAAGACTGACGGCAGGCGCACTCTGGGCCGTTCACCGTCCCCGGTGCAGGCCGGGCGTCCGCCCGGGGAGCGCACTGGGCTTTCCCGCTCGCAATTCCCGTATGAGCGCGCGGACCCCTGCCGTGCGGGCCAGCTCCGGTGTCGTGGCGTAGCCGATACGTCGGGTGGGGCGGTCGGGGCCGAGGTCGACGGTCTCGACGGACGGGGGTGCGTCGCGCAGCGAGAGCTCGGGCATGACGGCCATGCCCCGTCCCTGAGCGACCAGAGCCAGTACCGTTCCGTCGTCCTCGGCGGTGATGGTGGCGGGGGGCAGCCAGTCCTGGGCGGACCACCAGGCGGCGGTGTAGGAGGAGCAGTTCTCCTGCCAGTCGACGAGCGGCAGACTGCGAGGAGCCGTGTGGCCGCTGGGATGGGCCAAGGCGTATGCCTCCTCCAGCAGATCGCCCGTGATCAATCCTGCCGGCATGGGGGTAGACCCGCCGAGCGTCGCGATCGCCAGATCGGCGCGCCCATCAGCTACTTCACCGGCCGGCCCGGGGCCCACGTCCCGGACCACCCGGACCTCCGGCCTCAGGCCAGGGTGCCGTCGGGCCAGTCGCTCCAGGGCGTCCGGGAGCAGGTGGAGCGCCGCGCTGCGGAAGGCAGCCACGTGCAGCGGGCCGGAAAGCACAGCGCCCGTGGCGTTGTCGGCGCGGACCTCGGCGACCATCACCTCGTACAGCCGCAGGATCCGGCGGGCGTGCGCGGCAGCACGCTCACCGGCCGGGGTGGGCGTGGCGCCGGTGCGGGCGCGGGCGAAGAGCACCGTACCGAGCTTGCGCTCCATGCCGCGGACGGCGTGGGAGACAGCGGACTGGGTCATGCCCAGAGTGGTCCCGGCCGCGGTGAAGCCGCCCTCGTCGCTCACGGACACCAGGATGCGCAGCTCGGCGGGGGTGAGCTCTGCCATGAGAGCCTTTCATGTTCAGCGGTAGAGCCATGAATAATACGGTCTGCCCGAGCCCGGGGGTCCCCCGTAGCGTCGTGACCATGACGATCACAGCACAGGCCGTGCACCAGGTTGCACGCCCCTCCGGTTTCCCGTCCCTGTCCGACTTCGCCTTCACCGAGCACGTACTCGACGCGCCGTCGCCCGGCACGGCCCTGGTCGAGAACATCCTGTTGTCCGTTGACCCCTACATGCGTGAACTGATGGATCAGGCCGGCCTTCCTGGCGGCGTGAGCTGGTGGGACCTGGACGCACCGCTCGAAGGCCGCACCATCGGCCGCGTCCTGACCTCCGCCGCCCCGTCCCTCGCCCCGGGCGACCTCGTCCTGCACCGCAAGGGCTGGCGCACCCACGCGCTGGTGGAGGCCTCGACGGTGCGGGTGCTGCCGCGCTATGCCGGCGTGCCCCTCACCGCCTACCTGTCCGTCCTGGGCGGCACTGGCCTGACCGCGTACGTGGCTCTGACTCGCACCCTGCGGCTGCAGCCGGGGGAGGACCTCTTCGTCTCCGCCGCGGCGAGCGGCGTCGGCACGGCGGTGGGCCAGTTCTCCCGGCTGATGGGCGCAGGTCGCATCGTGGGCAGCGTGGGATCACCGGTGAAGGTCAAGCGGCTGGTGGAGGACCTGGGCTTCGACGCGGCCTTCGACTACCACGACGGCCCCGTCTCCGACCTGCTCGCTTCGGCTGCCCCGGACGGTCTCGATGCGGCGGTGGAGAACGTCGGCGGTGACCACCTGGAGGCTGCCATCGGCTCGCTGCGCGACTTCGGCCGCATCGCCTGGGTGGGGGCGATCGCCCAGTACCACTCCCTCGACACACCCCCGCCCGCCCCGCGCAACCTCTTCGACGTGGTCGGAAAGTCCCTGCGCCTGGAAGGCGTGCTGGTCCGTGACCACAATGACGCCCAGTCGCTCCTGGAGGACTTCGCCGTCCCGCATATACGCTCCGGAGCACTGGTGCCACAGGAAACGGTGGTCGACGGTTTCGAGAACATGGCCGCCGCTTTCCTGGGGGCGCTGCGGGGTGAAAACATGGGGAAGATGATCGTCCGTGCGGGAGAGTGACAGGCCGCACCGGAAAGGCCCCAGGGTGACCGGCCCGCAAAAGCCGAACGGTGCGGCACCCCAACAGCCTCTTCAGAAAACGCTCATTTATGAGAACTGAAGGGCGGCATCGTTCACGTGAGATAGTGCGGCCTCTGTACGCCAACTACTCACACCCGCACTCCGCCTTTCATTGATCTTGGGGGCTCCCACAGCACCGCCACCCGATCCACCGCTGTCGCCGGGCACCTGCTTGCCGACGAACTCGAGCAAGAACGAGCGTGAACGGTGATCGCTAAGGTGACCGTCATGGCGCTGCTGTCCCACCTCGATCGTTTCAACCGCCGGCACCCGTGGAGCCACAACGACCACTACGGCCGCTGGGTCGCGAACCGGGTGGCCGCGTCCGGGGCCCGCCACGTCCTCGACGTCGGGTGCGGCACGGGCAACCTCGCCGCTCTGCTCCGCCGCCGCGCCGCCACCGTCACCGTCACCGGGCTCGAACCCGATCCCGCGACCGCCCGTGCCGCGGCGGAGCGCTTCGCCGACGACCCCGCGGTCACCATCGTCCAAACCGGCTTCGCCGGGCGCGACCCGCAGCGGCGCTGGGACGCCGTCACCCTCGTCGCCGTCCTGCACCACCTTCCGCTGGTGCCCACCTTGCGCGAACTGCGCGGCTGTCTCACCGCGGGCGGACGCCTCGTGGTCGTCGGCTGCTACCGGGAGGCCGGCCCCGCCGACGTGCTCGCCGCCTTGCCTGCCATGGTCGCCAACCCGGTCATGGGGCTGATCAAGCACCCGGTACGCGCCGACGCGCTGCCGTCGCACATGACGGCGCCCACCGCCGATCCCCGGGAGACCCTGGCCGAGATCCGAGCCGCGGCCGCACGGGAGCTGCCCGGCGCCCGGATCCGGCGTCGCCTGTTCTGGCGATACACCCTGGTCTACGACGCCCCCAGCGGACGCGGCGGGGCCTGACACCCCGCCGCGTAGAGGCCACTGACCAGCCGGGCCCCATTTCCGCGTCAGGCGACACCGGCTGGATGGGTGGGCACGCCCGTGAGGACGTGCCCGGTCGTGTGCTTTCGGGTGCTACCCGATGAAGGCCGTGGCGTGGTCGCGCACCCAGGTGGCGAAAGTGCGGGGAGCATGGCCGGTGAGCTGCTCGACGGTGTCGGTCAGGGACGCGGGGCGGCCGTCATGGGCCTGCCAGTAGTCGAGCAGGGCGTCCGCGTACTGACCGGGGATGTAGTCGGCCATTTCCTGCTTCCATTCCTCGGGGGTGACGTGGTCGATGGTGATCGGCCGGCCGGTGATCTCGGCGAGTTGCTCGATCTGTTCGCTGAACGTGAGGGTTTCCGGGCCGGTCAGGTGGAGGCACCGGCCCTGGTGGCATGGGTCGGTGAGCACGGTGAAGGCCACTTCGGCGATGTCCCGTTCGTGAATGGGGTCGGTGTAGGAGCCCGGGTAGGGCAGGCTCACCGGGCGGCCGGCCTTGATGGGCCAGGCCCAGCCGGCCGCGTTACCGGCGAAGGAACCGGGGCGCAGGATCGTGGTGGTGAGCGGTGAGGTGAGCAGTGCGGTCTCGACGTCGAGATGGGACTTGGCCAGCGGATCATCGGCCGCGTCGGGATTCAGCACGCTGGCGGAGGACAGCAGGACGACGTGCTCGACACCGGCCGTGACGGCAGCGTCGATGAACTCGGCGATGTGCGAAGCCTCGGCGTACAGGAAGACCTCGGTGACCCCGGAGAGAGCGGCCGGGAAGGTGGCAGGATCCCTGAGATTACAGGTGACGGCTGTGATGCCGTCGGGGACCTGCAGCTCTGCGGGATTGCTGGAGGCGACGCGTACGGGGCGATCGGCCTGAAGCAGCAGGGCCAGCAGGTGGGTGGCGACCGCGCCGCGGCCCCCGGTGATGAGAATCATGGAAATACTCCTGTGATTGGTACGGATATGGATGCGGATGCCTTCCGGGGGCGTGGAAGGCTCAGTGGGCGTGCGCTCCCCGGCGGGGAAGCAGCGGGATGCTCATCGCGCATGCCGCAGTGATGCCCAGGGCGAGGAGCAGGCAGGGCAGAACGCCGCTGGACGGAACGCTCGGCGTGACGGTGGCCAGGTAGACCGTCGACACGAGGCCGGCCGGATGCGGATCGACCCATCGCCGCCGAAGGGCGGGATGACCCGCAGCCCTGCCGCCAGCGTCAGGACTCCGGACAGGACGTTGAGGAGGAACACCGAGCGCCAGGACAGGCCGAACGGATCGGCCTCGATCAACAGCCCGGCGACCACGGGGCCGCTGAGCGACGACACCGCGATCAGGGGCCCGAACAGGCCGAACACCCTGCCCATCGACTCACGAGGGATCACCCGCATCAGCAGGACGAACCCCTGAGGGATGAGCAGGCCGCCGAACACCCCCTGTCCGGTACGGGAGGCCACAAGTTCGAACGGTGAGCCGGCCAGGGCGTCCGCGAGCGAGCAGAGGGTGAATCCCGCCAACCCGATGAGGAACAGTCGCCGGCAACCGAACCGGTCTCCCAGGCGGCCGCCGACGATCACGAGGGAGCCCATCGGGAGCGTGTAGCTCGCGCCGAGCCAGGAGCCAGTGACCAGGAGGCGCCGAGGTCCCGCACGACGGTGGGGGCGGCCACGTTGGTCACCGTGGTGCTGAGCAGGTCGAGCACATCGGCGGCGACCACGAGTAAGAAGATCGCCCATGCGCGTGGGGAGAAGGTTGTGGACATGGCGGGGCACACTCTCCACTGAGAGGTCCAGACAGCCTGTACTGAGGCTGTCGTGCCGACCGAATGTCCCGACGCGCCCGTGAACGAGCGCTGCACCTTACGATCAACAAGATACAGGAACTTCACGTAACCGGAGAATTCGGCCGGCGGGCCCAGCCCGGCCTGCGCCGACAGCGTCCCCGGCCTCCGGTTATCGGCAGGTCGGCAGATTCAGGTGGCGGTCGGTCCGCGGCCGACTGCTGCCTTGCTGCGCGTTCAGTAGTGCTCCCCTCGGGAGGGGTGGGTCAGCACTCCGAGGCCCGGGGCCCACAGCTCTCCGTCATCACCCGCGCTGATGTCCCATGCGGTCAGCTCGTCTGGGCACGTTGCCCCACGCGCCCGAACGTCCGCGATGACCACTCGTGCGATCTCCGCGGGAGACTGCGGATCCGTCTCGGGCAACTCGATGCGCCACCACTGATGCTGATCCAGTATGCGCCAGCCGCGCTCGCGCATCTGGACCGCCCGCTCCGGCGTCTGACGGCTGTCCCGGTCGGGGACCGCGGCGCGGAACTCGCGGCCCCGGTCTCCGTGGGTGTAGGAGATGATCATGTCGCGCTGCCAGTCGCGCGAGGCGCGCAGTTTGAAGCCGACCCAGTCGCCCGGCGCCTGCACCGGGATCTGCTCGGCCCATGAGGCGAGCATCAGCTCGAATGCGCTCTGGGCGTGCTCCCACGTTTCGGCGATCGGCTTCCCGTCGTGGGTGAATGTGGGTGCGACGCCGGGGCCACCACGGTCGAGTTGCCACGTGTACGGCATGTCCCCGAAGCCGTGCGTGCCGTCCGGACGGCTATGGGGTGTGGTGTCGAAGGGAACCATTCCTGTTTGGCGAAGGTATGGGCCTCATGAGCCGACAGTGCCGCGTGCCGGTGATCGCCCGACAGCAGGAGGATCCGCTCCCGCGTGCACCAGCGGACGCTCGGCCCGTAGGCGGTGCCGCCGAGCAGCGTGGGCTGGCCGACGCGTGCCACGATCGCCTCGTACACTGGCCGGAACGCCTCCCGGCGGCGCACGAGATCCGCATCCGGCTCATGGGTGAGGATCGTGGCGACCTCCTGACCAGACGTGTCTCCGGACCCGTCAGCATGGCGTGCGCGAGGTCGGCGGCCTGGGCCGCCGGCGTGCTGTTCCCCGTGATCGTCATGCGGGCCATCCTGACAGCCGTCACCGACAACCATGGGCGGACGTCTCCGGGCGAGCGGTTGTGTGCTCGCGATGGTCAAGGTCCGTGTGGGGGACTACGAGGGGATGCGGTGGTATCGGCGACGGGGCCACCTGCCGGCGCAGCGGCTCACCGCGCTGCCGAAGCCGGTCGTGTCATCGACGTTGTCAGCCACCTGTGTCTTCACTTGATAGGCAAGTGGACACTTGCCTATAGTGGGGGCATGGCCGAAGACGTCTTCAAAGCCTTGGCCGACCCCACCCGCAGGAAGATCCTCGACGAACTCGCCGAGCGGTCGGGGCAGACCCTGTTCGAGATCTGCGCCCGGCTGAGCATGAAGCACCAGCTCGGCTTGTCGCGCCAGGCCGTCTCCCAGCACCTTGCCGTGCTGGAAGCCTCCGGCCTGGTCGAGAGCCGGCGGGAGGGACGCTACAAGTTTCATGACCTGAACACGGCACCGCTGGAGCACATCGCCGAGCGGTGGATCAGGCGCGACCAACCGGAGGACTGATGAGGATCCACCTGTCCAGTGTCCTTGTGGACGACCAGGACAAAGCCCTGCACTTCTACACCGAGGTGCTGGGTTTCGTGAAGAAGACCGAGGTCCCGCTCGGCGATGCCCGCTGGCTGACCGTGGTCTCTCCGGAAGACCAGGACGGCACCGAGCTGGTCCTCGAGCCCGACAGCCACCCCGCCGTCAAGCCCTTCAAGGAGGCGCTGGTCAAGGACGGCATCCCCTACACCTCCTTCGCCGTCGACGACGTCCACGAGGAGTACGAGCGCCTTCTCGCGCTCGGGGTGCGGTTCACCCAGGAGCCGACGGAGATGGGGCCCGTCACCACGGCGGTGTTCGACGACACCTGCGGCAACCTGATCCAGATCGCCCACCAGGGCTGATCAGATCGGCCGGATTGTCCTTGGCCTGGGCCGCGGCCCGTTTCTCGCATTCCAGTGGCGCCCGTTGAGGGATGCCCTGTGCGGTCTCGGCTCCCAGGCCGTAGTCGGGACCGGTGAGCAGAAGCGCCAGGCAGGTCCACGCGGCGGAGAACCCGGCGAAGACGGCCGCCTGGTAGAGGCAGGACCGGCGCAGGTCCGGTTCGGTGCGCAACAGGCGCAGTGGTTCGGCCAGGAGCGACAGGTACGGCCGGCGGGAGGACGCGGTCGTGACCGTGACGCCACCGCCGACGACGCGTCCGTCGTCCGCCTCCGCGACGCCGTCTGCGAACTTCTCCGGCAGTACTGGGAGATCGCCGTCAAGCCGATGTGGCCGCAGATGCGCCTCGTGCTGGAAGCCGACATGACGTACCGCGCGCGGCAACTGGCCGCTGTTCGCCGGAATGCACCTGAGCCTGCGCTGGCACGACGGCGTGCTGCACATCGACAAGATGATCAGCCATCACCGCGTGGCGGCGACCGGTCGAGGTCTGTTGCTCATGCCGTCCGTGTTCCGCGCACAAGCCCGCGCCTCCGCTCAGCCCCGAGGAACCTCCGTCGCTGGTCTATCCCAGCCGTGGAGTGGCGACCCTCTGGACAGCGGCGCCCGCCACCGACGAGCCCGCCCTCGTGTCGCTTCTCGGCGCGCCCAGAGCGAGGCTGCTCCGCCTCCTCGAAGAGCCGCTGCCCACGGTCGAACTCGCCCGCCGCCTCAGAGTGACGCCGAGCGCCGTCTCCCAACACCTGCGGGTGCTGTACGCCACGGGTCTGGTCACGCGGGCGCGCGACGGACGGCAGGTCCTGTACCGGCGAAGTTCCCTGGGGGACCGGCTGGCCGGCGTCGCCTCCCGGGTCTGACGGGAGGGGGACCGGCCGGCCGTGCACACAGGGCCGCCCCGGACGTCCCGGTTTCGGCAACGAATGTTCCGCTTCGCCCACCGCGGATGTCACAGTCCCGGGCGGAGGTGACGACGATGCAGAGACATCGTGATGTAGAGGTCATAAACGCGGGCGCGACCGGTCCGAGCCGCGGGGGCGGGCGGCGGTGAGCGTCGAAACCGCACAGCGGGCGCCGGCCTCCCGTGGGAGGCTGCCGTTCGGCGTCTACCTGCTCGCGTTCAGCCTGTTCGCCATGGGCAGCGCGGAGTTCCTGCTCGCCGGGGTCCTGCCGGCGATCGCGGAGGATCTCCAGATCTCGTTGTCCTCCGCCGGCGCGCTGATCTCGGCGTTCGCCGTCGGGGTGGTCATCGGCGGGCCGCCCCTGGCCATCCTGACGCTGCGCTGGCCGCGCCGCACCACGCTGGTGGCCACCCAGGCCGTCTTCGCCGCCTCCCTGGCGATCGGCCTGCTCACGGACAGCTACGTGGTGCTGCTGGCCACCCGCTTCGTCTGCGGTCTCGCGTACGCGGGGTACTGGGCGGTCGCGGCGGTCACCGCGATCAGCCTCGTCACCCCCGACCGCACCGCGCGCGCCTCCGGCGTCGTGGTCAGCGGCCTCAGCCTCGCCATGATCGCCGGCGGTCCGGCCGGAGCGATGCTCAGCTACTTCACCGGATGGCGGGGCGGGTTCTGGGGCGTGGCCGCCCTCACCGTCCTCGGCGCGGTCCTGGTCCTGCTCGCGCTGCCCGCGACAGGCGCGAGGACCGAGCCGAGCGTACGGGGCGAGCTGCGCACCATGCGACGGCCGCAACTCTGGGTCGTCTACGCGGCCACCCTCCTCAGCACCGCCGCCTACATGATCTCGTTCAACTACCTGGCGGCGTTCCTGACCGACGTCACCGGCATCCCCGCCGTCTGGGTGCCCGCGATCCTCGTGCTGTTCGGCGTCGGCGCCTTCATCGGCCTCTCCATCGGAGGCCGGATCGCCGATCGGCGGCCCACCCACGCGCTGCTGGTCGGAGCGATCGGGATAGCGGCCGCCTCGGTGCTGCTCGCGGTCCTCGCCCCGTACGCGTCGGCCGTCGTACCCCTCGTCCTGGCGCTCGGGATCGCCGGATTCGTACTGAACCCGGCCATCTACGGGCGGGTGTTCACCATCGCGTCGGAGGCGCCGACGCTCGCCGGGGCCACCACCGTCTCCGCGTTCCAGCTCGGCATCAGCCTCGTCCCCGCGCTCGCCGGGGTCGCCCTGAACGCGGGCGCCGGCATCACGTCCGTCGCGTGGATTGGGGGCGGGGCTGGCGGCGGTCACGGTGCCGGCCGTTCTGCTCGACCGGGCGATCTCACGCCGTCGGCCGTAGCCGACATACCGACCCCGGAGTCCTCACGGCGTTCACCCACAAGGTGCGCCGGCCGGGCCGCGTACCAGGACGGACGGTACGCGGCCCCGGCGCTGAGCGCGCCACTTCTGCCGAAGCGTCATGATCGGGGAGCCCATCCGCCATATGACTTGGCGGAGCACGCCTTAGACGGCGGGCGGTGTCAGAGCGGCTCGCCCAGCGGGCCGTGCTCGGCTTCCAGTGCGGCCGCCCAGTACGCGGCGAAGTCGGGCTGCGTCCCGTCCGCGTCGGTGAAGCCGTACTCCTTGTACAAGCCCCAGGTCGCGAGCGCCCGCCCGGTCTTGCGCATGATGTCCGGGTCGGCGGCCAGCGCCGCGACCGCCCGGCCCAGGTACGCCGGACTCTCGGAGTGGGCGAAGTTCGGGTCCTTCGCCGCGCCGTCCCGCCAGGTGTCCTCGGTGACCCCGAAGTGGTCGAGCACGGCCTCCGAGCGGAGGAAGCCGGGCGTGATCGCGACCGCCGCGACGCCGTACGGCTTCAGCTCGGCCGCCTGCGCGACGGCGAGGCGGATCACCGCCGACTTCGCCAGGTCGTAGAAGAACGATCCGCGATAGCGGGCCGTGTTGCCGTCGGTGACCTCGACGACCAGGCCGCCGCGGCGGGCCACCATCAGCGGCAGCGCGTACCGGCTGGTGATCACGTGGGTCTCCACGGCCTGGCGCAGCAGCCGCAGGCCGGTGTCCAGGTCCTGCTCCCACAGCGGGTGCTCCCAGTCGGTCAGGGGATCGCCTCCCCACACGCAGTTCACCAGGATGTCCAGCCGCCCGTCCTGCTCGGAGGCGATCCGGTCGACCAGGGCGCGGACCTCCTCGGGGCGGCTGTGGTCGGTCCGGACCGGGATGCCCACGCCGCCCGCGCGGGCGACCCGCTCGGCGGTCTCCTCGACCGTCTCCGCGCGGTCCATCTCCGAGCGCCCGGCCGCGCTGCTCCGGCCGGTGACGTACACGGTCGCGCCGGCGGCCCCGAGTTCGACGGCGATGCCGCGCCCTCCGCCTCGGGTACCGCCGGCGACCAGGGCCACTTTCCCAGCGAGGGGTCGGGCTTGGGCATTCGTCATGATTCCTCCAGATCCGGGGTGGCAGGGGTGTGAGGGGACAGCACGCCGCGGATCTCCTTCCCGAACCGCTCGTCGAGCGCGCCCTCGCGTCCGAGCGCCCAGGGGAGACCGTTCGTTATTAATAAATGGCTGTTCATTTATTAAAGCGCACGCGGGGGAGTGCGGCAAACGCCGACCGGCCTGGTCAGGCCTTCCCGGGACGGTCCGCCGCGACGATGATGACGCCGCCGAGGAGCGCCAGCCCCAGGTTCGCGTAGACCTCGTACCCGGTGAACAGGTCCACCCGCGGGACGATGACGCGGTTGAAGAAGTTGAGGAACGCGCCCATCACCGGCTGCGCGGCGAGGCGGTCGATCGTTCCGCTGATGCCCGCGACGACCAGATAGAGCCCGAAGAGTTGGACGGCATGACGCATGGGGCAACGCTAGGAGGCCGCAGCGAGGCGGCGGATCGGCCCGCGGACGCTCCTCACTCCGCCGGAAGTCGCCGTTTCGACGGCCTTGTCCGCGACCGAAGACGTGTGAGCCGCGACTTTCGTATCACCTCACCGGTCGCCGCATACCGTCTGACCGGCCGCGATATTGATTCCCCGATCGATTCGGAACCGACGGCAATATTGGACATCGCGTGATCGGCTCTGGTCTGCTGGGCGGCATCCGATCCAACGGAGATCGTGCAGAAGCCTGGGCGAGCGAAAGCAGGTACCACCGAATGTCCGAGGAGCAGTCCGGCCTGTCGCGCCGCGCTTTGCTGGTGGCCGCGGCTCTCCTGCCGGTGGCGGGGTGCGACGCAGGTGACCGCTCGGCGTCCGCGTCGTCCCCGGCGCCCAGTCGCCCCTCCACCGGTTCTCGGGCCGCCGAGCCGTCCCCGCTCCCGACTCCCCGCCCTGCCAAGTCGCCGGACGTTTCGCGATTCGCGGCGCTCGAACGCAGGCACGGCGCTCGCCTCGGCGTGTACGCCCTGGACACCGGCACCGGCATCACCGTCGCCTACCGCGCGGACGAGCGGTTCGCGTTCTGCTCCACCTTCAAGGCGCTCGCCGCGGCGGCGGTCCTGCACCGGAACCCGCTCAGCCACCTGGACACGCGCGTCACGTACACCGAGGCCGACGTCAACTCCATCTCGCCGATCACCCGGAATCACATCGCGACCGGAATGACCATCAGGCAACTCTGTGACGCCGCCATCCGGTACAGCGACGGCACGGCCGGGAACCTGCTGATGCGCGACATCGGCGGCCCCCGGAAGTTGACCGCGTACCTGCGGGAGCTGGGAGACACCGTCAGCCGCATGGACAACTACGAGCCCGAGCTGAACAGCGATCGCCCGAAGGACCCGCGCGACACCACGACTCCCCGGGCGATCGCGTCCGACTACCAGAAGCTCGTGCTCGGCGACGCGCTGACCCCCGACAAGCGCGCCCTGCTCAAAGACTGGCTCGTACGCAACACCACCGGTGGCGAACGCATCCGCGCCGGGCTGCCCAAGGGATGGAAGGTGGCCGACAAGACCGGCACCGGCAACTACGGCAGGGTCAACGACATCGCCGTCGTGTGGCCGCCGCATGCCGCCTCGCTCGTGCTGGCCGTCATGTCCGACCGCCGCGGATTCAACGCCCCGCAGGAGAGCGCACTGATCGCCGAAGCCGCACGCCAGGCCGTCTCCGTCCTCACCTGAGCCGCCGCGCCGGCCGCCCGCAAGGGCGGCCGGCGCGGCGATCTGTCGGCCGAGGCCATGACGAGGTGGCCGTCAGCGAGTAGCGCGGGGATGCCGCCGACGACCGGGTGGCCGGTGCCGACCGGATACGCCTTCTCAGGCCGTGCGGTCCTTGACGATGAGCGAGCCGCTCCACTCCCTGATGCGGACGAGCAAGGTCACCGCCGTTCCCACCTGCTTGGCGGGCCGGCTGACGCGGAACATTCGTCCAATCCACCGGCGGCACGAACGGCGACAGTGGGCCCATGACTACTTCTACGGGGGTCGATAACCCCGCCGGTTGGACGACGCCGATCCGCGGTCTCCTGACGGGGAGCCGGGCATGAGACGCGCGGGAAGCCGCCGGAAGCGCCACATCATCGGCCCGGCCATCCTCCTCGCGATCGTCGGGCTGCTCGTGGCGAACGCGATGGTGGTGTCGCGGCAGGACGCCGAGGCCACGGGAGATTCGACCCTGCCTCTTGACGGCGGGAGCGTCTACGTGCGCCAGGACGGCCCCCGCGATGCCCCGGCGCTCGTACTGATCCACGGCCTCGCCGGGTCGACCAACTGGTGGGAACCGCTGGCTCCGATGCTCGCGAAGTCCTATCGCGTCATCCGGATCGACCTGCTCGGACACGGCCGGTCAGCCAAGCCCGCCGGCGGGGGCTATGCGATCCCCGAGCAGGGACGCCGGGTCGGCGAGGCACTGGACCGGCTCGGCGTGAAGCAGGCCATGGTGGTCGGCCACTCCACCGGTGGCTCGGTCGCCACCGCTCTCGCCGAGCAACGACGCGACCTGGTGACCGCGCTCGCGCTCATCGACTCCGGGCCCCGCACGGACGCCTTCATCTCGGACGGGTTCGTCGGCCGCCTCTTGTTCGTCCCCGTCGTCGGACAACTGCTGTGGCGGTTGCGGACCGACACGATTGTCCGCCAGGGTCTGGGCACCGCGTTCAGCCGCCGCGGCTACGAGATCCCACAACAGCTCGTGGACGATGTGCGCGGCATGACTTACCACGCGCTCACCACGACGTCGCAGGCGGTCGACGACTACCTGGAGCAGCGGGCGCTCCCGGATCGGCTGACGCCCCTCGGCAAGCCGCTGCTGGTGATCTTCGGTGAGGAGGACCAGAGATGGCGGTCCTCATCCGCCGCCGAATACCGCGCCGTTCCGGGCGCGAGAGTCGAGTTGCTGCCCGGTGTCGGACACTCGCCCATGCTGGAGGATCCGCCGCGGACCGCCACCCTCCTCCTGGCCTTCGCCGCGACCCACGCCACCATTTCGGCAGAACACCCGACGGATGGCGGATGATCTCGGGCCCTGCGGCTGCCTGTACGGTTCCCAATCCGGCACCGACTGCCCGTGATGCCGGCCCGTTGATCGCGGAGCAGGCTCAGATCGGATTCGCCCACACGCTCGGCGGTCTCCTGATCCGGACAGCGGAACGCCCCCGGCGGTCTGCCGGGGGCGTCCGTGGGGTCGCGTCTGTCAGACGGACATCAGGCGGTGTAGACGGGGTAGCCGAAGCCCGTCACCTGGGTCATCGGCCGGGTGCGGATCTCGACCTTGCCGTTGCCGGTGTTGCCTTCGACGGTCTTGATGGTGCCGTCGCCGTTGTCCTTGATGACGAAGCCGACGTGGTCGATGCCGGAGATGTCCTTGCCACCGTGCCAGTCGAAGAACACGACCGCACCGGGCTGGGGCGTGTTGCCCCAGCGGTGGTTGTCCTGGAACCACTTGGCGTGCTGGACGGTGTAGGCGTCCCAGCCGAGGACGGGGCGCAGGCCCGCCTGCTCGCCGACCCAGGAGACGAACATGTCGCACCAGGGGGCGTTGGCGTAGGCGTTGACGCTGCCGCCGTCACGGGCGACGGTCTCCTTCGCCCGCTCCGACTTCATGTACCACTCGTGGAACTTGGTACCGCCGCCGTTGGCGTTCTCACTGACGCCGACCTGGCTCTGGGCGATGGTCAGAAGCTTCTGGGGGCTCACCTTGGGCAGCGAGGCGGCCTGCTTCATGAGGGGGCTGACGCTGGCCGCCTGCGCGCTGGCAGGAAGGGTCTCCGCGTGGGCCGCGGCCATCGTCGCGGGGACGGCGGCGCTTGAGACGGCGAGGATTCCGGTGACCAGGGCAGCACGAAGATAGGTCTTGGGGGCTCGCATTACGGGGGTCTACTCCCTTACTTCCAAGCCGCCTACCGGGTTAGCTGACGGGTTCGGGCGTGGAAGTCGCCCTACGGCACGGCTGTACCGATTCACCCCAGAGTGATGGTGGGTCCCCGGCTCCGCGACGACGCGGACTCAGCGGTCGAACGGTCAGGTCCAGGAAAAGGACGACCGCATGATCGGTTAATGGGGCAGGCATACCTCGCAGAAATCAGGTATGCCCCGTGTTCCCAAAACGGTAATAGACCAACTCAAATCGGTCAAGTGCGGACAAACTAGGACATACTTCCGTAATGATCGGTTAAGGGGGCTCCGGCCTCGCGGTCAGGGAGATCGGCGATCAGCGGTCGGGCGCGGAACCCCCTACGGGTACGGCGGTCCCGGTGCCGCAGGCGGAGATCGGCGGCCGGGCGCCGGTGCGCGACGGCGGCCCCGTAAAGATTTACGAACGACCTGGGCCTGACATGGGGATTCCTTGGTCATCGGGGTGCCGCCACCCAGCGACGGACCAACCGACACGTAGACCTGGGCCTCCGGCGTCGATGTTCTCCTGGCCGGTGCGCAGCGCTGGAGCACTATGCCTTTACCCGGCCGGCCCGGGACTCCAGGTAGCGCCGCTCCGCGATGCTGGCGGTGGCCTTCGCGGCGCGCCGGTAGTGCTCGTACGCCCCGGCCATGTCGCCGGTCTTCTCCAGCAGATGCGCCCGTACGGCCAGCAACCGGTGATGCCCGGCCATCCGCTCGTCACCGTCCAACGTGGACAGCAGGGCCAGCCCGGCCGGCGGGCCCTCGGTCTCGGCGAGCGCGATCGCCCTGTTGAGGGTGACCATCGGGTTGGGCGCGATCCGTTCCAGGATCAGGTAAAGGGCGTGCACCTGCCCCCAGTTGGTCTCCTCCGCCGTGGCCGCGTCGGCGTGCGTCGCGGCGATGGCGGCCTGCAGCTGGTACGGCCCCAGCTCCGGTCCGGCCAACGACGTCTTGACCAGTTTGACGCCCTCGTCGATCAGCCCGCTGTCCCACGTCGTACGGTCCTGCTCGTCCAGCGGCACCAGATCGCCCGCCGCCGTCGTACGGGCCTCCCGGCGGGCGTGGGTCAGCAGCATCAGCGCGAGCAGCCCGGTCACCTCGCCGTCCTCGGACAGCTGCGCGTGCACCATCCTGGCCAACCGGATCGCCTCGTGCGCGAGATCGGGGCGGTGGAGCTCGCTGCCCGAGGAGGCGGTGTAGCCCTCGTTGAAGATCAGGTAGAGCACGTGCAGGACGACCCGTAGCCGCTCCTCGCGCTCCGCGCCGTCCGGCAGGTTGAACGAGCTGCCGGCTGCCTTGATCCGCTGCTTGGCCCGGCTGATCCTGGCCGCCATCGTGGCCTCCGGCACCAGGAACGCGCGGGCGATCTCGGCGGTGGTAAGGCCCCCGACCGCCCGCAGCGTCAGGGCGGTCTGGGAGGCCGCCGTCAGCGTCGGATGGCAGCACAGGAACAGCAGGACGAGCGTGTCGTCGGTGTCCGGCACGTCCTCGGGCACCACCTCGGTGGCCGTCGCCCACTCCCGCTCGCGGCGCGCGTGGTCACTGCGCATCTGGTCGATGAGCCGCCGGGACGCGACGGTCATCAGCCAGCCGCGCGGGTTGTCCGGCACTCCCTCGGCTGGCCACTGCACCGTGGCGGCGAGGACGGCCTCCTGTACGGCGTCCTCACATCCTTCGAACTGGCCGTGCCGACGCACCAACGCGCCGAGGACCTGCGGCGTGAGCTCACGCAGCAGGTCCTCGATGGCTGGTGCTGTCATGCCTCCAATTGTCCGTCAGCGAACATCACCTGCCGCACCTCGACCCCCAGACCCTCGATCGCGGCGTCCGGGATCTGCGCCGCCAGCTCGATCGCCCGCTCCTTGTCCTCGCAGTCGATCAGGTAGAAGCCGCCCAGATACTCCTTGGACTCCAGGAAAGGTCCGTCGGTCACCACCGGCTGACCGTTGCGTACGGTCACCACGGCGGCCTGGGACGGGTCGACCAGCGCCTGAGTGGTGATCAGCTCGCCGGACTTCTTGAGCGCCTCGATGAACTTGCCGTGGCCGTTGCCGATCGCCGCCTTCTCCTCGTCGGTCAGCGCGTCCAGTACGGCCGGGTTGATGTGCATGCTGATCAGGAACTGCATGTCCTGCTCCTCGTGATTCGCGAGCCCCGGTCGGGCTCTTCGGCCAGTTGGTCGGAGCCGTCGGCGTCGTCTTGACATCCCCGCCAGAACTTTTTCACGAGTCGTCGCCATCGCATCGCCCGGACCGCGATGTCGTCCATGTGACGCCCCGCCGTGGCCACCGCGAGAGATCTCCTTCCGTCCGGATGTCAAGAAGCTCGCGGCCGCTCCGACCAACCGGCGAAACGTCGAGAGAACAAGGAGTTTCCAGATATGCGAGTCAACCGGGCATGGCTGGGACTGGTCGTCCTGGTGCTGCCGGCATTGCTCGTCGCGATCGACACGACGGCGTTGCTCCTCGCGCTGCCACAACTGAGCGCCGACCTGGGGGCCACCAACATCGAGCAGCTGTGGATCAGCGACAGTTACGGATTCATAGTGGCCGGCCTGGTTATCACGATGGGCACACTCGGCGACCGGATCGGCCGCCGGCGGCTGCTGATGATCGGCGGGGCGGCGTTCGCGGTGCTGTCGGTCGTGGCCGCCTTCGCGGTCAGTCCGCTGATGCTGATCGTCGCGCGTGTGCTGCTGGGCGTCGCCGGAGCGACACTGGCGCCGTCCACACTCGCCCTGATCACCAACATGTTCCATGACCGACGGCAGCGCGGGCAGGCCATCGCGATCTGGGCGACGAGCCAGTTCGCCGGCGGCGCGCTCGGACCCGTACTCGCCGGATTCCTGCTCCAGTACTTCTGGTGGGGGTCGGTGTTCCTGGTCGCCGTGCCGGCGATGGCGTTGCTCCTGTTCGCCGGGCCGATCCTGCTGCCGGAGTTCCGCGACGACCAGGCCGGCCGGCTGGACCTGGTCAGCGTCGGACTGTCTCTCGTGGCGGTGCTGTCGATGGTCTACGGCATCAAGCAGCTGACCGTCGAGAGCGTGCCGGTCGTCCCGGGGGTGGCCCTCGTCGTCGGCGCCGTCGTCGGGTTCCTGTTCGTACGCCGCCAACTGCAGCTGGAGACGCCGCTGCTGGACCTGCGGCTGCTCCGCAACCGCCCGTTCACGGCCGTGCTCATCGGGCTGGTCTTCGCCGGCATCGCCATGGCCGGTACGGGTCTGCTGGTGACCCAGTACCTGCAGAGCGTTCTGGGCTACTCGCCGGTCGCGTCGGCGCTGCTGTTCGCACCGATGGGCCTGGGCTCGGCGGTCGGCACCATGGCCGCGCCGGTGCTGGCCCGGCGGATGAAGCAGACGACCGCCATCGCCGGCGGGCTGGTGGGGTCGGCGCTGGGCAGCCTGCTGCTCGTCGGCGTCAGTGTCGGCGGTGCGAGCGCCCTGCCCCTGGTGATGATCGGCATCGCCGTACTGGCGCTGGGTACCGGCCCCCTGTTCGCCCTGGGCACCGGGCTGATCGTCGGGTCCGTGCCACCGGAGCGCGCCGGCTCGGCGGCGTCGATGTCGGAGACCGGCAACTACTTCGGCGGCTCGCTCGGCTTCGCGCTGCTCGGCGTGACGGCCGCGGTGATCTACCGCAGCCGGATGGACGGCACGTCCGACTCGCTGGCCGGCGCGGTCGCCGCCAGCCGGCGCCTTCCCGCCGGCCAGGGCGCGGAACTGCTGCACAGCGCGCGGGAGGCGTTCACCACCGCCCTGCACGTCACCGGCGGCGTCGCCGCGGTCCTCTTCGCCGGGCTGGCCGTACTGATCCTGGCCATGCGCCCGGCGACCCGGACCACCCCGGCCGCAACCCCCGGCTACGAGGCGGCTCACTCATAGAACAGTGCCGAGGCCGATGCTGTCGTCGTCATCTGCCCCGGACACGCCCGAAGGGGGCCGGGGCTACGCCTCGGCCTCCTCAGTGTCCTTCACCAGACGAGCGGGTACCCGGTCGTGGCGTCCACGTGGTCGGGGATCTCGTCGTGCCGGTCGCCGACGCTCGACGTCCCGGTCGGCTCGAACAGCAGGATCGAGGCTCCGTGTGGGGAGGAGGGCCGGTGCTCGACGCCGCGCGGCACCACGAAGACCGACCCCTGGGGGAGTTCGACGACGCGCTCCCCGGAGTCGGCGTCGCGCAGGGCGATGCTCAACTCGCCCTCGATGACGAGGAAGAACTCGTCGGTGTCGTCGTGGGCGTGCCACACGTGCTCGCCGGCCACCTTGGCGACCCGTACGTCGTAGTCGTTCACTCGGGTGACGATCCGCGGGCTCCACAACTGGTCGAAACCGGCCAGCGCGGCGCGCAGATCGACGGGCATGTTCGTCATGTACCGATCCTGGCGTGAGCCGGCCCGCTTCTCGAAAGCGGGGTACGCCTGTCACATCACCGACGCCAGACGGCGTACCCCCTCGACCAGTTGGGGCAGCGGAGTCTCCCCGTAGGTGAGCCGCAGGTACGGGCTGTCATGCTCCGCGGTGAACCAGGCCGACCCGGGGGAGACCATGACCCCCGCGCCCAGCGCGCGGGCGGCCACCTCGGTGTCGTCGTAGCCGTCCGGAAGCCGCACCCACAGGTGCATGCCCCCGCTCGGGATGTGCGTGATCTCCACGCCGGGCAGCCGGGAGCGCAGCGCGCCGACCAGCCCGTCGCGGCGGCGGCCGATCTCACGCGCGACCGCGCGGCGATGCCGCTGCCAGGCGGGGGAGGACAGGAAGTCGACCGCCGCCTCCTGGATTGGCCCGGACACGTAGAAGTCGTCGAGGATCTTGGCGGCTCTCAGCCGGGCGAACGCCGGGCCGCGGGCCGCGAGGGCGGCCAGGCGGATCGCGGGCGCGACCGGCTTGGTGATCGAACGGACGTAGACGACGTGTCCGTCCTCGTCGGCCGAGGCGAGGGTCGGCGGGGGCGGGCCGTCGATCGTGAGGTCGCGGGCGTAGTCGTCCTCCAGGACGAACACGCCGTGCCTGCGGGCGAGGTCGAGCAGCTCGCGTCGCCGGTCGTCGGCGAGGACGCTTCCGGTGGGGTTGGCGTACAGCGGCTGGACGACGATCAGGCGGGCGACCCGGGCGCGGATGACGTCCTCGAGGAGATCGGTGCGCAGCCCGTGCCGGTCGGTCGGCACCGGGTGGATCTCGAGGCCGTGCCCGCGGGCGACCGAGGTGTATCCGGGATAGGTCGGCGTCTCGAGGATGACGGCGTCGCCGGGCCGGGTCAGCGCGCGGATCGCGATCGACAGCGCGCTCTGCCCTCCGGAGGTGATCAGGACCTCCGCCGGGTTGTACGCGCCGATCTGGTGGGCGAACCACTGCCGCATCGAGGCGAGGCCCTCGACCGGCGTGCGGCCCCATACCCCGGCGCGTCGCATGGCCCGTGTCATGGAGGCGATGAGCGCCTTGTCGGGCACGAGGGTCTCGTCGAGGTAGCCGCCGGACATGCGTACGGTGTCCGCGTGCGGCACCTCGAGAAGCGCCAGGTGGCGAGCGGTGTCCTGCGGGACGTGGCCGCCCAGGGCGGCGTGCTGCCAGGCCAGGTCCGCGGGCGGCCGGCGCGACGGCGCGGTGGCGACGAAGGTGCCGTTTCCCGGCCGTACCGTGACCAGGCCCTTCGCGGCGAGCTCGCGTACGACGTGCTGGACCGTGAGCGGCGAGACCTGGTAACGCCGCTGAAGTTCGCGGACGGACGGCAGCCGGGTTCCGGGCGTCGCGTCCCTGATGAGCTCATGGAGGGCGGACGCGAGCGCTCTTCGGCTGTTATCGTCATACATGTCAAACAAAGATAGCGTTATCGCCTTCGACGTGGTCACGGATAACGGTGGTTCGCGCTACGCCGGCTGGGCCATGGGCTCGCTCGGCGTGTTGATCTTCAGCTTCGCCCTGCCCGCGAACGCGTGGGCCGTGCGGGGATTCCACCCGATGGCGGTCACCGTCTGGCGCGCCCTGATCCCGGGGCTGTTAGCGGCCGTGCTCCTGTGGCGGGTGCGGGCGCCGATCCCCGACAGGCGTTCCTGGCCCCTCCTGGTCACGTCGGGGTTGTGCGTCGCGGTCGGGTTCCCGCTGCTGTCCTCGATCGCGCTGACGACGATCCACCCGGCCCGCGCGGCGGTCATCCTGGGCCTGCTGCCCGCGCTCACCGCCGCGTTCGCCACGCTCTTCGGCCGGGAACGGCCGTCGCCGCGGTTCTGGGCGATCAGCGGCGCCGGTCTGGTGGTGCTGCTCGCCTACCTCACGACGCGCGGCGGCACCGGCGGCCTCGCGCTCGGCGCGGGCGATCTGGCGATGTTCGGGGCGACATGCTGCTCGGCGGTGGCGTACGTCCTGGGGGCCGACCGGGCGAAGGTGTACGGCGCCTGGCAGAGCATGTGCTGGACCCTGGTCGCGCTGCTGCCGCTGAGCATCCCCTCGGGGATCGTGACCGCGATCGTCCAGGACCCGGCCTGGACCGTCCAGAGCGCCGTCGGGATGTTCTATCTGGCCGTCGTCTCGACTTTGTTCGGATACTTCGCCTGGTACGCGGGCCTGGCGCGGGGCGGCATCGCCCGCGTCGGCCAGGTCCAGCAGATCCAGCCGATCCTGACCATCTGCTGGTCCGGCCTGTTCTTCGTCGAGACGCTCGACCCGCTGACCTTCGTCGTCGGCACCGTGGTCGCGGCGCTGGTCGCCGCCGGGCAGCGCGTCCGCTGACCCGGCCCTTCCGGCCGACGCGCAGGCTGAGCCGCCGGACTTGGCCCGCAGACAGGCCTGGTCGATCCCGTGGTGCCCACGATCGTTTTCACTGGCGCGCCGCAGGCCGGGACCGCCCAGCCTGGTGCTCCGTACGGCATCGCGAGGTCAATGCGCTGCCGGCGTACGCGGATGTGCGGTAGCGCGGGAGGCGGGTCGGATGGTCACGGTGCGGGCGCTTCCGGTGCCGGCGGCGAGCGTGCGGCTGGCGGACGCGGTGGCCACGTTCCTGGACACGATCGCGGTGGCGAACACCCGCCACGGCTACGCGGTCCCGCTGGACCGAATGGTGCGCGACTTCGGCGCGGACACCAACGTGGCGCAGCTGGACCCGGACCGGGTGACCGGCTGGTTCACCTTCGCATGGGGCGGCTGCTCGGCCAAGACGTTCAACACCCGGCTGACCGCACTGGGCTCGGCGTGCGGCTACTGGCGCCGGCAGGAGTGGCTGGCCGGGGATCCGTTGGTGCGGCTGCGGCCCCGGCCGGTGCCGCCAGACAACAGCAAGGCGCTGACCCGCCCGCAGGTGGCCACGATGCTCGAACTGGACGTGCCGCTGCGGGAGCGGGTGCTGTGGACGCTGCTGTACGAGTCCACCGCCCGCGCCGAGGAGGTACTGCTGCTGAACGTGCCGGACCTGGACGCCGCGAACCGGCGGGCGGTGGTGACCCGAAAGGGCGGCGCCCGCGATGTGATCGTGTGGCAGACCGGCACCGCGCGGCTGCTGCCCCGGCTGCTGGCTGGGCGCAAGACCGGCCCGGTGTTTTGGGAACTGCTTGGCGATCTCCAGCGCGGTGAGAGGGCCCGGCGCTGTAGCTGTGTGACCAGGCGTTTGCGAGGGTGAAATCGAGATCCGGTCGGTGGTGCTCGAGCCCGCCGAGTACGCCGGGTGCTGAGTCAGGAACGCGAGGACTACCTGCGGACGCAGATTGAGCACCGATTAGGTTTCCGCGCCGCGCCCGTCTGTACGTGTGAGATCGACTCACGGGAGGCTGGCACGATGCGGAAACTGATCTTCGGCATGAACGTGACCCTGGACGGCTACATCGCCGCGCCCGGCGACGACCTCGGCTGGAGTGGGGGGGAGGGACCGGACTCGTCGCCGAGCGACGAGCTGTTCCAGTGGTGGTCCGACCGGGTGGACGCGACGGGCCTGGCGCTGTACGGGCGCAAGCTGTGGGAGGCGATGAGCTCCCACTGGCCGACCGCCGACAAGCAACCGGGTGCCACACCGGCGGTGATCGAGTTCGCCGGCCGCTGGCGGGACATGCCGAAGGTGGTGTTCTCCTCTACGACCAGCACGGTCGACTGGAACACCCGTCTGGTCACCGGCGACGCGGTCACCGAGATCACCAGGCTCAAGGCCGGCGACGGCGGCCCCATGGACATCGGCGGTGCCACACTCGCCGCGGCGGCCATGCGGGCCGGGCTGATCGACGAGTACGTGATCGTCACCCATCCGGTCCTGGTGGGAGGCGGCACGCCGTTCTTCACAGCCCTGGACAACTGGGTGAACCTGAGTCTGGTGGAGACCCGGACGTTTCCCGGCGGCGTGGTGCTGACCCGATACGAGACGCGGCGATGAGCATGGGCCAAATGCGCGGCTCGTAAGGCCAGGTCGAAATCCTTCCTGGCGTGCTCACCGTGACCCTCGGCGATGAGGGAACCTTTTCCCGGCCCTTCCTTGCGTTCCGAGTGAGCTGTTGACCGACTCGCTGAAGATGAGGACGACGGCTTCGTTGATCGTGACAATGTTCTTCGGGCATGAAGATGCCCCGCCGGCAACGCCGGCGGGGCGGTGGTGTTCGCGTTGCCGCGTTGGTGTTCAGCTGGTCGGGGTGCTCACTCCGCGGTGACTTCGGTAACGCCGGCCCGTGCGCTGGACTCGTCGACGATGGGGACTTGCCTGATCACATCGTCGCGGGCAGGCCCAGCCATGGTTTGTCGGTGGCGTCGAATCCGGTGAGCTCGGCGATCTTCCCGTCGACGATGTGCAGGACCGCGATGGTGAACAAACGGTATTCCGGGTCGTCGGGGGTGCGGAGGTACAGCGCGGCGGCAGGCATGCGGTTGACCGTCGTGGCGATGCAGCGCCAGTCGTCGTAGCCGCGCTGGAAGAGCCCATTGGAGACCCAGCCGTCCACCGCGTCCTCGGCCGTGACGATCAAGGTGCCCGGGTCGGGCAGCATCGCGAAGCGCAGGTCGTCGCGCAGCAGGGCCATCAGCCCGTCGAGGTCGTTGCGCTCATGGGCGTCCATATACGACTTCACCACGCCGCGCTCGTCATCCGACAGCTCGTGCGTGGCAGGGCTCCGCCAGTCGAGGCGGCGGTCGGGCAGCTGCTCGCGCATCGTCACGCGCGCCCGCTGCAGTGCGCTGGTCACCGATGCGACCGTCAGCTCGAGGGCGTTGGCGGCCTTCGACGCCGGCCAGCCGAGGACGTCGCGCACGATGAACACCGCCCGCTGCCGCGGCGGCAGGTGCTGGACGGCGACGATGAACGCCAGCTCGATCGTCTCCCGCGCCACCACCGACTCCTGCGGGTCCTCCGGGAGCATCCGGTCCGGGTAGGGCTGCAGGTAGCGCACTTCCCAGCCCGCGCCCGGCAGCTCGGCAGGCACCGGTGTGCGGTCGTTGCGCTTCTCCAGGAAGTCGAGGCAGGCGTTCGTCGCGATCCGGTACAGCCAGGTCCGCAGCGCAGCGTGGCCCTTGAACGACTCCCGCTTGTTCCACGCCCGCAGGAACGTCTCCTGCGTCATGTCCTGGGCGTCCTCGTAGTTCGCGAGCATCCGGTAGCAGTGCACCTGCAGCTCACGCCGGTAGCGCTCCGTGATGAGCGCGAACTGTGCTGCGTCATTTGAGAGGGCCGCCGCGATGAACGCGGCCTCGTCGTCGCCTAGCAGTCTGGCATCGGTCATGGTCGTCAATCCTTCCGCGGGTGGCGAGGGGCTACCAGAACTGACGACGTGGCGGAGGATTTCTGAGCGGTGAAGCCGCCGACACCGGGCCGTTCGTCAGGCCGGACGGGGTCGGGTCGATCCAGGGGACGTGGCCGCAGCCGTCCTGCTGAATTTCCCAGGCGTGTTCGAGCTTGGTCTTCTCCCGTTCGGTGTACTGCTTGACGCAGGACGGGTCCTCGATGCCCAGCTGCTCGGCCAGGTAGTCCACCAGCTCGACCGGCACGTCCAACGGATCGGCCAGGAACATGCCCAGGCGCCGAACCGTGACGACCTGGAGGGCGAAGCCCAGGCGCGAGTGATCACCACGTCGTTTGCCGATCAGCCGCCGATCCTCGTCATCGAGATGGAAGAACCGCTCCAGTTCCACCCGCGACAGCGACCCGAACCGGCCGTAGCCCTCCAGCCCCTGGCTGATCACGGCGGCATGATCGCAGACCTGCCTGAATAGCCCACAACGAGGGCCCTTACCGCCGGATCTCGCGGACTTGTTCCTCACGGGCCATATCGGTGCAGAGCCGGATCGTGGGCTGGGAGCAGTTGTTCGATCATGTGGGCCGGCATCACCGGCTGTACGCGGCGCTGCTGGGGCGGCGCGGAGACCCATGGTTCACGGCGCGGTTACGGGAACGCTGTGTGGCGCTGGCCCGCGACCGGCTCCACAGCGTCCACGGCAAAATCGCCCCGGACGCCGGGCGGGACATGCCACCGGAAGAACTGGAGCTGGTGTTCGCCGCCAACCTGGCCCTGGGCGCGATCACCTGGTGGCTGGAGCACGACCGCCCCCTGCCCGCGCGCCAGATGGCCGAGGCGGTCGTCCGTTTCGCGACCCAGGGGTACTTCGGCGCCCTGGGCCTCGACGTGCTCCCGCCCAACGCTTGATTCCCGCCGGTTCGGCCGCCGTCGGTGTGAAGTAACGGATCAACTCGTCCCTGCTGTTCTCCGAGGATCATCCGCTCCACCTGCTCCTCGGACGACCCCCTCTGACACTGCACCGCCTCGCGTGCCGCACCGGACAAAGCCGGAACCGGTGATCCGTCGCGCCTGCGCCACCGATAGCCTCTGTCATTGTGGCGCGCTTTGATCTTGCCGATGTTGCTCGTGGTGGTCGGCGTAGTCGTTGCGGCCGTGCGAATCGCCGCAGGGTCCCCAGTCGCTGGCGGTATAGCGCTGCTGGCGTTCGTGCTGCTCGCCGGACTGTACTCTCCGCTGGCGTTCCCGAGGTCGATCGGTGCGGTGGAGGCGCAACGCCGCAGCGCCGTCGACGGTCGGCCGATCGTCTACTGGCGGCCGGGCTGTAAGTACTGCCTGCGGCTGCGGATCCGGTTGGGCCGCGACGCCCGTCGGCTCCATTGGGTCAACATCTGGCGCGACCCGGCCGGCGCGGCGGCGGTGAGGGCCGCCACAGGTGGCGACGAGACGGTGCCGACCGTGGTGCTGGCGGGCCGGCCGTACATCAACCCGGATCCTGGGTGGGTGCGCGAACAGCTTCCCCAATCCACCTGATCGGAAGCGGTCACCCCCGGCCGCCCGGGGCGGCGGAGGGGATTCACAAGCACGCCGACCCCGCGATCGGCCTCGCCGAGTTGGCGACGCTGCGCGGGCTGGTGGACGACGGTGTCAGTTTCACTGAGGCCGCCCGCACCTTGCAGATCGGCCGGTCCACCGCCGATGAGGCCCTCGCGAACGCAGAGGGGTGATCGCTTCAGGCTCGCGGGATGTCCGTCCCGGTGGGCCGGTATTCCACCAGCAGCACCCGGCCATCGAGAGCCCGGTGCTCGACCGGTTCGAGGTCGGCGGACGCGATGTCGGCAAACGCCGGCTGACGGCCCGCGTCACCGGCGAACGCCGGCGGCCGCCGATCCATATCGCTCCGGCTCAGCCGGAGATGCGCGTACGGCGGTGCCATGCCTTGCTGTCGATGACCCAGACCCCAGAGCGGAGGGTGCGTACATGATCACGGAGCCGATCACTGACTGCCGGCGGGAAATTCGGGTGCGGAGGGTCAGTGGGGTGGTGTGTGATCAAGGGATGGCGATCGAGATGGGCAGGCCAGGCGTCGACGGGCTCGGTGACCTGGTGCGCGTGATGGCCGAGTGGCAGTACGACGGAGCGCCCGTGCAGTTGCATCCGGGGGACGTGGGGTGGTTCTGGCGGTTCGGCGCGGAGCGGACGGCGGAGGCTACGCGGACCTGGAGCCGGGCTGGAGAGGTTCTGGCGGTCGGGCTGCTGGACGGTGCGGAGTTGCTGCGGTTGGCCTTCGCCCCGGAGGCGTTCCGGGACGAGGAGTTGGCGCGGCAGGTGGTCGAGGACGTGTCGGCCCCTGAGCGTGGTGTGCTCCTCGAGGGCAAGGTGTACGTCGAGGCACCGATGGGTGCGCTGGTCCAGGACCTGTTGTTCGAGGACGGCTGGAAGAGTGGCGAGCCATGGACTCTACTTCGGCGTGACCTCGGCGCGCCTGTGCCGGATCCCGGCGTACGCGTCGAGGTGATCGGGCCGGAACAGGCGCACGAGTGGGCCGCGGTCCTGAGGGCGTCGTTCGACGGGTCGACGTTCACCGACGAGCGCTGGCACGCGATGGCGGCAGGTGCGCCGTATGTCGACGCGCGGTGCCTGGTCGTGCGCAATGAGCAGGGCGAGGCGGTGGCGGTCGTGGCGGTGTGGTCGGCGGGTGAAGGCAGGCTAGGGCTGATCGAGCCGATGGGGGTGCACCGGGCACACCGCGGCCACGGTTACGGCCGGGCGATCACGGTCGCCGCAGCACGCGCTCTCCAGGAGTTGGGTTCGTCCAGCGTGGTCGTGTGCTCCCCGAGTTCCAACGTCGGCGCCGTCGCCACGTACCAGTCGGCCGGCCTCGATCAGTTGCCCGAGCGACGGGACCTGTACCGCAACGCTTCCTGAGTCCTTCGGTGTGGGGTCGGGGTACGCCCAGGACCTGCTACACCAGCAGGGTGTTGACGTGGACCAACGCGGACTGAAGCAGGTGCAGGGCGAGCATCGAGCTCTCGTGGTGGGTGGGCGTCGTTGAGTTACTCGTGGACCTGAGCGCTCACTGTGAGGTGCGCGTCACCGCTGTCCGCGCCCAGGCCCGCGAGCAGGCGCAGACCGTCCTCGGCGGGGCTGCCGGGGGCCGCGGACAGCACCAGCAGCTCCATGCCCGATTCGTCCGGTAGCGCGAAGTTCTCCTGGTGCAGTTCCAGCAGTCCGACCAGCGGGTGCCGGAACGCCTTGCGTCCATGTGTGCGGGCGCGCACGTCCGCGCGCGCCCAGAGGCGGCGGAAGCGCTCGCTGCCCATCGCCAGCTCGCCGATGAGCGAGGCCAGGCGGGGGTCCTCGGGGTATTTGCCGGCGGCCAGGCGCAGGTGCCCGACCACGTCGAGGGTGCATTTCTCCCAGTCCGCGTAAAGGCCACGCTCGGCCTCCTCAAGGAAGATGTGCCGGGCGGTGTTCAGGCCCGGCATCGGCCGGCCGTAAAGGAGCCCGGCCAGACGGTCCCCGGCGAGCACGTCCAGGCGGTGGTCCATGATCAGCGCGGGTGCGTCGGCGACCAGGTCGAGGACGCGCAGCAGCTCCGGCCGGACCCGCCCGCCCGGCACCTTCGCGCGGCGGCGGCGCTGCCGGGCGAGCCGGTAGAGGTGCCCGCGTTCGGTCTCGTCGAGGCCGAGGACGCGGGCGAGCGCGTCGAGGACCTGCTCAGAGGGCTGGGTCGCGCGCCCCTGCTCCAGGCGTACGTAGTAGTCGACGCTGACTCCGGACAGGTGCGCGACCTCTTCGCGGCGTAGCCCTTCGACCCGGCGGCGGCTGTCGGCGGGGATGCCGACGGCCGCCGGGTCGACTCGGGAACGCCGGGTCCGCAGGAAGCCCGCAAGATCGTCCATGCCTCCAGTATGGCCGCGGCGGTGCCCGTGAAGGTGGCCCTGCCATTACCAGGAAGTCCCGTCCGATGGAAGAGGCGTCCCTGAACGCCGAGCGCCTCGGCGCCCAGGATCGAAGGCACCCGATTCAAAGGAGTTCTCATGAAAACGCTGATCGTCTACGCCCACCCGGAGCCGAAGTCCCTCAACAGCTCGCTGAAGGACCTCGCGGTGTCCACATTGGAGACTGCCGGGCACGAGGTACGGGTGAGCGATCTGTACGCGATGAACTGGAAGGCGGTCGTGGACGCCGCGGACTACGGCCCCGCCGCCTCAAGTCCGCTGAAGGTCATCCGGGACTCGGGCCGGGCCTTCGACGCTGGGACGCTCACCCCGGACGTCCTCGCCGAGCAGGAGAAGCTGCTGTGGGCCGACACGATGATCTTCCAGTTCCCGCTGTGGTGGTACACGATGCCCGCGATCCTCAAAGGATGGGTGGACCGGGTGTTCACCTACCACTTCGCGTACGGCGTCGGCGAGCACAGCGGCACCAGGTACGGCGAGCGCTTCGGCGAAGGCACCCTCGCGGGCAGGAAGGCTCTGCTGTCGGTGACCGTCGGCGGCCCGGAGTCGCATTACGCCGCTCGCGGGATCAACGGCCCCATCGACGATCTGCTCTTCCCGATCCACCACGGCATCCTCTACTACCCGGGCATCGAGGTGCTGCCGCCGTTCGTGCTGTACGGCGCCGACCGGATGACCGGCGAGGACTACCCGGACGTCGCCAAGGCCTGGGAGCAGCGCCTGCTCACCCTGGAGTCGACCGAGCCGATCGCGTTCCGGCGGCAGAACTTCGGCGACTACGAGATCCCCTCGCTGCAGCTGAAGGAGGGGCTGGAGCCCGCGGGCCGCACGGGTTTCGGGCTGCATGTGTGCGGCTGAACTCCGGTGATGGACAGGACGAACTGGGGCGTGAACCCGAGGAGCGGCCCGAGGGCCGTGGCGGCGGTGCGGATGAGCGACACCGGCCAGGGTGGAAGGGTGGGTTCCTCCAGCCAGGTGGGGGGGTTAGAGGGTGAGGACGAAGCAGGCGGCGTCGTCGTGTGACATGCCGGTTTCGCTGCAGACGAGGAGGGTGGCGCGTTCGGCCTGGCCGCCGGCTTTGAGTGCGCGGGCGCGGGTGGCGAGGTCGGCGGGGCGAGGCTGGGGTTTGCGGCCAGCGGCGAGACGGACCGCGATGACGAGGAGGCCGACGATGATCGCGGCGATTACGGCGAAGACGATGAGGATGATGATGATTTCGGCGGGACCGAGGTTCGGCACATCTTGATGCTAATGCGAGGTGTTCGGTCACGAGCGTGGATTGCCGGTCTCACCGAAGTCGGTCGGACGCGAGACCTTGACCTGCATGGGCCTGCTTGGTTGAGACACGTGACCCACGTCGTTCTCGCTGAACCCGACCGACTGTGCCGTCAGGGCCACGTTCGAGGAGACGAGCGACAGAGTTCGTCGCTACTGGTACCGGCCTGGCCGAAGGTTAGGCCGCCGTCGGTGCCGACGCACCAGGTGGCCCCGTAGCCTCCGGCCCCGCCCTGGTGGTTGACGTACCCGCCGCCGCCCTCGGCGCTGGCTCCGCCGGCGTTGGGGTAGCTGATGGTCGAGTTTGTTCCGGGCTTGCCGTCCTGGGCGCCGGCGCTGGTGCCTCCGGCGCCGACGGCGATGGTGAGGGTGTCGCCAGGGCGGACGGCCAGAGTGCAGGCGGCGGTGGCTCCTCCGCCTCCGCCTGCGCCCCCGGTTGTGGGCCGGTTCCGGGAGCCGTACGCGCTGGCGCCACCGCCGCCTCCAGCCCCGGTAAGGGCCGCCCTGATCTTGGAGACGCCCGCGGGCACGACGAAGGTGTATCGAGCCCTCACCGCCTGCCGGACGGTCCTGAGCCCAGTCCGGCGTCGCGGGCCCGTGCCACGGCGGCGGCGCGGTCGCTGACACCGAGCTTGCCGTACACCGTGCTGACGTAGTTGCGGACCGTCTTGTCGGAGACGTAGAGCCGGGAGGCGATGGCGGCGTTGGACAGGCCCCGCGCCATCAGGTCGAGGATCTCCACTTCGCGCTCGGTGAGCTCGGGCAGGACGGGATTGGCGACGGCCCGCCGGGTCTCGGCGCCCACCAGCCCGGCGAGTGCCCTGGCGGCGTTCGGGCCGAAGTAGGCACCGCCGTCCCGGCAGGCTTCCAGCGCCCGCAGGATCTCGTCCCGGCCTGCCTCCTTCAGGAGGTAGCCGCGGGCGCCGGCTCGTACGGCCGCGGCCACCGACTCGTCGGACTCCAGCATCGTCAGGACCACGACGGCGGTGCCCGGGAGCTCTTTCCGCAAGCGAGCCGTGGCCTCGACGCCGTTCATGACGGGCATGTGCAGGTCCATCAGGACGACGTCAGGAGCGAGCCGCAGGGCCGACTCCACTGCGGCCTCCCCGTCACCCGCCTCGCCCACGACCGTGATGTCGGACAGGCTGGAAAGCGCCGCGGCCAGCCCTGCCCGGTACATGGGATGGTCGTCCACGATCAGCACGCGCATCTCACACCTCGACTCTCGGCAGCCGCACGCGGATCTCGGTGCCGCCGCCGGCCGGGGCCAGGATCTCGCAATTCCCGTCGAGCTGGGCGGCGGCCTCCGACATCGACTCCAGCCCCACGCCGACGCGCCATCCGGGGGAGGAGCCGGTCAGGCCCACACCGTCGTCCCGTACGGAGAAGTGCAGTGCGTCCGGTGCCAGTTCCACCTCGATGTCGCAGCCGCTGGCGCGCGCGTGCCGGGCGGTGTTGGCCAGCGCCTCGCTCACGATGCGCAGAGCCGCGGCTTCGGTGGCGGCCGGCAGCGGCGGGATGCCCTGTTCGGGCAGGCGCAAACGGATCGCCAACCCGGGCCGGTCGAACGCCGCCGCCTGCGCGCGCAGCGCCTCGGCCAAGCCCAGGTCGTCCAGGGTGGAAGGGCCGAGGCCGTCTATGATCCGGCGGACGTCGCCGACGGCCCCGGCCAGCCACTCGGCGCACCGGCCCGCGAGCGCACCGGCCGCGGCCGGGTCGGTCGTGGTCATGTCGCGGAGTGCCCACAGTTGCAGGTTCACCGCGGACAGGCTCGGCCCGAGATGATCGTGTAGATCCCTGCGCAGCCGTCGGCGTTCCTCGGCGCGCGCGGCGACCAGCGCCCGCCTCGACCGGTCCAGATCCGCCGCGAGCCGGGCGGCGTGCGCGGTCGCACCCGCCTGCCGGGCCAGAACGTGCAGCAGCCGGGCCTCGGCGGGCCGGAAATCCCCGGAGCGCGGCCGGGTCAGCACAAGCTCTCCCACCGTCTCCCCGGCGTGCACCAACGGCACACGCACCGGGTCCACACCGAGATCGTCTCCGTGGCGGGACTCTGGTCCGTCCAGCACCAGAACCCACACGGCCGGGACGCGGAGGAACCTGGCGACCTCCCCGGCCAGCCGGTCGAGCGCCTCCCCGGGCGCCGCCGCCGTCTCCAAGGCCGCGCCCAGGCGCGTCAGCGCCTCGTACGGATCCGCCGCGTCGCCGTACAGCAGACGCCGCACCCCCGTCTGCAGGAACCGGTGTACGGGAGCAACGCTGATGGCCACCACCGCCGCGGCGACAAGGGGCGCCCCTACGCTACGGCCGAGAAGATCACCGAGCAGCGTGACCACAACCGTGTAGCAGAGCGCGATCTCGGCTGACATGAGCGCCCAGACCAGTCCTCGGCGCAGCACGGTCTCCATGTCCCAGAGCCGGTAGCGCTGGATCGCCAGCAGAACGGAGACCGGCAACGGCACGGCTGACGCCGCCAGCAGCACCCCCGACCGGTTCGCCTCGACCGTCTGAGCGGTCGCCAGCAGGATCAGCGCGCCCACCATCCCGGCGGTCACCCAGGCCAACTGGCCACGCTCGTCGCCGTCGGCTCGGCGCAGGCGGACTCCCAGGGACACCAACCCGCCCACCGCCGCGATCGCGATCACGACCAGGCAGACCGGGAGCAGCGCCTCGGCGCCCGCCACTCCCAACGGATTGACGAGCCCGCTGTCGGCCAGTGCTCGGTCGTCGCTGAGCTCCCACGGCAGCAGCGCCCACGCGGCTGATCCGGCCGCCACGGCCGCACACCCCGCGTACATGAGGGGGCGGAAGAACCGCGTCGGCCGCCGGCCCGACGGCAGCCAGTACGGAAGAACGGCCGCCACGATCGTGTAGGCCGGCAGCCAGGTCCACACCGACAGCCAGAGCGCGATCAAGTGGCCGGGCCAGTCCTGCCGGGCCGCGGTGGCGGCGTACTCCCCGGCGAGGACGCTCGTCGCGGCGCTCGCGCTCACGGCGACGAAGAGCCAGCCCAGAATCATCCGGCCGCGCCGGATGAGGAACGCACCGGGCGCGCCGTACATCAGGGCGGTGATCGAGATCCACAGCCAGTAGTCGTCGGCGAACTCCGCTGATGACAGCAGGCGTAGCCCGAATCCGGCCAGGGTCGCCGCGGCGGCGGCTCCCGCGACCAATTCCCCGATCAGTACGAGACGCGAACGCATGGGAGAAATTGTGGGTATGGGATGTCCCGTTTGGACGGGACAAATCGTCCTCATTCACAAAAGGGGCACCAGGCTCGGGCGGCCCGGGACACGATCCCGCCAGGGTTTTCGGCGTGCGGCACAAGGCCGCGCTCTACCGAGGAGTCAGCCGATGAGCACGTCCCCCGCCCCCCGTAAGCCCTATCTGCTCGCCGCGGCGGTTCTCGCCGGTCCGCTCGCCGGAGTGGTCTGGCATCTGGCCGATACCGTCGGTCTCCCTCGATCCGAGGCGGCGGACTACCTCGCCCAGGTGGCCGCCGACCGGCAGGGCTACGCTCTGGGCACCGTCTTCTATATGGCCTTCGTCGGCAGTTACATCCCCAGCGGCCTGGCCATGATGCGAGCACTGCGAGACCGGGCACCGCTGGCGGGGACGATCTCCGGCCTGCTGCTCGCCCTGGCTGGTGTGCTCGGTCTGATCGTGTCGGGCATGCGACCGGTCGTACTCGGCCTGGCGCCCGAAGGTGGAGCGGTCGCCGAGGCGGCCGCGGCCTACGAGCGGTACCAGGACTCCGCGTGGTTCGGCGGCGTCATGCTGCCCATGCTGGCCTCGGTCGTGATCGGCCTGGTCGTACAGATCGCCGTGATCCTGCGCACCGGTGTCCTCCCACGCTGGACGGCGCCGCTCCTGCTGGCGGGGTTCGTCCTGTCCAGCGGGGAGTTCTCCTCCGCGGTCACGGTGCTGGGCGTGCTGGTCCAGCTGGCGGGCACCGTGCCGCTGGCCGCCAAGCTCCTCGCCGAGCCCGAGCCCGAGCCCGAGGCCGGGTCTGTGGCTCTCGCATGATGTGGCGGCGACCGCGCAACCGACCGGCCCCAGCGGCGCACCGGTCGGACACAGACTGTCCGGCCTTAACTCACGCGCCGCGAAATGAGGCGCTTGCCCAGCCGTTGCGCTGGAGTCTCCACAAAACGCCACGTCAGCGCGCTCAGCCCGAGCAGCACGCCCGCCACGCAGGCCAGAGCCACCAGCCGCACCCCTAGCGGGACAGCCGACGGCTCCGGCCAGAACCGGCCGGCACGGCGACGGCCCGATGGCGGCCCCCTTCCTCAGCGGGCAGGTGGCGCACCGTCCCCGGGGGGATCGGCGATGCGGTAGCCCACGCCGGGCGTGGTGGTGATGACCGGGGGATCGCCGAGCTTACGGCGCAGCCGGCCGACCGTGACGGTGACCGTGTTGGTGAACGGGTTGGTGTGTTCGTCCCAGACCTGTTCGAGCAGGTCTTCGCTGCTGAGGAACGCGGGACTGGCGCGCAGGAGGGCCTCGAGGAGGGCGAATTCCTTGACCGACAGGTCCAGCGGCCCGCCGTCGCGGGTGGCGGTGCGGCGCAGGGGGTCGAGTTCGATGCCCGCCGCACGCAGGGCCCGGGGACGGGCGGAGGGTTGGCGGCGGGCCAGGGAGCGGATGCGCAGGACCAGTTCCGGGAAGTGGAAGGGCTTGGCGAGGTAGTCGTCGGCGCCCAGGGTCAGGCCCGTGACCCGGTCGCCCGGCGAACCGGCCGCGGTCAGCATCAGGACCATGACGCGGTCGTGACGTTCGGCGATCATCCGGCAGAGGGTGTCGCCGTGGATGCCCGGCAGGTCGCGGTCGAGGACGACCACGTCGTAGGCGTTGAGGTCGAGCTTGGCCGCGGCTTCCAGGCCGTCGTACGCCACGTCCACGGCCATGCCCTGGTCGGACAGCCCCTCGACCAGGACGGCGGCGAGGGCGCGCGCGTCCTCCACTACCAGGACTCTCACGCCGGGACACCCGCCTGTGCGCTCGTCAGGGGGAGCGAGACGGCGACCCGGAGACCGCCTTCGGGCCGGGCACGCAGGTCCAGGCCGCCGCCGTGCGCCTCGGCGACGGCGGCGACGATCGACAGGCCGAGCCCCGAGCCGTTGTCGGAGCCGGTCCGGTCCGCGCTGAGCCGTTGGAACGGCTGCGCCAGCAACGCGACCTGGCCCTGATCGAGAACGGGCCCGCCCGTCTCCACGACGAGGAGCGCCCTCTGGTCCTCGGCCCGGGTCGCGCACCGGATCCAGCCGCCGTCGTGGTTGTGCTTGACGGCGTTGTCGATCACGTTGTCGATCATCCGGGCCAGCAGTGTCGGGTTCCCCCGCGTCCACGCGCGGTCGTCGACCGTGTCGTCATGCACGGTCAGTCCCTTGTCGGAGATGTCGGCGGCGCGGGCGTCCAGGGCCGCGGACACCGCGTGGCCGAGGGAGAACGCCGTATCGTCGGACGACGCGCCGTGCCGGCTGCGGGCGAGGAGGAGGAAGCCCTCCAGAAGCCGGTCGACTCGGTCGAGTTCGGCGCGGAGCCGGTCGGCCAGCGCGGCCGTCTGCGCCGGTACGGGCTCGGGCTTGGCCATGGCCACGTCCAGCGAGGCCCGCATGGTCGTCAGCGGGGTGCGCAGTTCGTGGGAGGCGTTGGCGACGAACCGGCGTTGGGCGGTGAAGGACGCCTCCAGGCGTTCCAGCAGTCCGTCGATCGTGTCGGCGAGGTCCTTCACCTCGTCGGCGGGACCCGCCACGGCCAGGCGGGTGTGCAGGTCGTCGGCGGAGATCCGGCGGGTGGCCGCGGTGATGGTGCGCAACGGGCGCAGCACCCGGGCCGCGACGATCCGGCCCAGCGCGACCGACACCAGGGCCATGACGCCCAGCGCGACGATGGAGCCGGCCAGGAGCTGACGCGACTGAGCCGCCCTCACCTGCGACAGCTCGGCCTGGAGGAGCCGGTTGAGCTCCATGGCGGTCTCGAACGTGGCCGGCTGGACCTGCGCGGCGCCGGGCGACACGACATGGCTGGACTGCGTCCCCCACAGCCCCACGAGGTTGTTGATGACCAGCAGTCCGACACCGGACATGAGGAACATGGCGCCGTACAAGGCGGTGAACCGCCACCGCACGGTACGGGCGCGCATGGCCAGACGACGCGGCGTCCTCATCAGTCATCTCCTTGCTCGGTGCCGACCTTCAGGATGCCGCGCCCGACCTAACAACGATGTGACAGGGCTCGTTCGGGCCGTGTTGGGTCCGGGTCCGTACAACCGGAGCCATGCACGCAACCATCGAAGTCCACGGCCTGCGCAAGCGGTTCGGCCCGACCGTGGCGCTGGACGGGATGTCCTTCACCGTGTCCCCGGGACACGTCACCGGTTTCGTCGGGCCCAACGGCGCGGGCAAGTCCACCACGATGCGGGTGATCCTCGGCCTGGACGCGGCCGACGAGGGCACCGCGTTGGTGGGCGGGCGGCCGTACCGGAGCCTGCGCACGCCGCTGACCCACGTCGGCGCCCTGCTCGACGCCGCCGCGCTGCAGCCCAGCCGTACCGCGCGCAACCATCTGCTGTGGCTGGCGCGCTCGCAGGGGCTGCCCGCCGGGCGGGTCGACGAGGTGCTCGAGCAGGTCGGTCTGCGGTCGGCGGCCCGCCGCAGGGCCGGCGGCCTCTCCCTCGGCATGCGGCAGCGGCTCGGCATCGCCGCCGCGCTGCTCGGCGACCCGCCGGTGCTCATGCTGGACGAGCCGGTCAACGGCCTCGATCCCGAGGGCATCGTGTGGATCCGCGGCCTGCTGCGCTCGCTGGCCGCGCAGGGCCGCGCCGTCCTGGTCTCCAGCCACCTGATGAGCGAGTTGGAGGACACCGCGGACCGTCTCGTGGTGGTGGGCCGGGGCCGGGTCGTGGCCGACACCACTGTGGCCGAGCTGATCGCCGCCGCGTCCCGTGACCGGGTCAGGCTCCGTACGACGGCCCGGGAGCGGGCGACGACGGTGTTGTCGCAGGCCGGGGCCACCGTGGCCGTCGCCGACCGCGACGTGATCACCGTCTCGGGGCTGACGGCCGAGCGTGTCGTGGCGGTACTCACCACCGGCGCCGTGCCGTTCTCGGAGGTGGCCGCCGACCGGGCCACGCTGGAGGAGGCCTACATGGAGCTCACCCGGAACGCGGTCGAGTTCCGCGCAGTGGACGCCGAGGCGGGCCGATGAGCGCAGGCACGGCCCCGCGACGCGGCGACTTCGCGCGCCTGCTCCGCGCCGAGTGGACCAAGTTCAGGACGGTACGCGGCTGGGTGCTCGGCCTGGCGGTCGCGGCGCTCGTCATCGTGACGCTCGGGCTGCTCTCCGCCTCGGGCAGCCACACCTCGTGCGGCGGTCCGGGCGATGTCTGCTCCGCCGTTCCGGTGGGACCGGGCGGGGAAGCGGTGGACGACAAGTTCTACTTCGTGCACAGGTCGCTGACCGGCGACGGCGGTATCACGGCGCGCGTGAGCTCCATGACCGGCCACATCCGCAAACCCGACGTCACCCCGGGGGCGCGTAACGTCGTCGACGGCGTCGTGCCGTGGGCGAAGGCCGGAGTCATCGTCAAGGACGGCACCCGGCAAGGATCGGCGTACGCGGCGACGATGGTCACCGGCGGCCACGGGGTGCGGATGCAGTACGACTTCACCCACGACATCGCCGGGCTTCCGGGCGGCGTGTCGAACGACTCCCCGCGCTGGCTGCGGCTGACCCGCTCCGGGGAAGAGCTCACCGGCTACGAGTCGGCGGACGGCCGGCACTGGACCACGGTCGGCACCGCCCGGCTGGCCGGGCTGCCGGAAACGGTGCAGATCGGGCTTTTCGTCGCCTCTCCCGGCGATCTGACGGTCCGGCAGGCCGATTTCGGCGGGAGCATCCAGCAGGTCCGGTTCGCCGAGGCCACCGCCGTCTTCGACCAGGTCGCCCTGGAGGGCAGGACGTCCGGCGGCGCATGGGAGCGCGACGACATCGGCGTGACCGTATCGCCCGACGGGTCTCTCCACCATCCGGGCGGGTTCGCGCAGTCCGGCGACACCTACACCGTGACGGGGGTCGGCGACATCGCTCCGCTCGGGGAGGGACAACGGATCGAAAGCACCCTCTCCGGCCTGCCGGCCGGACTCCTCGGGGTGATCGTGGTCGCGGTCATGTTCGTCACCGCCGAATACCGGCGGGGCCTGATCCGCACCAGCCTCCTTGCCGGCCCACGGCGCGGCCGGGTGCTGGCGGCCAAGGCCGCGGTGATCGGCACGGTGACGTTCGTCGCCGCGGCGGCCGCGGCCGGCATCACGGTCGCCGTCGGCACGCGGATCCTGCGCTCCAACGGCAACCCCGTCCTCCCGGTGAGCACGCTCACCGAACTGCGCGTCATCGCCGGGGTCGCGGCGCTGCCGGCCGTCGCCGCCGTGCTCGCGTTCGCTCTCGGTGCCCTGTTCCGGAACAGCGCCGCCGCGGTCACCGTGGCCGTCGCCGTCATCGTCGTGCCGCACGTCCTCGCGACCACGTCCGTCCTGCCGATCGGCGCGGCCCAGTGGCTGCTCCGGCTCACCCCGGCCGCCGGATTCGCCGTCCAGCAGAGCATCCCCGAGTACCCGCACGTCCTCGCGCACTACGCGCCGTCGGCCGGTTACTACCCGCTGGCCCCGTGGGCCGGCCTCGCCGTGTTCTGTGCCTACGCCGCGCCGGCCCTCGGGCTGGCGGTCGTCCGGATACGCCGGAGGGACGCGTGAGACGGCATCTCTCGGCCGAGTGGACCAAACTGCGCACTCTGCCAGGAATCGGATGGCTGCTGCTGGCCGTCGTCACCCTGACCCCCGCCGCGAGCGCCGCCGCGGCCGCGATGGTCTCCTGCCCGCCCGCCGGATGCGCGTATGACGTCCCCAAGCTCGGCCTCATGGGGGTCCAGGTGGGCCAGGCCGTCGTCGCCGTCCTGGCCGTGCTGGCGGTCACCGGCGAGTACGGCACCGGCCTGGTCCGCACCACCTTCACCGCCATGCCGCGCCGGGTCGCCGTCCTGACCGCCAAGGCGGCCGTCCTGACCGGGTTGACGCTGTCCGCGGGGACCGCCGCCGTGCTCACGTCCGTACTGGCCGGGCGGATCATCCTGCCCGGCAACGGGTTCGTCCCCGAACACGGCCAGCCGCTGCTGTCCCTGGCGGACGGCCCGACATTCCGGGCGGCCGCGGGCTCGGTCCTCTATCTGGCGCTCATCGCCCTGCTCAGTCTCGGCGTCGCGATCGCCGTACGGGACTCGGCGATCGCCATGGGCATCGTGTTCGGTCTGCTCTACGTCCTCTCGGCCGTTCCCCTCATGGTCTCCGACCCAGGCTGGCAGAAGCTCCTGTGGCAGATCTCTCCGATGAACGCGGGGCTCGCCGTCCAGGCCACCGCGCGTCTTTCGGACCTGCCGCTCAGCCCGTGGGCCGGCCTGGCCGTGCTCGCGGCGTGGGCCGCCGCCGCGCTCCTGTGCGGCGGGCTGCTGCTACGGGCGCGCGACGCGTGAGCCCCTTCCCGCCTGGCGAGTGAGCCGGTCCCGCCGGAGGACGACCTTCGTGGTCTTGGCGACGTACGCGGTGGGGGCGTCGTCCCAGTCCGCGAGCAGGGTGGTGACGCGTTCGGCGGGAAAGCCGGTGCGGTGAACGAAGTCCAGCAGGTCGGGGAGGGTGGCACGGGCGTGAGAGACGCCTACTCGGAGCGTGATGTCGGTGGCGTACATGCGCATGACGGGGACGCGGGTGCCGACCCCGAGGTAGTAGCCCACGGCTGTGCATACGCCGCCGGGAGCCGTCGCGGTGAGCGCCCGGCGCAGGCCCGGGGCCCGTGATGTGGCTTCCACGACGATGTCGTAGCTGCCGCGCGTTGTGGCGGTGAGTGGCCGCGCTTCGGCGCCGAAGGATTCGGCGATCTGGCGTCGCCCGGGGTCGTCGTCGAGGTAGTGGACGGTCGCGGCGCCGTGGGCGGCGGCCAGTCCGGCGGCGTACAGGCCGATGCTCTTGGCGCCGCCGCCGAGGATGAGCACGGTCGCGCCCTCACGGCGGGCGAGCAGCGGGACAACGGTTCGCCAGGCGTCGGCAAGGTTGTCGCTGGCCGCGGCGACGCGCAGCGGCGGCACGTCGTCCGGGACGGGGACGAGCATGTGGTCGGCGTGGGGGACGCGGATCCGGTCGGCCACCATGCCTCCCCACGGGCCGCTGGCGGAGCCGAAGCCGTAGGCGGCGAGGGTGCCGCGCGTGGTGGTGGCGCATTTGGAGGTGAGCCCGGCCAGGCAACGGGGGCAGGTGCCGCACGAGACCGCCCAGGGGACGACCACGGTCTGGCCGACCCGGATCCGCCGCACGCCGGGCCCGACGGCGACCACTTCGGCGACGCATTCGTGGCCGATCGGGAACGGCCCGTGGAAGGGGACCTTCCCGCAGATGGAGCCCACGATCGGGTCGACGAGGCCGAGCGCCATCCCGGCTTGGAGCGCCCGCGAGACCGGCCGGTGGATCGGAACGGTGTCACCGTCGCAGCGGCCGGCGAGGAACGGCCGGACGATGGCGTCGCCAGCCTCGGCCAGATGTGGTGCGGCGCATTCGCGCCAGGCGAGGCGACCACTGCGCAGGAAGACGAGCTCACGCACGCTGCCGTGGGTCATCGCGGCCGTCGCGGGCGGGGGAACATCGGCATGAGCAAACTCCTGGCAGGGACGACGACTGGAGTTATAACGATCGTTATAACCGCACGACACCGTAGGCTATAACGAGCGTCATAAACAATTGGAGGTGTCCGGTGTCACAGCGGGAGCCGCGGTCGAGAGAGCGGATCATCATCGGCGCGGCCGACCTGATCCGGCGACGCGGGCTGGCCGGGAGCACGGTCCGGGACCTGGCCGCGCACTCCGGCGCACCGCTCGGCTCCACCTACCACTACTTCCCACGCGGCAAACAGCAACTGGCCGCCGAGGCGGTCCGGTTCGCCGGCGACCTCGCCACGCGGGTCCTGGAGCGGGAACTTGAGGCCGGTCCGGTGGCCGGGCTGCGCGCGTTCCTGGCCTTGTGGCGGCAGACGGTCATCGACAGCGACTTCACCGCGGGCTGCCCCGTCCTGGCCGTCGCGGTCGAGGAGCCGCCGGACGACGCCGACCCCGAAGCGATCAAGGCCGCCGCCGAGGTCTTCAGCGCCTGGGAGGGCCTCCTCTCCGCGTCGCTGCGCGACCGCGGCGCCGCACCCGAGGAGGCGGCGCGGCTGGCCACCCTGGTCGTCGCGGCGGTGGAGGGGAGCGTCGCGATGTGCCGCGCCAAACGCGACATCCGGCCGCTGGACGACATCGCCGCCCAACTGGAGACGCTCATCGACGCCGCCGTCACGACGTGACCGGGACGCCGCCTGGACCGGGTTTGCCCGCGTGGCGGGGTGTGTGCGAGCCTGTTCGATCATCTCGCGGAAAGGGCTGGTCGTGACACTCGGCATGGTTCTCGGTGACTTCTCCTCTCGCGCTTCGACGCGGGAGCGGTAGCCCGACCTGCCCTGACACTCGCGCCCGTGCTTGTGCACGGGCCGTTTCCCCTGCTCCTCGTCGAAGTGCTCTTCGTGCCATCGCACCTTCGACCACGAGGAGTACGTCGTGTCCACGATCCGCTGGACCGAAGCCCGCACCACCCGATCCGCCCGCTGGCACTCCGAGAGCGCGACGCCGCCGCCCAGGCGGGTCGCCGTCGCGGACGACCGGATGAGAGCCGACACCGCCTACCGCCTGGCCTGCGAAGGAACAGCGCTGCTGTGGCGCGGCGACTTCCCCAACGCGCGCCAGCTGCTGCACGCGATGGGCCGCCGCATCGACCGGAACCGATCCCACACCGGCGGCGGCCCGGCCGAGTCGTTCCATCTGCACCGGCGGGCCCGCGCCCATCGTGCCCGGATTCTGGGCCGGCTCCTGGTGGCCCTCGACGACGACCACTCTTTGGCGCTGCGCAGGGCGCCCGACGTGCGTCAGGCGTGCACCGAGGCGTACGGCCCGCCGCGTGAGCCCATGGTGGTGTCCTTGCGGGAGCTGCTGGGCGTGATCGGGGCGCGCGAATGGCGGAGAAAGGGCGTGGAGGTCCCGGCTCTCGGCGCGCGCATCCATCCGCACTACGGCGTGTTCTCGCCGGTCAGGGGCGAGTACGTCGACCTGGTCGCACAGGCGGCGCTGCCCGCGTCCGCGCGCCGCGGCGCCGGTCCTCGGACGGCGTTCGACGTCGGCACGGGGACCGGCGTCCTCGCCGCCGTCCTGGCCCGCCGCGGGATCGGCCACATCGTGGCGACCGACATCAGCCCCCGCGCGCTGGCCTGTGCCCGCGAGAACGTCCGCTGCCTGAGCCTCGACGCGCGCGTCGACGTCGTCGGTCCCGCTCTGTTTCCCGAGGGCCGCGCGGACCTCGTCGTGTGCAACCCGCCCTGGATCCCCGCCCGGCCGACCTCCGCCCTTGAGCAGGGCGTCTACGACCCGGACAGCGCCATGCTCCACGGCTTCCTGCACGGGCTCGCCTCCCACCTCGAACCGGGAGGCGAAGGATGGCTCATCCTGTCCGACCTGGCCGAGCGCCTCGGGCTCAGGACGCGGCGCGAGCTGCTGACGGTCATCGAGGCGACCGGGCTCCGCGTGGTGAGCAGGATCGAGACCAGGCCGCGGCATCCGCGCGTGCGGGACAGCGCCGACCCGCTGCACGCCGCCCGCGCGGCGGAGGTCACCTCGCTCTGGCGCCTGGGTCGTGTCTGACTCGGCCGGGTCGGTCCCACCGCCGCGTCCTCAGTGGTAGCGGCGGCGGGACCGGTGGTGTCAGCGCCAGCCGCCCTCGTCCACGCCGCCGGGGACCGGCGCCGAGGCGTCGTACGGCTCACGCGTGAAGATGAACGTGTTGAGGTCGAGGTGGACGCCACCCTCGGGGGAGCGGACCACGCGCAGCGTCTCGCCCGCGTAGTACCCGTCGAGGCCGAGCCAGGTGCCGTCCGGCTGGGCGACGAACCGGGAGGCGCGCCCCAGGCCGCCGACCGGCGTCAGCGAGACGCCCCGGTCCGGCAGCAACCGCAGCAGGTAGGCGCTCGGCCCCCAGTACCACGGGCCGGTGAGCGCGAGCAGGTCGGCCTCGGCCGGGCCGGGCAGCCACTCGGCCGGCAGCGCCGGCTCGTGCGCGGCAAGGATGTCGAGCAGGTCCTTCGGAAGCGAGAACTGCACGCCCGAGGTGGTGTTGGCCATGAACAGGACGCCCAGGTCGGCGGCCGGGTCGGCCCACACGGTGGCCAGGAATCCGGGCATCGATCCGGTGTGACCGGCCAGGCGGCGGCCGTTGTGCCGGGTGAGCTGCAGGCCGAGGCCGTACCCCGAGACCCAGCTCTCCCCGTCGTCGACCGCGGCGGGCTCGCGCATCTCGGCGAGCGTGCCGGGGCTCAGGACGCCCGCCGTGTGGCCGGCGACGAAGGCCGTCCAGCGCGCGAGATCCGCCGGAGTGGACCAGAACTGCCCGGCCGGGGCCATGGCGCCGTGGTCGTTCTCGGGCTCCGGAAGCAGCACGTCGGCCCAGGGGTGCACCGCGTAGCCCTGGGCGTGGGGGACGCGCGGGCGCGTGGTCGTGCCGGTCATGCCGAGCGGGTCGAGGACCTCCTCGCGCACCGCCTGCGCCCACGGCATCGAACGCTTGCGGGCGACCAGCTCACCGAGCAGAGCGAAGCCCAGGTTGGAGTAGTGGTAGCGGCGGCCGGGGCGGTGCCGGGAGACGCCGGAGCCGAGACCCGCGATCAGCTCGTCGGCCGGACCTCCGGGCGTGCGCTCCCACCACGCCCCCGGCGGCTCGGCGGTGAGCCCGCTGGTGTGGGAGAGCAGGTGGGCGACGGTGACCTCGTCGGCGGGCGTGCCGGGCATGTGCTTGCCGAGCGGGTCAAGCAGGTCGAGAGCGCCCTCGTCGCGCAGTCGCATCACCACGACCGCCACCATGCTCTTGGTGATCGAGCCGATGCGGTACTGCGTGTCCGCCGTCGGCGGCTCGCCGTCAACCCTGCCCCGGAAACCGAGCCAGGCGACCTGACCTCCTCGGACCAGCGCCGCGGCCAGTGACGGCACCCGTGACTCCGCTTGCTCGACCGCCAGCCTGTGCAGCAGGGCGCGAGCGGTACGTTCCTCGACCTTCGACATGGGTCCAAGGCTAGCGGCGCGCTCTGACAGACCCGCGCGGCATCGGCGGATCTCGTGCCCGGTCAGGGGCGGCTCAGCCGGCCCCGTCCGTGCCGTCCGCCGCCTCCCCGTCCCCGGGCCTGTCCCCGGGCCTGTCCCCGGGCCTGTCCCCGGGCCTGTCCCCGGGCCCGTCCTCGGGCTCGGCGTCCTCGGCCAGGACGAGGTCGAGCAGGCCGGGGAAGCGGGCGCCGAACTCGGCCGCGCGCAGCCGGTTGACGCGACGGGTGCCCTCGTCACGCTGCTCGAGCAGCCCCGCCTCCCTGAGGACCGCGAAGTGGTGGCTGAGCGTCGACTTGCCGACCGGGATGTCGAAGGTGCCGCACGCCTTGGTCCACTCGGGCGAGGCGGCCACCTGCCGGATGATCAGCCGCCGTACCGGGTCGGCGAGGGCGTGCAGGGCGGACTGCAGGGTCGCCTCCTGGGGATGCACGTGGGTGAGGGACCGGCCTCGACCGGCACCCCCACTGTTCGATGCGCGTCGAACGTCTGAGTAATGTTCCATCTCGATCGAACATCTTAGGAGGAGACATGGACGAGAAGCGGACCCGGATCGGCCGGGTGGGGGTATGGCACGCCGCGATCGGCCGCCTGTCGGCGGAGGCGACCAGGAAGGCCGTCGCCGAGATCGAGGAGTTCGGCTACGGCACCCTGTGGTTCGGCGAGGGATCGACGACCAAGGAGGCGCTCAGCAACGCGGCGATCCTGCTCAGCTCCAGCAGGCGGATCACCGTCGCCACCGGGATCGCGAACATCTGGGCCCGCGACGCGACGGCGATGGCCTCCGGCGCGGCCACGCTGGCCGAAGCGTTCCCCGGCCGGTTCGTGCTCGGCATCGGCGTCAGCCACGCCCCGCTCGTCCAGTCGCGCGGCCATGACTACCGGCGGCCGGTGGCCGCGATGGTCGGCTACCTCGACGCGATGGACCAGGCGAGGTACGACGCGACGCCCCCCACGCATCCGGCGCCCCTCCTGCTGGCCGCGCTCCGTCCCAAGATGCTGGAACTGGCCCGCGACCGCGCCGACGGCGCGCATCCGTACTTCGTGCCGGTCGAGCACACGGCGCGGGCGCGCGAGGTGCTCGGGGACGAGCCGGTCCTCGCGCCCGAGCAGGCCGTCGTGCTGGAACGCGACCCCGCCACCGCGCGGGCGTACGCGCGCGAGCACATGGCGCCCTATCTGGCCCTGCCGAACTACGCCAACAACCTCCGCACGCTCGGGTTCGACGACGACGACCTCGCCGACGGCGGAAGCGACCGGCTGGTGGACGCGATCGTCGCCTGGGGTGACGAGGACGCGATCCGCGACCGGGTGCAGGCACATCTGGACGCGGGTGCCGACCACGTCGCGATCCAGCCCCTCGCTCCCGGCGGCAGGCTGCCGCTGGAGCACCTGAGAGAGCTCGCGCCCGCCCTGCTCTCCCTCTGAGGAGCCCTCGCACGAGTCCTCACACGAGCCCTCAGCCGAGCGCCGTGCCGTGCCCGACCGCTCCGGCGGCACGGCCCGGCCGGCGGCTGCGGGAGAATGCCACCCATGACGAACCCTCCCGGCAACCCTCCGGGCGCGGTCCTCGACGCCGTACTTGAACGCATTGTCCGCAAAATGAGAAACGCCTATCTCAGGCGGTAGCCCTGTCCTCAGGGGCGGTGACACCGCCGGTGGACCAAGTGGCGGAGGCTTGAAGCCCTGTCCGGATGTGGCCATGGCTGGAAGGTGACTTTCCGCCCAAGATCGGGTCTTATGGAGGCGAGCGGCCCAGCGTCGCCTCAATCATCGGTTCGAGAGGATCACATGGCCATTCCTGCTCGCGCCTACCTGATCAATAAGAAGTCAGGGCTGGCGATCGACATCGAGTACGCAAACCCTGACGAAGGTGCCCGCGCCCTGCAGTGGACTCCCAATGGAAACGCCAACCAGCGATTCGAACTCAGGCCCACCACCAGGCCCGCCGGGCTCCCCCCTGATTACGGTTACCATCTCATCGCCGAACATTCCGGCAAGGCGCTGTCGGCCCATCCCAACTGGCCCGAAGACGTGCAGCAGTACAATCTCTACGCACCTGACAAAGCCATGCGCTTCTACCTCAAGGAGGTCGCGGAGGGGGGCTTCTACCGGATCGTCTCCCAGTACCCCCCGGGCAAGGTGCTGGCCGTGAAGGGCGGCTCCACCGATCCGGGCGCGCGACTGGTGCAGGTGGATCTCGTGAACTCTTACCCTGACGCCGACAGCCAACTGTGGCAAATCCAGGCCGCTCCCTAGCGTCAGAACGCGGCGGCGGACACGCCCTGGAACACCGCGGCGGATCATCGTCCCAGGTTCATGAGCCACCAGAGGGCCGGGTGACTGATCCAGCACGTCACCCGTACCAGCAGATGCTCGACGTCGTCCGCTCGGTCCACGACTCCAGCGCCCCGGTCAGCCGGGCCCGCTACCAGAGGCAACGCCTAGCCGAGCTCGATGACGACCTTGCCGAACGGCGAGCCCTCCCGGTAGTACCGGTAGGCGTCCTGTACGTCGGTGAAGGTCCGATCGAAGATCTGCCCTAGTCTCGTCGGTGTGGTGAGGCCTGAGGGGAGTCGGGACGCGGGTTCCGAAAATGCTGCTACCAATTTGAGCGCAGTACTTGAACGGATCACCTACGCCAACGAGGAGACCGGCTACACCATCGCCCGGGTGGCGACCGAGCGCTCGGGAAACGAGCTGCTCACCGTGGTGGGGCCGTTGCTGGGCGCCCAGGTGGGCGAGTCCCTGCGCCTCACCGGCCGGTGGACCTCCCACCCCCGGTACGGCAAGCAGTTCGAGGTGTGGTCGTACGCCACCGTGCTGCCCGCGACCGTCCAGGGCATCCAGCGCTACCTCGGCTCGGGGCTGATCAAGGGGATCGGCCCCAAGATGGCCGAGCGGATCGTGGACCACTTCGGCACCGACACCCTGCGGGTGATCGAGGAGGAGCCCGGCCGGCTGGTGGAGGTGCCGGGGCTCGGCCCCAAGCGCACCAAGATGATCGCCGCCGCCTGGGAGGAACAAAAGATCATCAAAGAGGTGATGATCTTCCTGCAGGGGGTCGGCGTCTCGACCTCGATCGCGGTCCGCATCTTCAAGCAGTACGGTGACGGCTCGATCGACGTGGTGCGCAAGGAGCCCTACCGGCTCGCCGACGACGTGTGGGGCATCGGGTTCAAGACCGCAGACACGATCGCGCAGGCGGTCGGCATCCCGCACGACAGCCCGGAGCGGGTCAAGGCGGGCCTGCGCTACACCCTGTCGCAGGCCGCCGACGACGGCCACTGCTACCTGCCCGCGCCCAACCTGGTCTCCGACGCCGTGAAGATCCTCGACGTCCCGGCCGAGCTGGTCACCACCTGCCTGGATGAGCTGACCTCGGACGACTCCCGCGAGGCGAGCGTCGTCCGGGAGGAGATCCCCGCGGCCGAGGGCACCGTGCCCGCGATCTACCTGGTGCCGTTCCAGCGGGCCGAGGCGTCCCTCGCCGCGACGCTGCGCGGCCTCCTCACCACCTCGGGGAACCGGCTGCGCGCGTTCGAGGACGTGGACTGGCCGGTCGCGCTGGACTGGCTGCGTGGCAAGACCGGCGCCGACCTCGCCCCCGAGCAGGCCCAGGCCGTACGGCTGGCGCTGACCGAACGGGTGGCCGTGCTGACCGGGGGACCGGGCTGCGGCAAGAGCTTCACCGTGCGCTCGATCGTCACCCTCGCCAGGGCCAAGCGCGCCAAGGTCATCCTCGCCGCGCCGACCGGCCGGGCGGCCAAGCGGCTGGCGGAGCTGACCGGCCACGAGGCGACGACCGTGCACCGCCTGCTGCAGCTCCGGCCGGGCGGCGACGCCACCTTCGACCGGGACAACCCGCTGGACGCCGACCTGGTCGTGGTGGACGAGGCGTCCATGCTCGACCTGCTGCTGGCCAACAAGCTCGTCAAGGCCGTCGCGCCCGGCGCGCACCTGCTGTTCGTCGGCGACGTCGACCAGTTGCCCTCGGTCGGCGCGGGCGAGGTGCTGCGCGACCTGCTGGCCGCGCCCGACATCCCGAGGGTGCGGCTCACCCAGATCTTCCGGCAGGCCCAACAGTCCGGCGTCGTCGTCAATGCGCACCGCGTGAATACCGGCCAATCGCCTCTGGTTCGCGAATTCCCCGACTTCTTTCTTTTCCCATGCGAGGAGCCGGAAGAAATCGCCGCGCTCACCGTGGACGTCGTCGCCCGTCGCATTCCGGCGAAGTTCGGGCTCAATCCGCGCCGCGACGTGCAGGTGCTCGCGCCGATGCACCGGGGCGCGGCCGGGGCGGGCGCGCTGAACATCGCGCTGCAGGAGGCGCTCACCCCCGCGCGCGAGGGCATGCCCGAACGCCGGTACGGCGGGCGGGTGTTCCGCGTTGGCGACAAGGTCACGCAGCTCCGCAACAACTACGACAAGGGCGCCGCCGGCGTGTTCAACGGCACCGTGGGCGTCGTCACCGGCATCACGCCGGAGGAGAGCAAGCTCACCGTCCTGACCGACGAGGACGAGAACGTCGACTACTCCTTCGACGAGCTTGACGAGCTGGCCCACGCGTACGCGGTGAGCATCCACCGCTCGCAGGGCAGCGAGTATCCGGCCGTGGTCATCCCCCTCGCGACCAGCGCGTGGATGATGCTGCAGCGCAACCTGCTCTACACGGCGATCACCAGGGCCAAGAAGCTCGTGGTCATCGTCGGCTCCCGCCGTGCCCTGGGCCAGGCCGTACGCACCAAGGGGGCGGGCAGGCGGCACACCGGGCTGACCCACCGCCTGCTGTGAGCCCGGCGGCTACGCGCCGCCACCGTCCAGGGAGAGCCGCAGCGCCGCGGCATCGATGTCCAGCAGGCGGGAGAACGCCTCGGCTCCGGCCGGGCCGACGGCCAGGGCGCGCCCCGAGCCGATGCGGGTGACCCATCCCTGGTCGAGCGCGTGGCGGCAGAGGGCGGCGCCGGCCGCCCCGGCCAGGTGCGGGCGGCGCTCGGTCCAGTCCAGGCACTGCCGGGCGAGCGGCCGTCGGCCGGTGACCCCGGGCAGGCCGCCGAGCACGTCGTCCAGCCAGGCCGTCCCGGCCTCGGTGAAGGCGAAGCCCGCGCGCCGTTCGAGCAGGCCGCGGCTCGACAGAGCGTCGGCGATCGCGACGCCGAGCCGCCCGGCGATGTGGTCGTAGCAGGTGCGGGCGAAGGCCAGCGCGCGGCGCGCGCCGGCGACGCGCAGGGTCCCGGGCGGCGAGGCCGCGGGCGGGTCGTGCGCCGCCATGTCCTCGATCAGCTGCGCCACGGCCGGGTCGGCGAGCCGTATGTAGCGGTGGCGCCCCTGGTGCTCCTCGGCCAGCACGCCTCCGGCGACCAGGCGCGAGAGGTGCTCGCTGGCGGTGGAGGGCGCGACGCCCGCGTGCCGGGCCAGCTCTCCGGCCGTCCAGGCCCGCCCGTCGAGGAGCGCGAGGCAGAACGCGGCACGGGTGCCGTCGGCGAGCAGCCCGGCCAGCCGGGTCAGCGCGATCTGGGAATCGGAGGTCACCCGTCCATCATCGGTGCCGCACATTGCGGCCGTCGCCGAAGTGTCGCGCCTTTCTGACGGCGATCATGATTTTGGTTGACGCGCACTTTACTGCCATCCAACTAAGTTCAGGGTATTACGTAACGAAAGTGTGACCTAACTCTCCAAAAGAACGACTACGGCCGGTGTTACTCCTAATAGAGTCTTGTGTTGCACTTTGCCATCATGGGGGAGACGTTTGCGTTGACCGCTAACTCGCATATGAGATTGCCGCTCGTCGGCCTCGCGGCCGCCACGGCCGTCGTGTTGTCCGCTTGTTCCGGGGGTTCGGGCGCAGGGGGCGCGTCGGGAGCCGACGGCTCCGGTGAGACCGGAGCGACCGCGGCCGCCGCGCCCACGATCAAGATAAGCCCGGCCGAGGGCAGCGTGAAGGTGCGGCCGGACAAGACCGTCGTCGTCACCGCGGCGAACGGTTCGCTTGAAGAGGTCATCCTTGAGACCGACGGGGAGCAGGTCGAGGGGAAGTTCGACAAGACCCGCAGCAAGTGGGTCTCCAAGCAGCCGTTGAAGCCGTCCACCGACTACACGGTGTCGGCCAAGGCGAGCGGCGACGGGGGGCCGACGACCGCCACGAGCAAGTTCACCACCCTCAAGCCCAAGATGGAGCTCGCGGTCGCCGACGTGACCCCGGGAATCAAGGGCGAGACGGTCGGCGTCGGCATGCCGATCATGGTGACGTTCAACCAGGCCGTGCAGGACAAGGCGTCGGTCGAGGCCGCCCTCGAGGTGGAGGCGGAGAAGCCGGTCCCCGGCGCCTGGCGCTGGATCAACGACAGGCTGGCCATCTACCGGCCCGCGAAGTTCTGGCCCGCCCACCAGACCGTCACGTTCACCGCCCACCTCGCCGGCGTCAAGGGCGGCCCGGAGATGTACGGCGTCGAGGACCACACCGCCAAGATCAAGATCGGCTCGGCGTGGGTCAGCTACGTCAACGCCAAGGCGCACATGATGGTGGTCAAGCGCGACGGCAAGACCGTGCAGACCATGAAGATCAGCGCGGGCAACGGCACCACCCGCGAGTACACGACCACCAGCGGCATCCACCTGACCATGGAACGCGGCAATCCGGTCACCATGATCTCCCCGGGCAAGAAGGAGGGCGACCCCGGCTACTACAAGGAGATCGTCGACCACGCGGTCCGCATCTCCAGCAGCGGCGAGTACGTGCACAGCGCCCCCTGGTCGGTCGGCTCCCAGGGCCGGGCCAACGTCAGCCACGGCTGCATCAACGCCCACCCGACGCAGGCCAAGTGGTACTACGACAACTTCCACCGGGGCGACGTCGTCAAGATCGTCGGCACCACCCGCGCGCTCGAGTGGAACAACGGCTGGGGTTTCTGGCAGATGCCGTACAGCGAGTGGAAGAAGGGCAGCGCCCTGAAGTCCCCGTCCCAGTCCCAGGGATAGTCCGACCTTCACCGGCCCTGGCCGTCCCCGCAGAGGGGACGCCCAGGGCCGTTTCGCGCCCGGCCACGGCGCTCGCCCCCGCCGTCGCACGCGGTTGGGCGAAATCTCCGCCCTGGTCGTGGCCATGGTCAGCCTTCAGCGGCGATGTCCAGCGCCATTCCGTACAGGCGGGACACCCGGATCCTGATCACCACGCGCCGGTCCGCCACCATCTGTTCGAGGAAGGCCGCCTCGTCCGCGGGATCCGCGAACCCTGGTGTCATGGCCAGCAGTTCCCGTCCGACCGCGTCGCCGGGAACGGTCGACGCCTCGGAGACCTCCGCCTCGCCCTCGGCGACGACGAACGACCAGACATCCGGGCTCACGTGCAGGGCGGCATGCGGATCGCGCCGCAACTGGCGCACCTTGAGCCGGTCGGCCGTGGAGGAGATCCGCACCACCCGCTCCTCGGGACTCCAGTGGTGGGCAATGGTGGACAGATGCGGGTGGCCGCTGCTCCTGACGGTCGCCAGCACTCCGAACCGCTGCTCGCCCAACAACTGGGACAGTTCCTCCTGGGTGAGAACCCGGGGCTCGGGTCCGCTGCCCGGCTTGTGCTCGGTCGTGTTCATCGGACAGGCCTTTCGTGTGGTCGTGGAGGAGGTCAGGCGGTCGTGGTGGGGGTGGCGACGGCGGGGGCGGGCTCACCGCGCCGCCCGCTCGGCCGCCGCAGTACGGCGAGGGCGACGGCGAAGGCCGCGACGAGCAGTCCGGCCCCGACGGTGAAGGCCAGGCGGTAGCCGCCGGTCAGCGCGGCGGCCCGGCTCATCCCCTCCGCGAGCAGCCCCTCGGTGCGGGAGGCCGCCAGCGTGGACAGCACCGCGGCGCCCATGGCCATGCCGATCTGCTGCGTGGTGTTGAACAGCCCCGAGGTGAGCCCGGCGTCGCGGTCGGCCGCGCCGGACATGGCGAGCGCGGTCAGCGCCGGAAGGGCGAGGCCGAAGCCCGCGGCGAGGAGCATCACCGGGAGCAGGTCGGTCACGTAGTCCGCGTGCACGGGGACCCGGGCGAGCAGCCCGAGGACGCCGACCAGCAGGACCAGCCCCGCCAGCAGGACATTGCGCTCGCCGAAGCGGGTGTTGAGCCGGGCCGAGACGCCCAGCGACACGGCGCCGATGAGCACCGCCGCCGGGAGCATCGCCAGCCCGGTCGCGGCCGCGCCGTACCCGAGGACGTTCTGCAGGTACAGGGCGACGAGGATCTGGAACGAGAACAGCGCGGCGACCATCAGGACCTGCACCAGGTTGGCCCCCGAGACGGCGCGGGAACGGAAGATCCGCAGCGGCATGAGCGGGGAGCGCGCGGTGGCCTGGCGGGCGACGAACGCGACGAGCAGCGCGACGGCGAGGGCGCCGGAGCCGAGCGTGGCACCTGAGGTCCAGCCGCGCTCCCCGCCCGTGACGACGGTGGAGATCCCGAGCATCAGCCCGGCGGTGATCAGGACGGCGCCGAGGACGTCGGCCCCGGCCGCGAGCCCGATCCCGCGGACCGCAGGCAGCGCGTACGCGCCGGCCGCCAGCGTCGCGAGCCCGATCGGCAGGTTGATGAAGAAGATCCAGTGCCAGTCGAGGGCGTCGGTGAGAACGCCGCCGAGCACCTGGCCGATCGAGGCGCCGGCCGCGCCGGTGAAGCTGAAGACGGCGATCGCCCGAGCCCGCTCCCGTGGTTCGGTGAAGAGCGTCACCAGGATGCCGAGACCGACCGCGGAGGCCATCGCGGTGCCGACGCCCTGCAGGAAGCGGGCGGCCACCAGCACGGCGGGCGTGGTGGCGGCCCCGGCGAGCACGGAAGCGGCGGTGAACAGCGCGGTGCCGGCCAGGAACAGCGGTTTGCGGCCGACCAGGTCGCCGAGCCGCCCGACGAGCAGCAGCAGACTGCCGAAGGCGATCAGGTACGCGTTGACGACCCAGCTCAGGCCGGTGGCGGAGAAGCCGAGATCACTCTGGATGACGGGCAGCGCCACGGTCACGATGCTGCCGTCGAGGACGACCATCAGCGTCCCGGTGGCGATCACGCCGAGGGCGATCCGGCGCGACCGGGCCGGAGCCGATGAGGGGGTGGACATGGGAGGTCCCTCCTGTCAGACGAGATGACAAGAGGGACCGTAGCAGATAGTTCTGTTGCAGACTATCTTTCTCGGTTCTACTTTCCGCGCTGGCGGGCCCGCCGTACCGACTGGGGGCTCTCCACCGGCGCGGCCAGGTGACCGCCGGCGAGGCGGTTCAGCGCGCGGACCAGGACCTCGCGCTCGTCCTCCGGCAACGCGGCCAGCGCCTCCGCGTGGACCCGGTCCACGATCTCCTGGCTGCGCCGGGCGACCCGTGCGCCCTCCTCGGTGACCGCGATGATGCGGGCGCGCCGATCCGTGCTGGAGGGGCGGCGCTCGGCGAGACCCGCCTCCTCCAGGGCGTCCACCGTGACGACCATCGTGGTCTTGTCCATGTCGCCGATCTCGGCGAGCTGGATCTGGGTGCGCTCCTCTTCCAGCGCGTGGACCAGCACGCAGTGCATCCGCGCGGTCAGCCCGATCTCGGCGAGCGCGGCGGCCATCCGGGTCCGCAGGACGTGGCCGGTGTGGTCGAGCAGGTACGACAGGTCCGGTTCGGTACGGGTCGGCGCCATGGCGGTCATAGCCGCAGCATAACAATCCGGTCCGTCGCGGATTATCCGCTGGCAGACGTCCTCGGGGGTCGGTCAGGTTCCCGTGCTCTGGTAGTGCCGGAGCTGGCGGGACCAGATCCGGTAGGCGAGAGCGAACAGCGCCACGCCCAGCAGCGGACTCGCGTACGCCACCGGCGCGGGCACGTTCAGCTCGCCGGTCCGGTCCAGCAGCACGCTCGCCGGCACGTACGCCACGAACGCCACCGGCAGCACGAACGTCAGCGCCCACTGGGCGGCGCCGCCGAAGACGCTCATGGGATACGACCCGAACTTGCTGAACAGGTCGTCGGCGAACACCCGCACCGCGATCGTGTTCCACGTGCGCAGCGACAGCGACGCGAGGGCCAGCGAGACGGCCGTCTCCACCAGCGCCCCGCCCACGACGGCCGCCAGGCAGAACAGGGCCGAGGCCGGCCCCAGCGGCGGCAGCGCCACCACCAGGAGGACCAGCCCCGCCAGCAGGTCGCCGAGCTGCCCCACGCCCAGGCGCTTGGCCATGATCTGGACCAGCGGGTTGAGCGGGCGCAGCAGCACCCGGTCCAGCTCTCCCTCGCGGACCAGCCAGTCCAGGCCGATGAGACTGCTGAACGGCAGGACGTAGAGCGCGTGCGCGGTCAGGCGCAGGCCGTACAGGAACGCGATCTCCCGCAGGCTCCAGCCGCCGATGGCCGGGAACGTGTGCATGACGACCCACACGAAGGCGAAGCCGCTGCCCTGGTAGGCCACCCCGGTGGCGACGCCGATCACCAGATTCAGCCGGTACTGCAGCGCACCGCGCATGGCGGCGCGCTGCAACCGCCAGTACAGGCGCAGCGTGCGCACGACCTCAGCCACCCTGGATCACCACCCTGCGGTGGGCCCGCCGCCACATCGCCCACAGCAGCGCCGCCAGCGCCGCGATCCATCCGACCTCGACGGCCACCGCCTGGCCGATCTGCCCGCCCGAGAGGTGCCCCACGTAGACCGCCGCCGGGACGTAGCCCATGTATTTGAACGGCAGGGCGTCGGCCAGGACGCCGAGCGCCCCGGGGAAGAACGACAGCGGCACCATCGTCCCGGCGAAGAAGTGGCTGACCAGCCGGTACAGCATGGAGATCGCCGCCGTCTCCAGCGTCCAGAAGCCGATCACGCAGATGAGCAGCGACATCATCACCGAGATGACGTAGCCGAGCGCCAGCGTCGCCGCGTAGCCGATCGGGTGCTCGGTGGGGGTGATCGTGCCGACCAGCAGCACCACCGGGACGGCCGGGGCGAGCATCAGCAGCCCTCCGGCGGTGTGCCCGGCCTGGAACGCGGCCATCTGGGGCAGGTAGCCGGTCGGCCGGGACAGGTCGAAGAACACCATGCCGGTGCGGATCCGGAAATGGGCGATCCTCGGGATGATCGGGGTGGTGGCGAACGCCTGGAGGTTGGCCAGGCTCAGGTAGGCCAGCAGCGCTTCCAGGGTGAGCCCCTGCGGGTCGTGCTCCCGGCCGCCGTACAGCGCCGTCCAGATCATGCGCAGCAGGAACACCTGCGCGACCAGCGCCACCACACTCATGATCACGTCGCTGCGGTAGGCGAGCTGGAAGCGCAGCCCGACGCGGGCCATCCCGGCCAGCGGGCGGATCATCGCCCGCTCTCGGCGTAGATGCGGGTGATCACGCTCTCCAGGTCGGGCTCCCGGATGGACAGATCGCGGATCGGGTGCTCGGCGGTGACCTGGGCGATCAGCTCGGGGATCGACTGCCCGGCGGCGATCTCGAACGTGCGGGTCTCGTCGTCGGCCAGCTCGACCACCAGCCGCCGCGGCGGCGCATAGGCGGTGACGAGATCGTCGATGCCGCCGTCGTACAGCACCCGGCCCTTGTCGATGAGGATGATCCGCTCGCACAGAGCCTCGACGTCGGCCAGGTCGTGCGTGGTCAGCACGACGGTGGTGCGGCCGAGCCGGTTGGTCTCGGCGATGAACTCCCGCACCGCCTGCTTCGCCATGACGTCGAGGCCGACGGTCGGCTCGTCCAGGTAGAGGATGGGCGGGTCGTACAACATCGCCGCCGCCAGGTCGCCGCGCATCCGCTGGCCGAGGCTGAGCTGGCGGACCGGGGTGTTCAGGAAGTCGTCGAGCCAGAGCAGGTCGCGCATGCGGCGCAGCGATCCGGTGAATCGGGCGGCGGGCACGTCGTACAGATCGCCGACCAGGCGCAGCGAGTCGATCAGGGGCAGGTCCCACCAGAGCTGGCTGCGCTGGCCGAAGACCACGCCGACCGCTCTGGCGTTGGCCTCCCGGTCCCGCCACGGGACCCGGCCGTCCACCTCGATCAGGCCGCTGGTGGGGGTGAGGATGCCGGTCAGCATCTTCACCGTGGTGGACTTGCCCGCGCCGTTCGGGCCGAGATAGCCGACGATCTCGCCCGCGGAGATCTCGAAGCTGACGCCGTCCACGGCGGTCCGCTCGTCGTACCGGCGGGTCAGGAGGGTGCGCAGGGGCCCGAGGGGACCAGAAAAGGCGTGCGGGCGGCGGAAGACCTTCGTCAGCGACTCGACCCTGATCATGGAGACATCCTTCATGCCAGGGATGTCGAGCGGCAACCGTTTTCTTCCGGTCGTTCCTTTCGTCGGCCGGCCCGCCCGCGAGCGGTTAGCGGAGGCCGGACTTCATCAGGAAGAACGCGCCGACGATCTTCACCAGTGCGATCGCGACGACGACGCAGAACACGATCAGCGCCGGACGGTGCTCGAAGTGCTTGCCCTCCTTGAGCGGCGGGCGCTTGGCGACCCGCTCGGCGATGCGCTCTTCGAGTGGTTTGCGGCGGAACATGCCGTCCAGGCTAGTCCGTGTTCCCGCCGGTCGCCCCTCCGGCGCCGCACCACGGAGGGTGCGACGCTCAGGAGTCCCCGGGGGAGATCCGCATCTCCAGGACCTGGCCGGGCCACTCCCCGACGGTGAACTCGACGGTCCGGGAGAACCCCACGCTCTCGTAGTACCGGACGAGCCTGCCGTCGTCGCCGGCGTAGCAGTCGACCCGCAGCAGGCCCACGCCGCGCCGGGCCGCCTCCTCGCGGGCCCAGCCGAGCAGGGCGGAGCCCACCCCCCGGCCGGAGAACCGGCGGTCGATCACGAGGCTCTGCACGTACAGCTCCGGCTCCGGCGCGGGAGCCACGTACGGCATGGCGGCGCCCACCACGATGCTGCCGGCCGGCTCACCGTCGATCTCGGCGATGCGCATGTCGCCCTCTGACGCCCGACGGGTGACGCTCTCGATCCTGGCCGCGTCGGTGGAGAACGGCGTGCTGCCCCACTGGCCGGTGCGCCCCTGCTCGGTCAGCCAGGCCACCGCGCTGTCGAACATGCCGAGCACGGCCGGAACGTCGGCCGGGCCGCCCTTTCTGATCTTCACCGGGCGATCCTAACAGCGGCCCGGCGAACCCCCGCAATATCCCCGAAGCCGGACGAAACGGTCACGATCGGCCGCCCAGCGTCACCTGGTCGAGCGGCGTCGAACCGCCCGGGCTGAGCGGCGTCCGCAGAAACATCGGGACCTGCGACATGAACCGGGGCCGGCTCCCGCGATGCCGCTGAGCCGCGTGGGCCAGGAACGGGTGGCAGATGTAGGCGTCGCCCGGCAGCCCCGTGGCGAGGGCCTCCGGCCGGTGCGCGGTCGCCTCGTCCAGGATCGGCCCCGACTCGAAGAACGGCAGGCCGCCCTCGCCGTACGGCTCCAGCACGCGCGCCACGTCCCGGTGGGAGCCCACGCGCAGGCGGGTGGGCGCGTCGTCCCGGCCCACCTCGGAGAACAGGAGCAGGAGAAGGAAGGTGTGCGACCGGTCGGTCACCACGCCCCAGGCGTTGTCCGGGCCCGGGACGTTCTGGTCGATGTGCCACCCGGTGTCGCCGGAGTCCTCCGGATGGGGGAAGCGCACCGGGGTCATCCCTATCACCGGGCGCGGCACCCAGCCGCCCGCACCCACGACCAGATCGAGCGCGGCGGTGAGGCGGGCGGAGTGCATCACCTCGCGCAGCGCCCCCTCCCCGCTCGGCTCCAGCCACACCACCGGGCGGGTCCACTCCTGCGGGCGCTCCGGCGACAGGCCGAGGCGCTCCCAGAGCAGGGCCAGGGCGCGCTCGCCCGTCTCGCGCGGGAACGCCTCCTCGACCTTGAGGAATCCGTCGGTCGCGAACCGCTCGATGGCGGAGTCGTCGAAATGAGACACGGTCGGACCCTAGAGCCCGCCGCGCGCCAGAGGCGACCGGTTTTCCGCCGTACTCGCTCAGCACGGGCGGACGACGAACACGCCCCATCCCAGGTACCGCCGGCCGTACGCGAGGTGGGAACGGCGGGAGCGCTCCAGGAAGGCGCGCAGCTCCGCCACCTCCGGGTCGCCGGGATTCGCGCGCAGCCAGTCACTGAGCGCCCACCACTGGGGGGCCATGTAGCGGTCCCAGCTGTCCAGGTCGGCCAGCACCATCTCGATCAGCTCGACCCCGGCGGCCTCGAACCGGTCCAGCGTCTCGGACAGCGTCCCGAACAACGCCGCCTCGATCTGGAGCGCCTCACACGCCTCCGCCGGGGGCGGCGAGATCCAGTACGGCTCGCCGACCAGCAGCAGCCCGCCGTCGCGCAGCCCGGGACGCATCAGGTCGAGCGTGCCCGCGAGGCCGCCGCCGATCCAGGTGGCGCCGATGCAGGAGACGATGTCGTACGCCTGCGACTCGACGGCGTAGGCCCCGGCGTCGCCCCGCTCGAACCGGACCCGGTCGGCCACGCCCAGCTCCTCGGCGCGTTCGTGGGCGGCGGCGAGGAAGACGTCGCTGATGTCGACGCCGACGCCCTCTGCTCCGTGGTCGGCGGCCCACCGGCACAGCATCTCGCCCTTTCCGCAGGCCAGATCGAGCTGCCGTACGCCCGGTGAGACATCGCAGATCTCGGCGAGCAGGGCCATCTTGTCGTGGGTGAGGGGGTTGAGGATCCGGTTCCGAGCCTCGGCGATCTCATGGAAGCGCAATGACATAGGGGTCATCCTGTGTCCTCGCGCCCCTCCCAGCCAGCGGTTTTCACCTGCGAGCCCCACACGGCCGGGGGAGCGACGGTCGACGTCCGATCAGAACCTGCGACAGAGCCGTTGTTCTCACGGTTCCCCAGTCGGCCGGCGGGCTGTCCGCCGGGCGCGGCACCTCGGACGGCTGCGGCCGGAAGCCGACGTCACCGCCGCCGCCGGGCTGCTGCTCGGCGCCTGCTTCCAGTACGCGTTCCTGAGCCACATGGCGCCGCCCGACGGCCGTGACGACGACGAGACCGCAGCGTCCTTCGCCCGCACCCTCCTCCAACAACTCGCCCGGTGAGCGGTGTCCTCGGGCCCGACTTGTGGAGGGGCGGTCGTACGACCCCGCGGCGTCTGGTGAATGCGATGGCGGCCCCCGCCCAGGGCTCGCCATTGCGATGGGAATACGGTGTTTATGCTGGAATGTGCGAAGGATATGGTGATTGTTCGTGACGACGTTCAGGATCAGCGAGGCCGCAGCTCTGCTCGGTGTCAGCGCTGACACCGTCCGCCGCTGGGTGGACACCGGCCGGCTTACCGCTCAGCGGGACGAGCACGGCCACCGCCAGGTGGACGGTCGGGATCTGGCCGCCTTCGCGCGCGACCAGATCGAGGCCGAGAACGGCTCGGGCCAGTCCTCGGCCCGCAACCGCTTCCGCGGGATCGTGACCGACGTGATCAAGGACGCGGTGATGGCCCAGGTGGAGATCGCGGCAGGACCGTACCGGGTCGTGTCGCTGATGAGCCGCCAGGCCGCCGACGAGCTGGGCCTCGAACCGGGCGTGGTCGCGGTCGCCGTGATCAAGTCCACCAACGTCGTCGTGGAGATCCCGGACAACACACGCGCCGTGAGCCAGTAAGGAGCCCCCCTTGTCAAGGCGTCTCTTCCGATGGGCCGTCGCGGCCCCCCTCGCCCTCGTCCTCGCCGCCGGCCTGACCGGCTGCGGCTCCGGCACCGCGGACACCTCCGCCCCCGCCTCCTCCGGCGGCACGGCCAAGACGCTGACTGTATTCGCCGCCGCCTCACTCACCGGCACGTTCACCGAGCTGGGCAAGACCTTCGAGACGGCCCACCCCGGCACGACGGTGAAGTTCAACTTCGGCTCCAGCGCCACGCTGGCCCAGCAGATCACCCAGGACGCTCCCGCCGACGTGTTCGCCGCCGCCAGCCCGGCGACGATGAAGACCGTCACCGACGCCTCCCTGGCCGGCCAGCCGACCACGTTCGTACGCAACAGGCTGGAGATCGCCGTACCGGCCGGCAACCCGGCCAAGGTGAAGGGGCTGAAGGACCTGGCCGACCCGAAGACCAAGGTCGCACTCTGCGCGGAGCAGGTGCCGTGCGGAGCGGCCGCCGTCAAGGCGCTGGACGCGGCCGGGCTCACGGTCACCCCCGTCACGCTGGAGCAGGACGTCAAGGCCACGCTGACCAAGGTCGAGCTGGGCGAGGTCGACGCCGCCCTCGTCTACAAGACCGACGTGATCGCGGCCGGGGACAAGGTCCAGGGCATCCCCTTCCCCGAGGCCGAGAAGGCGATCAACGACTACCCGATCGCGGTGCTCACCAAGGCGCCCGCCGGCGGCCTGGCCAAGGAATTCGTCGACCTGGTGCTGTCGCCGCAGGGCCGGGACGTGCTGACCAAGGCCGGGTTCGACGCCCCCTGAGAGACGCCGTGACACCGTCCACCCCGCCGACCGCTCGGAGCGACGCCCGCCACCGTCCCGAGCGGTCCGGCATGTCCGGGCGTGTGCCGTGGGCGCTGATGGTGCCCGCCCTCGCCGGCATGGCCTTCCTGGTGCTGCCGCTCGCCGGACTGCTGGTACGCGCCCCCTGGTCCACGCTGGCCCGGCGGCTGGCCGAGCCGCAGGTGCTCGAAGCCCTCCGGCTGTCGCTGCTCACCGCCACCGCCGCGACGGCCGTGTGCCTGATCTTCGGCGTGCCGCTGGCCTGGCTGCTCGCCCGCGTCGACTTCCCCGGCCGCCGCCTGGTCCGCGCGCTGGTCACCGTCCCTCTCGTGCTTCCGCCGGTGGTGGGTGGCGTCGCGCTGCTGCTGGTGCTCGGACGGCGCGGCCTGGTCGGCCAGTGGCTCGACCATGCCTTCGGCATCACGCTGCCCTTCACCACCGCGGGGGTCGTCGTCGCCGAGGCGTTCGTCGCGATGCCGTTCCTCGTCATCAGCGTCGAGGGCGCGCTGCGCGCGGCCGACCGGCGGTTCGAGGAGGCGGCCGCCACCCTCGGCGCCTCGCGTTGGACCGCGTTCCGCCGGGTCACCCTGCCCCTCATCGCCCCCGGTGTGGTGGCCGGAGGCGTCCTGTGCTGGGCCCGCGCGCTGGGCGAGTTCGGGGCCACCATCACCTTCGCCGGCAACTTCCCCGGCCGGACCCAGACCATGCCGCTCGCCGTCTATCTCGCCCTGGAGACCGAGCCGGAGGCCGCCATCGTCCTCAGCCTCGTGCTGCTCGCCGTCTCCGTGATCATCCTGGCCTGCCTGCGCGACAAGTGGGTGAACAGCCCGTGACCCGGCCCACCGCACTCGACGCGCGCCTGGTCGTCGCCCGGCCCGGCTTCACCCTCGACCTCGACCTCCAGGTCGCCGCCGGCGAGGTCGTCGCCCTGCTCGGCCCGAACGGCGCGGGCAAGACCACCGCGCTGCGCGCCCTCGCCGGTCTCACGCCGCTGGCCGAGGGAGGCCACATCAGCCTCGACGGCCGCCCGACGCACATCCTGCCGGCCGAGCGACGGCCCGTCGGCATGGTCTTCCAGGACTACCTGCTCTTCCCGCACCTGTCCGCGCTGGACAACGTCGCCTTCGGGCCGCGCTGCCAGGGCGCGGGACGCGCCGACGCCCGCCGCGCCGCCGCCGCGTGGCTGGAGCGCGTCGGCCTGGTCGAGCACGCCTCCGCCAGGCCCCGGCACCTGTCCGGCGGCCAGGCGCAGCGGGTCGCCCTGGCCAGGGCGCTCGCCGTACGGCCCCGCCTGCTGCTGCTGGACGAGCCGCTGGCCGCGCTGGACGCGCACACCCGGCTGGAGATCCGCTCCCAGCTCCGCCGCCACCTGGCCGACTTCGACGGGGCGACCGTCCTGGTCACCCACGATCCGCTGGACGCCATGGTCCTGGCCGACCGGCTGGTCGTCATCGAGAACGGCGCCGTCGTCCAGCAGGGGACGCCGGGCGAGGTGGGCCGCCGCCCGCGCACCGACTACGTCGCCCGCCTGGTCGGGCTCAACCTTTACCGAGGCCACGCCGACGGCCCGCAGGTCACGGTCGAGGACGTCCGGTTCAGCGTCGCCGAACGCCTCGACGGCCCCGCGTTCGTGGCCTTCGCGCCCTCCGCCGTCGCGCTTTACCGCTCCCGGCCGGACGGCAGCCCGCGCAACCTCTGGGAAGCCGTGATCGACGGCGTCGAACGCCACGGCGACAACATCCGCATCCACCTTGAGGGACCGATCAGCGCCTTCGCCGACGTCACCCCCGCCGCCGTCGCCGACCTGGAACTGGCCCCCGGCCGGCGTGTCTGGGCCTCCGTCAAGGCCACCGAGACCCACGCCTACCCGGCCTGACCCGGTCCTGATCGCCCAGGTAGCGGCGGGCATGGAGAGGCCGCCGCCCCGCGGAGTACCCGCAGGACGACGACCCCGGTCTCGGGTTGCGGACCGCGCACCCCGGATCGGCGCGTCACGGTCCGCGGTCATGCGCGGCTACCACCGCCAGTGGCGGAAGTGGTGCCAGCCGCCGTCCCAGTGACGGTGCCAGCCCCAGTGGTGCCAACCCCCGCCCCAGTGGCGGAAGTGGTGCCAGCCGCCGTCCCAGTGACGGTGCCAGCGCCAGTGCCGGAACCCATGACACCGGCTGTGCCAGCACGGCCCCCAGTTCGTGGCCGACGTCGTGGACCCGGGCACCGCCGACGTGGTGGCGACCGTCGCCGCGGGCGCCGCGCTCGCCGGTTGCGCGGGCAGCGTCACGGGGACGATGAGAGCGGAAGCCGCCACCGCCCCCGCGGCCAAAGCGTGCTTCATCATGAGCGATCACTCCGTGTCGTGATGGTTTCGGCTGCCGGATCCGGCCTGCCGACGGAGCGTCGATTCGGTCGTGGAAGTCGCCGAAACGGCGTGCTCATCAATTTCACGCTAGGCACGCCCAACGGCCTGGCGCATCGAAAGAAGGCAAAGCCCCCGTCGAGAGTGGTTGCCCCGGAGCCGGAGAACCGTCGCTCCCTCTTGACGGAGAACGCCCCTTCGGGCCTGTGCTCCGGAGCGATCAGGCGAGCGTGAGCTGGCGGGCGGGGGAGCGGCGCCTCCGCCAGCGGCGGTCGCCCCGGCCGATGCCGTACGCCTCGGCGAGACCGCGCACCTGGGCGGCGATCCTCTCCCAGTAGTCGGCCTCCACGGTGGAGCCCCGGCCGTACAGGGCCTGGTAGCGCGGCAGGAGGCCCGGGTGCTCGCGCTCCAGCCAGGACAGGTACCACTCGCGGGTGCCCGAGGGCAGCCGCAGCACGATCGGCGTCACGCTCACCGCCCCGGCCTCCGCCGCCCGGCGCACCGTGGAGCGCAGGTGGTCGAGGGAGTCGGTGATCAGGGGAAGGATCGGCGCCATCAGCACCCCGCACGGGATGCCCGCCTCGTTGAGCGCGGCGCACACCTCGAGGCGACGCTGCGGGGTCGCGGCGCCCGGCTCGACCGAACGGCGCACCCGGTCGTCCACGAAACCGACGGAGACCGCCGCGCGCACCGGCGCGACCTTGGCCGCCTCCCGCAGCAGGTCGAGGTCGCGCAGCACGAGCGGGCTCTTGGTCATCACGGTGAACGGGTTCCCCGCGTCGGCGAGCGCGCGCAAGATCGGCGGCATCAGCCGGTAAACCTCTTCCACCGGCTGATAGCAGTCGCCGGCCGCGCCGAGCACGACGGGCTCGGCCTCCCACCGCGGTGACGCCAGCTCGCGGCGGAGCCGGTCGGCCAGGCCGGTCTTCACCACGATCGTGGAGGCGAACCCGGCGCCCGCGTCCAGGCCGATCCTGCGGTGGTCGCGGCGGGCCGCGCAGTACGCGCAGGCGCCCTCGCACCCCCGGTAAGGGCTCACGCTCCACCGATACGGCAGCTCCGCCGCCTCCGGGACCCGCTCGACGGCGGTCCGCGCCGCCACCTCATGACAGGTGACGCCGTCGAAGGTCCGGGTGACCGCCTGCCGCTCGATCCGGGGGCGTTCGACCGGCGGGGGCGCGCTCCCGGCGTCGAGGAGCGACTCCTGCACCGCTCGCATGAGGTTCAGTAGAACACGCATTCGACGGGTACGCCAAGCGAATCGGCGGCCCCGGCCCTTATGAGGCCATGGAGATGTTCCAGAAATCGGCGTAGCGGCCACCGCGGCGCAGCAGCTCGTCGTGGCCGCCCTCCTCCACGATCCGGCCGCCGTCCAGGAAGACGACGCGATCGGCGCGCCGGACGGTCCGCATGCGATGCGCCACCATCACCACCGTCCGCCCCGCCATCAGGCGCTCGATGCCCTCGTGGACGGCCGCCTCGTTCACCGGGTCGAGTGCGGAGGTCACCTCGTCCAGCAGCACGATCGGCGCGTTCTTCAGCAGCGCTCGCGCGATCGAGACACGCTGGAGTTCGCCACCCGACAACAGCGCGCCGCCCTCGCCGACGTTCGCCGCCCATCCGCCAGGCAGCCGCTCGATCACCTCGCCCAACTGGGCCGCGGTCGCCGCCGCCCGCACTTCGGCCTGGTCGGCGTCGGGACGGCCGAGACGCACGTTCTCCTCGATCGTGCCGTCGAACAGATAGACGTCCTGGAAGACGATGGCGATCCGCGCCATCAACACCTGGGTGTCGACGGCGCGTACGTCCAGGCCACCGACGCGCACCGCGCCCGCGTCCACGTCGTAGAACCGCGCGAGCAACTGCAGCAAGGTGCTCTTTCCCGAACCCCCCCGGAATCGGCATCCGGTGGCGGTGTGGACCGCTCCCTCGCCCGGGCGAGGTCAGTGGTCATCATCCGCCGACCGCCGACTGTTCCGTTGAAACGGTGGCGTGGGTCGCTGCGAAGGACAGAAGGAGGGTGGCGGTCCGCGGCGGATCCTCCGCCATGGGCGAGTGTCCGACACCCGGCAGCAACTCGACTCTCGCGCCCGGAACGGCACGGTATTCGGCGGCGGATGAGGACCGCCACCTCCGGTCCTCCTCACCGAAGATCACCAGCAGCGGCTTGCCGAGGGGCGTCAGCCGGTCCGGGAGCGCCCGCTGCTCCAGGTAGTCACGGGACGCCCGCATCGTCGTGGTGAGGGTGTGGTAGGTCATGCCGCGCACGTCGTTCACGAGCTGTTGCGGGATCTGATAGCCCGCTCGACTGAATGCGGAACTCATGGCCCGGCGGATCTGCTCGTCGGTCACGTACGGCCACTGCGTGGGACCGATGGCGAACTCCCGCGCGATGAAGGCGTCCATGCGGGGTCCGGTGTTGATGAGCGCGAGCGCGGTCACCAGGTCGGGTCGTCGCTCGGCGAGGGCGGTGGCGACCGAACCGCCGCTGGAGTGGCCGATCACGATGGCGCGCTCGACGCCGAGCCGGTCCAGTGCCTCGCCGACCCGGCGTCCCTGGTCCGGGATTGCGTAGCCGCGGCCGGCCGGTTTGGCCGACCGGCCGTGCCCGAGCAGGTCGATCCGGATGACCTCGCGGGGGCCGTCCTGGCACACGTGGATGTCGCCGTCGTCCAGGGGCAGGGTCGAAACCTCGGTGGCCTCGGCGTCGGCTTTCACGCCGTCGGGAATAGTCATGAGCCCACTGTCACTGCCGGTACACGCCGGTGGATTGGACGAATGTTCCCCCGCCCTGCTCACCTCGGGAGCTGTAGCACCGCCCATTGCGGGGCGCCGTCTGGGCCGCGCGCAGCAGGGCATGTTTTGTCGGACACGATCTAGCATGGGAACCGTGCACGAACGTGCCGATGCGGCTCTTTGGGACGTCGTACGCCTATCGCGGCCCAGCCGGGTGGCCGGTGTCACCATGGCCGGGTTTCGTGCCCATGAGACGACCCCTGTCGCCCTCCGGCTGATCCCGCACCCGGCCGTGACGCTGGCTCTGGTGTTCGGTGCCGGCTCGGTCACCGTGGACGAGGCCAACGGACGGCGGCAGCCGGGGAGTCTCGTCGCCGGGCTCGGATTCGGACCGGTCCGGGTGCGGCGCCCGGAGAACTTCGAGTGCGTGCAGGTGCGCCTGTCCCCGGTGGTCGCACGCGCGATTCTGGGCGTCTCCCCGGCCGATCTGGACGGCGCCGTGGTGGCCCTGGACGACCTGTGGGGCCGGGAGGCGGCACGGATCCGTGAGCGACTGGCCGATGTCTCCTCCTGGGAGGAGCGCCTCGCGTTGACCGACGCGTTGCTCACCCGCCGACGTGAGGCGGGGGCGCCGGTGGACCCGGAGGTGGCCTGGGCCTGGCGCCGGATCGTCGTCAGCCGCGGCCTGATCCGAGTCGACCGGCTGGCGGCCGAACTCGGTTGGAGCCGTAAGCGCCTGTGGTCCCGGTTCCACTCGCAGATCGGCCTGCCGCCCAAGCGCGCCGCGAAGCTGGTCCGCTTCGACGGTGCCGCCCATCACCTGGTCGCGGGGCAGGACGCGGCCCGAGTCGCGGCCGACTGCGGCTACACCGACCAGTCCCACCTGCATCGCGACGTCATGGCGTTCACCGGAGTGACCCCCGCAACCGTGGCCAACGAGCCGTTTCTGGCGATCGACGACATCGCATGGCCCACCCGCGGCCACGGCGTCCGGCCCGGCATGACCGAGCCGGCAGGACTACTCCAGCTCCACCGCTGACGGTTTCTCAGGAAAGCGGCCATATCGGGAGATCTGCTCATCAAAAGGTCCCCCGTCGCCGCCGGAACGCCGTCAGGCCCGGCTGCCGTCCCGGTCGCAGGGGCCGCCGCGCCCACCGGATCGCCGGGCCCTCGTTCAGCGGCGCGAGGCTCATGACGCGGAGCCGGACCCGGTGTTCCCGATGCGTCGCCCCGACCGGCCCCCGACTACGGCAGGGGCGCGGTTTGGCCCGGCGCAATAGCCAATTCCCGGCGACCTGGCTGGGCCAAATACGCTGTGGACCATGGACTTCCATGTGAGCCTCGCGGGCCGGGGCGATCTCGCCGCCCGGATCTACCGGCAGATCGTGGACGCCATCCTCGACGGGCGCCTCCGGCCGGGTGAGCGCCTGCCGCCGTCCCGGGAGCTGGCCAGGCGGCTGGAGGTGTCGCGCAACACGGTGGCCCTGGCGTACGAGCGGATGGTCGCCGAGGGCTTCCTCGAAGGTCGAGCCGGGGCGGGGACCTTCGTCACCGGAAAGGCGCTGCCCGGCCGCCCGGCCGCGTACGGCGGGGCGTCACCGCGACGGCGGAAGGCGGGCGCGGTGACGCCTCGCCGGCTGTGGCAGGAGCTCACGAGCACGACCGGCGGGGACGGCGACACCCCGCCCGGCTACGACTTCCGGGTGGGCACGCCCGACCCGCGGCTGTTCCCGCTCGCGACCTGGCGGCGGCTGGTGGCCGGCGAGCTGCGCCCCTCCGTCGTCCAGGCCGGCGTCTACGGCGACCCGTCCGGGCACCCGGGACTGCGCGCGGCTATATCCCGCTATATCGGGATATCGCGTTCCGTGCGGGTCGAGCCCGACGACGTGCTGGTCACCCAGGGTGCCCAGCAGGCGCTCGACCTCGTCGGCCGGGTGCTGATCGAGCCGGGAGACCACGTGGCCGTCGAGGAACCCGGCTATCCACCCGCCCGCCTGCTGTTCCGCTCCCTCGGCGCGCGCGTGACCGGGGTCCCGGTGGACGCGGAGGGGTTGGACGTCGCCGCCATCCCGGCCACCGCCCGCCTCGTCTACGTGACGCCATCCCATCAGTTCCCGCTGGGAACGCCGATGTCGCTCGAACGCCGCGCCGCGCTGCTCGACTGGGCGGAACGGCGCGGCGCCACCGTGATCGAGGACGACTACGACAGCGAGTTCCGGTTCGGGGGACGGCCGCTCGAACCGCTGCACAGCCTTGACCGCGCGGGCCGCGTCGTCTACGTCGGATCGTTCTCCAAGACCCTGCTGCCGACGCTGCGCGTCGGCTTCCTGGTCGCGCCCGCGTCGCTGCTGCCCGCGCTGCGCCGTGCCCGGCAGCTCGCCGACTGGCACGGCGACGTCGTCACCCAGGCGGCGCTGGCCCGGTTCATCGACGAGGGGCTGCTCGGACGGCAGATCCGCAAGGCCACCCGCGAGTACGCCGTCCGCCGCGACCTGATCCTCACGACGCTCCGGCGTGACTTCGCCGACCTGCTCCAGGTGGTGCCGGCCGCGGCCGGCCTGCACCTGTGCGCCCGGCTCGTCCCGTACGCCGACGAGGACGTGGACCTCGGCGCGGTGATCGCCCGGGCACGGGAGGCGGGCGTCGCCGTGGAGAACCTCGCCGCCTACTGCGGGGAGCGTCCGGCGCGCCACGGGCTCGTCCTCGGCTACGGCGGCATCCCGGCCGAGCGCGTCGAGGAGGGCCTGCGCCGGCTCGCGGCCTGCTTCCCGCCCCGGCGGACCCGCCCGGAGCCGTCCGCCGGGCGCGACGCGGACATGCGGCCCGCCTGAACGCTCGGCTCGACATCACGCGTCAACGGGGGGGCGGCCCCGGCCCGTGCTCAGGCGGCCATTCCGCCCCTGGCCGACCCGGCGCGGGCCCACCAGGCTGCCGTAGTTAATCACGATATTTCCACTAAAGTGGGACGAGCGTACCGTTTTTGTGGAGGTTCCCCAATGGCCTGGCTCCTGCTCGCCGCCGCGATCGCCTCGGAGGTCGTCGCGACCACCGCGCTCAAATTCAGCGACGGGCTGAGTCACAAGGGGTGGAGCGTCGTGATGATGGTGGGCTACATCGCCTCGTTCGTGCTGCTGGCCAGGGCCCTCAAGCTGCAGATGCCGCTCGGCGTGGCGTACGCGGTGTGGTCCGGAGTCGGCACGGCGGTGATCGCCGTGATCGGCATGCTGTTCCTGGGCGAGAACATGAACCTCGCCAAGATCGGAGGCATCCTGCTGATCATCGGCGGCGTCGTGCTGCTGAACCTGGCGGGTGCCCATTGACCGGCCCGGCCCAGAGCGGGTCGCGGCGCAAGCCCCAGGAGAGGGCGCTGCGCCGCAAGGAAGCGCTGGTCGAGGCGGCCGTCACGCTCCTCGGCGAGGGCGGCTTCACCGCGGTGACCCACCGGGCGGTCGCCGAGCGCGCGGGCATCCCGCTCGCGGCGACCAGCTACTACTTCACGTCCCGCGACGAACTGGTGGCGCGGGCGTTCGCCGTGCTCGTCGAACGCGACCTGCGGCTGATGCGGGCCTCGCTCACCGAGGAGGCGGGCATCGGCTCCCTGGTCGAGCTGGCGCAGACACTCCTGCACGCGTACGCGTCGGACCGGGGCCGCCAGCTCGGGCTCTGGGAGCTGTACCTGCAGGCGGGCCGGGAACCCGAGCTCCAGGACATCGCCCGGAGCTGGACGGACGGCTGGCACGACATCGTGCGGACGCTGCTGGAGCGGGCCGGGTACGCCTGCGGCGCCTCCGAGGTCCGCTTTCTCGCGACGCTGGTGTCCGGGCTGTGGCTCGAGCTCCTGGTCGAGGACCGGCCCGGATCCCTCGACCGGGCCGGCGAGATGGTCGCCCGCGCCCTGCGCGCGATCTCCGCCTGACCACCGCCCGCGCGCCTTGCGCCCTCGACGCGCTGGGCGCCCGCCCGACGGCGTCGGCTTCGACGACGTCGAGCTCGCGGACGCGGTGGTCGCCGGCCTGGCCGATATCGCCACGCAGCAGACTTTCACCGGCACGAGCGGCGCGTACCCGTACCTCCCCGCCACCGGAAAGCAGCCTGGTCACTGCGGATGAACGGCGACATGTCACACATCCGGTGACGGCATCCGTCCTTATGGGATGAGCCCGAGGGTGACTCTCGGGATCACATCTCGTATGAACGGAGGAGCCGAGGATGTCGAAGGAGATCACAGTCGTCGGTGGGGGGCTGGCGGGCCTGGTCGCGGCCATCGCGAGCGCGGAGGCGGGGGCGTCGGTGACCCTGCACGAGGCACACGCCACTCTCGGTGGCCGTGGCCGCGCGACGCCCGCTCCGTACATCGCCCACGAGGGGGCACATGTCTTCTACGCCGATGGGCCGCACTGGGACTGGCTGGCCGAGCGGGAGTTGATCGGGCGGCTTGGCAGGCCGTCGCCACGGGAGATGCGAGCGGGCTTCGTGTGGAATGGGCGGCTGCGGCGCCGGCCACCGGCCGGGTTCCTCCGCATGATGCTGCTGGGCCGGCACCGGACGGCCCCGGTCGATCAGGACTTCTTCAGTTGGGCGGCCGGGCGCTACGGGGAGGAGACGGCACGGTGGGCCGCCAACGCCATCGCCGTGGTCACCTATGACGCCGACACCGGGCGGCTCTCGGCGGCGTTCGTGTGGGAACTGCTGCGGCGGGTCTTCGCGCCCAAAATCCCGGCCGTCCGATGGGTGATCGGCGGCTGGCAGGCGGTCATCGAGCGGCTCGCGACCCGGGCGCGTGAGCTCGGCGTGCGCATCGAGTTGAAGTCCAGGGTCACCGAACTGCCCGGCCATCCCACGATCGTGGCGACTGAGCTGTCCTCGGCTCGCGCGCTGCTCGGTGACGACTCATTGCGCTGGCAGAGCGGGCACTGCGTGATGCTCGACCTCGCGGTGCGCAAGGGCCCCCACGATCTCTTCATCTGCTGGGACCTGGACGCGGGCGGCTTCCATGAGAGCTACTCGATGCAGGACCCGACGGTGGCGCCTCACGGTGAGTCCCTGTTCCAGATCGACATGCCGGTGTCCACCGTGGAAAGTGACGCGGATGCCCGGCAGCGTCTGGAGTCGTTCGCCGACCTCGCGGTGCCCGGCTGGCGCGAGCGGGTGACCTGGCGTCGATACGGCACGGCCCGTGGCCGTGCGGGAGCCCTGGACCTGCCCGGCCAGACCTGGCGCGACCGTCCCGCGATCGAGCGCGGTGACGGAGTCTTCCTCGCCGGTGACATGGTCGCGGCCCCGGGCATGCGTGGCGAGATCGCCATCAACAGCGCGATCCGCGCGGCCGCGGGCGCGACCCGGGCCGTCATGGGCGCCGCCCGATCAGCCGCCTGACAAGTGGGCGCACGGCACGGCCCCGAGGCCGGGCGCGCGGCGGGGGAGCGCGCGTCGGCCTTCGGGCCCGTGCCGCCCTCGGTGCCATCCGGACTCGGGCCGCCCTAGCCGTCGTCCCGATTTCGGAGAGCTTCTCCGCTTCGCTGCCGCGATGAGGCGACGCTCCACCCGAGATGACCGAGAATGGGACGATGACAGCGGACGGCCTGATCAGCGTGCGGCGGCGCTCGGACGCGCGGAGAAACCACGACCTCATCGTCACCGCGGCGCGGGAGACGTTCGCCGAGTCGGGGCCCGACGCCTCACTCAACGAGATCGCCCGCCGGGCCGGCGTCGGGCCGGGGACCCTCTACCGCCACTTCCCCAACCGCTCCGCCCTGCTGACGGCGGTGCTCAAGGACCGCATCGACACCCTGTGCGGGCACGCGCGACGGCTGCTGTCCACGGAATCCGCCGACGGGGCGCTGGCCGAATGGCTCCGCGCGTTCCTCGACCACGCCCGGGTCAACCAGGGACTCGCCTGCACTCTCATGCTCGAGGAGCGGGACACGCCGGGCCTGGACTGCCAGCGCGTGATCGAGGAGGCCGCGGCGGCCTTGCTCTCCCGGGCCCAGCGGGACGGCACCGCCCGCCCCGACCTGACGCCCGGCGACCTCATCCAGCTCGTCGTCGGCATCGCCCTGTCCACGGCCAGGAGCGACGACGACCCCGGCCGGGCCGACCGCCTCCTCGCGTTCGTCCTCGACGCCGTACACGCGCGCCCGCGACGCGAGGCCGGCGCCTGAACCCTAGGGTCAGCGCCCCAGCTCGGCGATCAGCTTCCGGTACACGGCGAAGGCCGGCTTGGGCGTGTAGTCGTCGTTCAGGAGGCCGAACCGGTGGAACAGGCCCGGCTGGGAGCTGTCGGCGTCGCGCAACGCGAAGTGGGTGTAGCCGCCGACGTTGACCTCGGCGCGGCAGCCGTCGATCGCCCGGACGACGGTCTCCACCACCTGCGCCTGCCGTTCCGGCGTACGCCCCGGGCCGGTGGGCCAGCCGTTCTCGGTGACGTGCAGCGGAACGGCGGGGTCGATGCCCGCCGGGGTGAGGCGCTCGGCCCGGTGCAGGCGGAGCAGGCCGGTGACGGCGTCGTGCAGCCGGTCGGCGGGGACCGGCATGAAGACGTCCGGGAAGAAGTCCAGGCCCACGTAGTCGAGGGCGTCCAGGAACGGCCGCCCGCCCGCCTCGACGAGCGCGGCGACGAAGCCCTCGGCCGGGCCGAACAGCGGGGTCGTGTTGAATCCGATCCGCAGGTGGTCGAAGCCCTGCCGCCGCGCCTCGTCCTTGGCCGCGACCACGCCCTCGACCACCGCCTGCCGGACATCCGGGTAATAGCCGTCCAGCGTCGCATTGCCCGCGACGTTGGGCTCCTCGGCCACCTGCACGGTCGCGGCGCTGCGCCCGTGGCGGCGCACGACGTCCCGGACGAAGGCGACATATCCGGCGACGTCGCCGCCTCGCGACTGGTACTGGACGACCAGGTCCAGGGCGCGCCCCTCACCCGCGTACTGCTCAACCTGCTCGGGCGCCTGGACATGGACACGGGGGTCGTCGGAGTCGGTGAACCCGACGTAGCCGCGCACCAGGAAGGGCCGCTCGCCGCACTGGAGCGACCGCAGCGCCTCGACGACGCGCTCCGGGTCGTCCGGCAGGCCCAGCGCGAGCCCACCCGCGTCGTCGCCGGTGATGCCGCCGGGATAGACGCCGAAAAGCAGGTTGTCGGACACGTCAACCGCTGAGGTCATGGTCGGTTCCCTTCGTCTTCTCGGGGGCGGAGGCGGCCGGCTCGCCGGGCCAGGCCAGGGTTCCGGCGTCGATCTCCTCGGCGACGGCGGTCACCCAGTCCAGCTCGGCGCGCGTCATGTGCGCGGCGTACTCGGCCTCGATGACGTACAGGCGGGGCACTCCGTCGGACGCCAGCGCCTCCCGGAGCGCGCGCTCGTCGTCGGCGATGGCGGCGCGGAGCCGGTCGGCCCGCTCACGCAGCGCCGCCGCGGCCCCGGCCGGACCCAGCGCGCCGAGATAGGCGACGGCGGTGAGGAAGAGCGGGAACTCCCGCCGTGGGGTGCGGACCTGCTCCTCGACCCGCACGGCGAACGCCGCCCGCCCCTCGCCGGTCAGCTCGTACACCGTCCGGGCCGGCCGGTTCCCCTCCCGGACGCGGGCGGTCGGCGTGATCCACCCCTGTCCCTCCAGCGCGGCCACCACGTCGTACAAGGAGCCCCGGTTGATCCGGACGCTGGCGTCCTTCCCGCGCTCCCGCAGCACGGCGGCCATCTCGTACGGGTGCATGGGCCGCTCCATGAGCAGGCCCAGCAGGGCCAGCGCCAGGGGATTGTCCACACTGCGTGCCATAGTCGCCTCCTGTTATCAGGAACCGACTATACCCTCGGGTCTTCATGGATGCGCCAGGATCGGTACCGCCGAACCGACGGCTCGACACGGCCTGCGCCCTTGGTGGGCGCCCCTATGCCGGGCCGGATGCGGCCGTCGCCTTGGGGCCGGCGGCGGCCGAGGCCGGATCGGCGGCGGACAGCCGGTCGGCGGTCTCCTCGGCCGACAGCACCAGCGCGAACCCCTTGCGCAGGACCGCGAGCTCGGGTTCCTGACGGGACTCGTCGTCGGTGGCCGTGACATCGGCGCCGAACACGACCCGGTACCCCCGCTCGTACGCCTGCCGGGCGGTGGTGCCGCAGCAGTAGTTGGTCAGCGTTCCGGTGACGATGACCGTGTCCCGGCCGAGGTTGCGCAGGATCGTGTCGAGCGGAGTGTCGTAGAACGCGCCGTAGGAGGGTTTGCGGATCAGGACCTCGTCCTCGTGGTAGCCCATCTCATCCCAGACCGCCGCCGGGGCCGGCCTGCGCCAGCCGGTGTCACCGTGCGGCAGGTAGCGCAGGGCGTGGGGACGGTCCAGGCCGAGGTGGGTGTCGTCGAAGATGGTCCAGATCACCGGGATGTCGGCGTCCCGGCAGCACTCGATGAGGCGGCGCAGCCGGGGGGCCATCCGGGTGGCCGCCGGCACCCAGTACGGGCTCCAGCCGGGCCGGACGAACTCGTCCTGCATGTCGATGACGAGCAGCGCCGAGCGTTCCGGCCGGATCGTGAACGACGCCTGCCCCTGTTCGTAGGCGGCCCGTGCGCGTGCCGTCACCCACTCTTCGGTGTAGGTCATACCGTTTCTCCTATCTCGATTCGAGGTATATCGATTCGATGTGGCAGGATAGCAGCGTGCTCGAGCTGGCGATCATGGGTTTCCTGGCCGAAGGGCCGCTGCACGGATACGAGCTGCGGCGGCGCGTCGCACGGCTGTCCGGCCACACCCGCCCGGTCAGCGACGGCAGCCTCTATCCGGCGATCAACCGCCTGGTCAAGGCGGGGCTTCTGGATCGGCGCGCCGAGCCGGGTGCCTCGGCCGCCCAGCGCCAGGTGCTCGACCTCACCGACGACGGCCGCACCGAGTTGCTGCGCCGCCTGCGGGAACCGGCCGACCACGACATCACCGACAGCACCCGGTTCTTCACCATCTTGGCGTTCCTGTCCCTGCTCCCGGATGTCGCCGACCAGCACGCCGTGCTGCGCCGGCGGCTGGAGTTCCTGGAGCGGCCCGCGAGCTTCTTCGCCGACGGCGACCGGCCCCTGCGCGCGCAGGACGTGACCGACCCGTACCGCCGCGGCATGCTCGTCGTCGCGCGCGCCACCAGCCGCGCCGAGCGTGCCTGGCTCCAGGAGATCCTGTCCTGACACGCCGGCCACCACCGGCCCGGCCCACGCAGCCCCTGATCGTCGACGGTCCGGACACACGTACGGCGGGCAGCCGGCGGCACGGCCGCTGCTCACCGCGCGAGGACCCGGGGGAGAGCACCCCGAGCCCGGCCCATCGTCACAGGCCGTCGCTCCCCCGTGCGAGGGCCGGGGGCCGGTGAGGCGGGGGAGGGCCCGCCCGCTCTGGTAGTGTTGCCGTCCCCAGCGACGATCCCCAACGCGAGGAGGTGAGCCCCATTCCGCTGTACCAGGCAGGGCGCTCCCTCCTCACCGCCGTCCGGTCCCGCTGACCGCGACGCGGGAGCGCCCCTCGGCTTCCGAAAGGCTCCCATGTCGGCTTCGCCGTCGCTTTCCTCCCTGTCACACATCGTCACCACCCTCCGCTCCGCCGGATGCGTCTTCGCCGAGGACGAGGCGCGGCTCCTCCTCTCGGCGGCACGCACCCCGGCTGATCTCGCCGCCATGGTCGATCGGCGGGTCCACGGCCTGCCCCTCGAACACGTCCTCGGCTGGGCCGACTTCTGCGGCCTGCGCATCGCGGTGGACCCGGGCGTCTTCGTCCCCCGCCCCCGCACCCAGTTCCTCGTCGGCCAGGCGATCGCCCTCGCCCGGCCGGGCGCGGTCGTCGTCGACCTGTGCTGCGGCACCGGCGCGATGGGCGTCGCCCTGGCCGCCGCCGTGGACGGCGTCGAACTCCACGCCGTCGACATCGACCCGGTCGCCGTGCGCTGCGCCCGGCGCAACCTCGCCACCGCCGGCGGCCACGTCCACGAAGGCGACCTGTACGCGCCGCTGCCCGCCACCCTGCGCGGACGGGTCGACCTCCTGATCGCCAGCGCCCCGTACGTGCCGACCGAAGCGATCGGGCTGCTACCGCCGGAGGCCCGCGTCCACGAACCGAGGGTGGCGCTCGACGGCGGCACGGACGGCCTCGACGTCGTTCGGCGGGTGATCGCCGACGCGCCGCGGTGGCTCGCGCCGGACGGTCACCTGCTGGTCGAGACGAGCGAGCGCCAGGCCGCGCGGACCGCCGCGGCCGTCGCCCGCGCCGGGCTGGCCCCGCGCGTGGCCGCCTGCGAGGATCTGGACGCGACCGCCGTCATCGGCGCCCGTCGCGGGTGAACCTCACCGGCTGATCGCGGCCCGGCTCGGGGCACCGAGGCGGGAGCCGCCCAGATCGGCGCGATCCCCGGCGGCCCGGCCTCCGGCCCAGCCCGACCAGTCGCTCATCGTGCGCCGCCCGGCGCGGCGCACGTGGGGGAACATCCGCTCGTACACCCGGCCCACCTCGGCGACCCGGTCACGTAGCACCAGGTCGGTGGAGCGCCCGCCGCCCGGTGCTCCCGCCCGGTCTGCCTCCCTGGCGGCCGCGCTCCCGGCCGCCCTCAGCCGCTCACAGACCCGGTTGGCGTATCCGGCCATCCAGCTCTTACGGAAGCTGATCGTGGTGTGCCCGGACGGCACCGGCTCCCGCACGACGGCGGAGGCCATCTGGAGGCAGAGGGAGGTGAAGAGCATCTCGACCAGATCGAGGTCGGACCGGTAGCCGACGATCTGAACTCGCGACACCGCCCCGACCTTGCGGTAGATCGTGCGGCAGCGCAGTGCGGAGGCCACGCCCGCCAGCAGAGAGCGCCGGTCCGGCTGGTACGGATTGCCGACCTCGATGGTCAACTGATCAACCTCGTCGCACACCTGCCCGGAGTCGGCCAGCACGGCCTGCTCGACCCCGTACGCCGACATGAGGGCGCACGCCTTCTCCAGATAGACGGCGGCCTCGGCGGCGCCGGTGTTGGGATGCTCGGCCACCGCCAGGAGCTTTCGGATCAGCTCCAGCTTGCGCTCGGGAATCTCGTTCACGGTGGCCACCCCTCCGATGCCGACGACAACGGGCGCCACGTTACGGGACGCTACCGACAGTTACGGTTCCTGCCCGAACCGTACGGGCCGCCGAGCTTCGGCGACCTACACCCCTGCGCCGACGGCGGCCTCCTCCTCCTGGTCAGTGGAGCAGAGGACCTGCCCGGCCATGGCGCGCATCCTCACCGGCCTACCGTGGCCTTTCACCGTCAGGAACCCGCCCACCCTGGTCACGGCGCTCGCCGAGCACGTCACGCCCTCACCCGAGCCGTCTCCCGCTCCCGACCCGCGCCGTAGACGCCCGGCCGGACCGCCGGTCCGGCTCCTCACGCCGGTCATTTCCCTCATCGCCCGCTCCGCCCGGTCGACGATGGTCGGAGCGGGCAGGACGGGTCAGGGGCAGAGCAGCCGCTCCATGCGGCGGGCGGCGAACCACAACCCGGCCGCGAGCATGACCAGGAGGTAGGCGGCGTGCCCCAGCAGGCCGAGGCCGTACACGCCCAGGGACAGCCCGCGCACCAGCTCGACCGCGTGGTAGAGCGGGGTGACCTGGATCAGGACCTCCATCCACGCCGGGTAGTTCTGCACCGGGGAGAACGTCCCGGAGAACAGGAACATCGCGAACTGGCCGGTGTTCAGCAGGTCGAAGTCCTGCCAGCCGCGCATCAGCGTGCTGATCGTGAGGCCGACCGCGCCGAACGCCAGGCTCACCAGGATCGTCGCGGGGAAGGCCGCCAGCGCGCCGCCCACCGGCGCCAGGCCGAGCGCGACCATCACGCCGAGGAAGATGGCGGTGTAGAGGGAGCCCCGGACGGTCGCCCACGTCAGCTCACCGAAGGCGATCTCCACCGGCCGCACCGGCGTGGTGAGCATCGCCTCGTACGTCTTCGCGTACTTGAGTTTGAAAAAGACGTTGAACGTGGTCTCTGCCAGCGCCCCGGTCATGGCCGACACCGCGAGCATGGCCGGGGCGACGAAGGCGGCGTACGGCATGGTGCGGCCGTAGGCGGTCAGGTCCCCGACCAGCGCGCCCACGCCGACGCCGATGGACAGCAGGTACAGCAGCGGCTCGAAGAAGCCGGAGACGAGCACGATCCAGTAGGACGGGCCCGAGCGCAGCGCGCCGACGTTGCGGCCGATCACCGCGCCGACCCGTGTGGTGGAGAGCCCCGGACGGGTGGCGCGCGTCGACCTCGCGGCCGCCAGAGTGGTCAACATCAGTCCTCCAGCCTCCGACGGAACCGGCGCACGGCGAGCAGCGTGCCCGCGACGGCCCACAGCAGCAGGCAGCCGACGTGCGCGGCGACCGGCCACGGCGGCGCGGTGCCGAGCGTGGCCGAGCGGCACAGCTCCACGGCGTGCCACAGCGGCGAGACGTACGCCACCGGCCGGATCAGGACGGGGAGCTGCTCGATGGGGAAGAAGACGCCCGAGAACAGCGACGCGGGGATCATCACGAAGCGGAACAGCAGCGCGAAGTGGCTGTCGCTGTCGATGCTGGCCGCGAACGCGCAGACCGGCGCGGCGGTGGCCACCGTCAGCAGCGCGCAGGCGAGCGGGACCGTCACCGCCCACGGCGAGCGAAGCGCGCCGAAGAACAGCACCACCAGCAGGAACGTCAGGACGGCGATCGTCACCCGGAACAGCAGGTAGAGCAGGTGACCGGCCAGGATGTCCCTCGGCTGGACCGGGGTGGCCCGCATGGCGTGGAACGCGCGCGACCACTTGAAGTCGCCGAGCACGGCGTAGGTCGACTCGCCGAGCGCCATCTGGAACGCGGTCGAGGCGACCACGCCGGGGACGATCCACGACAGGTAGTCGACGCCCTTGACGGAGCCGACGTAGCCGCCGACCCCGATGCCGATGCTGATCACGAAGAGCACCGGCAGGACGAACGAGGAGAACACCGACGCCCGCCACAGCCGGCGGTAGAGCGTCAGGTTCCGTTCCAGGACGGCGATGCTGGGATGGACGGTGCCCGCGGCCATGTCAGTCCACCAACGTCCGGCCGGTGAGGTGGAGGAACACGTCCTCCAGGGTGGAGCGGCGGACCAGCACACTGGAGGGCGTCAGGCCGCGCCGGTGCACCTCGGTCAGCGCCGCGTCGCCGTCGTCGGCGTACAGCAGCACCCGGTCGGGCAGCGGGTCCACCCGCTCGCCGATCCCGCTCATCTTCGCCGCGTAGTCGGCGTTCAGGTCGAGGCCGTCGGGGAAGCGCAGCTCGACGACCTCGGCCGTGGAGTACGTCTCGATCAGCGAGCGGGGCGACCCCTCGGCGACGATCTTTCCGCCGTCCATGACCACGAGCCGGTCGCACAGCTGCTCGGCCTCGTCCATGTAGTGCGTGGTGAGCACGAGCGTGGTGCCGCGCTGCTTGAGCCGGAACAACCGCTCCCACAGCAGGTGCCTGGCCTGCGGGTCGAGACCGGTGGTCGGCTCGTCGAGCAGCACGATGTCCGGCTCGTTGATCATGGCTCGGGCGATCGTCAGGCGGCGTTTCATGCCGCCCGACAGCGGCTCGACCATGCTGCCCGCCCGGTCGCGGAGCTGGACGAAGTCCAGCAGCTCGTCGGCCCGCCGCCGCCCCTCCGCCCGGGAGAGCCCGAAGTAGCGGGCATAGGTGGTGAGGTTCTCCCGGACCGTCAGGTCGGGGTCGAGGTGGTCCAACTGCGGGCAGACGCCCAGCCGGGCGCGGATCCTGGTGCCGTCGCGCACCGGGTCCATCCCCAGGATGCGCAGCTCGCCGGAGGTGGGCGCGGAGACGCAGCTGATCATCCGCATCGTCGAGGACTTGCCCGCCCCGTTGGGCCCGAGGAAGCCGAACGCCTCGCCCGGCGCGACCTCGACGTCGATGCCGTTGACCGCGGTGAAGTCGCCGAAGCGTTTGACCAAGTCACGGGCGAAGATCATTGGTTGCTCTGCCACGTGGCAAGACCCTAGTGAAGCGCACCGACATTTCCGCAACATGTTTTCCCCGTCCCGTGCGCGGCCGTCGGTACCACTGCCCTGAAGTGCAGCGACTCCACGGAGTCCTTCGCGCGGGACGCGTCAACCAGGCGAGGCGAGACGATGGGTGAACCGCGTGGCGTACGCGACGCTACGTACGCGTCGTGAGCGAAGGAGCGGAGAGCATGGCGCTGCGGTGGTTCCCGGCGATGGAACGCAGGTCGCGCGCCCCGGCCGAGGACGCCGACGTCCTGGCCCGGGTGGCCGACGGCGACGCGGCCGCGCTCGGCGAGCTGTACGAGCGCTACTCCCGGCCCCTGTTCGCCTTTCTCTTCCGCCTGGCCGGAGATCGGGGCACGGCGGAGGAGATCCTCCAGGACACCCTGCTCGCGGTCTGGCGATCGGCGGGCACCTACCGGAGCCGGTCAAGTGTGAGCACCTGGCTGTTCGGGGTGGCCCGCAGGCAGGCGCACAACCGGCTGCGCGGCCTCCCGCCGCCGCTGCCCGCCGAGCCGCCCGACGGCGCCGCCCCGGAGCCGGGTCCCGAGGAGCTGGCGGTGAGCGGCGACCGGGTGCAGCAGGCCCTGGCGCGCCTGCCGCTGGCCCAGCGCGAGGTGGTCGTCCTCGCCTACCTCAGCGATCTCGGCCATCCGGAGATCGCCGAGATCCTGGGAATCCCCGTGGGCACGGTGAAGAGCCGCCTGCACCACGCCCGCGCGACCCTGAGGGGGTGCATCGATGCACGAGTGGACTGAATCTCCCGGCTCGCCCGACGACCTGACCCCGCAACCACCGCCCTCCGCATCGTCTCGTGGTCTGCCCGCCGAACCGGTCGTGGCCGTGGGCGCGGTGCCGCACGCGGCGATGGATTCCGACCCGTTTGCGGTGCTGCCTCCCGAACTGCGCGGAATCCGGCACGGCATTCCGGATCCTCCCGGACCGCAGATCGTACGGAACGTCCTGCTGGCATCCGCGATCGGCGGGACACCCGCCTCACCCCGGGGCGCCGCGCTGAAGGAGGATCGCGTCCCCACCCAGGACCGCCTCCGGCCGCGGGTGCGGTCCGCGCTGCGGCCGATCGTGCGCGCCTGGACCCTGCTGGCGATGGAGTCGCGCATCATGCGCCGGTCGATCTGGGTGGTGTCGGCGCTCGTCATGGCGGTCAGCGTGGTCTTCGCGCTGGCCGAAGGCCACAGCGCCCGGCTCGTGCTGTCCCTCGCGGCCCCGCTGATCGCGGGTGTCGGCGTCGCCGGTTCGTACGACCTGGGACGGGACGGCGGCGACACCGCCACCGAGCTGGTGCTCACCAGCCCGACGTCGCCCCGCGTCATCATGCTGGCACGGGTGACGCTGGCGTTCGGCTACGACCTGGGGCTGGCGCTGCTCGGCACGTCCGTGACGCTCTCCTACGGCTCGATCCCGGAGGGGATGACCGCGCTCGTGACGGCGTGGCTGGGACCGATGGCGCTGCTGGCGGCGCTGAGCCTGCTGCTCGCGGTGTTCTGGCACGCCGAGGGCGCGATCGGCGTCGTGGTCGCGGTCTGGACGGCCTACGCGCTGTCGTTCATCGACCTGCCTCCTCTGGACGGGGTGCGGGCTTTCTGGGCGAACGGTCCGGTGACGCTCGCTCTGGCGCTCGTCCTGGCCACCGCCGCCGTGATCGCGGTGGGCAGGGGTGAACCGATCCGCTTCGGCGGCGCTACTCATCGATCGTGAAACCCTTCGTTCTCTGGGCGCATGAGGTGCGCAGGGCCGGGCCCGCCGCGCTGGCGGGCCCCCCGGCCCTGGTGCTGCTCATGACGCTCCTCGCCATACTCGGCGCGCGGCTCGGCTCCCGCGAGCCGACCACCGCGTTCATGCTGGCCGGCAGCCTGGAGATGCTGATCCCGCTCATCACCGGGATGGCCGCCGCCTCGTCGCTCGGCCGGGACCAGGCCGTGGAGCTCCAGCTCACCCTGCCGGTGGGGTACCGCTCGACCGTGCTGCGCCGGCTGGCCGTCACGGCGGGCTGGACCGGCCTGTGCGCCGCCGCGGGCTCGGCCGTACTGGCTCTGGGCGGCTGGTGGGCGCTCGTCCCGGGCGCGCCGCGCGGCCTGGCGGTCCAGCTCACCTGGCTCGCGCCCGCGCTGTGGCTGGCCGCGCTGGGCCTGCTCGCCTCGGCCGCGTTCGGCAGCGCCGTCGCGGCCACCACCACGGTGGCGCTCGTCTGGGTCGCCGAGCAGGTGGTCGCCGGCCCCCTGCAGGCGAGCCTCCCGTCCCGGTTGCTCTACCTGTTCGCCACCACGCGCGGCACGGTTCCGGGTGACTGGACGGCCAACCGGGTCGTCCTGTTGACCACAGCGGTCCTGCTCGTCGCGGCCGCCTGGCCCCTGCTCGGCCGTGCCGAGCGCGTCCTCGGAGGTGAAAAGGAATGATCGCCACCCTGCGCTACGAGTTCCTCATGCAGATCCGCAGGCCCGTCATGTGGATCGTGTACGGGCTCACCTTCGTCGTGCTCGTGGCGACAATGTGGCCCGGCTACCGGACGTTGGATCTCGGGCTCGGAGACGGGCACGATCCGAAGGCGGCCATGCTCGCGTCGGCCAGGCTGACCATGTCGCTGCTGGCGATCGTCTACGGATGCCTGCTCGCCGACCGGCTCATCCGGGACCGCAGGCTCGGCATCGCGACGATCCTGGAGGCCGCCCCTTGCAGCGCCGCCGGGCGACTGGTCGGCAAGTATCTCGGCGTGTGCGCGGCGACGGCCGTGCCGATCGCGCTGGTCTTCTTCGGGCGGGCCGTGGTCTACACGTTCACCGAGGGCAAGGTCGAGACGCTGGCCTGGTCATTGGCCGTCTTCGCGACGGTCATCCTCCCGGGACTCATCTTTCTGGGCGCGCTCGCCCTCGCAGGACCTCTCCTGATGCCGCCGCTGCCGTTCCGGGTGCTGTTCGTCGCCTACTGGTTCTGGGGCAACCTCATCCCGGCCGACATGATGCCCACCCTGTCCCACACGATCTTCGCAGCGACCGGTGACTACGCGGCATACGGCCTCTTCGACCGGGCGAGACCGGATGCCGTCGTCTACGGGTGGCCTGATGCGGCGCTGAACTTCCTGCGGCCCGCGGCCACCCCCGCCGTCGCCGTCCTCTGGATGGGCGTCATGGTCGCGCTCGCCGCGGCAATCCTTCTGCTCACCCGCCTCCACGCCGCCCGATCGGAGTCCTGACATGCGGATCCGGCTCTCCCAGCTGACCAAGACGTACAAGGGCGGCGTGCATGCCCTCAAAGGGATCGACCTCGACGTGCCCACCGGCATGTACGGCCTGCTCGGCTCCAACGGGGCGGGCAAGACCACGCTCATGAGGATCCTCGCCGGGCTGCTGCGGCCCACCTCCGGAACCGTCCTCCTCGGCGGCCATGACGTCACCACCAAGGAGGGCAGGCTCGCCGTCCAGCGCACGCTCGGCTACCTGCCTCAGGACCTCGGCGTCTACCCCGACCTGACCGCGCGGCAGTTCCTCGACTACATCGCCCTGCTCAAGGGCATCGACGAGCGCTCCGCCCGGCGCCGCCGGATCGGCGAACTGCTCGAGGTCGTCGCCCTCACCGAACACGCCGACCGCAAGCTCAAGGGCTACTCCGGCGGCATGCTGCGCCGCGTCGGCATCGCCCAGGCGCTGCTCAACGACCCTCGCCTCCTCATCGTGGACGAGCCGACCACCGGCCTGGACCCCGAGGAGCGGATCCGCTTCCGCACGTTGCTCTCCCGTCTCGCCGGGGAGCGCACCGTCCTGCTCAGCACCCACATCGTGGAGGACGTGGCGCAGACCTGCCGGTACCTCGCCGTGCTGGCCAAGGGTCGCCTGGTCTTCCAGGGCGACGTCGGCGCGCTGGTGGCGGCGGCGCACCGGCAGGTATGGACGGTGACGACCTCCGGCGCGGCGCCGTCCACCGGCCGGATCGTGGCCGCGCTCCCGCACGGTTCGGGGATGCGTTACCGGGTCGTCGCGCCCGTGCCGCCCGACCCGTCGGCGCGGCCCGCCGAGCCGACCTTGGAAGACGGCTACCTCGCGCTCATGGAGGCCGCCGCGCCCGTGTGACCCGCCCCCGCCGGCGCCGTCGCCAGGGCGGGGGAGGCGGCGTCGCGCAGCAGCAGCCGCGGGGCGCCGCCGCCGTCGGCGGGCACGGCCCACACGTCGCCGCCCTTGCCGTACATGACGGTGCGGTCGTCCAGCCAGGCGGCCTGGTCGTCGACGCTGTCGGGCTCCGCGAGCGGTGTCTCCCGCATCGTGGCCAGGTCGAGCGCGTGCAGCCGCCACGGCCGCGGGGAGTTCTCCGGCGCGACCCGCTTCTTGAACACCAGGCGGGTGCCGTCCGGAGACAGCGACGGGCACTCGGCGTTCTCCCGCAGCGCCCGCGCCTCCCAGCGGCCGTAGTCGCCCTCGACCAGGTACGTCCTGCCCATGGTCGAGACGGTCGCGTAGAAGCGGTTGTCGTCGGCGGCGAAGGTGACGCCCCAGTAGTTCACGTCCGCCGACCGGTAGCGCTTTCCGTCGATGTAGAGCTGGATGTTCTCCATGTTCGGCACCGCGTAGCCGGTCCGGGTGTCCAGGATGCCGGTCCAGGTGGAGAACCCGCCCGTGTTGTAGGAGTCCCCGGTGACGAAGACCGTCCAGGAGACCATCCGGCCGCTGGCCGACACCCTGGCCCGGTTCGGGATGCCGGCGCTCTGCACCCGCCGCACCTCCTGGCCCCACCGGTCCACCACGACCGCGTACGTGCTGGGCACCGGGCCGGGCCGGACGACCACGCAGACGCCCGTGCCGGCCGCCGCGTAGAACCGCTGGCAGGTCAGGCCGCTCACCGTCACCGGCCCGGCCGGGGCGCCGGGCGGGGCCGAGGCCACCCGGCCGTCGCGGACGAACAGCAGCCGCCCGCCCAGGGCCAGGTCCACGGCCCCGCCCGGCCCGTCGTCGCGCCGCCCGGCCGCCGCCGCGTACGCGACCGCGAACCCGGCCAGCACGACGACCGCCACGGCCAGCACCAGCGCCCGCGCCCTACCCGACACCGCGCTCTCCTCTCGGCAGGACGAACCAGGCGGCGACGGCGCAGACCGCCACCCCGCCGCCCATCACGGCCAGGCCCGGCTCGGCGCCGACTCCGGTCCACAGGGCCCCGAACACGACCGACGACAGCAGCCGCCCGACCGCCTGCCCGGTCTGCACCACGGCCAGGCCACTCGTACGCAGACGCGCGGGCACCAGCGGCCCCGCCGCCGCCATCAGGACCCCGTCGGTCGCCGCGTAGAACACGCCGTGCGCCGCGAGCGCCGCCCCGAGCAGCCAGCCCCCTGCCGCCGGGAGCGCCAGCAGCCCGTACAGCACGAGCAGCGCGGCGTGGCCGCCCAGGAACACCGCGAACCGCCCCACCCGGTCGGCCAGCCGCCCGAGCGGCACGGCCAGCAGCAGGTAGGCCCCGGCCGTACCGAGCGGGAGCAGCGGGAACAGCTCCGGCGCGAGGGACAGCCGCTTCTGCAGCAGCAGGTAGACGAAGGCGTCGCTGGCCGTCACCAGCCCGAGCACCGAGGCGACGGCGCACAGCCGCGACAGCGGCGCCTGGCGCGCCACCCGCAGCACCGAGACGCGCTCGCCCGCGAGCGGCTCGCGACGGTCCCGCACGTAGAGGATCATCAGCAGGACCCCGGCCACCGCCACGCAGAAGCTCGTCACGAACACCGCGTCGTAGGCGGCCCCGGTGGCGGCCAGCAGCCCGAACGCGACCAGCGGCCCGAGGAAGGCGCCTGCCGTGTCCATCGCCCGGTGGACTCCGAACGCCTGGCCGAGCCCCCCGGGCGACGCGCTCAGGGAGATGAGCGCGTCACGCGGACCGGTGCGCAGCCCCTTGCCGGCGCGGTCGGCCGCCACCACCGCCCCCAGTGTGGCGACCGACCCTCCGGCGGCCAGCAGTCCGATCCGGCACGCCGCCGAGATCGCGTACCCCGCGACCGCGACCAGCTTGCGCCGCTGCCACCGGTCGGCCGCGTGCGCGCCGGCCAACCGGACCAGGGCCGTCACCCCGAAGTACAGCCCGTCGATCAGGCCGAACGCGAGCGGGCTGAGCCCCAGCGACAGCACCAGGTACATCGGCAGCACGGCGGTGACCATCTCCGAGGAGACGTCGGTCACCAGGCTGACCGCGCCGAGCGCCAGCACGTTGCCCGGCACGGCCGTCAGCCGGGGCCACCGGGTCGCCGAGACGTACATCAGTGGCAGGCGTAGGTCGGGCTGGTGTCCTTCACCTTCCCGTCGGTGCCGACGAGCTGCCAGGAGAAGGTGCTGTCGGTGAACGTCAGCTTCACCACGCCGTACGTGCCGCTGAGCCGGAACTGGCTGTTGGGCTGGACGTTCTCGATCTTGTACGGGTCGGCGCCGCCCATGCCGCCGAGCAGCTCGACCAGGCCGTTCGGGTCGGCCTTGCCCGCGGGGTTCTGCGGGCCGAACCGCTCGTAGTGGTGGTCGTGGCCGTTGAGCACCAGGTCGGCCCCGGCGTCGTAGAGGATCTGCCAGACAGGCCGGCTCACCGGGTCGTTGCCGTGCTCGCCCGAGCTGAACAGCGGGTGGTGCCAGTACGCGGCGACGCAGCCCTTGGTGGTGGCGGCGAGGTCGGCCTTGAGCCAATTGATCTGCGCGGTCTGGTCGAAGATGTTGGAGTCCAGGGCGATGAAGTGCCAGTTGCCCCGGTCGAAGCTGTACCAGCTCCTGCCGTTCGGGAACGCGATCGCCCCGAAGTAGGACTTGTAGCCGGCCTCGAACCCGGCCGGGTCGTAGCTCTCGTGGTTGCCCGCCGTGGGACGGGTCCTGTCCTTGAACTTGCCCCAGGTGGTGTCGTAGTACTTCCGGTAGTCGTTGATCGTGCCGTCGTCGTACTGGTTGTCACCCATCGTGACGACGAACTCCGGGTTGATCGCCTGGACCTGGGCGGCCGTCTTGGGGTGGGCGCAGGAACCGGAGCTCGCCGTGCACTGCGCCGCGATGTCGCCCGCCGCCACCACCGTGAACGCACCCGCGCCGGGGGACGGCGACGCCGACGGCGAAGGGGAGGGAGAAGCGGTCCCGCCCGGCGTCACGGTCAGCTTGTCCAGGTTCGGGCCGTCGACCGTGTTCGCCGCGGTGGCCCTGACCTTGACCGATCCCGCGGGCAGCGCCGCGACGACGTTCACCGTCGCCCAGGTGTTCCAGCTCCCGGTCGACGGGAAGGCCGGGCGGGCGACGACCGCGCCGTTGACCGCGATGTCCAGGGGCCGGTCGGCGGTCGTGCCGTTGGCGTACCGGAAGGACAGGGTCGCGGTGCCGCCCGCGCCGGCGGCGACCGTCCACTCGACGTACCCGCCGGTGACGGCCGCGTAGTCGACGAAGCCGGTCCCGGTGTATCCGGTGTGGTTGGTCGCCGTCGAGGCCTGGGAGAGGGTGGCGTCCTCGGCCTGGTAGTCGACCGCCCCGCCGGTCGGGGTCACGCTCGGCGACGGACTCGGCGACGCCCCCGCGTCGCCGTACACCTGGACCTCGTACAGCGAGTAGCCGTAGGAGGTGCCGCGCGCGGTGCCCAGCACCCGGACGTAGCGGCCGCTCCCCGACAGTCCGGTCCGGTCGTCGACGCCGCCGTCGCCCTGCGTGGTCGTGTGGATGGTGGTCCAGTTCGCGCCGTCCGCGGACGTCTGCACCTGGTACGCGGCGGCGTAGGCGGCCTCCCAGGACAGCTTGACCCGGGAGATCGAGTACGTACGGCCAAGGTCGACGGCGATCCACTCCGGGTCGTGGCCCTCGGCCGAGGCCCACCGGGTGGAGGTGGTGTCGCCGTCCACGGCGTACGACGCGGCGTAGGAGGAGGACTCGACCGACGACGCGGTGGCCGGCTTGCCCTGCGACAGCAGGGTCTCGGCGGCGTCGGCGCGGTCGGCGGCCGTGAACAGTCCGGCGAGCAGGGCCAGGACGGCGGCGATCACGCCGAGGCGGGCGCGCCGTCCGGCCCGGGAACGCGGCGGGGAGAGGGGGAGAGGGTCGGGAAGAGGCAGGGACACGGCTGTCTCCTGGGGGGTGAGCGACCATGACGGACCACGTGGACGGACCATGGGACGGGCTCCTGGGCCTGGCGACCCCGGGGCGGGACCGTCCCGGAACGGCCGGGGCAGATCTTTCTGAGCGCGTCACGTCCGCCGGAATGCCTAGGACCGCCGGGAACGCCGCGCCAAGCCGCTTACTCCGGCATGGTGGCAAGCGCCGCGAGCACGTGTCAAGAAGGTTAGGAAAGGTTCCTAACGTTCATCTCGCGTTCCCCTCGCCGTTGTCCCGGGTCCGCGGGGCCGGCTACTCCTCGATCGCGTCCAGCCTCCGCCGGAGGTACGCGCGTTCGGGTTCGGTGCCCGCCAGTTCGAGGGCCTCACGGTAGGCCACCGCGGCCTCGGAGAATCGGCCGAGCCGGCTCAGCAGGTCCGCCCGCGCCGCGGGGTAGGGGTGGTAGCCGCGCAGCCGCGGCTCGTCGGCCAGCTCGTCCAGCAGCGCCAGGCCGGCCTCCGGGCCGTCGCGCATCGCCACCGCCACGGCCCGGTTCAGCGTGACGATCGGAGAGGGGGCGAGGGCGAGCAGCACGTCGTAGAGTGCCACGATCTGCGGCCAGTCGGTCGTGTCGAGGCCGGCGGCCTCGTCATGCAGGGCGGCGATCGCGGCCTGCACCCCGTAGGGGCCCGGCGGCGCGCCGGTCAACGCGACGGTCACCAGGTCACGGCCTTCCTCGATCATCGCGCGGTCCCACCGGCCACGGTCCTGATCGGCCAGCAGGACCATCTCGCCGTCCGGGCCGCTGCGCGCGTCCCGCCGGGCGTGGACCAGCAACATCAGCGCGAGCAGCCCGGCGACCTCCCGCTCGGCGGGCAGCAGACGGCGCAGGATGCGCCCGAGGCGGATCGCTTCCTCGGCGAGGTCGAGCCGCTGCAGACGCGGGCCCGAGCTGGCCGCGTACCCCTCCGTGAAGATCGAATACACCACTTGCAGCACGCCCGGCAGCCGCCCCGGCAACTCGTCCGCGCCGGGCGCCCGGAACGGGATCCGGGCAGCGCGGATCTTCTTCTTCGCGCGGGTGATCCGCTTGGCCATCGTCTCGGCGGGCACCAGGAAGGCCCGCGCGACCTCCGGCGTGGACAGCCCGGCCAGGCAGCGCAGCATCAGCGCCCCCCGGTCCTCGGCGGCGAGCGCGGGGTGGGCGCAGGTGAAGAACAACTGCAGCCGCTCGTCCGGCAGACCGCCGTCCACGTCCGCGGCCGGCGCGGGCTCCGCCCGCTCCGCCTCCACCCGCAGCACCGCCAGCCGCGCGGCGAAAGCCTGGTCGCGCCGCAGCCGATCGACCGCCCTGCGCCGCGCCGTGGTCATCAACCAGGCTCCGGGCTTCGGCGGAACGCCGTCCACCGGCCAGCGCGCCAACGCCGCCTCGATCGCCTCCGACGCGACCTCTTCGGCCAGGTCCAGGTCACCGAAGCGGCGGACGAGCGCGGCCAGCAGCCGGCCGTGCTCCTCGCGGAACACCGCCTCCACCGACGCCACGCCGCCCGCCCGCTCGTCACTCACAATCAGACCCCATCAGACCCCGTCAGACCCCGAAGTCGGCGACCGGCCGCACCACCATCGCGCCGCTACCGCGAGCGCCGGGGCAGCGGGCCGCCCAGTCGAGCGCGGCGTCGAGGTCCGGCACGTCGATGACGTAGAACCCGCCGAGCAGCTCGCGCGTCTCGGCGAACGGCCCGTCCGTCACGGTCCGCTCGCCGTCCGGGTCGACGCGCACCGTCGTGGCGGTGACCAGGTCCGCCAGGGACTCCCCGGAAACGAAGATCCCCGCGTCCTTCACCTCCTTGTCGTAGGCCATCCAGTCCTCGAAGAGGCCCTCGTCGGCCCCGCCGTTCTCGTCGGCCGCGCCCGCGTAGATCAGCAGCATGTATTTCATGATCGGCTCCCTCGGTGTTCCGTCTGTCTCGTCTGTCTCGTCGCGCGGCGGGATCGCCGCATGCCATCACTACGAACGGGACACCGCCAGATGGACATGCCCCAGGTAATTCTCTTGAGACCGCCTTCGGCGACCTCGACCTGGGGCGTGAGGGTCTGACCGTTTCGCGTACGGTGACGGGGTAAGGGCCGCGCCGCGCAGAAGGGTGAGCCGATTGGGCAAGGCGACGACCACCACCGCGGTCCCGGACGAGCTGCGACGCCGCCTCGGGCTCTTCGACGCCGTGGTGATCGGCCTCGGCTCCATGATCGGCGCGGGGATCTTCGCCGCCCTCTCCCCGGCCGCGCGCGCGGCCGGATCCGCGCTGCTGCTCGGGCTGGCCCTGGCCGCGGTGGTCGCCTACTGCAACGCCACGTCCTCGGCCCGGCTCGCGGCCCGCTACCCGGCCTCCGGCGGCACCTACGTCTACGGCCGCGAACGCCTGGGGGAGTTCTGGGGATACCTGGCGGGCTGGGGGTTCGTGGTCGGCAAGACCGCCTCGTGCGCGGCGATGGCCCTGACCGTCGGCTACTACGTCTGGCCCGAGCAGGCGCACGCGGTGGCCGTGGCCGCCGTGGTCGCGTTGACCGCCGTGAACTACGTCGGGGTGCACAGGTCCGCCTGGCTCACCCGCGTCATCGTCGCCGTCGTCCTCACGGTGCTGACCGCCGTGGTGGTCGCCGCCCTGACCTCCGGCGCGTCGGACGCGTCCCGGCTCGGCATCGGCCCGGGCGCCTCTGCCGGCGGGGTGCTGCAGGCGGCGGGCCTGCTGTTCTTCGCGTTCGCCGGGTACGCGCGCATCGCCACGCTCGGGGAGGAGGTCCGCGACCCCGCGCGCACGATCCCCCGCGCCGTCCCGCTGGCGCTGGGCATCACCCTGGTGGTCTACGCGGCCGTCGCGGTGGCGGCGCTGAGCGTGCTGGGCGCCGACGGAGTCGGCCAGGCGGCCGCCCCGCTGACCGAGGTCGCCCGCGCCGCCGGGCTGCCCGGCCTGGCGCCCCTGGTACGCGTCGGCGCGGCGGTCGCCGCGACCGGCTCGTTGCTCGCGCTGATCCTGGGGGTCTCCCGTACGACGCTGGCCATGGCCCGCGACCGCCACCTGCCCCGCGCCCTCGCCGCCGTCCACCCGCGGTTCGGCGTGCCACACCACGCAGAGCTGGCGGTGGGCGCGGTCGTGGCCGTGGTGGCGGCCACGGCGGACCTGCGCGGCGCGATCGGCTTCTCCTCCTTCGGCGTGCTCGTCTACTACGCCATCGCCAACGCCAGCGCGGCGACGCTCACCCCGGCCGGAGGCCCTCACCGGCGGGCCGTGCCCGTACTCGGCCTGGCCGGCTGCCTGATCCTGGCCTTCGCCCTGCCGCTCTCGTCGGTGGTCGCCGGAGCGGTCGTCCTGGCCGTCGGAGCCGCCGCCTACGGCCTGCGCCGTTGGGCGTCAGACCGGCAAGGCGGGTAGTCCGAAGGATGTCCTGGTGCCGTCACCGATGACGGCACCTTTCTCGCCGAGCACCTCACCGCCCACGCCTGACGGGCGGCGCTCAGTCCTCGTCCGCCAGGCGGGCCGCCCTGCCGTGCAGATACCGCTGCCGGGGGAAGCTCGTGGTCCGCCGCGCGGCCTCCAGATAGGCCGCACGCGCCGCCGCCTTCTCACCGGCGCTCTCCAGCAGGTGGCCCCGCACCGCGTACAGCCGGTGGTTTCCGGCGATCCGCTCGTCCGCCGCCAGCGCGTCGAGCAGGTCGAGCCCCGCCCGCGCGCCGCGGGCCATCGCCACCGCGACCGCGTGGTTCAGCGCCACCACAGGGTTGTCGGAGATCCGCAGCAACACCTCGTACAGCGCCGCGATCTGCGGCCAGTCGGTCTCCTCCGCGCTCGGCGCCTCGTCGTGCAGCGCGGCGATCGCCGCCTGCACCTGGTACGGCCCGGCGTCCCCGCGCGGCAGCGCCTCGCTGATGAGCGCCACGCCCTCGGCGACGCAGTCGGCGTCCCACCGGCCGCGGTCCTGCTCCGCCATCGGGATCAGGGCGCCGTCCAGGCCGGTACGCGCCGCCCGCCGGGCGTGGGTGAGCAGCATGAGCGCCAGCAATCCCGTCACCTCGCCGTCCTCCGGCAGCAGCCGGTGGACCATGCGGGCCAGCCGGATCGCCTCCTCCGCCAGCTCGACCCGCTGCAGGCTCGGCCCCGACGTGGCCGCGTACCCCTCGTTGAAGATCAGATACAGCACGTGCAGCACCGCACCGAGTCGTTCGGCGCGCTCGGGCCCCGAGGGCAGCCGGAAGGGGACGCCGCTCTCCTTGATCCGCTGCTTGGCCCGGGTGATGCGCCGGGTCATGGTCGCCTCCGGCACGAGGAACGCCCGGGCGATCTCCGCTGTGGTCAGGCCGCCGACCGCGCGCAGGGTCAGCGCGATCTGCGACGCTGGCGACAGCGACGGGTGGCAGCACATGAACAGCACGATCAGCGAGTCGTCGGAGTCCGCGGCCGGCCGATCGGCGGCGTCCGCCGGCCACCGATCCGCCAGCGCCCACGCGGCGACCGTGTCCTCGCGGCGTCGCCGGGCCTGCTCGGCGCGCAGCAGGTCGGTCAGGCGGCGCGCGGCCACCGCGACCAGCCAGCCGAGCGGATGGTCGGGGACGCCGTCCTGCGGCCAGCGCAGCGCGGCGGCGAGCAGCGCCTCCTGCGCCGCGTCCTCGGCCGTGTCGAAATGCCCATAACGCCGCACCAGCGCGCCGAGGACCCGCGGCGCCAGCTCGCGCAGCAGATCCTCGACGTCGCCGCCCTGCGGGGCGGAGGTCACTCCTGCGGCTCCTCGCGGCCGTCGAGCGGCCGGACGTCCACGTACCACTCGTGGTCGAGGACGGCGTTCTCCGGATGCGGGGTCTTCGCCAGGCGGGCGGCGATCTCGGTCGCCCGGTCGAAGCTCTCGCACTCGACGATCGTGTACCCGGCGAGCACCTCCTCGGTCTCGGCGTACGGACCGTCGGTCACCACGAGGACGCCCTCGCGCAGCCCGACACGCCTGGTGTGCACGGGCGCGGCCAGGCCCCGGGCGTCCACGAACTCCCCGGACTCGACCAGCTCGTTGTTCCACGCCTCCATGAAGGCATGCATCGCCGCGACGTCCTCGGCCGTCCAGGCGGGCCGCTCACCCGGCCTCCCGGACAGGGCGTCGTAGTCCCGCTGCGAGCCGTACAGCATGATCATGTATTTCACGGTCTCTCCCTCTCGGCCGGCGCCCGCGCGGCGCCTCTCACCCGGGACGTCGAAGCCGGCCGCCCGTTCCGGACATCCTGCCGCCGATCGGATCGCCTTTACATGCTTCAGCGGTCGAAACACTCCTCCAGATGCAAGCGAAGCACCCGCATGGCCTCCTCGGCGGTGCGCCGGCCGACCAGGACGCTCGTGCCCGGGCCGTGGGTCAGGGCCAGTGGGCGGGACGGCGCGCGGGGAAGGCGTGCCGGCGACCCGCCGCCACGATGACGAGGGCGGCGAGGAGCAGGGGAAGAGCGGTCCACGGCAGCGCGCCCGCCCCCGCCCCCTCCAGCACGACCCCGCCCGCCAGGGAGCCGGCGGCGATCCCGGCGTTGTAGACGGTGGTCTGCAGCGACGTCGCGACGTCGGCGTTCGCCGGTCCGGACGCGTCGACCAGGGCCGTCTGCAGCAGCGTCGGCGCGCCGCCGAACGCCGCTCCCCACACCGCGACCGCGACCAGAACGACCAGGGGCGTACGGCCCGCCAGTCCGAGGACGAGCATCGCCGCCGCGACCAGGGCCAGGGAGGCGAGGAGGGCCGGGCGGAGAAACCGGTCCACGAGGGCCCCGACGACCCAGATCCCCGCCACCGTGGCGACGCCGAAGACCAGCAGGACCAGGCCGGCGTCACCGACCCCGGCCCGCGCGGCGAACGGCGCCACGTACGTGTACATCGCCTGATGGGCCGGCAGCAGGACCAGGGTGACGGCCAGGACGGCGCGGACGCCCGGTACGGCCGCGACCCGGTGCGGCGCGGCGCCCGTGGCCCTCTCGCCGGGGAAGTCCGGCACCTTCGCCGCGACCCAGGCGATCAGGAGCATCGGCAGGGCGGCCAGCCCGGCGAAACCCGCCCGCCAGCCGAACGCGGCGGCCGCGGCCGTACCCGCCGGAACCCCCAGCGAGAGCGCGACGGTGATCCCGGCGAGGACGACGGCGATGGCCCTGCCCCGGCGCCGGGCCGGGACCATGCGGGCGGCGTAGCCCGCGAGCATCGCCCACATCGTGCCGCCCATGACACCCGCGAGCATCCGCGCGGCGAAGGTCAGCGCGTACGCGGAGGAGAGCGCGGTCACCGCGTTGCAGACCGCGAACCCGGCGAGCGCGCCGACGAGCACCGGACGGCGGCGCAGGCCGCGCAGCGCCGCGGTGACCGGGACGGCGGTGAGGAACGAGGCGAGCGCGTACCCCGTCACCAGGTACCCGACACGCGACTGCGGCACGCCGAGGTCGGCGCTCATCCGCGGCAGCAGCCCGGCGGGCAGCAGCTCGGTCATGACGGCGGAGAACGCCGCCGTGAACAGGGCGAGCAGCCCCCACACGGGGAACGGCGCCTCCGGTGCTCCCGGGTGTCCCGCCTCCTCGCGCGGCGCGGACTCCCCGGCGGTCGCGGTCGCGGGCGTGGCCCAGGAGCGGTCCGCCGCGTCATTGCGGGTGCGGGGGGTGAGGTGCGTCGGGCCGCCGGTCGCTCCGGCGGTCATATCAGCGGGTGCGGACATGCGACCATGGTGAATCCATCACATCAATGTGAAGGCAAATGCGATCCCCGTCACACCATGGAGCGCTGCCGTGAAGATCGGAGAGTTGTCCCGGCGCACCGGCGTCCCGGCGAGGATGCTGCGCTACTACGAGGAGCAGGACCTCCTGCATCCCGAGCGGGCCGAGAACGGCTACCGCCGCTACGGCCCCTCGGCGGTCCAGCGGGTGCAGCAGATCCGCGGGCTCCTCGACTCCGGCCTGACCACCGAGATCATCCGCAGGATCCTCCCGTTCCTCAACGCGCCGGACGACATCCGGCTGCACCCCGAGTGCGTGACCCCCGACGTGGTCGGTCTGCTGCGGGGCGAGGCGGAGCGGATCCAGCAGCGCATCGACTGCCTCGCCCGCAACCGCGACGCCATCCACGCCTACCTCGCCGCCGTCCACCGGCAGGAAGGAGTACCGGAACAGGACGGAACGCCCGGCGCCTGACGGCGCGCGGCGCCGTACTCGGCATCGCTGACGTGCTCCAGCCAGGTGGTTTCGTCGCTCTCCCACATAGCCAGGTGGACCATGAAACGGTCGGGGGCAGCGCCGTGCCAGTGCTCCTCGCCCGGCGGGGTGTGCACGATGTCGCCCGGGTGGGCCTCGATCAGCTGCCCGCCGCGTGCCTGGATCAGCGCGACGCCCTCCACGATGTAGAGAGTCTGGCCGAGCCCATGCGAGTGCCACGCCGTACGGGCACCCGGCGCGAAGCGGACCATGTCCGCCCGTGCATGGTCAGCGACATGATCTCCAAGGGGGAGCTCGACCGCGCCGAGGCCGAAGCCAACCAGCCCATCAACCGGCTCGGGACCGCCGACGAGATCGCCCAAGCCGTCCTGTGGCTGTGCAGCTCCGGAGCCGGCTTCGTCATCGGCGTAGCCCTTCCCGTCGATGGCGGCTACGTCGCCCGCTGCCCGCCGGCGGATGCGCGGCCCGTTGGGCGCGCAGGCCCGGCGGCCTCAGCGCAGCAGCACGTCGGGTGTGATCGGCAGGTCCCGCACCCGCACACCGGTCGCGTTGTGCACCGCGTTGGCGATCGCCGCCGGAGCGCCCACGATGCCGATCTCGCCGATGCCCCTGGCCCCCAGCGGCCCGGTGTGGACGTCCTCCTCATCCAGCCAGACGGCGTCGACGTCCACCACGTCGGCGTGGGTGGCGATGTGATACTCCGCGAAATCGTGGTTGATCACATGGCCGGTGCGGTGGTCGAGCACGCCCCGCTCATGCAGCGCCATCGACAACCCCATCGTCATACCGCCGATGAACTGCGACCGCGCCGTCCGCGGGTTGACCACCCGGCCCACCGAGAACACCCCCAGCATCCGCGACACCCGGACCTCGCCCGTGTCCGCGTCCACCCGGACCTCCGCGAACTGCGCCCCGAAGGAGTGCATCGCGAAGCGCTCGACGTCCGGATCGTCCGGCATGTCCGCGCCGGCCTCCGCGCCCGCCGGCGGCTGCTCCCCGTACACGTGGCGGAACGCCCGGCACGCCGCGACGACCGCCGACCCCCAGCTCGTCGTCCCCGACGAGCCGCCGGCCACCGTCGCCGCCGGAAGGTCGCTGTCCCCGATCTCCACCCGCACCGCGCGGAGGGGGCAGCCCAGCGCGTCGGCCGCGATCTGCGTCAGCGCAGTCCAGGCGCCGGTGCCGATGTCGGCCGCGCCGATCCGCACCGTGTAACGCCCGCCCCCCTCGTACGCGACCACCGCCCGCGACCCCGGGAACCGGTAGTACGGGTAGGTCGAGGCGGCCACCCCCAGACCCACCAGTTCGCGCCCGACCAGGCGGGTGCCGGGCGCCGTGCGCTCCGCCCACCCGAAACGGACCGCGCCCTCGCGCAGGCACCGCACCAGATGGCGCCCCGACCACGGCCGGCCGGACTCCGGGTCCACCTCCGGATCGTTGCGCGCCCGCAGCTCGATCGGATCCAGCCCGCACGCCTGCGCGAGCTCGTCCATCGCCACCTCCAGGGCGAAGAACCCCGGCGCCTCGCCCGGTGCCCGCATCCACGACGGCACCGGCACGTCCAGCACGGCCAGCCGGTGCGAGGTCCGCCGGTTCGGCGCCGCGTACATCATCCGCGCCCCGACGGCCGTCTGCTCCGCGAACTCCTTGATCGCCGAGGTGTGCTCCACCACCTCGTGCGCCACCGCCGTCAGCCGGCCGTCCTCACCGGCGCCCAGCCGTACCCGCTGGATCGTCGGCGTGCGATGGCCCGCCAGCGCGAACATCTGCTGCCGGGTCAGGGCCAGCTTGACCGGCCGCCCCGGCACCGCCCGCGCCGCCACCACCGCGAGCACGTTGTGCGCGTGCGGCATCCCCTTGGACCCGAACCCGCCGCCCACGTACGGAGAGATCACCCGCACCCGTTCCGGCGGCAGGCCGAAGACCCGCGCCAGCGTCGAGCGCACCACATGCGGCCCCTGCGTCGAGTCGAACAGCGTCAGCCGCGCGTCCTCGGCGAACCCGCCGCCCGCATCCCACTCGCCCGGATCCCACACCGCCACGCTCGAGTGCGGCTCCATCGGGTTGTTGAACTCCATCGGCGTCGTGTAGACCCGGTCGACGCTCACCGCCGCCGCCTCCAGGGCCGTATCGACGTCGCCCTCGTCGGTGTCGGTGACGAACCCCCCGTTGACCTGCTCCGGCGCGTACAGGCCGGGCCGGTCGGCCCGCAGCTCGGTGTCGTGCGGCCGCTGTTCGTACTCCACCCGCACCAGACCGGCCGCATGCCGCGCCGCCTGCGGCGTCTCGGCGATCACCACTCCGACGAACTGCCCCCGGAAGCCGACGGCGTCCGACTGCAGGACCGCCAGCTCGGCGTCCTCGGTGTCGGCCAGGCGCGCGGCGTCGCGGTGGGTCACCACCGCCAGCACGCCCTCCACCGCGGCCGCCGCCGCCGAGTCGATCGACACCACCCGGCCGCGCGCGATCGTCGCCTGCACCGGGAACGCGTACGCGGGGTCGGCCACCGGCCGGTCGTAGGCGTAGCCGGCCCGGCCGCTCACCTTGGCCGGCCCCTCCACCCGGGCCGCGGGCACGCCCACGGCCCCTCGCCAGGTCGTCATCGCCCCTCCTCGGCCAGCGCCCGCAGCGTCGCCACGACCGCGTTGCGCGTCATCGCCACCTTGAACGCGTTGCCCGGCAGCGGCCGCGCCGCGATCAGCTCGGCCTCGGCCGCCCGGCGGAAGGCGTCCTCCGTGGCGGGGCCGCCGCGCAGCTCCTCCTCGGCCCGCGCCGCCCGCCACGGCCTGTGCGCCACGCCGCCGAGCGCCAGCCGTACGTCCCGCACCCGGCCGCCGTCCAGGTCGAGCGCGGCCGCGACCGACACCAGCGCGAAGCTGAAGGACGCCCGGTCGCGCACCTTCCGGTACGCCGAGCGCCGCGCGAACGGCAGATGCGGCAGCTCGACGGCGGTGATCAGATCGCCGTGCTCCAGCACCGTGTCCCGCTCCGGCGCGTCCCCGGGCAGCCGATACAGCTCGGCCAGCGGCAGCGTGCGCGCGCCTCCCGGCCCGAGCACGACCACGACGGCGTCCAGCGCCACCATCGCCACCGCCATGTCCGACGGGTGCGTCGCCACGCAGTGCTCCGACGCCCCCAAGATCGCGTGGTAGCGCGTGTACCCGCCGATCGCCGAGCATCCCGACCCCGGCACGCGCTTGTTGCACGGCGTGGTGACGTCCTGGAAATAGGGGCAGCGGGTGCGCTGCAGCAGGTTGCCCGCCGTCGTCGCCACGTTGCGCAACTGCCCGGAGGCGCCCGACAGCAGCGCCCGCGCCAGCACCGGGTAGCGCTCACGGACCAGCGGATGCGCGGCCAGGTCGCTGTTGCGTACGGCGGCGCCGATCCGCAGGCCGTCCGCGGTCTCCTCGACCCGGTCCAGCGGCAGCCGCGACACGTCCACCAGCAGGTCGGGCCCGGCCACGCCCAGCTTCATGTGGTCCACCAGGTTGGTACCGCCGCCCAGGAAGGCCGCGCCGGGCCGCCCCGCCACGGCGGCCACCGCCTCGGCCGGATCCTCGGCACGCAGGTACTCGAAGGGGGTCACGACTCGGCCTCCTCGCGCAGGGCCGCGACGATGTTGACGTAGGCGCCGCACCGGCACAGGTTGCCGCTCAGCCGCTCCCGGATCTCCTCGTCGTCCAGCGTGACCGGACCGGTCAGGTCGTCGGTGGCGTCGCTCGGATGCCCGGCCTTGACCTCCTCCAGCATGCCGACCGCCGAGCAGACCTGCCCGGGCGTGCAGAAGCCGCACTGGAAGGCGTCCTCCTCCAGGAAGGCCCGCTGCACCGGGTGCGGCTCACCCTCCTCCGCCAGCCCCTGCGCGGTGGTCACCTCGGCCCCGTCGCAGGCCACCGCGAGGATGAGGCAGCTCACCACCCGCCGCCCGTCCAGCAGCACCGTGCACGCGCCGCACTGGCCGTGGTCGCAGCCCTTCTTGGGCGAGGTGACCGACAGGTGGTCGCGCAGCGCGTCGAGCAGCGTGGTGCGGGTGTCGAGCGCGACCGGCCTGACCCGGCCGTCCACCCGCAATGTGATCCGAGCGTCCATGGTCGCCTCCCGGCGGGCCTCACCTCCGCTCCCGGCGGCGGCCACGACGGCCCGGCCTCGGAGCGGCTCCCGAAGGCCCACCGTGCCCACCCGGCGCGCGACTAACGTCCGGGCCGCTGATCGTGGCCTGGCCCTGCACGCCCTTGGCGGCGCCTTGCCTATTCCCGACGCCCCGCCGTCTTGTGGTGCCGCTCCCTCAACGCGTTGCCGCGTAGCGGGCTGAAGTCGACGTCCGGCTGGGGGCGTACGCCCAGGCTGGAGGCCGAGTTCACGGGCGAGGACCTCTTCGGGCTCGGTCGCAACGCCATGATGCGCGTCCCGCGTCTCCTCGTCGTGGCGGGCACCCGCGAGCTACACCCGACAGACCTCGTTGACGGCGCCAATCGCGAATCGAGGCCAGGGCGAGCTTCCCTGTCCGGGAGATGACCGATCTGCTCATCGCAATAGCCCGCCGGAGGCGGCGAATCGCATCCATCCGAGAGAGTTGTCGGCGGAGTCACCGGAGGGGCAGCTCCATCAGGATGTCGGCACGCGCGTAGTAATCCGCCACGGGCAGTTGCTCGCGGGTGATGCGGGTGAATCCGGCCCCCTCGTACAGGTGGATCGCCGGAGCGAGTCGTGAGTTGGTGCCGAGGAAGACGCGCCGGGCGCCCAGCTCAGTTGCCCGGGCCACCGCTGCCGCAACGAGCTTCCGCCCGACGCCCTGCCCTTGTGCCTGCGGGGTCACACCCATCTTGGCCAGTTCGACGACCTCGTTCGGGTAGGGGACGAGCGCGACGCATCCCACAACCACTCCGCCCCCGATGCGGGCCACGAGGACATCGCCGCCCGGGGCGACGATCTGCCCGAAGGGATCCTTCAGCACCTTGCGATCGTCGTCGGTGAGAGTGAAGAGCCGGCTGATCCACTCCTCGTTGATCCGCCGGAACGCCTCGGCATCGGCTTCGGATGCCAGAGACTCGATGCGGGGTTCTGCGCTGATCAAGGGAGGCATGGTTCAAGTGTGGAGCGCACGCATCAAGAACTCCAATACCTGTAATGGCGGAAATCGATAAGCTGAAGCTATGGATAGCCCGGTCGAGTTCCGGCATCTGCGCTACTTCGTCGCCGTCGCCGGCGAGCTCCACTTCGGTCGTGCCGCGCAGCGCCTGCGCATCGCTCAGCCGGCGCTCTCGCAGCAGATCCGCCAGCTTGAGAGACTGATCGGCGCGACGCTCTTCGAACGCACGTCCCGATCCGTGCGCCTCACCGCCGCGGGCGAGACGTTCCTACCGCGCGCCCGCGACCTCCTTGACCGGCTGTCCGCCGACGTGACCGAGGCCGCGCGCGTCGCGCGAGGCGAGGCCGGGCGGCTCGACGTCGCCTTCATCTCCTCAGCCGCCGGCGCGTTGAGCTCCGCGCTGCGCACCTTCACGCAGGATCGGCCGGAGGTTCAGGTGCGGCTCCATGAAGGGTTCACCAGCACCACACTGGACCGATTGGAGCGTGGCACCGCCGACGTCGGAATCGTTCGAGACGCCGACGAACGGGATGCCATCACCCTGACCCCGCTCTTGGATGAAGAGTTCCTGGCCGTGATGCCGTCGACCCATCCGTTGGCGGCGAGCGGCACGGTCACCGCCGCGCAACTGGTTTCATCGCCGCTCGTGCTGTTCCCTCCGAGCGCCGGACCTCGCGCCCATGCACGGAATCTCCAGCCCTTCCGCGAGGCGTTCCTCGACCCTCAGATCGTCTTCGAGGGATCGGAATGGAACACCATCCTCCACCTCGTCGCCGCCGGGATCGGCGTCACCGTGGCCCCACGCGGCGCAACGCGACCGTTGCCCGAAGGCACTGTGACCGCTGAACTCGCTGACACGAACGCGCGCAGCACCGTCCAACTCGCCACCCGCGTGGGCGACGACAGGCCGCTTGTTCGTGAGTTCCAGAACATCGTCGGCGCTGATCCCGTGTCCGCGGATCCAACGAATGTCCGAGCTCGCCACCGCCAGCGACCACCCCGAGCCTGTCCGTGAGCCCCCCGGACAGGTCGCGGGCGGCGAGGTAGGCGCCGACCTCGGTTTCGAGTGCTTCGGCGAGCGTCCGATCAGTCGAGCCGGCGCAGCCCCTCCAGAACGCCCCGGAGCGTTCGCGCGTCCGGGCCGTCGGCGCGCTCGGCCACGCCCGCGTGCCGCAGGCGCCGCGGGAGCGCCGCACCCGGCCGCCGTACGAGCGGCGCGGCGGGAACGGGGGAGGAGGCCGGGCTCGCGGGGACGGCGACCTCGCACCACACGATCTTGCCGCGGTCGCGCGCGGTCCGCTGCCCCCACGCCGTTGACAGCGCGCCGACCAGCGTCAGCCCGCGCCCGCCCTCCCGCAGCTCGTCCGGGGGATCGGCCCGCTGCGTGGCCGTCGCCTGGGCGCTGACGTCCCACACCTCGATCACGAGGCTGTCGGCCGACAGCGCCAGCCGCAGCGCGACCATCCGCAGGGCCACCGGGAACACCGAGGAGGCCACCGGCAGGCCGACCACCGCCTCCGTCGCCCGGACGGCGTTGGTCACCAGCTCGGACGTGAGCAGCTCGACCGTGTCGGTCAGCTCCGGCAGCCCCCACCCGGCGAGCTGCGCGCGGACGAAGGCCCGCGCCCGGCGGGGCGTGGCGGCGGTCGCCCCGAACACCCGGTCGGCCGCCCGCGCGTCACCGCGCGCCGGGAACGGAGAGGTCAGCATGCGCGGGACATTCCGCGGACCGGCCGACGGGCGGGGGCCGGCGGCATCGGCTCTGGGACGGGCCGGGGGAGCAGTCGCGCAAGACGCATGACACCGATCATGTGGCAGCGGCCGCCCCGGCGATACCACGTTGACAAGATCGGAGGAAAAACCTCACTCGGCCCATGTCGCCGCGCGCGCTGTCAGAGGGTCTTGCCGCGGTGATAGTGGCGGGCGACGCGGGCGCGGTTGCCGCATCGGGAGGCCGAACACCAGCGCCGCCGGGGATGCGCGGGCAGGAACAGCATCACGCAGTCGTGGGCCTCGCACTGGCGGACCTTGGAGACGCCGGGGTCGGCCAGCAGGTCGGCGGCGGCCTCGGCCAGCGCCGCCGCGAGCCGCGCCCCGACCGGCCCCGACCGGCGCCGGCGCGTCACGATCGCCGACTCCTCCCAGGACAGCTCGCTGATCGCGGGCGCCGCGCGCTGCGCGTCGTTGAGCGCCGCCAGGTCGGCGGCGGAGGGCGCTCGTCCGTGCCGGACGCGATCGAGCGCGCGGGCGGTGTGGTCGCGTACCGCGTGCACGGCGGCCAGGTCGGCGGCGGTGAACCCGGCGGCGCGGGCGTCCGGCAGCCGTCCGGCCTGCAGTTCGAGCCAGACGCGCAGCGCGTCGGGGGTGGCGATCAGATCGCCGGCGGCCGCGCGGGTGTTGACCAGGTCCAACGCCAGGGGCTCGCCGGTCAAGGGGACGACGTCACTCACGGATCTAATGCTACATCGGCACGTTGACACATTAGAAGAGAGATCGCTATAACTAACGCATCTTCGCACTCGAAAGGCATTAGGCATGGCGTTCCCCCTCGTCGCCCGCACCGTCCACCGCCACCTGGACGTCGACGGCGTCCGCGTCTTCTACCGCGAGTCGCTGCCCGAACGCGACCATGCGCCCGTGCTGCTCCTGCTGCACGGCTTCCCGTCCGCCTCCCACCAGTTCCGCCGGCTCATCGACGCGCTCGGCTCCCGCTACCGGCTGGTCGCCCCCGACTACCCCGGCTTCGGCCACACCGAGACACCGGCCGACTTCACCTACTCCTTCGACCGACTCGCCGACATCACCGAGGGCTTCGTCCGACGCCTCGGCCTGACCCGCTTCGTGATGTACGTCTTCGACTTCGGCGCCCCGGTCGGGTTCCGGCTGGCCGAACGCCACCCCGAGTGGATCGCCGGCCTGGTCGTCCAGAACGGCAACGCCTACGAGGAGGGGCTGTCGGACTCCGCTCGCGACTTCATCGCCCTGCGCCCCGAGACCCCCGGCGCCGAGAACACCGTCCGCGACCTGCTGACCCTGCCCGGCACGCGAGGCCAGTACGAGACCGGCGCCGTCCCCGAGCGGATCGCCCCCGAAGGCTGGACGCTCGACCAGCACTTCCTGGACCTGCCCGGACGCAAGGAGGCCCAGGTCGCGCTCGCGTTCGACTACCACTCCAACCTCGAGCGCTACGACCGCTGGCAGGCCTGGCTCCGCGAGCACACCCCGCCCACTCTCATCACCTGGGGCGCCAACGACCCGTTCTTCCCCGCCGCCGGCGCGCACGCCTACCTCCGCGACCTGCCCGACGCCGAACTCACCTGTTCGGCACCGGCCACTTCGCCCTCGAAGACCACCTGCCGCAGATCGCCCCGCTCATCGCCGGCTTCCTCGACCGCACCTGGAACCGGAGAGGCGTCGCCGCGCCCGCCCCTGCGGTACCACGGTGACGAGATCGGAGGAAAAGCCTCACTCCCGAGATGACGACGCCCCTCATCGACGCCCCCGGACATCACCGTGGGGCCGCCGACCGGCCCGGCGGAAAACGGATGGCTTCGCGAGGACTCGCGTGATTACGGTCTGCGTCATGGACGATCCTGACGGCTACTTCGGAGAGAGCGTCGCGGCGACCTACGACGAGGCGTCGGCCGACATGTTCCAGCCCGCTGCCGTGGACCCGGCGGTCGAGGTTCTGGCCGAGCTCGCCGGCGACGGCCGGGCACTGGAACTGGGCATCGGCACCGGGCGCGTCGCGCTGCCGCTGTCGCGCCGCGGCGTCCCCGTCCACGGCATCGACCTGTCACGCGCGATGGTGTCCCGGCTCCGCGCCAAGCCGGGCGGCGACGCGATCGGCGTGACGATCGGCGACTTCGCGACCGCGAAGGCGGACGGCGCGTTCTCGCTCGCCTACCTGGCCTTCAACACGATCATGAATTTGACCGCCCAGGACGCGCAGGTGGACTGTTTCCGCAATGTCGCCGACCACCTCGCCCCCGGCGGCCGATTCGTCATCGAGGTCATGGTTCCCGACCTGCGCAGGCTCCCGCCCGGCCAGAACGCCGTGCCCTGGCGCACCGGCCCGGAGCTGTGGGCGATCGACGTGTACGACGTCGCCACCCAGGCGATGAGTTCCAACTATGTCGAGGTCGTCGACGGCCGCGGCGAGTACCGGTCGATCCCGTTCCGCTACGTCTGGCCGGCGGAACTCGACCTCATGGCCCGGCTGGCCGGGATGCGGCTACGCGAGCGCTGGGGCGGATGGGATCGCGCCCCCTTCACCGCCGACAGCACCAGCCACGTCTCCGTCTGGGAGAAGCCCGCCTGATCCAGCGGCGTACGAACACCGTGCACGAACACCGTGCACGAACACCGTGCACGAACACCGCGTACGAACGCCGGGGGCGTACCTGACGCGGGCTGACAGGTACGGCGTGAATACTCGCCACCAGGCCGGCGCCGCCTCCGGCGCCCGGCCCGACCCAACCCACGACATGAGCGAGACGACCACGATGACCATGCGCGCGACCGGAACGTTCGAGATCACCGACTGGACCGAGATGGCCACCGACCAGCGGGAGGGCGCGACCATCACCCGGGTGCGCATCACCAAGGAATTCCAGGGCGACCTCCGGGCGACCAGCACCACCGAGATCCTCACCGTCGCCACCAACGCGGGCCCCGCCGCCTACACCGGGATCGAGCATGTCCAGGGCAGCCTCGGCGGCCGCACCGGCACCTTCGTCCTGCAGCACAGCGCCGGCGTCGAGAACGGCGAGCAGTGGCTGCGCTGGCTGATCGTCCCCACCTCCGGCACCGGCGAGCTCGCCGGCCTGCTCGGCGAGGGCAGGATCATCGTCGAGGACGGCGGGCACTCCTTCGTGCTGGACTACGAGATCGGCTGAACCCGGCGCGCGACCGCGGCGGGCGGCGCTCAGCGGCCGGGGAGCAGGTGTCCGCCCTTCGCCAGCGCGTAGGACCTGCCCCCCAGACCGCGGTTCTCCGGCAGGCGGGGGTCGTAGCGCACGACGTGCCCGTTCCCGGCGACGTTCTCCACGCCTCCGCCCCTGATCCGCGCGCCGGTGAGCGCGCCGACCACGGAGTCCTCGGTCACCGACCACCGGCTGGAGGCGTCGAGCGCCAGCGCCGCCCGGGAGATCCGCCCCGTCAGCCGCGCGCCCCCGCGCAGTTCCACCGTCGCCGAGCTGGTGCCGTCCGTCACGACGTCGCCTTCAAGGGCGCTGCCGTCCACCGTCAGGGCCGCCCGCGCGCCCCGCGTGACGTGAAGCAGCCGCCCGCGGTTGCGCACCCGCACCCCCCTCCGCACCGTGATCAGCCCGGTCGTGGCCCGCACCTGGAACGTGTCGCCCTTCTCCGCCACCAGCCGGCCGCCCTCCAGGGTCAGCACGCCGGGCCCCTGCCTCCGGCCGCCCAGCCGGAAGATCCGGGCCCCGTACGCCCCCCGCACCACGCAGTCCTTGGCCGACAACGAGCTCGCGCCGTCGACCACCAGCCCTTCGGCGTGCTCCGACTCCACGCGCGCCCCGACGCACGTCACCGAGCCCATGCTGTACGCCCCGGCGGACAGACACCCGGACGTGGAAAGCTCCCCGCCGATCATCGTCACCTCGCCGCCGCCCCGCGCGGCGAGCACCGCCGCGGAGTGGACGCCCGAGGTCGTGACCTTCACCCTGGCCAGGGTCGTCCTGCCCTGGTCCGCCGCCGACGCGCCGTGGGAGTAGTCGGCGGAGGTCTCGATCGTGCCGCCCGTCATCGACACCGTGGAGGTCTGCCCGTAGGCGAACAGGCCGCTCGCGCCCGCACCGTCCGTCGTCACGGACCCGCCCGAGATCGCGACGGATCCGCCCGACTGGGCCAGCACCGCCGCGTTCACCCCGAAGAAACCGCTCTCGCTGTTCGACGCGGAGCTCCCGGTCTTGTCGACCTGGGGGTCGGTGAGCGCCAGCCGCCCGGGGCCGGACACCAGGATCGCCGACTCGTTGACCGCGCCGGCCTGGTAGCCGCCCCTGGACCGGCTCACCGTGCCCCGGTTCACCGTGAACCTGCCTCTGGCCTCGAACTGGCGCGGCGTCGACTGCGGGGCCGCCGAGGCCCCCGGCGACACCGGCGACACCGGCGACATGGGCGAGACAGGGGACACGGGGGAGACCGGCGACGGCACGACGGCATGGCAGCCGCCCGCCAGCAGCGAGGCCGTCACCACCCGCGTCATGACCCGCCGTCCCACGGTCCCCCTCCCACCTCGTGATTACTGTCCGTAATCACGGGAGGTCATGCGGAGCGGTGATCAGGCGCCGTCCCGGGACGCCGCGTGCGCGGCCGCCGCCGCGGCGAAGGCCCGCACCACCGCGTGCGGACGCACCTCGTCCCCGCCCAGCTCCGGCTGGAACAGCGTGCACAGGAAGAACGGATGGCCCGGCAACTCGGCCACCCGCACATCACCCTCGTCGCCATGACCGGCCGCGTCGCCCGCGCGCTCGCCCGGATCCGCCGCGCCACCCCCCGCCTGGACGTCACCGTACGGGTGACCGGACGCCAGGAGGTCGTCGCCGCCGTCGCCACCGGCGACAGCTCCCTCGGCCTCATCGCGCTCGTCGCCGCCGGGCACGGGCTGGCCGTCCTGCCCGCCGCCACCGGCCCCACGCCCGGGGTGCGCGCGGTGCCGGCCACCTCCCCGCGCCTGGTCCACCGCACCGAGCTCCTGCACGGCCGGATCGCCGGCCCGGCCGCCGCCGCGCTCGTCGCCGCCCTCACCGGCCACCCCTCAGGGGCGGGGGATCACAGCCCCGACCAGTAGACCGCCGCCTGCGCCCTGCTGCGCAGCCCGAGCTTCGCCAGCACCCGGCTCACATGCGTCTTCGCGGTCGCCTCCGCGATGCCCAGCGACCGCGCGATCTCCGCGTTGGACAGCCCCCGGCCCAGACCGGCGAGCACCTCACGCTCGCGCGGCGTCAGCGACTCCAGCGCCGCGGGATCGGCCGGGGGAGCCCCGGAGAACGCCGCGATCAGCTTGCGCGTCACCGACGGCGAGATCAACCCCTCGCCCCGGGCCACCAGCCGCACCGCCGCCACCAGCGACTCCGCGTCGGTGTTCTTCAGCAGGAACCCCGCCGCCCCCGCCCGCAACGCGCCGAACACGTACTCGTCGACGTCGAACGTCGTCAGGATGAGCACGTCCGCCACCCCGGCCAGCTCCCGCGTGGCCGAGATCCCGTCCAGCAGCGGCATCCGCACGTCCATCAGCACGACGTCGGGCCGCAGCCGCACCGCCATCTCCACCGCCGAGCGCCCGTCGCCCGCCTCGCCCACCACCTCCATGTCGGGCGCCCCCTCCAGGATGAGGACGAGCCCCGCCCGCACCGCCGCGTGGTCGTCGGCCACCAGCACCCGGATCACGACACGCTCCCGTTCGCCCCGGCCGGAGCCGCCGGCAGCTCCACCCGTACCCGCCAGCCCCGCCCGTACGGCCCGGCCTCGAAACTCCCGCCGAGCAGCGTCGCCCGCTCGCGCATCCCCGCCAGGCCCGCGCCCGCGCCCGGCAGCCCGCTGGGACGCGCCCCGACCTCGTTCGCCACCGTCAGCTCCACCAGATCCGGCCGGTACCCGACGAGCACCCGAACGCCCGCGCCCGTCCCGTGCTTGAGCACGTTCGTGAGCGACTCCTGCACGATGCGGTACCCCGCCAGATCCACGGCGGCCGGCAGCTCGCGCGGCATCCCGGCCACGGCCAGCTCCACCGGGAACCCGGCCCGCTCGATCAACACCTCGACGTCCGACAGCCGCGGCCGCCGGGCCTCCTCGATCTCCTCGCCCTCCTCCCGCAGGAAACCGATCATCGTCCGCATCTCCGCCATCCCCTGGACGCTGTTCTCCCGGATCGACTCCACGATCCGCCGCGACGTCGCCGCGTCCAGGTCGGCGCGGGAGAGCATCGCGCTCGCCTGGATGGCGATCGCGCTGAAATGGTTGGCGACCAGATCGTGCAGCTCGCGCGCCATCCGGGCGCGCTCCGCCGACACGGCCGCCCGCCGGTCCAGCTCCGCCAGCCGCGCCACCTGCTCCGCCCGCGCCCGCTCGGCCGCCGCCTGGTCCCGATGCTGGCGCACGATGATCGCCGTCGTCACCGGGACGACCCCCACCAGCGCCGCCTGGATCCCTGTGACGGCCAGCAGCCGCCAGTCCTGGATCGCCAGCCACGCCCACGCCCCCACCACGACGGCCCCGACCGACGTGACCCACAACATGATCCGCCCGAGCCGGCGCGGCCCGTACAGCACACCGGCGTAGATGTTGTCCGTCACGATCAGCACGGTCGCCAGCGACGGGCCCAGCAGCACGTCACCGGCCAGCGCGACACCCCCCAGCGCCAGCGCCGCGACCGGCGCCCGCCGCCGCAGCGCCACCCCCGCGCACGTCACGGCCAGCGGGATCAGCAGCAACGACGCGGAAAGCCCCCGGTGCACGAAGGCCCCGCCGGCGACCAGGACCAGGCCTGTGGCGAAGGCGGCCACCGCCATCGCCGCATCCTGCCTGGTGGGAGTCATCACGCCCCCCATCCCACCACGACCCGCCACCGGCCCCTTCCCTCTCCGGTACGGCACCGCCGTACATCGAAGGGTGTAGCGACGTTCATCATCGGCGACGACGCCCACCGCCTCCCCGCCGCACCACGCTGGATGACGGAGGTGGTGAGCGAGTGATCGCGGTGATCATCGGATGTGAAGTCGGCTTCTGGGTGTTCCTGGGCCTCGGACTCCTGGCGCGCTACGCGCTGCGCATGCGCCGCACCGGCGCGGCGCTGCTGCTGGCCGTCCCCCTGCTGGACCTCGTCCTGCTCGCCGCCACGGTCATCGACGTGCGCGGGGGAGCGGTCGCCACCTGGCAGCACGGCCTGGCCGCCGCCTACCTCGGGTTCTCCATCATGTTCGGCCACCGCACCATGCGATGGGCCGACGCCTGGGTCTCCCACCGCTTCGCCGGCGGCCCCACGCCGGCCAAACCACCGGCCGGCGGCATGGCCCGCGCCCGCTACGAATGGATCGTCTGGCTACGCATCCTCGCCGCCTACGCCATCACCTGCGCCCTGCTGTTCGCCATGATCTGGCTGGTCGGCGACCCGCCGCGCACCGAGGCGCTGACGCAGTTCATGCTCGGCGTGGCCAAGGTGCCGCTGATCGCCCTGCTGTGGCCGATCAGCTACACCCTCTGGCCCAAGAAGGCCTGAACACCGCGAACCCGGCCCGCTACGGCGGGCCCGCCGCGTCCCTGGCCGCCGCCACCGCAGCCTGGCCCAGGCTGATCCCGCCGTCGTTCGGCGGCACCCGGCGATGGGTCAGCACCCGGAACCCGCGCTCCTCCAGACCGCTCACCACGCGCGACAGCAGCAGCCCGTTCTGGAAGACGCCCCCCGACAACGCCACCGTCCCCAGCCCGCTCCCGGCCCCGCCCGGCGCGGCGCCCTCCCGCACCAGCGCGCACGCCGCCACGGCCGCCGCGGCCAGCCCGTTGTGAAAGCGCGCGGCCACCACCGACCCGTCCACGCCGTCCAGGACGTCGGCCACCACCGCGCGCACCAGGTCGTCCCCCCGGATCACCAGCGCGGGCCCCGCCTCGACCCGGGCCGCGTACGCGCCCCCCTCGGCCGGGTCGGCCCACCCCTCCAGCCCGGCCGCCGCCTGCCCCTCGAACGTCACACCGTCCCGCACCCCGACGATCGCCGCCACCGCGTCGAACAACCGCCCCGCGCTCGACGTGAGCGGCGACCCCACCCCCGACCGGGCCACCGCCACCACCCGATCCCACAGGCCGGCGTTCCGCTCCCGCACGGCCAGCCCCCGCGGCGGCGTCCCCCCGAACGCCGCGTCCAGGTACGCCGCCGCCATCCGCCACGGCTGGCGCACCGCCGCCGCGCCGCCCGGCATCGGCACCGCCCCCAGATGCGCCACCCGGGTGAACCCCTCCAGATCGGCGACCAGCACCTCACCGCCCCACAGCGTGCCGTCCCCGCCGAACCCGGTCCCGTCGAACGCCACCCCGATCACCGGCCCCACCTCGCCCGCCTCCGCCAGGCAGGACGCGACATGCGCGTGATGGTGCTGGACCGCGACCAGGTCCACCCCCTCCAGCTCCAGCGCGTACTTGCTCGACAGGTACTCCGGATGCGGGTCGTGGGCCACCACCCGCGGATCCACCCCGAACAACCGCCGGAAATGCGCGATCCCCTCCACGAACGACAGCAATGTCTCATAGCTCTCCAGATCGCCCACATGCGGCGACAGGAACGCCCGCTCACCCCGGACCAGGCAGAACGTGCTCTTCAGCTCCGCCCCGCAGGCCAGCACCGCCCGCCGCGCCGGCCGCGCCAGCCGCACCGGCAGCGGCGCGTACCCCCGCGACCGCCGCACCGGGATCTCCCGCCCGCCCGCCACGACGACCACCGAATCCTCCGCCCGCGCGTAGATCTCCCGATCATGGACCAGGAACGCCTCCACCAGCGCGCCCAGCCGCTCCACCGCCTCCCCGTCCCGGTGCACGATCGGCTCGTCCGACACGTTCCCGCTGGTCAGCACGTACGGCCGGGCCAGCTCCGCGGCCAGCAGGTGATGCACCGGCGTGTAGGGCAGCATCACCCCCAGCCGGCCCTCACCCGGCGC
>NZ_BBYK01000057.1:12775-154166 GCF_001570365.1 Microtetraspora fusca | reverse complement strand
GATCTGCGATCGGACAGTCGCAGACCGTAACCGAGCCGGCGCAGGGTGACCGTGAGCCGAAAGGCGTTCAGGTTGGAGTTCCTTCTACCAGGGGAGATAACCTTCGTCCCCGACGAAGGCTCCCATAGCCCCGTCCGCGCCGAGCAGCGCCAAACGTACCGCTGTCGCGGTGCCCTGCTCCGGAGTACGCAGGCCGGAGTGGTTGTTCAGATCGGTGGCGCGGTACCCCGGATTACACGCGTTGACCTTGATCGGATGGCTATCGCCACCGAGCCGGTACCTTAACAAACACCGCAACAAACACCGCGCGACACCGTGCGGCGTTTCCTCTCGCGCCTGGAGACGGAAGTCTCCAGGCTTAAGGTGATTTGATAACGAACATGAACCTCATCGGGCGCCTTCCGGCCGACAGCGAACCCGACTCGCTCTACGAGGCGTTCACCGCCTGGAACACCGAGCGGGGGCTGACGCTGTACCCGGCGCAAGAGGAGGCGCTGATCGAGGTCGTCTCCGGCAACAACGTGATCCTGGCCACCCCCACGGGGTCCGGCAAGAGCCTGGTCGCCGCGGGCGCCCACTTCGCGGCCCTCGGCCGGGACGAGGTCAGCTTCTACACGGCGCCCATCAAGGCGCTGGTGTCGGAGAAGTTCTTCGACCTGTGCGCGATCTTCGGCACCGAGAACGTCGGCATGATGACCGGCGACGCCTCGGTCAACTCCGACGCCCCGATCATCTGCTGCACCGCGGAGATCCTCGCCCAGATCGCCCTCAGGGACGGCGCGCGCGCCGATGTGGGCACAGTGATCATGGACGAGTTCCACTTCTACGCCGAGCCCGACCGCGGCTGGGCCTGGCAGGTGCCGCTGCTGGAGCTGCCGCAGGCGCAGTTCGTGCTGATGTCGGCCACGCTGGGAGACGTCGAGCGGTTCGAGAAGGACCTCACCCGCCGCACGGGACGCCCCACCGCCGTGGTGAAGAGCGCCGAACGGCCGGTGCCGCTGATCTACTCCTACCGGGTGACGCCGCTGCACGAGACCCTGGAGGAGCTGCTGTCCACGCAGCAGGCCCCGGTCTACGTCGTCCACTTCACGCAGGCGGCCGCCATGGAGCGGGCGCAGTCGCTGATGAGCATCAACATGTGCTCGAAGGCCGAAAAAGAGGCCATCGCCTCCCTCATCGGCGGTTTCCGGTTTACCACGCGCTTCGGCCGGGCCCTGTCCCGACTCGTACGGCACGGCATCGGCGTCCACCACGCCGGGATGCTCCCGAAGTACCGCCGCCTGGTGGAGCGCCTGGCCCAGGCGGGCCTGCTCAAGGTCATCTGCGGCACCGACACGCTGGGCGTGGGGGTCAACGTCCCGATCCGCACGGTGCTGTTCACCGCGCTGTCGAAGTTCGACGGCAACCGGGTGCGGCGGCTGCGGGCCCGCGAGTTCCACCAGATCGCCGGGCGGGCCGGCCGCGCCGGTTTCGACACCGTCGGATACGTGGTGTGCCAGGCGCCCGACCACGTCATCGAGAACGAGCGGGCGCTCGCCAAGATCGGCGACGATCCGAAGCGGCGGCGCGGCTACGCCCGCAAGAAGCCGCCGGAGGGCTTCGTCGGCTGGAGCGAGGAGACCTTCGAGAAGCTGCAGACGGCCGAGCCCGAGCCGCTGACCTCGCGGTTCAAGGTCAGCAACGCGATGCTGCTCTCGGTGATCAACCGGCCGGGCGACTGCTTCCAGGCGATGAAGCAGCTGCTCACCGACAACCACGAGGACCGCAAGGCGCAGCGACGGCACATCAGCCACGCGATCGCGATCTACCGGTCGCTGCTCGCCGGCGGCATCGTGGAGTCGCTCAAGGAGCCCGACGAGCACGGCCGCAGGGCCCGCCTCACCGTGGACCTGCAGGAGGACTTCGCGCTCAACCAGGCGCTGTCCACGTTCGCGCTCGCGTCGTTCGAGCTGCTCTCCCACGAGTCGCCGACGTACGCGCTGGACATCGTCTCGATCGTCGAGTCGACGCTGGACGATCCGCGCCAGATCCTGCACGCGCAGCTCAACAAGGCGCGCGGCGAGGCGGTCGCCGAGATGAAGGCCGACGGCGTCGAGTACGAGGAGCGCATGGAGCGCCTCGCCGAGATCACCTACCCGATGCCGCTCGCCGACCTGCTCTTCGGCGCGTACGAGACGTACCGGCGCGGCCACCCCTGGGTCGGCGACCACACGGTGAGCCCCAAGTCGATCATCCGCGACATGTACGAGCGGGCGATGACCTTCACCGAGTACATCCAGTTCTACGAGCTGGCCCGCTCGGAGGGCACGGTCCTGAGGTACCTCGCCGACGCGTACCGCACGCTGTCGAAGACCGTGCCCGAGCACCTCAAGACCGACGACCTCATCGACCTGATCGAGTGGCTCGGCGAGCTGGTCCGGCAGGTGGACTCCAGCCTGATCGATGAGTGGGAGAAGCTGGCCAACCCCTCTGAGGCGCTGGAGTCCGAGGCCGAGCTGGAGAGCAGGATCAGGCCGGTCACGGCCAACGCCCGCGCGTTCCGGGTGCTGGTCCGCAACGCGATGTTCCGCATGGTCGAGCTGGCTGCCCTGGACCGCGAGGAGGAGCTGGTCGAGCTGGCGCCCGAGGTGGAATGGGCCGCGGCGCTCGACGCGTACTACGAGGAGCACGACGAGATCGGCACCGGCCCGTCCGCGCGCGGCCCCGCGCTGCTCCAGATCGAGGAGGAGAAGGAGCTGTGGCGGGTCCGCCAGGTCATCGAGGACCCGGCCGGGCACCTCGACTGGGGAATCACCGCGCAGGTCGATCTCGCCGCCTCCGACGAGGAGGGCCACGCCGTGCTCCACGTCACCGGCATGACCCGCATGTGACCTTTCCCCCGGCAGGCCGAGCGCGCGGGCCGGTCGGGCCCGTGCGCTGACACGGGGATCGACGTCCGAGGTGCCGCCTTCCGACGGATCAGCCGCCGGAGGTGGCGTCCTCGGCGTCCGCGCCCGGGACGGTCGTGTCGTCGGGGTCGTCCAGCCAGCCGTGCGGCAGCAGCACCTTGGTCCGCTCGCCGCTCTTGCCGCGGGGGCCGTCGGCATCGGCCGGCCAGGGCTGCTGGCCGTCCAGCTCCTCGGCGCGCTCGCGCAGCTCGGCCAGGCTCGACACGGTGGTCAGCCCGCGGCGCGTCTCGGCGCCGATCACGAAGCCCTTGAGGTACCACCCCACGTGCTTGCGGAAGTCGGCCAGCCCGTGCGGCTCGCTGCCGATGACCTCGCACAGCAGCTCGGCGTGGCGCACCATCGTGGCCGCGACCTCGCCGAGCGACGGGCGGGTGCGCTCCGCCGACCCCTGGAAGGCGAGGTCGAGGTCGCGGAACAGCCAGGGCCTGCCCAGGCAGCCGCGGCCGACCACGACGCCGTCGCAGCCGGTCTCGGCCACCATGCGCAGCGCGTCGTCGGCCGTCCAGATGTCGCCGTTGCCCAGCACGGGGATCTCCGGCACGGCGTCCTTGAGTCGCTTGATGGCGTCCCAGTCGGCGGTGCCGCCGTAGTGCTGCTTGGCGGTGCGCGCGTGGAGGGCCACCGCCGCCACGCCCTCCTCGGCGGCGATCCGGCCCGCGTCCAGGTAGGTCAGATGGTCGTCGTCGATGCCCTTGCGCATCTTGATCGTCACCGGCAGCGGGCCGGCGTTCGCCACCGCCTCCCTGAGGATCGCCCGCAGCAGGTTCCGCTTGTACGGCAGCGCCGACCCGCCGCCCCGCCGGGTCACCTTGGGGACGGGACAGCCGAAGTTCAGGTCGATGTGGTCGGCCAGGTCCTCCTCGGCGATCATCCGGGCGGCCTTGCCGACGATGGCCGGGTCGACGCCGTAGAGCTGGATGCTGCGCGGGTGCTCCTCCGGGCCGAAGCGGATCATCTGGAACGTCAGCGGCACCCGTTCGACCAGCGCCCGCGAGGTGATCATCTCGGAGACGAACAGGCCACCGCCCTGCTCCCGGCAGAGCGAGCGGAAGCCGATGTTGGTGATCCCCGCCATCGGCGCGAGCACAACTGGGGGCCACACCTCGAACGTCCCGATTTTCATGTGTTCATTCTCGCCGCCGGCCGGGTGTGAGACGTACAAGATCATGGACGCCGGAAATCGGCCCTGGATACCCTGGTCGGGTCGAGGCGAGGAGGTCGTCATGCTCATGCGGCTGAGAATCTCGCTCCCCGACCGTCCGGGCGCTCTCGGGGAGGTCACCCGCGCTCTCGGCGCGGCGGGAGCCGACATCACCCAGGTCACCGTTCTCGACCGGGGCGAGGGCCGGGCGGTGGACGACTTCACGGTCTACTGGCCGGACGCGACGCCCCGCGAGCGCGTCACGGAGAGCCTGGAGGCCCTGCCCGGGGTGCGGGTGGAGGGCGTCTGGGCGACCAGGGAGGCCCCGGGGACGTTCCCCGAGCTGGAGATGCTCCGGTTCCTCACCACGGCGGGAGAGCGCGCGCTCGCCACGCTGATCGACTCCATGCCGGTGCTGTTCAGCGCGGACTGGGCCGCCGCGGGGACCGAGACCGTGCCCCGCGAGGTCGTCCACTCCAGTTGGCGCGCCCCTCGGGACGTCCCGTTCCCCGAGGTGACGCCGGACCGCCCGATGGCGGAGACGCTTCCGTCCGGATTGCACCTGATCACCGCTCCCCTGCCGCCTCTGGCGCTCTCGCTCGTCCTGGCCCGGGAGGAAGGACCGGACTTCCACCGCATCGAGGTGCACCGGCTGACTCGGATCCTGGAGATCTTCCTGATGCTGCCCTCGGTCGAGCGGAGCGCCGCGCGCGCGTTCCGCGACCACTCGGCGCGGCAGGTCTGACCGCGCGGCTTCGTGACGGAGGGTGAACGCGGGCCGGCGCGCCCGTGAACGCCGCGAGTCGCATAAGTACGCATCGGAGCCGGAAACCCGGTACAGTTACGGCAACGCCGTCAGGCGATCGCGGAAGTGGCTCAGTGGTAGAGCATCACCTTGCCAAGGTGAGGGTCGCGGGTTCGAATCCCGTCTTCCGCTCTGTGAGGTCTCCGACATGGGCCTCCCTCGGTGGAGTGGCCGAGAGGCGAGGCAGCGGCCTGCAAAGCCGTCCACACGGGTTCAAATCCCGTCTCCACCTCTGCATTCGGATCTGTTCGGGATTTCACCGTTCTTCGGACGTGCCGCGCCCGATCCCGTCGTGACTCTTCGATCAACCGTCCCACGAGACCCGTTCCGCACGCCCCCGATCCGCCGCCGCCGCGTACGGCGCTGGATCAAGAACGTGCGGGTGGCGGTAGGGTGAGCCTCAACCGCGCCGGTCCCGAAACCGTGCGCCTGCACGCCTCAGGAGGTCCGCATGGCCACCGCCGAACCGGAGCGCGACGACGCCCCCGAAGACGAGATGAAGCGGAAGTTCCGCGAGGCACTGGAGCGCAAGAAGCGCGCGCAGGCCGAGCGGAACGCCGCGGGCGCCGGCAAGGACCCGTCGAAGGTGCACGCCGCGCACGGCCCCGCGGGCGGCAAGCGTACGTTCCGCCGCAAGAGCGGCGGCTGATCGCGCCGAACCACGGCCGAAGCGCCATCGCCTCGCGGGTTTCCCCCGCGAGGCGACGGCGCGGTCGGCCCGGGAGCGCCGGGCCGTTCTCAGCGAGCGGCCGACCTAGCGGCCGTCACCGATCCGGCTAGCGGTGGCTGCGCTGCTCGTGGCTCCAGCCACGCTCGTGGCGCCACTGCTCGCTGCCGCGGTGCTCGTAGCGCCCCGGGTGCTCGTAGTAGCGCTCCGGGTAGCGCCCGTGCTCGTAGCGCTCCCGGGGCTCGCGGACCCGGGGCTCGCGGGCCCGGGGCTCGCGGCCTCGGCGGTGCTCGCAGGTGACGCGGCGCGTCTCTCCGTGGCTCCTGCAGTACTTGCAGCCGTTGCTCCACCAGCAGTCGGCGGCCTTCGTCGTGGTCGCGCCGCTGCCCTCCCCCTGGGACGCGGCGGTCGCGTTCGCGGGAAGTGCAGAGAAGGTGACGGGGAGGACGAGGGCGGATGCCACCAGCGCGCCGGTGGCGAATGCGTTTTTGAGCATGAGAATCACTCCGTGGGTGTCCTTGTGCTGGTGATCGCGCCCCCTCGCGGCGAGGGCCGGATCTCCGTGCCCGCTGGGCTCGCCGGCGATGCGGCCTGCCAGGGGCGCGTGGTGACTGACGGAGCGTCGAATCGGTCTCCCGGGATGACGCCGAAACGGCGTGTCGACCTACACCAACCGTAGGGACGCCTGCGGCAGGTGGTAACCCGTAAGTGGCAAAGGGCTCGGACGGGGAAGATTACCGTTTGTTCGGATAGACCGCGGGTTTGTTCAGCGTGTGAGCAGAATAACCGCGTGCCGGGCCCAGGGGCATGGCCCTAGGCTTCCGCGCATGCGGGAAATCGCTCGGCTGCCCAAGGCCCATCTGCACGTCCACCTGGAGAGCACCGTACGGTGGCGGACCGCCCAGGAGATCGCCGACGCGAACGGCCTGACGATCCCGGACCCTCCGGGGTCGTTCGACGGCTTCCGCAGCTTCGCCGACTACAACTCGCGCGTACGGGAGAGCCTGTGCCGGCCCGAGGACTTCCGCCGGATCGCGCTGGAGTTCTGCGAGGACGAGGCCGCCCAGGGCACGCGGTACGCCGAGGTCACCTTCACCGCGGCCTCGCACGGGGACCGGCTCGGCAGTCCCGAGATGCCGCTTGAGGCCGTGCTCGACGGGCTGGCCGAGGGTCGCGCCGCGTACGGCGTGGAGTGCCGGGTGATCCTGGACCACTCCCGCCGCCGCTCGGTCGACCGGGCCTGGCGCACGCTCAAGCTCGCCACGCGGTACGCCTCGGAGGGCGTCGTCGCGATCGGCCTGGCGGGCGAGGAGTCCTATCCTCTCGCTCCGTTCGCCCAGGTGTTCGACGCGGCGCGGGACGCGGGCGTCCGCCTCGTGCATCACGCGGGCGAGGAGGGTGGCCCCGACAGCGTCCGCGAGGCCCTCGTGCTCGGCCACGCGGAGCGCATCGGGCACGGCATCCGCGTCCTCGACGACGACGAGCTGGTGGCAGAGCTGCGCGAGCGGGAGATCCCGCTGGAGGTGTGCCCGACGTCGAACGTCGCCCTCGGGCTCGCGCCGTCGCTCGACGACCACCCGCTGCACCGGCTGCGCGCGGCCGGGCTGACGGTCACGCTGAACACCGACATCCCGTCCATCGTCGGGACGTCGCTGGTCGAGGAGTACGCCCGGGTGCGCGACGCCTTCGGGTACGACGACGCGGCTCTGGCCGAGCTGGCCCGCGCGGGGATCGACGCGTCGTTCGCGCCCGACGCCACGAAGGAGCGGCTGCGTCGCGACGTCGATGCGTGGCTGGCGTCGTGACCTCCGCATCACTCCGGTGAACCGGATCGGCTGAGTGCTCAGACCGTCGCGTTTCGAGCGGCGCATGCCCCCGTGACGGGCTCTGTGAGCAGGAAATAGACCGGAAATAAGAGACGTCGCCCCGTGAGCGCTCACGGGGCGACGCCGGGTCAGCGGGCGGAGCCCGCTATGTGCGGCAGCGCTTTACCGCTGCCGTTGTTGCTGCTGTTGCTGTTGCTGCTGTTGTTGCTGCTGTTGTTGCTGCTGCTGTTGCTGCTGCTGTTGCTGCTGCTGTTGCTGCTGCTGCTGTTGCCGCTGCCTGTGATGTCTGTGATGCCGGTGCCTACAGTGGCCGTGCGGGCAGGGCTTGAGCTGCCCGGTTTCGCCGATCGAGGTGACGACCGTGGCCGACGTTGCGGCGGCCGCGGGCTGCGCGGGCATCGCTGCGGGGACGACGAACGCCGAGGCGATCATCGCGCCTGCCGCGATTGCTTGCTTGAGCATCTGAATCACTCCGTGTGGTGAAGCTCCACGTCCGGCTCGCCGGCGGGACGCGGTCGCAGACGTTGCCAGGCCTGCCAAGCGGGTCGGCCTGGCCTGGTGGCACTTGCGGATCGACGGAGCGTCGAATCGGTCTCCCGGGAAGACGCCGAAACGGCGTCTCAGGTCGTCCCCGACAAATCACGCCTGTCGCGACATGGCCGGGCGGTGCTCGCCGCCCCCTCCGACGAAGCTCCTCGCACGCGACGGGCTCTCCGAGGGCCGGGGTCGTCGGCCGGAGGCTCGCTCCGGCCACCTCCCCCCTCTCGGCGGCGGGTCCACCCGGATCCGCGCTCAACAACCGGCGGCATTTATCGGGCAACTCCCTCGTATCACGCTAGAGGTGGAACATCCCGCTGGTTACCCATTGGCGGCAAAAGGCATCATTGGCGCGGATTACCCGTGTCCTGGCCGTGCCACCTGACGGAACGCCCGGCCGCACGGGGTCCGGGCGCGGGTGGCCGCGCACGGGCTGGAGGAGAAGGCTCTGGACGTGCTCCTCACCGCCCTGGCCGGCAAGGGCATGGTCAAGACCGGCGGCAAGCAGCGGACCGATTCCACACATGTGATCGCCGCTGTTCGGGACTTGAATCGGCTGGAGATGGCCGGGGAATGCGTTCGTGCCTGTCTTGAGGCGTTGTCGGCTGCCGCGCCCGGGTGGGTGGAGCAGGTCTTGGAGGTGGGGGGCTGGGCCGGCCGGTATCGGGCCCGGGTCGACTCCTGGCGGCTGCCGACCTCGGAAACGAAACGGGCTGAGCTGGCCCGCGCCTACGGAGCCGACGGCTACGCCCTGGTCAGCGCCGTCTACGCGCCGTTCTCCCCGGCCTGGCTGCGCCAGTTGCCCGCCGTTCAAGCGTTGCGGGTGATGCTGATCCAGAACTATGTGCGCGTGGTCGACAGCCGTGAGCGGGAGGTGGTCAAGCGGCGGGAGTCCCTCGAATCTGGTGGCGAGGGACTCCCGCCGGGCAGATACCGGCTGACCTCCCCCTACGACACCGACGCCCGATGGGCCGCCAAGGGTGATGATCTTTTCTGGAATGGCTACAAGATGCACGTCAGCGAGACCTGCGACAACACTCCCGACGCCGTCGCCGCTGCGGCCGGCACCGGCGAACCGCAACCACCGAATCTGATCACCACCGACGCCACCGTGCCCGACAGCCAGGCCACCGACCCGATCCACCAGGCACTCGCCCGGCGCGGCCTGCTTCCCGCCGAGCACTACCTCGATTCGGGCTACCCCTCAGCCGAACTGCTCGTCGGCGCGCGGGAGAAATTCGGGATCGCGCTGGTTACGGCCATGTTGCTCGATCAGTCCTCGCAAGCACGCGCCCGGACCGGGTTCGACCGCACCGCGATCACCATCGACTGGAACAACCGGCAGGTCACCTGCCCGCAGGGCAGGCGCAACACCTCGTGGACACCGTGCACCCAGCGCGGCACCGACGCGATCGTCATCCGCTTCTCCGGCCAGGACTGTCAGCCTTGCCGGGCCGGCAGGCGCGCACCACCGCCATCGTCCGGGGACGTCAGCTCACCATCCGCACGGAGAAGATCCAAAAGGCCCTGGACGCTGCCCGCGCCGAACAATCCACCACCGAGTGGCAAGACAAGTACAAGCTCCGCGCGGGCGTCGAGGGCACCATCCGGCAAGCCGTCGCGGTCACCGACATCCGCCGGACTCGCTATCGCGGCCTGGCCAAGGTCCATCTCGACCACGTTTTCTCCGTGGTCGCACTCAACCTGATCCGGCTGGATGCCTGGTGGAACGGGCATCCACTCGACCGCACCCGAACCGGCCACCTCGCCCGGCTGGAACTCGCCCTCGCTGCCTGATCACGAATAAGCCACCAGGGTCACCGTTCCCGGCAAGCCCTCACCGACGATCACCGGTTGGGGTTCGCTGCCGCCTGCCCAGCTGAGGTCGATTCACGTATCAGACGGTTCGAAGCCATCGCGATGGTGGCCGCCGAAGGGCTTCCCATCCAGGTGTGCTGCCGCGTCCTGGACGTGTCGGAGTCGGGCTACTACGCCTGCCGCAGCCGACCACCATCGGCGAGGTCGCTGCGGCACGCGTGGCTGACTGAGAAGATCCAGCAGCTCCACGCCGCCTCGCGCGGCGTCTACGGCGCTCGGCGGGTGCACGCCGAGCTGACGCTCGGCAACGGACTGATCGTCGCGCACGGCACGGTGGAAATGCTGATGCGGCGCGAGGGCATCCAGGGGCTGCCCGGCAGCCGCCGCGAACGGCCCGTGGCGCAGGTCCCCACTGCTGCCGACCCACGATCATCTACTCTCACTCCAACAAGCGTGTTGCGACGACTCCTTGAACCCGGGCAGTTCACCTCCTGGGCCTGCACCCGCAGGCCCAGGGGTCCGGGCTGGTCCTTTCGATGGGCTCCATGAGAGCTTCTGGGGCCGCATGCAGACCGAATTACTCCACCGCAAACGTGGAAGACACGCATCGAACTCGCCAATGCGATCTTCGAATACTGAGGTGCCCCGGCTTTTGTGGAGACCTGGCTATCCTGCGACGCAGGGTTCTCGTGTGATTAAAGAAGCGTAGTATGCGGCTTCGTACTCCGCAGGGGATTTGTCCTCGATCGCGCTGTGAACCCGCTCGTTGTTGTACCAGCCGACCCAGCCGGCGATCTCGACCTCCAACTCGGCCCGGCTCTCCCACCTGCGAGGATGGATGAGCTCGGCCTTGAACGTGCCGTTCAGCGCCTCGGCCATCGCGTTGTCGAACGAGTCCCCAACGGTGCCGATGGACCGGACCACACCGAGGTCCTCCAGGCGAGTGGAGTAACGGATCGAGGTGTACTGGCAGCCGGCATCGGAATGATGCACCAAGCTGCCGCGCGTGACCTCACGCTGCCACAACGCCATCTCCACAGCGTCCAGCGGCAGGTCGGTGCGCAGGTGATCGGCCATCTTCCAGCCGACGATCACCCGGGAGTACACGTCCAGGACGAACGCGACGCATGCCCAGCCCTCCTCGGTGGGCACGTAGGTCATGTCGGCCACCCACAGCCGGTTCGGCGCGGGCGCGCTGAAATCACGTTTGACCAGGTCAGCGGGACGGCGAGCCTGGCCATCGGGGATCGTGGTGCGCCGACCGCGCCCCCGCATCACCCCGCGCAGGCTGTGCTCGCGCATGACACGCTCGACGGTGCACCGGGCGACCGTGGCACCTTCGCGCTTGAGCTGCACGTGGACGCGGCGAGCCCCATAGACCTGCGCGTACTTGCGTGCGCGCACGCCCTCGATCAGGCCGAGGACCTCGCGGTCACGCAGCGCACGGGCCGAGGGCGGGCGCGTCTTGGCCGCGTAGTAGGTAGACGGGGCGAGATCCAACACCCGGCATACGGGCTCGACCCCGAAGCGGTCGTGGAGATCGTCGATCACTGCGGCTGCCTCGTGCGGGGACGGTCGAGCTCCGCGGCGAAAAACGCCGAGGCGGCCTTCAGGATGTCGTTGGCCCTGCGCAGCTCGGCGTTCTCCCTTCGCAGCGCCTTGATCTCCTCTCGTTCGGCCGTGGACGGCAGCTCGGGACGGCTGCCGTCATCGGCCTGGGCCTGGCGGACCCAGCCGCGCAACGCCTCGCGGTGCACGCCCAGATCACGGGCGATCTGCGCGATCGGGCGGCCGCTTTCCCGGACAAGCCGGACAGCGCGTTCACGGAGTTCATCGGGGTACTCGCGGTGTGCAGCCATCGTGGTGGCTTCTCCCTTCCCCAGCCGATCGTGCTACAAGATCGTGCTGCTTTCAGGGCCTCCACGAAACTCGGGTTGGCTCATACCTGGAGATCTTCCACAATCGGCAACGCCGCCGCAGCGCTCTCGGGATCCGCACCCTGTCGAATACGAGATGCTCTATCCAACCCGCCAACCGGCATGAAGCCAACTAAGACGGCTCCATGTAACTCAGGGCGATTCACTTCGCCGCGCCCAGCTCGACCTGGACGAAGGAGTGGGCCTGCAGACCACCGTCCCTACGGCTATGGCAAGGGAATATCTACGCCGGCCATGTTGCACGGCGCCGGACTTTTCCCGCAAAGTCGAAACTATGAATAGCCGACTGGCGGCGGAGTACCCAAGAAGTATTTCGCGCCGGTGCACGACAGGAAGGAGTGGGCCGAAGGCGGGTCTACTTGGCCAAGGGGAGGCGTAATGTTCCAGAATATCGCGCGACGGGCCCTGGTGGTCGCTACCCTCAGCGCGCTCACCGCGGGAGGTGTCACGATGTCGAGCGGCTCCGCTCTGGCGGACAGCACCGCGAGAGGTGCCGCAACATCAAACGGCTCTCCCTCCACGAACGCCTACATCAACGTCGCCATCTCACCGCATACGAACAACCTGGCCGCTGCCCCGCCGCAAGGACGGCCGAACCCGATGCCGGCGGTCGACTGTCACGCTCTCTGTCATAAGAAGGCAGAGAAGGCCTGTCGAAAAATATGTATGGGCGAGGGGGAAGGCTGCGTGTCCAGCTGTATCTCGGAACACGAACCCAAATGTGTGGCCTCGTGTAAGGAACAGCAGAAGCACCGGCGACACAAACACCGACACCCCAAACACCACCCACACCACCACGCGCCCGAGGGCGGCGGGTAAAAACTAAAGGCTTTCAGGTCGCCCGGCGTCACCTTCAGAAGCGTGATTGGCTGAGCGCCCACAGGGGAGCCGAGTCGGGAGCCGCACGTGGTGAACCGGGCTGATCGACCCGGGGCGGGTCTGGTTCGAGTCTTATCACGGGAGCCACCGGCTCCGAGGCCGGGCGACTGAGAGGTCGCCCGGCCTCGCGGCGTTTCCGGCCCTTTCTTCCGCTTCGGGGGTCGATCAAGCCACCCGCCCTGGCGTAGAACATAGTTCTGTACAGGGAGGCCGAATGCTGGTGCTGTCCGAGAAGCACGACGCCGTGCGGGTCCTGAAGTTCAACCGGCCGGATCGCCTGAACGCTGGACCCCCGAGATGGGGCGGCGCTACTTCGATCTGCTCGAAGAGGCCGAGCGCGATCCCACGGTCCGGGTCATCGTGGTCGCCGGGGTGAGGCGGGGTGGGAGAGTCTCGCCGCCCCCACCCCCGCCCGCGCCTGATCAGCCCAGCCAGAACGCGGCGAGCGACCACTCCTCCGCATCGCTGGTGGAGCCGTCGTGCGGCAGGATCTCGGTGGGCGCGATGTACCCCTGGCCGGGCTCTAGGCGGATGTGCAGGCACCGCAGCGGGTGCCCATGTGGTGTGCAGGCGACGGTCGCCGTGGGCGCGACGAGGAGCCGGCGCGCCCACGGCGGTCACGTGCTACTTTGCCGGGTCGATAGTGCCGGCCGGCTCGGGCGACAGAAGTACCACGTCCCCTTCCCACGACACGGTGGGGATCGGGTCGAGGCGCCGCTTGTCCCATTCGTCGTGTCGGCCGCTGCGGGCCAGGTGGAGGTACTCGGCCACCCGCGCCATCTCGCGCACGACGGGGACGCCGCCCCGATGACTCGACCAGTCGAAGACCCGTGCCCAGAACCGTTCGGCCTGCCGTGCTGGTCTTGCGGTGGTTCCTGGACTGCCACCGATAACGCCATCAGCCGCAGCACCGCCTACGACTACCTGCACGAAGACATCGACACCCTCGCCGCTGACGCCCCCGACCTGGCCACGGCCCTGGCGGAGGCCAAGGCGCGGGGAGCCGGTCACCTCAACCTGGACGGCACGGTCATCCGCACCGACCGGATCAGCGCACCCGGCCCCAACAGCGCCGACCTGTGGTGGAGTGGCAAGCACAAACACCACGGCGGCAATGTCCAGGTTCTGTCCGATCCCGACGGTTTCCCGCTGTGGACCTCGCAGGTCCGGCCCGGCCGCGAGCACGACACCACCTGCGCGAAATCCGCCGAGGGGCTCTTGGTAGCTCTGGAGCAGGCCGCCACCGAGACCGGCCTGCTCACGCTGACCGACCTGGGCTATGAGAACCTCAGCCCGGCCATCCGCACCCCGGTCAAGAAGCCCAAGAACGCCGAACTCACCGGAGAGCAGCAGGCCTACAACCAGGTCATCCGCGGCGTGCACGCCGTCGCCGAACGCGCGAACTCGCTGCTGAAAACGACCTTCAAGACGCTGCGGCGGGTCAGCCTCGACCCGTGGCGGATCGGCATGATTGCCAAGGCCGCGCACGTCATCCTCCGCCTCGAACACGGTAGACACCTGACCGAAGATCACAATCCGTCATGATCCGTTACCCGGAATGGCTCAGTGAGTTCCGGGCGCGGGCACTGCCGCGCACGGACGCGCCGAAACGCGGTTTTGCCCAATATGAAAGCGGCGCCTCCGGAAATTCCGGGTAATCGCATGGTTCCCGGCTGTCCGCCGCCGTCCACGGCGTTGCCGAGCCGCGTCCCGCCACATCCCGCTTTCCGCGTCCGCGCGGGGGCTGCGGGGGCGGTTCTTCTCATTGCCGCCACCTGAGCGCACACTGGAAAGCGACATGTTGGGCGATTCGGGTGGGAGTTTCTCGTGCACGATCAGATGCCCACGGCAATGCCGCTGCTGTCGCGCGGCAAGCATCGCAACCCGAGCAAGGGCGCGTGCTTCATGGAGCTGGCGTCCTTCCTGGCCGGGGAGCGCTGGAGCGATCATCCGGCCTGCACACATCCGCTGCTCGCCGGTCTCGCGCGCCTGGTCAATGACCACACGTCGGACGCGGCCCGGCCGCTGCTGGCCCCGTTGATCCCGTCCGTGATCGGGCTCGCCGGCGCCGACCCGCGCATCGACGCCCGCATCGCGCTCCGGTGCGCGACCTCGGCGCTGCCGGTGGTCTCGCACGAGCGCCAGCTCGCGCTGGCGGTGTCCGTGCTCTCCGCCGAGCACGTGCTGGCCACCCTCGACGGGCGGCCGCAGGGCAGCGTCAGCGAGGAGAGCGCGCGCACGCTGGCGAAGGTGCCGGACGCGGCCCGCTGGGCGTACCGGTTCCGGCGCGGCGTCCGGGTCTCCGCCAAGGGGTTCCGCAGGTACGCGGCGCCGAACACGGTGCAGCTCGCGGTCCGGGGGCTCTCGGAGGCGTGCGTCGCCGATCCGGACGCGCTGCTCAGGACACTGCTGACGGACGCGATCGCCGACTGCGCCGAGCTGATCCGCCACCAGCCGCCGGTCGATCCGGAGCTGTGGGAGGACGCCTGCCGGATCACCCGGCGCTGAGCGACGGCGGCGCGGGCCGCCGTAATGAGCACGCTCCGGGGCAGTTCGGCCGGCTCCCTATTCGCTGAGCCAGGCGTATCCGGCGAACCGGCCGGTGCGCCGGTCGCGGCGATAGGAGTAGAGGTCGGGCGTCTCGATCGTGCAGCGGTCGTCGTGCCTGACGTCGGTCACTCCCGCGCGGGCGAGCTGAGCCGCGATGCCGGCCCGGATGTCGAGGGCGGGGGTGCCCCACCGCGTGGTGGACCAGGTCTCCGGCACGCGTCCGGCGACCCTTTCCCGTAGGTCGGCGGGCACCTCGTAGCAGAGGCCGCAGGCGGCGGGGCCGATCGCCGCGACCATCCTCTCCGGCGCGGCGCCGCGCGCCGCCATGGCCTCGACGAGCGCGCCGACCACACCCGCCTCGGTCCCGGGACGGCCCGAGTGCGCGCCCCCGACGACGCCCGCCGCCGGGTCGGCGACCAGGACGGGTGCGCAGTCGGCGACCAGGACCGCGATCCCGAGGCCCGGCCGGTCGGTGAACACCGCGTCCAGGGCGGGCGGGTCCTCGCCGAAGGGCGTGGTGACGTAGGCGACGTCCGCGCTGTGGACCTGCCGCATGAAGACGACCTCGGCCAGGCCGAGGCGCGCCGCGGTCACGGCCCGGTTCTCGGCGACGGCGGCGGGATCGTCACCCACCGCGCCGCCGAGGTTGCACGTGCCGTACGGCTCGGCGCTGACGCCGCCGTGCCGGTCGGTGAAGGTCATCCGGACCCGGTCGATCGCGATCATGGTGCTTCCTTGGGAGTGGAGGGCGGCTGTCACTGGGGGCGGGCGGGGCAGGGGCCGCTTACGTGCGGGCCTGCACGAGCGCCGTGTAGAGGCGGTGGGTCCGCGCGGCGATGCTGCGCCAGGAGAAACGCTCCACCGCCCTGCTCCGGCCCGCCGCGCCCATGGCGGCGGCGCGGTCCGGGTCGGCGAGCAGGAGGCCGACCCGCTCGGCGATCGCGGCCGCGAACGCGTCGGGATCGTACGGCTCGCCGTCCGGGCCCTGCTCGACGGGGACGAGCAGTCCGGTGACGCCGTCGTCCACGACCTCGGGGATCCCGCCGGTCGCGGTGGCGACGACGGCCGTCTCGCAGGCCATCGCCTCAAGATTGACGATGCCCATGGGCTCGTAGACCGAGGGACAGACGAAGACGGCGGCGTGCGTGAGGATCTGGATCACCTCGGGGCGCGGCAGCATCTCCGAGATCCATACGACACCCTTCCTGGTCCTGCCCAGCTCCGCGACCAGGGACGCGACCTCGTCGGCGATCTCGGCGGTGTCCGGCGCCCCGGCGCAGAGCACGATCTGCGCGCCGGGGTCGAACGAGCGGGCCGCGCGCAGGAGGTGGACCAGCCCCTTCTGCCGGGTGATCCGCCCGACGAAGACCACGTACGGCCGGGCGGGGTCGATGCCGTGCCGGGCCAGCGCCTCGGCGCTCCGGGACGGCGCGTACTCGGCGGTGTCGATGCCGTTGTGGATGACCTGCACCCGGTCGGGCGATATTTCGGGATACGCGGTGAGGACGTCGCGGCGCATGCCCTCGGACACCGCGATGACGGCGTCCGCCGAGGCCAGGGCGCTCCGCTCGGCCCAGGACGACAGCGCGTACCCGCCGCCGAGCTGCTCGGCCTTCCACGGCCGGAGCGGCTCCAGGCTGTGCGTGGTCACGACGTGCGGCATGCCGTAGAGCGTCTTGGCGACCTGCCCGGCAAAGTTGGCGTACCAGGTGTGGCTGTGCACCACATCCGCGCCCGCGCACGCGGCGGCCATCTCCAGATCGACGCCGAGCACCTGAAGCGCCGGATTGGCGGTCTCCAGCCCGCCCGGCACCCGGTACGCCGCCACGCCCTCCTCGTCGCGGTGGGCGCCGAAGCACCGGACCCGGACGTCGGCGAGCCGGCGCAGCTCGCGCGCCAGGTATTCGACGTGGACTCCCGCGCCGCCGTACACCTCGGGCGGGTACTCGCGGCTGAGCAGATCGACGCGCATGGCAGGAGCTTAGGTCGTGTCCGCCACATCAAGCCCTGCCGCCCGCGGCCCAGATGGTTCCTCCGGCGCGCCGCGCGAGCCACCCCGAGCCCCGCGACACGGCCGGCTGCATCGGATTCCGCGGTGGTTTGAAGTTTCTCGTCGGGAATCGCGGTGTTTTGTACGAGCCTTGACGGGTTAGGGTCCTGGCTATGAAGGTCCTCGCGATCGTGCTCGCCGGCGGTGAGGGCAAGCGGCTGATGCCGCTGACGGCGGACCGTGCCAAGCCCGCCGTACCGTTCGGCGGGATATACCGGCTGGTCGACTTCGTCCTGTCGAACCTCGCCAACGCCCATTACCTGCAGATCGTGGTGCTGACGCAGTACAAGAACCACAGCCTCGACCGGCACATCTCGCGGACCTGGCGGCTGTCGGCGATGCTCGGCAACTACGTCACACCAGTGCCGGCCCAGCAGCGGCTCGGGCCCCGCTGGTTCGCCGGGTCCGCCGACGCGCTGTTCCAGAACCTCAACCTGATCTACGACGAGCTGCCGGACCACTGCATCGTCTTCGGCGCCGACCACATCTACCGGATGGACCCCCGGCAGATGGTGGAGCAGCACATCGACTCGGGAGCGGACGTGACGGTCGCCGCGATCCGCCAGCCGCTGGCGCTCGCCGACCAGTTCGGCGTCATCGAGACCGACCCGGCGGGGCGACGCATGACGGCCTTCCGCGAGAAGCCGAAGAACGCCGTGGGCCTGCCCGACGCGCCGGACCAGATCTACGCGTCCATGGGCAACTACGTGTTCAAGACGCAGGCGCTCATCGAGGCGCTGCGCGAGGACGCGCTCGACCCCGCCAGTCACCACGACCTGGGCGGCGACATCATCCCGATGTTCGTGAAGTCGGGCGGCGCGGAGGTGTACGACTTCGCCGACAACGTCGTCCCCGGCTCGACCGAGCGGGACCGGGGCTACTGGCGGGACGTGGGGACCCTGGACGCCTACTACGAGGCGCACATGGACCTCATCTCGGCGCATCCGGTGTTCAACCTGTACAACAGCCGGTGGCCCATCTACACGGGGCACGACCCGCTGCCGCCCGCGAAGTTCCTGCACAACCAGGGCGACCGGATCGGCCACGCCCTCGACTCGCTGGTGTCCCCCGGCGTCATCGTGTCCGGCGGCACGGCGGTCCGTTCGATCCTCTCCCCCGGCGTCGTGCTCCACTCGCACTCGCTGGTCGAGGACTCGGTGCTGATGGGCTCGGTCAAGATCGGCCGGGGCGCCGTCGTGCGGCGGGCGATCATCGACAAGAACGTGGTCGTCCCGGACGGCGCCCGGATCGGCTTCGACCTCGACTACGACCGGCAGCGGTTCGCGGTGACCCGCGGTGGGATCGTGGTGATCGGCAAGAACGAGATCATCGACCGTTGATCCGCCACATCGGCTCGACGACGCTCCACTGCGCCTCCCAGGCGCGGGTGGCCCGCCGCTGGTTCACCGTACGGGTGCCCAGGACGAGCAGGGTCAGCAGGGCGGCGGCGCCGGTGGGCAGGCCGAGCCCCACCGTCATGGCGGCGACCACGGTGGTCTCCCGGTCCTGGGGCCGCCGGGTGGGCATGCCACCGTCGTCGGTCCAGATCTGCACGACCTCACCGGCACGCTTGCCCGGCGGCGCCTCGATGACGCCCGTGCGGTGAGTGCCGGCCGCGTCGGTCCACTCCGCCCGGGCGCGGCCGACCGCGATCCCGGAGGGAGAGAGCCCGCGCGCCGGGACGTCCTGGAGCAGCGTCGCCCGGATCAGGTGGCGCGCCTGCGCTTGGGCGGCCTCGGTGCGCAGTCCGTCGCCGTACGTCCGGACGCCGAAGAGAACGCCGAGCACGACGGCGACCGCCACGCCCATGATGGCGATCAGTCTCACGATCGCCTCGATCCGGTCACACCGGCGGCGCAGCGGATTCCGGTCGAATCCCAGCCATCGAGCGAGCCGGGCGAATGGATTCTGCGACATCTCACACCTCACAGGGTCATTACCGCTGCGAGTCCCGCTTATGCCTATTTTGCTCGCCAAAATAATCAGAGGGAATGCCTTTTCCGGAAAGGCTTGACACCATTGGTCAATTCGCGGCATCCCATGTCCTCCCCGGACGGGTGTGGCCGAACCCGACGGATGTGCCAAGCGATGCGATAATCACCGCCAAGCGGCCGTGGCCTTCCCGGTGCCCCGATGACGACAGGGCGAGGAGGCGGACCCGCCGCCCGGCTGTCGGGCCGGCTGGCCTGGCTGCGGCGCGACCCCGTCGGGTACCGGCCGCAGCCGTACGAGCAGCTCGCCGCGTACTACCGGCGGATCGGGCACGAGTCGGACGCGCGCCGGGTGCTCCTGGCCAAGCAGCGCGGCCGGCGGCGGACGCTCCGGCTGCCCGGCGTCCTGTGGGGCTGGCAGCTCGACGTCATAGTGAGGTACGGCTACCGCCCGTGGCTGGCCGGGGTGTGGGCGGGCCTGCTGCTGGCGCTGGGCACGGCGGTGTTCTCGACCCACCACCCCTCGCAGATCGGCCTGGACGAGAAGCGCAGCTTCAACCCCCTGCTCTACACGCTCGACCTGCTGGTGCCCGTCAGCCTGTTCGACCAGCGTGGCGCGTGGGAGCCGGTGGGCTGGACGCAGTGGCTGGCCGGGGGGCTCATCACGGCGGGCTGGGTCCTCGCCACGGCGTTGATCGCCGGGGCCACCCGCGTGCTGCGGCCGTCCGGGCCGTCGTGAGACGGCCCGGACGCGTCGGCGGGACGGCTCAGAACGCCTCGTCCAGGCTGACGTCGCCCTCGACCGCCACCTGGTAGGCCGAGACCCTCCGCTCGAAGAAGTTGGCCAGCTCCTGGACGTCCTGGAGCTCCATGAAGGCGAACGGGTTGGCGGTGCCGTACCGGAGGGGCAGGCCGAGCCGGGCGAGCCGCCGGTCGGCGACGTACTCCAGGTACTGGCGCATGCTGTCGGCGCTCATGCCGCGCAGGCCGTCCCCGCACAGGTCGCGGGCGAAGGCCAGCTCGGCGGCGACCGCCTCCTCCATCATCCGGGTGACCTGGGCGCCGAGCTCGTCGTCGAACAGGTCGGGCTCCTCGGCCCGGACCGTGTCCACGACGCTGAAGGCGAACTCCATGTGCATGGACTCGTCGCGGAACACCCAGTTCGTCCCGGAAGCCAGGCCGCCGAGCAGGCCACGGGAGCGCAGCCAGTAGACGTACGCGAAGGCGCCGTAGAAGAACAGGCCCTCGATGCAGGCGGCGAAGCAGATCAGGTTCAGCAGGAAGCCGCGCCGGTCGTCCCGGGTCTCCAGGCGGGTCAGGTGGTTGATGGAGTCGATCCAGCGGAAGCAGAACTCGGCCTTGTCGCGGATCGACGGGATGTGCTCGACCGCGGCGAACGCCTTGGCCCGCTCGTCCGGGTCGGGCAGGTAGGTGTCGAGCAGCGTCAGGTAGAACTGCACGTGCACGGCCTCCTCGAACAGCTGCCTGCTGAGGTAGAGCCGCGCCTCCGGCGCGTTGATGTGCTGGTAGAGGTTGAGCACCAGGTTGTTGGCCACGATCGAGTCGCCGGTCGCGAAGAACGCGACGAGCCGGTTGATCAGGTGCCGCTCCTGCGCGTCGAGCCGGGCCAGGTCGGCCAGGTCCGAGTGGAGGTCCACCTCCTCGACCGTCCACGTGTTCCTGATCGCCGCGCGGTAGCGCTCGTAGAAGTCGGGATACCGCATCGGCCGGAGGGTCAGGTCCATCCCGGGGTCGAGCAACATCGTCATCACGCTTTCTTCAGTGGGGGCGGTCACTGGCAGGCTTCGCAGATCTCGGGGTTCTCCAGCGAGCAGGCCACCGCCGCCTCGACCGGGATGGGCTCGGCGCTCGCGGGCACCACGACGGACGCGGCGGGCACGGACGCGGGCACGGTGGTCTGGCTGATCCGGGTCGCCGGGCGGGAGCGCAGGTAGTAGGTGGTCTTCAGGCCGGCCCGCCAGGCGTAGGCGTACATCGACGAGAGCTTGCCGATGGTGGGCGTCGCCATGAAGAGGTTGAGCGACTGCGCCTGGTCGATGTACGGCTGGCGGGCCGCGGCGAGGTCGATGAGCGCCTTCTGCGGCAGCTCCCAGGCCGTCCGGTAGAGGACGCGCAGCTCGTCGGGGATGCCGGGGATGGTCTGGACCGACCCGTCGGCCTGCTTGATGGCGTCGCGCATCTCCTGGGTCCACAGCCCGAGCGCCTGGAGATCGGCCACGAGGTAGCGGTTGACCTGGAGGAACTCCCCCGACAGGGTCTCCCGCTTGAACACGTTGGACACCTGGGGCTCGATGCACTCGTAGCACCCGGCGATCGACGCGATCGTGGCCGTCGGAGCGATGGCGATCATCAGCGAGTTGCGCAGCCCGGTCTCGGCGATCTTCGCGCGCAGGGCGGCCCATTCGGCGCCGTTCTCCGCGCGGGCCGGATAGTGGTCCGGGTGCAGCACGCCCCGGGCGGCGCGGGTCTCGTCGTAGGAGGGGTGCCGCCCGCGCTCCACCGCGAGGTCGGCGGACGTCCCGTACGCGGCGAGCGCGATCTCCTCGGCGATCCGGCTGGAGAGGGCGAGGGCCTCCGGCGAGTCGAACGGCAGCCGCAGCGCGAAGAACACGTCCGCGAGGCCCATCACCCCGAGCCCGACCGGCCGCCACCTGCGGTTGGCCGCCTCGGCCTCCGGCGTCGGGTAGAAGCCCAGGTCGATGGTCAGGTCCAGGAACCGTACGGCGGTGCGGACCGTGGCGCGCAGCCGGGGCCAGTCCACGCCGCGGGTGCCCGCCGGGCCGGTGAGGTGCGCGGCGAGGTTGACCGACCCGAGGTTGCACACGGCGGTCTCGGCGTCGTTGGTCACCTCCAGGATCTCCGTGCAGAGGTTGGACAGATGGATGACGTTGTGCGGCAGCGCCGTCTGGTTGGAGGTCCGGTTGGCCGCGTCCTTGAAGGTCATCCAGCCATTGCCGGTCTGGGCGAGAGTGCGCATCATGCGGCCGTACAGCGTGCGCGCCGGGATCTGCCGGGCGTACCGCCCCGCGCTCTCGGCGGCCCGGTAGGCGGCGTCGAACTCCTCGCCCCACAGGTCGGTCAGCTCGGGGACCTCCTTGGGGTCGAACAGCGACCACACGCCGTCCGCCTCGACCCGGCGCATGAACTCGTCCGGCACCCAGTTGGCCAGGTTGAGGTTGTGGGTGCGGCGGGCGTCCTCGCCGGTGTTGTCCCGCAGCTCCAGGAACTCCTCGATGTCGGCGTGCCAGGTCTCCAGGTAGACGCAGGCCGCGCCCTTGCGCCGCCCGCCCTGGTTGACCGCGGCCACGGAGGCGTCGAGCGTGCGGAGCCACGGCACGATGCCGTTGGAATGACCGTTGGTGCCCCTGATCAGCGAGCCCCGGGCCCGGATCCGGGTCCACGCGACGCCGATGCCGCCGGCGTACTTGGACAGCCGGGCCACCTGGCCGTACCGCTCGTAGATGCTCTCCAGCTCGTCGCGGGGCGAGTCGAGCAGGAAGCACGACGAGAGCTGCGGGCGGCGGGCGCCCGAGTTGAACAGCGTGGGCGAGCTGGGGAGGTAGGCCAGCGTGGACATCAGCCGGTACAGCTCGGCCGCCTCCGCCACGCCGGACCCGTAGGCCAGACCGCAGGCGACGCGCAGGAGGAAGTGCTGCGGGCGCTCCAGGACCCGCCGGGTGACCGGGTGCCGCAGCAGGTAGCGGTCGTACACCGTGCGCAGGCCGAAGTACTCGAACCGCTCGTCCGCCGCGTGGTCCACGAGCGCGTCCAGCTCCTCGGCGTGCCGGGCGACGAACGCGGCCAGCTCGTCGTGGACCAGGCCCGCCTCGTGGGTCGCGGCCACGGAGCGGGAGAAGCCGGAGTCACCGGTCACGCCGTGCTCGGCCGCCTCGTCGGCGATCAGCGCCGCCAGCAGGCGGGCCGCGGCCTTCGAGTTCGCCGGGTCGGTGACGACGCGCGCCGCGGCCTCCTCGATGGCCGCCCATCGCTCCTCGATCCCCGCGTCCGCGATCGTGGCCAATGTCACGTGATCTCCCCTCCCGAGTCGGAACCCCGTCAGGGGCCTCGGCGGGCGGGCGTACGCGTCGGAGCGGCGGGCTCGCGCCAGGGCCGCGCCGGACGTGATCAGGTCTGGCGCGTCGCTCGTCGGCGGACCCTCCCTCGAGGCCCGGCACAACACGCGCGGACGTCGGGTCCGCGCGCACGTCGCCGGCAGGTCTTCGGACTCGCGGGCGGGGCGCGGCCGGGCCGATGGGTACGGCTCTCGCGCGCCGGTCCTACTGGCCGTCGCTTCCCGGGCCGGCGGGCGGCCCAGTGCTTCTGTGACGGCGGTCGTTCCCGCTCACCGCTGCGGGGCAGTCCCGGACTCGCACCGGGTTCCCTCTTGCCTCACCCCGGGGCACGGGGTGAACCAGCGACGTGGAGGATCCTACATCTAGTGCCGGTTCTCGCAACCACCACAAGAAATTGTGCCGATACGGGGGTCCGGTCCCGGATGGCTCGCGTTCCGCCCGGTCACGCGGACCGAGGCGCTCAGAGGAACCCGAGCTCGCGGAGGATCGACTTGGCGCGGCGCGTCTCGGTGCCCAGCCACTGGCGGAAGTCGTCGCCGTCGAGGTACATCGGCGTCCAGCCGTTCGCGCGGCAGGCCTCCTCCCAGCCGGGCATGTCCGCGACGGCGCGGCACAGGTCGAGCAGCCGCTCCCGCTCCCGCTCGGGGAGGCGGCCGGCCCCGAGCAGCCCGCTCCAGTTGGCGTAGTGCGTCCGCACACCCGACTCCTTCAGGGTCGGCGCGTCCAGGCCGTCCAGGCGGTCCGTCGACGAGACGGCGAGCGGCCGTACCTGCCCGGTCCTGATGGGGGCGGCCAGCTCCGTGCTGCCGCCGACCCCGGCGACGGCGCTGCCCTCGGCCAGCGCGGCGAGCATGTGGGAGAGATCCGGGAACGCCGCGTAGTTGAGCCTGCGGGCGTCGACGCCCAGCCCCTGGGCGGTCAGCCCGTAGAGCACGTGGTCGAGGCCGCCGGTGTCCCGGCCGGCCAGCCGCAGCCGTCCGGGGTCGCGGATCAGGGCCGCGGCCAGGTCGTCGAAGGTGCGGAAGCGGGAGTGCGGCGCGGTGACCAGCACCATCCACTCCCCGGCGAACCTGGCCAGCGGCGACGTGCGCTCGGCCAGGGCGCCGGTCCCGTTCACGGCGGCGAAGTCGACGAGGGCGGAGCCGGCGACCATGAGCTCGCCAGAGGCGGGCCTGGCCACGTATCCGGCCAGCGCCCGCGCCCCGGTCTCGCCGGCGCGGGTGCGGATCTCGACCGGCCCGGCGAGCCGCTGCCGCTCGATGAGGCCCTTCAGTTCCCGGGCGAACGGTCCTCCCTGCCTCCCGACCTGGGCGGGGACGAACAACGAGATGGGGCCGCCGGTCCGCGGCCGGTCGCTCCCGCACCCGGCCGCCAGAGGGAACAGGCCCACCCCCAAAGCAAGAAACGCGCGGCGCCTCACGTCGGTACCCCTCCCCCGAGAGTCCCTGGCACGGCCAGCGTACGACTTGTCACGGTTAGTGATGCAATGCCGGAATCCCGAGGAGGATCGACGCGAAAAGGCCGGAGTGGTCGATGGCCGGAGAACCACAACAAGGAAATCGGAAAAACTCCCACAGGAAACCCCGGAACGCGGCAACGCGCGACATTCTCCGAGCAATCCAAACTTCCGCACAGTCCAACGATTATTGACCAAATAGTCGGCGACCCGGCACCGCATTACACGATCAACATACTTATCTTGACAGATAACTCTTTGTCTGGCTTGTCTGGGTATGTATGGCCATACTGGGGGCCGTTCGTCCGGTTTAGAGGGTGCGCATGGCAATTTATGAATATCTGTGCCCGGAATGCGGGCCGTTCGACGTGTTCCTGCCGATGGGGACAGCGCCGCAGGCCCGGAACTGCGCCGCCTGCGGAGGAAAGGCCCGCCGCCGCTACTCGGGACCGAACCTGCGCCGGGTGCATCCGGCGCTGGCCGCCGGGCTGGCCATGGAGGAGCGCAGCAGGGAGGCGCCCGAGGTCGTCCACCGGCCGGACGCGGAGTCCGGCGACTCTGGAGACGCGCGCGAGGGCACTCTCCGCGCGGCCTCCGGGCGACCGGCCCGGCCGCCGCACCCGGCTCTGTCCCGGCTGCCCCGGCCCTGACCGGCCGCGGTCCCGTGCGGTTCCCCGGACGGCACGGCCGGCCCCCGGGACCCGATCCCGCCCCGAGCGAGTCGAACGGAGGCGGCGCCCGCCGCGCCACCGCCGTCCCTCACCGGTGCCAGGAGGTGCCTCCCGATGGGAGATGTCGGACTTCTCTACGTCGGCGCGGTGCTGTTCATGAACGGCCTGATGCTGCTGGGCCTGGTCGAGGCCCGGGCGGCCGCCATTTTCAACCTCTTCGTCGGAGGGCTCCAGGTGGTCACTCCCACCTATCTGATCATCGCCGCGGGCGGAGGGGCGAAGGAGATTTTGTCCGCATCGGGATTGTACCTTTTCGCCTTCACCTACCTCTATGTGGGGATCGGGCTTCTCGGGGGATTCGACACCACCGGCGTCGGGTATTTCTCGCTTTTCGTGGCCATCATGGCGCTGGGCTATTCGTACGCGAACTTCCAGATCCTTGGCGACCCGCCGTTCGGCGTGATCTGGCTCTACTGGTCGTTCCTGTGGTTCCTCTTCTTCCTGCTGCTCGGCCTGAAGCGCGACCGCCTCACCATCTACGTGGGCGGGGTGACCGCGATCGAGGGCTGGGTCACCGGCGCGATCCCCGCCTATCTCACGCTCACCGGCTTCTGGAAGAGCTGGAACCAGGACCTCGTCGCGATCGTCCTCGCCGTGTTCGGCGTGGTCGTGTTCGCCGCGTTGTGGCCGCTCACCCGGCGGCGCGCCGCACCGGCCCAGTGACGCGTACCCGCGGCGGCCTCCCCGGAGGCCGCCGCACTCCATCCGCGTGACCGGGACCGTCCCGGCGCGATCCACAGAGAGGACCCGGCAATGCCGAAAGTCGTGTTCAGCATCGACCAGTCGAAGCCCATGAGCGAGCAGGACGTGCCGGGGCACAACCGCTGGCACCCGGACGTCCCGCCGGTCGCCACGGTGCGCCCCGGGGACGAGTTCCGCGTCGAGTGCCGGGACTGGACCGACTGCCAGGTGGGCAACAACGACTCGGCCAACGACGTGCGCGACATCGACCTGACCAAGGTCCACATGCTGAGCGGGCCCTTCGCGGTCGAGGGGGCCGAGCCCGGCGACCTCCTGATCGTCGACATCCTGGACATCGGCGCGATCCCGTATCCGGAGCAGCTCGGCGCCGTCCCCGGTCAAGGCTGGGGATACACCGGCGTCTTCGCCCGGGCGAACGGCGGCGGCTTCCTGACCGACTACTTCCCCGACGCGTACAAGGCGATCTGGGACTTCCACGGCATCCACGCGACGTCCCGCCACATCCCCGGCGTACGGCACACCGGGATCACCCACCCCGGACTGTTCGCCACGGCGCCCTCCGCCGAGCTGCTCACGAGCTGGAACCGCAGGGAGCAGGCGCTCATCGACACGGACCCCCAGCGGGTGCCGCCGCTGGCCAACCCGCCGGAGCCGAACAACGCGGTCACCGGCACAGCGACCGGCGAGGTCGCCCAGCGGATCGCCCGCGAGGGGGCCCGGACGGTCCCGCCGCGCGAGCACGGGGGCAACCAGGACATCAAGAACCTCACCCGGGGATCGCGGATCTTCTTCCCCGTCTTCGTCAAGGGGGCCAACTTCTCCCTCGGCGACCTGCACTACAGCCAGGGGGACGGCGAGATCACCTTCTGCGGCGCGATCGAGATGGGCGGCTTCATCGACCTCCACGTCGATCTGATCAAGGGCGGCATGGCCAAGTACGGGGTCAGCACCAACCCGATCTTCATGCCGGGCAACGTCGAGCCGCGCTACTGCCAGTTCCTGTCGTTCGTCGGCATCTCCGTGGACCACGACACCGACACGAACCACTACCTCGACGCGACGGTCGCCTACCGGAGGGCGTGCCTGAACGCGGTCGAATACCTGAAGACCTGGGGATACACGGGCGAGCAGGCGTACCTGCTGCTCGGGTCGGCCCCGATCGAGGGGCGGATCAGCGGGATCGTGGACATCCCCAACGCGTGCTGCACGCTCTACCTGCCGACCGAGATCTTCGACTTCGACGTGCGGCCGACCGCCGAGGGCCCGGTCAAGAAGGACCGGGGGCAGTGCGCCGTGACCTCCTGACCCCGCCCGGCCACACCGGCCGCACTGTACGGCTCCCGCCCCGGATCGGGGCGGGAGCCGTGTTCACGCGAGCGCCTACTCGACGGTGACGCTCTTGGCCAGGTTGCGCGGCCGGTCCACGTCGCGGCCGAGCGCCACGGCGGCGTGGTAGGCGAAGAGCTGGAGCGGGATCGTCAGCAGGATGGGGTCCAGCTCCGTCTCGTTCTTGGGCACCACGACGCAGTCGTCGGCCGCGTCCGCCACCCGGTGGCCGATCATCAGGATGCGCCCGCTGCGCGCCCGGATCTCGCCCAGGGTGGTCAGGTTCTTGTCCAGCAGCTCGTCATCGGGGACGATCGCCACCGTCGGCATGTCCGGGTTGATCAGCGCGAGCGGCCCGTGCTTCAGCTCGCTCGCCGGGTACGCCTCCGCGTGGACGTAGGAGATCTCCTTGAGCTTCTGCGCGCCCTCGCGGGCCACCGGGTATCCCCGGACCCGGCCGACGAACATCATGCTCGGCGACTGGGCGTACTTCTCGGCGAGGGTCTTGATCTGCTCGTCCAGCTTGAGGATCTGCTCGATCTGCTCGGGCAGGCGGCGCAGTCCCTCGCAGATCCGCCGGCCGTCCGCCGGGGACAGGTCGCGCACCCGGGCCAGGTGCAGCGCGAGCAGCGCGAAGGACACCGCGGTCGAGGTGAACGCCTTCGTCGAGGCCACCGACACCTCGGGCCCCGCGTGCAGGTAGAGCCCGCCGTCACACTCGCGGGCGATCGCGCTGCCGACCGTGTTGACGATGCCCAGTACCCGGCCGCCCTTGCGCTTGAGCTCCTGGACGGCGGCGAGCGTGTCGTACGTCTCGCCCGACTGGCTGATCGCGACGTAGAGCGTGTCCGGCTCGACCACCGGGTTGCGGTACCGGAACTCCGAGGCGGGCTCGGCGTCGGCGGGGATGCGGGCGAGCTCCTCGATGAGCTGGGCGCCGATCTGCCCCGAGTAGTACGCCGACCCGCAGCCGATGATCTTCACCCGCCGGAACGACCGGGTCTCCCTGGCGTCCATGTTGAGCCCGCCGAGGTGGGCGATGTGGAAGCGGTCGTCGATCCGGCCGCGCAGCGTGCGGGCGACCGTGTCGGGCTGCTCGGAGATCTCCTTCAGGAGGTAGTGCTCGTAGCCGCCGTTGTCGTAGTGGCCGGTGTCCCAGTCGACGGTGAAGGGCTCCTTGGCGGTCTCCCTGGCGTCGCTGGTGAAGGTGTGGAAGCCGTCGGCCCGCAGCACGGCCAGCTCGCCGTCCTCCAGGTGGACGACCTGCCGGGTGTAGCGCACCAGCGCGGCGACGTCGGAGGCGGCGAACATCTCCTTCTCGCCGAGGCCGAGGACGATCGGGCTGCCGTTGCGGGCCACCACGATCTCGCCGGGCCGCTGCGCGTCGATCACGGCGATGCCGTACGTGCCGACGATGCTCTTCAGCGCGCGGCGCACGGCGTCGTCGAGGGAATCGGTCTCCTTGACGGTCCGCGCGATGAGGTGGCACAGGACCTCGGTGTCGGTCTCGCTCTCGAAGGTGACACCCTCGGCCTCGAGTCGCTGGCGGAGCGCGTCGGCGTTCTCGATGATGCCGTTGTGCACGACCGCGATGCGCTGCTCACGGTCGAGGTGCGGGTGCGCGTTGACGTCGCTCGGCACGCCGTGCGTGGCCCACCGTGTGTGCCCGATGCCGCACGCGCCCTTGAAGCGGGCCGGCACGGCCTCCGCCAGGTCGGACACTCGGCCCTTGACCTTGCGCATCTTCAGCGACTTGCCGTTGACCACGGCGAGGCCCGCGGAGTCGTACCCGCGGTACTCCAGCCGCTGGAGACCTTCGAGCAGGATGGGGGCCGCGTCCTTCGGCCCTACATAAGCGACGATTCCGCACATATCCGCTCCTATCCGTAGACGATCCGGCGTAGCTGGCGTAGAGACAGCTCCGGTGCCGCGACGCGCCTTCCCGAAAGCTCGGCCGAGATCCTCGGGAAGATCTTGTCGTTGGAGAACCCCTTCGACTTGAGCTCACCGTGGCGGCGTCGCACGTACTCGTCGACAGGCTCACCGAAGTAGGTGAGCACGTCGGCCACGACGCGCGCCGCCTCCCCGGGCCCGAGCGCGGTCGTCCGGGTCAGGTGAGTGATGAGGTCCTCATGGGGATGCCGCTGCGTCGACACAGAGCAGGACCTTACGGACGGGAGATGGACAACACCAAGTTTCGTGCCCGAAATCGGGCAGAAATCAGTATCTCAGAGCGCTCCTCGATCGCCACGGCCGGGTTCTCGCTCGCTTCTCCCTCCTTTCCCCGACACGCGGAGCCGTACCCGACCCGGCCCGGCCGGCCGCCGACCTTGCACGGGCAGTGGCCGGAAGGCGATAGAGTCTTCCGCGTGGCCGGGACTTCTCCCGGAAGCACGCGGAAGTGGCTCAGTGGTAGAGCATCACCTTGCCAAGGTGAGGGTCGCGGGTTCGAATCCCGTCTTCCGCTCGGTTTCGCCGGCGGCACCTCGGTGCGGCCTGTGATCCTGGTGGAGTGGCCGAGAGGCGAGGCAGCGGCCTGCAAAGCCGCGTACACGGGTTCAAATCCCGTCTCCACCTCTAGCGGACGGCACGGGCACTCCGTCTGATCCGCTAAAGTAAAGAAGGCGTCGGCGAGGGAAACCTCGACCGATAGCGCGGAAGTGGCTCAGTGGTAGAGCATCACCTTGCCAAGGTGAGGGTCGCGGGTTCGAATCCCGTCTTCCGCTCGCAGTTCCTGCACGGACGATTAGCTCAGCGGGAGAGCGCTTCCCTGACACGGAAGAGGTCACTGGTTCAATCCCAGTATCGTCCACCATCGTCGAAGACCCCGTGCCGAAAGGCACGGGGTCTTCGCGTTTTCCTCCCCTCCCGTTCGTCCCGAACGGACGCGACCGGGGCGTCCCGGCCGAGCCCTCGGCATGCGCACGCCGAGGGCGGGACGTCAGTAGGACTGGAGCTCGACGAGGTTGCCGTCGGGGTCGCGCAGGTGGGCGGTGCGGCAGCCGGGGCCCCATTCGGGCCGGGAGGTCGGGGGCACGATCACGGCGCCGCCGTGTTGGGTGGCGACCAGCGCGGCCTCCTCGACGTCCTCGACGGTGAGGACCAGCGCCATCGCGTCGGGACGCGCGGCGTCGGCGGGGAGGTGCGGCGCGCCGGTCACGGCGTCCATGAGCGAGCGCTCGAACAGCGAAAGCACGCCCTGGTCTCCGAGATCCCAGTGGGCGTAGGGCCCGTCCGGCGTCCCCTTGGTCAGGTGCGCGCCGAGGACGCCGGTGAGCAGGCCGTCGTAGAAGCGGAGGCATTCGGCGAACCGGGTGACCAGCAGGCGGGGATAGAGAGCGTCCACGAGAATTCCTTGGTGAGTACCAATAGTTGGCAGTGCCCTATAGTGGGCCCGTGAGCGACGTTCCGCAACTCCCCCCGTCCCTGCTGGACATCACCGCCTTCCTGTTGTCGAAGGTCGGCGTCGCGGGCCGCCGCCGCATGGGCGACCGCCTCAAGGCGTACGGCATCGGACTGTGGGACCTGGCGGTGCTCGCCGCGCTGCGCGACTTCGGGCCCGCCTCGCAGGGCGATCTCGGGGTCCGGCTGGGGATCGACCCGAGCGACCTGGTGGCGGTGATGGACACGCTGGCTCCGCGCGGCCTGGTCGAGCGCAGCCGCGACCCCCGGGACCGGCGGCGCTACTTGGTCACCATCACCCCGGAGGGCGTCGCCCTGCTCGACGAGGCGTTGGACGTGGCGGCCGGGGTGCGCGACGACGTGCTGGCGGCGCTGGACGAGCGGGAGCGGGCGCTGCTGCACGACCTGCTCCGCAAGGCGTTCGCCGGCATCGAGCCGCGCGCCCGCGCGACCCGACCAGGGCTATGATGCGCGAGATCATTAGTTGCGAGGTGACATGGTGGCCGGACGTTCGCAGGCGAAGGGACAGCCGCGGCTGTACGTGTGGATGATCGTGCTGGCCGCCGTGGTTCTTCTCGCGGACCAGATCTCGAAGCTCTGGGCGGTTTCCACCCTCTCCGGGGGAGAACGCATCACGGTGCTCCCGCGGCTGCTCGAGTTCCGCCTGCTGTACAACCCCGGTGCGGCGTTCTCCTTCGCGACGGACGCGACGCCGGTGTTCGCCGTGGCCGCCGCCGTCGCGGTAGCCGCCATCCTGTACGCGGCGCGACGGCTGCGCTCGGCCGCCTGGGCCTGCGTGCTGGGCGCGCTACTGGGCGGCGCCACGACCCACCTGCTCGATCGCCTCCTGCGCTCTCCCGGATTCGGCCGAGGGCATGTCGTCGACTTCATCGACTACGGCGGCCTCTTCGTCGGCAACGTCGCCGATATCGCGCTCACCGCGGGCTGTGTTCTGCTCGCACTGCTCACCCTGCGTGGGATCCCCCTCGGGGCAGAACCGGTCGACGAGCGTCCCTGAGCCGCGCGCCCGGTCCTCTGCCGATCAAAGCCACGCTGTCTCACTTTCGGCGGGGGAAATGAACTCCTTGACGTACGTCGAATCATCCGAGCCCCATCCCGAGATCCCGCTCCTCGGCGGTGACGTCACCGAAGGTGTCGTGCGCGTGGGCGACACGGTGCGCCGTCAGGTCGGCCCCAATGCCCCGCTCGTCCACGCGCTGCTGCGCTATTTGGAGGAGATCGGGTTCGCGGGCGCTCCGCAGCTCCTCGGCATCGACGCGGCCGGGCGTGAGGTGCTGACCTTCGTTCCCGGCGAGGTCGCCGGACGGCCGAGGCCCGCGTGGATCGCCGATGAAGAGCGGCTGGCCTCCGTCGGGCGCCTCGTGCGCGACTACGACGACGCCGTCGCGGGCTTCGTCATACCGGAAGGCGTTCGGCCCGACGAGGTCACGGAGCAGCCCGGCATGCCGCCCGCGCCGCCCTATCCGGCCGAAGTGGTCGGGCACATGGACTACACGCCGGACAACATCGTCTTCCGGGACGGCAGGGCGGCCGCGCTGATCGATTTCGACGTCGCCAAGCCGGTGGCCCGGGTGGACGAGGTGTACAACGCGATGCTGTACTGGGCGCCGCTGTGCGACCCGGCCGACGCCGACCCGCTGCTGCGGGAGGTGGACGTGCCTCGTCGCTGCCGGATCCTCGCCGACGCTTACGGGATGTCGGATGTCGACCGTTCGCGCCTCGTCGAGGTGGCCGTGCTGCGAACGCGACGGTCGTGGTTCTCGATGAAGCAGATCGCCGAGGAGCGGGGCGGCGGCTGGGCCAGGATGTGGGACAAGGGCGTCGGCGACCGGATCAAGCGGCGTGAGGCATGGCTGGAACGCAATGCCGCGGCCATCGACGGGGCGCTGAACGCGCCGTAGCCCGGACGGGACCTTTCGGTGCTGGACGCGACAACCTCGCCGACGCCGTCGGCGCTTCTCAGCGCACCACCAGGGCAGCGCAGACCGAGGAAAAGAGAGCACAGTCATGACCAACCTGACCGGACGCAGGGTGACCGCGAACATCTGCCTCACCCTCGACGGGCGCTACAACGGCCCCGGCGGGCCCGGCGATCTGGGCGCGATCGTGCCGTACGCGACCACCGAAGTCGCGCGAGATCACCTCACCCGCATCTGGGAGAGCGCGACGACGGCGCTGCTCGGCCGGATCAACGCCGAGGGGTTCCTGCAGTTCTGGCCGGCGGTCGCCGAAGACGAGAACGCCGATCCGCGTGATCGCGGATACGCGAAGTGGCTGGTCGACACGGAAAAGGTGGTCCTCTCGACCACCTTGACCGAGGCGCCGTGGGAACGCACCCGCCTGGTGAACGGCCCCGCCGCGGAGGTCGTCACCCACCTCAAGAGCACCGGCGAGGGCGACATCCTCGTCAACAGCAGCGCCGGCGTCATCAAGGCGCTCCTTTCGGCGGACCTGCTCGACCGGCTGTATCTCATGATCTGCCCCGAGATCGCCGGGGGTGGGCAGCGACTGTTCGACGACGGCCTACCGGCGTCGAAGTGGACGCTCGCCCGCCAGGAGACCGGCGAACTGGGCGAGATCGCCATGGTCTACGACCGCGCACGCTAATGGTGTCCCATGTGTGCGCCGCGATCACGGGTCGCGGCTGCCGATGGGACACGCGGCTACCATGCCGATCATGAACAAGCTGGATCCCCACCGCACCGCGCTGCTCCTTGTCGATCTGATGACGCGCATCGTCGAGCAGCCCACGGCGCCACATTCCGGACCTGCCGTGGTCGCCCGCTCCCTCGCCTTGGCCGACGCGGTGCGAAAGGCGGGCGGTCTCGTCGTTTCCGTGCGGGCCGAGCGGCCGGGCGTCGCGGAGCAGCCACCGGGCAGCGAGCTGGTGGAAGGGGTGTCCGGCGACCTGGAGATCGTGAAGCACACCTGGGGCGCGTTCCACAACACCGGGCTGGAGGAGGCGCTGCGTAAGCGCGGCATCGACACCCTGATCATCACCGGGATCGCCACCAACTTCGGCGTCGAGCAGACCGCGCGTTTCGCCGACGGGTTCGGCTTCACGGTGATCGTGCCCGAGGACGCGGCCACCGCACTCGACGCGCACGCCCATGAGTTCGCCTTCGACTACATCTTCCCGCGTATCGCCACTGTCTGTACGACCGCCGAGGTCATGGCAGCGCTGGACTGAGATCCGTACAGACTCGCGGTTGATCTGAGGCACGGCCTTGATGGCCCATTGATGGCCCGGCGATCGATCGGGCCGGCTCAGTTCGTGATCGTCCACCTCGGCCGCCGACTCCGCCGACCCGCCCTGGTAGGGCTCACCGGTGCAGGTCGGGCTGAGGGCCTGGCGGGGCGGCGAGAGCGTGCACGCCTGCGCGAAGGCGTTCGGTGTCCATGTGTTGATGCACGCGAAGGTAGTCCATGACGTCGGCGCGGAGTGCGGTGAAGACGACGTAAGCCAGGTAAGGGGCGTCGACGGCGGGCCGTGCGGCATGGATCCGGTGGGTGAGTTCGTCGATCCAGAACTGGCTGGCGGGATTGGCGTAGTAGGCGTACGGCCCGTAATGCTCCAATGCGCGGATGAGTGTGCGGTTCTCCACGACGAAGTCGAACAGGGCATCGAGGTAGGCGTGGAGCCGTGCGCCGGCATCACCCCCGGGTCCGAGTGGGGGTTCTCCGGATCGCACGCGGTTTTGCAGGGCGGCGACGCGCGGCGCGATGAGCGCGTCGACCAGTCCCAGCAGGTCGCCGAAGCGGCGCATGACCGTGGCCTTGCCGACGCCGGCGGCCTCGGCGATGCGGGCCAGGCTGACATGGTCGAGGTCCTCGCGCTGGAAGAGCGCTTCCGCTGCGGCCAGTACGGCGACGCGGTTGCGGGCGGCATCGGCGCGTTCGGTCACAGCAACGCCTCCTTACATAAGTGGACCAGTGGACCGTATTTTACCGGACCACAGGACCGGTTCGCGTCCTTCCTGGCTTCGCTCGCCCATGTCCGCGTTGGGTGACGCGGCCTGGTCGGGATGGACGCCACCTGGGGAAGAGGAGCTATGAAACGGATCTGTCGGGCTGTGATGTTCTCCGAGTACGGCGAGGCCGAGGTCTTGCGTGTGGCCGAGTGCGAGGTGCCCGAGCCGGGCCCGGGGCAGGTTCGGGTCGCAGTCCGCGCCGCCGGTGTCAACCCGATCGACTGGAAGATCCGCAGCGGCGTCATGGCCGCGGTGATGCCGGTACGGTTTCCGGCCGTTCCCGGTGTCGACGTGGCCGGCGTCGTCGAGTCCGTCGGGCCCGACGTGACCGATGTCGCCGTCGGAGACGAGGTCTTCGGCAAGGCGGTCTCCGGAAGTTACGCCGAACTGGCGCTGGCGAACTGCGACTCCATCGCCGCGAAACCCGCGGCGGTGTCCTGGGAGGTCGCAGCCGCCCTGCCGGTGGCCGGCACCACGGCCTATCACGCTTTCGCCCAGCTCCGCTTGGCGCAGGGCGAGACGATCGTGATCGACGGCGCGGCCGGCGGCGTGGGAACTGTCGCGACCCAGGTCGCCCGGCATCGCGGACTCACGGTGATCGGCACGGCCGGCCCACCCAACCACGACTACCTGCGCTCTCTCGGCGCCATCCCGGTGAGCTACGGCGACGGCCTGGCCGACCGGGTCCGGGCTGTGGTCGCGGGCGGTGTGGACGCCGCCGTCGACGCCTCGGGGCGCGGTTCCCTCTCCGCCTTGGTGGAGTTGACCGGAAACCCCGATCGCGTCATCACTCTCGCCGACGCGTCGGCACAGTCACTGGGCGTGCGCTTCGCCTACGGCGAGCCCGACGACATGCGCGGCATCCTGGCCGAAGCGATGGCGCTGGTGGCGGCAGGCACGATCAGGATCCCCATCGCCCACGCCTATCCCTTGACCGACGCCGCCGCCGCCCACCGCGACAGCCAGGCAGGGCATGTCCGCGGCAAACTCGTCCTGGCGCCGATCTGACGGCTGCGGCCGGGTCAAATCCGGGAGGGGCGTCCCGCCGCTGACGCCGATCGTCGGTGTCAGCGGCGCCGCCCAACTGGAGGAGGCCCTGGCCGGCGCCGCACTGGTGCTCCCCAGGGAACTGCGCGCGCGGCTGGACGCGGCCGCCTGAGCGCATCCGCCGGGGCGAGGGCGACCTGACGGGGGCGCGTTCGGGTTTCCGGCGCGTTCGGGTTTCCGGCGCGTTCGGGTTTCCGGCGCGTTCGGGTTTCCGGCCGCAGGCGCGAGAGGCGCGCGGCGCGGCGGATCCCCATTTGTCACGGAATTCGGATCGTCCGATATGTGGGATCCGGGACGCATTCCGGGCGGCCGAGTAATTCGGATTTCCACTGAATCGGGGTCACCCAGGATCGCAGGACCGCCCTCCCCCCGGACGGCGGGAGGTGACGGTGTCCCCGCTCGGCAGCGCGGCCCGGATCGAGCGGATCGGCGGGATGACGTGCGGGGAACTCCCCCGCCAGGAGCCCTCAGGAGGCGGGAACGAAGGGGACGCGCGAAGTTTCCGCCAGGTAGCGCACCCTACATACGACGACATTTATAGGGAAGATCTCATCTGGCACGAGGACTGACCGGACGTTACGATCACCCGTGAAATCACCGGACCGGTGAACGAAAGGTGGTCACGTGACCGAGCGGAACGCCTCCCTGCCGGAATTCACCGCGAAGACCGCCAATCTCGCTCGCATGTACGACTATTTCCTGGGCGGAAAGGACAACTTCGCGGTGGACCGCGAGGCGGCCGAGGCGATCATCAAGCTCATCCCCGAGGCGCCGGCGCTCGCGCGGGCCAACCGCGCCTTCCTGCGCCGGGCGGTCCACTTCCTGGCGGCCGACGGGATCGACCAGTTCATCGATCTCGGCAGCGGCCTGCCCACCGGCGGCAACGTCCACGAGGTGGCCGGGGAGATCAGGCCGGACGCCCGGGTCGCCTACGTCGACAACGATCCCGTGGTCGCCGCGCACGCGCGCGCCCTGCTGGAGGGCCGGGGCTCCACCGTGTTCGTCCACGCCGACGTGCGGCGGCCGGAGGCGATCCTCTCCTCCCCCGAGCTGACCCGGGTGATCGACCTGGACCGGCCGGTCGCGGTGCTGCTGGTGTCGATCCTGCACTTCCTCCAGGACGCCGACGACCCGTTCGCTGTGGTGCGCGCGTTCCGCGAGCGGATGGCGCCGGGCAGCTACCTGGTCCTCACCCACGGCAGCGGCGGGCGGGAACCCGAGGCGGAGGAGCACGTGCGCGAGATCTACCGGGGATCGTCGGTGGCCGGGGCCGTCGACCGCAGCCCGGCCGAGATCATGGCGTTCTTCGACGACTTCGAGCTGGTGGAGCCGGGTCTGGTCGAGTGCTCCCGCTGGAGGCCCGAACCGCACGATCGGGCGGACGGCGCCGGGCTGCCCGGATATATCCTCGCCGGCATGGGCCGCAAACCGAGGGTCGTGGCCGGCTGATCCCGGGACCGGAATGGAATTTTGTGCGTTTCCGGGAAATATGTACCGCTCCCGGCACGCAAGATCTGTAAAGTGCCTACCAAACTGATGTCCGCGTGAACCGGGTAGTGACGCGGAATGCGTCGCTGCTGAGGTGGGCATGGAGGGTCGTACGGCGGGGCGGGCCGTACCGGGCGCGCCGGCGCCCCTGATCGGGCGGCAGGACGCGCTCGCCGCGATGCGGGACGCCCTCGGCGCGAGCGAGCGGCACGGCTTCCGCTTCCTCACCCTGGCGGGCGACCCGGGCGCGGGCAAGACCCGCCTGCTCGGCGAACTCGCGGCGATGGCCGCGGGCCTCGGCCGCGTCACCATGTGGGGCAGGGCCGCCGAGTTCGAGCAGATGATGCCGTTCAGCCCGCTGGTCGACGCGCTCGACGACCATCTGGAGACCCGGCGCCAGGAAGTCGCGGACGCGCTCGGCCCGGCGACGGCCCGGCTGCTGTCGAGCGTGTTCCCCGCGCTCACCCTCCGCCACCCGGCGGACCCGGTGACCGACCAGGCCGCGGACCACGGAAACGACCTCGTCCCCGGAGAGCACGGCGGGCCGTCCCCCGAGCGCGGCCTGGCCCGCTACCGGCTCTACCGGGCGGTGCGAAGCATGCTGGACACGCTGTCCGGGCCGAGCGGGCTCGTCCTGATCCTCGACGACGTCCACTGGGCGGACGAGAGTTCGCTGGAGTTCCTCGACCACCTCACCCGGCACCCGCCCGCCGGGCCGGTGCTGCTCGCGGTCGCCTTCCGCCCCGCCCAGGCCCCGCCCCGGCTGGCCGCGCTGCCGCTCGCCGCGGCGGCGCGGGCGCACGAGGTCGCCGTCGGCCCGCTCACCTCTGAGGAGGCCGAGGAGCTCCTCGGCCCCCGCGTCGGCAAGGGGCGCGGCCGGGCGCTGTACGAGGCGAGCGGCGGCAACCCCTTCTACCTGGAGGCGCTGGCCCGGATGGAGGAGGGCGGTCTCGGCACGCCGGGCGGGTTGCCGCCCACCGTGCTCGCCGCGCTCCAGGTCGAGCTGGCCGAGTTGTCGCCCGGCGCCCTGCTGGTGGCGCAGGGCGCGGCCGTGGCGGCCGACGAGTTCGACCCCGGCATCGCCGCCGTCGCGGCCGAGGTCGCGACGGCGGACGCGCTCGACGCCCTGGACGAGCTGGCGCGACGCGACATCGTGCGCGCGTACGGGGGCCGGTTCCGCTTCCGGCACCCCCTCGTCCGCCAGGTCGTCTACGAGTCGGCGGCGGCCGGGTGGCGGGTGGCCGCGCACACGCGGATCGCCGCCCGCCTCGCCGCGCTCGGCGCGCCCGCCGTCGCCCAGGCCGGCCATCTGGAACGCTCCGGCTCCTTCGGAGACCCGCGCGCCGTCCAGGTGCTGGTGGACGCGGCCCGCTCGGTCGCCGCGCACGCGCCCGCCACCTCCGCACACTGGCTGCAGGCCGCGGTACGGCTGATGCCCGACGACCCGGGCGGCCGCGACTCGCGGATGGAGCTGCTGCTGGAGCTCAGCCGGGCCCAGGGCGTCAGCGGGAGGCTGGCCGAGGGCCGGGACACCGGGCGCGAGCTGCTGCGGATGCTGCCGCTGGACGACTACGAGCGGCGGGGCAGGGCGGCGCGGCTGTGCGCGCTGATGGAGCGCCAGCTCGACCGCCCGCATGAGGCCCGCGCGCTCCTGCTGGACGAGCTGGGCCGGATGCCGAACCCGCGGGCCGCCGCCGCGGTGCCGCTGCGGATGCGACTGGTGGCCGAGAGCCTCATGCGGGTGGACTTCGACGCGGCCCAGGCCGTGCTGGACCTGATGCCGGACGCCGCGGAGGGCTGGGAGCCGGGGCTCGCGGTCGCGGTGGCGGCGCTGCGGCCCATGCCCGCGTACGCGGCGGGGCGGACGGCCGACGCGGTGCGGTACGCCGACGCGGCGGGCCGGCTGATGGCGGCGGCGCCGGACGACCACCTGGCCGAGTGGCTGGACGCCCTCTCGTGGCTGTGCTGGGCCGAGATGAACATGGGCCGGCACGCCGAGGCGCTGCGGCACTTCGACCGAGCGGCGGCGGTGGCCGCGGCGACCGGGCAGAGCTACATCCTGACGAACCTGCTGGCCGGGAAGGCGCGGACCCTGGTCATGACGGGGCGGCTGGCCGAGGCGCTGGCGACGGCGGAGGAGTCGGAGGAGGAGGCCCGGCTGCTCGACTCCGGGCAGCAACTCGTCTTCGCGCTGACGCAGCGCTGCCTGGCCGCGTCGTGGAGCGGCGACGACGAGGCGGCGATCCTGGCCGGCGAGGAGGCGGTACGACGCGGCGTGGGCGGCGGCGAGGTCTGGGGGGCGATGGCCCGGCACGCGCGCGGCCAGGCCCTGATCAACTCGGGCCGCCTGGAGGAGGGCGCGCAGGCTGTGCTGGAGGCGTGCGACGGGTTCGCCGCGCCCCGCCTGGACCGCGGCACGCTGATGATGAGCTGCGAGACGCTGGCCCAGGCCGCCGCCGACCTGGGCCGCCCGGACCGCGCGGCCGCCTGGGCCGAGCGTGCCGCGGCGATGGACGATCCCCGCCTGCCCGCCTTCGCGGGGCTCGTCCTCCTCGCCCGCGCGCACGCGCTGCGATCGCGCAAACCCGCCCGCGCCGCCGAGACGGCCGGAGAGGCGGCCGCCCTGCTGGCGGGGGCGGGACGGCGGCTGGACACGGGGCGGGCGCGGCTCGCGGCCGGGCTGGCGCATCTGGACGCCGGGGATCGCGGCCGGGCGCGGGCGGAGCTGAAGGACGCGGCGGCCGACTTCGACGCGTGCGGCGCGCGCACGCTCAAGGCGCGGACCGACCGTGAGCTGCGCCGCCTGGGCGTGCGGACGGCGTCCGCGCCCGTGGCGCGGGCGGACACGCCGTTCGGGCTGTCCCCGAGGGAGCTGGAGGTGGCCCTGCTGGTCGCCGAGGGGCTCACCAACCAGCAGGTCGCGCAGCGGCTGTTCCTCAGCGTGCGGACCGTCGAGACGCACCTTTCCCGGATCTTCGCCAAGCTCGACGTCTCGTCCCGGGTCGGCGTGGCGACCGCCCTCAGCCGCGCGATCTGAGGCCGCGCCGGCTGATACGGGAGATACGGGCGCGACAAGTACGGGTTTTCCACGATGTGGCGGTACGGGTGGGCTTGGGAGCATAAATGCCGTCAAGGAGGGGGAACGAGATGGGCCGCAACATCCCGCGATTCACGCTGGACGGTGTGTCCGGCGCGAAGGTGTCGGTCCACCCGTTCACGACCGAGGACGATCTCGGGCTCACGCTGACCCGGTTCCTCGACCCGTCGCCGGGCTCCTCCGAGGGCGACGTCGTGCTGCTGGTTCACGGGCTCACGTCGTCCTCCGACATGTTCATCATGCCGGAGCACCGGAACCTGGTCCGGTTCCTGCACGGCAACGGGTTCGGGGACGTCTGGGCGCTCGACTTCCGTATGAGCAACCGGTTCCCGTACAACGTCGAGACGCGCAGGCACACGCTGGACGACATCGCGCACTTCGACCACCCGGGCGCGCTGCGTGAGCTCCGCCGCCACGTTGGGGCGCGGCGGATCCACGTGATCGCGCACTGCCTGGGGTCGGTGTCGTTCCACATGAGCCTTTTCGGGGGCGCGCTTGACACCGATGACACGGGCGGCGTGGCCAGCCTGGTGGCGAACAGCGTGGGGCCGATCCCCCGGGTCCACCCGTGGGCGCGGCTCAAGCTCCGGTTCGGCCCGCCCATCCTGGAGCACCTGATCGGCCTGACCTGCCTGGATCCGCGGTTCGCGGACGCGCCGCGGCTGTCGCGGCGCCGCCTCCTGGCCGGGGCCGTGTCGCTGGCGCATCCGGAGTGCCGGCAGCCGGCCTGCCACATGCAGAGCTTCATGTGGGGCAACGGCCGGCCCGCGATGTACCGGCACGGCAACCTGCGGCCGGAGACGCACGTCCACGAGCGGCTGGCCGACCTGAACGGCGCGGCCGGGCTGCACTACTACCGGCACGTGGCCGCGATGGTGGCGGCGGGGCGCGCCGTGCGGCTCGACCCGTCCGACCCCCGCCACGCCGGGCTGCCCGAGGACTACCTCGCGCACCACCTGGCGAACCCGGACCGGGCCGCCACGCCGATCCTCTACGTCACGGGCGACCACAACGACGTGTTCACCGATTCCGCCATCGTGGCCCACCGCGTCCTGGAGCGGGCGCTGCCCGGGCGGCACGAGCTGGAGATCATCCCCGGTTACGGGCACATCGACACCATGATCGGGAAGAACGCGCACTTCGACGTGTTCCCCAAGATCGTCGACTTCCTGAAGCGGCACTGACGTGGAATCCGGCACGGCGCACGGCGCCGAGCACGTGGACGCCGTCGTCGTCGGCTCCGGATTCGGCGGGGCGGTGGCGGCCTACCGGCTCGCCGAGGCCGGGCTGTCGGTGGTCGTGCTCGAACGCGGGCGCGCGTACGCGCCGGGGTCGTTCCCGCGCAGCCCGGCCCAGATGGGCCGCGCGTTCTGGGACCCCGCCGAGAACCTGTACGGCATGTTCGACGTGTGGAGCTTCCGCGACTGCGACTCGGTGGTGGCCAGCGGCCTCGGCGGCGGCTCGCTGATCTACGCGAACGTGCTGCTGCGCAAGGACGAGAACACCTTCGTCCACGAGGAGGCGCTGCCGGGCGGCGGGTACGAGTGCTGGCCGGTGACCCGGGCCGACCTCGACCCGCACTACGACGCGGTGGAGCGGATGATCGGCGTCACGCCGTACCCGTTCGACCGGCCGGCGTACTCGGGCACGCTGAAGACGGGCGCGATGCGGGACGCGGCGGCCGAGCTCGGCCTCGACTGGCGGCTGCCGCCGCTGGCGATCAGCTTCGCCCCCTCCCCCGGCGCCGAGCCGGGCCTCGGCCTGCCCGTCGTCGACCCCGAGTACGGCAGCATGCACGGCGTGCTGCGCCGTACCTGCCGGCTGTGCGGCGAGTGCGACATCGGCTGCAACGACGGGGCGAAGAACAGCCTCGACCACACCTATCTCGCCGCCGCCCGGCACCACGGCGCCGACCTGCGCACGCTGCACGAGGTCAAGGCGTTCCGGCCGCGGCTCGACTGCGGGCACGGCCACGGGTACGCCGTGGACTACGTGCGGCACGACCCGGCCGACCCGGAGCGCAGGACGCGCGGCACGATCACGTGCGACCGTCTCGTGCTGGCCGCCGGCACGCTCGGCACGTCGTACCTGCTGCTGAAGAACCGGGCGCACTTCCCGGGGATCAGCGGGACGCTCGGCACCCGGTTCTCCGGCAACGGCGACATCCTGTCCTTCCTGCTGCGGGCGCGGGACCGCAGCCGCACGCTGCCGGTCAGCGCCAGCCACGGCCCGGTCATCACCAGCGCCGTCCGGCTGCCGGACGGCGAGGGCGGCCGGGGCGCCTACATCGAGGAGGGCGGCTACCCGGGGTTCGTCGACTGGCTGGTCGAGGGCGCCGACGTGCGCGGAGAGCTCGGCCGGGTCGCCCGGTTCGTCCTGGACCGGCTGCGGGCGCTGGTCGGGCACGACACGAACATGTCGGCTGAGATCGCCGCGCTGCTCGGGCCGGGCGACCTGTCCGGCAGCTCGCTTCCGCTGCTCGGCATGGGCCGGGACGTCCCCGACGGTCTGCTCCGCCTCCGGAACGGGCGGCTCGACGTCGTGTGGACGGCCGAGACGAGCGAGGAGTACGCCGACCGGGTGCGGGCGACGATGCGGCGGATCGGCCACGTGCTCGGGGCGGAGTACGCCGACAGCCCGGCCCGGCACCGGGACCGGACCATCACGGTCCACCCGCTCGGCGGGGCGCCCATGGGCCGCCACCCGGGCGAGGGGGTGTGCGACGCGTACGGGGAGGTGTTCGGCTTCCCCGGCCTGTACGTCGCGGACGGCGCGGCGATGCCGGGCCCGGTGGGGGCGAACCCGTCGCTGACCATCGCGGCCCTGGCGGACCGCATGTGCGCGCGCCTGCTGGAGGCCGGGCCACCGGTCTTCGCCGCAGGCGTGGTGGGGGGAGACACGGCGTGCGACCGCACGGAGGGCCCGGCCGTTCTGGGCGGCCCGGGTGCTTCGGGCGGTCGCACGTCGCTGTCGTTCGTGGAGGAGATGCGCGGGTTCCTCGCCCCGGGGCTGACCGACCCGCGGAAGCTGGACGGCATGCCCGAGGGGGGCCGGTTCGCCTTCCGGCTGACGATCACGGCCGACGACGTGGCCCGCTTCCTGGCCGAGGCGGAACATCCCGCGCGGGCCGAGGGCTGGATCGACGCCGCGATGTGCGGGGGCCGGCGTCCGATCGAGCGGGGCTGGTTCAACCTCTTCGCGCCGGGCGACCGCACGGACGCCAGGGAGATGCGCTACCGGTTGCAGTTCACCGACGACGCGGGCCGCCCCCGCACCCTCGTGGGCTGGAAGGACGTGCGGCCGGGGCCGCCGACCCGGGTGTGGCCGGACACCACGACGCTGCTCGTCCGGCTTCTCGACGGCCGGGTGGCCGAGGGCGCGGACGACGCCGCGCCGGTGCTCGCGGCGGGCACGCTGCACGTGCTGCCGTCCGACCTGGCCCGGATGCTGACGACGTTCCGTACGGAGGGGCCGGACGGCGCGGGGGCGCTGGCGCGGTTCGGCCGGTTCTTCCTCGGCGAACTGTGGGAGGTCTACCGGCCGCGCCACGGGTCGTAGTCCACCTCGAGCGGCTCCTGGGGCGGCCGCTCCGCCTCGGGGACGTGCTGGAGGTTGACCCGGATCCGGGTCCAGGTCGAACTGCGGCCCCGCATGGAGTCGACCAGCACGTCGGCCGGGCGCAGCAGCCGGGCGACGTCCGGGTGGCGCGCCTTCCACCGCTCGAACCCGGCCCTGGCCTCGTCCTCGGTCTCGGCCCGGGCGATCTCGATCAGCGGCTTGACGGAACGGCGCCGACCTCCACTTTCACCGGTTTTCTCCGCTTTTTCGGATTTATCGGCTTTTGCGGCTTTCGGTGCTTTCGGACGGGGGCCCTGCTTCTCGGCGAGGTCGAGCAGCGCGTCCAGCGTTCCGGCGGTCCCGTCCATCGGCGCCCACGGGTCGCCGTTCTCGGCCAGCCGTCCCGGCACGGTGCCGATCGTGAACGCGTCCGGGCGGCACCGCTCCACCTCGCCCCAGGCGAGCGGCGTGGAGACGCGGCCGGTCGGCCGCACCGAGTACGCCGAGGCGACGGTCCGGTCCCTGGCGTTCTGGTTGTAGTCCACGAAGACGCCCTCGCGCTCCTCCTTCCACCAGTGGCTGGTGGCGATCTCGGGGGCGCGCCGCTCGACCTCGCGGGCGACCGCCTCGGCCGCCCGGCGCACCTCGCGGAACGTCCACCGGGCCTCGATCCGCGCGTAGATGTGGAAGCCGCGCGACCCGGACGTCTTGGGCCACGCGGTCAGGCCGTGCTCCTCCAGCACGTCCCGGGCGTGCAGGGCGACCCGGACGATCTGCTCCCATCCGACGCCGGGCACCGGGTCGAGGTCGATCCGCAGCTCGTCGGGGTGCTCCAGGTCCGCGGCGCGTACGGGATGGGGGTTGAGGTCGACGCAGCCGAGGTTCACCGTCCACAGCAGGTGCGCGAGGTCGCGGACGACGACCTCGTCCGCCGTGCGCCCGGAGGGGTAGGCGAACCGGGCCACCTCGACCCACCCGGGCCGCTTCGCCGGGGCGCGCTTCTGAAAGAAGGGCGCGTCCTCGACGCTGTCGACGTAGCGCTTGAGAATGACCGGGCGGTCCGCGACACCGCGCAGGGCGCCCTCGGCCACCGCCTGGTAGTAGGCGATCAGGTCGCCCTTCGTGTGTCCCGTACGCGGGAAGACCACGCGGTCCGGGTTGGTGATCTCAACTTCCCTGCCGTCGAGTTCGAGCACCATGCGGCCACCATACGCCGGAGCCGCGGCCCGGCCCGGGACCCGTCAGAGGGGGACGCCGACGATGACCCGGCCGCCGGGCTTCTCGGCGATCGTCCAGATCGTGCTCTTCCCCCGCCACACCGTGAGGTCCTCGGGGCCCTTGGGGTACATCCGCTCCCGCACCGCCTCACCCGGAGCGGTGGTGAGCAGCCGGTCGTTCGCGCCCGCGACACCGGACTGGCTGAAGTACCAGCGCCCCTTGTAGGAGGCCGCGCCCTGGATCTTCGGACCCGGCCCGGTGTAGGCGTCCACGGGCACGGCCTTCCCCTTCTCGTCGGCGGCGAGGGAGCCGTCGGCGGCGAGCGCCCAGCGCACGACCCGCCCCGTGCCCGAGGTCAGGTACTCGCCCGACACGAGCAGGGCGGGGTCGGCGCTGCGGTCGAGGGACGCGAACGAGAACCGCGCGCCCAGCGCCCGGTCGCAGGACCACACGTCCGACTGGGGCAGCGTGTAGGGATAGTCGAACAGCCCGCCCTCGCACAGGTTGCGCAGGTCGAACACCCGCAGCCCTCCGGTGGTGTCGGGCACGTAGAGCAGGTTCTTGTACCAGACGAGCCCGCCCGCGTGGACGTTGATCGGGACGGGCTCCCCGGCGCCGTCCGGCTCCACCAGCAGCACGTGGACGTACCGCAGGGTGGCGACGTTGAGGAAGCTGACCCGGATGCCCCGCTGCGGCTCCGCCGAGGGCTCGGGCTTCCAGTACCAGCTGATCGCGAAGGCGGACGGGCTGCTCAGCCCGGCGTCGGAGCCGCCGGACAGGCCCTGCGGGTACCACTTCTCGGTGACGTCGTCCTTGGCGTCGAGGCGGAACCAGTCGGTCGCCGCCACGCCCTTGAGCGCGGCGGCCGGCCGCCCGTGCGTCGCCACCCGGGCGGCCTTCTCCAGGACCCGTCCCACCGTGGTGCGGGTGCGCGAGGCGAGGAAGGCCGCGAGGGCCGCCTCCCGCGCCGCCGCGCCGTCCGTGTCCCGTCGCAGCGCGTACGGCAGGGCCGCCGACGCGGGCAGCCGCGTCATCCGAGCCAGAGCCACCGATCCCCTCCTCGTCCATGCGGTGGCTCCACCCTGCCGCGCCGGAGCGCGACATGTCGGGCTTCGAGGGAAGCGGTCACCGATTCGTGATCGTCCGGGCGGTGCCCCGCTTCGGGGGGCACCGTGCCTCGGTGAGAGCGGCTCCCGTCAGCGGATCGTGTAGCCGCCGTCCACGAGGATGTCGGCGCCGTTGATCATGTCGGACGCGTCGGAGGCGAGGAACACGGCGGTGGCCGCGATCTCCTCCGGGTAGGCGAAGCGCCCGGTGGGGATCAGCGCCTTGAGCGCGTCGCCCTTCTCCCCCGCCCACGCCTTGCGCCCGAGGTCGGTGAGCACGACGGTCGGCGAGATGGTGTTGACCGTCACGCCGCGCCCGGCCCACTCCGAGGCGAGGACCTTGGACAGCCCGACGACGCCGAACTTCGAGGCGCAGTACGCGGCGTGGGCGTCGAGCGCGACGGTGGCGGCCTGCGAGGCGAGGTTGATGATCTTTCCGCGGCCCCGCTCCAGCATGTGCCGGCCCACCGCCTGGGACACCAGGAACGTCCCCTTGAGGTTGACGTTCATCGTCGTGTCCCACATGGACTCGGTCAGCTCCTCGGCGGGGGCGAGGATGGCCACGCCGGCGCTGTTGACCAGGACGTCCACCCGGCCGTGGCGGTCGATCACGGCGCGGACCGCGCTCTCGACGGCGGCGGCGTCGGACACATCGCAGGCCGTCGCCGAACTGTCCGGGCCGAGGGCGGCGGCCTTGGCCTCGGCCGCGTCCGCGTCGCGGTCCAGCACCGCGACGTGCGCGCCCTTGGCGGCGAATGCGTCGGCGACGGCCGAGCCGATCCCGGAGGCTCCGCCGGTGACCAGGGCCACCTTGCCGTCCAGGCCGAAGGAAAGGTCGAGCGTGCTCATGCGTTCTCCTTGATCGTCGGGTGCGGCCGGGGCTACTCGGCCCGGGGGTCGGAGCAGGAGACCGCGAGCGCCTCGTCCTCGGCCGCGGCCCCACCCGCCTCGTACGAGCTGAGCGCCTCGACCTTGGAGGCCGAGGGCGACCTGTCGTCGAACCGGTAGCCCAGCCACTCCCTGGCCAGCCGCCGGGCGAGCTCCAGGCCGATGACCCGCTGGCCGAAGCACAGGACCTGCGCGTTGTTGCTGAGCACGGCGCGCTCGACGGAGAAGCTGTCGTGCGCGGTGACGGCCCGGATGCCGGGCACCTTGTTGGCGCTGATCGCCACGCCGAGCCCGGTGCCGCAGACCAGCAGGGCGCGGTCGGCCTCGCCCGCGGCGACGAGCCGCGCGGCGGCGACCGCCACGTGCGGGTACGCCGTGTGCTGCCCGGCGCCGACCCCGACGTCGATGACCTCGCTGACGCGGTCGTCCGCCCGCAGGTCGGCCTTGAGGACCTCCTTGTAGTCGAGCCCGGCATCGTCGCAGCCCACGACGATGCGCAGTTTGTCGGTCATTCCCCCACCTCTTCGTACATTTCGCACTTCTTCGCGCCTTGGAGTAGGAATCACTCGGCGGCGAGTTCGCGGGCCACGACGTCGAGGCACATCGCCATCGACAGGGCCCCGGCGTCGGGCGTCCCGACGCTCTTCTCGGCGAGCGGCCGCGCCCGGCCGACCCTGGGTCGCAGCGCCGCCGTCGCCTCGGCCGCGCGCCCGGCGGCCCCGGCGGCCTCGGCCCAGGCGTCCGCCAGCGTCCGGCCGGACGCGACGCCCGCCTCAAGTTCCTCGGCGAAGGGCGCGAGCGCGTCGAGCATCGTCTTGTCGCCGACCTCGACCTTGCCGAGGCGGCGCAGCTCGGCCACCCCGGCGCGGACCGCCGCCACCCCCCGGGCGGCCGGGACCTCGTCGCCCTGGTCGCCCAGCTCGTCGCCGATCGCGCGCAGGATCGCCCCCCACAGGACGCCGGACGTGCCCCCGGCCTTCGCGGCCCAGGCGTCGCCCGCGGCGGCGAGGACCGACCCGGCTCCCGCGCCCCGGCCCGCGGCCATGGTGGCGCCCTCCAGCGCCGCGCTCACGCCGTTGACCATCCCCCGGCCGTGGTCGCCGTCGCCCGCGACGGCGTCGATCCGGCCCAGCTCGGCCTCGGCCTCCCGCAGCCGCTCGCTCATCGCGCCGAGCGCGCGGACCGCCGTCGCCGCGCAGGCACGCGACGCGGCCGACCCGGTCCTCTCGGCCTCCTGCCGCGCGCCGGACGCCTGCTCGGCACGGCGGCGGACACCGGTCGGCGCGGCGGCCACCGCGCCCTTCCGGTACGCGGGCGTGTCGGCCGGAGCCCGCCACAGCCGTTCGAGCTCGTCGTCGAGCGGGACGACGGTGAGCGAGCAGCCCGCCATGTCGAGACTGGTCACCAGCTCGCCGACCTCGGGCTCGACCACGGTGAACCCGCGCTCGGCCAGCAGCTCCGCCACCGAACGCCAGACGATGAACAGTTCCTCGTGCTTGGTCGTGCCGAGGCCGTTGAGGATCACGCCGAGGCGTCGCTCGCCGTCGGCCGGGACCTCGGCGAGCACGCCGTCCACCAGCCGCCGGGCGAGGTCGCGCGCGCTCGGCAGCTCATCCTCCGAGATGCCCGGCTCGCCGTGGATGCCCAGGCCGACGCCCATCCGCCCGGCGGGGACCGAGAACAGCGGCGCCGGATCGCCGGGCAGGGTGCAGCCGCCGAAGGCGACGCCGAGCGTGCGGGTGCGGTCGTTGGCGTGCCGCGCGACGCGCTCGACCTCGTCGAGGGAGTAGCCCTCCTCGGCCGCGGCGCCCGCGACCTTGAAGACGACGAAGTCGCCGGCGATGCCGCGCCGCTTCCCGGCCTCGTCGGCGGGCGCGCTGGCGATGTCGTCGGTGACGAACAGCACCCGCGCGTCCACCCCCTCGGCCGCCAGCCGGTCGCGGGCGAGGGTGAAGTTCATGACGTCGCCGGCGTAGTTGCCGGTGATGAACAGGAGCCCGGCGTCGGAGGCGGCCGCCCGGCCGACCGAGACCGCGTCCTGGGTGGAGGGCGAGGTGAAGACGTGCCCCACCACCGCGCCGTCGGCGAAGCCGGCGCCCACCACCCCGCAGAACGCGGGGTAGTGCCCGGAGCCGCCGCCGACGACCACCGCGACCTTGCCCGCCGGCGTCTCCGCGGCCCGCACCACGCCTCCGGGGACCCGCGTCACATAGCGGGAGTGGGCGTCGGCGAAGCCCGCGAGCATCTCGTCGGCGAACGCGCGGGGGTCGTTGTACAGGCGCGTCATCACATCCTCCAGTCGGTAGGCCGGCCGCTGGGCCGGCGGGTCTGCGGTCGGCGCCGTCTAGGGAACGGGCGGCGCGACGACCACGTTGATCCCCTTGCCGCGGAGCCGCTCCACCTCGGCGGCCGGGGTCTGCTCGTCCACGATGACGACGTCGAAGCTGGCCAGCGGCATGAGCGCGTGCAGGGCGCGCCGGGAGAACTTCGTATGGTCGGCCAGCAGGATCTTGCGCTCGGCGCACTCCAGGAGCGCCTGCTTCACCGTGACGATCTCCTCCATCTGGTGGTAGCAGACGTCTCCGACGATCGCGGCGGTGGACATGACGCACACGTCGGCGCGCAGCTCCCTGGCCGCCGCCACGGTGACGCGGCCCAGGAACGCGTCGGCCCACTCGTAGTACTGGCCGCCCAGCGCCAGCAGCGTGATTCCGGGCTGCCGGGTCATCATCTTGATCAGGTGCAACGACGGCGTGATCACCGTCAGGGGAGCGCGCTCGACGAGCCGCTCCGCGAGCGGCACGATCGTGGTCGAGTCGTCGAGCACGACCGCCTCACCGGGCTCGATCATCTCGAGCGCGGCGGCCGACAGGGCGCGCTTGCTGTCGCGGTTGCGCGACCCCCGGTACACCGTGCTCGCCTCGACCAGGCTGGTCGCGACCGCGGTGGCCTGGCCGCGCGTCTTGCGCAGCAGCCCCTTGCTCTCCAGCTCGCTCAGGTCGCGATGGATCGTCATGACGCTGACGCCGAGCTGCTCGCTGAGCTCCTCGATGCGGACGGAGCCGTGCTGCATCACGTACTCCGCGATCCGGTCCCACCTCGCCTGCTGCCGGCTGGGCCGTCCGTAACCCGTGCCGTCCAGGGACTCCGTGTTGTTCCCCACTGAACCGAACCTCGCATCCGCTCCATGGCCGGGACCGCGCCGGTCCCGTGCGTACGACGGTGCGCGGGGCGGCGGTGACCGCCCCGCTCACCCGGTCATTCCTCGTTCGCGATGTTGCCGCTTTGCAGGTTCTTGTCAACAAGATCGGGAAGCTTGGCCAGGAAGGCGTCCTTGCCCGTGACCACGTGGTCGAGGAGCTTGTCGACGTTCTCCGGCGTGATGGCCGGCATCACGTACGTGTTGGTCTTCTCGAAGCTCTCCTTCTTGACCACCCGGAGGGCCACCGCGAGACCGGCGCCCATCTCGACCCGGCCGTGCTGGAGGGAGGAGCCGATCAGCTCGCCGCTCTTGACGGCCTGCAGGCCGTCCTGGATGCCGTCGATGCCGACGACGGGCAGGGACTTGCCGGCCTCCTTGAGCGCGCGCAGGGCGCCCAGCGCCATGTCGTCGTTCTCGGCCACGATCCCGTTGAGCTGGTCGCCGAAGCTGGACAGCCAGTTCTTGGTCTTGTTGACGGCCTCGTCGCGGTTCCAGTTGGCGGTGTCCTTGGCGAGCACCTTGATGTCGGGGTACTTCGCCAGGGTCTGCATGATGCCCTTGGTCCGGTCGAGCTCCGGCGAGGAGGCGAGCGGGCCCTGCAGGATGACGATGTTGCCCTTGCCGCCGAGCTTGTCGGCCATCTGCTGCATCTCCTGCGCGCCCGCCGCGACGTCGTCGGGGAGCACGGTGGCGGCCAGCGCGCCGGTGTCCTTCAGCGACGTGTTGACCGCGATGACGGGGATGTTCTTCGCCGTGGCCTGGGCGATCTGCGGGCTGAGGGAGTCGGCCTGCACCGGGGCGATCACGATCGCGTCCACGCCGGCGTTGATGAGCTGCTCCATCTGGCTGGCCTGGGTGTTGACGTCCCCTCCGGCGTTCAGCCAGGTGAGGTTCACGTCGCGGGCCTTGGCGTAGGCCTCCATGCCCTCCTTGCCCTGGGTGATGAAGGAGGTCATGTCGTAGACGGTGACGCCGATCCTGACCTTGCCGCTCCCGCCCCCGGAGCCGGAGTCGCCGGCGCCGCAGCCGGCGGCGCCGAGGGCCAGCACCGCGCTGATCGCCGCGGCGGCCCGGATCTTCTTGAACATGTGCGTACTTCCCTTGCTGAGGAGTGCGGGCGGCGGACCGCCCGAGGAGGGGTTGGGTGATGACCTGTCGCCGGGGTCCCGCGGCGCGGTCCGGGGTCAGCGCGATCGGCGCCGGACGACCCAGACGTCGAGGGCGACGGCGGCGATGATGAGCACGCCCTTGATCACCTTCTGCCAGTAGGACGGGACGATGAGCAGGTCCAGGCCGTTGTTCAGGGTCTGGATCAGGAACAGGCCGAGGATGGTGCCCCAGACGGTGCCGCGGCCGCCCATGAGGCTGGCCCCGCCGATGACGACGGCGGCGATGGCGTCGAGCTCGTAGCCCGCGCCGAGGCTGGGGAACGCGGAGATGACCCGGGACGAGAGGATCACTCCCGAGAGCCCGGCGAGTCCGCCGCTGATCACGTAGACGCTGAACAGGGTCCGGTTCACGTTGAGGCCGGCGATCCGGGACGCGAGCGGGTTGCCGCCCACCGCGTAGACGCGCAGGCCGTAGGTCGTGCGCGACATCAGCACGATCATGATCGCGAAGCCGAGGATCATGACGATGACCGGCAGGTCGATGCCGAAGACCTTGGTGTTGGCGATCGCCGAGTAGCCCGGCGGCAGGCCGTTGATGGGGGCGCCGTTGCCGAGCACGTACGCGAGCCCCGAGGCGACCGTCATCATGCCCAGGGTGGCCACGAACGGCGGCACCCCGAGCCGGGAGACGGCGAAACCGCTGACCGCGCCGACGGCCACGCCGACCAGGACGGCGGCGAGGACGGCCAGCCACATCCGCTCGGGGTGGTCCTTCACGACCAGGGCCGCCGTCATGGCGCTGGCGGCGATGACGCTGCCCACGCTCAGGTCGATGCCGCCGGTGAGGATCACCAGCGTCTGGCCCAGGGCGATGAGCGCGAACGGCGCCGCGGCGATCGCGATGGTCTGGAGGTTGCCCACCGTGCCGAAGCGGTCGCTCATGTACAGGAAGTAGAGGATCACCAGGACCATGACGAGGACCATGGGATTGCGGATCGCCCACTCCCGTACGGCCTCGCCGGCGCGGCCGAGGGCGGGACCGCGCCGTTCCGGCGGCTGTGCGGGCGAATTCTTCCCAGCGGTGCTGGGCGCGGCTACGTTCACGGTGGGTTCCTTGGATCAGTGGTTCTTAAGCGACGTTGAGGCCCGCGGCGTGCCGGAAGATCCGTTCCTGCACGTCCGGCGCGTCCATGGCGCGGCGGTCCAGCTCGGCGACGACCCCGCCGCCGCGCATGACCAGGAGCCGGTGGGACAGCCCGATGACCTCGGCCATGTCGGATGACGCCATCAGCACGGCGAGGCCGGACTCGGCGAGCCGGGTGATCGCGCGGTAGATCTCGCTCCGCGCGCCGATGTCGACGCCGCGGGTGGGCTCGTCCAGCAGGAGGACCTTGACGTCGCCGGAAAGCCAGCGGCCGAGGACCACCTTCTGCTGGTTGCCGCCCGAGAGGGTCTGCACCTCCTGGGAGAGCCCCCGGCTGCGCAGCCCCAGTGTCCGTCCCCACTCGCCGACGGCCGCGGTCCGCGCCTTGGGGCGGAGCCATCCGGCGACGGAGAACGCCTTGAGGTGGGGCAGCGAGCCGTTGTCGAGCACGTCCATGGACAGGACCAGCCCCGCGCCCTTGCGGTCCTCGGGTACGAGCGCCATGCCGGCGGCGATCGCGTCGGTCACCCGGCCCGGCCGCAGCCGCCGTCCGGCGACCTCGATCTCGCCGTCGGTGCGGCCGCGTACGCCGAAGAGGGTCTCGAGCAGCTCGGTGCGGCCGGCGCCGATCAGGCCGGCGAGCCCGACGATCTCCCCCGCGCGCACCTCCAGGTCCACCGGCGGTGCTCCCTCGCGCCGGACGCCGGCCACGCGGAGGGCGACCTCCGCCCCGGGCTCCGGCCGGGCCGGGAAGAGCTCCGACAGCTCCCTGCCGATCATGTGCTGGACGATGTCGTGCTCCGAGAGGGCCGACAGCGGCTCGTCGGCGACGAGCTTGCCGTCGCGCAGGACCACGACACGGTCGGCGACCGCCTGGATCTCCGCCATCTTGTGCGTGGTGTAGACGATGGCCACGCCACGCCCGCGGAGCTGGTCGATCAGGGTGAAGAGCCGGTCGACCTCGCGGTCGGAGATCGCGGAGGTGGGCTCGTCGAGGAGCACGACCCGCGCGCCCCACGACGTGTTCTTGACGATCTCGACGAGCTGGGTCATGCCGACCGACAGCCGGCGCATCGGGGTGCGCGGGTCGAGGTCGATGCCGAAGACGGTGAGCATCTCGCGGGCGGCCTTGATCATGCCGCGCCGGTCGAGCAGGCCGGTCCTGGTGCGCTTCTCCCTGCCCACGAAAAGGTTCTCGTAGATGGACAGGTCGGGGATCGGCGCGAGCTCCTGCGGGACGATGCCGATGCCGGCCCCGCGCGCGGCGTGTACGTCGCCCGGGGCGAGCGGCTCGCCGCCGGAGAGGACCTCTCCGGTGTCCGGGCGGAGCTGACCGGAAATGATCTTCAAGAGCGTGGACTTGCCCGCGCCGTTCTCACCGGCCAGCACGGTGACCGTGCCGGGCTCCAGCCGCAGGCTCACGCCGCGCAGAATGGGGAGACCTCCGAAGCTTTTCGTGAGATCCCGGCACTCGAGCGAACCGTTCACGCTGACTCCGATGTGGCGAGGTTGACGTAGATCTAACAGCATCGCTGCTTGATGGGACACGTTAGATGGTTAATTTCACCGTAACAAGACGTTGACAGGTATATTTTTCACATCTGATACTGCTGGATGTCACACGAAAGATGTGATGTAACGTCCTGAAGGCGGGGCGCGGACATCTGGGCGCCCCTCGCCGCGCGGCCCCGCCGGACGTACGACCGCAGCCCCGCTCCGCGGGGGCCCCGGCCATGTCGAAGGCCATGTCGAACCGACCGACCAAGGTGACACGAGATATGAACCAGCCGGACCCGACCACGTCCGCAGCGCCCTCGTCCGCGTACCCGTCCGCACCGGACGGGCTGACCCGGGACACCGCAGGCACGCCGGAGGCGCTGCGGCGGCGCCGCGCCGAGGCGCTCGGCCGGCTCGCCCGCGGCGTCGACCTCGTCGTCATCGGCGCGGGTGTCAACGGCGTCGGCATCGCCTGGGACGCGGCGGCGCGCGGCCTGCGGGTGGCCCTGCTGGACAAGGGGGACGTCGGCTCCGGCACCTCGTCCTGGTCGAGCCGGATGGTACACGGCGGGCTCAAGTACCTGGAGCAGAAGGACGTCCGGCTGGTCCGGGAGTCCCTGCGCGAGCGCGAGTGGCTGCTGCAGGCCGCCCCGCACCTGGTCAAGCCGCTGCGGTTCGTCCTCCCGTTCTACCGGGGCAACGCGCATGGCAAGGCCATCCTGCGGCTCGGCATGGTCGCCTACGACGTGCTCAGCTTCGACAAGACGGTGGACCACCACCGGGTCTACTCCAAGGAGCAACTGCTGCGGCTGTGCCCCGGCCTCAGCCCGGAAGGCCTGCAGGGTGGCGCCGCCTACTACGACGCACAGGTCGAGTTCGCCGAGCGCATGGTCCTGGAGACCGCCATCGCCGCGACCGCCGAGGGCGCCACCGTACTGACCTACGCCCAGGTGGACGAGATCCTGCTCTCCGGCGACCGGGTGCGCGGGGTCGGCTTCACCGACCGGCTGACCGGCGAGCGCCACGAGATCGCCGCCCCCGTCGTCGTGAACGCCTCCGGCCCCTGGGTGGACCAGACGCTGGCCGCCGCGCTCGGCGAGCGCGCGGGCGTCCGCCGCATGGGCGGCACCAAGGGCAGCCACTACGTCGTCGACCCGTTCCCCGGCGCGCCCGACCAGGCGTTCTACTATGAGGCGCACCGCGACGGCCGGCCGCTGATGGTCATCCCGTGGCTCGGCCGCTATCTCATCGGCAGCACCGACCTGCGCTTCGACGGCGACCTCGACAGCGCGCGCAGCGACGAGGAGGAGCTCGCCTACATCCTGGAGGAGACCAACCGGATCATTCCCTCCGCCCGGCTCACCCCCGCCGACGTCCGCTACAGCTACTGCGGGGTGCGGCCCCTGCCGTACGACGCGGACAAGCCGGAGGGCGACATCTCGCGGCGGCACCTGCTCGTGGACCACGCCCCCGACGTCATCGGCCTGATCTCCGTGATCGGCGGCAAGCTCACCACGTTCCGCGGGCTCGCCGAGGAGGCCGTGGACGAGATCATGGCCCGCCGGAGCCCCCGCCCGCCGCGCCTGTCGCGCCGCTGGACGCGGCGGCGCAGCGCCACCGCCCGGATGCGGCTGCCCGGGGCCCGCGCTCTCGACCTCGACGCGTTCGCGCGCGAGTTCACCGCGTCGTCCGGCCTGCCCGCCGCGAGCGCCGCGCGCCTGGTCCGCGTGTACGGCACGCGGGCGGCCGACGTCGCCGCGCTCGCCGCCGCCGACCCGCGCCTGGCCGAGGTCGTGGACGAGGCGACCGGCACCATCGCGGCGCAGGTCGTCTTCGCGGTGCGCGAGGAGTTCGCCACCACGATCGCCGACGTCGTCGCCCGCCGTACCATGATCGGCCTCGAACCCGACCTGGGCGTCCCGGCGCTGGAGCGGATCGGCGCCGTACTGGCCGAGCACTGCGGCTGGGACGCGGAGCGGGTCGAGCGGGACATCGCCGGATACCGCACCTACATCCACCGCCTCAGCGAGATCGGCTGACACGTGTCCGGCCACCGCCCGGGATCCCCTCTCCTGCTGGGGATCGACGCCGGCACCACCGTCCTGAAGGCCGTCGTGTTCGACCGGTCCGGCGCCGAGGTCGCGCGCGCCTCGGCCCGGCTGCGCGCCGAGACCCCCGCCCCGCGCCACGTCGAGCGGGACCTCACCGCCCTGCGCTCCGCGTTCGACACCGTGCTCGGCGAGATCGCCACGCGGGTCCCGCCCGAGGAGATCGTCGCCGTCGGGCTGACCGGGCACGGCGACGGCCTCTACCTCGTCGACGCGGACGGCGTCCCGACCCGGCCCGGCGTGCTTTCGCTGGACAGCAGGGCCCAGCCGCTGCTCGACCGCTGGGAGCGGGACGGCACCGCCGAACGCGCCTTCGCCGCCAGCGGGCAGCGGCCGTGGGCGCCCAGCCCGGCCACCGTCCTCGCCTGGCTCGCCGAGCACGAGCCCGACGTCGTCGCGCGCACCGCCGCCGTCGTCGGCTGCAAGGACCTGCTGAAGGCGTGGCTCACCGGCGCGGTGAGCACCGACCCCACCGAGGCCAGCCAGTCGTTCACCGACCCGCACACCCAGACCTGGTCCGACGCCGTCGTGGACGCGTACGGCCTGGGCCGGTGGCGGCACCTGCTGCCGCCGATCGTGAACAGCCACGAGGTGGCCGGCGCGGTGACCACCGAGGCCGCCCGCCGCACCGGCCTGCGGGCGGGGACGCCGGTGGTGTCGGGCCTGCACGACGTGGACGCGTGCGCGCTCGCCACCGGGGTCCACCGGCCGGGCACGCTGTCGGTGGTCGCCGGGTCCTACAGCATCAACCAGGTGGTCAGCGACGCGCCCGCGCCCAGCCGGTCGTGGTACTGCCGCAGCTTCGTCGAGCCGGGCCGCTGGCTGAACATGGCGCTCTCCCCCGCCTCGGCGACGAACCTCGAATGGTTCGTCCAGTCGCTGTGCGGGGCCGAGCTGCGCGAGGCCGGGCAGGCGGACGAGGTCTTCACCCGGCTGTCGCACGAGGTGGACGCCGTCCTCGACGGCCCGTCCGAGGTCACCTACCTGCCCTTCCTGTACGGTTCGCCCGAGGGAGCGGCGGCCAGCGCCGGATTCGTCGGCCTGCGCGGCTGGCACACCCGCGGCCACCTGGTGCGCGCGCTGTACGAGGGCGTGGTGCACAACCACCGCTGGCACGCCGACGCGCTGCGGTCGCACTTCACCGTGGACACGGCCCGGATCAGCGGCGGGGCGACCCGCAGCGCGACCTGGCTGCAGATGTTCGCCGACGGGCTCGGACTGCCGGTGACCACGACGTCGGCCCGGGAGGTCGGCGCGCTGGGCGCGGCCATGGTCGCGGGCGTCGGCGCCGGCGTGTACGCCGACCTGCCCGAGGCGGTCGCGGCCACCGTGCGTGACCTTTCGACATACGAGCCCGAGGAAGCGGGCCGGCGGCGGATGGACGACGCGTACGAACGGTTCCGGTTGATCGTGGACGGCGCGAGGACAACGTGGGGATGAGGAAGAGAACAGGCATGTCCGGCAGAGAGTTCTGGATCGGCACGAGCTGGAAGATGACCAAGTCCGTGGCGGAGGCCGAGCGGTTCGCCGCCGCCCTCGCCGCGGGATGGCCGGGCCACCACGGGCCGCTGCGGCTCTTCGTGATCCCGCCGTACCCGCACCTGAACCGGGTCGCCGGGGCGCTGCGCGGCTCGCCGGTCCTGGTCGGCGCGCAGGACACCTCGCCCTGGCCCGACGGCGCGCACACCGGCGACGTGAGCGCCGCGATGATCGCGGAGACGGGCGCCGCGCTGGTCGAGATCGGCCACGCCGAGCGCCGCCGCGACCACCACGAGACCGACGACCTGGTCGCGGCCAAGGTGGCCGCGGCCCTGGAGCACGGCATGCGGGTCGTGCTGTGCGTCGGCGAAAGCCAGGTGATCCGCGACGAGGGCCGGGCGCTCGAGCACGTGACCGGGCAGGTCCGCGCCGCCTTCGCCCGGGTCCGCCCGGAGGAGCGTGACCGGGTCCTGGTGGCGTACGAGCCGGTCTGGGCGATCGGCGAGGGCTCGCGGGCGGCGACGCTGCCCGAGGTCGAGCCGGTCCACGCGGCGGTGCGCGCGGTGCTGAAGGATCTCGGCCAGGCCGACCCGGTGATCCTCTACGGCGGCAGCGTCAACCCCGGCAACGTGGACGAGCTGGCCCGCAGCGCCGAGGTGGACGGCCTCTTCGTCGGCCGGGCGGCCTGGGACCCGGACGGGTTCCTCGGCCTGTGCGCGGCGGCCGCCCGCGCGCTCTCCGCCCGCCCCGAGCGCCGCTGGAGCGCGGACCAGCCGTACGGCACGCCGTCGGTCGGCCCGCGCCGCGCCCCCGTCGCGCCGCGCGTCCCCGGGCTGCCGGACGCCGGGCGGCGCCGCCTCGCCGTACAGCGGGTCCTCGACCCGTCCGGCCGGATGCTGTCACTCGCCGTCGACCACGGCCCCGACGCCTGGCCGGTCGCGCCGGTCCCGGACGCGGCGGGTCTGGCCCGCCCCAAGGCGGACATCGTCGCCGCGCTGCGCGGCCTTCCGTCGTCGGTGCTCGTCGACGTCGAGTACGGCGCGCCCGCCTGCCTGTCCCGCGACGTCGTCACGCCGTCCGGCCTGATCGTCGGGCTGGAGCGGCAGACCGCGCCCACCGCGCCCGTGCCCGCGGAGCGCCTGCTCGCGGACGGGAGGGACGCCGCGACCGTGGCGGCGGCCGGAGCGGACGCGATCAAGCTCATGTGGGTGGAGGACCTGGACGACGCCGGGTCGGCCGACCGGTTCGCGCTGCTCGAACGGGTGATCGCGGCCTTCCACGCGGTGGGCCTCGCCGTCATGGCCGAGGTCCTGGTGATGCCGCGCGACCGGGAGGAGCCGGCCGAGTCGCTGCGCCGCCGTCAGCTCGACGTCGTGGCGGAGGTGGCGCGCCGCGCGCCCGACTTCCTCAAGCTCGCCTTCCCCGCCGGGGTGGACGCCGTCGCCGGGCACGCCGCCGCGCGCGCGGCCTGCGACGACCTGAACACCGCGGCGGGATCGCTCCCGTGGACGATCCTGTCCGGCGGGCAGGACTTCGGGGCGGTCGTCCGCCAGGTGGCCGTCGCGTGCGCCTCCGGCGCGAGCGGCTTCGTCGTCGGCCGGTCGCTGTGGGCGGACCTGCTCGACTCCGGCTCCGCCCTGGTCCCCGGCGCGGCGGACGTCCTGTCCGCCCGCTGGCACGAACTCGCCTCCGTCACCCATGCCCTCGCGGCACCGGTGAAGCGGTAGGCGCGTGGCCGCCGACCAGTCCCGCCCGGGCCAACCACTCCCGGTTGGCCACCTGGTCGGCGGCCACGATCTCCGGATCCCGCCCGGTGGCCGGGACGTCCTGCTCGACGACCACCCACCCCTCGTAACCGGCCCGCTCCAGCGCGCGTAGCACGGCCCCGACGTCGAGGTCGCCCGCGCCGAGCGGCGGGAAGACGCCCCGGCGGACGGCCTCCCCCAGGTCGCCGCCCGCGGCGCGGACACGGGCGAGCGTGTCGCGGGAGGCGTCCTTGACGTGGACCTGCCGGATCCGATCGGCCCAGCGTCCGACCGCGGCGACCGGGTCGCCGCCCGCGAGCCACAGGTGCCCGGTGTCGAGGCAGAGGGACACGCCGGTGAGGTCGAGCAGCCGCTCGACCTCCTCCTCGGTCTCCACGTCGGTGCCGAGGTGGGGGTGGAAGACGGGTTCGAGGCCCCGGTCGCGGCACCGCGCGGCGGCCTCGCGCACCCGCGCGGCGAATCCCGGCCACTCGTCCGGGGCGAGCCGGAGTTCCCGATCGACCGGCGCGCCGGGCCGGGCGAACCGCGCCGGGTTCGGCGGGCAGGCGAGCGTCGGCCGTGGTGCGAACCCGGGGTCGTCCACCGAGACGCCGGCGAACACGGCCAGGGCCGCCTCCAGCGCGGCCAGGTCCTCGGCGAAGCCGCGGGCGTCGCCGTACCGGAGGTCCACCCAGCCGCCGGCCAGGCCGAGGCCGTGCCGGGCGAGCCGATCGGCCAGCTCGGCCCCGGTGCCGAGATAGCCGATGGGGCCGGAGTCCGTCCCGTCGTATCCGGCGGCACGCGTGATCGCCAGCATGTCGTCGGCGGCGATCGGCGCGCCCTCCGCCGTGTACACGCCGAAGTTGACCGGCGCGCTCGCGACCCTGACCCGGGTCAGCGGCCCCTGCCCGTGGGGTTCGTCGGCGCTCCCCTCGGTACGCGCCTCAGGAATCCGGCTTACGGCGGCAGGGTCGGCGGCGTCCACGGCGGGGTCCTCTCACGCGGGGTCTCCCCGTGCCCCTACCCTCGGGCGCGTCCCGGCACGCGGCCCCTACAGCCCCTCGGTCTTCACGCCGTCCGCCGGCGAGTCCTTGGGCCGGCCGTCCGGGAAGTGGACCAGCCGCCCCTGCTCGCGGGCGGAGTGGGTGGTGCCGGTCGCGCCGCTCACATGGACGAGGATGCGGGTCCGGTCGCCTCGGAAGATGTCCTGGGAGAACTCGAACGGCACGCCCCGCTCGTCGGAGGTGGTGCGGCTGATGGCCAGCACCGGAACGCCCGGCTCCACACCGAGGACGGCCGCCTCCTCCTCGCCCGCCGACACCGCCTCGATGCGTTCGAGTGCGGCGGCCGGACGCACGCCGTACTGCGCGGCGAGCAGCTCGTAGACCGAGCCGCCGAGCGGCTGCTCCAGCAGCCCGGGGAAGCGCAGCGCGGGGAAGCGCGCCTGCTCCAGCGAGAGGGGGACGCCGTCGGCGAACCGGATGCGGACGATCTCGGTGACGAGATCGCCGGGCTGGATCCCGAGCGCCGCCGCCGTCGGCTCGTCCGCGCCCGCAATGGTGGCGCGCACCACCCGGGAGCCCGCGGTGAAGCCCTGCTCGCGCAGCAGGTCGGGCACGCCGACGACGCTCGACAGGTCGCGCTCGACCTTGCTGCCGCTGACGAAGGTGCCGCCGCCCCTGCCGGGCACCCTGCGCACCGCGCCCGCCTGTTCGAGCAGGCCGAGCGCCTGGCGCAGGGTGGTACGGCTGACGCCCATCCGGGCCGCGATCTCCCGCTCGGCCCCGAGTCGCTGACCGGGCTGCAGCTCGCCGGTCGAGATCAGCCGCAGGACCTCCCGCCGAGTCGCGTCGACCGCGGACTCGCCGTCACCCTCGCGGGACACCTCATGCACCTCCCACACCATGGCCAAGAACCATGACGGAGCATGGGTCCATCCGATTAGATCACAATACGTCCAGTGCGTCCTTCGATTCCGGAAGCACCTGACCGCCGTCCACGACCAGGGAGTGGCCGGTGATGAAGGCCGCCTCGTCGGTGGCGAGGAAGAGGCAGGCGTTGCCGATGTCCTCGACCGAGCCGAGCCTGCGCAGCGGGATGGAGGACTCCATGGCGCGCAGGTACTCATCGCCGAGGTCGGCCAGCCCCTCGGTCATGATGTTGCCGGGCAGCACCGCGTTGACCGTGACCCGCTTGGGCGCGAGCTCCAGCGCCGCCGTACGCATGAAGCCGAGCTGGGCCGCCTTGCTCGCGCCGTAGTGCGACCAGCCCGGCAGCCCGGTGAACGGACCGGTGATCGAGGAGGTGAGGATCACCCGGCCGCGCCCGGACGCCTCGAGCGCGGGCAGGCACGCCCGTACGGACAGCATGGTGCCCTTGAGGTTGACGCCGAGGACCTCGTCGATGTCGGCCTCGGTCATGTCGGCCAGCTTCCGGTCCGGGAAGATCCCGGCGTTGGCGCAGAGCACGTCCACGCCGCCGTGCCGTTCGACCGCGGCCTCCGCGATCCGCGCGCAGTCGGCGGCGCGGGAGACGTCCGCGACGACATAGGTCGCGCCCAGCTCCTCGGCCGCCGCCTTCAGCCCGTCCTCGTCCCTGCCCACGATGAGAACCCTGGCGCCCGCCCTGGCGAAGACGCGCGCGATGCCCTTGCCGATGCCCTTGCTTCCGCCGGTGACGACGACCGACCGACCCGCCACTGAAGTGAACACACGCACTCCTCGAGAGTGATCCGTATCAGAGTGATCCGCTGAGGTACCGCTCGGCCAGCTCGCAGCTGCCGTGGGTGTATCCGGCGCCCAGTTCCACCGCGACGTCGGCGGCCGAGTGGGAGCCGATCCAGGCCACGAGGAGCAGGCGGCGGAGCATGATGAACGTCCAGATCTCGTCCTCGTCCGCCGTCGGCAGGTCGAGGACGCTCCGGTAGCCCCGGACCCAGGAGTCGATCATCTCGGGGACCTGGGGGTAGTGCTCGATGAAGCTGACCGCCGCGCCGAGGTCGTACAGGTACCAACCGAGGCCGCAGTCGTCGAAGTCGATGACGCTCGTCCCGTCCGCGGCGTCGACCAGCAGGTTCGCCAGCCGCAGGTCCGCGTGGATCAGGCCGTAGCGCTCCGGTCCCCTGCCGAATCGCGCCAGCCGGTCGCACAACTCCTTCTCCAGCCGGGAGAGCACCTCGTGGACCTCGCGATCGACGCCCACGCCGTCCTGCCACCGGCCCCAGCGCGGCTCCGGGCCGAACGCCGCGTCGGTGTCCCAGTGGAAGCGGGTGAAAACTGCGGGCCGCGCCCAGCCCCGGGCGTGCCGGTGCATCCGGGCCGTGATCGCCCCGAGGGGTTCGAAGGACTCGACCAGCCGGTCCTCGGCCGGCTCCGTCCCGGGCAGGTACTCGAACATCACGCAGCGACGCGGTTGGGCTCCGGGATCGTCCACCGTGACGACCCGCGAGCCGTCGCGGGCGGGCACCACCGTGGGCGTCCGTATCCCCGCGTCGGCGCGCAGCGCGGCCAGCCAGTCGAGCTCGGAGGCGATCGCCTCCGGCGAGTGGTAGCCGAGCCGGTGGACGCGCAGAACCGTGCGGGAGCCGGAGTCGTCCACCAGGAAGGTGGCGTTCTCCGAGACGTTGAGGAGCGTCACGCCGGCGTCAGGGGAGACGTCGTACCGCCGGAGGGCGGCGTGGGCGACCCTCTCTATTCGGGCGAGGACGTCGTCTCCCCCGGACAGGTCATGGACCTGCATTGGATCTCCTATGGCTCGTGTGGCTCCTACGGGTGGGGGTCGCGGGCACGGCCCGCTGCCAGGCCGCGCCCCTGCGCTTTTCGGGGGACGCTCCTGGATCGTGTCCGGAAAATCAATGGCTGCCGGGAAATGAGACAGGGCTGTTGCGGACCGGCGTTTTCCTGCGGGCACGCTTACGGCCGCGCGGACTCCGCCCCCTTCGGCCGCGCCGTCGCCGGGACGACGCGGCACATCGGCGGAGATCCGGGGAACATCTCCTGGTGCGGTGACCGGATAAACCGGTTCGGGGCTCGGAGCGTGCGGGGGCCACACCGAAGCGGGCCCCGGCGACCTCCGGTCACCGCGCCAGCGGTCCCGTCCAGCGGTCCCGTCCAGCGGTCCCGTCTAGTGGTCCCGGCCCTCGACCGACTCCAGGACCCGGACGATGGCGTCGCGGGCCGCCCGCACCGACGCGGGTCGGCCGCTGATGTACAGCCGGCCGGCCGAGCCGATCATCTGGACGTCGACGAGCGTGATGTCGGGCGCGGCGGCCTCGGCCTCGTTGGCCGCGACCGTCGCGAACAGCGCCGGGGTCATCTCGCAGACCAGCAGCGTCTCCCCCGGCAGGACCATCGAGGCCTGCCGGTTGCGGTTGATGAGCACCGCGTGCTGGTCGGTGACCCCCTCGATGACGTCGGTGTAGAGGATGCGCGGCCGGAGCTGGTCGCCCGCCGACGCACCGATGCCGTCGAGGATGGCCTGCCCGGCCCGCCGTACGTCGTCGAGCGACGAGCCGTGCACCTCCAGCACGCCGAACTGGCGCTCGACGAAGAGGATGCCGGGCTCGACGGACGGCACCGCGCGCAGCGCGAGGTCGATGACCCGCTCGATGGCCAGGCCCGGAGCGACCTCGACGATGAGCGCGTGCTGTCCCTCGTACGGCGGATAGCCGCGGGCTCTCGTGGGCGCCGCCATCGCCGCCGTGAACTGCCGCCGCAGGTTCTCCACCAGCAGGTACACCCGCAGCTCCGCCGTGCGCCGGCCCTCGGAGGACGACGGCGGAGCGGACGCGGGGGCCGGGGTGGGGTCCGCGGCGGGCGCCGCCTTGGCGGCGCGCGCACGGGGGCGGGAGGCGGGAGCGCTACTCACCGGACGAGACGTTGAAGGCGCGCGTCAGGTCGGCGTGCGGGCGCGGGATGACGTGGACCGAGACGAGCTCGCCGACGTTGGAGGCGGTCTCGGCGCCCGCCTCCGTCGCCGCCTTGACCGCGCCGACGTCGCCGATCACGGTGACGGCCACGAGCCCGGAGCCGACCTGCTCTCGGCCCACGATGGTCACGTTGGCCGCCTTGACCATGGCGTCCGCCGCGGCGAGCGCCGCCACGTAGCCCTTGGTCTCGATCAGGCCGATCGCGTTGTTCGCCATTTCGTCTTCTCCTTCTGGCCGGGCTGGCTGAGGTTGCCTGCGGGGGTGCTCATTGGGGGTCGTCGATGGAGCCGATGATCAGGGCGTCGATCGGCGGGGGAACCTGTCTCGCGGTGAACCAGGAGGCGGCCACGGAGCCCTGGACGACCAGGACCCGCTCGCCCATCCCGGTGCCGAGCACGTCGAAGGCGACCATCCGGCCCCCTCCGTCGAGCTCGACCTCCAGGAAGGCGCCGCCCGGGATGCCGTCGATCCGCTTGGTGGCCCACACGCTGGCCGTGACGGTGCCGCGCAGCATCAGCCCTCCCGTTCGACGACGAGGCCGGTGGCGCGTACCCGCTCCCGCGCGAGCGGGGTGAGCACGGCCCTGGGCCCGAGGACCAGGCGCGCTCCGGCCGCCGCCGCTGCCGCGACGTGCCGCTCGGTGACCGCGCCCTTCTCCCGCCGGTGGACCGCCTCGGGTGCGGCCCCGGCGCTCGTGGACCCGGCCGGGACGCCCGTCGCGGGCGGAGCGGCCTCCGGCGCTGCGTGGGCATCGGCCGACGTGTTCTCGGGGGCGCTCCCGGGCGGGGCGCTCTCGGGCGGGGTGAGGCGGAACCTGAGCCGCCCGGCCCGGATGTCCGCGGCGCGCGCCGGGTCGGCGGCGAGGTCGAGGACGCGCAGGACGAAGGCGGTGAGGTCGCCATCCGGCCCGGCCGCGACCGGCTCGACCACCGGCCCCGGGGACGGCGCGGCCGACCGGCCGCCGCCCGCCGGCTGGGCCGCGAGCGCGGGGAGCACCGCGGGCAGGAGCTCGCGCAGGACCTCCCGCACCAGCAGGCGCAGCTCGTCCGGCTGGTTCATGTCACCTCCCCGCTCGTTCGCTCGGGGACGCGGCCGGAAACCCGCGCGCGGTCGCGCCCGGCCGCCCGGGTACGTCGAAGGCGCGCGGTCATGCCCGGCCTCCCGGTACGGCCATGCGGTCGCCGAGGGCCTGCCGCGCCGCGTCCGCGGCCTGCCGTACGTCGGACTCACGACCCGACAGGTACACGCGGCCGGTCGCGCCCATCATGCGGTAGTCGACGACCTTCACCTCGGCGGCCTTCTCCGCCTCGTTGACGGCGAGGATGGCGTACGAGGCGGGCTGGCACTCCAGGACGAACAGCGACTCGCCGGGCAGGGCCAGCGAGCCGACCCGGTTCCGGTTGATCAGGAAGGCGTGCTGCCCGTCCAGGCTCGACACGATCTCGGAGGCGAGGATGCGCGGGGCGACCGCGTCGGCGACGGTCGCGCCGAGCGCGTCGAGCACCGCTCCGGCCGCCGCCCGGACCTCGCCGATCTGGCCGTGGAACTCCAGGTAACCGAACTGCCGCTCGACGACCAGCACGCCCGCCTTCACGTCCGCGTGCTTGAGCGCCACATCGGTGAGCGGCTCGATGTCCAGGCCCGGAGCGATCTCGATGATCTGCGCCGCCTGGTTGAGCCGGGGCAGCGCGCCGCGCATCCAGGTGCCGAGGTAGCACATGGTCTGCGGCTGGAGCTGGTCGATGAAGATGAAGGAGCGCAACTCGGCCATGTCAGGACCTCACCAGCGACGCGAGCTCTTCGAGGATCAGCCGCCGGATCTCGTCGCGCAGCGCGTCCTGCGGCGCGCCCGCCCCCGACCCGGCCGTGGACCCGCCCGATCCGAACCCGCCCGGCCCGGACGCCTCCACCGGTACGGCGAGGCCGGGACGGCGGGCGTTGGACGGCTCGGGATAGCCCGGGACCGGCCCGTCGGGCGGCGACCACGGGTCGAGCCCGGCGAAGTCCCCGAACGGCGCGTCCACGTGGTAGGCGACCCGGGTCCAGTTGACGAGGTCGCCCGGCTGGAGGTTGCCCCCGGCCGAGGACCCGCCGACGTACCCGGTGCCGATCGTCATCGAGATCGGCAGGTTGGTGTGGATGCCGGAGGAGCCCAGGCTGTTGCCGGAGTTGACGGAGATCCGCAGCACAGGCACGGCCGCGCCGTACTCCATGATCGTGCGCGGGTCGGTGCTGTGGATCGCGGCCGAGTGGCCCGCTCCGGTGATGCGCAGCACGGCCTTGGCGGCGGCGATCCCGCTCGTGGCCGAGGGCACGCGGAGCAGGGCGAGCACCGGGCAGAGCTTCTCGTGGGCCAGGGGCTCCTCGGGCACCGCGGCGTCGATCGGGGCGAGCAGCACCGTGGTGCCCGGCGGCACCCGCACGCCGGCCCGCTCGGCGATCCAGGTCGCGTCCTTGCCCACGAAGCGGGTGTCGAAGGTCCCGCCGGGGAAGAGCGCGTCGCGCACCCGGTCGCGCTCCGCCTCCGACAGCAGGTGAGCGCCGCGCATGAGGGAGACCAGCCGGTCGGCGATCGCGTCCTCGGCGATCAGCACGGACTCGTTGGTGCAGAGGATCGAGTTGTCGAAGCTCTTGCTCTCCACGATCAGCCGCGCCGCCGACTCCAGGTCGGCCGTGCGGTCCACCAGCACCGGGACGTTGCCCGGGCCGACGCCGAGCGCCGGGTTGCCCGACCGGTACGCGGCGCGGACGACCGGCGTGCCGCCCGTGGCGACGACGACGTCCACGAGCGGGCTGGCCATCATCGCCTCGACGAGCGGCAGCTTCGGCTCCTCGACGACCTGGATCACCCCGTCGGGGGCGCCGGCGGCGACCGCCGCCTCGGCCAGCGTCCGGGCGGCGTCGGCGCAGCACTCCTTGGCCATCGGATGCGGGCTGATGACGATCGCGTTCCGCGTCATCAGCGCCAGGAGGATCTTGAAGTAGACCGTGGCGACCGGGTTCGTGGACGGCGTGAGCGCGAAGACCACGCCGGCCGGCCGCGGGATCGACAGGATCTTGCCGGAGGGGTCGGCGCGCGGCGAGACGTAGTCGTCCCCCGCGTACGCCTCGGCCAGCCCGGTCGAGCAGGCGACGTTCTTGCGCGCCTTGTGCTCGGCGACGCCGAAGCCGATCTCGCGCACCGCCCACTCGGCGTACCGGGTGGCCGACTCGGCCCCAGCGCGGGCGACGGCGGCGACGACGCGGTCGACGCTCGCCTTGTCGTAGCGGGCGTAGGCCCGGGCGGCCCACCGCGCCCGCTCCAGCATCCCTCCGGCGGCCGCCGGGGAGTCCGTCGTCACAGGGGCGCTCATCTCCGCGCCCATCTCCGGGCCCATCTCCGGGCTCATCTCTGGGCCTCCTTCGCGGCCCGCGCGACGGCGAGGGCCGTACGGTCGAGAATCTCCTCCGCCAGTTCCGGGTCGATCAGGATGCCCGGCTTGTACTGCAGCACGCGCGGGTCGAGCGTGGAGAAGATCGCCCAGACGCCGAGCTGGTACAGCTGCCGCATGACGTGCTTGGCGCCCTCGGGGTGGTTGAACTCCAGCCCGATGACCAGTCCGTTCTGCCGGATGCCGGTGAACCAGTCGGGATGGTCGGCCTGGATCCGCTCCAGGCCCCGGCGGAACAGGTCCGACGCGTGGTGGACGATCGAGCGGGTCTGCGGCCGGTTGCAGATCTCCAGCGCCTTGAGCGCGGCGATGCAGCCCAGCTCGGCGCCGCCGAACGTCGCCATGTGGGCGAAGCCGTCCTCGGTGAGCCAGCCGGCGCACCGCTCGCTGACCAGCACGGCCGCGATCGGGTAGAGACCGCCCGAGATGCCCTTGCCGGTGACCAGGATGTCGGGGGCGATGCCGTGCTTGGTGATCGCCCACAGCTCGCCGGTCCGCATGAGCCCGGTCTGCACCTCGTCGGCGATGTAGAGCGCGTCGTACGTCTCGCAGAGCCGCTTGACGCCCTCCAGGTAGCCGGGCCTGGGGAGCGGGAAGCCGTAGGTCGCGGGGATGGTCTCCATGATGACCGCCGCGACGTCCCGGCCTCGCAGCGCCGACTCCATCGCCGCCAGGTCGTTGAACGGCACGTGTGTGAACTCCTCGGGCCGGTCGGCCAGGAAGAGCTTGGCGAACCGGTCGTCGCCGGTGCCGACGGCGAGGCCGGTGTGCCCGTGGTACGCCTTGACGATCGAGACGATCTTGCGCTTGCCGGTGGCGTGCCGGGCGGTCTTGAGCGCGATGTCGATGGCCTCGCCGCCGCCGCTGCCGTAGATCACCTTGCTCATGCCCGGGGGACCCGTGGCGACCAGCGCCTCGGCGAGCGCGGTGCGGGCGAGCGAGGGGAAGTGATGGTTGCCGATGTCGAAGTGGTCCATGGCCTGCTTGAGCGCGGCCACGACCTCCGGATTGCGGTGGCCCAGGTTGTAGGTGCCGCCGTTGAGGTGGACGTCGATCAGGCGCCGGCCCGAGACGTCGTAGAGGAAGTAGCCCTCTCTGCGGTCGATGACCAGGGGGACCCCGGAGTCGATCCAGAATTGCGTCTTCCCTGGATTCCAGTACGTCGAGGACTTCTCCAGCACCTCGTCCTTCGACGCGAACGTGAACAGCCCGTAGTCCAGCATCCCGGTCCCATCGGTCTGTGAATCGGTTGGACCAAATAGTTAGCTGGATGTCCATCAAACGTCAATGGTTGCTTTTATGCGAAGGAAGAAACACCACAGGTCTTGCCCGGCCCAACCATAGGGTGGCACGATTTGCCGCACCTTGTGTGACTTGGCACACATCTCCCCCCACAACGGTCTTCGGGAGGGCACTCTGTGAGCACCTTTGAGACACGGGCGAAAGCGCCCGCCGAGACCCAGGGCGTCAGCCGCCTCAGAAAGGACGCCGTCGGCCTGACCGGCGTCATCTTCATGGCCGTCGCCACCGCCGCCCCCATCACCGCCATGACGGGCAACGTCCCGATCGCGCTCGGCTTCGGCAACGGCCTCGGCGCGCCGGCGGGCTACCTCTTCGCCACGATCGTGCTGACGATCTTCTCCGTCGGCTACGTCGCCATGGCGAAGCACATCACCTCCGCGGGCGCCTTCTACGGCTACATCTCCCACGGCCTCGGCCAGGTCGCCGGCATGGTGGCCGGCCTGCTCGCGACCATGGCGTACGTCGTGTTCGAGGCGTCCCTCATCGGCTTCTTCGCCTACTCCGCCCACGACACCTTCCTGACCATGGCCGGCGTGGACGTGCACTGGCTGTGGTTCGCCTTCCTCGGCCTCGGCCTCAACTCCGTGCTGACCTACTTCGACGTCAACCTCACCGCGAAGGTCCTCGGCTTCTTCCTGATCACCGAGATCGTGATGCTGGGCATCACCGCGACCGTGACGCTGTTCCACGGCGGCGGCCCCGACGGGCTCATGGCGTCGTCGATCAACCCGCTCAACGCCTTCCAGACGAACGGCCTGGCCGCGGGCGCGGTCGGGCTCGGGCTCTTCATGTGCTTCTGGTCGTGGGTGGGCTTCGAGTCCACCGCCATGTACGGCGAGGAGTCGCGCGACCCCAAGCGCATCGTCCCCAAGGCCACGCTCGTCTCCGTCATCGGCATCGGGCTCTTCTACACGTTCATCTCGTGGATGACGGTCGCCGCCAACGGCGTGAAGGCGCCGGAGCTGGCCGCCACCGAGTTCGCCGGGATCTTCTTCAACCCGACCCGCGAGCTGGTCGGCGCCTGGGCGGTGGACCTGTTCAAGGTGCTCATCCTGACCGGCTCGTTCGCCTGCTCGATGGCGTTCCACAACTGCGCCTCGCGCTACCTCTACGCCCTCGGCCGGGAGAACCTGATCCCGGGCACCCGCGCCACCATCGGCACCACCCACCCCAAGCACGGCTCGCCGTACATCGCCGGGTTCGTCCAGACCGGGATCTCCGTGGTGCTGGTCCTCGCGTTCTTCTTCGCGGGCATGGACCCCTACATCCACCTCTACACGCTGCTCGCCGTGCTCGGCACGCTGGCGATCCTGATCGTGCAGTCGCTCTGCTCGTTCTCGGTCATCGGCTACTTCCACGTGCGGAAGAAGCATCCGGAGACCGCGCACGTGCTGCGCACGCTGATCGCGCCGCTCGCCGGCGGGCTGGCGATGGTCTTCGTCGTCCTGCTGCTCTTCCAGAACCAGGAGGCCGCGGCCGGCGACGCGTCGAAGACGCTGCTGTTCCGCCTCATCCCGTGGATCGTGCTGGCGTTCGCCGCGCTCGGCGCGGGCCTGGCCCTCTATCTCCGGGCGAGGAACCCGGCCAAGTTCGCGATCATCGGCCGCATCGTCCTGGAGGACACGGTCGAACGCGACTGACCCGCCGCCGGACGGACGAACCCCAGGTAGAGGAGAGCGCGTGATCCCCCCGCACGACGACCCACCGACGACCCGGGCCGCCGCCCCCGGTCCGGTCGGCCGGATCCGGTTCATGGACGCCCAGCGGGTCAACCTCGACGGCTTCGCCGTGGAGAACCCCGAGCTGGGGCTGATCGCCCTCTCCTCTCCGTACGACCCGGAGCCGGGGCTGGTCCTCGAGGACGGCGTGGTCACCGAGATGGACGGGGTGAAGGCCGCCGACTTCGACGCGATCGACGCGTTCATCGCGGCGCACGGCCTGGACCTCACGGTCGCCGTGGAGGCCATGGCGCTGTCGGACGTGGCGGCGGCCCGCATGATGGTCGATCCGTCGATCCCCCGGTCGGAGGTCGTCTGGCTCTGCGCCGGGATGACCCCCGCCAAGCTCGCCCGGGTGCTGGCCCTGCTGCGCCCGGCCGAGCTGGTGATGGCGATGACCAAGCTGCGCGCCCGGCGCACCCCGTCCAACCAGGCGCACGTCACCAACCGGCTGGACGACCCGCTGCTGCTCGCGGCCGACGCGGCGACCGCCGCCGCGTTCGGGTTCCGGGAGCTGGAGACCACCGTGCCGGTGCTCGCGGACGCCCCCTCCAACGCGGTGGCGGTCTCGATCGGCGCGGCGGTCGGGTCGCCGGGCGTCCTCGTGCAGTGCTCGGTCGAGGAGGCGCTCGAACTGGAGCTGGGCCTGCGCGGGTTCGTGTCGTACGCCGAGACGGTCTCGCTGTACGGCACCGAGCAGGTCTTCACCGACGGCGACGACACGCCCTGGTCGAAGGCGTTCCTCACCTCCGCGTACGCGTCCCGGGGGATCAAGATGCGGGTCTCCTCCGGCGCGGGCGCCGAGGTGCTGATGGGCGGGGCCGAACGCCGGTCGATGCTCTACCTGGAGTCCCGCTGCGTCGCGCTGGCGCGGGCGATGGGCGCGCAGGGCGTGCAGAACGGCGGCATCGACGGCGCCAGCGTGGCCGGGTCGGTGCCGCGCGGCGTGCGTGGACTGATGGCCGAGAACGTGATGGTCATGGCGCGCAACCTGGAGTCGTGCTCCGGCAACGACGCGCTGATGTCGGAGTCCGACGTGCGCAGGACGGCGCGGACGCTGCCCATCCTGCTCGCCGGGTCGGACTTCATCTGCAGCGGCTTCGGCTCGATCCAGCGCTACGACAACATGTTCGGGCCGTCCAACTGGAACGCCGAGGACATCGACGACTATCTGGCGATCCAGCGGGACTGGGGGGTGGACGGCGGCCTGCGCACCGCCGACACCGGCGCGATCGCGGCGCTGCGCGAGCGGGCGGCCCAGGCCGCACGGGCCGTCTACTCCTGGTTCGGCCTGGCGGACTTCACCGACGAGCAGGTGGCGGCCGCGGTGGACGCCGCGGGGTCCAAGGACCTCCCCGGCTCCGACCCGGTGGCCGTCACGAACGCGGCCCGTCTCATCCAGGAGACCGGGCTGACCATGGCCGACGTCGTGACCGCGCTTCAGGAGACCGGGTTCGAACCCGAGGCGGAGCGCCTGCTCGACATGCTCAAGGTGAGGGTCGGCGGCGACTGCCTGCAGACGGCGGCCATCCTCACGCCCGAGATGCGCGTGCTGTCCCTCGTCACCGATCCGAACGACTACACCGGGCCGGGCACCGGCTACGAGCCCACGCCCGAGCGCCAGGCGGAGATCGACGCCATCCGCCAGCGGCGCTCGGTCGAGGACCTGCGCCGCGAGCAGGCCGCGTACGCCTCGGACGCGCTGCGGCCCGCGGGCCCGGCCGTCCAGAGAGGCGACCCGCGCGAGGTCGTCATCGGCGTCTCCCCCGCGACCGGCCGCGACATCTGGGTGACGCTGTCCGGGCTGCCCGTGGTGGAGGCGCTGCGCCAACTCCTGGCCGGGCTGGAGGAGGAGGGGTGCGTCGCCCGGATCGTCCGGTTCCACGACACGATCGACCTCGGCATGATCGGGCTGTCGGCGGCCCGCCTGTCCGGCTCGGGCATCGGCATCGGGCTACAGGCGAAGGGGACCGCGCTGATCCACCGCCGCGACCTCGCCCCGCTCGCCAACTTGGAGCTGTACAGCATCGCGCCGGTGCTGTCGGCCGAGGACTACCGGCTGATGGGCGTGAACGCGGGCCGCCACGCCAAGGGAGGCACGCCGGAGCCGGCCCGCAACCCGTACACGGACGAGGCGATCGAGGCCCGCTACCACACCCGGGTGGTCTCGCTCGTCGCCATCGAGCGCGCCTGCTGCCGGGCCGGCGCCGGACCCGAGGAGCTGACACTGTGACCAGGGCGTACTCCGGGCGGCCGGTGGAGTCGGTGACCGTGGACGCGGTGCGCCGGGGCGAGGTGACGCGGGACGACCTGCGCATCCACCCCGAGACCCTGGAGGCCCAGGCGGTGGTCGCGGAGCGGCACGGCAACCCGCAGCTCGCGGCCAACTTCCGGCGGGCCGCCGAGCTGGCCCTGCTGCCCGACGAGGACGTGATGCGCGTCTACGAGGCGCTGCGCCCGCGCCGCTCCACCGCCGCGGAGCTGTCCGACCTCGCCGAGTGGCTCGACGGGCGGAGCTGCCACCGGAACGCCGCCCTGGTCCGCGAGGCGCGCGACGTCTACGCGCGGCGGGACCTGACGCGGTGACCCGGCTCGTCGCGGGCGTGGACGTCGGCAACGCCACCACCGAGATCGTGGTCGCGCGCGGCGGCGTTCCGGTCGCCTGGGACCGGGTCGTGACGCGCGGCGGCAAGGGCTCGCCCGCGTCGCTCGCCGGGGCCGTCTCCCTGCTGCGGCGGATCGAGCGGGGCCTGGAGGCCCGGGCGGCCGAGGTCGTCATGGCGCCCCTGCGTCCCGTCACGACGTCGGTCGTGGAGGTGCCGTACGGGCCGGAGCGCGCCGGGCGGCTGCGCGTGGTCGCCGCGGGCCACCCCACCCCGGGCGGCGAGGGCGTGGCCGTGGGCCGGCCGTACCCGCTGGGCGGCGCGGAACCGCCGGAGGGGCCGCTGATCGCCCTGGTGCCGCGCCGGACGGGATTCGAGAGGGCCGCGCGGGAGATCCGGGCGGCGCTCGCCGCCGGGGTGCCGATCGCGGGGGTGCTCGCGGAAGGGGACGAGGCCCGGCTGATCGCCAACCGGATCGAAGGCGCGCTGCCGGTCGCCGACCAGATCGACCTCGCGGCGGTAACCGCCGCCGAGGTGGTCGCCGTGGAGGTGCGCCCGCCCGGCCGGCCGCTGCGGCACCTGTCCGACGCGCTCTTCCTCGGGTCGCGGCTGGGCGATCCCGAGGGGGCCGCGGCGGTCTGCGCCCGGCTCTACGACGTGTCCAGCGCGGTCGTCGCCCTGCTGCCCGTGTCCTCCCCGGAGCTCGGGGCCGGGGAGGACGCGGCGGAGGGCCGGGCGCGGGAGGTCCCGGCGGCGTCGGTCGAGCGCGCCGTGGTGGACCTGGCCGCGGTGGCCGGGATGGTCAGCGCGCGGGCCGGCACCGTCGGCTCGCGCTCGCTGCTCGTGGCCGAGCTGGGCCCCCCGGCGCCCGCCGTCCCGCCGGCGGGCCTCGACGTGCCCGTACGGCTCGCGCCGAGCGAGGCCGCGGCGGCCCGCGCCGGGGCCCTCACCACGCCCGGAGCGGACGAGGACACCCTGGTGATCGACCTCGGCGGCGGCACCGTGGACCTGATCGCCCCGTCCGGGGAGGTCGTGGCGGCGGGCGCGGGCGACCTGCTGACCGCCGCGGTCGCCGCCGCGCTCGGCGTCCCGCGTGGCGCGGCCGAATGGGTGAAACGCGGGCCGTGCGCCCGGGTGGAGACGCCGCACGTGACGCTCGGCGAGGACGGCGTGCGCGCGTTCCTCGACTCCCCCGCGCCGCCTGGGCTGGTGGGACGGCTGACCGCGCCCGGCCCGGCCGGGCCGCTGCCCTTCTCGTCGGCGATGAGCCCGGCGGAGTGGCGCTCCCTGCGGCTGTCCATCAAGCGCGAGGTGCTCGGCGGGACCGTCCGGCGGGCGCTCGCGGCGCTCGACGCGCTCGGCGGCGGGCCGGTCCGCCGTGCCGTCGTGGTCGGCGGCCCGGCGGGCGACGAGGAGGTCCTCGGCGTGCTGGCCCGTGAGCTGCCCGGCGCCCCCGCGCTCGGCCGGGGCGACGTGGCGGGCGTGCTCGGCCACCGGTACGCGGTCGCCTACGGCCTGCTCGCCTCGGCCCCGCGCTGAGAGTCGCCCGCCGGACATCGGCACGCCGCGGTATCCGGCCGGCCGGCGAGCGCGCGGGCCACTTCACCGGTCAGGAGATCGCCGTGGGCAGCGCATTCACCCGGCCGGGGTTCACGGCGTGGCCGTGACCGGCGGGCCCCAGTACGGACCGGGCGACTCCCTGTGGGAGAGCTCAAGGACGCCGCGAGCCTGCCGCACGATGGCCTCGTCCACGAACCGGCCGTCCGGCAGGGCGACCGCGCCCTGCCCGGCCGCCGCGACCACCTCGTGCGCCGCGGCGATCTCCGCCTCGGTGGGCCGGTACGCGTCGACGATGACCGGGAGCTGGGCCGGGTGGACCGCCGTCCGGCCGCGGAATCCGGCCGCGCGCCCCTCCAGGCAGGACGCGGCCAGCCCGGCGAGGTCACGGACGTCCGGGTAGACCGACTGGGTGGGCGCGGGCAGCCCGGCGGCGCGGGCGGCGACCACGATCCGGGACCGTGCCCAGGCCAGCCCGCCGTCCGAGCTGACGCCGAGATCGGCGCGCAGGTCGGCCTCGCCCAGCCCGATGCTCGCCACCGCGTCGCAGGCGGTGGCGATCTCGAAGGCGCGTTCCAGCCCGAGGGCGGACTCGAGCAGCGGGTGCAGGGGCACGCCGGGCAGCGCCGCCGCGATCTCCCGCACCTCCGCCGCCGACTCCACCTTCGGCAGCCGGACGCCGCACGTCCCGGTGACGAGGGCGGCCAGCGCGTGCAGGTCCGCCTGCCCGTACGGCGTGCGCACGTCGTTCACGCGGATCTGGACCCGGGGCTGCGGCGTGGCGAGCAGGGCGACGGCCTCGGCCCTGGCCCGGCCCTTGTTCTCGGCCGCGACCGCGTCCTCCAGGTCGACGATGACGACGTCGGCGTCCGTGGCGAGCGCCTTGGCGACCCGGTCCGGCCGGTCGGCGGGGACGTACAACAAGGTGAGCGGCTGGAACCGCGGCGCGGAACCGGGTCCGGACGGGGTGATCGGGGGCATGGTCGGGGGCACGGGGTCACTCCTCACGGCTTCTTCTGCCGCCTGATGATCCCCTTGACAGGCCGGGTCAACCCCGGCGGGGATGTGATCCGTCACACGACGCCCTTCTCACGCAGCTCGGCGATCCGGGCGGGAGGCAGGCCGAGCGCGGCCAGCACCTCGTCGGTGTCCGCGCCGTGCGGGCGGCCGGTCCAGCGGATCGCCCCCGGCGTCTCCGACAGCCGGAACATGACGTTCTGCATCCGCAGCGGCCCCAGCTCGGGATCCTCGACGGTGGTGATCGCGTCGAGCGCGGCGATCTGGGGGTCGGCCATGACGTCCCGCACGTCGTAGACGGGGGCGACGGCGGCCTGCGCCTCCTCGAAGGCCGCGAGCACCTCGTCGCGGGTGTGCCGCGCCACCCAGGCCGCCACCGCGGCGTCCAGCTCGTCGGCGTGCCGCACCCGGCCCGCGCCGGTCGTGAACCACGGCTCGTCGATGAATTCGGGACGGCCGACCAGCCGCATCACCCGCTCGGCGATGTTCTGGGCGGAGGTGGAGACGGCCACCCACGAGCCGTCCGCGCACCGGTACGTGTTGCGCGGCGCGTTGTTGACGGACCGGTTGCCGGTGCGCGGCGGCACGACGCCGAGCCGGTCGTAGACGGTGGGCTGCGCGCCGAGGACGCTCAGGATCGGCTCGATGATCGACATGTCGACCACCTGGCCCCGGCCCGATTTGAGCGCGGTCATGACCGCGAAGGCGGTGGCGAGCGCGCAGATGCCGTCCGCCAGGCCGAAGGGCGGCAGCGTCGGCGGGCCGTCCGGCTCCCCCGTCATCGCCGCGAAGCCGCTCATCGCCTCGGCCAGCGTGCCGAACCCCGGCCTCCTGGCGTACGGGCCGAACTGCCCGAAGCCGGTCACCCGGGCGAGCACCAGCCGGGGGTTGGCCGCGCTCAGCCGGTCGTAGCCGAGGTTCCACCGTTCGAGCGTGCCCGGCCGGAAGTTCTCGATCACCACGTCCGCGTCCCGCGCCAGCTCGGTCAGCAGGTCCTGGCCGTCCGGGGTGGACAGGTCGAGGGTGATCACGCGCTTGTTCCGGCCGAGCATCTTCCACCACAGCCCCTCCGGCCCGTGGCCGCGTGAGGGGTCCGGCTTGGCCGGATGCTCGACCTTGATCACGTCCGCGCCGTAGTCGCCGAGCAGCATCGCGGCCGTCGGCCCGGCGAACAGCGTCGCCAGGTCGAGCACGCGTACGCCCGACAGAGGCGGCGTGGCGGGGGCGGTCATTCGTTTCCTCCAGTGGGTTTCGCGCACCGGGGCCGCCCCGGCGATCGCGTCGGGGGCCGCGCGGACGGGCGGGGAACCCGCGTCCGCGCGGCCCCTCGGTCACGTGAGCGCCGCGTCGATCTCGGCGCGGCTCGGCATGGACGTGCTCGCGCCCTCCCGCTGGACGGACAGCGCCGCCGCCGTGGAGGCGAAGCGCAGCGCGTCCGCGGGGGCGCGGCCCTCGGACCGCGCGGTGGCGAGCGCGCCGACGAACGTGTCGCCGGCCGCCGTGGTGTCCACCGCCTCGACCGGCACGGCCGGCACCAGCAGCCGGGCTCCGGCGCGCGAGCCGTACAGCGCGCCCCGGGAGCCGAGGGTGATCACGACCTCGGGGACGCGGTCGAGCAGGGCCTTGAGCGCGTCGTCGGGGTCGGTGGCGCCGGTGATGTCGGCGGCCTCGTGCTCGTTGGGCACGATCAGGTCCACGGCGTCGAGCAGCTCGTCGGGCAGCTCCACGACGGGGGCGGGAGTGAGGATCACGGGGACGCCGGCCGTGCGGGCGGCGCGGGCGGCCTCGACGACCCCCTCCAGCGGCAGTTCGAGCTGCAGCAGGAGGGCGCGCGAGCGGGCGATCATCTCGATGTCCTCGGCGGAGCAGCCGGTGACGGAGCCGTTGGCGCCGGGCACGACGACGATCGAGTTGCCGCCGCTGTCCTCCACGACGATGTGCGCGATCCCGGACGGCCCGGGCTCGACCCGCAGCCTGCTCGTGTCGATGCCCGCCTCGAACAGCGCCCCGCGCAGCTCCGGGCCGAACGCGTCGTCGCCGACGGCGCCGATGAACGCCACCTGGGAACCCGCCCGCGCGGCGGCGACCGCCTGGTTGGCGCCCTTGCCGCCGGGGATCGTACGGAACGCACGCCCCGTTACGGTCTCGCCCAGCTTGGGAGCGGACGGTACGTAGGCCACCAGGTCCATATTGGCGCTGCCGAACACCGAGATCACGATGCTTCCTCCAGGATCGTCACCTTTATCCCGCTTACCCTGCCATCAACCGGGTGCGCCGGGCGAGCTCCCCCAGGGCGATGCCGTCGAATCCGGTGACGCTGCTGGTCAGGCGGTCTTTCATGGACCACTGCCCGGGCACGCCGCCGTTCAGGCCGCCGACGATCGAGCCGACGGTCGCGCCCGCCGAGTCGGTGTCCCAGCCTGCCGCGACCGCGCCCGCGATCGAGGCGGTGAAATCGCCCTTCCCGTGGACCAGCGCCGCCGCGATCAGCGCGGCGTTGTTGATCGTGTGGACCCAGTGCAGGCGGCCGTGCCGGGCGTGCAGGTGGTCCACGACCCGTTCGAAGTCCGGCTCCGCGCCCGCCACGTCCACGGCGTCCCGTACGGCGGCGGCCAGCCGGGATCCCGCGGGGATCACCGACAGGCCCGCCTCGACCACCTCCGTCACCGAGAAGGCGTCCAGGGACCGCGCGCACATGGCGGCGGTGAACATCGCGCCGTACAGGCCGTTCGCCGTGTGGCTCAGCCGGGCGTCACGCCAGGCGAACTCGGCCGCCGTCGCCGGGTCTCCCGGGTTGGCCCAGCCGTACACGTCGGCCCGGATGAGGGCCCCGATCCACTCCCGGAACGGGTTGCGGTAGGTGGCGGTCGTCCGCCCCGGCTCCACGACCCGCGCGTCTGACGGCTCCGCGGGCTCGATGCCCGTCAGCAGGTTGCGGTACGCCACCCGCTCGGCGGTGAACACCCGGCCGCCGGGCAGCTCGTCCAGCCAGATCTGCGCGACGTCCGCCGTGGTGAAGCCCCTGCCGTACCGCTCCAGCACGGCGAGCGCGAGCAGCGCGAAGTTGAGGTCGTCGTCCTCGGGGATCCCGTCGATGTTCTCCGCGAGACTGTTGACCGCGCTGCGCCGGTTCCACGGCCATCTGAGCGCGACCTCCGGCGGCAGGCCCCTGGCCGTGAACCAGCCGCGGATCGGCCAGTTGCCCGTCGACTCGGCGATCTCCCTGATGCCCTCGCGGGGGATCTTCTCCACCGGCTTGCCGAGAACGCACCCGGCGGCCCGGCCCTGCCAGGCGCCGAGCACCCGGGCCGGGTCGGCGGCCCGCCGCCCGGGTCCCTGCTCACCGTTCCCCTGCCCGCCCGGCACGCTCCCCTGCGCCGCCGGCCAGTCCGGGCAGGCGGCGACGATCTCGTCCCAGCCGGACGGCTCGGGCAGCGGCGAGGGGATCGCCGCCAGCTCGTCGAGCAGGCCCTCCGCCAGGCGGCGCAGCCGTACGGGCGGAGCCTGCGGCGAGGCACCCGCCCGGGGCGGCGCGTCGTGCCCTCCGGCCGCGTGCCAGCGTGCCGCGATCTCCCGTACCTCCGGCAGGTCTCCCCTGCCGTCCTCCGCGGCCTGGCGCAGCTCGTGGCCCACCAGGTCCTCCGGCTGCACCCAGGTGAGCCGCATCATGATCCGTCTCCGGCCAGCAGCCCGGCGAACGCGGCGTCGGCCGCGCGGCGGCGTTCGGCGTCGGCCGCGCGCACCCGGCGCGCCACCGACGCGAGGGCGAGGCCGGGCGCGACGAGGTCGGTCCGGCTCGCCGCCGACACCTCCTCGATCCACGCGGCCGGCACGGCCGACCGCCCGCCCAGCGCCCCGGCGATCGCGCCGCCCATGGAGGCGATCGAGTCGGCGTCCCGGCCGTAGTTCACCCCGCCCAGCACGGTCTCGCGATAGTCGCCCTTGGCGATCAGCAGGAAGGCCAGGGCGAGCGGCAGTTCCTCGATGCTGTGCACCCGGCTCGGACGACGCGCGCCCAGCCCCTGGTCGCGGTAGGTGTCGGCCACCGTGTCGTACGGCCGCATGGCGGCGCGCAGCGTCTCGAACGACCCCTCCCAGTGGCCGAGGCCGCGCGCCGCCGAGCACACCGCCTCGATGGCCGCCCGCGTGCCGTCGCGGGCGAGCCGCAGGGAGGTCGCGACGACCGAGTCGGGCGTGGCCCCCGGGCGCATCGCCTCGGCGACCGCGGCGGCGAGCACACCCGCCGCCTCCCGGCCGTAGCTGGACTGGTGCGCGCCCGCGAGGTCGATCGCCTCGGCGTACGCGCCGTCGGGGTCGCCCGCGTTGACGACGCCCACCGGCGCCATGTACATGGCCGCGCCGCAGTTCACGATGTTGCCGACGCCCGCCTCGCGCGGGTCCACGTGGCCGTAGTGCAGCCGCAGGGCCAGCCACTTCTCGGCCAGGAACACCCGGTGCAGCGGCAGCGCCTCGGCCTCCAACTCGGGGATCCAGCGCTTCTCGCCCATCATCTCGGGCACGAGGTGCTCGGCGGCGGCATAGGCGTCCAGGTGGCCGCCCGCCCGCTCGTACACACGGATCAGCGCGTGGGTCATCAACGTGTCGTCGGTCACGTGGCCGTCGCCCTTGTGGTACGGCGCGATCGGCCGCGCGTTGCGCCAGTCCGGGTAGTACGGCGGGACCACGCCCTCGACGAGGCCTCCGTAACGCGCCCGGATCTGCTCCGGCGTCCAGCCCTCGGTCGCGCCGCCGAGCGCGTCGCCGACCGCCGCCCCGGCCACGCAGCCGACGGCCTTGTCCTCAAGCGGCGTCATGCCGTCCCCCTCTGTGTCGAACCGTTCTGTCGCAAACCGCTCTGTGCTCCGTCGCCCTGCCGGGTCGCGTCCTGTGCCGTGGCGTCCTGCGCGGGACCGCTCCTCTTCGGGCCACCGGACGCGAGGGTCCGGGCGACGTCGAGCAGGTCCGTTCCGGCCAGTTCCGGCAGGCAGCAACCGGCCAGCGGGCGCGCGGCCTCCCGCCACGCCCGCGGCAGCGCCTCGTATCCGGTGTACGCACCGGCGAGCGCGCCGGTGAGCGCGGGCGCCGAGTCCGCGACCGACGCCAGGCAGGCCGCCGCCGACACGGCCGCGCCGAACGCGGCCCCTGACGCGGCCGAGCCGGTGGATCCCGGCGCGCTCGCCGATCCCGGCGAGCCTGCGGCCGACATCGCGGCGTCGGCGAGAGCCAACGCGATCGGGACGGTCTCGGCGGCGGTGACGCCGTAGCTGTAGACGTGGTCGAGCAGCGCCGCGTCGAGCGCGGGCACGGCGGAGAACGGGTCGCCGTGCTCCCGCGCCACCGCCACCGCCGTACGAGCGGCGTGCCCGATCGCCGTGTCCTCCGGGAGCGCGGCGACGGCGGCGTCCACCGCCTGCCGCATCGGCGCGCCCCTCACCAGCGCGCCGACCGCCGTCGCGACCGCCACCGCCCCGAGCACACCGTCACCTGAGTTGGTGACCTCGGCGTCGGCGACCGGGTCCATCCCCGCGGCGCCGAACGCCACCGCCCGCACCGCCGCCGCGTCGTCGAAGAAGTGCGGGTTGTCGTGGCCGCTCGCGGGCGGCCCGAGGCCGGCGGCGAGGTTGTCGAGCGCGGACCAGACGGAGATCCGGGCGCGCAGGTCCTCGCGCTGCGCCAGCCGTCCGAACGCCTCGGCGCGGTTCTCGTGGATCGTCGACGCCGTCCAGGCGAGCCACTCGGCGTCGTCGGACGGCCCGAGCGCCAGCGGCTCGACCGGCTGGTTCAGCGCGAACGGCACCGGCAGCGTGGTCACCTGGCGCTCCTCGGCGAACGCGTCCAGTTCGCGGTGCAGCCGCCTGCTCCACGGCGCCAGCCGCAGCGACCGGTGGCGCGCCGCGGGCCAGCCCGCGGCGTCGCCGATGGCGAGGCCGGCGAAGGCGCCGAGAATCCGGTCCTCCTCCGGCGGCGGCGTTGCGCCTCCGCCCCCCGATGACATGCTCTTTCTCCATCCTTCCAGGGTCATCCGGCGTCGGTCGGGCCCTCGGACCCGCCGGGCCGCCCGTCGGCCGGACCGCCCACCAGGGCGGCCACCGGGCCGCCCTCCGGACGGCCCGTCAGAGTGTCGGCCAGCCGGTCGGCGGCGTCCCGGACGTGCCGGCCCGCGACGACGGGCAGGCAACGGCCGGCGACCGGCCCGACACGGCGGGCCCAGCGCTCGGGCACGCCCGCCTCGCCGGCTCCCGCGCCCGCCAGCGCGCCCGCGATCGCGGCCGTCGTGTCGGCGTCCCGGCCCAGGTTGGCCGCGGTGACCACGGCCGCCTCGACCTCTCCGCCGCCCCTGACGTAGGCGGAGAAGGCGAGCGCGACCGCCTCCGGGGCCAGATCGGTCCACGGATAGTGCTTCACCACGACCGAGTCGTGGAGGGCGCGGGCGAACTCCTCGCGTGAGGTCCTCTCGCTTCCGTCACGGACGATCGCGAGGGCCTTCCTGGCGGCCCGGGCGGTCCAGGAGTCCCCGGGGACCGCCCGGAGCCCCGCCTCGACCACCTCGTCCGGCCCGGCGCCGGTCATCGCGACCGCCACCGCCGCCGCGACCGCCCGGCCGCCGAGGACGCCCTCGCCGCTGTGGCTGACCCGCCCGTCGATCTCGGCCAGCCGCGCCGCCTCATCGGGGTCGCCCGCCGCGAAGATCCCGTACGGCGCGGCCCGCATGGCCAGGCCGTCGGACCAGCCGTGCGGGTGCCACCGCCCGCTCAGCGGCGGGCCGAGCCCGCGGCGGAGCGCCCGCACGGTGCCGAGCTCGGAGAACCCGGCGCCGCGCATTGGCCCGTCGAGCCGTGCCACGATCTCGGCGCGCCACGCCTCGGCGACGTCCTCCGACGTGAGCGCGTGGCCGTGGCGGAGGAGGAGGGACGCGGCGAACAGGCTGTACTCGGTGTCGTCCGTGCCGCCGCCCTCGATCTCCGCAAGCACGCCCCAGCGCGCGGCGATGGCCTCGGGCGTCATGTTCTCCGCGGGCGCGCCGAGGGCGTCGCCGGCCGCGAGGCCGAGCAGACAGCCCCGGGCGCGGTCGCGCGGCGAGCCGGCGGGCGCGAGAGGAACCGTCACCGTCCGTACCGCTCCAGCACCTTGTCGCCCTCCTCGACGAGCCTCTTCGCCACCTCGTCAAGGCTGATCTTGTTCGCGAAGTACTCCTGGAGCACCGGCGTGGCCACCTTGCTCTTCCACTCGTCGTAGCCGTCCACCTTGAGGTACGGCGCGACCACGAGGTTCTTGGCCGAGGCGGTGGCGACGTCCCAGAAGTTCTCCTTCGAGGTCATGGCGGGGTCGGCCGCCGCCGAGGTACTCGTCGGGAGCAGCCAGTCGCCCTTGGCGAGCTTGGCCTGGTTGGGCCCGTTCAGGAAGAACGAGATGAACTTCACGGCCTCCTGCGAGTGCTTGCTGTCGGCCGCCACGGACAGGGTCTGGGACGTGGCGCCCTGCTCGGCGGTGACGTCCTTCAGCGGCGGCAGGGTGACCCACTCGAACCCGCTGGGCGCCTGCTCGGCGACCTGCTGGCGCAGGTAGACGCCCGCCGGCACGATCGCGTACTTGCCGGCGAAGAAGCCGGGCAGCGGGTCGGCGGTGCCCATGCCGAGTGCCGACGGGTCGGCCGACTTGTCCTTGTAGAGCTGGTCGTGGATGCGGCCCAGCACCTCGCGCTCCTCGGCGCCGACCTTGACCCGGGTCTTGCCGCCCTCGGTCGTGAAGAAGGTGCCGCCGAAGTTGAGCCCGAGGGTGAGCACCTTGTTGACCGGCGACTTCATCGGCCAGGCCACGCCGTACGCGCCGCCCTTGGTCATCTTCTTGGTCGCCTCGGCGAACTCGTCCCAGGTCCACGGCGCGTCGGGGGTCGGGATCCGGACGCCGGACGCGTCGAGGAGCTTCTTGTTGGCGTAGAGGACCTGCGACTCCTGCAGGAACGGCACGCCGTACACGCCCTGGCCGCCCTTGCCGTCGCCGAAGGTGACGGTGTCCCAGGCGGCCTGCGGGATGTCGCTCTTCAGCTCGGACGGCAGGGAGCTCGACAGGTCGAGCAGGAAGCCGCGCGACGCGAACCCGGACAGGGCGGGCGAGTCGTCGTGGATCACGTCCGGCGGGTCGCCCGCCTCGAACGAGGTGACGAGCTGGTCGTTGACGTTGTCCCAGCTTCCCTGGACGTACTCGACCTGGATCTTGGGGTTGGCCTTGTTCCACTCGTCGACGAGCTGCTTGTTGGCGGCGATCGACTCCTTCTGCCAGGCCAGGCTCAGGAACCGCAGCTTCACCGGTCCGTCGGACGCGGCGCCGTCGCCGTCGCCTCCCCCGCTCGAACATCCGGCGGCCAGAACGACGGCCGCCACCGCGAGCGCGGCACTCCAACGCCTCATGTGACTCTCCTATCGGGGAACTGGGGGGAACTCGGGGAGCATCTGGTGAAATCCGAGGACCTCGGGGACCTCGGCGACCGGGGATCCGGCGCGAGCCCCTGGCGTCTCCGCGGCCGGCACAAGGGGCCGGAACGCGGCCCCGGGAACGGCGTCATCCCTTGACCGCGCCCGCCATCAGGCCGGACCTGAGCCGCCGCTGGATGACCGCGAAGAACGCCAGGCTCGGGATCGTCGCCAGCAGCGAGGCCGCCGCGAGCGGGCCCAGCCGTACGACGCCCTCCGGGCCGGTGAACTTGACCAGCGTCAGCGGCAGCGTGGCCACCTCGGGGTCCTTGAGGACCACGAGCGCGAACAAGAACTCGTTCCAGGACGAGATGAACGCGAACAGCAGGGTCGCCACGACGCCGGGGACGAGCAGCGGCGCGACGACGGCGGCGAGCGCCCGCAGCCGCCCCGCCCCGTCCACGGCCGCCGCCTCCTCCAGCTCGCGCGGCACCGCCCGGACGTAGCCCTGGAGCATCCACAGCGCGAACGGCAGCGTGAAGGTGACGTGCACGAGCATGAGCCCGGGAAGGGTGTTCACCAGGTCGAGCCCGCGCAGCACCATGAACAGCGGGATGATGATCAGGATGACCGGGAAGACCTGGCTGACCAGCACCCACCCGATCGCGATCTTGTTCAGCGCGCCGCGATAGCGCGCCAGCGCGTACGCCGCCGGAAGCGCCACGACCACGGTGATCACGGCGCTCGCGAGCGCGACGACCAGGCTGCGCGCGGCGCTTCCCACGATGTCCTGCTCGTCGAAGGCGTCCGCGAAGTTGGCCAGCGTCGGGTGGCGCGGGATCCACGTCGGGTCCAGGCTCGCCATCTCCTGCGGCGTCTTCAGCGCCGTGGACAGCAGCCACGCGAGCGGGAATGCCAGGAAGACGACGTAGCCCAGCAGGGCGAGGTACTTCAGGGCGGTGCGCACCGTCCGGCCTCTCATCTCAGTCGGCCTCCCTCATCTGGCGCCACAGGTACAGGCCGAGCACGGCCAGGACGACGATCGTGATCGCGACGCCGAGGGTCGCCGCGTACCCGAAGAAGCCGTAACGGAACGCCTCCTCGTACGCGAACAGCATCGGCAGCCGCGTCCGCCCGCCCGGCCCGCCCTGGGTCAGCACGTAGACGAGGCTGAACTGGTTGATGTTCCAGACGAAGTCGAGCGAGGTGATCGCGACGATCACGGGGCGGAGCTGCGGCAGGGTGACGCTCCAGAAGCGCCGCCACACGCCCGCGCCGTCCACTCCGGCGGCCTCGTGCAGCTCCTTGGGGACGTTCTGCAGCCCGGCGAGCAGGACGACGGTCGTCTGCGGCATCCCCATCCAGATGCCGACGACGATCACGGCGGGAAGCGCCACGGAGAAGTCGTTGAGCCAGTCCACGTCGGTGCCGAGGACGGCGTTGAGGATGCCCGCGTCCGGGTGGTAGACGAGCCGCCACATCAGGCCGATGACCACGGGCGGCATCGCCCACGGCACCAGCGCGAGCACACGGGCGAACCCGCGCAGCCGCAGATCCTGGTTCAGCAGCAGGGCGAGCCCGAGCGAGGCGAGGAACTGCAGCACGGTCACCGATACCGCCCACACCATGCCGATGCGGAACGACTCCCAGAAGTCGCCGTCCGCGAGCAGGTCGGCGAAGTTCGCCAGGCCGACGAACGACGTCTCGGTGTTCCGCCCCGAACGGGCGTCGGTGAACGCGAGCAGGATGCCGTAGACCAGCGGGCCGACGCTGAGCACGAGCACGGGCACGAGGGCCGGGAGCAGCAGCAGGAAGGTCTCCCTGGCCCGCGCCCCGCTCTGGGCGGGGCGCCGCCGGGTTCCGGCGGGCCGGGCTGCCGTGAGCGTCATCGGATCCCCTCCTCGCCGGCGGTGCGCCCGGCCTGCTGCGCGCCCTTCCGGGCGTCTCCGGCCGCCTCCCCGCCTTCTGCGGCCTCTCCGGCCTCTCCGTACTCCTCGGCGTACTCCTCCGCCTCCCGCACGCCGACCGTCGAGGCGCGTACGGCGAGGCGCGGCTCGACGGTGACGACGCGCGGCTCCCGCTCGCCGTTCTCCAGGCGGTCGAGCAGTAACTCGACGGCGGCGCGGCCACGGCGGGCCGAACCGAGCGACACGCTCGTCAGCGACGGCCAGGCGACCGCGGCGAGGTCGGTGTCGTCCATGCCGACGACGGCGACGTCCTCGGGGACGCGCCGCCCGGCGCGGCGCAGGACGTCGAGCGCGCCGAGCGCGATCAGGTCGTTGGCGCACATCAGGGCGTCCACGTCACCCGCGCGGTCCAAGAGCGCCTGTACGGCCCGCGCGCCCTCCGCCCGATAGAAGTCGCCGACCTCGACCAGGTCCTCGTCGTACGGCAGATCGAGGGCCTCGAGCGCCTCACGGTAGGCGGCGGCCCGCGCGGCGCCGGGGACGGTGTCGGCCGGGCCGTTGACGAACGCGATCCGGCGGCGGCCGAGGCCATATAGGTGGTCGAGGGCGAGCCGGACGCCGGTGCGCGAGTCGGCCCGCACGTTGTCGACGCCCGCGCCCTCGGGCATCGAGCCGATGACGACGACGGGGGCGCGTGCGGCGGCCAGGGCGCTCAGGTGCCCCTCGGTGACCCGCAGCGGGCTCATGATCAGGCCGTCGACGTACCGCTCGCCGAGCCCGCGCAGCACGTCCAGTTCGTCGGCCACGTCGGCGTCCGTCGAGTGCAGCAGCAGACGGTAGCCCGCGGCGCGGAGCACCGGCTGGATCTCCCGCACCATCGCGAGGTAGACCGGGTTGCCGATGTCGGCCATCGCGAACGCGACCTGGTTCGTGCGCCGGCTCTTGAGCGACCGGGCCACGGAGTTGGGGACGTAGCCGAGTTCCTCGGCGGCGCGCAGAACGCGGCGGACCGTCTCCTCGCGGGTCGGCAGCCCGTTGAGGACCCGGGAGACCGAGGCGATGGACACCCCGGCGTGCCGAGCGATCGTGTTGATCGTGGGGCCTTCGGCCACAAGTCACCTCGTCAGCGGCTGTGTAAACGTTTACGGCACCCACGCCGCTGTAAACGTTTACGGATGGGATGTGGCAATGAAACACGCCTGTCACAGAAAGCGTCAAGTCACGATCGCGTAAAACGATCAGGCTAAAGATCGGCATCAAGCGGTGGGTTGGTTCACTCATTCGGCCTGATTCGCCCTAGAATCCGCCGATGTGAACGAAGGTCACGACGACCCGCCGAAGCTTCCCGTCCGGGAGCGCTCATACCGGCCCGGAACCGGCCGCCACCGGCGTCCGCTCCCGGCGACCCTGCCGCCGGACGCGCCCGCCCTGGTGCTGGCCGTTCCCGGCAAGGCGGGAGACGTCGCGGCCGAGATCGCCTCGATCATCCGGCTCGACAACCCGCAGGTGGACCTCCGCCTCGTCTCGCTCGTGGACGGCGGCGCCGACCTGGCCAAGGAGTTCGTCTCCGCCGCCGCCGACCGGCCGGCCGCCGAGACGGCCGCGGTGGTCGTGCCGCTGGTGACCGGGCCGCACCCGCGCGTCATGCGGGCGGTCCGCGACGCGGTCACCCAGAGCGAGACCCCGGTGATGATCGCGCACCCGCTCGGCCCGCACCCGCTGCTCGCCGAGGCGCTGCACATGCGGCTGGCGGAGGCCGGGCTGGCCCGGGTCGACCGGATGCGCCTGTTCAACGTGACCTCTCCGGTGGACGGCATCATCGTCGCGACCACCGGTGGCGACGAGGGCGCCCGTGGCGCGGACGCCACCGCGGTGCTCCTCGCCGCCCGCCTGACCCTGCCCGTCGTGCCCGCGGCCCTCGACGGCGTGCCGAACGTCGCCGACGCCGCCGAGCGGCTGCGCAAGATCGGCGCCAACCGGCTCGCCCTCGTCCCGTTCGTCATCGGGCCGGAGGCGGACCACGACCGCGCCACCGCCGCGGCCGAGGCGATCGGCGCGGGCTGCGCCGCTCCTCTCGGCGCCCACGAGGCCGTCGCCCGCCTGGTCGGCATGCGCTACGGCTCCGCCCTCGGCTCGTACGAGGAGTCCGACGAGGACTGAGGCCCTGCCGGGGCCTCAGCCGGAAGCGAGCGATCCGGCCCGCGCTTGGTGACCCCTCCCCCGGCTCACGCCCGCTCCCCCGTCGGCGATCCGAGGCTCTGCGGAGCGGGCGCCGTAAGGCCGGAGGAGAGCGTCAGTCCGTCTGGTCGTACCAGTGAGGCTCGGCCTCGTAGACGGTCATGGGATTGGGCGCCCGACCCGCTTCAGGACCGGGGACGACATAGAGATCGACGGTGTCGAAGCTGGAGTGGCGGGAGCCCTCGACGACCCAGCCGTCCTCGATCCGGTCGGCGGTGACCCGCTGGTCGAAGAAGCTCCCGTTCGGAAGGGTCCACCACAGGCGGTAGCCGACCTTCAGCTTCCGCCGGCGCAGCTCGTCCCGTACCTCCGCGACCGTCCTGCCGTGGCTCCGGTAGCCGTCCAGCGCCTCCGCCGACGAGGGATCCACGACGTCGTCGGCGTACGGCTCGCCCGGCGCGGCGGCGCGGCCGATCCCGAACACCACCCGGCCCGAGTAGCGGGCGGGCAGCCACACCTTGGCGCAGAACGCGCCCGCGCACGGCTCCACGCCCTGCACGCCGATGCTCCCCGGACCGCGGAACCCTTCCGGGACGACCGGCCCGACCAGCCTGCCCACCTCGTCGGGCGGGACCGGGATGCGCTTCACCGTCACGTCCAGCCCGACGGCGCGGAACGCCTCCTCGAAGCGTCCGGGATCGGCCGCCGGGTCGGTGACGGTGACGCTGAAGTAGTCGGTTGCCCTCTCGACGGAGACCGCCGCGTTGGCGTAGCGGGTGGCCGGTCCGCCGGGCAGGCCGACGCCGATCGCGACGGCGACGCCCAGCCCCACGGCGACCCCGCCGAGCGCGAGCGCCCGCCGTGTCCTGCGAGCGGGCGCGACCCGGAGGCGCCGCCCGGCGGGCGCGCGCTCCTCGGACACGATCGACTCCATCAGCGCGCGGGCGGGGGCGGTGGACGCCTGTCCGGCCAGGTCCTCGTCACGCAGCCGGGCCAGGTTCGTGAGGTTCACAACGAGCTCCCTTCGAGCATGGCGGCGTGGGGATGGTCGACTCCGGCCGTGGCGAGCGCCCGCGCGAACCTCCTGCGCGCCCGATACAGCCGGATCCGTACGGCGTTGCGGGAGATGCCGAGCGCGGTGGCGAGCTGCCGGGTGTCGAGCCGCTCCCAGGCGACCAGGGACAGCAGCTCCCGGTCGCCGTCCGGCAGCGAGCGGAAGACCCTGCCGACCGGGGAGAAGTCCTCCTCGGGCGAGCGGGTGTGCGTCAGGGCGGGCAGGGAGGCGAGGTGCTCGCGCAGCGCCTCCGTCCGCTGTTCCCTGCGCAGTTCGCCCCGCCTGTGGTTGGCGAGCACCCGCCGGGCCACGCCGTACAGCCAGAGCCTGGCCTCGTCGCCCTCGGGCAGCTCGTCGATCCGCCGCCAGGCGACGGTGAACGTCTCGGCCACCACGTCGGCGGCGTCCTCGGGGTCCCGACAGCGGCGCAGGACGTACCCGAGTATCGGTTCGTAGGCGCGTTCGTAGACGTCCACGAACCGGCCGTGGGGATCGGCTCCCATCCGGCCTCCTCACTTGATCGTCTGTCATCCCGTCCATGTCCGCGTGCCCGACACCATTTCGCCGCCCGATCCGCGGCTGTCTGGATGTCCTGGGACGGGGTGCGGTCCATCTGGAGGACGGTGTCCGGCGAACGCCCACATGGTCATGAACCCGGAAAAATCGCGAAATATGCGCCGGTTCACGAAAAGTCGATCTTGAGGGGGTCTGTTGGGGTTACGCTGGCGGCGTCCGTCCCGACCGCAGGAGCGATGAGCAGTGACCGACGGTTCCTCCACGTCCGGACCTGAGCGGTCCACCCGGATCGACGCCGGCGCCGCGCACTCCGCCCGCGTCTGGAACTACCTGCTGGGCGGCAAGGACAACTACGCGATCGACCGCCAGACGGGCGACATGATCCTGCGGATGTTCCCGGACATCGCCCGCATCGCCCGCGTCCAGCGCGCGTTCCTCGCCCGCGCGGTCCGGTACCTGGCCGGGGAGGCGGGCATCCGCCAGTTCCTCGACATCGGCACCGGCCTGCCGACGGCCGACAACACGCACCAGGTGGCCCAGCGGATCGCCCCGGAGTCGCGGATCGTCTACGTGGACAACGACCCGCTGGTTCTGGTGCACGCCCATGCCCTGCTCGCCGGCGACCCGGCGGGCGTGACGGACTATGTCGAGGCCGACGTCCGCGATCCGGAGGAGATCCTGCGGGAGGCGGCCAGGACGCTCGACTTCACCCGTCCGGTCGGGCTCATGATGCTGGGGATCATGGGGCAGCTTCCCGACGGCGACGACCCGTGGGCGATCGTCCGGCGGCTGCTGGAGGCGCTGCCGTCCGGGAGCTACCTGGCGCTCAGCGACGGCACCGACACCAGCGCGACGCTCAACGAGGCCATCCGGATCTACAACCAGAATTCGGCCGGCTCGTACCATCTGCGCAGCCCGGAGCGGATCGCCGACTTCTTCGAGGGGTTGGAACTGATGGAGCCGGGCGTGGTGACGACGTGCCTTTGGCGGCCCGACTTCCCCGCCCTCGACCCCTTCTCCACCGAGGTGGACGCGATCTGTGGCGTCGGCCGCAAGCCCTGAACCTCCGGGGCGTACGTCAGCGGGGCAGCGGACGCCGTCCGGCGAAGCCGAGCTCGGTGCGGTGATACCAGGCGAGGTCCGTCTCGCCCTCGACCCAGCACAGGCGCACCGACACGTCGTCGAGCTCGGCGGGGAAGTCGACGAGGACGGGCGCCGCTCCCTTGAGCTCGATGCCCTGGTCGCCGAACCACAGCAGGATCTCGCCGATGCGCGCCTCCAGGGCCTTCCGCTCGGGGATGCCGCCGAGGGGTGAACTTCCGGCGTTCGCCAGGTCGTAGGAGATCTCGGCGAGATCCGCCCGGAGCGTCACCAGGTCGGCCACCTTCGTGCGGACGTCGGGCATGAGCGACCTGGCCTCGTCGAGGCTGAAGATCCGGTCCATGCCCCGAACGCTAGCGCCTGGGGCGACGGCGGCGGGTGGGAATCCCCGGCCCGGACGGCCGCTCCACGCCGTACACCGGCCTGCCTCCGCCGCCTCCGGCCGGCGGTCACGGGAACCAGGGAAAACGGCGGTAACACGCGCACCGTTCAGCCCGTATTGCGCGAAATCCCCTTCTTGTCTCTCTTTTGTCAGATCGATGTGGAGCGCTCTGTCAGCTCCTATAGATTGTCGTAAATGTTGTCTTTTGTCGCATTTACAGGGAGGGTCGCGTGGCTCTTTGGCCCATGCGTCACCGGATGCTCGCCATCGGCGCCGCCGCGCTGGTGACCGCCCTCACCGCTTCCGCCTGCGGGGGCGGCGGAAGCGCGGGCGGTGGCGGCAGTGCGGCGGGCGGCGTCCGGCTCGTCAACGCCGGAAAGCTCACGACCTGCACGCACCTGCAGTACGAGCCCTTCCAGTTCACCCGGGGCTCCCAGATCGTCGGCTTCGACGTGGACGTCATCGACCTCGTCGCCAAGAAGCTGGGCGTCAAGCAGGACGTCATCGACATCGACTTCGCCGCGATCAAGAGCGGCGCCGTGCTCAACGCGGGCCGGTGCGACCTCGCCGCGGCGGGCATGACGATCAACGACGAGCGCCGGAGGAACATCGACTTCTCCGTGCCGTACTTCGACGCCACGCAGGCGCTGCTGGCCAAGAAGGGCAGCGGGCACACCTCCCTCGCGGACGTGAAGGCCAGGGGTCTCAAGCTCGGCGCGCAGGCCTCCACGACCGGCCTGCAGTACGTCAAGGACAAGGGGTTCGACCCGATCGAGTTCGCCGACTCCTCCAAGGAACTTCTCGGCCTGGAGACCGGCCAGGCCGACGTGGTCGTGCAGGACCTCCCCGTCGTGCTGACCTGGCTGAAGAAGCCCGAGATCCGCGCGAAGTACGACGTGGTCGCCCGCCTCGACACCGGCGAGCAGTACGGCATCGGCATGAAGAAGGGCAACTCCGCGCTGTCCAAGGTCGTCGACCAGGTGATCGAGCAGGCCCGGGCGGACGGCACGTACAACGCCCTCTACAAGAAGTGGTTCGGCGTCGAGCCGAGCCCGGCGGCGGCGTCGTGACCGCGCCCGGCGCCACCCTCGCGCCGCACCGAGGGTTGAGCCCGCGGGATCGGCGGCGGCTCGGCAGGGGCGCCCAGTACGTCGTGCTGGTCGCCATCGTGGTCGCGCTCGCCTGCCTCGCCGACTGGGGCGCGATCAAGCAGTCGTTCCTCAACACGCAGGTGATGTCCGACGGCCTGCCCCGGCTGTTCACCGTCGCCCTGAAGAACACCGTGATCTACACCGCCAGCGGGTACGTCGTCGGGTTCGCGCTCGGCATGCTGCTGGCGCTGCTGCGGCAGTCCTCGGTGGCTCCGTACCGGTGGATCTCCGCGACGTACATCGAGATCTTCCGCGGCCTCCCGGCACTGGTGATCTTCCTGATGATCGGGAGCCTGCCGCTGGCGTTCCCCGGGTTCCAGATCCCGGGCGGCGTGTACGGCCAGGCCGCGCTCGGCCTCGGTCTCGTGTCCGCGGCGTACATGGCGGAGACGTTCCGGGCCGGCCTGCAGGCGGTGCCGAAGGGGCAGATGGAGGCGGCCCGTTCGCTCGGCATGTCCCATGGGCGGGCGATGCTGTCGATCGTCGTCCCGCAGGCGATCCGGATCGTGATCCCGCCGCTCACGAACGAGCTGGTCCTGCTGTTCAAGGACTCGTCGCTGGTCCTCTTCCTCGGGGTGACGGCGGCACAGGTGGAGCTCGCCAAGTTCGGCAACGACCAGTCGTCGATCTTCGCCAACCCCACCCCGATCCTGGCGTCCGGCCTGACCTACCTGCTGATCACCATCCCCCTCGGGTACGTCGCCCGCCGCCTCGAATCACGCCAAGGAGGGGCCCGATGAGCGAACGAGGAGCGGTGAGCGACAGATGAGCACGGAGCGAACCCGACGCAGTGAGCACAGCGGTCCGCGAGGAACGAGCGGCCCGCGCAGCGAACGAGGAGCGGTGAACGACAGATGAGCACGGAGCGAACCCGACGCAGTGAGCACAGCGGTCCGCGAGGAACGAGCGGCCCGCGCAGCGAACGAGGAGCGGTGAGCGACAGATGAGCACCGTCGAGATCAGGGACCTGCGCAAGTCCTTCGGGGAGCTGGAGGTGCTCAAGGGCATCGACTTCACGGTGGAGGCCGGGCAGGTCGTCTGCGTGATCGGCCCGTCGGGGTCGGGCAAGTCGACGCTGCTGCGGTGCGTGAACCTGCTGGAGCGGCCCACGTCCGGCCGGGTCGTCGTGGACGGTACGGAGATGACGGATCCGGACGTGGACATCGACGCGGTTCGCCGCCGCCTGGGTATGGTGTTCCAGCAGTTCAACCTCTTCTCGCACCTCACCGTGCTGCGCAACGTCACGATCGCCCAGGAGCGGGTGCTGCGGCGCGGCCGGGCGGAGGCCGAGCGGATCGCCAGGGAGAACCTGGAGAGAGTCGGCCTCGGCGAGAAGGCCGACGCCTTCCCCGCGCAGCTCTCCGGCGGCCAGCAGCAGCGGGTGGCGATCGCCCGCGCGCTGGCCATGAACCCGTCGCTGATGCTGTTCGACGAGCCCACCTCGGCGCTCGACCCCGAGTTGGTCGGGGACGTCCTGAGCGTCATGCGCGAGCTGGCCGGGGACGGCATGACGATGATGGTCGTCACCCACGAGATGGGCTTCGCCCGCGAGGTCGCGGACCGCGTGGTGTTCATGGACCAGGGGGTGATCGTGGAGGACGGGCCGCCGGAGCAGGTGATCGCCGCTCCCCGGCATGCCCGTACTCGCGAGTTCCTCAGCCGGGTGCTCCACCCCGAGGGCTAGAGCCTGTACGGAGTTGAGTTCGGAAGGATTCGCCTGCGCCTCGGTCTCTGATGCTGATAGGCCATCGCCATGGCGCGTGGAGACCTCACCGATGAGGAACGGCCCTTGATCGAGCCTCACCTGCCCCTGGGTGAGCGAGGTCCGATCCCGAACCTGCGACAGCAGTTCAACGCCGTCATGTGGCGGTCCCGTACCGGCAGCCCGTGGCGGGATCTGCGTGCCGAGTACGGGCCATGGTCCACCGTCTACGACGGGTTCCGCTCCTGAGCGCCGCGTGGTCGCCCGCGTTGGGGTGGATCGCCCACGCCTCAACCCCACCGCGGTGTGCGGAGTCTTCGAAGTCCGCCAGGAAATGTCGCGGTGGGATGTCGAGAACCCGCGCGCGGCTGCGTCCCCGGAGTGAACGCGGCCACAATGGGCCGTACCGCACCAAGGAGAACATGATGGCCAAGTACCTGCTGCTCAAGCACTACCGGGGCGCGCCGGCATCGGTCAACGACGTGCCGATGGACCAGTGGACGCCGGAGGAGCTTTCGGCCCACGTGCAGTACATGCAGGACTTCGCCGATCGGCTCGAGGGCACCGGCGAGTTCGTCGACAGTCATGCGCTCTCCCCGGAGGGCACGTTCGTCCGCTACGACGGCGAGGGGCGGCCGCCGGTCACCGACGGCCCGTTCGCGGAGACCAAGGACCTGATCGCCGGCTGGATGGTGATCGACGTCGAGACCTACGAGCGGGCGCTCGAGCTGGCCGGCGAGTTGTCCGCGGCTCCGGGTGCGGGCGGGAAGCCGATCCACGAGTGGCTCGAAGTGCGCCCGTTCCTGGCCGCGCACCCGACCATCACGGAGTGACGCACCGGTGGACGAGGCCCTGCTGAGGACCCTCACCCCCGCTGTGATCGCCATCCTCGTCCGCCGCGGAGCCGACTTCGCGGCGGCCGAGGATGCCGTGCAGGATGCCCTGGTCCAGGCCGTGCGGGTGTGGCCGGACGACCCGCCGCGGGACCCCCAGGGCTGGCTGGTCACCGTGGCCTGGCGCAAGTTCCTCGACACCGCCCGCGCCGATGCCTCCCGACGGCACCGCGAGGAACGCGTCGAGGGCGAGCCCATGCCCGGCCCGGCCGAGGTGGTGGACGACACGCTCCAGCTGTACTTCCTGTGCGCGCACCCGTCCCTGACGCCGGCTTCGGCCGTCGCGCTCACGCTGCGCGCGGTCGGCGGCCTGACCACGCGTCAGATCGCGCAGGCCTACCTCGTTCCGGAGGCGACCATGGCCCAGCGGATCAGCAGGGCCAAGCGGACCGTCTCGGGCGTCCGGTTCAACGAGCCCGGCGACGTCGCCACGGTGCTGCGCGTGCTCTACCTGGTCTTCAACGAGGGCTACTCCGGCGACGTCGACCTCGCCGGAGAGGCGATCCGGCTCACTCGCCAGTTGGCGGCCAAGACCGACCACGAGGAGGTCGCGGGCCTGCTCGCGCTCATGCTGCTCCACCACGCCCGGCGCCCGGCACGGACCGGCCCCGGCGGCAGGCTCGTGCCTCTTGCCGAGCAGGACCGCAGCCTGTGGAACACCCGAATGATCGCCGAGGGCGTCGACGTGCTCCAGTCAGCCCTCGCCCGCGACCGCCTGGGCGAGTTCCAGGCCCAAGCCGCCATCGCCGCGCTCCACGCCGACGCCCGGACGGCCGAGGAGACCGACTGGGTGCAGATCGTCGAGTGGTACGACGAACTGGTGTGCCTCACCGACAGCCCGGTGGCCCGCCTCAACCGGGCCGTCGCGGTGGGCGAGGCCGACGGCCCGCGGGCCGGCCTGGCCGCTCTCGAGGAGCTCGACCCCGCCCTGCCCCGTTACGCCGCCGTCGCGGCGTACCTGCACGAGCGTGACGGGGACCCGGTGACCGCAGCACGGCTCTACGCCGAAGCGGCCCGAGCGGCGCCCAGCCTCCCCGAACGCGACCACCTCACGCGACAGGCCGCACGGCTCAACGCGCGGCTGCGCAGTTGAGCTGATCCACCCCCCCATGCGCCCCGGGCGATGATCGCGTTCAACGCCGGTGTCCGCCCGTGGTCGGGTGAGTGAAGTCCCAGGGGGCCGCTCGTACCAGGCTGTCCGGTAAGTGAGTCACCAGGACGCGCCTCGCCTGCCCAGGGGGTGGGCGAGGCTTCCTCGCCCCCTGCCGTGCTGTGGCGACGTGACACGGCAGGGGTGAACCAGTGTTGGCTCGACCAGCCCGGACCAGCGCCGATGGCGCGCATCTTATTCGCCTCGTCTCATCAGAGACAGAAAGCCCCGGCTCTCAGCCGGGGCTCTCTACTGGCGGACGCCGATAGAAGCAGTACAGGCCCGCTACGGAGCACGGGGTGTGTCGACAGGCGGGATGGCGGGGCAACGGGTGCCGTTGGCAGGAGGCCGGGCGTCGATGAGGTAGCGGTCGGTCAGGTCAGCGATGCAGCGGCTTCTGTTGTAGCTGCCGTGTCCCCAGCCGTTGTAGGTGAGAAGGACAGAGGCGGGGATCTGCCTGGCTACATTGGTGGCGAACGCGTAGGGAGTGTTGGGGTCGTGCAGGTTGTTGACGAGCAGGATCGGCGGCGCCCCCGATATGCGGAAACGGTGCGGAGGATTGGTGAGGGTCACCGGCTTGCCCTGGCAGGAGGTCATCACGCTCCAGGCGAGCGTTTGCCGGCGCATGTGCGGCGCGATCCGAGCCAGACGGCGCTCGGCCGCTGCCAGCGCTCCCGGCCCGTCGAGGGACAGCTGCCAGTCGGAGCAGAACACCTTCTGGTCATAACCGAGCCCCTGGCCGGCGTCCGGGGCGCTCTTGGGCGGTACGGGGCGTGACGGTTGCTGGCTCATGGCGGCGAGCATGGTGGCGAGCGAAGCCCAGTTGTCCGATCCCATCATGGCGAAATGGTGCTGGGTGTGATTGAGCAGGTACTGCGGGGTGATGCCGCTCGTCGGATCGTCGGGATCGGGCAGGGTGCCCGCCTCGGCTCGCGCATACAGCTGGTCGAAGACCGCCCCGACGTCCCTTCCATGCAGGGCGCATCCCGCGCTCGCGCTGCACCATGTGGCGAACTGGTTGAAGGAGTCCTCGCTTGCCGCTGCCGTGGTGTCGAGGTAGCCCCGTACCCCCTGGCTGTGGTCCAAGTTGCTGTCCAGGGCCAGCGTGCGGATCCGGCCGGGGAACAGTTCGGCGTATTGCTGTCCGATCACGGTTCCGTACGACACGCCCCAATAGGTGAGCTTTCGGTCGCCGAGGGCCGCCCGGAGCGCGTCGACGTCCCGGGCGGCGTTACGGGAATCGACGTGGTCGTAGATCGCGCCGGTGTGGCTGCGGCAGTTCTCGGCCATACGCCGGTTGTAGCCGACCAGATCGGCGTACCCTCTCTGGGTGGCCGGATCGGTGGTCGGCTGCGGGCCGACCACCGCCATGTCGCAGGTGACAGGGCTGCTGCGGCCGACACCGCGGGGGTCGAAGGAGACAAGGTCGAAGCGGGCCCTGACAGCCGGTGAGAACACGTCCTTGTACGGGCCCACCACCGCATCCACACCGGAGGTGCCCGGGCCGCCCCAGTTCGTCACCAGTGAGCCGATGCGTGCCGCCGGATCGGTGGCCTTGCGTCGCGCGACGGCCAGTCCGAAAGTGGCCCCGTGCGGGCGTGCCCAGTCGATGGGCAGTACGAGCGTCCCGCAATCGGCACTCGCGTCCTGAGAACACGGACGCCAGTCGATGTGCCTGCCCGATGTGGCGGCGGCAGGGGAAGCCGGCACGGTGACCGCGGCAGCGGCGAGACTCACTACCGCCGCGGCGCCTGCGAGGGGACGTCTCCAGAAAGGGGAAAGGCGGGGGACAAGCGACATCGGCGGGCTCCTTGACCAGGGTGATTGGGTACACCTCCACCCTGCGGCCTGACATCCCGCCCCCGGAATCGGCATTCGTCGACGACCCGATCAACCAAAGTCGACGAACCCAACGCCTTGATGTCCGCCCTTGAGCATGCCGCCTCATGAGATGACAGTGGCCGGCCTGGACTGCTGGGTTCGATCCGGCAGGCAGGGACTCCGACCCGCTGACGCAGTGCGCCGGGCCAGAGGAGAAGGGAGCCTGGGGATCGCGGCGGCCTCGTGCTCCGTGTCGCGCTGCGGTCAACCAGGGGTCAGTTCAGGTCGAGGCCGGCGTGGAAGGCGAGTCTGGCTGCTTGGGTGCGGTTGGCGCAGTCGAGTTTGGTCAGCATCCGGGAGACGTAGGTCTTGATGGTGGCTTCGCTGAAGTGCACTCGTTCGGCGATCTGGGCGTTGGACAGACCTGCTCCGATGCACGTCAGGATCTGCAGTTCCCGCTCAGTGAGTTCGGCGATCTTCGCCTGGGCATGGCGGCGGGTCGCCTGGTGTTGGGCGGAGGCGGCGGCCAGCCGCTTGGTGGGGCCCGGTGACAGTACGGTGTGGCCACGGGCGGCGACTCGGATGAGGGCGATGAGGTCTTCGGGAGGGGTGTCCTTGAGCAGGAAGCCGGCCGCGTCGGCGTCGATCAACTGGACCACGTACTGGTCGAGGTCGAAGGTGGTCAGGGCGATGACTCTGGGCGGATCGGGCAGACGTGCGATGCGCTCGGTGGCGGTCAGCCCGTCCACACCCGGCATGTGCAGGTCCATCAGCACCACGTCCGGGGCCAGCCGTACGACCGACTCCACCGCCTCGGCCCCGTCGTGCGCCACGCCCACCACCGTCAGGTCCCGCGCGTCCTGCAGGATGATTTGCAGGTGCGCGCAGACCAGCCGGTCGTCGTCGACGATCAGCACCTTGGTCATGATCGTCCGTCTGCGGGCAGCGCCGCCGCCAGCTCGAATCCGCCATCAGGCTGCGGGGCGGCGTGCAGGCGGCCGCCGACCAGGTCGATGCGCTGACGCAGCCCCTCCAGCCCGGTGCCGCCCGTGCCCAGCTCGACATCGGGCCTGCGGGTGGAGGAGGTGTTGTGCACCGTGATGTAGATCCACTTGGCGTCATAGCGCACCCGAATGCGGACACTGGCTCCCGGAGCGTGCTTGTGCACGTTGGTGAGAGCTTCCTGCACGATCCGGTAGGCGGTGCGCCGTACGGCGGACTCCACAGGGGACGGCTCCCCGTCGGTGACCAGCTCGACGCCGATCCCGGCGGATCGGGAGTCGGCGACCAGTGCCGACACGTCCAGCACGTCGGCCTCGTCGTTGAGCGCGGTCCCCACCTGGTCCTGCGAGCGGAGCACCCCGACGAGTTCTCGCAGCTCCTTCATCGCCTGCCTGCCGATCACTCGTATCTCCTCGGCCGCAGCCAGCACCTCCTTGTTGGGGGCGCGGGTGCGCAGCGACGCCGCCTGCAGCACCATCAGGCTCACCCGGTGGGTGACCACGTCATGCATCTCCCCCGCCAGCCGGGCTCGTTCCTCCAGGCGGGCCTGATCGGCCCGGATCTCCTGCTCGGTCTCGGCCCGCTCGGCCCGCTCGGCCAGCGCCTGGATCAGCCGCCGCCGCGACTTCTGGTAGAGGCCGAGCAGCACGGGGACCACCACGATCACCCCAACGCTCGCAATCGCGACGCCCACCATCTCGGCCCAGGTGGGGGCCCTCCCCCACACGGCCTGCGCGTAGTACAGGTGGACGCCCACGGCGACCAGCAATACGGCTCCGACGGCGGCCCATCCCGGCAGGGTGTGACGCCGACCGTAAACGGCCAGGGCGTACAGGCTGAAGGGAAGCGCGAGCGGGGAGACGAACACTGCGGCCACCGAGCACACCAGGGCCACCGAGAAAGGGAGGCGGCGCCGGAAGGCCAGCGACAGGCCGGCGATGCCCGCGACGACAATGGCGGGCGCGTGCGCGCCCCGGCCGGGAGACAACGGAGTGGGTCCCAGCCCGAGCCCACTACCGACGATCGTGACCGCGGCCGCGAACCCGGTGTCGAACAAGGGGAAGCGAATCCGCGGCGTCCAGGACCACGTCACCATGTACACGTTACCCGTTTCACTCGTGTGTGATCGCTGCCAGATCGTCCATCCGGCCCGCCGGGCCGGATCGGCCACGCGCAGCTCGCCGCGCTGACCGCGGCCATTGGAGCGTGGAGATCGTGCATCACATCCGAGATGTGACCTACCGCGAGGACGCCTGCAAGGTGAGGACCGACGCCACTCCCGAATCCTGGCGAGCCTGCGCAACCTGGCCATCGGCCTGGACCACTTCGGCCGCGAGCACGCGTTCCCGCGCTCTACGACGCCACGATTGACTACGGCACGCTGCTCGGCGAGGGCATCCAGCTGGCCGTCGACAGCGCCACGCGCATCGACACCGCCGCCCGCACCGTGCGGCTGGCGTCGGGCCGTACGCGGGACTACGACTACGTCATCTACGCGGTCGGCAGCACGGCAGCGACACCGTCATCGGTGCCTGGCGCGGCCGAATTCGCGTTCGACATCGCTGAATTCGAGTCCGCGCAGCGGCGCGCACCAGGCTGGAGGAGTTGCCCCTCGATGCTCCGGTCACCGTGGTCGGCGGCGGATTGACCGGCGTCGAGACGGCCGCCGAACTAGACTAGGCGTCGCTGCCCGTGGACGGCGTGGCCCCCCGGACGTCGGCGTGGGCGGCCGGAATGCTGCCCAGACGCCCGGCCTGGTAGTCCTCCATGGCCGTCATGATCTCCGCCTTGGTGTTCATGACGAAGGGGCCGTACGCGACGACCGGCTCCCGGATCGGCTGCCCGCCGAGGATGAACACCTCCATCCCGCCGGTACGCGAGTCCTGGCGGGCGTCCGCGGCGACGGTGATGGTGTCGCCCTGGCCGTAGACGGCGAGCTGCCCGGCCTCGATCGGCCGCCGCTCGGCGCCGGCGGTCCCGCTGCCCGCGAGGACGTAGACCAGCGCGTTGAAGTCCGGACGCCAGGGCAGCGTCAGCGACGCGCCCGGCGAGACGGTGGCGTGGACGAGCGTGATCGGCGTGTACGTCGACCCCGGACCGGCGTGCCCGCCCACCTCGCCGGCGATGACGCGGACGAGCGCGCCGCCGTCGGCCGAGCTGAGCAGGGCGACCTTGCCGGCGGTGATGTCCTGGTAGCGGGGCGCGGCGAACTTCTGGGCGCGCGGCAGGTTCACCCAGAGCTGGAGGCCGTGGAACAGCCCGCCGCTGGCGACGAGGTACTCCGGCGGGGTCTCGATGTGCAGGATCCCGGAGCCGGCGGTCATCCACTGGGTGTCGCCGCCTCCGATGAGGCCGCCTCCGCCGTGGGAGTCGGAGTGCGCCATCTCCCCGTCGATCATGTACGTGACGGTCTCGAAGCCCCGGTGCGGGTGCCAGGGCGTGCCCTTGGGCTCTCCGGCGCCGTAGTCGACCTCGCCCATCTGGTCCATGTGGATGAACGGGTCCAGCGCGCGCAGGTCCACGCCGGCGAAGGCGCGCCGCACGGGAAAGCCCTCGCCTTCGAAGGCGCGGGGCGCGGTGGTGACGGACACGACCGGTCGGTCGGTGTCGGTGAGCGGGTTGGGGCTGGGGACGCGGGGCAGCGCGAGCGGGTTCTCCACGGTGACGGCGGGCATGGGGCCTTCCTTCCGGTCTCGCTGGGATCGTGGGCGGCGTACGGCACGAGATCGTTGCGCCGTCAACGACATTCACTCTACCCAATGTCGTTGCGGCGTCAACTATTCCCGCTAGGCTGGGCCGCATGAACGAGGTGCGGTGGCTCGGCAAGGAGGAGCAGCAGGCGTGGCGCGCCTACCTGGACGGCACGCGGCTGCTGATCCAGGCCCTCGATCGCCAGCTCGAAGCGGACGCGGGCGTCTCGATGCTCGACTACGAGGTGCTGGTCGTGCTGTCGGAGGCGCCCGAGCGGCGGATGCGGATGCGCGACATCGCCGACGCCGTGCTGTCCACCCGCAGCGGCGCGACCCGGGCGGTGACCCGGCTGGAACGGCTCGGCTGGGTCCGCCGCACCGAGTGCGCGGACGACCGGCGCGGTACCGAGGCCGAGCTCACCGAGGCGGGCGCCGCCAAGCTGGCGGCCACCGCGCCGGGCCACGTCGCCGCCGTCCGCACCCACATGTTCGACCTGCTCACCCCCGCCGACGTGACCCATCTGCGCTCCATCGGCGCCAAGGTCCGCGATCACCTGCAGCGCCCGGCGTCCTGAACGCCGCACCGCGCCCGCAAGAAGGCCGTCTAAAGCGCGGTCGTACTCGGTGGTCATCCCCGGCCCTGCGGTGGGTCCGCCCGCGGAGCAGGTCTCAGCCCTTGAGCAGACGGGCGATCTGCTGGGTCCTGGTCACGACAGCACCGAACATGGCGAACCCCTTGATCACGACGCGCGGAGTTCCGGCCTTGCCGATCCTCCGGGCGGCGCGCTTGTCGACGACGCCGAACAGTCCGAATCCCTTGACCTCGACCTCGATGTCGTCCGGGACCACGACCCTGGTGCCGCCCCACAGGGAGACCGCTCGGATCTCGGTTTCCTGGCTGCTGAAGCGCGCCTCGGTCAGGTCCAGCCGGCCACCGCCCCACATCGACCAGAGGGTCATCCTCGACGGCACGACCCACTCGCCCCTGCGCTCGAACCCACCGAAGATCCCCGGCACGAAGCGGCGCGAGGTCGGCGGGCGATCCACCACGAGCCTGTCCCTGGGGCCGGGCACGGGAAGGCCGCGGCACGCGACCTCCAGATCAGCTCGGGTGCACGCCTCGTACACCTCATCGAGTCGAGGCCCCAGCTGCTCCAGGGCAGCCGCCCGGTCTCCACGGCCGCCCGCACCTTGCCAACAAGGCGGGCGTCAGCGACCCTCCCGCACAAACCGGGCCGTCACCGGCAGAGAGGGAAGCCGGGCGTGCGCCAGGTGCGCCCGTCGGCGGTGACCGCGAACGCCTCCACTCCGTCGAGCCGCGCCACCCACTCCCTGGCCGCGTCGCCCATGGCGAAGGCCGCCGTCGCGTACGCGTCGACCATGGTGAGGCTCACCCCGACGAGGGTGACGGAGGCCAGCGCGGTCGCCGGGCGGCCGGTGTGCGGGTCGAGGATGTGCGGCCCGCGCTCGGCGGTGCCGGAGGTGGCCACGGCGAGGTCGGTCCCGGCCACCACGGCGGCCAACTCCCCCGGCCGCAGCGGATCGGCGACGCCCACCCGCCACGGGCGGCCGGGGGCGGCGGCCCCGGAGAGCCGCATGTCGCCGCCGCCGTTGACGCAGTGGTTCGGCGCGCCCGCCCGGATGAGGATGCGCGACGCCCGCTCGACCGCCCAGCCCTTCACGATCGCGGACGGGTCGAGACTGCCTCCGGGACGCGCCGTGAAGTAGCCCCCCGAGGTACGGGCCACCGCCTCGCACAGGCCGAGGACCTCCGCCACCTCCTCCGGGCAGTCGGCCAGGCCGATCTCGCCCCTGCCGAGCCGGCTGACCGGGCTGTCCGGCCGGTACGTGGAGAAGGTCGCGTCGACCCGGTGCAGCCAGGCCACCGCCTCCGCCACGCCCTCGCGCGCGTCCACGGGGTCCCGTACGTCGAAGGAGAACACCGTCCCCATGACGTGCTCGACATGGCGCATCAGAGCCCGGCCTTGTCGAGGGCGCTCTGCAGCGAGGAGATGTAGCCCTCGCTGGTGTAGGTCGCGCCGGAGACCGCGTCGATCTTGGCCGACTGCGCCGACAGCGCCGCCTCGTTCAGGACCGGGAGCGCGCGGTCGTTGATCGCGATGTCCCTGCGGTTGCCGTCCGGCGCCTGGAGCACCTTGACGCCGGTCACCTTGCCTCCGGAGACGACGAGCTGGACCTGCACGGGCCCCCAGCGGGTGTCGGCCACGTCGCCGGTGACGGTCCGGTCGCCGCTCGTCGCGCCGGCGCTCGCCCCTTCGCCCGTCCAGGTGCCGGTGGAGGCCGCGTCTCCGTCGTGCTCTCCCGGGCGTCCGAACCCCTCGTCCCCGTCCCCTCCCCCGAAGCCCTGGTCGTGGACGGACGGCGCCTCCGCCCGTGCCGCGGCGGACGGCCGGCTCGCGGAGGCCGTGATCTCGTGCGGCTTGAAGGAGAGCAGCAGCACCAGGCCGACCGCGGTGACGAGCACGGCCGCTATCGCTCTACGCATGAACGTTCTTCGCCTTCCTCAGAACTTCGTCAGAACTCGAACGACTCGTGGTGGATGCGCTTCTTCGGCACCCCGGCGGCGCGCAGCGCGGACACGACCTGGGCGGTCATGCTCGCCGGCCCGCAGACGTAGACCACGTGGTCGCGCAGCCCGGGGACCCGGTGGGCGAGGATCTCCGGCGTGAACGGGTCGCCGATCTCGCTCCTCGGCCCGAGGCAGTAGTGCAGCGCCGCTCCGCGCGCGGCGGCGATCGCCTCCAGCTCGGCGCGGAAGACGAGATCGTCGTGCGACCTGGCCCGGTAGAGGAGGGTGAGATCGCCGGGCGCGGCCGGGACCGACTCGAACAGGGCGCGCACGGGCGTGACGCCCACCCCTCCGGCGACGAGCAGCACCTTCCGCCCGGGGCGCGTCCGCCTGCCGCCCCCTCGGCGCCTCTCGAGCCGGGCCGCGGTGAAGGAGCCGTACGGCCCCTCGGCGACGACTCGGGTGCCGGGGCGCAGGCGGGCGAGCGCCCGGCTCTGGTCGCCCAGGTCCTTCACGGTGACCCGCAGCTCGCCCGATCGCGGCGCCGCCGACAGCGAGTACGGGTTCGGGGACCACCACAGGTCCCGGGTGAGGAACCGCCAGCGGAAGAACTGACCGGGCTCGGCCCGCAGCCGGTCCAGACGGCGGCCGGAGACGTACACCGACACGACGCCGGGGGCCTCCGGCACGACCGCGGCGACCCTGAGCCGGTGCCGGAACGCCTGCCGCACAGGCGTGAGGAACCGATACCAGACGATCAGCGCCGCCACCGCGACGTAGAGGACGGTCCAGGCGGTCCCGGCGGCGGGGAACGTCAGGAACTCGGCGCCGTTCGCGAGCTGGTGCCCGAACGCCAGCCAGGCCACGAGATACGTGTAGAAGTGCAGGTGGAACCAGGTCTCGTACCGCAACCGGGGACGTACGGCCCGAGCCGAGACGATCCCCACCCCCACCAGGAGCAGCAGCGCCACCGTGGCCTTGAGCACGTCCGGATAGGACAGGTTGAGCGTCACGGTCTCGCTCACCACGTCGGTCCCGTCGGTGACGGCGTATCCCCACATGATCAGCAGGGCGTGCGCGACGGAGAGCCCGACCACGTACCGGCCGCCCATGGAGTGCCAGCGGGCGAGCGTGTCGGAGCCGACGCCGCGCTCAAGCGCGGGGACCCGTGCCATCAGCGCGAGCAGAACCGCGAAGCCGTATCCGGCGAGCAGGCCGGTGATCCGGCCGGCGCCGGTGAGCCAGCCGTCCAGCCCGGAGACGCTCGGCGTGCCCGCCCACCACAGGCCCAGTACGGCGAGCGCGCCGGCCGCGACGACCGTCAGGACGGCCGCGGGCCGGGCGCGGACGCCGCCGGAGGACGCACCGCGGTGTGCCCCGGTGACGCCTCCCCCCTGCCGGGCCGGCGACGCGAATGCGGTGCTCACGCGGATCTCCTCTCCTAGGTCCATGGAGCACCGTGCCAGCCGAACTTCTCAGTTACCTATGAGACGGGACATACCGGAAGCATTCATAGGATTCTCAGAGGTCGCTCAGAGGTTTTCGCCGCGTGTACGGGAGGACGGTGGTCATCACCATGCGTACGACCCCTGACACGCCCGAACTGGTCCGCCCCGACGGGACCCCCGTCCGCGTACTCGTCGTCGACGACGAGCCCGACCTCGTCGAGGTGCTCGGCGCGGTGCTGCGCTACGAGGGATGGGAGGTGCGCTCCGCCGCGGACGGCACGGCCGCGGTGAGCACGGCCCGGGAGTTCCATCCCGACGCGGTGCTCCTCGACGTCATGCTTCCCGACATCGACGGCCTGGAGGTGCTGCGCCGCCTGCGCGCGGAGTCGCCGCACGTGTGCGTGCTCTTCCTCACCGCCAGGGACGCCGTCGAGGACCGGATCGCCGGCATCACCGCGGGCGGCGACGACTACGTGACCAAGCCGTTCAGCCTGGAAGAGGTCCTCGCCCGGCTGCGCGGCCTGCTGCGCCGTGCCGGGATGGCGCGGACCTCGCACGGATCCCGCCTGGTCGTGGGCGACCTGACGATGGACGAGGACGCGCGCGAGGTCACCAGGGGCGGCGAGCTGGTGGAGCTGACCCCGACCGAGTTCGAGCTGCTGCGCTTCCTCATGCGCAACCCGCGCAGGGTGCTCAGCAAGGCGCAGATCCTCGACCGGGTCTGGTCCTACGACTTCGGCGGCCAGGCCCACGTGGTCGAGCTGTACATCAGCTACCTGCGCAAGAAGATCGACACGGAGCGGCCGCCGCTGATCCACACCGTGCGCGGCGTGGGATACGTGCTCCGGCCGTGAGACCCCGCACGCTCCGCGCCCGGCTGGTGGTCGGTGTGCTCGTCCTCCTCGCGCTGGCCTGCGCCGCCGTCGGCGCGGCCGGCTCGCTCTCCCTTGACCGGTTCATGGTGGACCAGCTCGACCGTCAGCTCTCCATGACCGCCGGGAGGTTCGCGGCGAGCCTGGAGCACGAGGGCGGCCTCGGCGGGCACGGCGACAGCCGCGGGCAGAGCCCCGGCACCCTGGGCGTCCGCCTGGTGGACGGCCGGGTCACCCATGCCGCCGTGGTGACCGCGAAGGAATCGGACATCCGTCTCACCTCCGCGGACGCCGCCGTCCTGGCCGCCGTGCCCGTGGACCGGCGCGGGCACTCCGTGGAGCTGTCGGAGCTGGACGACTACCGGGTCATGGCCGTGCCCGGCGCCGACGGCGACGTCCTCGTCAACGGGCTCCCCCTGGAGGGCGTGAACGCCACGGTGCACCGCCTCCAGATCACCGAGAGCGTGGTCTTCGCCGTCGTGATGATCCTCACCGGGGTGGCCGGCACGACCTGGGTGCGGCTGTCCCTCCGCCCCCTGGACCGGGTGACCGCCACGGCGCGCCGGGTGAGCACCCTGCCGCTGGCCAGCGGCGCCGTCGCGCTGCCGGACCGCGTCCCCGACGAGGATCCGCGGACCGAGGTCGGCCAGCTCGGGGCCGCGTTCAACCGGATGCTCGGCCACATCGGGGAGGCGCTCGCCCGGCGGCACGCCAGCGAGCAGCGCATGCGCACCTTCGCCGCCGACGCGGGCCATGAGTTGCGCACGCCCCTCGCGACCGTACGGGCCCACGCCGAGCTGGCCCGCCGCCACCCCGGCGACGTCCCCGGCGAGGTACGGCACGCGCTGGAGCGGATCGACGCGGAATCGGGCCGGATGGGCACGCTCGTGGACGACCTGCTGCTCCTCGCCCGCCTGGACGCCGGGAGGCCACTCGCCCGCGACCCCGTCGACCTGACCCGCGTGGTGATCGACGCCGCGGGCGACGCACGGGTCTCCGCCCCGGGCCACCACTGGCGGCTGCGCCTCCCGGAGGAGCCGGTCACGATCACCGGCGACGCGGGACGCATCCACCAGGTCGTCGCCAACCTGCTGGCCAACGCGCACACCCACACCCCGCCGGGGACCACGGTCACCGTGTCCGTACGCGCCCCGGCCCCGGGGGCGGCCGAGCTGACCGTCCACGACGACGGGCCGGGCATCCCCGAGGACCTGCGCGCGGAGATCTTCGAGCGGTTCGTCCGCGCCGACAAGGCGCGGTCGCGCGCGTCGGGCGGCAGTGGCCTCGGCCTGAGCATCGTCAAGGCCGTGGTGGCCTCGCACGGCGGCGACGTCTCGGTGGAGAGCCGCCCGGGCGACACCCTGTTCCGGGTGCTCCTCCCCGTCGGTGTCCGGGAAGTGCCGTGGACGCGGGGAGGCACCCACCGGCCGTAACGCCGCCTCCGATGAGCGGTCCAGGCATGGCCTTCTGCCCGGGCGTTATGCGAGGGACTCCGAGATCTCCCCGGCCGTCTCGGACCCGGCCGGGCCGGTCGGGAGGTCCGCCCGCCAGGCGTCGATCGCGAGCACCTGGCGCATCCCGACCGAGAGGTAGAGGTCGAGCGCGGGCGTGACGTTGTTGGAATCCACGTGCAGGATCGTCCCGGCGCGGCCGCGCCGCGCGTCCGCCGCGAACGCCGTACGCAGAAGGAGCCTGCCCAGCCCCTGACCGCGGAAGGCGGGCCGCACGGCCAGGGTCCGAACGTAGCCGCAGTTCTCGTCGGCCAGGAAGTGGTCGGTGCCCAGCAGCATCGCGGCGGGCTCGCCGTCCACGCGGGCGACCAGGAGCTGGCTCCAGTCGTTCGCGGGCGACGCCTCCATCGCGGAGACCCACGCCTCGAACGTCCTGGACACGAACCCGAAGTGCCGGGCGAAGCCCTCCTCCAGGATCTGGTGGGCGGTACGGAGCCGCTCCTCGCCGGGTTCGCCGCTCTCCACCGTGACGCCCGCGGCGATCTCGGGGGCGGCGGCGGACGTGCCGCCCGCGTGGTCGATCCGCATGCGGTGGAAGCTGGTCGCGGGGGCGAGCCCGCGTGCCTTGGCCGCCGCCTGCAGCTCGGCGTCCTCACGGTAGATGCCGATGTCCACCCGGGCCCGGCCGTGTCCGAGGCCGCGGGCGATCTCCACGGCCCGGTCGAGGACGCGGTCCCAAAGCCGGTCCGCCACCTCGGGAGCCAGGGCCCGTACGTCGATGTCCACGTTGTCGCTGGTCCCCTTGGGGCAGGCCCAGCCCCAGCCCACGAGCCGGCCGCCCTCGTACACCAGCCAGCCGTCGGCGGCGAGGTCCAGCTCGCCGAGCACCTCGGCGACGTCGTCCAGCGTGGCGTCGGGCCGGCCGATGACCCTGGTGTCGATCTCGGCGACCAGCTCGTGGATCACCCGCGCGTCCGCCTCGGAGGGCCGTCTGATCTCGTATCCGTTCACACCGCTTTTGTACCGGCGGCGACTTGGCGACGACTTGCTCGCCGATTGGCACTACCGCGTCCAGGGTCGTCGGCGGCCTTCCGGGATCAGGCGTACGGCTGGGTGATGACCTCCATGTTGTGGCCGTTGGGGTCGTTGAAGTAGACCCCGCGTCCGCCGTAGAGGTGGTTGATCTCCCCGGGCTTCTCGTGGTGCGGGTCGGCCCAGTAGTCGAGCCCGCGCTCCCGGATCCGCTCGAAGATCACATCGAACTCGGACTCACTGACGATGAAGCAGTAGTGGTTCCCCCGGACCTCGTCGGCGTCCATGTAGTCGAGCGTGACGCCGTTGGCCGTCTGGACCGGCACGAACGGCCCCCATTGCGGGGCCGCGGTGAGTCCGAGGATGTCGGCCAGGAATTCGGCCGACGCGCGCTTGTCCCTGCTCGGCACGATGGTGTGGTTGAGTGCGACGGACATCGAAGCCACCCTCCTGCCCCGTCTTCGGGGAGCTGCGTTCCGGAAAGCACCGGCGTTCTCTCAGGGAAGCGCTCCCTGACGAGAGCGGCATTCCCTTGGAGTTTCCCTAGGGAGACCGGCGCTCCCTCACCCTTGGAAGACTTCCCCGGTTCGCCCTCGATCTGACGGCATTCCCCCTAATTGCGGGCATATTTCACGATTGGCCGCCATGAGTGAGCCATGATTCCGTCGATCCCCTGGTCCGCGCCGCGTTCGCCGACGAACGCCGGAAAAGACCGGCAAAGACCGGCATCGGGGGATATATCCGGGTACTGGCTGAGGAAGCGGTGACAGGCGGGACGACCGCACGCGACACCGGCCACCCGGTTCCGCCCCATGCGCGACGCCGACCCACGGACAGGTCCCTATGGACGATGACACACGCACACCGTCTCCGAGAGGTACGCCGAGACCGCCGACCACGCTTGAGCCGAGCGGGCTGGAGGCGCTGCTGCTGCGGATCCTCACCCGCGTCGAACGGACGCTCCTCTACGTGGTCGCGTTCGTCCTCCTCGCCGTCGCGGGCGCCATCGTGGTCATGATGTTCGCGACGGCGATCAGCGCCTCGGCGAGCTGGGCCGACACGGTCATCGGGATCCTGGAGGAGCTGCTGCTCGTCCTGATCGTCATCGAGATCTTCGTGACGGTGCAGACGCACCTGAAGGGCAGGCATCTGCAGGCCGATCCGTTCATCATCGTCGGCGTCATCGCCGTGGTCCGGCACATCCTGTCCGTGGTCGTACGGCTCAGCGTCACGATGACGGCGGAGCAGAGCCGCGAGGAGTTCACCGAGTTGGCCGTCTACGCGGGCGTGACCCTCGTGCTGGTCCTGGCGCTGGCCCTGGCCCGCTGGTCGAAACGGAGGCCCGCCCCCGGATCCCGCCCCCGGCGCGCCGACCGCCAGGACTCCCGGGACCGCAGGCCCCCGCCCTCCTGACCACGACCGCGCCGCGCCCCCAGGCCGCTCATCCCCCTCTCTGTGGGGCTTTCGGGCTCCCGACAGCGTCCCGACGCCGAGCCGAAGGCCAGGGCGCCGCTGCGGGCATCCGCCCTCACGCTCGACCATTCACGGCGTGAAGCGGGCGTCCGTTCGCTCTTGACCGCCAACTACTTTGCGATACAAAGTTGATGACTCCACGGCGGATCAGTATGCGAGGGGAAGGCCGTATATGGACAGAGCTGCCCGGGCCGGTGCCGAGGACCCCGGCGAACCATCTATCGGGCAGGGCGCCCTGCTCGCGGAGCACCACGCCCTGCGTTCGTCCGTCCGGAGACACCTGCGCGGCTCGTGGGGGCCGTTGCTGGGCTTCGGGCTCGTGTCGCTCGCGGCGGTGCCGATCGCCCGCGACGCCTTCAATTTCGGCGCGCACGGCCGGTCCGTCGCCTCCTATCCGCTCTTTGCGTACGCCGAACTGAAGGGAGTCTGCCGCGTCCGCTTCGAGGGCGGTCCGTGCGACGCCCACGAGTTCGACGGCTCGGTCCTGCGTTTCCTGGCCTGGGGACTCTGGTTCGCGGTGTTGCCGCTGCTCTGGATGGCCTTCGCCCGCTGGTATCGCCGTCGCGGCGAGATCCGGGGGATCATGCCGCGCCGACGTCCGTGGCTGTCGGCCGTGGCCCTCACGTTCGCGCTGGTCGTGACGGCCTCACTCGCCCGCGTCCTCCTCTGGGAGCAGCCGGGGAACCTCTCCTTCGTCGAGGACACCTACGCCAGCCCGTGGTACGTCGTAGGAGCGGGCCTGCTGGTCCTCGGCGTCCTCGAACGCCGATGGATCACCGCCGCGGCGGGGATGTGCCATGCCGCGCTGCTGTCGGCCTACCTCGCCTCGACATGGGGTGCCGGCTGGCTCCCTTGGGCGTCCCCGGCGGAACCGGGCTGGATCGACGGGCCGGAGTTCAAGGCGCTGCTCCTGGCCGCGATCCTGCTCGTCGCGGGCTTCACCGAATGGGCCGCGGCCCGGCCGCCACGAGCCCACCGCACCGGCTCTCTGATCGCGAGAACGACATGAAGGCGACCGCCGCGCCCGCGCATCCCGGCGACGCGCAGCCGCTCCATCCGACACAGGCGCTGGACGACACCGTTCACCAGCGCGTACGCCTCGGCGTGCTGTCGATCGCCCGCGAGGCCGACCAGGTCGAGTTCGGCTTCCTCAAACAGCAGCTCGCGGTGACCGACGGAAACCTTTCCCGCCACCTGAAGGTGCTCGAAGGCTCCGGCCTGATCGCCATGCGCAAGGGATACGAGGGCAGACGGCCCCGGACGTGGATCTCTATCACTTCGAAGGGCAAACGCGCGCTGGACGCCGAGATTCAGGCGCTCCGGGAACTCGTCCACCGCCTGGACACGCGAGGGGCTCACTGACGGACACGTCGCGGCCAGTGCCGAAGCGTGCAGGTCGGTTGTGAGTCGGAGGCAGTGACGCGCTCCAGTGCGGTGGACGAGCACGTCGATCCGGGATGCCGGCACGCGAACGTGGCCCCTGTATTGATCGACTGGCTAGGCCCGCTGAGCCTCTTGCCCTGAGTAGGCCGGCCAGAAGAACGCGCACGTGAAGGTGCGTGACGGGCATGGAGAAGGCCGGCGACTTGTGTGACAACGCCGACGAACGACACTGGACACTGGCGGACGGCAGTGGACTGCCTCCGCAGGTAGAGACCATGTAAGGCCAGTTCGAACACCCATTCTCGTTGCCTTACAAGCGAGGCGTCAGGGCGCATCCAGGGCACATGAGCGCGAATAGCGGCGCGAAACGATGAGAAGCGGAGAACGCTGAAAGCCCAGCTCAGCGCATCAGCTGGGCAGTCGCCGAAGGTTAGCCGTCAGGGCAGATGAGATCTAGATGTACTGGTACATCGAGCTGGGCTCTCACCTTCCTGGAGGTGGTTCGACTAACTTATCCAGCGCCACGGGGGCAACGGGCAGGGGGAAGGGACCATGGTCGAGCTGAATCGGGCCGACTTCGATTGGCTGAGGGACACTACCGTTCTCGCGCATGCGTGGAGCCTGACATTTGTCCGAGGCGTCGACGAGGCCGAGGCATTGCGCCGGCTGGGTGCGCAGCAGGTTGATATACGTCTCTTCACGAACGAGGAATGCCCGTTGCCCGAGGCGGTACGAGCCTGGCGGTCAGGCGATTGGACCGTAATCATCGAGGTGGCGGACTGCAGCCTGGTTGACCCGAAGGTCACGGATGCTCTATCCGCGCAGACTGAGATAATTATGATCTTCGAGGACGTCAACGGGTGGAGTGGGTTCGAATACGTGATCGACGGGCAGTTGATGACCTCGTTCAACCCTGTCGCGGCGCACCTACGAGAAGGGGACGAACCCGATCGCTTGGTCGAGGAGATGCGTGCCGCCGGGTTCGATCCGGACACTGTTCCCGACGAAGACTCCGATCCCCCGGACGACGAAGGGTCGCTATTCGTGCTGACCGCCCTACTGACAGGTGTCGTCCTCACCGAGGAGATCTTCGATGGACCACTGCCGGGCGCCCTCGTGAAATGAACGCGGCTGCTGTACGGCAGCCAATTACAGCAACCACGCCGCGCAACGCCTCACAGTGACGGTCACCGCCATATGCCGGAACAGGCCGGGAAGTTGCCGATCTGGTGACTGGCTCCCGTTTGCAAGCAGGAAGTCAGGTGTGGTGTGCCAACGGGAACCGAGCGCCCCTGCTCGGCCCCGTCCAGGCGTCAGGGCCGACGGCGTGCCGATACGACCACTGTCACCGCCAGAATCAACGCGAACACCACGCCCAGAACGAGAAGCATGAAGCCGACCAGCAGGTTCCAATTCCCCAAGTAGCCGATAACCGGGAGGGTGGGGTCCACGTAGTAGACAACGATCCACAGGATGCCTGTGATCCATGAGGCGACCATTGCCAAAGCCGGCCATCGCGATGGGCGCCTGGTGTATTGCGACGAGGTGTGGTCCGTTCCTCCATCAGAGTAGGGGGCAGACACTCGTTTCACCTCTCTGGTAGCCGGTAATTGCACCCGTACCGGGCACGATCACCTGTAGGGCGCCAAACCGAGGCTATCCCACAACGGCTGACAGGATAAGATCTCTTCCCATTCCGTCCAGATGTGCCTTTCCGGTCCCCCAAAGGCTCCGGGGGTCGTCCTTGCAACCGAACGGGTAAAGCAGGGCCGCGAGACCTCGCGGCCAGCCGGGGCACTTTGGGAGCACATGGCCTCCAAAAACGCCGGCAAGCGATGCCAACGAACGGAAGCGAAATTGCAGATCAACCGGAGGTCGCCTTCGCTCACCTGGTCGGTGTTGCAGCGATCCCCGCCTCCAGCGGGCAGACCCGCCGCCACAGGCTGAACCGCGGCGGCGATCGTGATGCCAACCGCGCCCTGCACGTCATCGTCATCAGCCGCACGGCCCATTGCTCCACGACTATCGCCTATGTCCAGCGCCGCACGAAGGAATGCCTGTCCAAGAAAGAGATCATCCGCTGCCTCAAACGCTACGTCGCACAGGAGATCTACAAGGACCTCACCACCCCAGACGCTGCCTCAGCAGCCGCAGATTCGGCCGCTTGACAGTGATAGGAGCATCGCAAAGCCGAGCTTGACCCTCCGTCGCCGACCCGCTACCCCTCCCGGACGGGTCGATGGCAGACGGGAAGAGGAAAGAATTCACGCGGGGTGCCGTAGCTGATCCGTCGTGATACACATGGTGGATTCGGCATAGCGAGCCCATTATGCCCATGTCTACATGCTGATGCCGGACCTGCGATCGATTGGGAGGGCACATGGCCGCGGCGAGACGGTGGATCTGGGGCGTGCTGGCCGCGGTCGCAGCCATTGCCATCTTGACCGGTTGTTCCACAACCGCAACCACTTCGAAGGTCCCACGGCCGCAGCCGACGTGGCGCTTCATGAACGAAAGCAGTTCGCATGCCGCGGCCGACGATCTTTGCCCGAAGGGCCGGGGGCCGCGAGGCTTGGATTGTCGTTCGAAAGTTCCCGGGTATAAGGCGTGCGTGAAGCGGCATCCGGTGAAAAATTCGGCCACGCTGTGCCAGCAAGCGCTGATCGTCCGAATCGAATGCCGTTTCGGAGAACTGTCCATCTTTTTCAACGAATACGACTGCGCCTCATCGTTCGAATCTTACCTGTCATGCCGGACGGGAACTCCGAAGCGGTCTGATGACGTGTGCGCCGCAGCCGAGAGAGCATTCCTGCGCTGTCCGGGCAGCTTTGGCCCGGACAGCGATTTCGACTGCGTGAAGGCGCGAGACGCCTACTATGATTGTCGCGACGACACGCGAAGCGATTACATGTTCTGCTCAACATATATCGAGATTCTCGGTGTGTGTCATACGGTGAGGGTGAGCTGCTCCGACCTTCTCGACAATTATCTTGCTTGTGCCCATGAAGGGTTATCCCCTAATGAGTGCGCATTCGGGTCGAACATGAGGATCGGCTGCTTGCATGCTCTCAAAGCCGGCACCTTCCGGCAGATCGCGACATGCGACTCCATTTGGAGAGATCACCTCAGAGATTGTTCTGGCCTTAATGGATTAAGTGTCGACGGTCCTACACCCTGTACGGGTGGTGCAACTTGGTATGAAGTGAGCTATTCGATCTGCGAAAAGCAGGGCGACCCCGTCGAAACGACTCGCGTGGATTACGTGAAGCCAGAGGACAATAATTTCCGATCACCGGTCTGCTGGGCACCTAAAGGTTAGAGTCACCATATGTACGAGGAGGCCGAACACGCCATCGGTAGAAGGAGCGTCCGCGTCATACACCGTCTCGCCGAAACCCGCTACGCATCCATGTGATCACTATCTGGTCCCCGTGGCCGGTGCGGGTGGCATCGCCTCGGTCGTAATCTTCGGTGCTTCAGCGGGCACCCCGCAAGCTGGGCAGTACACCTAGGGAGAGCCGTGACCTCCGCACGCACGTGGGCAGCCAGTGCGGCGGACGCCTGGGCCATCTCCAGCAACAACCTTCCCGCCTCGTGGAGTTCGGTCAGATCCAGCGAGCGCCCGTCACGTACGACCTGGGCGAATTCGCCAAAGCGCGTCAGGTTCTCGGTGTTCACCACGGCTTCCCTTCATCAGGACGACTCTGCGACCTGATCCGGTCGCTGTTTCAAAAACGGGCGAGCTATCGAATCACCGCCAGGTGCGGCGAAACAGGAGTTCTCGCGAGATCCATCATGTGGGCACCGGGCGCGCTCGTGCCCACACGCGATCCGATGCGCTACGGCGATCCGTCGCCCGATCACCTCGGCCCGGAGGTGTTAGCCTTGCCGGTAACCGCTCCCCGTAGAGCTCCGGCCGACGAGGACTCCCGGAGGAGACGCTCATAGAGATCCCCGGTCGCGGTGGTTTCTTGGATAGAGTTCCTTCGTGGCGAAGGGGAAGGCCCGGCGGCGAGAGGTCGCCAACCAAGAGCCATTCCCCATTTGGAGTCTTCTCGGAGCGATCCTCGCAACCGTCTTCGCTGGCTGGATGCTCGTTTTCAGCGGCTTGAACATGGACAAAGAGGTCCGCGTCCTTCACGGTGACGGGGTGAAGGGCACCTTCACGGTTGTGGATCGTAACTGTACGCGGCAGGCCTGTAGCTGGACGGGGCGTTTCGTATCCGACGACGGCCGTATTGTCGTGCCGTCCATCACTACCGGCGACCTCTCCTCTCGCGACGCCCCGCTCGGTTCGCAAGTATCAGTGATCTACGGAGGGGACGCGCTCTACAGCGACGGTTCTTTCGAGTGGGCTGGATACTTCCGCCTGATCATCTACGCGCTGATCTTCGCCGCAATTGCCGTGGCACTCTGGCATGGAACCATCACCTGGGCCATGCGTCGGATACGCCGCCCCTGACTCGACAGCACTGAAGTCGGCTGTGGGCGATACGGTCGCCGAGGACTGAGCCAGCGTGGGGCTCGCCTTCCTCGCCCGCCGCCGCCCGCTCCGGGCGACGACACCGGGCAGCAGCCCCGACGCCAAGACAAAACGCACAAGAATCCTCAAGATCCGCAGACGCCTGCAATGCGCGCCTGACACGTAGCCGTATCAACCAACGTTACGATGATGCCTTCATCAAGGCCGTGACGTCGGTTTCGATAATCGGAGGCAGAGATTGCTTACGCCTGCAGGAACAGCTCGCCGATTCACGCTCTCACTTTTAGCGGTATCGCTCGCATGCGCAGGGCTTGTAACACCTCCTGCCGCCGCCGCAAGCCACTCTTCGGCTGACGTTCCCACTCAGACCTATATCTTGCTGGACGCCGCCACGGGCAAAGTTCTTTCCACTACTACAACCCCACCGCAGTTCCAGCCCGTGAAGCCCAGCCGTTATCAGCACTTCCCTAAGTTCGGCTGGTGGGCGACCCCCACGTCTTAATCCCGGTGCGCCTGAGTTGACCTCGGGGCTGCTCTCCGTTCCCTTGCGGCCAGAAGAGCAGCCGGTCCCCGCCCTCTGGAGCGTCGAGAGGGCGGGGACCAGGCGGCCGCCGTCCTATGGGGGACCGGACAGCGGCACGGACGCGCAACCATGCCACAGGAGGCAAGGACACAGCAGCGCGAAGCGTGGAGGGCGCGACACTGCCCGGACGACTCCGGATCCCTCTTCCCCAGGGATGGAGTCGGCAGTGCACCGAACCCCGGTAGGTCCAGTGCAACGCCATGTCCGAGGCGGCAAGCTCAGACTCGAGGACCTCCCGCGTTTCCGCGACGAGATCCGGATGTTCCTGTGCGATCTCCGGCTGCAACGGCTCCAGTCCGGCGAGCTGTCTCCGCAGGTCCGGCAGAACTCGGCACGCCGCACAAAGCGGCTCCCTGGAAACGCGGATCAAGACGGCGGCGAGCGGCCCGCCTCCCGCCAGCCGTCCGGGGTGCGGCGTGGGCCTCTGTCCCGACCCGGCGTAGGACTCCAGGCCGGGCGCCGCACCCGTACCGCTGTACCTCATCCAGCCCTTCGCATCAGGGCCGCACCCCGCATTAAGTCGCTCCGGCCACCGGCCACTACAGATTCACATTGACGCCGACCACGCCGCTCTGCGATTTAGGAGCCTGATAATCTACGGTTGATCGTCTAATCCGCCTTTCCGCCGCATATACGGGGGTGCTGATTCCGTGCGCCTACGAGTCATCATCACCATCAGCCTGACCGCTCTCGTCGTGGTCGGTCTTCTGGTAGTGCTGTGGAACACAGGCCGTAACGATCTGCGGATAGTCGTCGTCTTCTGCGCCTTCACTCTCCTCGCAGGTCTTGCCACATGGGTTCAGCTGAAAGGCCATGAGCCATCCGTATCCCGCGTGATTTCATCCTTCGTCACGTGGCTCTTCGTACTCGCTTGGCTCATCGGAACCCCCGCGTCTATGTACGCATTCATGGTTACAGCGGTCATCGGAGCGCTGGTAGCCTTCATCGCGGTATTGGGCTACGCGGGGGTCGCAGACGGCCGATGGATCGGAGTCATTACTCAGACAGCCCTCCTCCTCTTGGTGGCCTTCATAGGCCACCAAGAGTTCACTGGAGCTGATTTCTGGACAGCGCTTGAGGTCTCATCAATCGGCCTAGCCGTGGCCCTGGTAACCAGCTTTGCCATAGAACGCGTTCGGGCCGAATCAAGACCGATACCGCCCTCACGATCGCCTGATACTGGCTGATCTCTGCTCAGGGCCGGGGCGATCGACGGTCCGGGACTTCGTTCCTCAGCCCCGGCCCAGCGGAACGCCGTTGGTTGCACTACAGGGCCGTCCGGAGCCGTTCAGGATGGACCACGCATGCTCGCTGACCTGCATTGAACTGTCCTGAACCATGATCACCCGAGCTCTCAATCCGTAGGTTCAGGTCCGAGTCCCTGGTGCCGCCGGCCGAACTCGCTTCGCTCGCCCTTCCGGTGCCTATGGCATTCCGCCGGCCGCACCACTCTCGTCCGCGACGGGACAGCCCTTACACCACAATCGCAAGGTCTTCCCTGCCCAACGGCCCAGCTCTCCGGGCCTATTCGGGAAAGCCGCATTGGAAGCATCGAACAGCACCGGAAAGCAGAGCCCCTGCGCTCGCCGCGACCGGACGGAACCTAGGGTGAGCCGCATGGATTACGTACGGCTGGGCAACACGGGCCTCAAGGTCAGCAGGATCTGTCTGGGCATGATGAGCTACGGCGACCCCGATAAATGGGGCGGCTGGGTACTCCCCCAGGACCAGGCCGAACCCATCGTCCGCAAGGCAGCCGACGGCGGTGTCACCTTCTTCGACACCGCCGACGTCTACTCCCAGGGCGTCAGCGAGGAGATCACCGGCAACCTGCTCCGCCAGATCTTCCCCCGGCGCGAGGACTACGTCGTCGCGACCAAGGTCTTCTTCCCCATGGGCACCGCCCAGAACGACTGGGGCCTGTCGCGCAAGCACATCCACGCCGCCGTCGACGCCTCACTGCGCCGCCTCGGCACCGACTACATCGACCTCTACCAGATCCACCGCTGGGACGACGAGACCCCCATCGAAGAGACCATGGAGGCACTCAACGACGTCGTCCGCGCCGGAAAGGCCCGCTACATCGGCGCCTCCTCCATGTACGCCTGGCAGTTCGCCAAGGCCCAGCACATCGCCGAACGCAACGGCTGGACCAAATTCGTCGCCATGCAGCCGCATTACAACCTCCTCTACCGAGAGGAGGAGCGGGAGATGATCCCGCTGTGCCGAGACCAGGGCGTCGGCCTGATCCCGTGGAGCCCGCTCGCCCGCGGCCTGCTGGCCCGCGCGGGTACGCCGGCCGACACCGTGCGCCAGGTAGGCGACGGAGCGCGCCAGGAGCAGCTCTATGGGGGCGCGGGAGACGCGGCGATCATCGAGCGGGTGGTCGAGACGGCGCGCGAGCGCGAGGTGCCCCCGGCTCAGGTGGCGCTGGCGTGGCTGCTCCACCAGCCGGGCGTGACCGCCCCGATCGTGGGCGCCACAAAGGAGCGGCACGTGGACGACGCCCTCGCCGCGGTGGATCTGGCCCTGAGCGAGAAGGAGCTCGCCTTCCTCGCCGAGCCGTACCTCTCGCGTCCGGTCATTTTCTGACGTCGGCGAGGCCGGGTCCTGTCCGACCCGGTCGTCGATCGGGACGAGCAGGGCGAGCGCCCGGTGGCACCAGGCCTCGGCGGCGTTCGCCCGGTTCTCGCGGTGCGGTCGCCTGCCCATGAAGCAGACGGCGGGTAACCGAAGCAGACGGCCGGTAACCACGGAGCAAAGTCACACCGCGGGCCTCCTCGCGTCGCCCGCCGTGGCCGTTCGAGGCGACGTCGAAGATTGTCGGGGGCACGCCGTACGCTGCAGGGCATGGGTCGGTCGAACGATGACGCCGCTGCCGCGATCGAGGAGTACGCGGAGCTCTTCGCGCTGAACGGCGGGGACGCGTTCCGCGTCCGCAGCTACCAGAAGGCGGCGAAGTCGATCGCCGGCCACCCGGAGGACCTCCGCGAGACGGATCCGCGCAAGATCCCGGGGGTCGGTGAGGCGATCGCCAAGAAGGTCGAGGAGTTCCTCCGGCGGGGCAGCTTCCGCCAGCTCGACGAGCTGCGCGCCATCGTGCCCGACGGGGTGCGCGCGCTCACGAGGGTCCCCTCGCTCGGGCCGAAGAAAGCGCTGTTCCTGTTCCGGGAACTCGGCGTCGACTCCCCCGCCGCCCTCGCCGAAGCGATCAGGGGCGGTCGGTTGGCCGGGCTACGCGGCTTCGGCCCGAAGACCGCGGAAAACCTGCTCAAGGGGGTCGAGCAGCTGGCGCAGTCGGCCCGGCGGGTCCACATCGGCATCGCCATGGACCTGGCCGAGCGGGTCATCGCCTCGCTGCCCGCCGAGCGCATCACATACGCCGGTTCGCTTCGGCGAATGCGCGAGACGATCGGCGACGTGGACATCCTCGCCGTCGGCCCGGTCGAGCTGATGGCCACCTTCGTGGCGCAGCCGTACGTCACCGAGGTGATCGCGCGCGGCGATCGCAAGACCTCGGTCCGGACCGACCGCGGCATCCAGGTGGACCTTCGCCTGGTCCCGGCGGCGTCATGGGGCGCCGCACTCGTCTACTTCACGGGCTCGAAGGAGCACAACGTCCGCATCCGCGAGATCGCCGTCAAGAAGGGGTGGAAGCTCTCCGAGTACGGCCTGTTCGACGGGGAGGACAACGTCATCGCGTCGGAGACTGAGGAGGACATCTACCGGGCGCTCCGCATGGAGTGGGTGCCGCCGACGCTGCGCGAGGACGGCGGCGAGGTCAAGGCGGCGCTCGACGGCCGGATCCCCCGCCTGGTCGAGCCGGGTGACATCAAGGGCGACCTGCACACGCACACGAACCTGACCGACGGCATCGCCTCGCTCGACGACATGGTGGCCGCGGCGGCCGGCCGGGGTTACGCCTACTACGCCGTCACCGACCACGCGCCCGAGTTGTTCATGCAGCGGATGACCCTCGAGAAAGCGCTCCAGCAGCGGGCCCAGATCGCCGCGCTGCAGGAGAGATATCCCGGCATGCGGCTGCTGCACGGCACCGAGCTCAACATCGGCCCCGACGGTTCGGTGGACTGGCCGGCCGAGGTCCTGAAGGGGTTCGACATCTGCGTCGCGTCCGTCCACTCGCACTTCGGGCAGAGCCGCGACGAGATGACCCGCCGCTTCATCGCCGCCTGCGATAACCCGAACGTCCACATCATCGGCCACCCGACCACCCGCAAGATCGGCAAGCGGCCCCCGGTGGACGCCGACTGGGACGCGGTCTTCCGGGCGGCGGCGCGCACCGGGACCGCCATGGAGATCGACTCGTTCCCTGACCGGGCCGACCTCCCGTCCGACCTGGTCCGGCGCGCCTGCCACCACGGGGTGAAGTTCTCGATCGACAGCGACTCGCACGCGATCCCGCATCTGGCCAACCTGAGGTTCGGGGTCGGCGTCGCCCAGCGGGCCTGGCTGACCCCCGACGATGTGATCAACACCTGGCCGCTGGACCGCCTGCTCGCCTTCCTCGGCCGCTAGAACGCCGCGGCGGCACTCGCCACACGAGAGCCGCTGCCCCACGAGAACGCTCATCCCTCTCCGGAGGGAGCGGGGTCCCGCTGAACGGGGAGGATCGGCCCGGCCCGCGCCGACAGGCTGGGGCCATGAAGACAACGAGACCACATGCGGCGACCACCGTCGCGGCGGCCATAGCGGGCGTCGGGCTGGTCGGTTTCGGGGCGACCGGGATCGCCTTCGACATCGTCGGCGCGCTCATGGCGGCCCTCGCGGCGATCACCGGGGCCGAAGAGGCGGTCCAGCTGCCGCTCGACTGGCCGATGACCGCCGCCCGCGCTGCCGCGCTCGTGGCCGGCACGGCGCTGCTCGTCTCCGCAGTACGGCGCCGCCGCCGCGCCCGGTGCGCGTGCCGGCGGTGCGGGCGCGCGCCCGTTCCCACGTCCACCGCCGACGGGGCCGGAGGACGTGGGACAGGCTGAGCGTCGCCGCCGGGTACGCGACCGTGGTGCTCGCCGCGGGGTACGGCACGCTGAAGGCCCAGTGGGGCCTGGGCGGCACCGTCGGGCTCGACGATCCCCACGCGTTCGGGGAGGTGCATCTGTGGTCGCCGGGGATGGGCGACACAGCCCTGCTGGCGCTGATCGGGATGGCGCTCGGGCTGGGCTTCGCCCGCACCTGGCGGCCTCCGCTCCGGATGCCGCGCTGGATGCCCCTCACGGCCGCTTTCGTCGGCTGCGTGATGCTGGTCCCGGTCGGGATTCTCGGCGTCGGTTACCGGATCGCGACCCTGCTCGGCGTCGCGCAGGCGTCCATGGAGGGCGTCTCGCTGTGGGTGTTCGACGTAATCTACGCCTTGTTCCTGGCCTGGGGGCTGGCGATGGGGCTCGCGGCCACCGGTTACCACTACCGCACGAGAGGGGTGTGCCGGTCCTGCGGCGGCGGACGGCCCGCCTTCGCATGATTCGGGAAGCCGGCCGCCTCCCGGCCCTCGCCGTCGCCGCTCTGCAGCCGGTCCAGCGGGTCGGCGCAGCCGGGCGGTGATCCAGGTGAACGGCTGCACCGCCTCCGCTCTCCTCTTCCATCATGCCGCCCGGCGCTCTGGCCGCGTGCGGGGGTGCCGGAGTGATGAGGAGCTGAGGGGGATCAGCCTGATTCTGCTGGCGGCCGGGTTCGACACCACCGCGAACACGCTGGCGCTGGGCACCTTCGCGCTGCTGCGCAACCCGGCGCAGCTGGCCGCGCTGCGCGCCGATCCCGCGCTCACCGACCGGGCCGTGGAGGAGCTGCTGCGGTATCTGTCCGTCGCCAAGACGTTCATGAGGACGGCACTGGAGGACGTCGAGCTGGGCGGCCAGACCATCAAGGCCGGCACGACGGTCATCCTGTCGTACAACACCGCCAACCGGGACCCCGAGCGCTTCACCGATCCCCACGTACTCGACATCCAGAGGCAGGACGGCGGGCACCTGGCCTTCGGCCACGGCATCCACCAGTGCCTGGGCCAGCAGCTGGCCCGCGTCGAGATGCGGGTCGCCTTCCCCGCGCTGCTCAGCCGCTTCCCCACGCTGCGCCTGGCCGTACCGGCCGAAGAGGTTGTCCTGCGCCCGGAGACCGCCGACATCTACGGGGTGAAGAGCCTCCCGGTCGCCTGGGACGCGTGACCGCGAGCCGGTGACGGGCGAGGTCGCGTACGGCCGCCCGTCACGGCCCTGCTCTCCCGAAGCTCCGCCTCATGCCGGTGGGCGGACCGCCGCTTCGTGCCGGCTTACCGACATGACCAACGGCACGCTGACCGACCCGAAGATCGTCTCTCCTGCCCTGCGGCTGCTTTGGCCGCTGGTACGCCGCAAGTTCGAACGCTCCACCTCCGGTCCGGCGTCCGCGGCGGCCAGGCCCTCGATCACCGCCGCCACCGACCACGCGCTGACCGGCCGGACCGGCCTCGTCATCGGACCTCAGGCACACCCCGTCGCCCCGTTCCGTGCGGCGACCGACGGCCGCATCGCCGAGGCCGTACACCTGCTCAGCGAAACCCACGCACCTGCGGCGGCCAGAGCGGATGCATGACCATCCGCAGGTGCGTCCCCAGCCGCCCGCCGGTCACACGATCAGCGCCGGCTGGCTCTCGTCGCTCTCTCGCTGAGCAGACCGCCTTCGCCCTCCCGCCCACCGCCCGACAGCCAGGTCCCCCGGGAACGCCCGCATATGATCAGACGACGAGCCCGTGAACCAAGACGAGCAACCTGGATTCTTCCCACATGACGACCACACCGCTGCGCAAAGACGCCGCCCGCAACTGGGAGCGGATCGTCGCCACCGCCCGCGACCTGGTCGACCAGGGCACCGCATTGCAGCTCAACGACGTCGCACGCCGGGCAGGCCTCGGGGTCGCCACGGTCTACCGGCACTTCGCCACCCCCGAGGCACTACCGCGATGCCAGGGTCGTCCGCTGCGACCTCGCCGCCACCGACCTCGTCCCGCTCATGTGCGGCATCGCCCACGCCGTGACCGTCCACGGCGGCCCCCCCACCGGCCGGATCGACACCGCCCGCCGTTACCTCGCCACCCTGCTCGAAGGCATGCGCCAGCCGAACACGTGAGCTCCAGGATCACGTTTTCCCACAAACGCTCCTTTCTTGGAGGAAGATCGAGCGACTCGGGCGCGACGCCGCCGAACTCACCGTCGGGCCGTCACCGAACGCGTAGCCGAGAGGGCGCACAATCCTGGTGGACCAACGGCACGGCCTCCGTTGACATCCCGCACGCGCAGTTCCATGGTTTCCTAGTAGGTAAATGGGAAAAGTCGAGGAGGGGTGGTCCACCATGGATCTCGATGACCTGACCGGCGCGTCCGTCTCCGGGGCCCGCGTTCCGCACCCACGTGAGGAGGCTCACCGGGTTCCGTCACTCCCCTCCCTCCTCGACGGCGCCCACCCCGGCGGCGAAGCATCCGCCGCCCCCGAAGGGCCGTCCGGGGACGACGAGGCGGCGCGGGCCATCGTCAAGCCGCTGCCTCCCGAGCTGTTCGACGTCCACGGCTCCTGTGCCGAGATGCGCTGGGAGGCGATGCGCGGCCGGGGCTACCACGTGCCCAACGACCGCTTCTTCGTCCGGAACCACACCTCGACCCCGCGGATCGACGTCGCCACCTGGCGGCTCAGGCTGCACGGATCAGGGCTGCGCCGTCCCCGCGACTTCACGTACGACGAGTTGCTCGCCCTGCCGACACGGACCGCGGACGTGGCGATCGAGTGCGCGGGGAACGGGCGCTCCTTCTTCGCCGCACAGCAGGGGCAGCGTGCCCCCGGCACGCCGTGGCGGCTCGGCGCGATCGGTGTGGCCCGCTGGCGCGGCGTGCCGCTGTCCACGATCCTCGCGATGGCGGGGCTCCGCGACGACGCCGTGGACGTCCTGCCCACCGGCCTCGACCCCGAGTACGTCGACAACGGCGTGAACCTCGGCCACGTCCGCCGCCCGCTGCCGATCGCCAAGGCGCTGGACGACGTGCTCCTCGCGTACGAGATGAACGGCGAGCGGCTGCCGCCCGACCACGGCTTCCCCGCACGGCTGGTCGTCCCCGGCTGGACCGGGATCGCCTCGATCAAGTGGGTGGGCGACATCGAGGTCTCCACCACCCCGCTGTCCTCGCCCTGGAGCACCGACCTCTACCGGATGTTCGGCCCCGGCCGGTCGGAGGAGCCGCTGACCAGGCAGGTGGTCAAGAGCGCGTTCGAGCTGCCCTGGAACGCGACGCTCCAGGCCGGACGGCGGCACATCCTGCGCGGCCGGTCGTGGTCGGGCACCGGACGGATCGTACGGGTCGAGGTCAGCGTCGACGGCGGGCGGTCGTGGCAGCGCGCGGTGAGCCGGGGCCGCGCCCCCGCGGCCGCCTGGACGCCGTGGCACATCGCCTGGTTCCCACCCGACCCGGGCCCGTACGTCCTGATGGCCCGGGCCACGGACGAGACCGGGGCCACCCAGCCGGAGCACACCCCGCACAACACGCTCGGCTATCTCTACGACGGGGTCGTGCGGCATCCGGTCACGGTGACCGGCTAGCCGTATCGACCCGACCTGGGTGATCGGGGCAGGCCGGCCCGTGCTGCCCGAGTGAGATCCTCACCCCCAACCCCGGCAAAGGTTGGCTGATCGCTGCACTAGACGAGCGGGCCCACGGGAATGTCACCACAAGGCCACCTCACCTGCATCAGGAGAGGCCAGGGGCGTCCGACCTGCACAGGTCTCGCTCCGGTGGCCTGTCCCGGGCCCCATGCCGGGGTCACGCGCGGCCCAATTCTCCCCGGAGACGCGCAGGAAACGCGCTGGTAACCCGGCACGGAGATGATGGTCACACTCCGGGAGCGAACGATGATCGTCCGCCACCGGAGCACGGACGAGAGCAGGAAGGACCGCCGATGCGCCAGCTCAGCGCACGCCGGGTCGAGGATCGCCACGCGACGTCGTGGTGTGCGACTCCGCGCTCAGAAACTGCGTGTCGAGTGCCGTGAGCCACCTCGCCCCTCCCCTGCGGATGCGGCTCGCCGACGTGCCGTTCGCGCTCGACCGGCCGTACTGGGTCGAGGACGCCGATCTGGACCTGCGGGAGCACGTGTACGAGTCGACGCTGCCGGCCCCCGGCGACGACGACCAGCTCGCCGAACACGTCTCCCGCATCCACGCGCGCCGGCTGGACCGGAGGCGGCCGCTGTGGGAGATGCACCTGATCCAGGGCCTGCCGGACGGGCGGGTGGCGCTCTACACGAAGGTCCATCACTGCGCCATCGACGGAGTGTCCGGCGCCGAGATCCTCGTTTCCCTGCTGGACCTCTCCCCCGAGCCTCGCCTGGTCGAGACGCCTCCGGAGGTCCCGGCGGAGCGGACACCGGAGCAGATCGGCCTGCTCGCGGGCGGGCTGGCCCGCTCGGTCGTCCATCCGCTCGCGGCCCTGCGGTCGTTCACGCGGGCGGTGGCCGACCTCGACGCCATCCCCCTCGCCTCGGCCCTGCCGGGGGCCCGGCTGATCGCCCGCGCGACACGGCGGCTGCTCGGCGACGAACGTCCCCGGCCCGAGCTGCCGCCGCTCGCCGCTCCGCGTACGCCGTTCAACGGGGTCATCTCCGGCGAGCGGAGCTTCGCCTTCGGCTCGATCCCCCTGGAAGAGATCCGGCGGGTCTCCCGCACCTTCGGGATGAGCGTGAACGACGTCGTCATGACCCTGTGCGCGTCGGCGCTGCGCCGCTGGCTGATCTCCTGTGACGCGCTGCCCGGCCAGCCGCTCATCGCGGCGGTCCCCGTGGCCGTCCGTACGGCGCGCGGCAGCGAGACGATCGGCAACCAGATCTCCGCCATGATCACCCCGCTGGCCACGAACGTCGAGTGCCCGAAGGAACGGCTGTCGACGGTGCGCTCGGCCATGCTGGCGGCCAAGCGGCGCTTCGCGGTGTCGCCCGCGACCTGGCTCAACGACGTGTGCGCCATGTTCCCCGCGCCGTTCTCCGCGTTGGCGACGCCGACCCTGTTCCGCCTGGCGGGCATGGTCGGCACCGGTGTCAACCTGATCGTGTCCAATGTGCCCGGCCCGCCGTTCCCGCTCTACCTGTGCGGGGCGCGGGTGCTGTCGTACTACCCGATGTCCGTGGTGACCGATGTGACGGGCGCGCTCAGCATCACCTGCATCTCCTACGACGGACGGCTCGACCTCGGCGTCGTGGCCTGCCCGGCGAGGGTGCCGGACGTGTGGAGCCTCATCGGCCACATCGACGAGGCGATGGAGGAGCTCACCACGCTGGCCAAGCGCGAGCGGGCCGCCGAGCTGGAATCGGCGGCGATGGAGTCCGAGACGCCGGGCCCGGAGGAGCGCGGGACGGCGGAGGGCGCCGGGCGGGCGACGCCGGATGCCGGTTCGGCCCAACCCGACACCGTGGAGAAGATCCCCGCCTGAGGCGAGCGGCGGGTTCGGGCGTCGAGCGCGGGGGTCAGCCCAGCGCGTGGGCGATCAGCTCGGCGACCGCGTCCGGATCGATGTGGTGGCCGGTGAGCTGGCAGATGCTCTCCTGATAGAGCAGGACCGCGGCGAACGTGGCGGCGGCCGCCTCCAGCCGGGCCGCGTCCCCGCGACCGCCGGGCATGGCGAGTTCGAGGGCGAACCGCGCCCGTTTGATGATCTCCGCGTTCAGGCGGCCGAGCCGTTCCCGCACCGACAGGTGCGTGTCGGCCTCGCGGAACAGGATGCGCCGCATGGCGGGCGAGGCGTGCAGCGGCAGCCTGCGGGCCAGCCGGGACAGGGCCCCGGCGGCGTCGCCCGGCGCGGCCGCCGCCTCGCGCTCCACGACCTCCTCGGCGTCGTACTCGGTGACCAGGGTCCGCTCGTCCACCAGCGAGATCAGCACATCGATCTTGCGGGGAAAGTAGTGGAAGAGCAGACCCTTGGGCACCCCGGCCAGCTCCGCGATCCGCGCCGTCGGGGTCGCGTCGTACCCGCCGCCCGAGAAGAGCTCCTCGGCCGCGTCGAGAATCCGGGTTCTGGCCGTCTGCCGGTACACGGATCCGACGATAACCACGCGGGGTCCGGCGTACCATCACGCAACGGACAGTTGACCCTTCGGTCCCGGCCGTCCCGGTGCCGCGCCGCGAGATTCCGGCCTCGGCGGCCCCCACCAGGCGAGGACGGTTCCCTCTGCCGGTGGAGGCACAGCGCCTCAGCACGGCGGATGAGACGAGAGCGGGGCGGATGAGACGAGACGGCCCGGCCGCGGGGCACTACGCCACCCGCGACCGGGCCCGACCCGGGTCCGGGACGTCCTCGGTGTTCCGCCCGAAGGCGACCACCGTGACCGCCGTCGGGATGACGGCCGCGGAACGTCCCGGATGCGCGGTGCGGTCCCGAGGAGGATGACCGTGGGTCCGGTCACCGCGCTCTGTTCGGTGCTCGTTCAGTGTTCGCTCAGTGCTCGGTGGCCTGCTCGGCACCGAGACCCGTCAGCGAGCGGACCTCGATCTCGGCGTACTTTGACGCGTTGAACTCCTTGCTGAGGGTCGTCCCGAGGTATCCGGCGAGGAAGCCGACCGGGATCGAGACGATACCCGGGTTCGACAGCGGGAACCAGTGGAAGTCCACCTCGGGGAACATCGCCGTCGGCGCGCCGGACACCACCGGCGAGAACACCACGAGCAGGACGGACGTGATCAGACCGCCGTAGATCGCGGACACCGCGCCGGCGGTGTTGAACCTCTTCCAGAACAGGCTGAAGAGGATCGCCGGCAGGTTGCCCGAGGCGGCCACGGCGAAGGCCAGCGCGACCAGGAAGGCCACGTTGAGCGACTGCGCGAAGATGCTCAGCCCGATCGCGACCGCACCGATCACGAACGCGGAGATCCGCGCGACCACGACCTCCTGCCGCTCGGTGGCGGTGCCCCGCTTGAACACGTGGGCGTACAGGTCGTGCGCGAAGCTGGACGAGGACGCCAGGGTCAGACCGGCGACCACGGCCAGGATCGTGGCGAACGCGACCGCCGCGATGACCGCGAGCAGGATGGTGCCGCCCACCTCGCCGAAGATCTCCCGCCCGATCGCCTCGGCGAGCTGCGGCGCGGCGGTGTTGCCCGCCTTGTCCTGCTCGGTGATCGCCTTGCCGCCGACCAGCGCCGCCGCGCCGAACCCGAGCACCAGCGTGAGCAGGTAGAACACGCCGATGATGCCGATGCCCCACTGGACGGACTTACGGGCCTCCCGGGAGGTGGGCACGGTGTAGAAGCGGATCAGGATGTGCGGCAGGCCGGCCGTGCCGAGGACGAGCGCCAGCCCGAGGCTGATCAGGTCGATCTTCCCGGCGATGCCCTGCGCCTCGGTGCCGTACTTCAGGCCGGGTTCGAGGAGCGCCTGGCCCTTGCCGCTCTTCTCGGCCGCCTCGCCCAGCAGGCTGGACAGGTTGAAGCCGAACTTGCCGAGCACGAGCAGTGTGATCAGGGCCGCGCCGGTCATCAGCAGGACGGCCTTGACGATCTGCACCCACGTGGTGCCCTTCATGCCGCCGAAGACCACGTAGACGATCATCAGCAGGCCGACCCCGATGATCGTCCAGATCTTGCCGGCCTCGGAGTGGATGCCGAGCAGCAGGCCGACGAGCGCGCCCGCGCCGACCATCTGGGCGAGCAGGTAGAAGATGCTGACCACGATCGTGGACACGCCGGCGGCGGTGCGCACGGGGCGCGGGCTCATCCGGAAGGCGAGCACGTCGGCCATCGTGAACTTGCCCGAGTTGCGCATCAGCTCGGCGACCAGCAGCAGGGCCACCAGCCAGGCGACGAGGAACCCGATCGAGTAGAGGAACCCGTCGTATCCCGAGAGCGCGATGATGCCGGCGATGCCGAGGAAGGACGCGGCCGACATGTAGTCGCCGCCGATCGCCAGTCCGTTCTGCAGACCGCTGAACGAGCGGCCGCCCGCGTAGTAGTCCGCGGCGGTCTTCGTGTTGCGGCTGGCCCAGAAGGTGATGCCGAGCGTCCCGGCGACGAAGAAGACGAAAAGGATCGTCGAGAGGGTCTCGTGGCTCATGCGGCGGTCTTCTCCTCGACCTCGTGACGCAGCTCGTCGGCCAGCGGGTCCAGCTTCCGGGCGGCGTGCCGCGAGTAGCCCCAGGCGATCAGGAACGTCGAGACGAACTGCAGGATGCCGAAGACAAGGGCCACGTTGATGTTGCCGAACAGCTTCGTGCCCATGAAGCCACGGGCGAAGCCCGACATGATGACGTAAAGCACGTACCACGCGAGGAACGCGACGGTCATGGGGAAGACCCAGCGCCGGAACCGGCTCCGCAACTCACGGAACCGCTCGCTCGTCTGTATCTCTTCATAAACGGACGCGTCATGTTGCCGAGTCGTCACACGACCTCCCACGGCTGTGATCTGGATCACGCAGAGCGTAGGAGTGGGGCGCGGCCCTGACGAGACGCCCGGGCCCTCTTGTCGGTGAGCCGCCGCCACGCGGCGGTCAAGCAGGTACGGCGTGCGATGAATGGTCCCATCAATGCGCCGAGCGGTCGGACCGCCGCCGAACGCTACCTCCCTTGTGGCCGCCGGTCGCCGCACGAAGCCGGGCGACGACCGGTCAGACCGAGCGCGGCCGCCAGTCGCCCCGGTCCACGTCGAGGGTCTCTGGGGTGTGCAGCCGGACCATGGTCCTGGCCACGTTCCTCGGCACGCGGGACGGCGTGAGCAGCGACACCGCGATCATGACGGCGAAGGAGATCGGCACGCTCCACGCCGCCGGCTGGGCCAGCAGCGCCTCCGGCCAGCCCGAGTACGGCCCGCCGACGATGGTGACGACGCCCGCGGCGGAGGCCAGCCCGCCTCCGGTGAGGAGCCCGGCCAGCGCGCCGACCGTGGTGAGCCGGCGCCACCAGATGCCGAGCACCAGCAGCGGGCAGAACGAGGACGCCGCGACCGCGAACGCCAGCCCCACCACGTCGGCCACCGGAAGCGTCCGCGCCGTACTCGCCAGCACGAACGGCACCGTCACCGCGAGGACCGTCGCCATGCGGAACGGCCGCACCCCGCCGCCCATGAGGTCCTGGGCGATCACCCCCGCGACCGACACAGCCAGTCCGGATGACGTCGAGAGGAACGCGGCGAAAGCCCCCGCCGTCACCAGCGCCGTCAGCAGCTCTCCCGCCGTCCCGCCGACCAGCCGCCCGGGCAGGGTGAGGACGACGGCGTCCGTGGCGGGCAGCCCGTAGACACGGCCGAGGTACCCGTACACGGCGGGCATCAGATAGAACGCGCTGAGCAGCGTGAGCACCAGCAGCGTGGTCCGGCGGGCGGCCCGGCCGTCGGGGTTGGTGTAGAACCGCACCAGCACGTGCGGCAGCCCCATCGTGCCGAGGAACGTCGCCATGATCAGCGAGTACGTCGCGTAGACCGGGTGCTCGCGCCCGTGCAGCGGCAGCGCCCACGGGTCGCCGGGCGGCAGGCCGGGAGAGCCGTCGGACCGCCAGGCGATCAGCATGAAGACCAGCGGCACCGCCAGCGCGGTCAGCTTGAGCCAGTACTGGAACGCCTGGACGAACGTGATCGACCGCATGCCGCCGGACAGCACGTTGAGGGCGACCACCACCGCCACGAGCAGCCCGCCGGCCCAGGTCGGCGCGCCCGTCACCGTTTGGAAGACCAGCCCGGCGCTCTGGAACTGCGGCATCAGGTAGAGCCAGCCGATCAACACCACGAGCACGCTGGACGCGCGCCGCACCACCATCGACTCCAGCCGCGCCTCGGCGAAGTCCGGCAGCGTGTACGCCCCCGACCTGCGCAGCGGGGCCGACACGAGCACGAGCAACACGAGGTAGCCGCCGGTCCAGCCGACCGGGAGCCACAGCATGTCCGCGCCGTAGGTGAGGATCAGCCCGGCTACCCCGAGGAACGAGGCCGCCGAGAGGTACTCGCCGCCGATCGCCGACGCGTTCCACAGCGGCGACACCGTACGCGAGGCGACGTAGAAGTCCGAGGTCGTCCGGGACACCCGGATGCCGAAGGCCCCGATCAGGACCGCCGCCAGCAGGACCAGCACCACCGCGGTCATGCCGTAGGCGGGGCTCACCGCCGCGCTCCGCTCACTCGCGGTCCATCAGCTCGGCGAAGTGGCGCTCGTTCCGCTCCGCCTGCCGTACGTACAGCCAGGCGCCGACGACGAACGCGGGATAGATGAGCCCGGCGAGCACCAGCCAGGGCAGCGGCACGCCGAGCAGGTCGGCCGAGCGCAGCTCCGGCACCAGCAGGAACAGCAGCGGCAGCCCGCCGACGACGCAGGCGAGCACGGTGCAGACGAACAGGGCCAGCCGGAACTGGGTCCGCACCAGCGAGGCCATGTAGACCTCGCCGAGCTGCGTCTGCTCGTCGATCTCGGTGGTGAGCGGGCGGCGCGGACGCCGGGCGGCGGCGGTGCGGGGGCTGGTGACGACGACCCGGCGGGGCCGCTCCGCGTCGGCGGCCGACCGGCTCACCCGCAGCAGGTCGGAGATCCGCTTCTCGGTCATCGCGACCCGGCCTTGCGCGCGCGGCGCACCAGCAGGTCGCGCAGCTCGCGGGTGTGCCGGCGGCTGACGGGGATCTCCGTTTCGCCGATCCGCACCACGCAGCGGCCGGAGTCGATGCGCAGCTCGTCGATGTGCCGGAGCGCGACCAGGTGGCTGCGGTGGACCCGGACGAACCCGGCGGGCGCCCAGCGCTCCTCCAGTGCGGCGAGCGGGATGCGCACAAGGTGGCTCCCCGTCGCGGTGTGCAGCCGGGCGTAGTCGCCGCGCGCCTCGACGTACCGGACCTCGGTGCTGGTGACGAACCGGGTCACCCCGCCCAGCTCGACCGGGATCGTGTCCGCCTGCGGGCCGGTCTCCGGCTCCGTGCGGCTGCCGCACACCCGCCGGATCGCCTCGGCCAGCCGCTCGGGGCGGACCGGTTTGAGGAGGTAGTCCTCGGCCTTCAGCTCGAACGCGTCCACCGCGTGGTCCTCGTACGCGGTGACGAAGACGATCTTCGGCGGCCGGGTGAACTGGGCGAGGAGCCGGCCGAGCACCACGCCGTCGAGCCCGCGCATCCGGATGTCGAGGAAGACCGCGTCCACGGGCCTGCCCTCGGCCATCGCGCGGTCGAGCAGCTTCAGCGCCGCCGCGCCGTCGCGGGCGGTCAGCACCTCGCCGATGCGCGGGTCCGCCCTGAGCAGGTACGCCACGTCCTCAAGGGCGGGCTGCTCGTCGTCCACCGCCAGGACCCGCAGGCCGGTCACGGGAGCCCTCCTTCACCACACGGAATCCCATAGAGCGTCATGAATCAGGACAGCCGAAGTCAACGTCTCACCGGCCCGGGATCACAACGATTCGGCCCCGGCTCCCCCTCCCGCGCGGGGGCCGGCGAGGAGGGGTGGCATCCAATGCGTTCAAGCGCGTTCAAGCGCGTTCAAGCGCGTTCAACGCGGGAGGGCCCGGCCACGAGAACGGCACGGTGGAAGAACGCGGCCGATCGTCACGCCGAGACGCCGGGGTGGTACTTGGGGAGGCGGATGCTGACCTTGGTCCCGGCGCCCCTGCCCGTCTCGACCACGAGCCCGTACTCGTCGCCGTACACCTGCCGGAGGCGCTCGTCCACGTTGGCCAGGCCGACGCCGGTGGCACGGTCCTCGCCGGACAGGATGCGGCGCAGCCGCTCCGGGTCCATGCCGGTGCCGTCGTCCTCGACGCTGATGCCGCACTCGGCGCCCGCGTCCTCGGCCACGATCGAGATCCGGCCGACGCCCGGCTTGCTCTCCAGGCCGTGCCGTACGGCGTTCTCGACCAGCGGCTGCAGGCACAGGAACGGCACGGCGACGGCGAGCACCTCGGGGGCGATGCGCAGCGTGACCTGGAGCTGGTCGCCGAACCGGGCCCGCTCCAGGGTGAGGTAGCGCTCGATGGAGTGCAGCTCCTCGGCGAGCGTGGTGAAGTCGCCGTGCCGCCGGAACGAGTATCGGGTGAAGTCGGCGAACTCCAGCAGCAGCTCTCTGGCCCGCTCCGGGTCGGTGCGGACGAAGGAGGCGATCGTGGTCAGCGAGTTGTAGATGAAGTGCGGCGAGATCTGCGCGCGCAGCGCCCTGACCTCGGCCTCCATCAGCATCGTCCGGGAGCGGTCCAGCTCGGCCAGCTCAAGCTGCGAGTCCACCCACCGGGCCACCTCCTGCGCCGCCCGGACCAGCCCCGCCGAGGCGTGGTCGCCGTACGCGGCGAGGGTGCCGACGACGCGGTCCTCGGTGGTGAGCGGCACGACCACGGCGTGCCGGATCGGGCATTCCAGCAAATCGCAGTCCAGCGCGAGCACCTGGGTCCTGCCGTCCTCCAGCGTCCTGTCGGCGTGGCCGAACGCGTCCTTGGCGTGGTGATCGCCCTCGCCGTCGTAGACGAGCAGTTCCTCGCCGTTCGTGATGGCGATCGCCGGGGAGCCGAGGAGCTCGCGCAGGTGCCGGGACGCCTTGAGCGCGCCGGCCTGGGTGAGCCCCGCGCGCAGCAGCGGCGCGGCGAGCGAGGCCGTGTGCAGGGTCTCGAACGTGGCCCGCTCCGCCGGGCTGCTGCCCAGCTCGCGCCGGCCGCGCAGCACGCGCCACAGGACGACGGACGGCACGCCGATCAGGACCGCGACCACCAGGGCCGCCACCACAGGTTCCACGCCGCGTCCTTTACGTTGTAGATTTCTGGATCGCGGCCTGGATCCGCGCGGCGTACTCCATGACCTCGCCCTCGTCGGCGTACTTCACCCGGGGCCAGAAGAAGCCGCGCAGCCCGTCCTTGCGGTTGCGCGGCACGACGTGGGTGTGCAGGTGGGGGACGCTCTGGCTGACCCGGTTGTTCAGGGCGACGAAGGTGCCCGCGACGCCGAGGCCCTCCTCCACCGCCCTGGCCACCTCGCGTACCCGCTGGAAGTACGGCCCGACGTCGGCGTCGGACAGGTCGGGCAGGGTCTCGACATGGACGCGGGGCACGACGAGGACGTGCCCCTTGAACACCGGCCGGGCGTCGAGGAAGCCCACGGCCACCTCGTCTGACAGCACCGTCGCGGCCGGGGTGCGGCCCGCCACGATGGCGCAGAACACGCATTCGTCCACGCGCGCTCCTTCTCGTGATGCTCCCGACATCGTGTCATCATCGCGATGCCGGTCCGCTCACGAGCGTTCAGGCGCCTCCCCCGCCGTACAGTCGGCGCCTCCTCGCCCGGCGCAGGGCGAGCCCGGCGGCCGCGCCGAGGGCGACGACCGCCGCCGGCAGCATCAGGCCGCCGGCCTGGCGGGCCTTCGCCCGGGCTCGGCTCCTCACGTCGAACCGGGAAGCCAGCTCGGCCACCGTGCGGGCCAACTCCGCGCGGTTGCGCTCGATGTCGGCGTGCGCCGCCTCCAGCTCGTCCGCGAAGGGCCGCCACGCGACGACGACGCGCTGGATGGTCTCGTTCAGGGTGTCACCGGCGTCATCGACCGCGCTGCACTCCACGAGGTGGCTGTGCACCCCCACTTCTCCCGCGCCCTGGCGGCTCGGCCCGGGATCGGTCTCGCTCAACGGCGCACACCTTCTCGCACCACGTCGATGTCGGTCTTGACACTGCGCATCATGCGATGCGGCGTCGGCGGCGTGGCGGAGGACACCACCTGCTTGCCCGCCACCCCGACGAGCAGGGCCAGGAAGAGGAGCACGCCGCCGATGATCAGCGCGGACGCCCAGCCGGGCAGCACGAGCGCCAGCGCCAGGATCGCCGCGGCGGCCAGCGCCGCCGCGCCGAGCAGCGCCGCCACCCCGGCCGCGCCGACCAACCCGGCGCCGAACCCGGCGTGCCGGCCCTTCTCCATGAGCTCCATCTTGGCGAGCCGCAGTTCGCCCCGGACCAGCCGGGACATCTGCTCCGACATCTGCCGGACCAGCTCGCCGGTCGACTGACCTTCCCTGGTGTGAACCATGGTCGCCTCCCATGTCGGAGATGCGTATGCGCCTACCCGCCGACCTGGCCCCAAACCCGAGCGAAACAGATGAAACTTTCAACCAGTACGCACCTGCCATTCAGCGGCGTACCAGGCAAAAGGCCAGCCTGCGCGCCAGGGCCGGTCGGCGCGGGAGGGAGCGCGACGGGCGCCGCGCGGACGGTGATTGACATCGCGGAGGGCGCTTCCACAATCCTAATGGGAGCGCTCCCATTACCGGTTCGATCCAGCCGTCCGCCCGCATCGCGAGCCGCGTCCGCCTACCTGGTGTTCCGTCCCGCCGATGCACCCCCCGACCATTGGAGAACCCCAGAAGATGCGCACACGACCACCAAGAGCGGGAGCGCTCCCACAATCGCGGAAACGGATCGCCTGGGTGGCCGCCGCCGGCGTCTCCGCCGCCGTGCTGGCCGGCCTGGCGCAGTCCCCCGCGTCCGCCGCCGTCTCCTGCGACGTGACGTACGCGGTCAACGAGTGGACGTCCTCGCCCGGCCAGGGCGGGTTCACCGCCAACCTCACCGTCAACAACCTCGGCGACCCGGTCAACGGCTGGACGCTCAAGTTCACCTTCCCGGGAAGCCAGAAGGTGACGCTGCCGGGCTGGTCGGCCGACTGGAGCCAGAGCGGCGCCACCGTCACCGCGACCAACCTGTCCTGGAACGGCGCCCTGGGCACCGGCGGCTCGACCAGCATCGGGTTCAACGGCACGTGGAGCGGCTCCAACCCCGCGCCCACCTCGTTCACGGTCAACGGGGTGACCTGCCGCGGCGGCGGTCCGTCGCCCTCGCCGTCGGCGTCCCCGTCCGCGTCCCCCTCCGCCTCGCCCTCGGCCTCGCCCTCCGCGTCCCCCTCGGCGTCCCCGTCCCCGTCCGCGTCGCCGAGCCCGCCGAGCAACGCGTACGTGCAGAACTTCCTCACGATGTACAACAAGCTGCACGACCCGGCCAACGGGTACTTCTCGCCGCAGGGCGTGCCGTACCACTCGGTCGAGACGCTGATGGTGGAGGCCCCCGACCAGGGCCACGAGACCACGTCCGAGGCGTACAGCTACTACCTGTGGCTGGAGGCGATGTACGGCAAGGTCACCGGGGACTGGAGCAAGTTCAACAACGCGTGGGCCTCGCTGGAGAAGTACATCATCCCCTCCACCGCCGACCAGCCGACGAACTCCTTCTACAACCCGAGCAAGCCCGCGACGTACGCCGGGGAATGGGACGACGTCACGAAGTACCCGTCCCAGCTCGATTCGGGTGTGAGCGTCGGCGTGGACCCGATCGCGGGCGAGCTGAAGTCCGCCTACGGCACCGGTGACGTGTACGGCATGCACTGGCTGCTCGACGTGGACAACACCTACGGCTTCGGCCGCTGCGGCGACGGCACGACCAAGCCGGCGTACATCAACACCTACCAGCGCGGGCCTGAGGAGTCGGTCTTCGAGACGATCCCGCAGCCGTCCTGCGACACGTTCAAGTTCGGCGGCCCGAACGGGTACCTCGACCTGTTCACCAAGGACTCCTCGTACGCGAAGCAGTGGAAGTACACCAACGCCCCCGACGCCGACGCGCGCGCGGTGCAGGTGGCCTACTGGGCGCTGCAGTGGGCCAAGGAGCAGGGCAAGGACTCGCAGATCTCGGGCACGGTCGCCAAGGCCGCGAAGATGGGCGACTACCTGCGCTACGCGATGTACGACAAGTACTTCAAGAAGCAGGGCTGCACCGCCACCTCCTGCGCCGCCGGCACCGGCAAGGACAGCGCGGCCTACCTGCTGAGCTGGTACTACGCCTGGGGCGGCGCGAACGACAGCTCGGCCGGCTGGGCCTGGCGGATCGGGTCGAGCCACAACCACTCCGGCTACCAGAACCCGCTCGCCGCGTACGCGCTGTCGAACGTGAACGAGCTGAAGCCCAAGGGCACGACGGCGGTCACCGACTGGTCGGCGAGCCTCACCCGCCAGATCCAGTTCTACAAGTGGCTGCAGTCGGCCGAGGGCGCGATCGCGGGCGGCGCGACCAACAGCTACCAGGGCCACTACGCGGCCCCGCCGTCGAACCTGCCGACCTTCTTCGGCATGTCGTACGACTGGCAGCCGGTCTACCACGACCCGCCGTCCAACCAGTGGTTCGGCTTCCAGGCGTGGTCGATGGAGCGCGTGGCCGAGTACTACTACGCCACGGGCAACGCCGACGCCAAGGCGATCCTCGACAAGTGGGTCACCTGGGCGCTGGCGAACACCACGGTGAACGCCGACGGCACCTACCAGATCCCGTCGACGCTGCGCTGGACCGGCCAGCCGGACGCCAGCTTCAGCGGCCCCGGGATGCCTCCGGCCAACACCGGTCTGCACGTCACGGTCGTCGACCGCACCACCGACGTGGGCGTCGCCGGCTCCTACGCCAAGACCCTGATGTTCTACGCCGCCAAGGCGGGCCACGCGGGCGCCAAGACCACGGCCAAGGCGCTGCTGGACGGCATCTGGAAGAACAACCAGGACGGCAAGGGCGTGTCGGTGCCGGAGACCAAGGCGGACTACAACCGCCTCAAGGACCCGGTCTACGTCCCGGCCGGCTGGACCGGCAAGATGCCGAACGGCGACGCCGTCAACTCGAACTCGACCTTCATCTCCATCCGGTCCTGGTACAAGAACGACCCGGACTGGCCGAAGGTCCAGGCGTACCTGAACGGCACGGCCCCCGCGCCGACCTTCAACTACCACCGGTTCTGGGCGCAGGTCGACGTGGCCACCGCCCTCGGCCAGTACGGCCTGCTCTTCCCCTGAGGCGGCAGGCCGGCGGCACGGACCCGGTGATCCAGGCCCGGGGGTGTGGTGTCGCCTGACCCTTCACCGCACCCCTCGGTACCGCCGGGGAGGCCGGGCACCGGGCCCGGCCTCCCCGGACGAAGCCGGGGCGCGACGGCGCCTGACCCGCCGTCGCGCCCCCAACCCCCCTATGCGAGGCATCCACATGCGGCGTACGTTCACGGCTCTGGCGGCCCTGCTGGCCGCGGCCGCGCTCTCACCGGTGGCCGGGAGCCCGGCGCTCACCCCCGCCGCGGCGGCGGCACCGGCGTTCAACTACGGCGAGGCGCTCCAGAAATCCCTCTTCTTCTACGAGGCGCAGCGGTCCGGGAAGCTGCCGGCCACCAACAGGGTGTCCTGGCGCGGCGACTCGGCTCTCAACGACGGCAAGGACGTGGGCCTCGACCTCACCGGCGGCTGGTACGACGCCGGCGACCACGTCAAGTTCGGCCTGCCGATGGCGGCGACCACCACCATGCTGGCGTGGGGCGCGGTCGAGTACCGCGACGCGTACGCGTCGTCCGGCCAGTTCGCCTACCTGCTCGACAACCTGAGGTTCGTCAACGACTACTTCCTCAAGGCGCACCCCGCGCCGAACGTGTTGTACGGGCAGGTGGGCAACGGCGGGACCGACCACGCGTGGTGGGGTCCGGCCGAGGTCATGCCGATGGCCCGCCCCGCGTACAAGATCGACGCGACCTGCGGCGGGTCGGACCTGGCCGGTGAGACGGCGGCGGCGATGGCGGCGTCCTCGATCGTCTTCCGCCCGACGGACCCGGCGTACGCCGACACACTGGTGACGCACGCCAAGCAGCTCTACACCTTCGCCGACACCGTGCGGAAGAAGTACAGCGACTGCATCACCGACGCGGCGGGCTACTACCAGTCCTGGAGCGGCTACAACGACGAGCTGGTATGGGGCGCCGTCTGGCTCTACCGCGCCACTCAGGACGCGTCCTACCTCACCAAGGCCGAGTCGTACTACGCCAACCTGGGCACCGAGCCGCAGTCGACCACGAAGTCGTACAAGTGGACGATCGCCTGGGACGACAAGTCGTACGGGTGCTACGTGCTGCTGGCCAAGCTCACCGGCAAGCAGCAGTACGTCGACGACGCCAACCGCTGGCTGGACTACTGGACCGTCGGCGTGAACGGCCAGAAGGTCCCCTACTCCCCCGGTGGCGAGGCCGTGCTCGACCAGTGGGGGTCGCTGCGCTACGCGGCGAACACGGCCTTCGTCGCCCTCGTCTACAGCGACTGGCTGACCGACGCCACCCGCAAGGCGCGCTACCACGACTTCGGCGTCCGCCAGATCGACTACGCGCTCGGCGCCAACCCCCGCAACTCGTCGTACCTGATCGGGTTCGGCGCCAACCCGCCGAAGAACCCGCACCACCGGACCGCGCACGGCTCGTGGTCCAACAACATCGCCGACCCCGCCGCGAGCCGGCACATCCTGTACGGCGCGCTGGTCGGCGGGCCCAAGGCGGCCGACGACGCCTACACCGACAGCCGCAGCAACTACGTGATGAACGAGGTCGCCACCGACTACAACGCCGGATTCACCAGCGCGCTGGCCCGGCTCTACAAGGAGTACGGCGGCACCCCGCTGACGAACTTCCCTCCGGCGGAGACGCCTGACGGGCCCGAGATCTACGCCCAGGCGTCGGTGAACGCCGCCGGCCCCAACTTCACCGAGATCAAGACGCTGATCGTCAACCACTCGGCGTGGCCGGCCAGGGCGCTGGCCGACGGCACGTTCCGCTACTACTTCACGCTCGACGGCGACACGACCCCCGCGCAGATCACCCTGACCACCGCGTACAACCAGTGCAAGGCGCCCACCGGCCCGACGCAGTTCTCCGGGCGGATCTACTACGTCACGATCGACTGCTCGGGCCAGGTCATCACGCCCGCGGGCCAGTCGGAGTCGCGGCGGGAGGTCCAGTTCCGCATCGCCAGCTCGGGCTCCTGGGACCCGTCGAACGACTGGTCGTACTCGGGCGTGTCCACCACCCCGGGCTCCACCCCGGTGACCGTACGGAACATCACGATCCACTCCGGCGGCGCGACGATCTGGGGCGCGGCCCCCGGCGCCGAGCCGTCGCCGTCCGCCTCTCCCTCGGCCTCGCCCTCCGCCTCTCCCTCCGCCTCGCCTTCGGCGTCCCCCTCGCCCTCACCCTCGGCGTCGCCGTCGGTCAGCCCCTCCCCCAGCCCCTCCCCCAGCGCCTCCCCGACCGGCCGGGCGTGCACGGCCGCGTACAAGGTGACGAACTCCTGGCAGGGCGGCTTCCAGGCCGAGGTCACCGTGACGAACAACGGCGGGGCCGCGATCAGCGGCTGGACCGTGAGC
>NZ_BBYK01000057.1:0-12510 GCF_001570365.1 Microtetraspora fusca | reverse complement strand
CCCAGCTCTGGAACGGCACCCTCGGCCAGTCCGGGGCGAACGTCACCGTCAAGAACGTGAGCTACAACGGCGGCCTCACCCCCAACGCTTCGACCACGTTCGGCTTCACCGGCGACTGGTCCGGCGCCAACGGCGACCCGGCGCCGATCACCTGCACCCCCGCGTAACCCGCGCGCCGCCCCCTTGACCGCCCGCCTTCCCTGAACCTCGGCCCCCGAGAGTGCCTGACAAATGCTGCCCATAGCAGTCAGACACGACCCAGAGGAGGCGGGCATCCTCCCCGGCGGCGTCCGCCTCCGGGCCACCCCCCGAAAGGACAGAAGAGGTGACACATCCCATGTTGGAAAGCGCTTCCCGCGCGCCGGCCAGGACACGGGCGCGTCTCGCCGCCACGGCCCTGGCCGCCACCACCCTGGCCGCCGCGGCCGTCGTCGCCGCGGTGACCACCCCGGCCTCCGCGGCCAGCGGCCTCGGTCAGCTCGCCGCGGCCCAGGGCAGGTACTTCGGCACCGCCCTGGCCAACAACCACCTCGGCGAGTCGGCGTACGCGACGGTCGCCGACCGGGAGTTCAACTCGGTCACGCCCGAGAACGAGATGAAGTGGGACGCCACGGAGCCGTCGCGCGGCTCCTTCAACTACACCGGCGGCGACGCCATCGTCAGCCACGCCCAGGGCCACGGCCAGAGCGTGCGCGGGCACACCCTGGTCTGGCACAGCCAGCTCCCGTCCTGGGTGAGCAACGGCGGCTTCAACGCGGCCACGCTGACCTCGGTCATGCAGAACCACATCAGCAACGTCGCCGGCCACTACAAGGGCAAGCTGTACGCCTGGGACGTGGTCAACGAGGCGTTCAACGACGATGGGACCCGCCGCCAGTCGGTCTTCCAGACGACGATCGGCGACAGCTACATCGCCACCGCCTTCCAGGCGGCGCGGGCGGCCGACCCGACCGCCAAGCTGTACTACAACGACTACAACATCGAGGGGATCAACGCGAAGAGCACGGCCGTGTACAACATGGTCAAGGCCTTCAAGCAGCAGGGCGTCCCCATCGACGGCGTCGGCCTCCAGACGCACCTCATCCTCGGCCAGGTCCCCTCGGACCTGCAGGCCAACCTGCAGCGCTTCGCCGACCTCGGCGTGGACGTGGCGCTGACCGAGGTGGACGTCCGGATGCAGACCCCGGCCGACTCGTCCAAGCTGGCGACCCAGAGCGCCAACTACGCCGCGCTGACCAAGGCGTGCCTGAACGTCGCACGCTGCGTCGGCATCACCGTCTGGGGGGTCACCGACAAGTACTCCTGGGTGCCGGACGTGTTCCCGGGGTACGGCGCTCCGCTGCTGTTCGACGACTCCTACAACGCCAAGCCCGCGTACACGGGGGTGAGCGGCGCGCTCGGCGGGGGCACCTCCAGCCCCAGCCCGTCGGCGAGCCCGAGTTCCAGCCCCTCGTCGAGCCCGACCTCCTCGCCGCCGCCCGGCAGGTCCTGCTCGGCGACGTACCGCAAGGTGAACGAGTGGAACACCGGCTTCCAGGCCGAGGTCACGGTCACGAACACCGGCTCGTCGTCGATGGGCGGCTGGACCGTGAGCTGGGCGTTCCCCAACGGCCAGAAGATCACCCAGCTCTGGAACGGCACGCTGAGCCAGTCCGGAGCGAACGTCACCGTGAAGAACGTGAGCTACAACGGCACGGTCACGCCGAACGGCTCGACCACGTTCGGCTTCACCGGTGACTGGTCGGGCGCCAACGGCACGCCGTCCTCCGTCACCTGCGCCGCCTCCTGACGCGCGGACATCCAGGACGACCTTCCGCGCGGCCGTTTCCGAAAGTTTCGCCGAAATGACGAAACTCTCGGATCCGCCGCCGGGCGGCGTCCCTCCCCGAGCCCCCGGAACCCTTCCGGGGGCTCTTCCGTTGCTCGGTGGTCGCGGGCGGACGGGCGATCTGAAGTCTCCCGGCGGCCGGGCTCATCCACCCGGCGCCCGCTGTTAGCGTTGCCGTGTTCGGAAGGGAGTTACCACGTGCTGGTGATCCACGGCGCCTGGTGCGGCGGCGATCTGGCGCTCTGGGCCGAGGACGCGAGCGGCGGCCCGGCCACCACGTCACGAGCCAGGATCCGCCCGCATCCGTTCGCCGCTCCCGCGGCGGCCGTCGCCGGCGACCTGTCGCTGTGGGGGGAGGTCTCCGGCGCCGCGGCGGCCAAGGCGGTCGCCGCCGACCTGGTCCTGCTGCTGCCCGGCTCGGCGCGCGGCCCGCTGCCGTCCCCGGAGTCCGGTCTCACGACCACCGCGCGCCGCCCGTCCATGGCGCTGTGGCGGGTGCCCGCGCTACGGGTCCCGGCGGGTGAGGCGCTCACCCTGCTTGAGCGGGTGGACGCGCTGACCCACCTCCCGGCCGCGGCGTACGAGCCGGGCGAGGCGCCGGCCCCCGGCGAGGCGGGCGACGACGCCGGCGGGGCCTCCGAGCCGGTGGGCTCGACGTCGCGGGTCCCGGTCCCCGGCGCCTCGCTGCGCTACCTCGCCGCGGTCGCCGGATACGCCGCCGATCTCGCCGTGCGCGGCCGGGTGCTCCCCCAGATCGTCGGCGAGGACGGCGGTTACGCGGCGCGCTGGCGCCCCGTGCTGACCGGCCCGTACGCCGCGCGGTTCCGCGAGCTGGCCGCCGCGATGCCGCCCGTCTGCCGGGCCGTGGACGGGGAGCGTCCCTCGGCCCACGTGCTGATCGAGGCGTTGGCCTGCCTCACCGACGCTGTCGTGCGGCGGTCGCTGCCGGACCGGCTGCTGCGCGGCCACCGTCCGGGCCCGCGCAGCCCGCTGGCCGACCGCTGGACGGTGGCGCTCACCGGGGAGGCGGCGGCGCTGCCCGGCGTGACGCCCGCCGCGGCGGAGAAGCTGGCCGCGCCGCTGCTGGACTGGTTCGCCGCCGCGCACCACCTCGACGGGCCGGTCCGGGTCTGCTTCCGGCTGACCGAGCCCGAGCCCGACCTCGACCCGGACCTCGACCCGGACCTCGACACGGCCGCGATCGTGCCCGCGGATGTGGTCGCCGCGTACGGCGGGCGGCCCGCGGCCGCCACGGACGACGGCGTGTGGCGGCTGGAGTTCGCTCTCCAGTCCGCCGAGGACCCCAGCCTCTATCTGACCGCCCACGACATCTGGGCGGGGGCGCGCGCGCCGGGGTTCCCCGGCCGTCCGGACGAGACGCTGCTCGCCGGGCTCGGCCGGGCCGTACGGCTGTATCCGAAGGTGGACGAGGCGCTGCGCGGCCCGCGCCCGGACGGCCTGGCCCTCGACACGGCCGGGGCGTACGCGTTCCTCCGGCACGCCGCGCCGCTGCTGCAGGCGGCCGGGTTCGGGGTGCAGCTCCCCGCCTGGGCGGGCCGCACCCGGCTCGGGCTGAAGCTCACCGCGCGGACGCGGCCGTCCGGTCCCGGAGCCGTCGCCGGACAGGGCTTCGGCATGGAGCAGCTCGTGGACTTCCGCGCCGAGCTCGCGATCGGCGACGAGACGATCAGCGAGGAGGAACTGGCCGAGCTGGCCCGGCTCAAGGTCCCGCTGGTACGCGTGCGGGGGCGCTGGGTCGAGTTGGACGACCGTCAGCTGCGGGCCGCGCTGCGCGCGGTCGAGCGCCGCCGGAACGGCGAGGCGACCGTCCACGAGGTGCTCCGGGAGGTGGCCCAGGGCGGCGATGACGAGCTGCCGCTGGTCGCGGTGGACGCGGACGGCCCGCTCGGCGACCTGCTGTCCGGCGAGGCCGACCGCCGGCTGCGCCCGGTGGCGACCCCGGCGGCCTTCCAGGGCGCGCTGCGCCCGTACCAGGAGCGCGGGCTGGCCTGGCTGTCGTTCATGTCCGCGATCGGTCTCGGCGGTGTCCTCGCCGACGACATGGGTCTGGGCAAGACCGCCCAGACGCTGTCGCTGCTGCTGAGCGAGCGGGAGTCGGGCGCGCGGCCGGCTCCGACGCTGCTGGTCTGCCCGATGTCGCTGCTCGGCAACTGGCAGAAGGAGGCGGCGCGGTTCGCGCCGTCGCTGGACGTCTACCTGCACCACGGCGCCGGCCGGGAGCGCGGGGACGAGCTGGCCGAGCGGGTGGGCCGGGCCGACGTCGTGCTCACCACGTACGGCACCGCCCTGCGGGACCAGGAGTCCCTGGCCGGGTTCGACTGGGGCCGCGTGGTCTGCGACGAAGCGCAGGCGATCAAGAACAGCGCGGCCCGGCAGGCGCGGGCGGTGCGCGCCCTGCCCGCGCGGACCCGGCTGGCGCTGACGGGCACGCCGGTGGAGAACCACCTGGCCGAGCTCTGGTCGATCATGGAGTTCTGCAACCCCGGCCTGCTCGGCGCGGCGAGGGAGTTCCGCACCCGCTACCAGGAGCCCATCGAACGCGACGGCGACGAGGCGGCGACCGCCGCGCTGCGCCGGGCGACCGGGCCGTTCGTGCTGCGCCGCCTCAAGACCGACAAGACCATCATCTCCGACCTGCCGGAGAAGATGGAGATGAAGGTCTGGTGCACCCTCACGCCCGAGCAGGCCACGCTGTACCAGGCGGTCGTCGAGGACATGATGGCGCGCATCGAGGGCAGCGAGGGCATCGAGCGGCACGGCAACGTGCTGGCCACGATGACCAAGCTCAAGCAGGTCTGCAACCATCCGGCGCACCTGCTGAAGGACGGCTCGCGGCTGCCCGGCCGGTCGGGGAAGCTGGCCCGGCTGGAGGAGCTGGCCGAGGAGATCGTCGCCGAGGGCGACAAGGCCCTGGTCTTCACGCAGTACGCCGAGTTCGGCGCCCTGCTGCAGCCCTACCTGGCCGCCCACCTCGACCGGCCGGTCCTGTGGCTGCACGGCGGTCTGCCGAAGAGCCGCCGGGACGCGCTGGTGGAGCGGTTCCAGAACGACGACGAGCCGATGCTGTTCCTGCTGTCGCTCAAGGCGGCCGGCACCGGCCTGAACCTCACCGCCGCCAACCACGTGATCCACGTGGACCGGTGGTGGAACCCGGCCGTGGAGAACCAGGCCACCGACCGCGCCTTCCGCATCGGCCAGACGCGGAACGTGCAGGTCAGGAAGTTCATCTGCGTGGGCACCCTGGAGGAGCGGATCGACGAGATGATCGAGCGCAAGACGGCGCTGGCCGAGCGGGTCGTGGGCGCCGGCGAGGACTGGATCGCCGAGCTGTCCACGGACCGGCTGCGCGAGCTGTTCCGGCTCGGATCGGAGGCCGTGCAGTGATCCGAAGGAAGTCCGAGGGCGGGTCGCACGGCGGCTGGTTCGAGCCCTCCCGCCCGATCAAGGTCGAGGGCGGCCTGCGGGTGCGCAGCCGGCGCGGCTCGATCGGCGAGCGGTGGTGGTCGCGCCGGTTCATCGACATCCTGGAGACGATCTGCGACAGCGGCCGGCTCTCCCGAGGCCGCTCGTACGCGCGGTCCGGTCAGGTGCTCGACCTGGAGGTCGCGCCGGGCCGGGTGCGGTCCCGGGTCCAGGGGTCGCGGCCCACGCCGTACCGGGTCGTCGTCGAGGTCGAGGCGTACGACGCGGACCGGTGGCGGGACGTGGTCGAGGCGCTGGCGGGGCAGGCGCTGCACCGCGCCGCGCTGCTCGCCGGGGAGATGCCGCCCGAGATCGAGCAGGTCTTCCGCTCGGTCGGCCTGCCGCTCTTCCCGGACGAGGCCGGGCTGGAGATGTCCTGCTCGTGCCCCGACTGGGGGTTCCCCTGCAAGCACCTGTCGGCGGTGCTCTACGTGCTGGCGGAGTCGTTCGACGACGACCCGTTCCTGGTGCTGGCCTGGCGGGGCATGGCCAGGGACCGCCTGCTGGACGCGCTGCGCGACACGGCTCTGGCGGGGACGGGCGGCGGCGAGGAGCCGTCCCGGCCGGGTCTCCTCGACGTGCCGGACGTGCCGTTCGCCGAGCGGATGGCGGACTTCTACGAGACGCCGGTATCGCCGGCCCGGCTGCGCGACCGCGGCGACCTGCCCGCCTCTCCCCCGGACCTGCTGCTGCGCGCCCTCGACCCGCCGCCGGTCAAGGCGCGGCACATCCCGCTGCTCGACCTGCTGCGGCCCGCGTACCGCGTGATCGCGGAGGGCTCCGCCGAGCGGGACTGACCTCTCAGGTGTCGGTGAAGCCCTGGGGCACCATGACGCGCACGCCGTTCGGGATCGTCCTGATCACGAGCGGGGTGCGCAGCCGTACCTCGCCGTCGACGTCGGCGGCCATCGGCGGGTCGGTCTCCAGCAGCATCTCGGTCCCTGAGACGAAGGGACCGCCGGCGAGGCTCCGCCAGCGGCCGGTGGTGGCCCGCACGAGGGTCTCGGCGAGCAGCCTGAGCCGTTTGCCGGAGCCGAGCTGGTACGCGACGAGCCTCCGGTTGTCGATGCTGATGTCCCTGGCGATCTGCCAGCCGCCGTGGAAGCGGCCGTTGGCGATGTTGAGCTGGTGGGTGAGCACCTCGTGCCGCCTGCCGTCCACGGTGATGTACGCCCGGAACGGCTGGTGGCGGGGCAGCAGCCGGATCGCGGTCAGCGGGTAGGCGGCGCGGCCGAGGACCCGCTTGACCCACGGGCGCACGGTCCCGGCGACCTCGACGGACACGCCGAAGCTGGCGAGGTTGGCGAAGGGTCGGTCTCCGCAGAGGCCGAGGTCGATGTCGGCGACCTTGCCCTCGGAGAAGACGCGTACGGCGCGGGCGAGGTCGAGCGGCAGGCCGAGGCTGCGCGCGAAGTTGTTGGTGGTGCCGAGCGGCAGGACCCCGAGGGCGACGTCGCGGTGCGCGATGTGCTTGATCGAGCTGCTCAGGGTGCCGTCGCCGCCGCCCACGACGAGCAGGTCGGGCGCGGCGTCGAGGGCCCGCTCGACGGTCGCCCTGAGCCGGGTGGGGTCGGTGACCTGGTGGACGCCGACCAGGTCGAACCGGCCGGCACGGAGGAGCCGCATGACCTCGGGGTAGTGGCGCCGTCCCCGTCGCGACCGGGTGTTCACGACGACGGCGACGCGGCGATGCGCATGGATCGCGGCCGTATGGTCCGCTTTGCTCCGCATGATCACATGGTAGGCGGGCCCGGCGGCTGCTGTGCGCCGCCGGGCCCGACCGTCCGTTTACCGGGTTTCGGTTACTGCTTGTTACTTCTTGGGCGTCGTGACCTGCAGGACCACGCCGAGGTTGAGCGGCAGCGGCGCGAGGAGCTTGATCTGCACGCCGAGCTGCTTGTTCTCGTCCCCGGGGTTGCCGGTGCCGAGGATCGCGCCGCCGACGTCGGCGCCGTACAGCTCGGTCGCCGGGGTGCCGTCTTGGTGGACGACCCGGGTGGTGTACTGCTGGTTGTCCTTGGACGGGACCACCATGGAGCCGTCACGGTACCGGTAGTAGAGCTGGCCGCCGCGGGCCTCGAAGCCGGGGTACCAGCCCTTGGCGTCGGTGAAGGTCTTCACGGCGTCCTGCTTGGCGAACGAGGTGCAGTACTCCTTGAACGGCTCGCCCTCGATGCACTCCTTGAACGGGTACGTGCCGACGAAGTTGAACGACGCGTTGGAGGACTGCGGGCGGGACGGGAGGTTCTTCAGCGTCGACGGGTCCTTGGTCGCCGCCTCGCCCGTACGGCGCAGCGGCTCGAAGTGCGAGTCGACGAGGAGGAGCTGACCCTTCGGACCCACCGAGGGCAGGTCGAAGGTGTTGTCGGCCACGTTGTTGGCGGCCCGCGAGGTGTCGCGGTACCAGACCAGCAGGCCGGGCGCGTTGTACTTGAGCTTCTCGACCTTCCAGGCGCCGTCGCGCTGCCAGGTCGTGTCGTAGGTGTACTGGAGGCCCTTGTCGAAGCCGTCGAAGTTGCGCCACTCGGCGAGGTAGTACTGCGCCGACTGCAGCTCGCCGGTGTGGGTCACCCAGCCGGCGCCGCTGGTGTTGGTGAAGGTGCCGGTGGCGGCGGTCCAGCCGTTGGCGCCGTTCTCGACGTCGTCGCTCCAGACGGACGTGCCGCCGTTGGTGAGCGAGAAGTCGTCGAGGAACCAGCCGGTGTTGACGCCCGCCGCGTCCGTGGCGTAGCGGAAGCGGACCTGGACGGACTTGCCCGCGAACGGCGTCAGGTCGGCGTACAGGTGGGTCCAGCCGTCGGTGTCACCGGTGATCCCGTACTTCTTGTTGCCGTAGTCGCGCAGGCGGCCGTTGGGGTCGGTGTAGCCGTCGTCCGTGCTGGCGAGGGAGCCGTCCTCCTTGTAGACCTTCTGCTCGGCCCAGGTGGCGCCGCCGTCCGCGGAGACCTCGACGAACCCGAAGTCCCAGTCCTCCTCGATGCTGTAGTCGCTCCACCACCAGAACTTCTCGTCGGCGCCGGCCGGGACGTCGACCGTCCTGGTCAGCTTCGAGTCGCCCCAGTTCTGGTCGCTGTTGGACCACCAGACCTTGGAGCCGCTGTGCGGGGTGGTCATGACGATGTGCTTGTCCGGCAGGTTGATCCGCACGCCGTCCTCGGTGCCCTTCGGGGTACGCGAGCTCTGGCCGACGGTCAGCGCCTTGGTGCCGTCACCGGGGTTGAGGACCTTGGGGTTCGCCCAGCCGAGCACCCACTTGTCCCACAGGCCCATGTGCGTGGGCAGCGACTGGAAGATCGGTCCGGAGTGGGAACCGCTGGCCATGAGGTCCCAGAAGTCCACGTCCGAGTTGCCGCCGCCGGTGGAGTCGTAGAGGTCCGGCAGGCCGAGGTCGTGGCCGTACTCGTGCGCGAAGACGCCGACGCCGGAGTTCTCGGGCTGCACGATGTAGTTGGAGATCTTGACGTTGGTGCCGGGGACGGTGTAGCCGCCGGTCACGTCGCTGGAGTGCGCCCAGATGGCGAAGGTGCCCTCGGCACCGCCGCCGCCGGACTTGTCCTCACCGGCGTGGATCAGGACCAGGTGGTCGATCACGCCGTCCGGCTCGTCGTAGTTGCCGTCGCCGTCCGCGTCGGAGACGTCTTCCCTGTCGTAGTCGGCCCACGGGAAGTTCGGGTTCTGCGCCGCGAGAGCGTTCACCGCGTCGATCGGGAGCTGGGCGGCGCCGCGCGGGTTGTCCGGGTGGCCGGACGTGTCCTGCATGGCCGAGCCGCACTTGCCGGCGCCGTACCACGCCTCGGAGTGCGGGACCTTGATCCAGCCGACCGCTTCGCCGGAGACGGTGTACGCGCCCTTCGACAGCTCCTCGTACATGTTCTTCATGGTGGAGCCGGAGATGTCGATGCCCTTCTTGCCGTCCCGGGGGTCGGTGAGGTCGGGGCGGACGCGGGTGGTGATGCCCTCGGAGGAGTAGAGCATCTTGTTGTAGTGGGCGTTGTTGAAGTCCGACACCCACATCGAGTTGTTGTCCTTGCCACCCCCGGCGGCGTTGGCCGGGTTGGGGATGTTGTTGTGCAGCGGACCGTTGATCTTCGTGCCCGGCGGCTCGGTCACGCAGTCGTTGACGTCGTCGATCGTCTTGGGGTGCGAGAAGCCGGAGAAGTCGTCGTTCGCCTGGTCGTTGAACTCGATGAGCAGGGTGAGCAGCTTCGCGGTCTTGGTGGTCTTCGACTTCTTGTAGAGGAAGTCGAAGGGGTTCTGACCGGTCCTGATCGCGCGCTGCTCGTTCTTGGCCAGCTCGCGCGCGGCGACGGGGTTGCCGCTGGCGTACTTGCGGTCGATCTCCTTCGCGAGCGCCGCCGTGCGCTGGGCGCCCTTCGAGGGGACCTTTTCGGGGGTGTCGGTGACGTCGCTCTGCACGCGCGGCGCCGCGTAGTTGATGTAGTGGTCCGCCGCCGAAGGCTGGTAATTGGCCTGGGGAGCGGCCGCGCCTGAGGTGGCGAGTCCCGCGGCGGCGAGCCCGAGTGCGGGCACCACTGCGGCGAGACGCCTGAGTCTCCTGGACAACAAGATCCCTTTCCTGCCCGGGTTCGCCGGACGCGTCACGAGGCGCGCCGGGATGAGCGCGCGCCTGGCCTGGGGGTCCCGCGGCAGGGCCGCCTCGGGAGCCGCAAGCGGAAGATAAAGAGCGAGTAAAGGGACGGTAAAGAGGTGACAGGGAATTTTGTAGAACCGTGATCTTTGCGAATTAGGCGCCGCCCCACCTGCGCGGACGCCGCACGCGCCGCCCGTGGCCGCCCCGCCGGTGTCCTCATCTGCGGTTTCGCATCAGCTGGGCACGCTGCGGCGTAAGGTCCCATTTGTGAAAGAGCTCATCGCCGCGCTTCCCGTGGGTCGGGTGCTCACCGATCCCGATGTCACCGAGTCGTACGCCAGGGACCGGACCTTTCTGCGGCCGGGAAAGGCGCTGGGCGTGGTGCTCGCCCAGTCGCGGGACGACGTGGTGACCACGATGCGGTGGGCCACCGAGCACCGGGTGCCGGTCGTACCGCGCGGGGCGGGCACGGGCCTGGCGGGCGCGGCCACGGCGATGGACGGGAGCGTCGTCCTGTCGCTGCATCGGATGACGTCGATCCTCGAACTGTCGCCCGACGACGAGGTCGCGGTCGTCGAGCCCGGCGTGATCACCGCCGACCTGGACCGCGCGGCCCGCGAGCACGGCCTGATGTACGCGCCGGACCCGTCGTCGTACGAGATCTCGACGATCGGCGGGAACCTCGCGACGAACGCGGGCGGGCTGCGCTGCGTGAAGTACGGCGTGACGCGGGACTCCACGCTCGGCCTGGAGGTGGTGCTCGCCGACGGGCGGGTGCTGGAGACGGGCCGCCGCACGATGAAGGGCGTCACCGGTTACGACCTGACCGGGCTGTTCGTCGGGTCGGAGGGGACGCTCGGGGTCATCACGAAGGCGACCGTGCGGCTGCGGCGGGCCCCGGCCGAGGTGGCCACGGTCGCGGCGGAGTTCTCCTCGCTGCGGGACGCGGCGGCGGCCGTCTCGGCGATCATCGCGGCCGGGTGCCAGCCGTCGCTGCTCGAACTGATGGACCGCACCACCCTCAAGGCGATCGACGACTGGAAGAACATCGGCCTGGACGCCGGCACCCAGGCGATGCTGATCGCGCAGTCCGACGCCTCCGACAGCCAGCGGGCCGCCGCCCGGATGGCCGAGTTGTGCGACGCCAACGGCGCGTCCTTCACCGCCCTGTCCGGCTCGCCCGAGGAGGCGGCGGAGCTGGTCGGGGTGCGGCGGCTCGCCTACCAGGCCAAGGAGCGCCTCGGGCAGTGCCTGGTCGAGGACGTGTGCGTGCCGAGGTCGGCGCTGCCGGAGATGATCTCGGCGGTGGAGGCGGCGGCGGCCCGGCACGACGTGATGATCGCGACGGTGGCGCACGCGGGCGACGGCAATCTGCACCCGGTGTTCGTCTTCGAGCGCGGATTGGAAGAGCCCCCGCCACAGGTGTGGGCCGCGGCCGACGAGGTGTTCCGCAAGGCCCTCGCGCTGGGTGGCACGCTGACCGGCGAGCACGGCGTCGGCCTGCTCAAGCGCCGCTGGCTCGCACTGGAGTCGGGCCCGGTGACCACCGAGATCCAGCACGGGATCAAGCGGGTCTTCGACCCGTTGAACATCCTCAACCCCGGCAAGGCCATCTAAAGCACAAAAAGCGCGCCGCTTTTCCATCACTGGTAGCGTTTTCCTCTCCTGTCACGCTAATTCGGGAAAACGGGGTCAAACATGCCGCTGGGGGAAGGTGATCCGGAGAGGCTGGGGCCGTACGAGCTCGTGGATCGGTTGGGAGAGGGCGGCCAGGGGATCGTCTACCTCGGCCGGGGCCCGGCCGGCGAGCAGGTGGCGGTCAAGCTGCTGCACACCCGCTTCGCGGGGGATCCCGAGGCGCGGCACCGGTTCCTGCGCGAGGTCGCGCTGGCCCAGCGGGTCGCGCGTTTCTGCACGGCGCCCGTCCTGCACGCCGACCTCGCCGGGAACCAGCCCTACATCGTCAGCGAGTACGTCCCGGGGCCGTCGCTCCGGCAGCTCGTGGACAAGGAGGGGCCGCGCCAGGGGGCCGCGCTCGAACGCCTCGCCATCAGCACGGCGACCGCCCTGGCCGCCATCCACCGGGCCGGGATCACCCACCGCGACTTCAAGCCGGCCAACGTCCTGATGGGGCCCGAGGGCCCGGTCGTGATCGACTTCGGCGTGGCCCGGGCGCTGGACTCGCCGCAGGCGACCGCGACCGGCGCCACCATGGGGACGCCGTCGTACCTCGCGCCCGAGCTGCTCTCGGGCGGCGAGGCGACCGGGGCCGCCGACGTCTTCGCCTGGGGCGTCACCATGGTGTTCGCGGCGACCGGGACGCCGGCGTTCGGCGCCGACTCGATCCCAACGGTGATCACCCGGATCCTGAACATCGAGCCCGACCTCAGCGCGCTCGTGCCGCCGCTGCGCGACCTCGTCGCCGCGTGCCTGTCGAAGGATCCCGCGCGGCGGCCCACCGCCGACGACGTGGTCGCCACGCTCACCGGCCGGCCGGCAGCGTACGCGCCACCGCCCGCGCACCCCGCGCCCGCACACGCGGCGCCCACTCAGCCGGGGCGGTCCCCCGTGCAGGGCCCCGGGCCGCAGCCGGGGCCGCGGCCGGGGC
>NZ_BBYK01000056.1 GCF_001570365.1 Microtetraspora fusca | reverse complement strand
CGCCCGAAGTCCTTCACGATGCCGTCGGCGTCGCGGAGCACCCTGCGTAGGTCGGCGGTGTAGGCCATCCGGCGGGCGTCCTGGGCCGGGATCGGGGTGCCGTCCTCCAGAAAGGCCGGCTCCTCCGATTGGCCGGTCAGGGTCTGCTCAGTCACGGACACGTGCATGACCGTGCGCCGCCCACCCTGCGAGAGGCGGATGGCCAAAGCGTCGGCCATCCGGCGGGCGTGGCTGCGCACATCGGTGCTGTCGGCCTTGACCGCCAAGGGTTCCAGCCACGTCTTCAGCTGCATCTTCAACTCGGGGTCCAGCAGCCCGCTCAGGCGGCCCATCCCATCCGCGGTCTCGGCGATGGTGAGGTGCTGGCGTTCGGTCTTGGCCGCCGCCCGCGCCAGCCTCCCATCCGGGTCGATCGTCTCGAAGATGGTCTGGCCGGCGCGGGCCACGTCCTCCACCGTGGAGGCTGATGCCCGCGCGAGTTCCAGCAGGATCGGCTCGGCCAGCACCGTCTCCGCATCATCCAGATGACGGGTGGTGGAAGCGATCGTCGCCGCATACCCGAACGACAGCCGGCCGGAGGCGAGCAGGTGAGCGGTGTGGGGCAGGCGCGGCAGTTGCCGGGCCAGGGTGACGCGTTCCGCGGCGCGGGCGGTGCGTGAGCCGGTGGCCGCTGCCAGCCACGCCCCGATCGATCGCCGCCCGAACAGGTGATGCCCTTTCCCGGCCTCGGCCAGGCGGAGGCGGGCGGCCATGGCGGCTTCGGCCAGATCGATCGCCCGCGCCAACGCCACGATCTCGGCCATCGCCACCTCAGCCTCACCACCAAACCCAGCTCCAGCCCCAGGCCCGGCCCCAGCCCCAGGCCCGGTCCCGGTCCCAGCCCTGGCCCGAGACCCGGTCTCGGTCCCAGACCTGGCCCCGGTCTCGGCCCCAGACCCGGTCTCGCCTGGCACGTTCGCTGTACCTGCGGCCAGCCGCTCGGCCCGAGCGAGCAGGTCCATGACGTCGCGGCCGGCAAGGTTCAGGTCGGGCCAGTCCCCCACCCGGCCATCACCACCAGCAGCGGCCGGGCCCACACCGTCCTGGCCATCACCGCCAGCCCTGGGTGCATCAGCGCCGCGGCTGTCGCCGGCAGCGCCCCAGCCAAGAGCGTTCCGACCACCACGACCAGCGCCTCGTTGATCATCGCCAGCGGTCCGGCCGCCGACGCCGTGGCCCTCACCACCCCGGCCATCGGTGGCAACGCCTCCGCCATCACGACCAGCGCTCCGGGAGTCACCGCCAGCACCTCGGCTGTCGCAGCCAGCACCTTGGCGATCAGCAGCAGCGTCCCAGCCATCGGCGGCAGCATTCCCAGCAGCCCGCCGGTCGCCGCCCCGCCGGTCCCCGTCCTGCCGGCCCGAGTTGTTCCGCTGCCGATCACCACGACCAGCACGCAGAGGGCCCTTCGCAGGCGACTCGTCGAGGGTGGGACGGCGGCCCTGCCAGATCCCGTCCCAGGCCGACAGGCCGGCACGGTTGTACCCGGGCCGCGGTAGCTCGTCCCGGCCGGGAAGAGCACCGCCATCGCACCCGGGACGCTGCGGCTCGGCCCCGCGACCAACCTCTTCTCCTGGCTCGGCCGTCCGGTCGCCGGAGCAGGCGGGCTCTACGGGAGCGGGCATGATCGGCCATCGTGCCGGACCCGAAGGCCGGCCACCGCCGCCAGGCTTCTGGTCTTCTGCCGCATCAGGGAGGCCGAGCAGCCGCCGGGCCCAGGACAGCGTCTCGTCCGGCTCGCCGCGTCGCCCACCTCGCCCGGCAGAACGCGTCGTGTCATTCAGTACGGGATCAGGAACTTCTCCGCCGTCACTGGCGCTGCGGGCGCGGTCGAGGAGAACCGCGCCGTAGGAGTCGCCGGCGAAGCGATCGGATCCGATGAACGGCGTGTGCCGCCTGGCCCCGCGCCGCCGTCGCGATGACGTGGAAGGCGCGGCGGATGAGCGGGGCGCAGGTGTGTCTTCCGGTCGGTGCGACAGCAGGACGCCACCCGAAAGCATCATCTCTTCACACCCCCGCTCCCGCTCTGATGGTCGATGCTCTGCGAGGATATCGCTCACACGTTCGATATGCAACTCTGAGTAGTCACACTTGTACTCTTTGTGAGCATCGGGTCCGGCATTCCGGTTGGGGGCATTCGCGAATGGCAGGGTGACAGCGTTGTCGCGATGTAGGCGGACTTCGTGGAAGAGGCCGAGAAAGCGGTGACGGCCCGGGACATGCGAGAGCGGCGCGCCGAAGACGGGACCCTGGGGCGATTCGGCGATAGCGGCGGATTGAAGGGGTGGAGGGCGTTGACCGGGCCGGTCCCGCGCCAGGCCGGCACGAGTTCACCGGCAGGCCGGTAGCCGACGGGTGCGAGAGCGAGCTGCGCGGCCGTGGACAGCGGCCCCTGCCCGCCCACGCCGACGCGCTCACGTCCGCAGGCACCACGACCGGCATCCTCCAGTACGCCGAGCACGCGAGGGGCGCGAGAGCGAGCTGCGCGGCCGTGGACAGCGGCCCCTGCCCGCCCACGCCGACGCGCTCACGTCCGCAGGCACCACGACCGGCATCCTCCAGTACGCCGAGCACGCGAGGGGCGCGAGAGCGAGCTGCGCGGCCGTGGACAGCGGCCCCTGCCCGCCCACGCCGACGCGCTCACGTCCGCAGGCACCACGACCGGCATCCTCCAGTACGCCGCGCGGCGGCCGAGGAACCTCGGCCGCCGCTGCCCGCGCCCGCGCTGACGCGCTGAGGCCAACGGCTCGTCGGCCCGCGCCACGCGCACCCGAGCGCGCAGCCGGGACGGCGCCGTACAGCCCCGATTCCCTGCAAACCGGGCTCCCTGCAACCCGGCCGCACGGCGGACATGGGCCCGGACAACGCGGACCCCCTGCAAGCCGAGCGCGCGGCAGCGAACGGGGCCGGACGGCGCAGACCCTGGAAGCCGACCGCGCGTCCGTCCCGGTGACGGCCCTCGAACGCGAGCGCCTTCCCCGCGAGCGCCTTCCCAGCGGCCCTTTCCCGACGGCCCTTTCCCGACGGCCCTTTCCCGACGGCCCTTTCCCGACGGCCCTTTCTCGGCGGCCCTTTCTCGGCGGCCTTTCCAGGGGTACTCCCGGGTGGTCCTCCCCGCCCCACAGCCTTTTCAGGGGCACTCCCTGATGTCCATCCCCGGCGGTTCTTTCTGGGTGGTCCGTTCCGCCGAGCGAGGAGTGGTGGTCAGATCATGGAGCGCATCGGGCCGTTCGGCGGTTCGATGTCGAGCTGGGTGAGCGCGGAGACGTGGAAGACCGAGCCGGGCACGTGGATGGCGTGCGCCAGGCCCATGTGCGCGTCCCGCCAGAAGCGCTGGATGGGGTTGTCCATGCGCATGGCGTTGCCGCCCGAGCGGGCCACGATCTCGTCGACCGCGCGCACCGCCCGCCAGGCCGCCGCGACCTGGGTCCGCCGGCCGACCGCGCGCTCGTCGAAGGTGACCTCGCGGCCGGAGGCGACGATGTCGTACATCCGGGAGGCGTTGTCGAGCAGCGCCGAGCGGGCCGCCGCGATCTCGGCCGCCGCCTCGCTGATCGCGTACAGCACGTACGGATCGTCCTTGATCCTGGTGCCGGTGACCTGCACACGGCCCCGCTGGTACGCCATGTGGTGCGCGAGGGCACCCTCGGCGATGCCGATCACCGATGCGGTGATGCCGAGGGGGAACGCGGCGGAGAACGGCAGGTGGTAGATGGGGTTGGTCAGCCCGGCCTCCTTGGCCGCGGAGCCGTCCACGACCTTGGTGTACTGCAGGGTGCGGTACTCGGGGACGAAGGCGTCCTTGACGATGATGTCCTTGCTGCCGGTGCCGCGCAGGCCGACGACGTCCCAGGAGTCGTCGACGATCTGGTAGTCGGACCGGGGCAGGATCAGGTGCATGGACACGGGCGGCTGGGCCATCTTGCCCTCGTCGTCGCCGAGGAAGCCGCCGAGGAAGATCCAGTCGCAGTGGTCGGTTCCGGACGAGAACTGCCAGCGGCCGTTGAAGACGTACCCGCCGTCCACGGGCCGGGCGACGCCCATCGGCGCGTACGGCGAGGCGATCCAGGTGTCCTGGTTCTCGCCCCAGACCTCCTGCTGCACCCGGGGGTCGGCGAACGCCATCTCCCAGGGGTGGACGCCCACCACGCCGGCGACCCAGCCGGTCGAGCCGTCGAGGCTCGCGATCTTCATCACGGTCTCGGCGAAGTCCCGGGGGTGGAACTCGAGGCCGCCGTGGGTCTTCGGCTGGAGCATCCGGATGACGTTCGACTCGCGCAGCACCTTGGCCGCCTGGTCGTCGAGTCTGCCGAGGGCCTCGTTCGAGGAGCCGAGGGCGCGCAGTTCCTCGGCACGCTGGTTGATCGCCTCGAGTACCTGGTTGGTCATTCCTTCTCCCGCTTCCCCGCGAGTGCGACTGCGATTTCGATGAGCTGGTCTTCCTGCCCGCCGACGAGCTTGCGCCGCCCGGCCTCGATGAGGATCTCGGCGCCCGAGACGCCGTACTTCCTGGCCTGGCGGTCGGCGTGTTTGAGGAAGCTGGAGTAGACCCCGGCGTAGCCCATGGTCAGTGAGAGCCGGTCGAGCAGGCACTCGCCGTCCATGATCGGGCGCACGACGTCCTCGGCGGCGTCGATGATCTTGAGAATGTCGATGCCGGTGCGGATGCCGAGCTTCTCGGCGACCGCGGCGAACGCCTCGACGGGGGTGTTGCCGGCCCCGGCCCCGAACCTGCGGGTCGAGCCGTCGATCTGGAGCGCCCCGGCGCGTACGGCGAGCACCGAGTTGGCGACGCCGAGGCCGAGGTTCTCGTGGCCGTGGAAGCCCACCTGGGCGTCCGCCCCCAGCTCGGCGACCAGGGCGGAGATGCGGTCGCCGGTCTGCTCCATGATCAGGGCGCCGGCGGAGTCGACGACGTACACGCACTGGCAGCCGGCGTCGGCCATGATGCGCGCCTGCTTGGCGAGGACCTCCGGCGGCTGGCTGTGCGCCATCATCAGGAAGCCGACGGTCTCCAGGCCGAGGTCCCTGGCCAGCCCGAAGTGCTGGACCGAGATGTCCGCCTCGGTGCAGTGGGTGGCGATCCGGCAGACGCTCGCGCCGTTGCCGGCCGCCTCGCGGATGTCGTCCTGGACGCCGAGGCCGGGCAGCATCAGAAAGGCGATCTTGGCGCGCTTCGCCGTCTTGACGGCCGCCTTGATCAGCTCCTGCTCCGGGGTGTGGCTGAAGCCGTAGTTGAACGACGAGCCGCCGAGGCCGTCGCCGTGCGTGACCTCGATGACCGGCACCCCGGCGTCGTCCAGGGCCGCGACGATGGAGCGGACGTGCTCGACGGTGAACTGGTGCTGCTTGGCGTGCGAGCCGTCGCGCAACGACGAGTCGGTGACCCGGATGTCGAGGTCGGCGCTGTAGGGCATGGATGGCTCTCCTTGGACGGGTGAGGCGGACTAGGACGGCACGCGTGCGGAGACGACGCGCTGCGCGAAGCCCTCGCCGACCTTGGTGGCGGCGGCGGTCATGATGTCGAGGTTGCCGGAGTACGGCGGGAGGAAGTCCCCGGCGCCCTCCACCTCCAGGAAGACCGCCACCCGGGCCAGCCCGCCGCTCACCGGCGTCGGGTCGTCGAACTGCGGCTCGGCGCGCAGCCGGTAACCGGGCACGTACGAGGCGACCGAGGCGATGACGTCGTGGATGGACGCGGCGACGGCGTCGCGGTCCGCGTCCTCGGGGATCGAGCAGAAGACGGTGTCCTGCATGAGCATCGGCGGCTCGGCCGGGTTGAGGATGATGATCGCCTTGCCCCGCTGGGCGCCGCCGATCGTCTCGATGCCGCGGCTGGTGGTCTTGGTGAACTCGTCGATGTTCGCCCGGGTGCCGGGGCCGGCCGACGGGGAGGCCACGCTGGCCACGATCTCGGCGTAGGCGACCTCGGTGACCCGGGAGACCGCGTGCACGACGGGGATCGTGGCCTGGCCGCCGCAGGTGATCAGGCTGACGTTGGGCGCGTCCAGGTGGGCGCCGAGGTTGACCGCGGGCACGACGGCGGGGCCGAGCGCGGCCGGGGTCAGGTCCACGGCCTGGATGCCGAGGGCCTGGTACTTCGGCGCGTTGACCTTGTGGACGTACGCGGACGTGGCCTCGAAGACGATGTCGGGGCGCTCGTCCTGGGCGAGCAGCCAGTCGGCGCCCTCGGCCGAGGTGATCAGTCCGTGCGTCTCCGCCCGCTTCAGGCCGGGGCTGTCCGGGTCAACGCCGATCACCCAGCGCGGCTCGATCAGGTCGGAACGCAGCAGCTTGTACATCAGGTCGGTCCCGATGTTGCCCGAGCCGACGATGGCGGCGGTCGCCTTGGTCACTGTCTCACCCTCATTCGAATCGAGCGGTCACGGAGCCGAGCCCGGCGAACTCGGCGCGGAAGGTGTCGCCGGGGCGCGCGTCCACGGCGCGCGTGCAGGATCCGGGGAGGATCACGTGCCCGGCTTCGAGCTTCACTCCGAAGGAGGCCACCTTCCTGGCCAGCCACGCCACCGCGGTGGTCGGGTCGCCCAGCACCGCGTCCGTGTTGCCGCGTGCGATCTCGGTCCCGGCCGGGGAGCCGTCCACCGCGTACAGCACGGCCTCGATGCCGGACGGGTTCAGATCCTTGGGGCTGACCCGGGCCGCGCCGAGGAGCACGCCCGCCGAGGACGCGTTGTCGGCGATGGTGTCGGCGAGGCCGATCTTCCAGTCGGTGATCCGGCTGTCGATGAGCTCGATGCTCGGCACGATGTACTCGGTGGCGGCGAGCACGTCCTCCTCGGTGCATCCCTCGCCGGGCAGGCTCGCGCCCAGCACGTAGCCGATCTCCACCTCGATCCGCGGGTAGCAGTACGCGGCCGCCTGGATGGGCGTGTCCTCCGACAGCACCATCGTGTCGAGCAGGTGCCCGTAGTCGGGCTCGTCGACGCCCATCATGCGCTGCATGACCAGGGAGGACAGCCCCACCTTGTGCCCGTACACGCGGGCCCCGCCGGCGAGGCGCCTGCGGATGTTGACGAGCTGGATCTCGTACGCGTCGACGACGTCGATGCCCGGGAACGACTCGGTGAGCGGGGCGATCGGTCTCCGGTCCCGCTCAGCGGCCCACAGTCGCTCGGCCGCGGCCACGCGTTCTGCCGCCTCCAGCATCCGCTTCCTCCTGGATCGTCGGGCCGTGCCCGTCCGGGCAGGCTCCTGCGTCAAAGGTTCCAGTCATGGTTCGCCGGTCGCGCCGCGTCTCCCGCTGAGTGGGAGTCGCCCGCGCGCGGCCGGAAGGTCAGGCGTCGAAGGTGACCCTGAGCCGCTCGCTGACCGGGATCGCCTGGCAGGCCAGGATCAGGCCGTCGGCGAGGTCCTGCTTGTCGAGGACCGTGTTGTGCTCCAGCGTGACCTCGCCCTCCAGGAGGACGCAGGCGCACGCGCTGCACGAGCCCTCGCGGCAGGAGAAGGGCGCGTCCAGGCCGGCGTCGAGCAGCACGTCGAGCAGCTTGTTCCCCCTGGGCCAGGTGACGGTCCGCGTCTCGCCGTCCAGCTCGACCTCGACCTCGCTGACTGGGCCCACGTCGTCGATGACGACACCGGGGTCGGCGAACGGGTCGCCGGCGAGCGAGGTGAAACGCTCCACGTGCACCCGGCGCTCCGGCACGCCGAGGCGGGCCAGTACCGCGACCGCGAGGTCCATGAAGGGCTCGGGGCCGCAGACGAACGCCTGCCGATCCGTGTACGGCCGGGTCAGCGCGGCGAACCCGGCGGCGGTCGGGAGTCCCTGCACGGACTCCAGCCAGTGGACGACGGTCAGCCGGTCGCCGTACTCGGCACAGAGGGTGATCAGCTCGTCCCGGAAGATCACGGAGTGCTCGTCCCGGTTCGCGTAGATCAGGGTGACCGCGCCGGTCCCGCCGTACAGGCAGGACTTGAGGATCGACATGACCGGCGTGACGCCGCTGCCTCCCGCGAAGAGGAGGAAGTCCTGGTCGAGCGAGTCGGGGGTGAACGTGCCCGACGGCCGCAGCACCTCGAGGGTGTCGCCCTCGGCGACGTTGTCGCAGATCCAGTTCGACGCGTAGCCGTCCCGCACCCGCTTCACGGTCACCTTGAGCTTCTCGCCCCGCACGGGGGAACTGCACAGGGAGTAGCAGCGCGCGACCGCGCCCTCGCCCTCGGCCGGCACCCGGACGGTGAGGAACTGGCCGGGGCGGTAGGCGAATCGGTCCCGGCCGTCCTCGTCGGGTTCGAGCACGAGCGAGTGCGCGTCGGCGGTCTCCCGGATGACCTCGACGACGCGCACCCGCAGAGGGCCCGGCTGGGTCATGCGCGGGCTCCGGTGACCCCGGCGGCGTGCCGCGCGGCGATGTAGCCGAAGACGATGGACGGGCCGATGGTCGCGCCGGGGCCGGCGTACTCGTTGCCCATCACCGACGCCGACGTGTTGCCGGTGGCGTACAGGCCCTCGATCACCGTGCCGTCCTCGCGCAGCACCCGGCTGTGCTCGTCGCAGACGAGGCCGCCCTTGGTGCCGAGGTCGCCGGCCTCCACCCGGAACGCGTAGAACGGCGGCCGGTCGATCACGTCCATGTTCGGGTTCTTGAGGGTGGGGTCGCCGTAGTAGCGGTCGTACGCGCTGTCGCCGCGGCCGAAGTCCTCGTCCTTGCCGCTGCCGGCGAAGCCGTTGAAGCGCTCGACGGTCTCGGCCAAGGCGGTCGGCGGGGCGCCGATCTTCCCGGCCAGCTCCTCGATCGTGTCGGCGCGGAACGCGATGCCCGCGTCGTAGAACTCCTTGGGGATCGGCATGCCGGGCAGGATCTGCGCGAAGGGATAGCGGGCGCGCGCCTTGGCGTCCATCACGAACCACACCGGGACGTGCCCGCCTGCGAGCTGGTCGTGGACGAAGTTCACGTACGGCGACGACTCGTTGGTGAACCGCTTCCCCTCCGACGACACGATGATCGACGGCGGGATGCAGCGTTCGGAGACGAGCGGGATCGTCGCCCCGGCCGGGTGCCGCACGGCGGGCATCCACCAGGCGTCGTCCATGAGGTCGAGGGCGGCGCCGAGCCGCTCGCCGGCCAGGATGCCGTCGCCGGTGTTCTCCCGCGCGCCCATGCTGTAGTCGTCGTGGCCGCCGTCCGGCAGGTACTTGGCGCGCAGCTCGGGGTTGTGCTCGAACCCGCCGGTGGCCAGCAGCACGCCCTTCCTGCCGCGCAGCCGCACGGCGCGGGTGCCGCCGCTCTCGTCCCGGCGTTCGGCGACGATGCCGGCGACCGCGCCGTGCTCGTCGACGACCAGTTCGGTCATGGCGGTGCGCAGCCACAGCGGGACGCCGGCGTCCTTGAGCGCCATCCGCAGCCGGGCGACGAGCGCGCGCCCGCCGGTGGCCATGTGACGGCGGCGGACCATGTTGGAGGACACCCGCCAGGCGGCCACGACCGAGGCCCACCGTCCGCGCCAGGTGCGCTTGACCATGGCGAGGTCGTGGTAGTCCTTGCTGGTGATCCAGAGGCCGAGCGGCCCCTTCATGCTGTTGGGACGCTGGTACTTCTCGTCCTCGCCGAGCTTGCGGGTGTCGAACGGCTTCGGCTCGACCGAGCGGCCGAGCGGGCGGCCGCCCTCCAGCTCGGGGTGGTAGTCGGCGTACCCCTTGGTCCAGAAGAAGCGCATCCACCTGCTCCGGCCGAGCAGTTCCATCGCCGCCGGACCGTTGTCCACGTACGCGTCGAGCCGCGCGGCGGGCACCCGGCCCGCGGTGAGCAGGTCGAGGTAGCGGCGGATCGACTCGCGGCTGTCGGCGTGGCCCTTCGCCCGCAGGGTCGGGTTGTTGGGGATCCAGACGCCACCGCCCGAGATCCCGGTGGTGCCGCCGAACATCCGGCCCTTCTCGACGACCAGGACGGAGAGCCCGCACTCGACCGCGGTCAGCGCGGCCGTCATGCCGCCGCCGCCGCTGCCGACGACGATCAGGTCGTACTCGTCGTCCCACTCCGCGCTCATGCGTTGTCCTTGCGGGTGAGGAAGGCGAGCACGGCGCTCTCCCAGGCGGCCTTCTGCTCGATCATGACCCAGTGCCCGCAGTTGGGGAAGATGTGCAGCTCGACGTCGGGGATGGTGCGCATCGGCACGATCGACATGTCCACCGGGCTGACCCGGTCGTCGCGCCCCCAGGTGATCAGTGTCTTGGCCTTGAGCCGGTGCAGCATCGCCCAGTACGGCGGGGCGTCGGAGGCCGCGGCGGCGGCCTGGGTCGCGGCGAACGCGGCCTTGCCGTACATGCGGCGGGCGCCGGCGAGCGTGTCGGGGTCGGTGGCCTGGGTCCACCGCTCCTCGATCAGCTCCTCGGTGACCAGGGCCGGGTCGTACACCATGGAGTGCAGCCACTGGACGAGCCGCTCGCGGGTGGGCTCCTCGGTGAACTCCATCAGCAGCTTGATGCCCTCGCCCGGACCGGGACTGTAGAGGTTCCTGCCGATGCCGCCGATCGTCACGAGGCGGCGGACGCGGTCGGGGTGGGAGATGGCGACCTGGGCGCCGATGATGCCGCCCATCGAGTTGCCGATCACGTCGACCTGGTGGAGGCCGAGCCCGTCGAGGAAGCGGATCACCGCCGCGTTCGCGGCGAGCATCGGGTGCTCGCCGGTCGGGTCGCTCACGCCGAAGCCGGGGAACTCCAGGACCAGGCAGCGGAAGTGCTCGGCGAAAACGGCGAGGTTGCCGCGGTAGTTGCGCCAGCCCGTGACACCGGGGCCGGAGCCGTGCAGGAGCAGCAGCGGCGGGCCGTCGCCGGCCTCGTGATATCGCAGGACGCCCTTGTCCGTCGCGAGCTCGCGCATCGTCGACTCGTAGGTCAGTTCCGTGGTCATCGTCCGCTCCGGTCATAGGAATGTCAGCTTGCTGGGACGGTAAGCCAGCGGCCGCGTCCCCCGCGCGGGCCGATCCCGATGAGCGAGACCGGTGCCGGGCCGTCCGGCGCCCCTTCGAGGGGTGTTCGGCGGCCGGACCGGCCTTCCACTGATTGAGACGGACTTCTGCCTGGGGGGCACCTCGTCCTACGTTCGTTTCCAGAGCAATCACAACGGCCTTGATCGAACGAGGGGAAGCCCCATGACGACCGACCCGCTCTCGACGGAGCCCGCCGATATCGCTCCGCCCACGCCGCTGGAGCTGCGCCGCGCGATGGGGGCGTTCGCCAGCGGTGTCACCGTGGTGACCGGGATCGACGAGGGCGAGCCGGTGGGCTTCGCCTGCCAGGCGTTCTCATCGGTTTCGTTGGAGCCGCCGCTCGTGCTGTTCTGCGCGGACCACAACGGCCGCGCGTGGCCCAGGATCCGCAAGTCCGGGCGGTTCTGCGTCAACGTTCTGGGTGAGGACCAGGTCGACGTCTGCCGCCGGTTCGGTTCGAGCAAGGGCAGGAAGTTCGAGGACCTGGACTGGGCCCTCTCCCGGTGGGGCTCGCCGGCCCTGCGCGACGTGCTGCTCCGCGTCCACGCCGAGGTCGAGGACGTGCACGTGGCCGGGGACCACGACGTCGTGATCGGCCGGGTGCTCCAGGTGGAGACGGTCGCCGAGCAGCGTCCGATGATCTTCTTCAAGGGCCGGTTCGGCATCGACGAGGACGAGCCGCAGATCGCGCCGAACCTGTGGGGCTGGGGCGACCACTGGGGGTAGGCCCTCGCGCCGTGTTTCTCTTGGTCGTCCGCGCGGGGGACGCCGCCCGGTCCCCCACGGGGGCCGTCAGAGCCAGTCGCCGTTCTGGCCGGTCTCCATGAGCCGGTTCAGGGTCTCGGACGACCACGTCTGGTCCGGCACGGCCACCATGAGGCGGGCCCGGCGCGGGGCCGCGAGGTCGGGGAAGAGGGCCAGCGACGCCTGCCGCGCGGCGTCGATCACCAGCGGCGCGACCTTCTCCAGCGGTGTCCGGGGGTCGCCGACGAGGGAGATGCTGGCGACGGGGCCCTCGTAGCCGCGGATCGCCGCGGCGACGCAGGCGATGGTGGGGAAGCACTCCCCCCGTTCGAAGGCCAGCCCGTGCCGCTGCCGGATCCGGTGCAGTTCCTGGTGCAGGGTACTCATCTCGCCGATGGTCCGGTTGGTCATCCGGCTGATGGAGCCGCTGATCCGCGCCTCGACCTGCTCGGGTTCGAGCCAGGCGAGGATCGCCTTGCCCAGGGCGGTGCAGTGGGCGGGGGCGCGGCCGCCCACGCGGGACGGGACCGAGGTGGCGAACCGGCCGCCGACCTTGTCGAGGTAGAACACCTGGGCGCCGTCGAGCACCGCGAGGTGGACGACCATGCCGGTCCTGATCTGCAGCTCGTGCAGCAGCGGCGCGGCCGCCTCGCGGATCTCCCCGTGGCTGCCGTCCCGGCCGCCGAGGCCGAGGGCCCGCTGCCCGAGCCGGTAGCCGAACGTGGTGTGCTCCAGCCAGTTCAGCCGGACGAGCTGGTCGAGGATGCGGTGCGCGGTGGAGCGCGGGAGGTGCGTGCAGCGCGCCACGTCCTCCAGGGTGAGCCGGGTCGAGCGGCCGGCGAAGGCGTCCATGATCAGAGTCATCCGCTCGACCATGGACGGGGGAAGCTCCCGGCGCGCCGGTGCCGCGGCCTGTGCTGAAGGACTGAGAGCGGTCATAGAGTCCTCCTGGCCAAAACTGAAATGAATTCTTGTAACGCGAATGTAGCAACGAGAAGCGCCTCGGGGAAGAGCGAGATCCAACCCCGAAATGTCATCCGATGACCGGTTCTGTACGGCCTGTCGGGCCGTCACACCCCCTTCCGGCACGGGTTCGCCGCGCATACGCGCCGGTGGGGGGACGGGCTCCGTCGGCACCGGATCACCTTTTCGGCTACGCCGTACCTCGGATTTCGGCCCGGTTCCGCTGACCGGGACCGGCGCTCGTCCTCCGGCCCGCCAGCCCGCTAGGAAGGAGCCGGTCAAGGCGAAAGGTGTGCCGTATGCGGATCGGGATCGTGACGCCGGTGGTGGTGCAACTGCCGGGCGTGCGCTCCGAATGGGAGCGCTCAGCCGGGATCGAGGAGATCGGGGTGATCGCCGAGACCGCGGACCGGCTCGGCTACCACCACCTGACCTGCAGCGAGCACGTCGCCGTCCCGGCCGCCGTCGCGGAGGAGCGCGGGGCCGTCTACTGGGACCCGCTGGCCACGCTCGGCTATCTCGCCGCGCGCACCCGCCGGATCCGGCTCGCCACCCAGGTGCTCGTGCTCGGCTACCACCACCCCCTCGCGATCGCCAAGCGGTACGGCACGCTCGACCGGATCAGCGGCGGGCGGCTCACGCTCGGGCTCGGCGTCGGCAGCCTGCGCGAGGAGTTCGAGCTGCTCGGAGCGCCCTTCGAGGGGCTCGGGCCGCGCGCGGACGAGGCCATCGCCGCCCTGCGCGCCGCGCTGTCCCGGCGGGAGCCCGAGTTCCACGGCCACTTCTACGACTTCTCCGGATTCGTGGTCGAGCCGCACGCCCGGCAGGAGCGCGTACCGATCTGGATCGGCGGCCGTACCGCCCGCTCCCTGCGCCGCGCGGCGGCCTACGGCGACGGCTGGGTACCGTTCGGCCTCTCCCTCGACCGGCTCGCCGGGATGCTCGGCGAGGCCGACCTGCCGGACGGCTTCGAGGTCGTGCTCAGCGTCGGCCCGCTCGACCCCGCGGGCTCCCCCGGCGCCACCGGGGACGCGCTGGGGCGGGTACGCGACGCGGGCGCCACGGTCGCCGGCGTCACCATCGCGGCGGCGTCCGCCGAGGACTACCGCGAGCAGCTCCACGCGCTGCGCGACCTGGGGGCCGCGATGGGCATCGCCTTCGGACCGCACGACGGGAGCGCGGAATGACCGACATCGAGCAGCGGCTCGCCCGGTTGGAGCGGCGCCTGAGCGCCGTCGAGGACGAGCTGGCGATCACCCGGCTGATCCTCTCGTACGGCCCGCTCGTGGACAGCGGCAGCGCGGACGCCGTCGCGGCCCTCTGGGAGCGGGACGGCGTCTACGACGTGGACGAGCTGCTGATGAACGGCCAGGACGAGATCAGGGCCATGGTCCTTTCGGACATGCATCAGGGGTGGATCTCCGGGGGCTGCGCCCACGTCGTCGGCCCGCCGCACGTCACCGTGACGGGGGACGAGGCGGTCGCGGCCGGCTACACGATGATGGTCGTCCGGGACGCGGGGTCCGGCGCCTTCCGACTGCGCCGCGCGACCGCCAACCACTGGCGGCTGCGCCGGGGACCGGACGGCTGGCGGGTCGTCACCCGTACCAACCGGGTCCTGGACGGCCGCGCGGAGTCGCCCGAGCTGCTCGCCCGGAAGTTCACCGGCGACTCCGGCGACGAGGGCGCGGCCCCGTCGGCGTGACCCACGCCGGGAGGCGGAGCGCCTTCCACCGCGCGCCCGGTCCGGCCCACCGGATACGGGGGTGGGGTGTGCCGCCGGTAGTGTGAGCCCGTGCGCACTCGGCGGGAGACCCCCAGGAGCGCGGTCGCGGCGGTGCTGCCCAAGCTGGTCCTGCTCGCGTCCGTGCTGCTCGGCGTCGGCCTGAGCCACGCCACCGCGCATTTCTGCGGGATGTCCATGGCGGGCCCCCTGTCGCACGTCACCATGCACGGCATGGCCCCGGCGCCCGCCGGGCGGCACGCGCCGCACGGCTCGGTGGCGGCGCCGCCGATCGCGTCGGCCCAGCAGGTGGCGGCCACGGCGACGGAGCCGCACGCCGAAGCGGCGCACCGGAAGGGGGCCGGCGAGGCCAACCCCTTCGTGCTCTGCCTGACCGCGATCGCCGCCGTCCTGGCCGCCGCGGTGCTGGGCCTGATCCTCCTGTGCCGCTCCTCCGGCGGGGTCACCGCCGGGAGCGAGCGGCCCTCCCGGCTGCCCGCCGTCCGCGGGTCGCCGCCGTCCTTCGCCCTCTCACTCCGGCGCGTCACGGTCCTGCTCGTATAGAGGCTCCCGGGCCGGGCGGAGGCCGGCGGCCCGGAAGCCGCCGCCCGCCTGGTTCCTCCTGGTCCTCTTCCCATCAGTGAACCGTGAGCGGAACTTCCCATGCCTTCGATCGATCGACGGCTCTTCCTGCGCGCCGGCCTGGCCGGCGCCGGTGGAGCCCTTCTCACCGCGTGCTCCCGGGCCGGCGAGAGCACCGCCTTCGTCCAGCCGACCGGCGCCGAGGTACGGGCGGCCGAGGCCGCCCGCCGTCCCGGACCGGTGCGCGAGTTCGGGCTGATCGCCCAGGAGGGGCGGGCCGACCTGGGCGGGCCCGTCGTACGCACCTGGATGTACGGCGACCGCCTCCCCGGAGAGCCGATCCGGGTCAGGGCCGGCGAGGTGGTCCGGGCCCGGCTGACCAACCGGCTGCCCCAGGAGACCACCGTCCACTGGCACGGACTCGCCCTGCGCAACGACGCCGACGGCGTGCCGGACGTCACGCAGCCGCCCGTACCCGCCGGGGGCGAGCTGGTCTACGAGTTCACCGCCGCCCATCCGGGCACGTACTGGTTCCACCCGCACCACGGACCGCAGCTCGACCGGGGGCTCTACGCGCCGCTCATCGTGGAGGACCCGGACGAGCCGCTCGGCTACGACGAGGAGTGGGTCGTCGTCCTGGACGACTGGCTGGACGGCGTCAGCGGAACCCCCGACGAGGTGCTCGCGGAGCTCGTCTCCATGGCGAACATGGACCACGGCGGCATGTCGATGGACCACACCCTGGACAACGGCGCGACCGCCCCGGACGGTGATCAGGGCGGCGGGCACGGCGGGCACGGCGACATGGCCATGCCCACCCCGTCGCCCTCGGCCTCGGCCTCGTCGAAGTGGCCGCACATGATGATGAACGCGGAGAGCGACCTCCTCGGCGGCGACGCCGGGGACGTCTACTACCCGCACTTCCTGGTCAACGGCAGGGTCGCCGCCGCGCCGGAGACCCGGACCGCCCGCCCGGGCTCCCGGCTGCGGATCCGGTTGATCAACGCGGGCGGCGACACCGCGTTCCGGGTCGCGATCGGCGGCCACGCCATGACGGTGACGCACACCGACGGCTACCCGGTCGTCCCCGTCGAGACCGACGCCCTGCTGATCGGCATGGGCGAGCGGTACGACGTGCTCGTCACCCTCAAGGACGGCGTGTTCCCCCTGGTCGCGCTGGCGGAGGGCAAACGCGCCGTCGCCCGCGCGCTGGTGCGCACCTCGGCGGGCGCCCGCGCGCCGGAGGCCGACGCCCGGCCCGCCGAACTGGACGGCCGGCTCGTCTCCTACGACGCGCTCGTCCCGACGGACGCCGTGCGACTGCCCGGGAAGACGCCGGACCGCACGATCACGCTGGCGCTCACCGGCAGCATGGCGAAGTACGACTGGGCGATCAACGGCAGGAAGTACGACCCGAAGGTCATCGAACCGGTCAGGTCGGGCGAGCGGGTGCGGCTGTCCTTCGTGAACCGGAGCCTGATGTGGCACCCGATGCACCTGCACGGCCACACCTTCGCTCTCGGCACGAGCGGCGTGCGCAAGGACACCGCGATCGTGCTGCCCGGCGCGACCGTGCACGTCGACTTCGACGCCGACAATCCGGGCATCTGGATGATCCACTGCCACAACGTGTACCACGCCGAGGCCGGGATGATGAGCCTGTTCGGCTACCGGGCCGGGAAGGGGGAGCCGAAGTGATCAAGAGGTTCGGCCTGGCGGCCGGTGCGCTGCTGCTCGCGGCGGCGCCGGCCGGATGCGGCACCGGCGGGCCGGCGGAGCAGGCCGCGCCTCCCGCCGCCGTGGACGCGGATCCGGGCGTCGGGCACGTCCACGGGCTCGGCGTCGATCCGGCCACCGGCAGGGTGTACGTCGCGGGGCACTTCGGCCTGTTCACCGTCGAGGCGGGGAAGCTGGTCCGGGTGGGTGACCGGGACGCCGACCACATGGGCTTCACCGTCGCGGGTCCCGGCACCTTCTACGCCAGTGGCCACCCGTCCGCCCAGGACATCGCGGCCGGGCAGCCTCCGCACCTCGGGCTGATCCGCTCGGCGGACGCCGGGGCGACGTGGGAGCAGGTGGCGCTCGCCGGGAAGGCGGACTTCCACGCGCTCCAGGTCGCGGGTGCGAGGGTGTACGGCTACGACACGCAGACCGGGCAGGTGTGGCGCGGCCAGGGCGGGCCCCTCACCCCGGGGGCCAGACTCGACCTGCTCGACCTGGCCGCCGGAGCCGGCAAGCCGGAGACCGTCTACGCCACGACCCCCGACGGCGTCAAGGTCAGCGCGGACGGAGGCAACGCCTTCCGCCTGCTCAAGGGTGCTCCCCTGCTGTCCTTCCTGGACGTGACCGACGGGGGCGGCCTGATCGGCGTGGCTCCCGACGGGCGGGTGCAGGTCTCCACCGACGGCACCGCGTGGACGCCGCGCGGCCGGCTGCCCATGCAGGCCGTGGCCTTCACCGCCGTCTCCGCCGAGCGCCTGCTCGCGGCCTCCATGGACGGCAGCGTGTACGAGTCCACCGACGGCGGCGACACCTTCGCCACCATCCACCGGCCGTAACCGCGGGACCGGCGCGTCCTCACCGGGACGAGGGCGAACCGGGGGCGCGGTTCCGGTCAACGGGACCGCGCCGCCCACCCGCGAACCCCTGCATGCCGCCGTACCGGCCGCAGGGCTCTGGGCGGGCGGCACGTGCCACGTCTTCGCACTCCGGGAGCGCGTGTTCCGCCGCTGACCGGACCGTACAGATCCGGTTCGGATACGTCCGCGTGATCAGAATGCTGGAGATTACCTGAATAATCCCTGGCATGTCTGAACGTAGTGTGGTGCGTACCCTTCTGGCGGGATGCCTTGCCGTGACGGCGCTCTCCGGATGCGCGGCGATACGGGACGCGTTGGCGGATCCCGCCGTGATCGACCCCAGCCGGCCTTTCCGGGGGTCGCCCTCGGAGAGCTACGCCGACGGAGCCGACGGCATCGTGATCCCCGCGGCCGCCCAGGTCGGGAAATATCCGGCAGCGGACGTCGAGGCCGCGTACCAGACCAGTAAGCGGATGCTGGTGGCCGCCCACCTCGACCGGCCAACGCTGCTCGGCGGCGCGCCGGAGGCGTTCACCGCGCTGCTCGACCGGGAGCAGCGCAAGCACTTCCTGAAGTACCTGGACAGCAAGGACCAGGACAAGAACACGCGTGGCTGGGTGACGAGCTTCGCGCCGGGCTCGGTGGACCTCGTCGGCGATGTGATCAAGGTGAAGGCCGCGATGTCCGCCGAGGAGGGCAAGAACGATCAGGGCAAGCCGGAGCTGTGGGTGAACTACACGTTCCGGGCGGTCTATCCGGTAAGCCCGAAGGGAGTGCCCGGCCCGGTGCTCCGGGTGATGGCCTTCGTCAAGGCCCGGCACGAGTACTGGCGGGACGAGGCGGACGGACCGCTGCGGCACTGGGACGGCCCCAGCGTCGACATGTGGACGGCCTGGACGGAGTGCGACTCCCCCGACGGATTCCTGCGCCCGGACTACGAGGGCATGCCGAACGTCGTGGCCACGTCGGACGCGTACGACGACAACGCGCCGGCGATGAAGAAGGGCGAGTGCGAGGCGGTCGGGGAGGTCTGAGCCGGCGGGCGGCGGGTCAGGCCGCGGCGGGCGCGGGGACGAGCGAGCGCGCGGCCAGCAGCACCGTGCCGACGCAGGCGAGCTGGAGAAGCGGCGCGAAGGGGGCCGCGTGCAGGCTGAGCAGCGCGCCGAGCGCCGCACCGCCGATCAGGCCGAGCAGCAGCAGAGCGCTCAGCCGCACGTCGCGCAGCGACTTGCCCGCCGTGAGCCGCATCACGAGCGTGGTGAGCGTGCCGGTGAGGTAGGTCGTGGACAGACCGGGGACCCCGAACCGCTGCACGCTGCTGCTCTGGATGCCGAGCGCGCACGCGTTGAGCGCGAGCAGGCCGAGCGCCGCCGTGTCGGAGACCTCACCGCCGCGGGCCATCCAGATCACCGCGTAGATCGCGAGTACGGCGAACTCGACCGACAGCGCGCGGCTGACCTCGGCGGGCCAGACGGGGTCGCCGTCGCGGGCGCCGCCCGCGAGCCGGTGGCCGACCGCGCAGCCGAGCACGAAGCAGACGATCGCCGCGCCCGCGTGCAGCGCCAGCGCCGCGTCCCCCTGGATCCCCGACACCCCGAGCAGCACCATGTTCCCGGTCATGACGCTGGTGAAGGCGCCGCCGAGGGCGAGCAGGCCGATGGCGTCGGTCGCGCCGCTGTTCAGGGAGAGCAACACGACCAGGAGGTCGCGCCTACGCGCGGCATCGGACAAAGGGGCACTCCTATCACGAACCTGGGCTTGAAGGTTATACAACCCGCAAGTTACTCAAACCCCGCCAGATCGCCGGGGCGGCCTGACGGGGATGAACGAGTCTCCGAGCGCACGCCGGCCTCTCGGAGTTCCGTCCGAGGAGGGAAGGCGCCCCCGGACAGCGGGGCGGGCCCCGGCATGAGCGCTGTGCCGGGGCCCGCTGGAGGGGTCTACGTAAGGGAGGGGGTTACGGGTTGTCGTAGCCCAGGGTGTAGGAGCCGCTGCCGCTGTAGGAGTAGACGCGGTAGCGGTAGTAGCCCGAGGTGCCGTTGTAGGTGATGGACTCGTTCGAGCCGGACGAGAGGCTGCTGGCCACGGTCGACCAGCTCCCCAGGCTGTTCCGCTTCTGCAGGTAGAGGTCGAAGTCGGTGCCGCTGGGCCCGGCCAGGCAGGCCGAGTGCGTTCCGGACTTGGTGACCTGGAAGCCGGACGTGCCCGGCTGGTAGGCGCTGGCGCCGGAGCTGAGTGTGCCGGTGGCCGTGTGCTGCTTGCCGTCGCACGGACCGCTGCCGCCGGTCACGGTCAGGGTGAAGGTCGCGTTGTGCGTCGCCGAGCCGCCGGTGCCGGTCACCGTGATCGGGTAGGCGCCGGAGGCCGTGGACGCCGACGTCGTGAGGGTCAGGGTCGAGGAGCTGCCCGAGGTCACCGACGACGGGTTGAACGAGGCGGTCACGCCGGTCGGCAGGCCGCTTGCGGTGAGCGTGACGCCCTGCGCGCTTCCGGACGTGGTCTGCGTGGCGACCGTGGCGGTCGTCTGCTGGCCGGCCTGGACGGTCGCCGAGGCGGGGTTGAGCGTCATGGAGAAGTCGTTCCCGCTGGTGTTGCAGCTGGCCGGCTCACTCGGGTCGGCCGGCACGTTCACCGCGTTCCACGCCGCCTTGGTCGCGTTGTACTCCGCGCAGGATCCGGGGAAGAGCTCGATCGCGGCCGCCAGGGACGCCTTGCGCGCCAGCGTGTGCGTCCAGGTGGAGGTCTTGCGGTTCAGCGTGCCCATGAAGATCTTGCCGGCATTCTGGATGCCGACGCCGGTGACGGTGGAGCTGTTGCAGGTCGGGCTGGCCGGGTTGCCGTTGGTCGGGTTCGAGCCCTCGGCCAGCAGGTAGAACCAGTGGTTCTGGATGGCGGCGGCGGAGTGGACCTCCATGGGGGGCACGGAGGAGGAGTAGCAGTCGGGGTCGCCGGAGATGAGGGACGGCTTGTACATGTACCTGATCGGGCCGCTGCCGACGAGGTCGACCTGCTCGCCCACGGCGTAGTCCGGGGCGTGGGTGCCCCCGTGCTCGTAGGCGTAGTGCTCGGTCAGGGTGCCGAAGATGTCGCCGGTGGACTCGTTGAGACCACCCTTCTCGTTGCTGCCGGTCGAGCCGCCCGGGGTGTTCTGGAAGATCGAGTGGCCGTACTCGTGGGCCACGACGTCGATCGAGGTGGCCTGGCGCTTGTTGTCCTGCGAGTGACCGAAGTTGGTGTAGCTGCCGTTCCAGTACGCGTTGACGTCGCTGAGACCGACCCGGGCGGGGAAGCCGCCGCCGCTGCCGTCCATGCCGTTGCGCGACAGCCAGTCGCGCAGCATGTCCCACTCCTGGCCGGCCGCGAAGAGCGTGTCGACGCAGGCGGTCTCCAGGTCGGTGCCGGAGCCGTTGCCCCAGGAGTCGGAGCTCTTGGTGTAGGCCGAGCCGTTCTGGCCACCGCAGCGGATGCCGGACCGAGCGGGGTCGGTCATGGAGTTGGTCGTGCCCGCCGTGGTGCCGATGGTGACCGGGTTGCCGTTGTAGTAACTGTTGCCCTGGCCGTCCATGACCTCGTCGGACTTCTCCACGACGTCGCCGGTCAGCGCGTCGACGAAGACGTGCATCTTGCTCTCGCGGCCGTTGTTCGTCCCTTCCGCGACGACCTCGTAGGCCAGCCGGCCGGTGCCCTCGGCCATCACGGTCAGGCGGGGGGTCGAGGTGCCGGTGGCGTCGGTCACCTGCGCGCGGGCGACCTCGGCCGCCTTCTCGGCGGAGATCTTCGGCGTGGTGCCGACGTCCAGCGTCTTCTCCTGGGCGACGGACGTGCTCAGCACGCCGCCCTTGGCGTCGGTGACGACGACGAAGTCTCCCCCGTACACCGGCAGGCCGCTGTAGGTCCGGGTGTAGGAGACGTAGTTGAGGTCGCCCTGCCCGACGACCCTCTCGCGGTGGAAGGCGTCCTTGGCGGACGGCCGCAGGGCGGGGGGCTTGGCGTCGACCAGGCGGTCGGCGCCGCGGGCGGCCTGCGCCGGATCGACGGCGGGACTCGCGCCCGCCGCCGTGGTTGGGGACAGCCCGACGAGGACGCCCGCGGCTGTGGTGATGAGCGCTAACGCGGCAGTGCGTTTCACACGACGCTCCTTCTGAGTCGTGACGCGTTTGGGGGGTGCATCACCTGGGGGTGAACAGAACGAGCGAAGTCTGACTCTATTCCGACAAACCTGTCAATATATGAGAAAAACTTGTCGATTTTACGGACGAAGCGCCCTTGAACCGAAGGGTTTTCGGTCGAGGCCGGCAATGCCGATGAGCGGCGCGAACCCGCCGACGGGCCGATTGAGGGAAACGGCCGCACGTTTTATGCGCTTTGGGCTGATTGACAGGCGAGTCGGCAGAAAGTTCACTCTGATCGATCGTTCATGTCGCCTGTTCGGGCTGATCATTCGCGGGTGCGCGCGAAGGGAGGCGGTGCGGTGATCGATCCGACGCCGTGGAAAGCGGCTTCTTTCCCGTCAAGGACGCGCTCGACGGCGGCCAGGTTGATGTGTCGGACACGACCAAGCTCCGGCCGAACGCCACCGACCTGTGGGGCCGCGCCGAGAGCCGGGTGACGACACCGGTGCGCTCGGAGGTCAGCAGCGTGGCTCAGCGTCACCAGGCGCTCGGCGTCACCAGGCGCTCGGCGTCACCAGGCGCTCGGCGTCACCAGCGCGCTCGGCGTCACCGGCACGCACGCGGACGGCCCCGGCGTCGCACCACGCTGCTACGCGCCCCGAACCCGCGCGAGCTGAGCCAGGCTCACCCGGTTGAGCGCGGAGACCGCTCGCCACCCCGGTCGCCGGAGCGCTCCGCGGGCTCGCGGCCGCCGTGTTCGTCTCCGGCGAGCGCGGATTCCGGCTCCGGGGCGCGGCGCGGGACGCGCAGCACGAACCGGGCGCCGCACGGGCTGTCCTCGACGGTGAGGGTGCCGCCGTGCTTCTCGGCGATCTGCCGCGCGATGGACAGGCCAAGGCCGGTGCCGCCCGGATCCTTCTGCCGGGAGGCGTCCAGGCGGACGAACCGCTGGAAGACGGAGTCCCGCTGCTCGGGCGGGATCCCGTCGCCGTCGTCGCACACCTCCAGCACCGCCGTGCCGGGCTCCGCGCGGAGCACGACGGCGATCGTGGTGTCGGCGTGGCGTTCGGCGTTGTCCAGGAGGTTGATCAAGAGGCGGGCCAGGCCGATCCGGTCTCCGTCCACCGTCACCTGGGGGGCGAGGTCGCGGGCGACCAGGACCCCGCGCGGCCGGCGGTCCAGCTCGGACGCCACCAGCGCGGTCAGGTCGACGGGTTCGTGCCGCCCGCCCACCCCCGCGTCCAGGCGGGAAATCTGGAGTAGGTCGGTGACCAGATCCTGGAGGCGCTCCACGCTGTCCAGGAGCGCGGCGGCCGTCTTGGGCCAGTCGGTCTCCTCCGGGCACATGAGCGCGTCCTCGATCCGTACGCGCATGGCGGTCAGCGGGCTGCGCAGGTCGTGTGAGGCGTCGGAGGCGAACCTGAGCTGCTGCTCGACCGCCGCCTGGGCCCGATCCAGGGTCCGGTTGGCGATCCGGGTGAGGTCTTCCAGCTCGTCCTGGTACTTCGGGAGCGGGACGCGATGCCCGAGGTCGCTGGCGGTGATCTGGTCGAGCTTCGCGCCGATGGCCCGGACGGGTTCGAGGGTCTTGCTCACCGCCCAGTACGTGCCGAGCGCGGTGACCGCGACGAGCAGGACCGAGCCGCCGACCAGCAGGGCCAGCAGCAGCGGGTTGCCGTACCACGGAGGCGACGGGGCCGCGGCGTACAGCCGCCAGGTCCCGTTGGCGAGGTGGACCGGGACGTCGATGACGATCCGGCACTGGCCCGGGAAGTCGGGCAGGTCGCACAGTTCCCTGGTCTGGTACGTCGCCGACCCGGAGCCGAAGTTCGCCATCGGCGGCCTGCCCGCCATGTTGCCGGAGACGGCCACCAGCCGCCTGTTGGGGTCGAAGAGCTGGGCCGCTCTGCCCGGCCCGTCGGGAAGGGCGTCCGGGGGACCCTCGATCACCATCCGCTCGATGACCCTCATGGCCCAGGCGACCAGTGCGGCCTTCTGGTACTCCAGGTCCCGCCCGCGCGCGGACACCAGCGCGAGCAGCGTGCCGACGGCGCAGATCAACGCCATGACGGCGCTCGCCGCCACGGTCAGGCGGGTCCTGATGGAGCATCGACGCCATGCGGTCACGCTGATCACCCCTCGCCCGGCAGGCGTGCCCCTTAGGACAACTCCTTGCCGCACAACGGGAGATTCATCTCCAATACCTCGCAAACGTCAGGAAGCGCATAGAGAACCCCCACTCCATCGTGAAGGTCGCGACGGACCGGGTCCCGGTCAGGCGGGATGGGCCTCGGAGCCGGAGCCTTGCACGCGCAGCGCCACCGCGATCAGCGCGAGGCAGCCCGACGCCAGGAGGGTCACGGCCGCGAGCATCGCCGTGTAGGAGGTCACGGCGGACAGGGCGGCCAGCACCGCGGGCGCGAGGAAGCCCGTGTAGGTGAGGGCGTAGTAGACGCCGGTCAGCCCGGCCAGATCCTCGGGGGTGGCGATGCGCTGCACCTCCAGCAGGCCGGAGACGACGGCGATGCCGTACGCCGCGCCCAGCAGCAGCGCGCCCGCCGAGCCCAGCCACGGCGAGCGTACGGCGGCGGTCGAGGCGCTCACCGCCATGCCGGCCGTCATGAGCGCCATCGCCGTCAGGAGCGGCCGGGCGGTGGAGCGGCCGCACAGCCTCCTGGCCAGCGGCTGCACGAGGACGCCGGCGCCCAGCGTGAGCACGGTCAGCAGCGTGGCGTACGCGAGGCCCCATCGGCCGACCCGCTCGGCCACCAGTTGCGGCGTCACGGCGTAGGCGATGCCCGCCGCCCCGAACACCCACGGCGCCGTCGGCACCACGACCCACAGGAAGCGGCGGTGCCCGGCGGACGGCACCCGCAGGTCCGAGCGCAGGCTCCGGCGGCGCCCCTCGGCCCGACCGGTGCCCGGCCGCGTCTCCGGCACCCTCAGCAGACCGGCCAGGGCGGGCAGGACGACCGCCACGTGCACCGCGTACGGGGTGACCATGGGCCACGGCCCCCACTGCGCCAGGACGCCCGCCACCCCCGCCCCGAGCCCGAAGCCGGCGGTGAGCGCCAGCGACGCCCGCCTGGCGCCCGCGCCCGCGTCGGCGGTCGGGTCGTGCCGGCCCTCCGACAGCTCCTTCACCCAACTCGTGCCGACGGCCATGGCGATGCCCACGCCGACCCCGGTCAGCAACCGTCCGGCGTAGATGAACGCCTCACCGGCCACACCCGCCGCCAGTACGGCGCTGGCCAGCGCGGAGAGCGCCGTACCGATCAACATCAGCGGCTTGCGCCCGTGGCGGTCCGACAGCGGGCCGCCCACGAGCAGCCCCGGGACCAGCCCCAGGACGTACGCCGCGAGGAAGGCGTCGACGGTGACCTCCGAGTAGCCGCCTGCCTGCCGGTACATCAGGAGCAGCGGCGTGAACTGGTTGCCGCCCCACCCGCAGCCGAACATCGCGGCGGCCGCGAGCCACCAGCGCTTCGCACCCATCGCCTACGGCCTCCGGGCCGCGGCCAGCGCCCGGTGGGTGGCGTCGAGGTGGGCGCGCAGCGCCTCCTCGAACCGGGCGACGTCCCGCTGCGCGATGGCGTCCACCAGCGCGCCGTGCTCGTGGACCAGCACCTCCAGCCGTTCGGGGCGGGGATGCAGCGCCTGGGCGGCCATCCGGAGCTGCCGGTCGCCCAGCGAGCCGTAGAACCGCTCGGCCAGGGCGTTGCCGGACGCGGCCACGATCGCCAGGTGGAACGCCTGGTCGGCCCGGGCGAACGCCGGGGTGTCCAGGCGCCGGGCCGGGCCGGACTGCGCCCGCAGGGTCTCCCGCAGCCGCTCGACCACCCGGGCGAGGTCGTCGTCGTCCAGCCGGAGCAGGCGGCGCACCGCGAGGCACTCGATCGCCTCCCGGATCTCCAGGACGTCCTCGCCCTCGCCGGGCGCGAGGGGCACCACGACGGCCCCGCGTTTGGGGAAGAGACGCAGCAGTTCCTCGGCCTGGAGCCGCAGGAACGCCTCGCGCACCGGGGTGCGGCTCACCCCCACCCGCTCGGCGATCTCGCCCTCGCTGATGAGCTCTCCCCCGGAGAGGCGGCCGCTGACGATGAGCTCCCGGGTGAACTCGTACGCCCGATCCGCCGCCGCGAGCGGAGCGCGCTCCGACCCGTCCCGCGTGTCCTCCATCCCCGCGCCTTCCCACCATCATAGATACAAGAGAGACACAACAAGGATACAAAACTCGGGGCGTGGTCCCGGCCGAGCGCTGGAGGAAGCGCGGGTCAGCGCCCTCCGGCGCGGGCCGACTCCTCCTCGGCGCCCGGCGTGCGGACGGGGACGCCGAGACCGCGGTCGGCCACGAGCCGCGCCGTGCCCTCGGCCAGCCGGTACGACAGGCCGACCACGGCCGCCCGGCCCTCCGCGATGCTGTCGGCGAGCACGCGGGAGCGGTCGACCAGGAGGTCCACGGTGTTGCGGATGTGCTCGTCCACGATCTCGTCGGGCTGGGTGAGCCCGGCGGCGCGGGCGGCGAGCACGCTCGGGGTCACCCGCTCGACGACGTCGCGCACGTAGCCGGTGGGGGCGGGCCCCTCGTCAAGCGCGGCGCGGGTGGCCGCGACCGCGCCGCAGGAGTCGTGGCCGAGGACGACGACCAGCGGGCAGCCCAGCACGCTCACGCCGTACTCGATGCTGCCGAGCACCTCGGGCCCCATGACGTGCCCCGCGGTGCGGACGACGAACAGGTCGCCGAGGCCGCGGTCGAAGATGATCTCGGCCGCCAGTCGGGAGTCTGAGCAGCCGAAAAGGACGGCGAACGGGTTCTGGAGGGGGGCGGTCTCGGCGCGGCGGGCGGCGTTCTGGTTCGGGTGCTGCGGTCGTCCTGTGATGAACCGCTCGTTGCCGGCCAGCAGCGTCGCGAAGGCGTCGCCGGGTGTCAGTGCCCGAATGTCAGTCATGTCGGCAGATTACGACCAGGCCCCAGGTGCGTCCGGGCCGGGCCACCCGTGACCGTTTCGTGGCAGCGTCACGAAAGGCGGCCCCGCCCGCGCCTCGGCACGCGTCACACCGTCGCGTGCCCGTACGCCCGGGCGAGCGGCGCGAGGTCCGGAAGCCCGAAACGCTCGCACATCGACGTGAAGATCGCCGCCTTGCCCGTGCCGAAACGTCGGACCCGCGCGGCGTAGGACGCGGCGGAGACGAAGGTCGGCGGCTCCGTCTTGCTGTGGAACTTGTCCGCGTACATGACGAGCTCCTCTTCACCCGTCACCGGAACGTAGTCGGCGGGCGGCAGCGGCAGCCCCTGTTCGCGCACGTCGTCGCGGGTGAGGCCCACCCCGGTGTGGCGGGAGCAGAAGCGGCAGATCTCCTCTGAGAGGCCCTCCTCACGGAGGAGATCGTGGCCGAGGACGCCGTGGCGCAGGTAGCCCGCGTGGTCGAGGACGCCGTCCTCGTCGTACAGCCGGTACACGCCGATGTCGTGCAGGAGGCAGCCCGCCCGGACCAGGTCCGCGTCGACGTCGAGGCCGTCGCGGGCGAGGAGCTGTTCCGCGATCCCCCAGACGATCTCGCAGTGGGTGTACACGAGCTCGAAGGCGTCCCGCGTGGGCGCGTGCTTGGCGTGAAGCGCGCGAATCTGTCCGTCCGTGGGGATCCGCATGGCGGGGAGCCTACCGGCGTGTCACCGCGGAGAGGTCGCGGATGCGGCGCGGCCGGGAAGCGCGCCTCGCGGAAACGGCGGTAGAGGCCGACCTCGTCCACGTCGGTGCCGTCCGTGGTGCGGAACCGGAGCGGCTCGGCGACCCGGTACCGGCGGCGGAAGACGTTGAGCCCTCCGTCGAACCGCTCGCGGATGGCGCGGCGATGTGGTCCGGGTCGAAGGCGTCGTCGGAGGGCAGGTACGCGACGAACGCGCCCCGGCACAGGCCGAGCCCCGCGTTGGCCGCCGCTCCGAGGCCGAGGTTGCGTGGCAGGCGCACGTAGCGGACCCGGGGATCGGAGCGGAACGGGCCGACGGCCTCCGGCGTTCCGTCCCGCGAGCCGTCGTCCACGACGATCAGTTCCCAGCGCGTCACGGTCTGCGCGAACAGGCTGCCGACCGCCCTCGGCAGGAACCGCGCCTGCTCGAACGTCGGCATGATCACCGAGACGCGGGGTAGCGGCGGTCCGCTGTGGAGCCTCCGCTCGGAGCCGCGGGCCCTCCGCTCGCCGATCCCCGGCTGGCCGAGGTCGCGATAGTGCGGCTGCGCGTCGGTCTCGGGGACCTGCTGTGCACCGTCCCCGCGCTGCGCTCGCTGCGCCGGGCCCGCCCCGACGTGCGGGTAACACTGGTCACGTGGGCCGAGATGGAGCCGCTCGTACGCCGGATGAGCCGCTACGTGGACGCGCTGCTGCCCTTCCCGGGGTACCCCGGGATCCCGGAGCGGCCGGTTGACGGCCCCGGACTCGCCGCCTTCCTCGGCACGGCGCCCCGTTTCGACCTGGCCGTCCAGGCGTACGGGGACAGCGGGGCCGCCCGCGAGGTGACCGAGCGACTCGGCCGGCGCGCGTGCGGTTTCGGCCCTGAGGGCGGCGTTCCGGGAGAGATCGGCACCGGAGAAGTCGGGCCGGGGGACGGCAGCGGTTGGTGGCTGCCCTATCCGCGCTCCGCGCACGAGATCTGGCGGCACCTCCTGCTCGTACGGCACCTCGGGGTTCCCCTGCCGCCCGATCCGGCGCGTCCGGAGTTCCCCGAACTCCCCGCCGATCGGCGCGGGCTCGCCCGGCTCGCCCGGTGGCACGGGCTGCGGCCGGGCCGGTACGCGGTGGTCCACCCGGGGGCGACCTCGGCCAGCCGGCGCTGGCCGGCCGAACGGTTCGCGGCCGTCGCCGACGGCCTGGTCGCGCGCGGCCTGCGGGTCCTCATCGGCGGGGTCGCGGCCGAGTCGGCGCTGGCCGCCGAAGTCCGCGCCGCCATGCGCGGCCCCGCGACCGATCTCACCGGCCGTGCCGACCTCGGCACGTACGCGGCGCTGCTGCGCAGGGCGGCCCTCCTGGTCTGCGCCGACACGGGGGTCGCGCATCTGGCGGCGGCGACCGGCACACCCAGCGTCACGGTGTTCCTGTCCGGCGACCCCCGGCGGTGGGCCTACGGCGGGCGCCACCTGGTCGCCCGAAGCGGTGTCGGCTGCAGTCCGTGCCCTCATCTCACCTGCCCCATCGACTTCCGCTGCGCGACGCGGCTGCCCGTCTCCGCGGTGCTGGAGCGGGTCGACGCGCTCCCGCGACTCCTCTGAGCGCCTCGAACGTGTCCCGCGCCATGCGCCGGGCGTCGAAGGCCGCCAGCGCCCTGGCCCGGGCCCGGCGGCCGAACTCCCGGCGCAGGGCGGCGTCGCGAGCCAGGCGCCGCAGCGCGGCGCCCGCCTCTCCCGGCGGCCGTGGCCCCCGTCTCCACCAGGGACATGCGGCGGACCGGCGAGGGAGCGGGCACATGAGGTGCGGTCTGGCGGGTACGTGTTCCACGCGGCTCCGGCGAGGTGAACATGCGCGTCCTACGGCTGTGCTCCGTCTTCGAGCCGCCGGCCTCGGCCCTGGCCGCCGAGTCGGCGGCGGCCTTCGACCCGATCGGCGGGATGCAGAACCACACCGGGCACCTCAGCCGCGCGCTGGACGCCCTCGGGATCGCCCAGACGGTGATCACCACTCGGCCGCCGACCGCCCCGGCCGTCGCGCCGCTCGGACGGCACGGCCGGGTGATCCGGCTCGGCCTCCCGATCGGCGTCTTCCGCCAGTGCTACAGCCTGTACGCGTGGCGGCGGCTGCCCGGCCTCGCGCCCGGCGCGGACGTGGTCCACGCCCATCTCGGGGAGGACCTCGCCATCGTGCCGCTCGCGCTGCGCGCCGCCCGGCTGAGCGGAGCGCCGATCGTGCTGACCGTCCACTGCAGCCTGCGCCACACCCTCCGGGTGACCGGCCCGCGCTCGTTCCTGCTGAAGACCCTGGGCGGCGCGCTGGAGGGGTACGGCGTGGACCGGGCGGCGGCGGTCATCACGCTGACGGACCGGCTCCGGCGGGAGCTGGCGCGCCCGGACGTCCACGTCATCCCGTCCGGGGTCGGCGGGGAGTTCCGGGCCGACCCGGCCGATCTCGGCCCCGGACTGCCCGCCGGAGTGCCCCGGCCGCGCATCGCGTACGTGGGACGGCTGCACCCGCAGAAGGGCGTCGACACGCTGCTGCGCGGCTTCGCGCTGTTCTCCGCCGCCGCGCCCGGACACCTGGTCCTGGTGGGCGACGGGCCGGAGCGGGCGCGGCTGCGCCGCCTGGCCGCCCGGCTCGGCGTCGAGCGGCGGACCCTCTTCCTCGGGTTCCTCCCGCACGAGCGGATCCCGGCCGTGCTCCGGGACGTGGACGTCCTGGTGCTCCCGTCCCGCTACGAGGAGCTGGGCTCCGTGCTGATCGAGGCGATGTACGCCGGGGTGCCGGTCGTGGCGAGCGCGACGGGAGGCGTCCCCGAGATCGTCCGGCACCGGGAGAGCGGCCTGCTCGTCCCGCCGGGCTCGCCGCACGCGATCGCCGAGGCGCTGCGCGAGCTGACGGCGGACCCCGCGCTGGCCGTGGCGCTCGCCTCCCGGGCCCGGCGTCAGGCCGCGGAGCTGACCTGGGACGCGCTGGTCCACCGTGTGGTGGACGTCTACCGCTCCGTGCTCTCCCGGCAGGGACGGAGCCGGGCCTGCCCGGCGGGATGAGGCGCGGCCGTCATCCCTCGGCCGCGAAGTCTCGTCCGCGTAGTTCATGACGGCCGTCCCCTGGTGGTCGCCGGTCGCCACGACCTCCACGTCCAGGTCCAGCGTCCGCCACCCCAGCTCGCCCCTGGCGTACCCGAAGTACGCGTCGAGCGGACCGGTGTAGACGACGGGGACGCGGCCGACCACGTCGTCGCGCACGTCGCGGAAGTCGGCCCCCAGCCGCATGTCGATGCCGGGGCGGTCGGCCATCCGGCGCAGCCAGGCGCCGTACCCGTCCGTGTCCTCGCCACGCCGCCCCCACTCCGCCCGGTCTGCCCGGCTTACCGGTCCTAAACCCCGGCCCCGTGTGGCTGCGCCCTCCTCGGGTAGCGGCCGAGACCAGGGGGTGACGTACATGAGACGCAGAAGATCCCGGGTGGTCGTGGTCACGGGCGCGAGCGCCGGCGTCGGCCGGGCGACCGCCCGCGCGTTCGGCGCGCGCGGCGACTCGGTCGCGCTGCTCGCGCGCGGGGAGACGGGCCTGGCCGCCGCCGCGGACGAGGTCGAGGCGGCCGGCGGGAGGGCCCTGGTGATCCCGACGGAGGTGGCCGACCACCGCGAGGTGGCGGACGCCGCCCGCCGGGTCGAGGAGGAGTTCGGCCCGATCGACGTGTGGGTGAACGCGGCGTTCGCCGGGATCTTCGCCCCGTTCAACCAGGTGTCCCCTGACGAGTTCCGCCGCGTCACCGAGGTGACCTATCTCGGGTACGCGTTCGGCACCAGGGCGGCCCTGGACCGGATGCTGCCGCGCAACCACGGCACGATCGTGCAGGTGGGGTCGGCCCTCGCCTACCGGGCCATCCCGCTGCAGTCGGCGTACTGCGGGGCCAAGCACGCGATCAAGGGGTTCACCGAGTCGCTGCGGTGCGAGCTGCTGCACCGGCGCAGCGCCGTACGCGTGACCATGGTGCAGCTTCCCGGCCTCAACACGCCGCAGTTCGACTGGGTGCTGTCCCGGCTGCCGCACCGTCCCCAGCCGGTCCCGCCCATCTACCAGCCGGAGGTGGCCGCGCGCGCCGTGGTGTTCGCCGCCGACCACCCGCGGCGCAAGGAGTACTGGGTGGGCGGCTCCACCGCCGCCGCCCTGCTCGCCGACAAGGTCGCTCCCGCGCTGGTCGACCGCTACCTGGCCAGGACCGGCTACGCGTCCCAGCAGACCGCCCAGCCGTACGACCCGGAGGGCCCGGCCAACCTGTGGGAGGCCGCGGACGGCAAGGACGGCCACGACTTCGGCGCGCACGGCAGGTTCGGCGAGCGGGCCCATACCAGGAGCGCCGAGGCGTGGCTGTCCCGGCATCGGGCGGCGCTCACCGCCGCCTCGCTGCTCGTCGCCGGAGGCGCCGCGCTCTCCTCCCTGCTGCCCCGGCGTGCCACCGCCCCCGTGCGGAGGAAACGCCGCTGACGACATCCGCGTGACATGATCCTCACGGTGCTGCTCGGCCTCATGGCGGCGGCCCTCATCGGGGTGGGCTTCATGGCCCAGCAGCACGCCGCGTACGCCGAGCCGCTGGGCGAGATGCTCCACGTCCAACTGCTGCTGCACCTCGTACGCAAGCCCGTGTGGCGCTTCGGCATCGCCGCGATGGCGGGAGGGCAGATCCTCGGGGCGCTGGCGCTGCAGCGGGCCAGCGTGGCCCAGGTCGAACCGCTGCTCGCGACCAACCTGATCTTCGCGCTGGCGGTCTCCGCCCTGGTCTACCAGGAGCGCCTCGGACGCGCGGAGTGGCTGGGAGCGGTTCTGGTCAGCGGCGGGGTGGCGATCTTCCTCGCGTCCGCGCAACCCCGGGGAGGCAGAGTGCCGCACCCCGTCTCGATGACCTGGGTCGCGGTGTTGGCCGTGCTGGTGGTGACCGCCGGGCTGGTCGTGGTCGCGCTGCGCACCAGCCTCAAGGCGCGGGCGATGCTGCTGGCCGCCGCCGCGGGCGTGCTGTACGGGCTCCAGGACGCCCTGACCCGGGGCTCCCTGCTCACCCTTGAACACGGGATGCAGGCGATGTTCACCACCTGGCCGCCGTACGCGCTCCCCGTGGTGGCGGTGCTCGGCATCCTGCTGAACCAGAGCGCGTTCGACGCCGCGCCGCTGCGGATCTCACTGCCCGCCACCACCGCGGCCGAGCCGATCACCGGCATCGTGCTGGGCGTCGCGATCTTCAGGGAGAACCTGCAGGTCGGCGTCCACGCGCTGGCGGGGACGGTCGCGGGCCTGGTCGCGCTCGTCGTGGGGATCGTCATCCTCGGCCGGTCCCCGTTCCTGGCCAAGAGCGACACCGCCCGGCAGGAGGCGGAGGGCCGGTGATCGCGATCGTCTGCGCGCTGCTCGCCGCGGCCGGCAACGCGGCGGCGTCCGTCCTGCAGCGGCGGGCGCCGGGCCGGTGCTCTACCACGCCATCCTCCTCGCCCAGGGGCTCGCGAAGCGGGAGCAGGACGGGCGCTCGGGTACATGACGCCTGGAAGGCTCCTCTCGGGGGACAGGAGATGTCATGACCACACACGCGAAACGCCCTGCGCCGGCGGCGCCGACGCGGCTGGGCGCCCGCGTCGTCTCCTGGCTCACCACGACCGACCACAAGGTGGTCGGCAACCTCTACTTCGTCACCTCGTTCGCGTTCTTTCTCGTCGGCGGGCTCATGGCCATGATCATCCGGGCGGAGCTGGCCATGCCGGGGCTGCAGTTCGTGAGCAACCAGACCTACAACGAGCTGTTCACGATCCACGGCACGGTCATGCTGCTGCTGTTCGCCACGCCGCTGTTCGCCGGTTTCGCCAACGCGGTCATGCCGCTCCAGATCGGCGCGCACGACGTGGCGTTCCCGCGCCTCAACACGGTCAGCTACTGGCTCTTCCTCTTCGGCGGGCTCACAGTGCTGGCCGGCTTCGGAACCGCCCAGGGCGCCGCCGCGTACGGCTGGACCGGCTACGCCCCGCTCTCCCTCGCGCAGTTCAGCCCGTCCACCGGCGCCGACCTGTGGATCATGGGCCTGGCGTTGGCCGGGCTGGGCACGATCCTCGGATCGGTCAACTTCGTCACCACGATCATCGGGCTGCGCGCACCCGGCATGACCATGTTCCGGATGCCGATCTTCACGTGGAACGTCCTGCTCACCTCGCTCATGGTGCTCCTGGCGTTCCCGGTGCTCGCGGCGGCCCTCGTCGTGCTGGAGATCGACCGCAAGACGGGCAGCCACGTCTTCCATCCGGATTCCGGCGGCCCGATCCTGTGGCAGCACCTGTTCTGGTTCTTCGGCCATCCCGAGGTGTACGTGATCGCGCTGCCGTTCTTCGGGATCGTCACCGAGGTCATCCCGGTGTTCAGCCGCAAGCCGCTCTTCGGCTACATCGGCATGATCGGGGCGACGATCTCGATCATGGGCCTGTCCATGACCGTGTGGGCCCACCACATGTTCGCCACCGGCCAGGTGCTGCTGCCGTTCTTCTCGCTGTTGAGCTTCCTGATCGCGATCCCGACGGGCATCAAGTTCTTCAACTGGACCGGCACGATGTGGCGCGGCCACCTGACCTTCGAGACCCCCATGCTGTTCTCCGTCGGCTTCCTGGCGACCTTCCTCCTGGGCGGCCTGACCGGAGTCATCCTCGCCTCCCCGCCACTGGACTTCCACGTCACCGACACCTACTTCGTGGTCGCCCACTTCCACTACACGGTCTTCGGGACCGTGGTCTTCGCGATGTTCGCCGGCTTCTACTTCTGGTGGCCCAAGCTCACCGGCAAGATGCTCGACGAGCGCCTCGGGAAGATCCACTTCTGGACGCTGTTCGTCGGCTTCCACATGACGTTCCTCGTCCAGCACTGGCTCGGCGTGATCGGCTTTCCCCGCCGCTACGCCGACTACTCCCCCGTCGACGGCTTCACCGTCCTGAACAGCGTCTCCAGCGTGGGCGCCTTCCTCCTCGGCATGTCCACGCTGCCGTTCCTCTACAACGTCTGGCGGACGTTCCGGCACGGCAGGCGGGTGGAGGTGGACGACCCGTGGGGGTTCGGCAACAGCCTGGAGTGGGCCACGTCGTGCCCGCCGCCGCGGCACAACTTCGTCTCCCTCCCACTCATCAGGTCCGAGCGTCCCGTCTTCGACCTGCGCTATCCGCATGCCCCCGGCACCGAGCACCTCAACGGCAAGAGGGACGCCATCGACCCGGGACGCTGAGTGTTAAGCGCACGCGGCGATGTGCACGGAGCGCCCGCTGACCGCCCCTCCCGTTCCGTGACGTCACGGCCGTCCGGCGGTGACCGGCAGAGAGATCGGCCGGGGCGGGTAGACCGAGGCGTCGGTGAGAACCCGCTCGCCGAGCGGCTCGTCCAGCTCGACGGTGAACGGCGTGGCCGGGTTCGGCTGGCAGGTCACGTATCCGTCCACCCGCCGCACGCCGAGGACCACCCGCACCTCCGCCGCGGTCGGCTCCACGCCGAGCAGGCGGATCCGGCCGTCCGCCCGCTGTCCGCTCGCGCAGTCTCGCTCGTGCACGAGTACGGATATCCGCCGGGAGTCCGGGCCGGGCGGCGGAGCCGCGGGGTCGAGCGTCACATCGGCCACTCCCAGCTCGCCGAGATCGCGGCGCAGGTCGCAGCGACCCGACGCCCGCGAGTGCCAGCCCGGGCGGCCGTCCGCGTCGGGATCGCCGAACCGCTCGACGTCCAGGAACTCATGGGTGAAGACCATGCCGTCACCCTGGACCTGGGGGCGGGCCAGCTCCCGGATGAGCGCCAGCCGGGTGTGGCTCTCCTCGACGACCGTCCATGTGTCCAGGTCGTCGATCCGCCGCACCTCCGTACCCTTCAGTGCGGCACGGCCGACCGGGCCGAGTTCGGTGGCCGGCCGCCCCTCCCGCAGGGCCCACAGCGGCACCTCGCTGAAATGGCACATCACGATCTTGCCGTCCACCCCCGTGCCGTCCACCCCCGTGCCGGCCGCTGCTTTGCCGTCCGCTGCTTTGCCGTCCGGCCCCGCACCGCCACAGCCCGCGAGCCCGGCCAGCAGCAGCGCGGCCGCCGCGCCGGTCGCCATCACCCGCGCCATCCCCGACTCCCTTTCCCGATCATGATCATTGATCGGTTCGACGCGGCCCACCGCTCCGCCGGTTCCCACGCGCACCGCTCTCCGGTGGTGCGTCGCGTCCCCGGCGGAGGGAAGACCTCGCGGGAGGGGTGGGTCACACGTTGCGGCGGTACTGGCCTCCGATCTCGAAGAGAGCCGAGGTGATCTGCCCGAGCGAGCAGACGCGGGCGGCCTCCACGAGGGCGTCGAAGGCGTTCTCCCGGGACATCGCCGCCTCCCGCAGCCGGGCGAGCGCGGCCGGGGCCTCCTCGGCGTGTGCCTCGTGGAAGGCGCGCAGCCGGGTGAGCTGGGCCTGCTTCTCCTCCTCGGTGCCGCGGGCCAGTTCCAGCTCCCGATGGTCGCCGACGGCGCCGTCCGGATTCCGGAAGGTGTTCACGCCGATGATCGGGAGCGAGCCGTCGTGCTTGCGGGTCTCGTACAGCATCGACTCGTCCTGGATCTTGCCGCGCTGGTAGCCGGTCTCCATCGCGCCGAGGACGCCGCCGCGGTCGGAGATGCGCTCGAACTCCCGCAGCACCGCCTCCTCGACCAGGTCGGTGAGCTCCTCGACGACGAACGCGCCCTGCAGCGGGTTCTCGTTGACCGCCATGCCCCACTCGCGGTTGATGATGAGCTGGATCGCCATGGCCCGCCGCACGGACTCCGCCGAGGGGGTGGTGACGGCCTCGTCGTAGGCGTTGGTGTGCAGGCTGTTGCAGTTGTCGTAGATCGCGATCAACGCCTGCAGGGTGGTGCGGATGTCGTTGAAGTCCATCTCCTGGGCGTGGAGGGAACGGCCCGACGTCTGGATGTGGTACTTGAGCTTCTGCGCCCGCTCGGTCGCGCCGTACCGCTCGCGCATCGCGACCGCCCAGATCCGGCGGGCCACCCGGCCGAGCACCGCGTACTCGGGGTCCATGCCGTTGGAGAAGAAGAACGACAGGTTGGGGGCGAAGTCGTCCACCTCCATGCCGCGCGCCAGGTACGCCTCGACGTACGTGAAGCCGTTGGCGAGGGTGAACGCGAGCTGGGTGATGGGGTTGGCCCCGGCCTCGGCGATGTGGTAGCCGGAGATCGACACCGAGTAGAAGTTCCGCACCTTGTTGGCGATGAACCACTCCTGGATGTCGGCCATCATGCGCAGGCTGAACTCGGTGGAGAAGATGCAGGTGTTCTGCCCCTGGTCCTCTTTGAGGATGTCGGCCTGCACGGTCCCCCGTACGGTGGCCAGCGTGCGGGCCCGCAGGTCGGCCGCCTCCTCCGCCGAGGGCGGCCGCCCGTGCTCGGCCGCGAACCGGTCGAGCGCCTGGTCGACGGCGGCGTTGAGGAAGAACGCGAGGATGGTGGGGGCCGGGCCGTTGATGGTCATGGAGACCGAGGTGTTCGGCGCGGACAGGTCGAACCCGTCGTAGAGCGCCTTCATGTCGTCCAGCGTGGCGATCGACACCCCGGAGGTGCCGACCTTTCCGTAGATGTCGGGACGCAGGTCGGGGTCGTGGCCGTACAGGGTGACCGAGTCGAACGCGGTGGACAGCCGGGTCGCGGGCTGGCCCTCGGACAGCAGCTTGAAGCGCCGGTTGGTGCGGAACGCGTCGCCCTCGCCGGCGAACATCCGGGTCGGCTCCTCGTCGTCCCGCTTGAACGGGAAGACCCCCGCGGTGAACGGGAAGCGCCCCGGCAGGTTCTCCGAGCGCAGAAAGCGCAGCAGGTCGCCGCGGTCGCTGTACCGGGGCAGGGCCACCCTCCGGACGCGGCTGCCCGACAGGGTCTCGCGCCACAGCGGCGTGCGCAGCTCCCGGTCGCGGACCTTGACCACCAGTTCGTCGGCCTCGTACGCCTCCCGCGTGGCGGCCCACCCGTCGAGGAGCCCGCGGCTCTCCGCGTCGATCGCGCCCGCGGCGCGTTCGGCGATCCGGTCCAGGTCGGCGGTCGCCGCGCCGTCGGCCGCGACCGCCTCGCGCGCGGTGAGCAGCGCCTGGTGGCGGCGTACGGCCTCCGCCTGGGCGGCGGTGCGGGCGTGGTAGCCGCGGACGGTCTCGGCGATCTCGGCCAGGTAGCGGACGCGGGCCGGCGGGACGATCGCGGAGGTCACCTCGGAGGCGCTGCCCCGCACCTCGGGGAGCAGCCCGGCCGGGTCGGGCAGCCCCTTCTCCCCGAGCAGGGCGCGCAGCCGCTGGTAGAGCGCGGTCACCCCCTCGTCGTTGAAGCGGGAGGCGATGGTGCCGAAGACCGGCATCTGCTCCGGAGGGACGCCGAACGCCTCGCGGTTGCGCACCATCTGGCGGCGCACGTCGCGCAGCGCGTCCTCCGCGCCGCGCCGCTCGTACTTGTTGATCGCCACCACGTCGGCGAAGTCGAGCATGTCGATCTTCTCGAGCTGCGAGGCGGCGCCGAACTCCGGCGTCATCACGTACAGCGACACGTCGGAGTACGGCACGATGGCGGCGTCGCCCTGGCCGATGCCGGGGGTCTCCACGATCACCAGGTCGTGCCCGGCCGCCCGGCAGGCGGCGATGACGTCCCCCAGGTGCGGGGGCAGCTCCTGCGCGCCCCGGGTGGCCAGGGAGCGGAAGTAGACCGTGCCCCCGGTCAGGCTGTTCATCCGGATGCGGTCGCCCAGCAACGCTCCCCCGCCGCGCCGGCGGGTCGGATCGACGGCGATCACCGCGACCCGCAACTTGTCCTCGTAGTCGATCCGGATCCGGCGAAGCAGCTCGTCCGTGAGCGAGGACTTGCCGGATCCGCCGGTCCCGGTGATGCCGAGCACGGGGATCGCGCGGGCGGACGCGGCGGCGCGCAGTTCGCCGAGCCACTCCGCGTCCGCCTGGCCCGCCTCGACGAAGGTGACCGCACGCGCGAGCGCCCCGTGGTCGCCGGCCACCACCTTGGCGATGTCGGGCGCGTCGCCCGCGGCGAGATCGACGTCGCACGCCTCGACCAGCCTGTTGATCATGCCGGCCAGGCCGAGCCGCTGGCCGTCCTCCGGCGAGAAGATGCCGGCCACGCCGCGCGACTGCAGCAGCTCGATCTCCTCCCGCACGATCACGCCGCCGCCCCCGCCGTACACCTTGATGTGGCCCGCGCCACGCTCACGCAGCAGGTCCACGAGGTACGTGAAGTACTCCACGTGGCCGCCCTGGTAGGAGCTGATCGCCACGCCCTGGACGTCCTCCTGGATGGCCGCGGTGACGACCTCCTCGACCGACCGGTTGTGCCCGAGGTGGATCACTTCGGCGCCCTGGGACTGCAGGATCCTCCGCATGATGTTGATCGCCGCGTCATGTCCGTCGAACAGGGCAGCCGCCGTCACGAACCTCGTGGGATGAACCGGTACATGCATGGACCACACTCCTACCGAGCGCCAATTTACTAGGACGTCCTACTAAATCGCGGAGCATAGAGAGAACCGCGGCGCAGCGCAAGGCGGCTGCGCGCCCCGCCCCCGCTCGGGTGGGAGGTCACGGGCGGTTTCGCGGCCGTGACGTTTGCGTCGGCGGGCCGGAGGAACAGGAGCAGGGAGACGGGACTGTCCCCTTCGCGACAACTCCTCCGCGACGCCGCGCTCCGGCGGACCGGCACGGGACGTCGGCGGGAGAGCAACCCGTCGCGATCCGCGTGAAGCGCCCCGACCACGGATGGACGATCAACGTGAACCAGTCACACCGGCCGTTTCCCGAACGGGGCCTCGAAGTGCGGCTCGCGTCCCGGCCCCGGGGATGGCCCACCCCGGAGAACTTCGAGGTCGCCGAGGCCCCGGTCGAGCCTCCCGGCCCCGGGCAGCTCCTGGTCCGCAACGAGGTCATGAGCGTCGATCCGTACATGCGCGGCCGGATGAACGCCGGCCCGTCCTATGTCCCGCCCTTCGAGGTCGGCAGGCCGCTGGAGGGCGGGGCCGTGGGCGAGGTGGTCGCGGACGCCTCCGGACGGTTCCAGGTCGGGCAGAAGGTGGTCCACCCCCTGGGCTGGCGGGAGTACGCGCTGCTGGACGCGAAGTCGGCCCGCGCGGTCGATCCGGACGCCGCGCCGCTGGGCTCGTATCTGGGCGTGCTGGGGATGGTCGGCCTCACCGCGTACGTCGGCCTGTTCGACGTGGCCGGCTTCACCCCGCGCGACACCGTCTTCGTGTCCGCGGCGGCCGGGGCGGTCGGTTCGCTGGTGGGGCAGATGGCCAGGTTGCGCGGCTCCCCGCGCGTCATCGGCAGCGCCGGGTCGGCGGAGAAGGTCCGCTATCTGACCGAGGAGCTGGGGTTCGACACCGCCTTCAACTACAAGGACGCCCCGGTCGTGGAGCAGCTCCGCGCGGCCGCGCCGGACGGCGTGGACGTCTACTTCGACAACGTCGGCGGCGACCATCTGGAGGCCGCCATCGAGGTGCTGAACGAGCACGGACGGGTCGCCTGCTGTGGCGCGGTGGCGCAGTACAACGCCCCGGAGCCGCCGCCGGGACCGCACAACATGGTCAAGATCGTTACCAAGCGGCTGACGCTGAAGGGTTTCATCGTCGGGGACAGCGCCCGGCGCATGCCCGACCTGCTGCACGAGGTCGGCGGCTGGCTGCGCGACGGCCGGCTGCGCGAGCGCCAGACGGTCGTGAACGGCCTGCGCAACGCCCCGGACGCGTTCCTCGGCATGCTGAGGGGCGAGAACATCGGCAAGATGCTCGTCACGATCTGAGCCCGATCTCCGGGGCGCGCACGCGTCGAGGCGCCCCGGACCTGCCCGCCGGATTTCCGCTTCGCGCTCGTCCGAGCGCGATGGAAACCGATGGGCGTGATCCGGGGCGCCCCGCGTCGAGAGGCGGCTCAGAGGCGCGGAATCAAGGAGCGGGAGGACCGGGGAGCGGGACGGGGACGCTCTCGTCGACAGTGCGGACGCCCGCCCGCAGCGGGTAGAGCAGGAAGCAGCCGAACGCCACCGCCAGCACGATCAGGGGAACCCCGCCCAGCATCAGCCGGACGCCGGTCACGACGGAGCCGGGCTGGACGGCCGCGCCCGCCTGGTAGCCGGACCGGGACAGCACCACGCTGATGATCACCGCCTGGAGCGACACCGCCCAGCGGACGATGAACCCGTTCATCCCGAAGTACATCCCCTCGCGGCGGGCGCCCGTCCTGCGCTCGTCGTCGTCGATCACCTCGGCGAGCAGGATCTCCAGGAGGACCAGCATCCCGGCGATCCCCACGCCGACCGCGGCCCCGGCGACGGCCGCGAGGACGAGACCGCCGACGAAGAGGAACGGCACGAGGGCCACGCCGTACACGATGATCGCGGCGAGGACGGCGCGGCGGGGGCCGATCCGGGTGGTGACCCGGCTCCAGACGTAGACGAGCGGGATCGCGGTGACGAACACCGCGCCCAGGATGACGGTGTTGGCGGAGTCGGGCTCGCCAAGGGCGTACTTGGTGAAGAACGGGATGCCCGCCTGGAGCAGGGCGAAGGTCAGTTGCAGCAGGAAGCTGCCCAGGACGTACGTGACGAACGCCCGGTTGGCGAGCGTGTAGCGGATCGCGGTCAGGAACCCGAAACTCTCGCGCTCGGTCCGGACCCGCTCGACCGACCCGCGCAGCGACAGCGCGAAGAAGGCGAGCGCGACGACGCCGAACGACACGCCCATCGCGGGCCACCCGATGAGCCCGTACAGCACGGGCGCGGCGGCGACTCCGACGATCATGCCGACGATGGCGAACATCTGCCGCCAGGACGCGGCGGCGGCCCGCTCGGCGATGGTGGTGAACATCTCGGGGAACAGCGCCACGTAGTTCAGCACCACGACGACGAACAGCACGTCGTAGACGAGGACCGCGATCAGGAAATACCAGAAGCGGGCGGTTCCGCCGTCCACGAGCGGGATCCAGATCATGGTGAACGCCGCCGCCAGCGGCGCCATCCCGATCGCGATGTACGGCACCCGCCTCCCCCAGCGGGTCCGCGTACGGTCCGAGACGTGCCCCACCAGGGGGTTGAGCAGCGCGTTCACGATGCCGTGAATCACCATGGCGACGCCGATCAGCGCCGGATCGACGCCGAGGTGGTCCACATAGTAGAAGGTGGCGAAGGTCGCGAACGCCTGGGCCAGCAGGTTGACCGACAGGTTGCCCGCCCCGTAGGCGAGCATCCGGGCGCGGCCGGTCATCGCGACCTCTGCAGGTCACGTAGGTCTGACCAGCCGATCAGCCGGACGCCCTCCTCCTCGACGGCCCGGCGGACCTCCGGATCGGTGAAGAGCCGCAACTCCATGGCACGCTTCGCGTGGTGCGGCATGATCTGCCGCAGCTCGCCGGTCTCCTCGAACGGGTGAATGTAGATCTCCGTCACGCCGGGCCGCAGCGCCCGGATCAGCCCGATCATGTCGTTCTTGACGCTCTCGTACGTCTCGCCCTCGGCCAGCTCGAACGGCAGCGTCCAGAGCCGGTCGAGGATCACCACCCCCGCCGCGTCCGCCGCCTCCGCCCGCGCCGCCGCGATCGGCTCCAGGTCCTCGGGCAGGCCCATGCCGTCCAGGGTCCTGGGCAGCCGGAACGGCAGGCCGTGCTCGGCGCACGCCTTGAAGACGACGTCCAGGAAGTCCCTGCCGGTCACCAGTCCGTACAGGCTGCCCATGTGGTTGTCCGCGTGCGAGGGGTCCAGGCCGAGGGTCACGGCCCTGCGGATCTGGGCGGCGATCTCGGCGTGGACCTCGTCCGGATCGGCGCGTTCCTCGACCGCCCGGCAGTCGGCCGGGAAGTACCCGGCCTCGTCCGCCAGCGAGGACACCACGCGGTCGCGGGTCACCGGCCCCCACCGGTAGCCCTCCCACTCGCTGGTGAAGGTCAGGTGGACGCCCACGTCGTAGCCACCGGCGACGGCCGCGCGGATCGCGTCCGGGGCCCACGGACACGGGGTCATTACGGTCGCCGAGCTGATGGCGCGGGCGGCGAGCAGCGAGGTGATGCCGGTGTTGGCCGCCCGGCACATGCCGTAGTCGTCGGCGTTGACGATCAGCAGCCGGTCGTCCGCCCGGGCGCCGAGCCGTTGTGCGAGGTTCACGTGGTGTCCTCTTTTCCTGGAGCCGCTTTCCTGGAGCCGCGCGGTCGCCCGGCGGAGTCGGTGTCGTACGGCCGGCCTCCGGGGTCGGCGTCCTGCGGAGGCGCGCCCGTGGCGGCGGCGAAGGCGCGTTCCCTGGCGTGGTGGCGGGCGAGCCAGGCCGCACCGCGCAGGACGGCGTCCTCGGGCACACCGCTCGGGATGACCGTGATCGGCAGCGGGGCGGCGTCCCTGGCGAGGTGGTGGCGGACGCGGCCGAGCAGCAGGTCGGCGTTGGCGCCGACCGCCCCGCCGAGCACGAACAGCTCCGGCTCGATCACCAGGGCGATGGAGGCCGCGACGTGGGCGATCCTGCGGGCGGTGGCGTCCACGACCGCGAGCGCCCTCTCGTCGCCGTCCCTGGCGCTCTCGAAGAGCTCGCGGGGGGACGGCCTGCCCGCGATGCCGGCCGCCCTGGCCTGCTCGGCGATGCGCCGGGCGCCGAGCACCTCGGTGCCGAGCTCGGTCGCGGGGTGGGGCAGGAAGCCGACCTCGCCCGCTCCCCCGGCGAACCCCCGGTGCAACCGGCCGCCGAGCACGATCCCGGCGCCGAGGCCGACGCCGACGCCGAGCAGGACGAAGTCGCCGACGTCCGCGCACGCACCGAACCGCTGCTCGGCGACGGCGGCGAGGTTGACGTCGTTCTCCAGGAGCAGCGGCATGGGGAGCCCGCGCTCGATCGCCTCGACCAGCCCCTGGCCGCCCTGCGGCAGGCCGTACGCCCGTCTGATGCCGCGGCCGTCGCGTCCGACGATGGCGGGGACGCCGATGACGGCCTGTCCCACGGCGGCCAAGCCGGTGCCGGCCCGTTCGGCGCACTCGGACGCGAGGGCGGTCACCGCGTCCGCCAGCGCGGCGGCGTCCCGTCGCGGCGCGGGGGCCTCCGCGCGGGCGAGGACCTCTCCGGCCGCGTCCACGACGGCGACGCGGACCCGCAGGTGCCCGATGTCGACGCCGAGCCCGAACGCGCAGCGGGGGGCGACCCGGTAGAGCGTCGCGGCGGGCCCCCTGCGAGCGGTGTCGGTGCCCGCCTCGTCGACGACCTCGCGCGCGACGAGCTCGCGCAGCGCCTGGGCGACGGTGGTCTTGGACAGGCCGGTCGCCCTGGTGATCTCGGGTCGGCCCAGCGGCCCCTCGCGGTCGATGACGTCGAGCACGGCGCGCGCGTTGATCGACCGGAGCAGGCCCTGCGGCCCCGCGAGGTAGTCGCCGCCCAACGCTCACCCTCCGTCCCGGCGCCGAGTAGGTCGGAAACTTTCCTACTCAGGGTGAGCGCATTTCTATCCCATGGGCGGCCCCGCGACAAGGGGGTCCCGCACAGCCTGACCGCGACCCTCCGCCAAGCCGTCGGCGAGCGCGTCACTCCTCGGCGGGGGGCTCCTGCTTCAACTGGAGAGCGGTTCAGCCCCCGACGTAGTCCTCGGCCAGGGCCGTGAGCTTGGCCTGTCCGGCCTTTCGAGTGGCTGCCGAACTCAACGCCGGACCAAGAAAGACGCTCGGCTGGGATACCCCAGCCGAGCGTCTCGCCATGCTTCTCGCCGCCAGTAACTGATCAGTGTTGCGACGGCCCCCTACGCCTTGGCTGCGGGACGGCCCAGGGCGCGCAGCTGGTCGACGCTCAGTGCCGAGACGTTCTCGTCGATGGGGTCCTCGGTGTACTGGTGGATGGCCCAGCTCTTCCAGTCGGCGGGCGGCGTCACGGTGCCCTTCGCCTTGCTGTAGTGGGCGACCCAGAGCGGGTATTCGGCCAGCCCGCGGCCGTAGGTGTCGGCGAAGTTCCACCCGCTGTAGACCATCGGCGTGGCGCCGGTCTTCGCCTTCACGTACGCGAGCCAGGTCTTGGCCCATTTGTTCACGTGCGCGACGGACATGCCGTCGGTCGCCTCCAGGTCGAGCACGAGCAGGTCGCCCTGCTTGCTGGGCTGCGCGTTCACCACGGCGAGGAAGTGCTTCGCCTCGGCGATCGGGTCGTTGGCGGGGTGCGCGAAGTGGTAGGCGCCGCGCACGATGCCCTTCTCGTCGAGCTGCTTCCAGTTCCGGGCGAAGGTGGCGTCGCGGAAGGTCAGGCCCTCGGTGGCCTTGATGATGCCGAACTTCGCGGGGCTGGCGTTCCAGTCGTGGTCGGGCTCGTGGTTGGAGATGTCCTCGCCGTAGATGAGCGGGGCGGCGGCGGCCTTCTCCTCGGCGGCGGCGGGGACGGGACGGTCCGGCGTGGCGTGCGCCGGCCCGGACAGGACCAGGGCGGCCGACGTGGAGACGGCGGCCAGCAGCCCGGCGGTGGACGTGACGCGAAGGGTACGACGAAGGGACATCGGGTTTCTCCTACGGGGGGCATTGAGGGGAACTGCCTGGGATCAGTGCTGTGTGGGGGCACGCGGAGTGCCGTCGCGCCCGCTCCTCGCGACCCGCGGCGGGGCCGGCGACCGCCCTGAGACCCGCCGAACGGTGAGAGCCACCGGGGTTTCGGGCAGGCGGGAGCCCGGGAGGTGAGAGTGCGAGAACGGCGCTGAAAGCGAGGTCAAGGGGGCAGGCCTGCAGACCGTGCGCGAGGACGGGATCCTCGGGGTCGTCAGGCGGCGCCTTCCGGCAGCGCGTCAGGCGAGGGTGCCGCGCGCGCCGTGACAGGTCCGGCCAGGGGGCTTCGGACGAGGGGCAGGCCGATGCTCGGGCATGAAGGGGTACTCCTTCCTTCCACACCGCCTACCGGGTTAGCTGACGGGTTCGGGCTGGCAGGTGCCCTACGGCACGCCGCGTCGGCGTGCCGATTCACCCCGGAGGTGGGTCCCCGGTTCCGCTCGTGGCGGATTCGGCGGCCGCGCGCCGTCCCGGCGGGAGGATCCCCACCGGCCACGCGCGGTCCTGGTACGAGGCCGCGGCACGGTAACGATGACGTACCGCGGCAGTGCCCTAAAGGTACCTAATCCGACATACAGCAATAAATAGGACAGATAATTTTTTACCTTCCACCTGACATCGCCGTCACGATCGAGTCAGGTGGGCGTCGCCTCGCTGGATCCCCGGGGACCGTCCAGCCGTCCCGGAAGCAGCCGTGGCCCGCTCGCCATCGCCTTCTTCCGACCTTCCGCCGCCGGCGCGGGATGCGCGCCGACCGCCGCGGCTTCAGCGCGTTGTGAGGCTCACACCGACGATCTTGGCGAGGAAGCGGTCGATCTGCTCCTCCAGGGGCGGCAACGCGAGACCCGGTTCGTTCACCCGGATGGACACGGCGCCGTGCACGGCCGCGCGTAGGTCGAGCGCCACAGTGGCCGCGTCGGCGGCGGGCGCGAGGCCGGCGTCCATGCACCGCTGAACGGCGGCGCCGGTGCGCGCGGCCAACTGCTCCTTGAACACCAGATGCATCCGCCGGTTCAGGGTGCTCTCGTGCAGCACCTTGTAGAGGCCCGCGTGGTCGCGGACCCAGGTGGCGAGGTAGAGCAGGCGCGCTCGCAGCTGGGCCACCGGGTCGCCGCATGCCGACTCGGCACCATCCAGGTCACGCATGAGGTCGAGGGTGCACTGCTCCAGGGCCGCGAAGACCAGGGCGTCCCGGTCGGAGAAGTGGATGTAGACGGAGGTCGCCGCGATGCCCACCTCGCGCGCGACGGCGCGCAGGGACAGCGCCTCATCGTCTCCCAGCTCGTTCAGCATCCGCAGGGTGGCGCCGACGATGTCGCGGCGCAGCCGTTCCCCCTGGCCGCGCGGGTTGCGACCCCGCGCCGAAGAGATCGAAGAGGTCGTGTCCATGGCTCGCATTGTATTGCAACGATCGTTGCCCTACAGTCGTAGCGCTACAGTCGTTCACCTACAGCTGTTCACTCAAGGAGACACATGGATCTCGAGCGGAACAAGCAGACCGTCCTGGCCTTCTACGAGGTGGGCCTCAACCAGAAGGACTTCGAGGCCGCGTCGAAGCTCATCGGCGACCGGTACGTGCAGCACAACCCCAAGATCGCGGACGGGATCGAGGGCTTCGATGCCTTCCTCGGACAGCTGCGGAAGGACTTTCCCGCGCTGCGCGCCGAGGTCAAGCACCTCTTCGCCGACGGTGACTTCGTCATCGCGCATGTGCACGGCGTGCGGGTGCCCGGGCAGCTCGGCACGGCCATCGTCGACATCTTCCGGCTCGACCGGAACGGCAAGATCGTTGAGCACTGGGACGTGATGCAGCCGATCCCGGAGGCCGCAGAGAACCAGAACGGGATGTTCTAGCCGTGACCACCACAAGCAGGTACACGCGGCCTCCCGATAGCGCCGCCCCGCCCGATCCCCGGCGCTGGTGGGCGCTGGCCGCGGTCGCGACGGCGCAGCTCATGATCGGCATCGACATGACGATCATGAACATCGCGCTGCCTTCCGTGCAGCGCGACCTCCATCTGTCCGACCCGACCCGCCAGTGGGTGGTCACGCTCTTCGCCCTGGGCTACGGTGGCCTGCTGCTGCTCGGCGGGCGGCTGTCCGATCTGGCCGGCCGCAAGCGGACCCTGATGGTGGGTCTGATCGGGTTCGCCACGGCCTCGGCGCTCGGCGGCGCCGCCACCGGCCCGGCGATGCTGCTCACCGGCCGTGCCCTGCAGGGCGTGTTCGGCGCTCTGCTCACTCCGGCGGTGCTGGCGACCCTCGCCGCGACGTTCCCGGCCCCCGCCGAGCGCGGCAAGGCGTTCGGCATCTACGGCACCGTGATGGGAAGTTCTTCCGGCCTGGGCGTGCTGCTGGGCGGAGTGCTCACCGATTACCTCGACTGGCGCTGGTGCATGTACGTGAACCTGCCGATCGCGGCCCTGGCCGCGATCGGGGTGTCGCGTGCTGTACGGCCCGTGCCACGCGTTCCCGGTGTGCGCCTCGACGTCACCGGGGCGCTCCTGGCCACCGCCGGCTTGATGGCGCTGGTCTTCGGATTCGCCCGGGCCGAACCCGACGGGTGGGACTCGCCGTACACCTTCGGGCCGCTGGTCGCCGGAGCCTTGGCGCTGGTCGCGTTCGTACGGGTCCAGGCCCGGGTCAAGGGGCCTCTGCTCCCCTTGCGGGTCGTCCTGGACCGCCGCCGCGGCGGATCGTACCTGGCGGTGCTCAGCCTGGCGGTGGGCATGTTCGCCGCGTTGTTCTTCTTGACCTTCTACCTGCAGGACGTGCTGGGCTATTCACCTGTCCGGGCGGGCCTGGGCTTCCTGCCGTTGACCGTCGGCCTGATGGTGGGAGTGCGGGCGGTCGGCCCGCTGCTGGCTCGAGTCCCGGTCCGGTGGCTGCTGTGCCCCGGGCTCCTCACGATCGCGTCCGGGCTCGCCCTGCTCGGACTTCTTCGGACCGACAGCGGCTACTGGCACGCCCTCCTGGTGTTCCTGCTGGTGGGGCTCGGCACGGGGTGGGTGCTGGTCACCGCCAACAGCACCGCGACCCTCGGCGCGGGTGCGGACAGCGCTGTGGCAGGAGCCATGGTGATGACCTCACAACAGGTCGGCGCCTCCCTGGGCACCGCGCTGCTCAGCACGATCGCCGGGACGGCCGCGGCCCACTATCACCACCACGAGCCCGCGGAGGCCGTCGTCCACGGCTTCAACGTGGCGAGCCTCGGCGCAGCCGGCTTCCTGTGCCTGGCCGCGCTCGTGGTCTCCCTCATCACTCGTCCTGGCCGGCCCTAGCGAGGGGGATCCTCGCCACCGGCCGCAGCAGCAGTGGGAGGAAGGTCCAGCGGATCGGAGCGCCCGGACGGGCTTCGACGTCCCGGACAATGGCGGGAGCGCGGTGGCGATCGCCACCGCGCTCCCGCGCGTACGTGTACGGAGGGTCAGGTGAGCTGTTCGAGGGCGATCTCGAACGCGGTGCTCGCCACTCCAGTCGGCTCCGGCGAGCGCTCGTGGCACTTCCTGATCGCCGACTCGATGGTGGCCGACACGTCGGCGAAGATCGCCTCGTCGGAGACGTCCACGCCCTCCCGCATCAGAAGGGCGAAGGTGCGGGCCATGCCGCTGTTGGCGATGAAGTCGGGCACGACCGCGACGCTCTTGTCGGCGTGCTCGTACGTCGGGCCGTAGAAGATCTCGGTGTCGGCGAACGGCACGTTGGCGCCGCACGCGATCACCTCCAGGCCGCGCGCCGCCATGCGGTCCACCTGCTCGCGGGTGACGAGCCGGGACGCCGCACAGGGCAGGAAGACCTCCGCGCCGACGTCCCAGACGGCGGCGGCGATCGCCTCATACGGCATCATCCCGGGGGCGCGCAGGGTGTTGCCGTCCTTGGTGAGGAACAGCTCGCGCACCTCGTCGAGGCCGTAGCCGGCCGGGTTGAGGAGCCCGCCGTTGCGGTCGATCACACCGACCACCCGCGCGCCGGCCTGGGCCGCGTAGTAGGCGGCCGCGGCGCCGACGTTGCCCCACCCCTGGACGATGACGCGCTTGCCCGCGATGTCGCCGCCGTAGACGGCGTAGTAGTGCCGCACCGACTCGGCCACGCCCCACCCGGTGATGAGGTCGGCGATCGCGTAGCCGCCGGAATGTCCGGCCGGGGCGGGCGTGTAGCGGGCGTCCTCCACGACCTTGCCCACGCCGAGGCGGAGCCGTCCGACCCGTCGCACGAGATCCCGGTCGGTGGCGTCGTAGTGGCCCCTGACCACGCCCTCCTGCGGGTGCCACAGGCCATGGCTCTCCGTGATGGGCACGACCTCGCGCACCTCGTCCACGTTGAGGTCGCCGCCGGTGCCGTAGTACGTCTTCAGCAGCGGGGTGACCGCCTTGTACCAGCGGCGCAGGACGTCGTTCTTGCGGGGGTCGCGTGGGTCGAAGTCGATGCCGGACTTCGCCCCGCCGATCCGGGGGCCGGAGACGGTGAACTTGATCTCCATCGTCTTGGCCAGCGACACGACCTCGTCACGGTCGAGCCCGGGGCGCATGCGGGTCCCACCGCCCGCGGCGCCTCCCCTCAGCGAGTTGATCACCACCCATCCCCGGGCCGGGGTCTCGGGATCTCTCCACTCGAAAACGATCTCCGGCGCCCGGTTCTCGAACCGGGTGAGCAGATGCTTCATATCCTGTTCCTGCTTCGGTAGGAGTCTGGTGATCAATCGGGCTCGCCGGTCGCGGCCGGGCGGCCGTCGCGCCCGCGGGCGCGACGGCTCGGGATCGCTAGAGGTTCCCCCGCCGGTCCTGCTCACGCTCCAGCGCCTCGAACAGCGCCTTGAAGTTGCCCTTGCCGAAGCCGAGGGAGCCGTGCCGCTCGATGAACTCGAAGAACACCGTGGGCCGGTCGCCGATCGGCTTGGTGAAGATCTGCAGGAGGTAGCCGTCCTCGTCGCGGTCCACCAGGATGCCGCGCTTCTGCAGCTCCTCGACCGGGACGCGCACCTCACCGATGCGGGCCCGCAGCTCCGGGTCCTCGTAGTAGGAGTCCGGGGTGTCGAGGAACTCGACACCCTCCTCCCTCAGGAGGTCCACCGTACGCAGGATGTCGTTGGTGGCCAGGGCGAGGTGCTGGGCGCCCGGCCCCCGGTAGAACTCCAGGTACTCATCGATCTGGCTCTTCTTCTTGGCGATGGCCGGCTCGTTCAGCGGGAACTTCACCCGGTGGTTGCCGTTGGCCACGACCTTCGACATCAGGGCCGAGTACTCGGTCGCGATGTCGTCGCCGATGAACTCGGCCATGTTGGTGAAGCCCATCACGCGGCGGTAGAAGTCCACCCACTCGTCCATGCGGCCCAGCTCGACGTTGCCCACGACGTGGTCGAGCGCCTGGAAGAGCCGCTTGGGCGCGCCCGCACGCTTGACGTAGGACGAGGTCCGCTCCACATAGCCGGGCCGGTACGGGCCGTTGTAGCGCGAACGGTCCACCAGGCTGTGGCGGGTCTCGCCGTACGTGGCGATGGCCGCGATGCGGATCGTGCCGTGCTCGTCGGTGACGTCGTGCGGCTCCTCGACCACGGTCGCGCCCTGGGCGCGGGCGTGCTCGACGCAGCGGTCCACGTCGGGCACCTCGAGCGCGATGTCGACGATCCCGTCCCCGTGCGCGCGGTGGTGGTCGTGCAGCGGGCTGTCCGGCGCGACGCCGCCCTTGATGACGAACCGGATGGCCCCGCTCCTGAGCACGTACGCGTGGTGGTCACGGTTGCCGGTCACCGGGCCGGAGTACGCCACCAGCTCCATGCCGAGGGCGGACTGGAAGTAGTGCGCCGACTGCGTGGCGTTGCCCACCACCCATTCGATGGCGTCCCATCCGGTCACGGGGAAGGGGTCGGTGGAGTCGTCGTAGGAAACCAGGCCCACGAGCTGCTTCAGCTCGTCGAGGTTGAGTTCGGCCAGGCGTTCCTGGTCGGTGAGGGTCTGCTGGATGCTCACGATCTCCTCCAATGGCTCGCTGCCTCCCCAAAAACGGGCGGACTTCGCATATGTGAACGCATGGGAAAGTGGCTGCGCAAGAAGCCGAGAAGTCGCTATTCGATCTGCCATGTATGTCGGGCGGCATCGCGGTTTCGCTGTACAGATTGCCCACCCCGCGACGACACCTCGGCGGAGGCGCATCAGGTTCCGCATCCGTCAGGGGCGCAGGGCCGGCAACCGGCGGCGGCCGGTGGGCGTCGAGCCGTTCACCGGTCAGGCGGTGCGGCGGGAGCGGGCCAGAGCGAGCCCGCCGAGGAGCATGGCGATCAGTCCCACCACCAGGGCCATGAAGCCCCCGACTATTCCGTAGCCGGTGCCGGGACCGCCTTCGGCGAGGGCCACGACCAGGCCGCCGACGACCACGCCGGCCAGCCCCGCCGCGAGGGCCACGACGGCCCCCCTTCTCCCGTTGCCGGTGCCGATACGACCGGCGGAGCGGGCCAGAGCCAGCCCGCCGATGACCACGCCGGCCAGCCCCAGCAGCGCGCCCACCAAGGACCAGAGACGCCCGGCGGTCAAGTCGTAGGCGCCGACGTCGGCCGACTGGGCCAAGACGTGCGCGGCCGCCGATTCGGCACGTCCGAAACCTCCGAGCAGGGCGGCAAGGGGGTGATGAACGGACATGAGGTGCTCCTTCTTCTCCTACGACGGGACGTCGCCCGATCATGTCCGCCGGACCCGCCGCCGATCGTCCTGCCGAGGCGGGCAATTCGCGCTGCCGCCGAAGCCGTAGCCGGCTGCCGCGGACGCCGCAGGAGCCGCGAAGGTACCGCGAGTGCGGTAGGCGGCCGATCATCCGTGCGCAGGAGTCGCCCGCGCGAGCATCCGGCTAAGGTGCGCGCATGAGCACAGGACGGTCCGGTGTCCGGGCACGTGTCATGGATTGCGCGATCGCCGTCGGCGTGGCGGTGACGCTGCTGGTCACCGGGCTGTCCGGGCAGCACTCCGCGACGTACCTCGGCCTGCTCGGCTACGCGCTCCTGGCGGCCGGCGGCCTGGCGCTGGTCGCGCGCCGCCGGACTCCGGTTCTCGTCCTGGCCGTCACCGGGCTGTGCACGGTGGGTTACCAGGCGGCCGGTTTCGACGTGCCCGCCGTCGCGTACCTGTTCGCGGTGTACGCGGCCATGCGGGCGGGACACCGCATCGTCACGGTGGCGGCGAGCGCGGCCATGCTGGCCTCTCTCCCGCTCGCGGCCCTGGCCTCGGGCCTGCACGAGACGGGCGAGGCGTTCGCGCAGGCCCGGGGCGCCCTCGAGATCGCCTGGCTGATCGCGGCCGGCGCCGCGGGCGAAGCGCTGCGGCAGGCCGAGCGGCGGGCGGACGAGGCCGAGCGCACGCGGGAGGAGACCGCGCGCCGCCGCGCCGACGAGGAACGGCTGCACATCGCACGTGAGCTGCACGATTCGCTCACCCACCAGATCTCGGTCATCAAGGTGCAGGCCGACGTCGCCGTCCACGTGGCCCGCAAGCGCGGTGAGCAGGTGCCGGAGGCTCTGCTGGCGATCCAGGAGGCCGCTCGGGAGGCGATGCGGGAGCTGCGGGCGACCCTGGAGGCGCTCCGCGACGACGACACGACCCCGCCGCATGGCCTCGACCACGTCGCGGAACTGGTGCAACGGTCGCGGACGACCGGTCTGGACACGACGCTCACGATCGAAGGACAGCGATGCGACGTGCCGGCCGCGGTGGAGCGGACCGCCTATCGCATCGTCCAGGAGTCGCTCACCAACGTCGCCCGCCACGCCGCCGCCACCACGGCCTCGGTCCGGATCGACTACCGTCCGAGCGCCCTCGCCGTACGCGTCGACGACGACGGCACGGCCGCGCCGGGCGCCGCCCCGACGCCGGGCATCGGACTGCTCGGTATGCACGAGCGCGTCACCGCCCTCGGCGGCCGCCTGCGTGCCGAACCCCGCGACGGGGGCGGCTTCACCGTCCAAGCCGAGCTTCCCGTGGACCGAACGTCATGATCCGTGTCCTGCTGGCCGACGACCAGCCGCTCATTCGCAGCGGATTCCGCGCGCTCCTCGACCTCGAAGACGACATCGAGGTGGTGGCCGAGGCCTCCGACGGGAAGGAGTGCCTGGCTCTGGTCAAGGAACACCTGCCCGACATCGCGCTCGTCGACGTCCAGATGCCGGTCGTCGACGGCATCGAGGCGACCCGGCGCATCGCCGCGGACCCGGCCCTGGCCGGGGTGCACGTCGTCATCCTGACCAACTACGGCATGGACGAATACGTCTTCAACGCACTGCGCGCCGGCGCCGCCGGATTCCTTGTCAAAGACATCGTGCCGGAAGACTTCCTCCACGCCGTGCGCGTCGCCGCGCGCGGTGACGCCCTGCTCGCACCGTCGATCACCCGCAAGCTGATCAACCGGTACATCACCGAGCCGCTCCACACCGATGCCGGCACGGGGCTGAAAGAGCTGACCAACCGTGAACGCGAGGCCGTCGTCCTGGTCGCGCAGGGCCTGTCCAACGACCAGATCGCCGACCGCATGGTGATCAGCTCGCTGACCGCGAAAACCCATATCAACCGGGCGATGGCCAAGCTCCATGCCCGTGACCGCGCCCAACTCGTGGTCCTCGCCTACGAATCCGGCCTCGTCGTCCCACGCACCTCCTGACATTCACGCGACATCTCGGTCCGCGCTGCTCGCGGGCACCGAACCAGCCGTCCCACGCCTGCTCCGGAAATGCCATGAATTCATTCCGTTAATTCGCCAAATAATTCCAACATGCTAGGTTCAGGGCATTACAGCAGGTGAATAAGCATGAATTCATTCCGACGGGAGAATCATGGAGTCGCTGGTCGTCGAGCGGGTGGAAACGTTCGTCGTGGAATTGCCGTCCATCCGGTCGTTCAGCATTTCCGGAGGGAGCGTCACCACGGCGGGCAAGCCCACGGAACGAGTGCTGGTCAAGGTCACGGCCGGCGACCGGACCGGCTGGGGTGAGGCGACCCCGACGCCCTCCTGGACGTACGAGACCGTGGAGTCGATCTCGACGACGATCCACCGCTACCTCGCCCCCGCGCTGATCGGACGGCGGGCGTGGGATCTGGACGGCGCCTGCGCGGCCTACGAGAAGGTGATCAACCGTGGCCTGACGATCGGCTCCCCCATCGCCAAGTCCGCGCTCGACATCGCGCTGCACGACCTGCTCGGCCGGGCCCTCGGCGTCTCCGTCGGCGTGCTCTGGGGCCAGCGCCGCCTTGACCGGATCAGGCTCGGCTGGATCGTGGCCGGCCAGACCCCCGCCGAGGTACGGCAGGCCGTCGAGGAGGGGCGAGCGCAGGGCTACCAGGCGTACAAGGTGAAGGTGGGCCTGCACGACGAGGCGACGGACGTCTCGGTCGTGGCGGCGGTCAGGGAGGCGGCGCCGGACGCGCCCATCTGGGTGGACGCGAACCAGGCCTACACCGTGGACGGCGCACTGCGCATGGCGCGCAGGCTGGCCGACCTCGACGTGTCGGCGTTCGAGCAGCCGCTGCCCGCCAACGACGTCACCGGCCTGCGCCGGCTGCGCGACCACAGCCCGCTTCCGGTGGCGCTGGACGAGAGCCTGCGCCACCCCTCCGACCTGGCCACGTTCGTGAAGCTCGACGCGGTGGACATCGCGATCGCCAAGGTGCAGCGCTCTGGCGGGCTCACGCTCTCGCGGCGGCTGTGCCAGCTCGCCGAGGACGCGGGGCTGCGCATCATGGGGTCGGGGCTGACCGACACCGATCTCGGGTTCGCCGCCTCGCTGCACCTGTTCGCCGCGTTCGGCGTGGACACCCCCGTCGATCTCAACGGGCGGCAGTTCGTCCACTCGGCGTACGTCGGGGGCACCACGGTGGAGGTCGTCGACGGCACGGCCCTGGTGCCGACAGGGCCGGGCCTCGGCGTCGAGGTGGACGAGGACGCGGTCCGCTCCCTCGCCTCGGCGCACTGGGTCGCCTGACCGGGAGACGTTCGGGGGCGGCCGGCACGTCGCGGCATAGCAGGTCGAGGTTCCGGGGCGGGTTCAGCCGGCGGATGGAGTGCGGGAGCCCGCCTCGGGCGAGGGCGTCCCGTCGAGGTGGTCGCCCGCCAGCAGAGCCTCGGCCGTCGTCGTACGGGCGTAGAGGATGTACCGCCCGGTGCGGTGCGCAGTGCACAAACCGGCGTCGCGCAACGCGGTGAGGTGCTGGTTGACGCCGGGCTCGGAGAGCCCGACACGCAGGGCCAGGTCGCGGGTGGAGGCGGGTTGGTCCAGCTCGGCCAGCAGACGTGCCCGCGTCCTGCCGAGCACGGCGGCCAAGGCCCGCGGCGGCTCCAGTCCGCGACGCTCCCAGAGCGTGCCGATGCCGCGCGGCGAGTAGCGGACCGTGGGCTGGTACGGCGGGGTCGTGACGGAGAAGACCTGCGGCCAGACGAACACGCAGGGCACGAGCAACAGCCCGAGACCGCGCAGTGAACGGGTCCCCGACACGTAGCGGTGTTCCACGCGCAGCGTGCCGTCGTGCCAGGTCACGCTCGGGTCGAGGTCGGTCAGCATGCGCTGCGCGCCACCCTCCGCGAGGAGCTTGGCGCGGTAGAGGATCTCCCCTTCGAGCAGGGACCTGAGCCGCGGCCAGTACGGGGCGATGGCCGCCGCCCAATAGTTCTCCACTTCCTGCGCCAGGCGTTCCAGGCCCTTGCCGGGGTCGGCGTAGAGGGCCTCGACGCGCTTGGTGCGGGGGGTGCCGGCGTCGTCCAGGTCGGTGCGGACCCGGTCGGCCGCGGCCCGCATCGTGGCCAGCTCCAGTTCCAGGTCGGGGATGGAGGTGGCGGGCGGCGTGCAGGTGAAGCCGGCGATCGAGATCGTGGGCACCGGTACGAGATCCGACAGCAGGCGCCAGTCCACGTCCGCCAGGCGCCGCCGTACCTGCTCCGCCCAGGGACGCAGCAGCGGGTGGGCCGCGGGGTTCTTCACGACGCGGACGCTCGCGACGACCTCGCCGAGCGGGGAGACGGCGAAGCGGATGTTGGCGATGTCGCGGGTGGTGAACGTCAGCTCCAGCGTCATGGATTCGCTTCTCACTTAATCGGTGGCCCTTTGAGCGACATGTCAGCATCTTTGCGGCATGACGGCAACACAAGTGGAAACTCCCCTGCTGCGGCTTCCCGACTTCCGCAACCTCTACGTCGCGGGAACGATCAGCCAGGCAGGCAGCCAGATCAGCTACGTGGCGCTGCCGCTGCTCGCGGTCACCGCGCTGAGCGCGGGCCCCGCCGAGGTCGGCCTGCTGAGCGCGCTGAGCACGCTCACGGTGCTCGTTCTCGGATTGCCCGCCGGCGCCTGGGTGGACCGGGTCAGGCGGCGTCCCGTGATGCTGGCCACCGACCTGGCGCGGGCGCTCGTCCTGTTCTCCGTACCGGTCGCCTGGTGGGCGGGGTGGCTGTCCATGGCGCAGCTCTATCTGGTGGCCACGCTGGTCGGCGCCGGAACGCTGTTCTTCGACGTGGCCTCGTTCAGCCTCGTGCCGGGCATCGTCGGGCGAGACCGGCTGACATCTGCCAACTCGCTGCTCGTGGGCACGAACTCGGGCATGGACGTCGCGGGGCGCAGCCTGGCGGGCGTGCTGGTGCAGGCGGCCGGAGCGCCCGTGGCCATCCTGCTCGACGCGCTCAGCTACCTGTGGTCGGCCGCCTGGCTGCGCCGCGTCCGGGAGCCGGTCCAGGCGGCGCCCGACACACCGCACCCGCCCATCGCGCGGCAGATCTCGGCCGGTGTGCGCTTCGTGTTCGGCAACCCGGTGCTTACCGCGGCCCTTCTCCAGGGCTCGATGGCCAACCTGGCGTACCCGCTCTGCTCGGTCCTGCTGCCCGTGCTCATCGTGGATCGGCTCGGGCTGCCCGAATGGGTGGTCGGCGCGTACCTGGCGGCCGGCGGCCTCGGCGTGCTCGCGGGGTCGTCCGCCGCGCACCTGCTCGGCCGCCGCCTCGGCACCGGCCGGGCCGTGTGGATGGTCGGTCTGGTCACCTCGCCGGCGGCGTTCGTGATCCCGTTCCTCGACCGTGGACCGTCGCTGTGGGCGGCGACGGCAGCGTGGTTCGTGCTGACGTTCCGGACCGGAATCAACAACGTGCTGCTCGTCAGCCTGAGGCAGCGCGTCACGCCCGACGAGATGCTGGGCCGGATGACGGCGACGATGCGCCTGCTCCTGATGGGCTCGGTCGGACTCGGCGGGCTGCTCGCCGGGGTGCTCGGAGAGCTGTGGGGGGTGCGGGCGCCGATGTGGCTGGGCACGCTGATCCTGGCGCTGAGCTGGGTGCCGATCCTCTTCTCGCCGCTGCGCCGCGAGCCGTGAGCTACAGGCGGTCCACGCCATACATGTGGAACTACCCATCCCAGATCGAGGAGTTCGCCGCCGCAGAGGCCCGGTACGGACTCGGCGGTGTCCTGGCGTCGCTGCCGTGCCGGTACGTCAGCCACCCGTGGAAGATCATGGCGGCCGAGCACAAGCCGCTCCAATTCCGAATAGCCAAGCGCGTCGGGTTCGAGATCCCCTCGACGCTGATCGCGAATCGACTCGCTGACGCCCACGTTCCCTGGTTCCGGACTGTGCGGTATTCAAGGGTGCTTCCAGCTCGAGCCCGGTCATCGTATGGTTATCGCATGTCTACCAAACCCATCAGCGTCACCATCGACGAGCAGCTGCTCGAGTACGCGAACGCCGAAGTTGCGGCCGGGCGGGCCCGGTCGGTGTCAGCCGTGGTCAACGCCGCCCTGGCCCGGGTGGCCGAGGCCGACCGCGCGGCCGATGCGGCGGTGCGCGCCGCGGTGCAGGCTGTGCGCTCGGACCCCGGCGCCTCGGCGAAGGTACGGCGGATGACCGACCGCCTGCTGGCGCAGTCCGACGTGCGCGCCGCCGGGTGAGCCCGCGCGGGTACGTCCTGGACGCCACCGTGGTGTCGGAGGTCGCGCGGGGCGATCTGCCGCTGATCACGATGCTGTTCGAGCTGGACGAGCGCGGGCTGCAGCTGGTGGTGCCAGCACTGGTGGTATCGGCGGTGGCCGCGGAGATAGGCGGCGGTGACGAGGCGACGTATCTACCGGCGGTGCGGGGCATCGCCCGCCTGGAGCACGGGGCGTACGGGCCGCTCGTCGGGTTCGACGACGCGCTTGAGCTTGGCCACACGGCCGCGGCGATGGGCGACAAGCGGCTGTGGGAGGACGCGCACACGGCCCTGCTGGCGCGGCAGGAGGGCGCGGTCATCCTCACCCTGGATGCCGGCCGCTGGTCGGAGCTGGAGCTGGACGGCGTGCAGGTCGCCGAGATCGCTGACCCCGAGGAGTAGCCGGGGCAGCGGAAGGGGGCCGGTCTGAGGTGACCGGCCCCCTTCGTCGTTTGTATGACAGTTGTGTCAAGGTTGCGGTGGGCCTGTGGAGCGTGCCATTACGATCTCCTTTCGCACATCGCATGGGATCGGGGCGACCTGCGGTGAAGCGCCAGGGATAGACGGAGGATTCGCATGTCCAACCCGTACGATCAGCAGCCCATGACGCAGCCCCAGGGCTACCCGCAGGGGTCGGCCAGCCGCATGGGTACGGACCGCCCCAGGGGTACGGGATGCCGCCGGGCGGCGGGCATCACCCCCAGCTGATGCGCAACGGGCTCGGCGTGGCCGCACTGGTGCTCAGCATCGTCGGGGCCTTGTCTGGGCTCATCCCGCTGCTGTTCTGGCTCGCCGGCACTCTCGGCCTGCTCGCGGTCATCTTCGGTTTCGTCGGCCGCTCGCGCGCCAGCAAGGGGACGGCGTCCAACGGCGGGGTCGCCCTGTCGGGTGCCATCGTCGGCCTGGCCGCCCTGGGGCGCGCGTCGTGGGGGCTGGTCATCACGGTTAACGCCACGAAGGACGCGGTCACGGCGATCGACCAGGCGCTGTCGACTGACCCGGTGGCCAGGGCGACGAAGAGCTCGGCGCCGAAGCCGCTCGCGTTCGGGAAAGTGGCCAGCGAGCCTCCATTCGCGCTGAAGATCCTTTCCGCCGAGCGGGCGAAGACCGTGAGCAGTTCGATCGACAATCACACAGCGCAGGGCAGCTGGGTGGTGGTCAAGGTCCTGGTGAAGAACACCGGCGACGGCCCGGCCCAGTTCGACGGGATGGACTCGGGGCTGCTGGACGCCGACGCCAAGCAGTACAACGTCGACAGCAGCGCGACGATCAGCCAGAACCTGGAGAACAGCGCGGGCATCTACGACAAGATCAACCCCGGCCAGAAGGTCACCCGGACGCTGGTGTTCGACCTGCCGGAGAAGACGACGCCGCGGGTGATCGCCATGTTCGGGTCTGAGGGGTCGAACGGGGCGTTCATGTACCTCCAGTAGGCGGGGAAAACGAGAGGGGCCGGTCGGCAGCACGCCGAGCGGCCCCTCTTGGTGTTCCCGTTTACGCCGCGCCGTACTCGGGTGGTTGGCTGGTCGACCAGGCCAGCAGGTCGTGGGCGTGGCTGCCCCCCGACGGTGACGGGGTGGATCTTCCGGCAAGGTGGCACGCTGCGGCTGTGGGATGACGTTGAGTCGGCCATCAGCGGGTGGCGAAAGGCGTCATCACCGCCTCAGCAAGCGTTCCGCATGCGCATCACCAGGGGCGAGCAGGTCGTGTACGTGCCCGGCGCGCCGACCTGCGCTGGGTCCTTCCAGGCTGATCGGCGACGCCAAGGCGGGGGCGGTCAGCGCAGCCAGTCGTCCAGGTGGGCGGCGACGAAGTCGTCGTCGACCAGCCAGGGATAGGCGGCGCGCACCCGGGCGATCTCCTCGGCCTGTCCCGGGGACAGCCCCTCGTTCGGGTCGAGGCACCAGGTGCCGGCCAGGAGGCCCTGCCCGCGCAGCACCTCGTGGACCCCGGCGATGCAGCCGTGGAAGCCGCCCGCCACGTCGAAGACGGCGCCGTTGGCGTCGGTGAGGTCGGCGGCGCGGGCCAGCAGGGAGCGCAGGACCTCGTCGTCCCCGGCCCAGGCCCGCCGTACCTCCTCGAACATGAGCACCGCCGAGCGGGTCCACACCGCCCACTGACCGAGCAGGCCGCCGACGACGCGGCGTCCCTGGACCGGCGTGAGCAGGTCGGCCAGGATGTTGTCGTCGTTGCCGGTGTAGAGCGCGATGTCGTCACCGCGCCCGGAGGCGGCGACCGCCCTGACCACGTCCACCGTGCGGTACCGGTCGAAGGGCGCCATCTTGATCGCGACCAGGGACTCCTGCTCGCTCAGCGACCTCCAGAAGGACGGGCTCAGCCTGCGGCCGCCCACCGCCTCCTGGAGGTAGAAGCCGATGACAGGCAGCACCTCGCCTACCGCCCTGGCCCGCTCCAGCAGCTCCGGCTCGCCGGCGCCGGGCACCTTCGGCGACAGCAGCACGGCGTGGTAGCCGAGCGAGGCCGCCAGCTCCGCCTCCGCGACCGCCTGGGCGGTGTCCCCGCACGCTCCGGCGACCATGACGAAGGGCCGGTCGGCCTCCTTCGCCACCACCTCGGCGGCGATCTCCAGCACCGGCCTGAGCAGCCCCACCTCGCGGATCTCGAACTGCGTGGTGTGGACGGCGACGGCCGCCCCGCCCGCGCCCGAGGCGAGGTAGTAGCGGGTGAGCGCGCGCTGGCGGCGCTCGTCCAGCGTGCGCCGCTCGGTCAGCGCCAGCGGGTGGGCGGGGATGACCGTCCCCTCCCTGAGCAGGTCGATCGACATCTCAGAACCTCCCGTCGCGGACCGCGAACTTGGTCGGCTTCCCCGACAGCGGCAGCCCGCGCGAGAGCCAGTCGGCCTGCCAGGCGATCAGCGTGTCCAGCGGCACGTCCGGATAGCCGAAGAGGCCGTGGCAGCGGGAGGCGTCGTTCAGCAGCGCGGTGCCGCTCTCCCTGCCGGTGAAGGTCGCCTCGACGCCGAGCGCGGCGGCCAGGCGGGTCGCCGTACGCCGCACCGAGGCCGTCTCGGGCCCGGTCAGGTTGAGCGTGAACGCCTCCGGATCGCGCGCGTGCCGCAGCGCGCGCAGCGCCACCTCGTTCGCGTAGCCCTGCCACACGACGTTGACGTGGCCGGTCGTGACGTCCACCGGCTCGCCCGCCGCCAGGGCGGCGGCGATGTCCGCGATCACGCCGTAGCGCAGATCCACCGCGTAGTTGAGCCGAAGGATCGCGACCCGGGTGCCGTAGGTCGCGGCGGCGTGCTCGAAGACGCGCTCCCTGCCGAGGCAGCTCATCGCGTACTCGCCGACCGGATCGGGCCGGTCCTCCTCCGCGCTGCCGCCGGAGGAGACGTCCACCAGCGGGTAGACGTTGCCGGTGGAGAAGGCGGCGATCGCCGAGTCGCGGTAGCGCCGCGCGACGGCCGCGGGCAGCGCCGCGTTGACGGCCCAGGCCTGGTACGGCGCGGCCGACGTGCCGAACTTCGCGCCGACCATGAAGACGACGTTCGCCGCGTCGGGCAGCTCGGCGAGGTCGCCGCCGCCCATCAGGTCGTGGCGCACCACGTCGATGCCCTGCTCTGTCAGAGCTTTGGCCGCGGCCTCGTCCGACCAGCGTGACACCGCGTACACGCGGGCGGAGCCGCGTCCCGCGGCGTCCAGGGCACGCCGGGCCAGCCGGACCAGGCTGGGCCCCATCTTGCCGCCCGCGCCGAGCACGACGAGGTCGCCGTCCAGCCGGCCCATGTCGGCGACCAGCGCGGCCGACGGGGTGGCCAGCCGGTCCTCGAGTTGCTGTTCAGAGGTGAACATCTCACACTCCTTCGTCGTGAGGCCGCCGGTAACGCACACCCATCTCGTCGAGAAGCGGCAGATGGGCGGTCAGCCGCCGGGTGAAGTCGCCCAGGTCCCGGCCGGAGGACCAGGCGGCCTCGGCGACGGCGCACAGGCGGGGGAAGGCGTTGTAGTCGAAGCGTTCCTTCGTGGGGAGGTACTCGCTCCAGAGCTGGGCCTGCATGCCGAGGACGCCCTCCCCCGCGTCGAATCCGTACGCGGTTTCCAGGGAGAGGAGCGGCCCCGATATGCAGAGCGGCTCCCCTGGAGCGTCGGACTGGGCGTAGTCGAGGTAGGTGTGGGTGTGCGGGGCCGCCACCACGTCGTGCCCGGCCCGCAGGGCCGCCTCGATCCGGTCCACGCCCCGCCACGCCATGATCACCATGTCGTCGGGCGGGTCGTGGTCGAGCATGTCGTCCCAGGCCACGGCGCGGCGGCCGAGCCCGCGCAGGTGGTCGGCGAGGAGCCGCCCCCACCAGCCGAGCAGCGCGGCCGGCCCGGCGAGCCCTTCGCTCGCCACGCGCCGTGCCGCCTCGGGGCTGGCGGCCCACTCGCCGCCGCGCACCTCGTCCCCGCCGATGTGGACGTACCGGGACGGGAACACGTCGCTCAGCTCGTCGAGCACGTCCCGGGCGAACCCGGCGGCGCGGTCGCTCACGTTGAGCACGTGCGACGAGATGCCCCACGAGGTCCGCACCTCGACGGGCTCCGTGGACGAGTGACCGAGCCACGGGTAGGCCGCGATCGCGGCCTGGGAGTGCCCGGGGAACTCGATCTCGGGGACCACGGTCACGCCGCGGGCGGCCGCGTAATCGACGAGGTCGCGCAGCTCCCGCTGGGTGTAGAAGCCGCCGTGCGGGGTCCCGTCGAATCTGCCGTCCCGCGCGTGGCCGGCCGAGGACTCGGCCCGGTGCGCCCCGACCTCGGTGAGCCGCGGGTGCCCGCGCACCTCGAACCGCCAGCCCTGGTCGTCGGTGAGGTGCAGGTGCAGGACGTTGAACTTGTGCAGCGCCAGCAGGTCGACGTACGTGCGCAGGAAGGACACCGGACGCCACCAGCGCGCCACGTCGATCATGACGCCGCGCCAGGCGTACCTCGGCACGTCGCGTACGGCGCAGCACGGGACGCCGCCGGGCCCGTCGAGCTGGCGCAGCGTCTGGACGCCCCAGCGCAGCCCGGCGGCGGTCGCCGCGGCGATCCGGACCTCCCCGGGGGTGACGGTGAGGGTGTACCCCTCGTCCCCGAGGGTCGGGTCGTCCACGAGGCCCAGGACGATCTCTCCGGGGCCGTCGCCGTCCGCGGCGGTCCCGAGCAGCCCGCGCGCCGCCTCGGCGTGCGGGCCGCTCACCCGCACGCCGAGGTCCAGCGGGAACCGCCCTTCTCCGGGGATGAAGGAGGCGACCTGGGGGATCACCGCCCGAGCACCTCGCGGAAGGCGGCGAGCGCCTCTCCGACGGGCGGCGCGTCGGGGTACCACGCGCGTTCCCATTCGAGCGCGAGATATCCGGAGTAGCCGATGCGGTCGAGTTCGGCGAGCACGTCGGCCACGCCGACGGCGCCCCGTCCGGGCAGCACCGGCGCCAGCTCGGTGGGCGCCGCCGCGTCCTTGATCTGCACGTGCCGCAGGTACGGCGCGAGCACGTCCGCCGTGGCCGCGGCGCTCTCCCCCGCCCGCCACGGGTTGACCACGTCCCACAGCGCGCCAACCCGCGGCGAGCCGACACCGGCGAGGACCCCGGCGATCGCCTCGCCGGTGAGGAAGACGTCGTGGGTCTCCAGGAGCACGTCGACGCCGTTGTCCGGCAGCCGCTCCGCCACCTCCGCGAGCCTCCGAGTCGCGGCGGCGGCCGGGTCGGCCTGCCCCTCCACTCCGCCGAAGACCCGCACGTACGGCGAGCCGAGGGCCTCGGCGATCTCCACGTGCCGCAGCACCTCGGCGACCGGGTCGCCGTCCGGCCGCGCCACCCGGGTGTAGGAGCAGACCGCGACGATCTCGACCCCGGCCGCGGAGAACGCGCGGGCGATCTCGCGCAGTTCGGCGGTGGGCGTGTCCGGCGCGACGATCTCGCCGTCGGCGCAGCGCAGCTCCACGCCGGCGCAACCGTACCGGGAGGCGGTCTCGATGACGTCGGCGGCGGGGGCGCCCGGCATGCCGAGCGTGCTGAACGCGAGCGGGTTCACAGGTGTCCCTTCACTGTGACGGTGGAACCTTGACGGGATGACTCGTAGACGGCGAGGGCGACGTCGAGGACCGACAGCGCGTACTCGGGCGTGACCTCGGGCGTGCTCCCCTCCGCGCAGGCCCGCGCGAAGTCGGCGAGCTGGGCGGCGAACGCGGCGGCCATCTCGCCGGGCTCGGGCGCGGCCACCTGGGAGGCGGCCCCTCTGCGGAAGGACCAGACGCCCTCGCCGCGGCTGATCCGTACCGCGCCCTCGCCGCACACGATCTCGGCCTCGTCGGTGAACGGCAGGCCGGTGCCGGTGACGGAGATCGTCGAACGGGTGCCGTCGGCGTGCCGGGCGAGCGCGACGGCCTCCGTCTCGACCGATCCGCCCTCGGGCGCGGCCGTGTGGGCGGTGACCTCGACGATCGGCGAGCCGACGAGCATCTGGAGCTTGTCGATGCTGTGGGTGCCGACGTTGAGCACGATGCCGCCGCCGGCCATGCCCGCGTCGAGGAACCAGCGGGGCCGCGCGGGGTCGGCGTAGTCGGCGGTACGCCGCTCCGAGGCCACCACGACGCCGCCGATCTCGCCGGAGGCGAGGTAGGCGGCCGCGGCGCGCAGCGTCGGGACGAAGCGCAGGACGTGCCCGACCGCGAACACGACACCGGCCGCGCGGCAGGCGTCGATCATGCGGATCGCGTCCTCACGCGTGGTGGCGATCGGCTTCTCCAGCAGGACGTGCAGCCCGGCCGCGGCCGCGTCCAGGGTGATCGGGGCGTGCAGGGCGTGCGGGACGGTGATCACGACGGCGTCGAGGCCGCCCGCGTCGATCATCGCCTGGTGGTCGGTGAAGGCGCGGGCCCCGGCCTCGGCGGCCAGCTTCTCCGCCGCCTCGGCCCGCACGTCGCACACCGCGACGACGTTGGCCCGTCCGGCCGTCCGGCGGGCGGCGGCCACGTGGAACTCCGCGATGGTGCCCGCGCCGATGACGCCCAGGCGCAGCCCGGATGATGTGGTCACGATTTCCTTTCCGATAGGGATGGGGGCGCTTCAGCCCTTGAGTCCCGCGGACATGGTTCCGCGGACGAAATAGCGCTGGGCCAGGACGAACACGACCAGCATCGGCAGCAGGCTCATCATCGCGGCCGCCGTGACGAGCTGGTCGTTCCCGACGAACTGGCCCTTCAGGCTCAGCACGCCGACCGGCAGCGTGTAGTTCTCCGGCGAGGTGAGGTAGATGGTGGGCTCCAGCACGGCCTTCCACGAGGTCGTGAACGTGAAGACCGCGAGCGTGGCCAGCGCCGGCTTGGCCAGCGGCACGTGGATCCGCCAGAACACCTGCCAGGGGTTGGCGCCGTCGAGGCTCGCGGCCTCCTCGAAGTCCTTCGGGATGCCGAGGAAGGTCTGCCGCATCAGGAAGATCCCGATGGGCGTGGCCAGCCAGTACGGCACGATGAGCGGCAGCAGGGTGTCCAGCCAGCCCAGCGAGCGGAACAGCAGGAAGTTCGGCACGATCGTGATGACGGTCGGCAGCATCATGGTCCCGAGCGCCATGGTGAGCAGCGCCTGCCGGCCCGGCAGCCGCATCCGGGCCAGGGCGTGGCCGACCACCGCGCTGGTCAGCACGTTGCCGGCCACGGCGAGGACCGCGATCACCAGGCTGTTGACCAGATAGAGCCCGAACGGGGTGCGCCGCCACACCTCCACGTAGTTGTCCCACTGGATCGGGTCGGGGATCCACGTCGGCGGCACCTGGATGTACTGCGCGAAGCTCTTGAGCGAGTTGCTGAGCGCGGCCACGAACGGCACCAGCATGACCAGCGCGCCCGCCGTGACCAGGACGTAGGAGAGGGTCTTACGCATAGTGCACCCACCTGCGCTGGAGCCGGAACTGCACCAGGGTGAGCGCGAGGACGAGCACGAACAGCACCCACGCGATGGCCGAGGCGTAGCCCATCTGGAAGAACTGGAATCCCTGCCGGTAGAGGTGGAGCACGGTCAGCTCGCTCGCCCCGTGCGGACCGCCGTCGGTCATCACGAAGACCTGCTCGAACGACTGCAGCGTCTCGATCGAGGTGAGCACCAGCACCAGGAACGTGGTGCCGGAGATGCCGGGCAGGGTGATGTAGCGGAACCGGTTCCACGCCGACGCGCCGTCGATCTTCGCCGCCTCGTAGCGCTCCTCCGGGATGGCCTGCAGGCCGGCGAGGAAGAGCACCATCATGTAGCCGACGCCCTTCCACACCGCGACCGCCGCGAGCGTGGGGATGACCAGCGCCGGGTCCTGCAGCCAGTTCTCGGCCGGCAGCCCGAAGAAGTCGAGCACCTGGTTGGCGAGGCCGGTCTGCGGGTTGAAGACGGCGTCGGCGACGTACGCGACGACCACCCACGACGAGACGACCGGGACGAAGTAGGCAGCGCGGAACAGGGCCATGCCGCGCAGCCGCTGGTTGAGCGCGATCGCCAGGCCCAGGGCCAGGGCGGTCTGGGTCGGCACGAACAGCACCGCGAAGTACGCCGTGTTGCCGAGCGTCCGCCAGAAGAGGCCGTCGTTGAACATCCGGACGAAGTTGTCGAACCCGATGAACTTCGGCGAGGAGACCAGGTCGTAGTCCGTCATGCTGAACCACAGCGAGGCGAGCAGCGGCCAGGCGGCCAGCGCGACCAGGTGGAGCAGGTAGGGCGAGGCGAAGCCGATCGCCCAGGCCCGCTCCCCCGCGAGCCGTTTGCGGGCGGACGGCCGCCGGTCGGCGGCCGTCTTCCCGGCCTTCCCGGCCTTCCCGGCTCTTCCGGTGAGCACGGTCACTGCGTCTGCCCCGCGTAGAAGCGGTCGATGACCTCCTGGGCGTCCTTCTGCCCGGCCGTGAGCGCCGTGTCCACGGGCGTGGCTCCGGACAGCGCCTCGTTGATCCGCTTGGACAGGGCCTCGGTGTACTCCGACCACACGGCGTTGACGCCGAGGTCGGTGGCCGCGTCGAGCGAGTCGAGGAAGGCATGGCGGTCGGCGGGCAGGGCCGTGGAGGCGACCTTCTTGTTGATCGGGATCGCCTCGCCCAGCTCGGCCCACTTGCGCTGCGGGCCCTCGCCGGAGAAGAAGGTGATCCACTTCCACGCCGCGTCGGCCTGCGCCGCCGAGGCCGTCTTGTTGACCACCCACGAGTTGACGATCGCGACGTTGCCGCGGCCGGCCGGGCCCTTCGGCATCGGCGCCACCCCGAAGTCGACGCCCGCGGTGGTCGCGGGCAGGCTGCGGGCGTAGATGCCGTACGACATGGCGACCCGGCCGGTGGCGAACAGCGTGTGCACGACGCCCTTGCCGAGGCCCTCGGTGGTCGCGTAGTCGGGGGCGAACCCGTCCTTGCCCATCGCGCCGAGCATCCAGTCGAGCGCGGCCTTCGACTGCTGGCTGTCCACGACCACCTTGCGGTTGCCGTCGGTGACGATGTCGCCGCCGAACGCCTTGATGATCGGCCACCAGCTCTCGGTGAAGCCCGGCGAGTAGGCGCGGAAGCCGTACGTGTCCGGCTTGCCGTCGCCGTTCGTGTCCGTGGTCAGCTTCTTCGCCGCCGCGGCCAGGTCGTCGTACGTCCAGTCGGCCGTCGGCTCGGCGACCTTGGCGTCGGCGAACAGCTTCTTGTTGTAGAACAGCACCGGCGTCTGGGCGCCCTGCGGGAAGCCGTAGATCCGGCCCTTGGCGTCCCGGTTCAGCTCGATGCCGGAGTAGTCGTCGGCGTTCACGGTCTTGACCCGGTCGGTCAGGTCGGCGAGGGCGCCGCGCGCGGCGAACTCCTGCACGAGTACGCCGTCCGACAGCCACACCTGCGGCGCCTGGCCGCCGGCGATCTGGGTGCGCAGCCGCTCGAAGAACTTGACGTACGGCGCGACCTCAAGCTCGACCTTGATCGACGGGTTGGCGGCCGTGAACTCCTTGACGAGCTCGCGCATGGTCGTGTCGGCCGGGTCACCGGCGGCGGCGTAGAAGCCGAGCTTCAGCGTGACCGCTCCCGAGTCGTCGGCGGAGCCGCCGCACGCGGCCGTGCCGCCGACGGTCAGGACGGCCACCGCCGCGGCGGCGAGCATGCGCACTCTCATGAGGACCTCCAGCAGGAAGGGGGGAAGGGGGTGAGGAAGACGCGGCCGGCGTCACATGGGGACGCGGACCTCGACGAGGCTGCCGGAGGCGGCGCCACAGGAGGCCCGTACGGCCAGGCGGGGCTGCAGCACGACGCGGCAGACGGGAGCGACGGAGCCGAGCTCGATCCGGCGGAGCAGGAGCTCCGTGGCCATGCGCCCGACCTCCGCCTTGGGCGGGGAGACGGCGGTGAGCGGCACCTCGGACAGGTCGGCGACCTCGTCGTCGTAGGCGACGACGGCGACGTCGTCCGGGACGTTCAGGCCGACCCGGCGCAGGTAAGGCAGGAGCGCGGTCGCCTCGCGGTCACCGAGGCACACCACCGCGCGGACCTTGTGGGTGACGCAGGCGTTGGCGAACGCGAGCATGTCGTTGCCGGTCCAGACGGGCTGCCGGGCCACGGCCTCCGGGATCTCCGGCAGTCCGAGGTCGGCCACGGCCTGGCGGTACCCGGCGAAGACCTGCTCGGACGTGGCGGTGCCGATCCGGCCGAGGTAGCCGATCCGGCCGCGGCCGAGCCCGCTCAGGTGCTGGACCGCGGCGTAGCCGCCCCCGTGCACGTCCGTGCAGACGTAGGAGGTGGGGTCGGCCGGGCGGGGGTCGGACGGCCTCCGCTCCACCAGCACGTACGGCACGGGCAGCTCGCGCAGCCGGGCCAGGTGCGCGGCGGGGTCCGCGGCGAGGTGCAGGTTGGGCACCAGCAGCAGGCCCGCGACCCCGACGTCGACGAGCTGCTGGATCTGCGCGAGCTCGACGCCGGGGTCGTAGTTGGAGCACGCGAGCACGAGCTGGACGCCGGCGGCGGTGGCCGCCCGCTCGATGCCCTGGACGACCTGGGGGAAGTAGTAGGTGTTCGACGGAACGAGCGCGCCGATGAGGCGCGGCCTGGCCCCCGTGGTGGCGGAGGCGGTCACGAACGTGCCCGACCCCTGCCGCCGCCGGACGAGCCCCTCCTCGACCAGGAGGTCGACCGCGCGGCGCACCGTGTTCACCCCGACCGAGTAGGTCTGCGCCAGCTCGGCCTCGGTCGGCAGCCTGCCGCCGACCGGCCAGCGACCCTGCACGATCTCCTGCCGCAGGCGTGCGGCCAGGGTGCGGAATCGCCGTCCCCTTGGGAGGGAATTCATTCCATCAGGTGGCTCCATAACGGGATTCTTCTCGCCATATGTCCGTAATGTCAATCCTAAATTCACCCCATATTTCGCGGTTAAACGGAATGAATTTATCCCAATGACCGGCACAGGAAAGGGCCGCCTCCGGCGGGGAGGCGGCCCTGGACAGGCGAGGGTCACCGGCGGACGGTCAGCTCCGGCCGTCGGTCAGCTCCGATCATCTGTGGGTCGCGGCCTCCCGCTGCGGGGAGGCCGCGGGAAGCGAATCACCAGCGGGCGGTGACCTCCCGGTCCCGGTCGTAGGCGGCGGCCCAGTAGTGGCCGGGGGCGGTCAGCCGGTGGCCGGCGAAGCCGATCTCGCCCGTCGGCAGTTTCAATCCCTCGGACGTCGCCGTGGCCCGGCCGTCGGCGTCCGCCGTCACCGTCACGTACCGTCCCCCGGAGAAGGTGAACCGGCCGCGCACGGTCGCGGCCACCGGCCGCCCGGTCTCCTTGTCGACGACGCGCAGCCGCACCCGCGCCGCGCCGCCCTCCAGCGTGACGGCCATCGACTCCACCACCATCGGGCGCAGGTCGGTGGTCCCGGTCGTCACGGTGACCGGGGCGGAGGCGGGGCCGCGGTGTCCCGCCACGTCCACCGGCACTATCCGGTACGTGTACGTGGTGCCGGGCAGCAGTCCGGCGTCGGTGTAGGTCAGGCCGCGCGCCCGCCCGGCGACGGTGCCCGGCCCCGGCGTGAAGCGCGGATCCGTCGATCGGTGCACCTCGTAGAACTCGACCTCGGTGTCGTCGTACGCGCGCCCGTACGTCAGATCGACGGTGGCGTGGTCGAACGCGACGGCCTTCGGCGGCGACTCGACGCCCGTGGGCGGGCCGGAGTCGGCGGGCAGGTCGGGCCACCGCGCGGACGCGCCCCACACCGTGGGCAGCTCCCGGTAGGAGTCGTAGTGGTGCAGCGCCACCCCGGCGAAGGCGGGGCTGCCGGAGAACGCCTGGTAGACCTTCGCCAGCTCGGTCTCCAAAACGTCCCTGCCCTCTTCACGGAAGGTGATGCTGGACGGGTCGCCGCTGGTCGCGATGTCGAGGGTCTCCACCCCGACCACCACCGACTCCGGCTTGCCGATCCGCTCAGCGTACGCGATCTCGTCGGCGGCCTGCGCGATGATCCCCGCGGAGCCGTCCGCCTGGTCCCGGTAGTCCATGATCGCGATGTAGTCCGTCATGTCCTGGATGTGCTCGGCCATCGTGCGGGTGGTCCCGCCGTACGTGATGTCCGTGCAGCAGGCGGAGGTGTCCAGCCAGCGGGGCACGGCGGGGCCGAACAGCAGCGGCTGCCCGGACACGTCCCGGCGGGCGATCATCGCGCGCAGCGTGTCCAGCCACTGGACCTGCACGTCCGGCTTGGCGCTGTTGAACCACGGCAGGATGTAGGGCTCGATGTCCACGTTGATCCCGTCGAAACGCTCGGCCGGCGCCGACGAGAGGTTGTAGTCGAGCACCCGCTCCATCTCCCGGACGGCCCGGTCGCGGTAGCGGGAGAGCGCCCCGAGGTAGGGCGGCCGCGTTCCGCCGGCCACCGTGGCGTGCACCTTCATCCCCCGGCCGTGCGCCCAGGCGACGAGGTCGCGCAGCTGCGGACGCGCGTCCTCGATCATGTCGCGCCCGGCGTACGTGTCCACGCCCAGGTACATCGTCGAGCCGGGCGCGAGGACGGTCTCCAGCAGGCGGCGGGACCCGGCGTTGAGCACCAGGTTGTAGGAGGCCTTCTCCCAGATCCACATCGCCCGGTCCTGCCGGTGCCGCTCCGGGCGCTCCTTCTTCGCCGCGCCGAACGCCACGTAGGTGCTGGCCGACCGGGACACGTGGCCGCGCGCGTCGACCGCCTCCGCCTCCAGGCTCGCCATGACGTCGCCGTACTTCGCCGGGTTCACCAGGACGACGTACCGCCCGGCCGCGCCGGATGCGCGCTGCCAGGGACCGCCGTTGATCCGGACCCGCACCGAGCGCACGTCATTTCCGGCGACCTTCACCCGTACGGGTGTGGGCCGGGTCAGCCGGGCCCCGTCGGCCGGTTCGGCGATCGACACCTTCGGCGACCTGGCCCGCGGGTTGTCGACCGTGAGCCGCAGCGGCTGCGACCAGGTGCCGTACCGCGTCTCCGCCACCGTGGCCTTGGCGTAGACCTCGATCTCGCCGTCGATGTCGCTCGTGTCCAGGTCGTAGGACCACGTCCCGTTGTCGTCGGCGTCCGGGTCGTTCACCCTGGCACGCTCGATCCGCTCGCCGTTCACCACGACGTTCACGTCGTACGCCGCGGTGAACCGGCCGGCGAGCCGTACGACGCCGGGCGCGGTCTCGGATGAATCGATCACCACCGACGGCGGCTCCGCCGCCTGAGCGGCGACCGCGACCGCCGGCACAGTCGCCAGGGCGAGCACGAGCGCCCCGGCGATCCTCATAAGGCCAGAAGGCACAGGAAAGTCACCTCCACAGGAATGAATTAATGCCGGATGACGAAATATCCGGACACAGGAATCCGTGAGATGGCGAAACCATAGCCCCGAAGTGAAGGGAGAAAAATGGAATGAATTGGCACCACGCGCCGACGCTCGGGGCCGCAGGGCGCGACCTCACAGGTCGGCGATCCGCGTCACCGGTGCCGCGCCCCGGAACCGGCACGGCACCGGCCGGCCGGCGACACCTCCTCGAATCCGCCCCGGCATCTGACTCGACTGGAGGATCAAGTCGCTCGGCACTGTCCGCATCGTGCGCCGCTCGGTCACCTACCGCGTGGCCTTTCCCCTGAGCCAGCCGACGCCTCCTGGCCCCGAACCCTCCACCAAGTCGCGCACCGCCGGTACGCGGGTCCACCGACCGTCACACTCTTGTCCACACCGTCGGCCGCCCAGCAAAGACCCTGATCAACTGCTATCTATACGGCATCGGGCTTCGGACATACGGGCTTGACTCGACTGCGGAACATCGAAATATACCGCCGATATACAGGGGCGGTGGACGCTTGCTTCGGAATCCGTGTGCGCATTTCAGCAAGAAGACAGAGCGCGCACGAAAACCGGGTTCAGGTCGGATCCATCATGAGGGGACCGCATGGGATTCATGAAAGTCGGGCGCGGGGCGATCGCCGGGGTGATCGTCACGACCCTGCTCGCGTTACCCGGCAGGGCCGAGGCGCAACCCGCGCCGGTCGCGTCGTACGCGCTCGACGAAGGTTCGGGCACGATCGTGCACGACAGTTCGGGGAACGGTAATGACGGCACGGTGAGCCAGCCCCTGTGGGAGGACGGAGCGTTCGGTCAGGCTCTTGCCTTCACCGATCCGACAAGTTCGGTCACGATCAGCGATTCGCCATCCCTTCGCCCGGCCAACGGAATAACGGTGGAAGCCTGGGTGAACCCATCGTCATTGGCCTCGCCGACCGGAAACTCCAGCTTCTGGATCCTGTCGAAAAAATACGGGACGAGCGCGCTGTCATATGGCCTGACGGTCCTGAGCGGGTTGGCGGCGTTCCGCGTGGGTACCGCCCCGGTCACTGCGAGTCGGACGCTGCCGCCCGATACCTGGAGTCATGTGGCGGGCACCTATGACGGAAGCACCGTACGCCTTTACGTCAACGGGGTCGAAATCGCCAATCGCTCCATCGTTCAGACCATCGCCTACGATGCTCAACCCCTGGTGCTCAATCCGCAGTCCGGCGGAGCCACTGTCAAGGGTCGTGTCGACGAGGTGAGGATTTACGACGCAGCGCTCGACGCCGGTGGAATCCAGGCGGATATGGCCACCTCGGTGAACGGGCTCACGACACGTGACACACCGCCCACCCAACCAGGCGACTTCACCGCGACCGGCGGGACGGCTCCGGCGGGCGGCTACAGAGCTGACATTCAGCTCACCTGGAGCGCATCCAAGGACGACAGGCGGATCGCCGCCTACCGCATCCACTGCTCCACGTCTCCCGGTTTCACGCCTTCGGTCGGCAATCTCATCGCCACGGTCGCCACGCCGGGCTACACGGACCCGAGTCGTTCTGTCGGGACGCGCTACTACTACCGGATCGTCGCCGTGGACAGCGCGGGACAGGCCGGTCCGATGACCCCCGAGGCCGTCGGCGTGGTCAAGCCGCCCCATCCGATACCCTTCGCGGCCTATGGCATGCAAGAAGGGACCGGAACCGTCGTTCGCGATTCCTCTGGTCAGAACAACAAAGGCGTCGCCCGAAACACCACCTGGGCGATCGGGAAGTACGGAAACGCGCTGTCCTTCGATGGAACCTCGAGTTGGGTGGAGGTGTCCCCGTCACCCTCCTCCCCTGTGGCCGCCAGCGCGCTGACCATCGAGGCCTGGGTCAAGCCGGCGTCCTACGGCGTACTCAACTTCAAGAGCGCTGTGGTGACAAAGGACGCGGGGACGACCACGTCCTTTGATTACGGACTCTGGTCGTCCATGCAGCCCAGCTTCGACAACATCCCGCAGGGAATGGTCTGCCTAGCATCGGGGTGTTGGGGCGCGGGAGGGCCTGCCCTCCCGCTGAACACCTGGAGCCATCTCGCCTACACCTTCGGCCCGGATGGCGGTCGCCTCTACATCAATGGCGAACTCGTCGGAGGCCACAGCGGCGCAGGCCAGGGGATCAATACAAGCTGGAGCACCTTGCGCATAGGCAGCAGTTCCCGAGGTGAATACTTCCATGGGTTGATCGACGAGGTTCGCGTCTACAACGTGGCCCTGACCCGCGACCAGATCCTGGTCGACATGAACCAGCCCATCAGCTGACAAAGAGACGGGACCGGGTTCAGGTGGTTCTACGCAGGGTTCTGGGTTCTGGCCGCACCTTCGAGTGAAGCCGTGCCCCCGGTGAGGGGACAGGGAAGGAGAGGACGTCCAACTCTGCTCCCCTGTCGTCCCAATCCACACCTCACCGGAGCCACTATCCAAGCGGCATTGGCGCATGGAGCTCAGACAGAGGCAGCACCGTGCCGAGCCGGCCGCGACGACGTGACCGCTCTTTCGTCGGGAGCCGGGGGCCGTTCCGGCGGTGCCGGTCATCTGACGATCTGGAGGATGCCCTGGTCGCGCACCTCCGCCGGCTCGGCGAGCCGCTGCAGTTCCATGCCGGACGAGTCGAGCACGACCAGGGTGTTGTACTTGCGGCCGGCGACGCGGACCACCAGGCGGCCGTCGGCGAGGTAGAACGCGCCGATCTTCAGGCCCTTCACCGAGATGGGCACCTTCTTCCCGGTGACGGTGTCGACGACCGTCGGCCTGAACATCTCCGGCCAAAGCCCATCGCCCGACGGATCCTCCGGCGACAGCGCGTGCACCACGACCTTCCTGCCGTCCGGCGACAGGCTCTGCACGTGGTTGGCCAGCTTGATGCCCTTGGCCCGGACGGAGGTCCCGGTCCGCATGTCGAACACGTAGACGCGGTCAGTGGAGCCGGACGCCCCGGCAAGATGGCGCCCGTCGGCGGACCAGGCGAGGTGGCAGTCGCCGAGCACCTCGCCGACCTTGCGTGCGCCCGTGCCGTCCGCGTTGACCACCATCAGCGGCAACTTGTCGGCATTGGCCTTGGGGAAGTAGGCGACCTGGGTGGAGTCGGGAGACCAGACCGGCGTGAGACAGGGGAACCCGGCGGCCGCGCCTTTGGCCACGACCTTCTCCGTGCTCCCGTCACCGACGTGGAGCCGGCCGTCCTCTGTGATCCAGGCGAGTTTCGTTCCGTCGGGCGAGGCGGAGAACTGGGACGAAAAGTCCGGCGCCTTGCCGATCTTGGTAAACCCCTTACCGGGCTCGTACCGTCTGATCGTGCCCTTGCCCTCCTTGTAGTAGACGGCGACCCCCTCGAGCGGCTTCGGCGCCGCACTTGTGGACGCGGCGGCCGCCCCTACCGCACCGGCTCCCCCGGCCCCGGCGGCCGGGGCGGTGCGGGCGAGAGCGGCGTCGGGCGCGAGCAGCAGAGGGGTCACCACCATGGGGACAAGGGCGAGTCCGGACAGGACACGCCGCTTCGACGCGAGCGTGGCGGTGGCCGGGCCAGGTGTGGTGTGCTTCATCGGATCTCCTGGGATGACGGGCAGGTCCCGGTCCGGCTTGGCGGTGCCTCCCGGGCTTGTGCACGCAGTGAAAGCTCACCCGCTTGCAGAGCGCTTGATCAAAGCCTGCCGCCCACACCGCAAGGAGCCCGCAAGCCGATCAGCCGCCGAGGTCTCCGCCCTTCGCAAGGCCGACGCGGCCACCAAGAAGCTGCTCGCCGCATGCTCCTGACCGCCTTCAGCACGCCGGGCCCCACCTCGTCCGCGGCCAGCACCGCTCCCAAGTGACGACGACGTAGTCCCGCAGGTGGTCGCGGACGGCGTCGGCGTCTCCGGCAGGGCGGGATGCAGGCATGCCTTCCGTACGATCGAGGGGTGAAGGATCACAAGGCCGGGGAAGTTCCCGCCACCCAGCGAGTCGTGTCCGCCGGTGCGATCCTGATGGGAGACATGCTCCTCCTGTTGGTGGCGGGGTGGGTTCGAAGCAGTGTTCACCTCCGGGGAAAGCTCTGTGATGGGGCCAGTGTCTGGTGTGATGGGCGGGAAGACCCGACCCCCGCCGAATGGCTGGCGGAGATGAACTTCCGTTCCGCTGCCGCTTACACGTCATCGGCGGTCGTGGCCCTGATTCTGCTGGCGGTTGCCGTCGTCGCGTGGAGGCGTCACCGACGGGACATCGCGTTGGTGCAGGTCTTGCCACTCCTGCTGGTCACCGCATTCGTCATCGCCTGGACGCCGTACACACCTGTGTGACATCAGGCGAGGCCGAGCGCCGCGAGGTCAGAGGACGTGGAGGCTGCCCCTCGGGCGGTCAGCGACGTCGCAGTGACGGGTCGAGCAGCGCGGGCGGAGTGTCGAACTTCTCGTGTGCCGCGAGGTCGGTGCCGGGGGCGACGATCGCGTCGATCGCGTCGAGCACGTCGGCGGAGAGCACGGTGTCGGCGGCCGCGAGTTGCGAGTGCAGGTGGTCCAGCGTGCGGGGACCGATGATCGCGCTGGTCACGGCGGGATGCGCGGTCACGAATCCGAGCGCGAGCTGGATCACCGTCAGGCCGGCCTCGTCGGCGACGCCGGCCAACCGCTCGACGGCGTCCAGCCTGGCCCGGTTGGACGGAATGGCGGTGTCGAAGCGTTGCGGCATGAACGTCGAGCGGTGGGTGGCGATCTCCCGGCCCTCACGGATCGCTCCCGACAGCCAGCCCGAGGCCAACGGGCTCCACACCAGCACGCCGAGCCCGTACTCCTCGGTCACGGGCAGTACGTGGCTCTCGATCCCGCGCTGCAGGATCGAGTAGCTGGGCTGTTCGGTGACGTACCGGCTCAGGCGGTGCTCGCGGGCGGCCCACTGCGCCTGCACGATGCGGTACGCGGGGAAGGTCGAGGAGCCGAAGTAGCGGATCTTTCCCGCGCGCTGCAGGTCGGTCAGAGCCGACAACGTCTCCTCGTCGCTGGTGCTCGGGTCCCACCGGTGGATCTGGTAGAGATCGACGTGGTCCACGCCGAGGCGGCGCAGGCTGTCGTCCAGCGCCGTGACCAGCCAGCGGCGCGAACTGCCCCGATGGTTGCGCTCGTCGCCCATGGGCATGGTCGCCTTCGTGGCCAGCACGATGTCGTCGCGGCGACCGGCGATGGCTTTACCGACCATCTCTTCCGACCCGCCGCCGCTGTACATGTCGGCGGTGTCGATGAGGTTGATCCCGGCTTCGATGGCGGCGTCGACGATGGCGGTGGCCTCGTCCTGGGTGGTGCGTCCGATCGCACCGAAGTTCATCGCGCCGAGCGCGAGGGAGCTGACCTGCACACCGGTACGACCCAAGGTGCGGTACTGCATGACCGTCTCCTCCATTGCGGGTGAAGTGTGGTGGCGACGCGTGGCTTGGTCGCCGGTCCCCTGCTCTGGCATCATGAGCAAACGGAACCATGTCCCGCTTGAAGATACGGAACGTTGTCCCGTTTAGCAATCTCGATGGTGGAGGGAACGGCGAAGTGAACGACGGCGACCGTGGCGCAGGGCACGCGGCCCGGCCCAAACGGGCGGACGCGCGGCGCAACAAGGAGACCCTGCTCGACGCGGCCGCCGCGATCTTCGTGACGTCGGGCGTGGAAGCGCCGGTACGCGACATCGCGGCCAAGGCCGGCGTCGGGACGGCCACGATCTACCGTCACTTCCCGACTCGAGCGGATCTCATCATCGCGGTCTACCGGCACCAGGTCGAGGCCTGCGTGGAGGCCGGTCCAGCGCTGCTGGCGACCAGCGTGACTCCCTACGCCGCATTGGGGCGATGGATCGACCTCTTCGTCGACTTCCTGGTCACCAAGCACGGACTCGCCGCCGCGCTGCGGTCCGACGACGCCGGCTTCGACGCCCTGCACGCCTACTTCCTCGACCGTCTCGTGCCCGTGTGCACCGAGCTGCTCGACGCCGCGGCCGGTTCCGGCGAGATCCGATCCGACCTGGAGGCCTACGAGCTCATGCGCGGCGTCGGGAACCTCTGCATAGGCGCGGACAGCGATCCCCGCTACGACGCGCGTCGACTGGTCGGGATCCTCATCGCGGGACTCCGCCGACCGCACTGACGATCGGCCGGGCAGATGATCGCGGCCGGGCACCCCGGCCGCGATCCGGCCTGCGCAGCGTCTGCGAGGCATGGGACCTCAGTCGGGCAGGTCGCCGTTCCCGCCCAGGTTCGCGACCATCCGGCGCAGGACGTTGACCGTGGTCACGTAGTCGGCCGTGTCGATGCCGTCGTGCGTCCGCTCGTGGACCCGCAGGTTGCGCTCGCGGGCCCGGAGACGCCCGGCCTCACCCGCCTCGGTCAGCGTCATGACCCCCGCGTCCTCGGTCATCCAACCGCGGGCGACCAGGTCGTCGAACACGCCGTCGAAGCCGATCCCGAGGTCCTCGTACGGCGTCAGCCGCTCGGTCAGCGCTTCCCTGGTCCACGTGCCGGGCTCCCCGGCGACATGGTTCAGCGTCCACCAATGAGGCTGGGTGAGGTTCTCCCGCGCCAGCTCCCCACGAAGGGCGCCCACCACCCGCCGGTACGCCTCGCCGCTCCACGCCCCGATGGGCTGGGCGGCCACCACTTCCTGCGGGTACTCCTTGATCGTCACGCCGACACACCCCTTTCCACACAACACCGGAACAGGGACGACCGTAGAACCTCAAGCATGCTTGAGGTCAACACGGAGCGGCCGGCGCCGGTCAGCCGATGGTGTCTGCCGTGCAGGTCACTGGGAGGCGGGGCCGGCGCCGGATCAGTCGTCCGTGCCGTACGCGCCCGGGGTGGTGCCGAAGGCGTGCTTGAAAGCGTGAATGAAGGCGCTGGGTCCGCTGTAGCCGCAGGCGGCGGCGATCGAGGTCACCGACGCGCCCGCGGCGAGCAGAGTGAGCGAGCGGTGCAGCCGCAACTGGGCTCGCCACTGAGGGAAGCTCATGCCGGTCTCGCTCCGGAACAACCGGCTCAGCGTGCGTTCGGACGCCCCGACCGCCGTGCCGAGCTGGGCGAGCGTGCGGCCGTCGGCCGGGTCCGCGTCCAGGATCACGGCGATGTCCCGCAGCCTCGGGTCGGACGGGGACGGCAGGAAGACCTGGAGCGCCTCAACCCGGCGGAGCTGGTCGAGGACCACGCGTTCCAGGTTGCGCCGCTGCCCGGCGGTCAGGTCGCCCTCGTCGGTGAGGGCGATGACGACCTCCCGCAGCAGGGGCGTGATCGCCAGGACCGTCGGGCAGTCCGCCCGCAGCGGGTTGACCGTGCGGTCGAAGACGATCGCCCGCATCTCGGTGGGGCCGTACGCCTCGTGCGCGTGCGGCACGCCCGCCGGGATCCACACGCCCCGATGAGGGGGCACGGCCCACGTCCCCGTCGGGGTGGAGATGCGCAGCACGCCGAGACGCGGGGCGATGAGCTGATGCTCGGCGTGGTCGTGCCAGTCGATGCGCTCCCGGTGCGCCAGCGGGATGCGCACCGGCCCGCCGTGGCCACGTTGGCTGGTTGTCGACATAAGACGGCAGAGTATCGCTAGCCCGCTGATGTGGTCCTCCGAAATGCTCGTTCGGGCAACGACAAGGAGACCCTCAGTGACCGAAACAACCGAGACAGCCGGACCAGCCGGACCAGCCGGACCAGCCGGGCCGACCAGGCCCGCCGGACTCAGCGGAGCGGCCGAGGCGGCCGGGACGGCGCGACCACACGGGCAGGACGGCGACGAAACGGCCCCGGCCTCCCCCGGGCGGCGCATCTGGGTGTGGGCCGCCGCGCACGCCGTCGACGACCTCTACCAGGGACTGGTCCCGGCCTGCGTGCCGTACTTCGTGCTCGACCGGCACTACGGATATGTGGCCGCCTCCGGGCTCACCCTGGCGGCGGCCCTGGGCAGCTCGATCCCGCAGCCGTTCATCGGCCTCGCGGTCGACCGCTTCCGCCTGGGCTGGCTCGCCGCCGCGGGCGTCGCCCTCGCCGGGCTCGGGCTCGGCCTGTCCGGGCTGGTGCAGTCGTACGCGGCGGTGTGGACGCTGATCCTGCTCTCCGGGCTCGGGGTGGCGATGTTCCACCCCTCGGCGGGCAAGGCGGCCCGGGAGGTGGCCGGTGAGAGCACCACGGCGATGGGCGTCTTCGCCGCGGGAGGCAGCGTCGGGTTCTTCCTGGCGCCGGTCCTCGCCACCCCCGCGCTGATGGCGATGGGCGTCGGCGCGACGGCGCTGTTCATCCCGCCCGCCGTGCTCATCGCCTTCGTCCTGCTCAGGAACCGGCCCGCGGCCGTCGCCGTACAGGCGGCCGGCCGGTCGGGGACCGACAGGTGGGCGCCCTTCATGGTGCTCACCGGCGTCGAGATCGTCCGCTCGGTGGTGTTCTTCGGCGTGCTCACCTTCATCGAGCTGTTCTGGATCAGGCACCTGGACGCCGGGCGCGGCGTCGCGGGTACGGCGCTGGCCGGGTTCCTGGTCGGCGGGGTCGCCGGAACGGTGCTGGGCGGGCGCATCGCCGACCGGATCGGCCTCGTCCGTACGGTGCAGCTCGGCAGTGTGCTGGCCGTCCCGGCGCTCGTCCTCCTGCGTATCGCGCCCGGCCCCTACCTCCCGCTGCTGTTCGCGGTACTCGCCGGGATCGCGATCAACATCCCGTTCGCCGTGCTCGTCAAGCTGGGCCAGGACTACCTGCCGAACCGGCCGGGCACCGCCGCCGGCGTCACGCTCGGGCTCGCCGTGAGCGTCGGCGGCCTGGCCGCCCCCGCCCTGGGTGCCGCGGCCGAGGCGTACGGCCCGGAGGGGGTCTTCACGATCCTGTGCATGGTGCCGCTCCCGGCCGTGGGGCTGGGGCTGTTCCTCTCCCGCCCCCGCTGAGAGCCGCCCGGCGCCCAGGGCCCCGTCATCACAGACGCGAACCAGGACATGCCGCGACCGGCGGCCACAGCACGGCCGGTTGCCGCGGGCCGCCTCCAGAGATCCGACTCCTCATCACTAAAATGTCATTTCTGAGATAAATCAGATTCCGACTCGGCGGGAACTCCGAAGGCGGCGGGTGTGGCGGCACCGCTCCCCCGGTGATGAGCGAGCGCCGCCCTGGGCGAAGAGCAGCGGACCGCGTTCACCAGCGCGGAACGGCGCCCGCGTCCCCCGGGCCGGACCACGGAGGCTCGCCGTCATGCGCACTGTCGGCTTGGTTCTGCACCCCCGGCGCGACTGCGCCGGGGCGGTCGTCGCGATCCTGGAGTGGGCCGCTCGCAGGGACGCGCTGGTCCTCGGCGTCCAGGACGAGGTTCAGCGGCTCGACCACGCGGTGGTCCCGGTGCCGCCCGAGGAGCTGGGCCCGCGGTCGGAGCTCCTGATCAGCCTCGGCGGCGACGGCACCATGCTCAGGGCGATGCGGCTGGCCGACCGGCAGTGCGCCCCCGTCCTCGGGGTGAACGTGGGCAAGCTCGGATTCCTGGCCGAGGTCGACGTTCCCGACCTGCACGGCGCGCTGTCGGCCATCGACGCCGGGCGCTACACGATCGAGCCCCGGCTGGCCGTGGACGCCGTCCTCGGCTCCCGGGGCGTCACCGCCTTCAACGACGTCGCGGTGGTCCGCGTCCCCGGGCAAAAAAGCGCCGTCGTGGCGGTGCGCGTGGACGGCCGGCCGTTCATCGGCTACGCGGGCGACGCCGTCATCGTCGCGACCACGACCGGGTCCACCGCCTACAGCTTCTCGGCCGGGGGCCCGATCGTGAACCCCGAGGTCGAGGCCCTGCTCGTGACCCCGGCCGCCCCGCACTCCGCGAGCAACCGCGGGGTGGTGCTGTCGCTGCGGGACACCGTCGAACTGGCCGTGCTACCGACCAGCGGGCGGCTCGCCGTCGAGGTGGACGGGAACGTGGCGGGCTACGTCGAGCCCGGCGACCGCATCGGCATCCGCCCCCGGCCCGCCGCCGCCCACGTCGTACGGCTCGGCCTGACCACGTTCTACGAACGCGTACGCAGGAAGCTCAGCCTCACCGACTCGGCGGAGCTGCTGGCGGTCCAGGCCGACGCGGCGGACGCCGACGGACAGTAGGGCCAGCCCTACCACCGAGACGGCGGAACGCCTTCTCCCGTGGGAAACCCCCTGGTCCATACGGTTGACCCGGTAATCAGAACTCGGGACAAACGGGGGATTCAGGTGGCATCACCTGCCATTCGCATGAATGCGGTGACGAAGACGTACCGGCGGGGAGCGCACGAGGTGCACGCCCTGCGCGGTGTGACGGTCGGGCTGCCCAGGGGCGGGTTCACCGCCGTGATGGGGCCGTCGGGGTCGGGCAAGAGCACGTTCCTGCACTGCGCGGCCGGGTTGGACACGCCGACGTCGGGCACGGTCCACCTGGGCGACGTGGAGCTGTCGCGGATGGGCGAGACCCGGCTGACCGAGCTGCGGCGGGAGAAGGCGGGCTTCGTCTTCCAGGCGTTCAACCTGATCCCCTCGCTCAGCGTCGCCGACAACATCACGCTGCCGCTCCGGCTGGCCGGAGGGCGGACCGACCGGGCCTGGCTGGACGAGGTCGTCCGGCGGGTCGGGCTCGGCGACCGTGTCGCGCACCGGCCGTCCCAGCTCTCGGGAGGCCAGCAGCAGCGGGTGGCGCTCGCCCGCGCGCTGGTGACCCGGCCCGAGGTGGTCTTCGCCGACGAGCCGACCGGCGCTCTCGACGGCACGACGGCCGCCGAGGTGCTCGGCCTGCTGCGCCAGGTGGTGGACGCCATGGGCCAGACCGTGGTGATGGTGACCCATGACCCGGTGGCGGCGGCCTACGCCGACCAGGTGCTCTTCCTGGCGGAGGGCGTCATCGTGGACACCGTCCGCTCCGGCACCTCCGACGCCATCGCGCGGCGGATGTCCGCCCTCGGCCGGTCGATGGCGGCCGTGTGATGCTCGGCCTCGCCTTCGCCACCATGCGCCGCCGGCTGCCGTCGCTGGTCGGCTCCGTCCTCGCCCTGCTGTTCGCCGCCGTCCTGGTCACCGCCTGCGGGGTGCTCATGGAGACCGGCCTGCGCGCCCAGATCCGGCCGGAGCGGTACGGCGCCGCCCCCGTCGTGGTGGCCGGACCGCAGTCGACCTCGATCCTCAAGAAGGAGGACGGCCCGATCGAGGTGACCGAGAGCGTGCCGCTGGAGGAGCCCACGACGATCCCGGCCTCGCTGGCCGCCGACCTCGCGAAGGTGTCCGGCGTGCGGGAGGTCGTGCCCGACCTGACCTTCCCGGTCGGGCTGCTGGACGCGGACGGCCGCGCCGTCCACGGAAGCGTCTACGGCCACGGGTGGGAGTCCGCGCGGCTCACGCCGTACACGCTGCGCGCCGGACGCGCGCCCGCCTCGCCCGACGAGATCGTCCTCGACGCCGTCCTGGCGGACGCGGCGCGGCTGAAGGTCGGCACGACGGCGCGCGTGCTGGGCCGGGACGGCCTCCGCGCCTACACGGTGGCCGGCATCGCCGGCTCCGGCTCCGGCGTCGCCCGGCAGCCGGCGGTCTTCTTCTCCGCGCCGCGGGCGGCCGAGCTGTTCGGCCATCAGGGCCGGGTGTCCGCGTTCGGGGTGTTCGGCTCCGGCGACCCCGAACGGCTGAAGGACAGGATCGACGCCGCGCTGCCGAGGTCGGAGAACGCGACGGGCCGCGTCTCCCTGGGGCTGAAGGGCGGTCGGAAGGGCGGCGACGCGCCGGCCGCGGCCGGTCCGGTGACGTACGCGGGCGACGAGCGCGGCTTCGGCGAGGAGCCGCGGTCCTCGGCGGCCAGGGAGACGCTCGTCGTGCTCAGCGGCAGCCTCGGCGGCATCGCGGTCATGGTGGCGGCCTTCGTGGTCGCCGGCACGTTCGGGCTCGCCCTGCGCCAGCGCGGGCGGGAGATCGCGCTGCTGCGGGCGATCGGCGCCACCCCCGCACAGGTCCGGTCGATGACCGGCAAGGAGGCGCTGCTGATCGGCGCGGTGGCGAGCGCGGCCGGCGTGCCGGCGGGCGTCGCCGCGGGCCGGTGGATGTTCGGCGAGCTCGTCTCCAAGGGGATGATCCCGGACGCCTTCCCGCTCACGGTCGGACCGGTGCCGATGCTGGTCGCCGTGGCGCTGGGGACGGCCACGGCCTGGCTGTCGGCCCGGGGAGCCGTGCGGCGGGCCACCCGGATCCGCCCGACCGAGGCGCTGGGCGAGGCCGCGGCCGAGCCCCGCGCGCTGGGCCGCGTCCGCGCCGTCACCGGGCTGGTCTTCCTGGCCCTGGGCACGGCTCTGTGCGGTCTCTCGATGTTCATGACCGGCGAGACGGCGGCGATGAGCGCGGGCGGCATCGTGATCCTCCTCACCGTGGCCGCCGCGCTGCTGGGACCGTGGCTGGTCCGGGTCGCGGTCGCGCTGGTGGGCGGCGCGCTCGGCCGGGCGTCGCGGGTGGGCGGCTACCTCGCCGTCGCGAACACCCGTACCGGGGCCAGGAGTCTGGCCGCCGTGGTCAGCCCGCTCACCCTGATGCTGGCCTTCGCCGGCACCACCGTCTTCACCCAGTCGACGATCGGCCACGCGACCGAGCGGCAGGCCGCCGAGGGCATGCGGGCCGACTACGTGGTGAGCTCGGCCGGGCCGGGGGTGCCGGCGGACGCCGCCCACGCCGTACGGGCGCTCCCCGGGGTCGCCGGGGTGACCGAGGTGATCGACACCCGGGTGATCGGCCACTTCGACGAGCTGGGCGAGCCCACGCTGCGCCCGTACGGCGCGCTCGGGCTCACCGTCCCGGCGCACGGGCTCGACCTGGACGTCCGGGCCGGGTCGCTGGACCGGCTGCGCGGGGACGCCGGGAAGACGGTTGCCTTGAGCACGCTCGCCGCGGGCTCCTTCGGCGCGTCGGTCGGCGACAGGGTGCGGCTGCGCCTCGGCGACGGCACGCCGATCACGCCGACGGTGGTGGCCGTCTACGACAGAGGGCTCGGCTTCGGCGACGTGGCCCTGCCGTACGACCTGGTGCGCGCCCACACCGCCTCCGGCATGGCCGACCGGCTCCTCGTCGTGGGCGACGGGTCGGTCCGGAGCCGCCTCGCCGCGGTGAGCCCGGGGCTGACGGTGACGGACCGCGCGGGAGCCAAGGCCGACCGGGACGCGGCGGCGGAGCTGAACGACTGGGTCAACCTGCTCGCGCTCGGCCTGATCATCGTGTTCATCGCCATCTCGGTGGTCAACACGCTGGTCATGGCGACGGCCGGGCGGGTGCGCGAGTTCGCGCTGCTCCGCCTGGTCGGCGGCACCCGCCGCCAGGTGCTCGGCGTGATCCGCTGGGAGGCGCTGCTGGTCGGCGGCGTCGCGCTGGTCGTCGGCACGGCGATCGCGGTGCCCACGCTGGCGGCGGTGAGCTACGGGCTGACGGGCTCGGCGATCCCCCACGTGCGGCCGGCGGTGCTGGCCGCGATGGTGGCCGCCACGCTGGGCCTGGCCTTCGCCGCGACCCTGCTCCCCGCCCGTGCCGCCCTCGCGGGCAGGCCGGCCGACCGGGTCCGCGGCTGAACTCCGGCCGGCGGGGGCGTTTCGCGGCCCCCGCCGGCCGGGCGGGCGCGGGTCACCGGGTGAGCGTGACGCCGGCGACGCCCGGCACCGTGCCGGCGATGAGCTCGGCGATCCGCGCCGACCGCTCGTCCGCGTCGCCGCCGGACAGCTCCACGAGCCCGTCGTGCACGGCCACCCGCCACCCCGCCGTCTCAGTGGAGTCGCGCAACGCGGCGAGGACGTCGTCGCGGATCCGCTCGTCCCCCTCCGCGAGAACTCCCATCAGGTCGCGGCGGCTGGCGATGCCCACCAGCTCGTCGCCGCGCAGCACCGGCACGCTCTTCACGCCCATCGTGATCATCAGCGCCGCGAGGTCGAGGATGTCGGCGTCCTCCTGGACCGTGCGCACGGCGGTCGTCATGACGTCCGCGACGCCCACGGACGGCCGCGAGCCCGCTTCGGCGGCGGGACGGCGGTAGGATCCCGGGTCCGTCTCGAACTCCGCGCGCAGCAGGTCCATCTCGCTGACGATCCCCACCATGCGCCCCCGCTCGTCCACCACGGGCGCGGCCGTGATGTCCTGTTCGTAGAGCAGGCGGACCGCCTGTTTCACACTCCACGTACGAGGTACCGACACCACCGGGGTCGTCATCATCTCCGCGACGAGCATGGCGATCGCCCCACGTCTCGATCATGTTCGGATGACACTTCCGACGTTACGCCGTCCCGCGTACCCATACGTCACCCGTACGTCACCCGTACGGGACCCGGCGGGCGGACGCGGCGGGGTCGCCCGGCCGTATGGGAAGGAGCACCGGTGAAAACGGGGGTGAATCCGTGGTCCCTGGTGTACGAGGGGTTCGACCCGGACCAGGAGGGGCGCCGGGAGGCGCTGTGCACGCTGGGCAACGGCCGCTTCGCCACCCGGGGCGCGGCGCCGGAGTCGGCGGCCGACGGCGTCCACTACCCGGGCACCTACGTCGCGGGCTGCTACAACCGGCTCACCTCCTCCGTCGCCGGTCACCAGGTGACCAACGAGGACCTGGTGAACCTGCCGAACTGGCTGCCGCTGACCTTCGCCACCCCGGACGGCGCCTGGTTCTCCCCGCGCTCGGCCGACCTGCTCGACTACCGGCAGGAGCTGGACCTGCGGCACGGCGTCCTGCACCGGCGGCTCCGCTTCCGCGACGCGGACGGCCGCGTCACCTCGGTGCGGCAGCGCCGCCTCGTCTCCATGGCCGACCCGTTCCTGGCCGCGCTGGAGACGACCTTCACGGCGGAGGACTGGTCCGGCCCGCTGCGCGTGGCGTCCGCCCTGGACGGCAGGGTCGTCAACGGCGGCGTGCCCCGGTACCGCCAGCTGCGCGGCGACCACCTGACCGGCCACGCGACGGGGATCGAGGGCGCGCTGACCTGGCTGCGCGCGCGGACCCGCTCCTCGGGCGTGGAGGTCGTCCTCGCCGCGCGCCTGCGCGCCACTCCGCCGGAGTGCGGAGGACAGCCGGAGATCGACCGGAGCGACGACCGCGTCACCGAGACGCGGGTCCTGGCGCTGGAACGGGGCCGACCGGTGACGGTCACCAAGACCGTCGCGCTGGTGACGTCCCAGGACCACGCCGTCGCGGACGCCTGGTCCGGCGCGGTGCGGTCGGCCCGCCGCGCGCCGGGCTTCGCCACCCTGCTCAAACGGCACGCGACCGCCTGGCACGGGCTGTGGGAGCGGGCCCGGCTGGAGGTGATGCGCGCCCACATCCAGCGGGACATCCGGCTCAACACCTTCCACCTCCTGCAGACGCTCTCGCCCCACACGGCCGATCTCGACGTCGGCGTGCCCGCGCGCGGCCTGCACGGCGAGGCGTACCGGGGGCACGTCTTCTGGGACGAGCTGTTCGTGCTGCCGTGGCTCAGCCTGCGCTTCCCGGAGATCGCCCGGGGTGTGCTGCGCTACCGGCTGCGGCGGCTGCCGGAGGCGCGGGCGGCCGCCCGCGCACTGGGCCTGCGGGGGGCGATGTTCCCGTGGCAGAGCGGCAGCGACGGACGGGACGAGACCCAGCGGTTCCATCTCAACCCCCGTTCCGGGCGGTGGCACCCGGACAACTCGCGGCTCCAGCGCCATGTGGGCCTGGCCGTCGGCTACAACGCCTGGCTGCACTACGCGATCACCGGCGACATGGAGTTCCTGGCCGGCACCGGCGCCTGCCTGCTGGTGGAGACCGCCCGTTTCTTCGCATCCCTTGCCCGGCTCGACCCCCTGTCCGGCCGGTACGAGATCCACGGGGTGATGGGGCCGGACGAGTACCACGACGGCTATCCGGGCGCGGCCTCCCCCGGGCTCGACAACAACGCGTACACCAACATCATGACGGTGTGGCTGCTGCTGCGCGCCCGGCAGACGCTCGACCTGCTGCCCCGCCGCGCCCGTGAGGAGCTGCGCCGCCGCCTCGATCTGACGGACGCCGAGACGGAGCGCTGGGAGGAGATCAGCCGCCTGATGCGGGTGGACTTCCTCCCCGACGGCGTCATCAGCCAGTTCAGCGGCTACGAGAAGCTGGCCGAGCTGGACTGGGAGCGCTACGCCGGCGTACGGCGGCTGGACCGGGCGCTGGACGCGGAGGGGGACAGCACCAACCGCTACCAGGCGTCCAAGCAGGCCGACGTGCTCATGCTCTTCTACCTGCTCACGGCCGGGGAGCTGCGGCGGATCCTGGAACGGCTGGGCTATCCGATCGCGCCGGACATGGTCCGCCGCACGGTGCGCCACTACCTCTCGCGCACCAGCCACGGCTCCACGCTGAGCGCGGTGGTCCACGCCTGGGTGCTGGCCCGTGCCGACCGCGCCGGATCGTGGCGGTTCTTCACCGAGACGCTCACCGGCGACCTGAACGACGTCCAGGGCGGAACCACCGCCGAGGGCGTCCACCTGGGAGCGATGGCGGGGACGGTGGACCTGGTCGAGCGCTGCTACCTCGACCTCGAACCCCGGCACGACGGGCTGCATCTGAACCCCGTGCTCCCCGCGCGGTTCACCATGCTGTCGCTGTGCCTGCGTTATCGCGGCGCGGAGCTGGCGATCGAGGCCGGCCCCGCCCAGGTGCGGATCACCCGGGCCGACGACGGGCCGCCCACGCTGGACGTCGCCGTGACCGGACGCCACGTGCGGCTGCGGCGCGGCGAGAGCCGCACGTTCCCCTTGCCCGCGAGCGGCGAAGAACGCTGACCGAGGCGTCCGGGCGTCAGGCGCCTTCGAGTCCCGTGGGCCCGATGATCACGCCGGGCCGCGCCCACGGAGGGTCCGTACGAGGTCGTCCTGGAGCCGCCGCAGCCGGGGGCTGATCTCCACGGGGACCGTGCCGGGCGCGCGCAGGACCCGGACGGGCGCCGGCAGCCGGGCCAGCTCGCTCATGCAGCGGTCGCGCATCACCCCGATGCGTTCGGGAGGAGCGACCCGGTGGCCCGCGACCACCACGGGGACGAGCAGCGGCCGCCAGCCGGGCGGCGGGGCCTCCTCGCGCAGCGCGATCACGTCGGAGCGCGGCCCGCGGAACACCTGCTTCGCCCCCGGCAGCGTCATCTTCCCCGGGGAGAGCTTCATCACGGGGCGGTCGCCGTAGGCCACCAGCTTGTAGGCCGTGTCCAGCGAGGGCGCGTCGGCCGAGACGCCGACCCTGGTGCCCACGCCGTACGCGTCGATCGGGGCCCCGGCCCGTACCAGGTCCGCGATCGCGTACTCGTCCAGCCCTCCGCTCGCCACGATCACCGCCTGCCGCAGCCCGGCGGCGTCCAGCAGCCGGCGCGCCCGCACGGCCAGGTCGGCCAGGTCGCCCGAGTCCAGGCGCACGCCCACGGCGCTGCCCGCGAGCTCCAGCCGCCGCGCCACCTCGGCGGCGGTCCGCACACCGGCGACCGTGTCGTACGTGTCCACCAGGAACGTCGTCCGGTCGGGGAAGTCCGCCGCGAAGGCGGCGAACGCCGCCTCCTCGTCCGGGAACGCCTGGACGTAAGAGTGCGCCATGGTCCCTGAGGCGGGCAGGCCGTGCCGCCGGGCGCCCTCCGCGTTGCTGGTGGCCGCGAACCCGGCGATCGCGGTCGCCCGAGCCACGGCGACGCCGGCCTCGATCCCCTGCGTACGACGGAACGCGAAGTCGATCAGCCGCGCTCCGTCGGCGGCGAGCACGCAGCGGGCCGCCTTGGAGGCCACGCTCGTCTGGAAGGTCAGGTGGTTGAGCAGGACGGTCTCGACGAGCTGCGCCTCGGCGATCGGCGCGGTCACCTCCAGCAGCGGCTCGCCCGCGAAGACCGCGCGCCCCTCGGGGACGGCCCAGACCTCCCCGGTGAACCGCAGGCCGGCGAGCGCGCGGAGCGTCTCGGCGTCGTACCCCTGGACTTCACGCAGGTAGGCGAGATCCTCGGGCTCAAGCGCGAAGCTCTCGAGGAAGTCCAGGGCGTCCTCCAGCCCGGCGGCGACCAGGAAGCCCCGGCCCGCGGGCAGGCGGCGGGCGAACAGGCTGAAGGTCGCCTGGTCCGTCATGCCGTGCCGCAGGTAGCTCGCCGCCATGTTCAGCTCGTACATGTCGGTCAGCAGTCCACCCGGCATGCCACTCCCCTGCCCACCCACGAGGTGGACAGGCACGGACGAGGCTCCGATCAGGGGCGGGGCACCGGCGTCACCGATCGGGCGACCGCTGGTCGCCGATGAGTTCCAGCAGCGCGGCGTGCGTCTCCCGGTCGGCCGCCGCGACCAGCCCGCCCGCTCCGGTGTGCGGCGGCTCGCCGCGCAGGTCGGTCACCACGCATCCGGCGGCCTGGCACAGCGCGATCCCGCTCGCGAAGTGAACGCTGTCCCGCAGGTGGCCGTCGGTGACGTACGCGGCGCGCCGGCCGGCGGCGACCCAGGCCACCGCCAGGGTGGTGGACACGACGCGCGGGCGGAACCGCTCGACGAACCGCGGGTCGCAGAGCAGGCGGGCCGCCTGGAAGCCCGGCGCGTTCGGGAACGGCGGATCGAGATTGACGTCCACCAGCCGGGAACCGGACGACGGCGCGAGCCTCTCGTCCACGCCGTCGCGGCGGACGTAGGCGCGGTCGCCGTCCGTCCAGAACACCTCGTCGGCGAACGGATCGGCGGAGGCCGCCGCGGTGACGTCCGAGCCGACGCGCAGGGCGACGTTCACCGCGACCAGCATGGTCCGCGCGGCGTAGTTGAGCGTGCCGCACAGCGGGTCGACCAGCCACATCCGTCCCGCGCCGGCCGATCCCGTACGTCCGCTCTCCTCGCCGGTCACGGCGTCGTCCGGCCGGGCGGCGCGGATGACGTCGAGGATCGCCTGCTCCGCCTCGATGTCGGCGGCCGTGGCGAAGTCGCCGGCGGCCTTCTGGACGCGCACCGGTGACGAACCGTACATGGCGCGCACGACGGCCGCCCCCGCCTCCGCCGCCGCGAGGGCCAGCTCCTCATCTGTGATCAACATGATGCGCAGGATAGACAGGCCGCCGGGACGGCCCGCGTCCGGGGACTCCCGCCTTTAGCGCGCGATCACACTCCGTCAACGGTCACTCAATGTATCTTCATGAACGCGCAAAGCGATGGGAGGTCGTATGTCTTACGAACCTGCGCACATGTCGGGCACCGAGGCGAGCCCCGGCGTGCTGGAGCGGCTGCGATTCCGGTTCCGGATGCTCGACGCCGACGGCAACGGATACCTGGAGAGTGACGACTTCGAACGGCTGGCCGCCGACGTCCTGGCGGCGATGGACGAGCCGGAGGGGTCGCGGAAGGGGCAGGCGGTCCTGGCCGGACACCGGCGCTACTGGGAGGGCCTGCTCGCGGCGCTCGACACCGACGGCGACGGCCGGATCAGCCCGCAGGAGTACATGGCACGGCTCGGAGCACCCGTCGAGGCCCGGGAGACCGTCGTCGGCTACGCGGAGTCGCTGGCCGCCCTGGCGGACCGGAACGACGACGGGTTCATCGAGCTCGACGACTTCGTCACGCTCATGACCACGGTCGGGTTCGCCAAGGCCAACGTCGAGAGGCTCTTCGCCGACCTGGACGAGTCGGGCGACGGCCTGGTCCCGGTGGACGTCTGGGCCGCGACCATCGTGGACTACTACACGTCGGCGCGCTCCGACATCCCCGTCCACGGATTGACGGCGCCCGCCCGCTGATGGCCGGACCGGCCGGACCCACGCCCGCCGCGCCCGGAGCGCGGCGGGCCGCGGTTGAAGGGGGCGGATGGCCCGCCCGGAGGGCGATCAGGTCGCTCCGCCCCTCGTTCCTGTTCGAGTCGCGTCCCGAGGACGAGGGCCTGGTCAACCTCAGGGACAACGAGAACCCGTTCGCCGGCCCGCACCGGCGCTACCCCGACAACACGAACCGCCCGCTGGTCGGCCTGTACGCCGATGCGCTCGACGTCCTCGAGGGCCACGGAGCCGCCGCGGCGGCTCCGCCTGAGGACTGGCGCTGGGGCCCGGAGACGATCCTGCTCACCCGCGGCGCCGGTGACGCCCTGGACCTGGTGTTCCGCGCCTTCTTCGAACCCCGCGCGGACGCGGTGGCGGTCACGCCGCCGTTTTTCGCGCTCTTCGACGAGCTGGCCGCCGTCCACGAGGTCGAGCGGCTGCGGGGGCCGCTCCTCGGTCCCGGGCACGACCGGCTGGACGTCCCGACGCTGGCCCGCTCGGGGGCGGCCGGCGTCATCCTGTGCGATCCGGGCAACCCGTCAGGGACGTCGCTGCGTCAAGGCGAGGTCGAGCGGCTGCTGGCCGCCTACGACGGCCTCGTGGTGGTGGACGAGGCCTACGTGGAGTACACCGGCCGCGCCTCCCACCGGCACCTCGTCCCCCGCCATCCGAACCTCGTCGTCGTCCGCTCCATGTCCAAGGCGCTCGGGCTGGCCGGGCTGCGGCTGGGGGCGGTGCTCGCGCAGCCCGGGATCGTCGCCGCGCTGCGGCGGGCCCGCCTGCCCTTCGCGCTCCCGGCCCCGGTGGCCGCGGAAGCGGCCGCGGCGCTGGCCGATCCGGCGGCCCTGCGCCGCGGCGTCGAGATGTTCACGGCGGAACGCGATCGGCTCGCCGCAGGGCTGCGCCGCTGCCCCGGCATCCTCTGGGTCGGCGCGGCGGCGGGGTTCGTGACCGTGCGCACGGAGCGCCCGGCGTCCGAGGTCGCCGGACGGCTGCGCGCCGCCGGCCTGGCCGTCCTGCCCGACCCGATGGGCTGGCGCGGCCGCCTGCGCTTCTCGGTCGGAGAACCGGCCGACAACGACCGGCTCCTCGCCGTCCTCGCCGAGAACGGCGTCCACATAGACGAAAGAGAAGGACCCACATGACCACAATGGCGACGACGGACGCCGTCACATCCGTGACCTCCGTCGCACGCGCGCAGATCCGGCCGATCACCTCGGTCGTGGTCGACGGGGAGGTGCACCGGCTCGGGCAGCAGCGCGACTTCCGGCGCCACCCCGTCCTATCGGCGTTCCTGCCCGACTACGGACGGCCGTCCTTCGCGTGGGTACGGCTCCGCGATGGCGAGGAGCTGGCCGTGCACAGCCACCCGACGAGTTCGATGATCATCGTCTGCCGGGGATCGGTGCGGCTGCTGGGAGAGCGGGAACGACCACTCTCCGAAGGCGACGTGGTGTGCGTGCCTCCCGGATGCGCGCACGGGTTCCGCACCGAGCCGGGCCAGGAGTTCCACGGCCTGTCCGTGCAGTTCGAGGGCGCCGGCCTGTACGAGGACGAGCTCGCGCCCCGGGTGTCGTTCGCCGACGACATGGACGACACCGCGGACGACGCAGTGGGCGGCGCAGTGGACGACATCGTGGAGGCGGTCCCGGACGGCTCCGACGTCCCGGCGTCGCTCGCGGAGCTGGAGGAGATCAACGCCTCCCTCGCCGAGCGGCACACCGGCAACGACCTGTTCCGGCTGCTGCGCACCGGCCGGCTCCGGAAGGATCCGCGGATGCGCGCCCGTTTCGTCGCGGCGCTGCACGTGTGGTCGCGCCACTTCCAGCGGATGCTGCTCGCCCGCCAGGCCGTCTGCGTCGATCCCGTCCTGCGCGAGGAGTACGAGGCGCACCTGCGTGAGGAGTACGGCCACGACCGGCTGCTGCGCGACCGTTACGGCGTCCTCGACGAGGTCGACGACCCCGTGCTGGACGCGGTCTGCACCTGGTTCGTCGCCCAGATGTACCAGCTGGACGAGGCCCAGAAGATCGTCCTGGTCCACATGGTCGTCGAGACCAGCGGCCATCTGTTCGGAGGGGCCGCCTCCGACGTGTACGGCCGGGACTCCGCCCCCTCCGGCATGTGCGGCGACTCCACCGCCTCTGACGTGTGCGCCCGGGACGCCGCAGGCGACGACTTCTTCGCCCTGCACGCCGTCGCCGACGACGAGCACCGGGAGCTCGGGCGCCACCGGCTGGCCACGATGCCTCCCTCGGAGATCCCCCGGCTCGTGGCGATCTGCCGCCGGGCCTGGGACCAGATGGACCTCGTCCACAACCGCATCGCGGCCTGGGTCCTCGAAGGGCGCTGACCCATGGCCGACCGTCCGGCCGCCGCCCGCCATCCGGTGGCGGCCCTGGCCGAGGAGATCGTGGACCTGCTCGCCGGCGAGGGATACCGCGTCGCCGAGGGACCCGAGGTCGAGGCCGAGTGGCTGAACTTCGACGCGCTCAACATGGCCGCCGACCACCCCAGCCGCTCCGCCGACGGCACCTTCTCCATCCACGGTTCCGGCGGCGGGCCGTCGGGCCTGGTGCTGCGCGGCCACACGTCACCCGTGCAGGTGCGTGCGATGCTCGGCCACCGCGCGCCGCTCCGCATGGTGACGGTCGGCCGCGTCTTCCGTCCCGATCCGCCGGACGCCACGCACAGCCCCGTCTTCCACCAGGCCGAGGGGCTGGCCGTCGCCGAAGGGCTGACGATGGACGACCTGTGCGCCACGCTCGGGCACCTGGCCGCCGCGATGTTCGGGGACAGCACGCCGGTACGGCTGCGCCCGCACTGGTTCGCCTACACCGACCCGTCGGCGGAGGCGGACGTGCGCTGCCCGACCTGCCGGGGCGGAGGATGCGACCTGTGCGAGGACGGCTGGATCGAGTGGGCGGGCTGCGGCATGGTCCACCCGCGTGTGCTGGCCACCTGCGGCGTCGACCCGGGCCGCCACACGGGCTTCGCCTTCGGCCTGGGGGTCGAACGCACGCTGATGCTGCGCCACGGGCTGCGCGACATCCGCGACGTACTCGGGCACGACCGGCCTCGCCCGGCCGCGGTGCGGGCGGACGTCCCGAGTGACCGCCCTCGCCCGGCGGCGGCACGGGCGGGCGAGCCCCTTCTCGCCCCGCCTCGCCCGGCGGCGAACCGGGCGCGCGTCCCGGGCGCTCTCGCCCGGGCGGAGCCGGTGTCGCCGTTCCGGCGACGGCAGGCGGCGGCACACGCGCTCACCGCCGCCGGCTGGACGGAGACCCAGACCTTCCCGTTCCTGGACCCGGCCGTCTGGGACGCGTTCGGCCTGCCGCCGGACGACCCGCACCGCGCCCAGTTGCGTGTCGCCAACCCCCTCGACGGGTACCCGGCCGCGCTGCGCACCTCGCTGCTCCCCGGCGTACTCGCCGAGCTACGGGCGCGGCGCTCTCCGGGCGGCCTGATGGTGTTCGAGCAGGGGGCCGTCTTCCCGCGCCCGCCCGGCGGCCTCCACCCGCCGCCGCTGCCCGCGGGCAGCCCGCCGCGCCCGGAGGAGCTGGCGGCCCTGGACGCGGCGATCCCCGCCCAGCCCCATCACCTGGCGGCGGCCCTGACAGGCGGCGACTGGCACGCCGCCGTCACCGCGGGTCACGCGGTGGGCCTTCACTGGGGCCTGCGCCTCCGGACCGAGGGCGGGCCGGGCGGCACGCGAAGCGCCTGGCCCTGGCACGGCGATCGGTGGGCCCGCCTGACCGTGGACGGGACCTCGGTCGGCGAGGCGGGCGAACTCGATCCCGCCGTCCTGCGCCGCCTCCGCCTGCCCGACGGCGTCGCCGCGCTGACCCTCGACCTCGACACGCTGGACCGCCTCAGCGGCGGAGAAAGGACCCGACCCGCATGACCCCGAAGGAGCTCGCCGAGACCTACCTCGACGCCCTGGCGCGCGGCGACCTGCCCGCCGTCCTGGCGTTGTACCGTCCCGGCGCGATCGTGCACTCGCCCCTGTACGGGCCGATCCCGGCCACCGAGTTCTATCCCGAACTGTTCGCGGACACGGGCCGGGCCAAGCTCAACCTCCTCGGCGCGGCCGAGGGGGCCGCGACGAGCGGCGGCCGGATCGTCACCATCTGGTTCCAGTTCGACTGGACGCTGCCCTCGGGCCAGCCGGCCGACTTCGAATGCGTCGACGTCCTCGAACTCGCCGACGACGGCCGGATCGCCGCGTTGCACATCATCTACGACACCGTCACCGCGCGCCCCGCCTACGAGGCGGAGAAGGGCGAAGGCACCTCCTGGCGTCCCTCATCCTGACCCCGGACGCCCCGCCTGCCGGCGGAACCCGGGCTCGCCTGCTCGGACCTCCGCCGTCGGGCGAGGTCGGCGCACGGTCATCGGGCTGACTTCCGTCGGTAGATCACTGTAATCTTCCCGGCGTATCGGTTGATGCGGCCCGACGGGCTTCCGCTGCTCGCCTGAGAGCGGACACGCCCCCATACCGCACGAGTCCTTCGTGCTGCCTGGGGGTAGGTCCGTGGCCGTCATTCGGCACTCGGCGGAAAGTCTGGTCCAGCTCGCGTCGATGCCGGAGAGGGTGTTGAGCGAGGTGATCGCCGAGACGCTGCGCTCCACCCATGGCATCAATCCGGGCAGGAGCGAGCGCAGGTCATGGGACCGCAGCCTGCCCGTTCTGGCCCGCGACCTGGTCGACGCCGGGCTCGGCAACGTCGAGATGCTCGTGGAGTACCAGTTGCCCCTCACGAGCAAGCGCGCCGACGTGATCCTCGCGGGGGTGGACCGGCGCGGCGGCGGGGACGCGTACGTGATCGTCGAACTTAAGCAGTGGAGCCAGGCGGAGCTGTACGAGGACGACCCGGAACTGGTCCTCGTCTCCGGTCTGGGCGCCTGCCCCAAGCTCCACCCCGTGACCCAGGTGCGCGGCTACTGCGACTACCTCGCCGACTTCGTCAGCGCCCTCGAGGACCGGCGCGACGCGGTCCGCGGCGTCGCCTACCTTCACAACGCCGGCGATCCGGATATCCGCGACCTCTACGACAAGGTCGAGGACGAGCGCACCCGCCTGTTCAGTAAGACCCGCCGGGGCGCGTTCCTCGATTACCTCAAGGCGCAGTTCGCTCCGGAGTCCGGCGCCGGCGCCGCCGACCGGCTGCTGTCCTCAAGGATCAGGCCGTCCAAGCAGCTGCTGGCGGTCGCCGCGGCCGAGATCAAGAATCGCGGCCAGTTCGTCCTGCTGGATCAGCAGCGCCTGGCCTACGAGATGGTGCTGCACGCGGTGGAGAAGGCCCGTGTGGCCAACTCCAAGGAAGTCGTGATCGTCACCGGCGGTCCGGGCTCGGGCAAGAGCGTCATCGCCCTGTCGCTGCTCGGCGAGCTGGCCGGGCGCGGCTACGCGACGCACCACGCCACGGGGTCACGGTCCTTCACCGAGACCATGCGCCGCCACGTGGCCAAGGGGTCCACGCGGATGAAGGCGATGTTCAAATACTTCAACAACTTCATGACGGCCACGCCCAACGACCTCGACGTGCTCATCTGCGACGAGGCCCACCGCATCCGGGAGACATCGGCCAACCGCTTCACCAAGGCCGCCCAGCGCACCGGGCGTCCCCAGCTCGACGAGTTGATCGCCGCCGCCCGCGTGCCGGTCTTCCTCCTGGACGAGCACCAGGTGGTGCGGCCGGGCGAGACCGGAAGCGTCGCCGACATCACGGCCCATGCCGCGTCCCTCGGCCTGGCTGTCCACCGGATCGACCTTGACGCGCAGTACCGCTGTGGGGGCAGCCGTGTGTACGAGGAATGGGTCCTGTGCCTGCTCGGCCTGGACGGCCGCAACCCCGAGCCGTGGAAGGGCGACGACCACTTCGACATCACGCCGGCCGAGTCGCCGTACGAACTGGAGGCGCTGCTGCGCGGCAAGCTCCAGGACGGCTACTCGGCCCGGATGACGGCCGGCTACTGCTGGCGTTGGAGCGACCCTGTCGAGGACGCCCTGGTCACGGACGTGCGGATCGGCGAGTGGTCCAAGCCGTGGAACGCCAAGGGCGACCGGTCGGTCGGAAACGCCCCGGCCAGCGCATTGTGGGCCACCATGGACGGCGGCTTCGAGCAGGTCGGCTGCGTGTACACCGCCCAGGGCTTCGAGTACGACTGGAACGGCGTCATCATCGGCCCCGACCTGGTCTACCGCGACGGACGACTGGTCACCGTACGTGCCGCCAGCAGGGATCCCGCGCTGACGAAGAGGTCCGTCACGGACGAGCAGGCGGACCGGTTGATCCGCAACACCTACAAGGTGCTGCTCACCCGCGGCATGGTCGGCACGACGATCTATTCGGTCGATCCCGATACGCAGGACTTCATCGCCGGTCTGCTGGAGCGATAGGCCCCGGCGGGGCCCGAGCCTCGCCGGCGATCTTGGACGAACGGACGAACAGCTCGGCGGTCTTCGGAAAAACGGACGAATTCCCCGACCGGCCCTTCTCATACCGTGGCGGTAAACATCGACCGGAGGGCTGGTACGCGTTGTCCGTTGGTCTTCATCACCGCGCCCGGATCGCCCGGCGGGGGTGCCCGCGGTGAACCTCGACCTGATGCTCCAGGATCTGGAGGAGCTCGTCGTCTGCGAGTCCTTCTCCGCCGACCACGAGGCGGTCGCCCGCAGCGCCGCCGTGGTCGCCGAGCAGGGGGCCCGCCGGCTCGGGACGCCCCCGGAGACGATCGTGATCGACGGGGTCAGCCACCTGCGGTGGACCTTCGGCCGTCCCCGCGTGCTGCTCGTCGGGCACCACGACACGGTGTGGCCGATCGGGTCGCTGCGCGAGCACCCCTGGTCGGTGCGGGACGGCGTCGCCCGGGGACCGGGCGTGTTCGACATGAAGGCCGGGCTGGTGCAGGCCTTCCACGCGCTGGCCGCGCTGCCCTCCCCCGAAGGGGTGTGCCTGCTGATCACGGGTGACGAGGAGCTCGGCTCCCCCACCTCGCGGGCGCTGATCGAGGACGCGGCGCGCGGCTGCTCGGCCGCGTTCGTGCTGGAGGCGAGCGCCGACGGCGGCGCGCTCAAGACCGCCCGCAAAGGGATCTCCGCCTACGAGCTCACGGTGCTGGGGAAGGCCGCGCACGCGGGCCTGGAACCGCACGCGGGGGCCAACGCGGCGGTCGAGCTGGCCCACCAGATCCTCGCCCTGAGCGCGATGGGCGACGGCGCGACCACGGTGACGCCGACCCTGGTGTCCGCCGGGAGCACGATGAACACCGTGCCCGCCCTGGCCTCGGTCGCGGTGGACGTGCGCGTCCCCACGGTCGAGGAGCAGAAGCGGGTGGACGAGCTGGTACGGGCGCTGGCCCCGCGCGTGGCCGGAACCCGGCTGCGGGTGAGCGGCGGGCCGAACCGCCCGCCGCTGGAGGACGCCTCGTCGGCGGGGCTGTTCGAGTTGGCCCGCCGAATCGCCGACGGCCTGGACCTGCCCCCGCTGCGGGGCGCGGCCGTGGGCGGCGCCTCCGACGGCAACATCACCGCGGGCGTCGGCTGTCCCACGCTCGACGGACTCGGCGCGGTCGGCGGCGGCGCGCACGCGGCGCACGAGCACGCGCTCGTCGCGGAGATGCCCGGCCGCACCCGGCTGCTGGCCGAGCTGATCCGGGCGGTGCTCGCATGACCGCCGCGCCGCGGGAGCTGCACAGCATCCAGGAGTTCGAGGACGTCTACCGGCTCTTCGACGACATCTGGCATCCCGAGCCGGGCGGGGCGCCCATCAGCGTCGAGCTGATGCGGGCGCTGTCCCACGCGGGCAACTACGTGGCCGGGGTCTACGAGGACGGCCGGCTGGCCGGCGCCTCGGTCGGTTTCCTGGGGGCCCCGGCGGGGCGGGTCCTGCACTCGCACGTCACCGGTGCCGCGGCCGGCCGTGGGATCGGGTTCGCGCTCAAGACACATCAGCGGGCCTGGGCGCTCGAACGGGGCATCGAGCGGATCACCTGGACCTACGACCCCCTCGTGCGCCGCAACGCCTACTTCAACCTGGCCAAGCTCGGCGCCCGCCCGGAGGAGTACCTGCCGTCGTTCTACGGCGTCATGGAGGACGCGATCAACGCCGGGGACGAGTCGGACCGGATGCTCGCCGTCTGGCGGCTGACCGATCCGCTCGTGCTCGCCGCCGTACGGCGGGAGCCGTACGAGCCTGCGGTCCCCGCGGACGCGGCGGTCGGGCTGGCCGACGTGGACGGGCGGCCGGTCCTCGGCCGGACGGACGCGGGGACGGTCCTCGTGGCGGTGCCGGACGACATCGAGAGCCTGCGCCGCACCGACCCCGGCGCGGCCAAGGCGTGGCGGCACGCCGTACGCGAGGTGCTCGGCGGCCTGCTGGAGGAGGGGGCCCGGATCACCGGTTTCCACCGGAGAACGTGCTACATCGTGGAACGCACCGTCTGATCGCGGCCCTGCGCGGCGACGGTCCTACCGGAAGGAGACGCGGCGAGACGCCGCACACCACCATGAAGATCACTGGAATCGAGCTTCGGCGGATCGCGATGCCGCTGGTCGCGCCGTTCCGCACCTCGTTCGGGACGGAGACCGCGCGCGACGTGCTGCTCGTGCGGGTCGTCACGCCCGAGGCCGAGGGGTGGGGCGAGTGCTCGGCCATGTCACGGCCGCTCTACTCCTCCGAGTACGTCGACGGCGCGGCCGAGGTCATGCGCCGCTTCCTCATCCCGGCGCTGCCCGCCCACGCCGACGCCCAGGCCGCCGGCCGGGCGCTCGCGCCGTTCAAGGGGCACCGGATGGCCAAGTCCGCGCTGGAGACCGCGGTCTTGGACGCCCAGCTCCGGGCCCGCGGCGAGTCGTTCGCGGCGTTCTTCGGCGCGACCCGTGAGCGGGTCCCCTGCGGGGTGTCGGTCGGCATCATGAACTCGATCCCCGAGTTGCTCGACGCCGTCGAGGGCTACGTGGCCGAGGGCTACGTCCGGATCAAGCTGAAGATCGAGCCGGGCTGGGACCTGGAGCCGGTCCGCGCCGTACGCGAGCGGTTCGGCCCTGACCTGCTGCTCCAGGTCGACGCCAACGCCGCGTACACGCTGGCCGACGCCCCGCACCTGGCCAAGCTGGACGCCTTCGACCTGCTGCTCATCGAGCAGCCGCTGGCCAACGACGACATGGTCCAGCACGCCGCGCTCGCCCGCAGGGTCTCCACCCCGATCTGCCTGGACGAGTCGATCGAGTCGGCCGAGCACGCCGCGGCCGCCATCACGCTGGGCGCGTGCTCGATCATCAACGTCAAGCCGGGCCGGATCGGGGGCTACCTGGAGGCGCGCCGCATCCACGACCTGGCCCGCGCCCACGGCGTCGCCCTGTGGTGCGGCGGGATGCTGGAGACGGGCATCGGCCGCGCCGCCAACGTCGCGCTGGCCGCCCTGCCCGGCTTCACGCTGCCGGGCGACACCTCGGCCTCGCGCCGCTACTTCGCGACGGACATCACCACGCCGTTCGAGCTGCGGGACGGCCACCTGGACGTCCCGGCCGGGCCCGGCATCGGGGTGGACCCCGTCCCGGACATCCTGGACGAGGTCACCACCTCCACCGAATGGATCAGCAGATAGTTTCCGGAGCTTCTCAGCTTCGCGCGAGGCGGGGAACCGCGTCGAGGAGGGAGCGGGTGTAGGCGTCCGCGGGCGCCTTCACCACCTCCTCGGCCGGCCCCGCCTCGACCAGTCTGCCCCGGTGCATCACCGCCACCACGTCGGAGACGTACCGCACCACGGCCAGGTTGTGGGAGATGAACAGCATCGACAGCCCGATCTCCTCGCGCAGCGAGCGGATCAGGTTGAGCACCGCGCCCTGGACGGAGACGTCCAGGGCGGAGGTGATCTCGTCGGCGATCAGCAGCGCCGGCCGGGCGCCGAGCGCGCGGGCGATCGCCACCCGCTGCCGCTGGCCCCCGGACAGCTCGCGCGGGTAGCGCCCCGCGAGCGAGACGGGCAGGGACACCAGGGTCAGCAGCCGCTCCACCTCCGCCTGGCGGGCGGCCCGCGGCAGGCGCAGGCCCTCCGCGACCGACGCGCCGACCGTCATACGCGGGTCGAGGGAGGTGAGCGGGTCCTGGAAGACCATCTGCACCCGGCCCGGGTCCACCCCCTCGACGGCCCCCGTGTACGGCACCAGCCCGCTCACCGCACGCGCCAGCGTGGACTTGCCCGACCCGGACTCGCCCACCAGGCCGACGATCGCGCCGTCGGGGATCTCCAGGGTGACGTCGTCCACGGCGGTGAAGGAGCCGAACCGGACGGTCAGGTTCTTGATGATCACTTAGCCTCCCAGCAGGCGACGCGGTGCCCCGCGCGGTACGGGATCAGGGGCGGCAGCTCGGCGCACTTGGCGCTCGCCAGCTCGCAGCGGTCCGCGAAGGCGCATCCGTCGGGCACCTCCGCCGGAGACGGCTGCCGGCCGGGGATGCTCGCCAGCGGCCGCGACCTGTCGGTCTCCATGTCGGGCAGCGAGGCGACCAGCGCCCGCGTGTAGGGGTGCGCGGCGTCCGAGGCCAGCCCCTCGACCGGCAGCTCCTCGACCACCCGGCCCGCGTACATCACCACGACGCGGTGGCACAGCTCGCCGATGACGGCGATGTCGTGGGAGATGAACAGGGTGGCCGCGCCGGTCTCGTCGGTCACCTCGCGCAGCAGCCGGAGGATCTCCCGCTGCACGGTCACGTCGAGGGCGGTGGTCGGCTCGTCGGCGATGATCAGCCGCGGCTCGCCCATCAGGCCCATGGCGATGACGGCGCGCTGCCGCATGCCGCCGGACAGCTCGTGCGGGTGCTGCCGCGCCCGCGCGGCGGGCTCCGGGATGCGCACGTGCTCCAGCCGGTCCACCGCCCGGGCGAAGGCCTCGGTCCGGCTCGCGCCCTGGTGGACGGTCGCCACCTCGGCGAGCTGCCCGCCGATGCGCAGCGCCGGGTTGAGCGAGGCCATCGGGTCCTGGAAGACCATCGCCAGCGACGTCCCGAGCAGCTTGCGGCGTTCCTGTTCCGGCAGCTCGTCGAGGTCGGCGCCGCACAGCCGCAGCCGCCTGGCGCTCACCTCTCCCGGGTACGGCACCAGCCCGCCGATCGCCGACGCGGTCAGGCTCTTCCCGCTGCCGGACTCCCCCACCAGGCCGACGATCTCGCCGGGCGCGACGGTCAGGGACAGCCCGCGCACCGGCGTGACGCCGCCGGGGAAGGCGACGGTCAGGTCCCGCACCTCCAGGACCGCGTCCTGGTCGGGCTCGCCGAGCTCGCCCACCTCGGGTACGGGTCGTCCGGCGGCCTCACCGGGCGGCGTGGCACGGCGCGACGCCGCCCGTGCCAGGACGTCTCCCAGCAGGTTGAAACCGATGCCCGCGAGCGCGATCGCGGCGGCCGGGCCGAGGGCGACGGCCGGGGTGGCGTAGATCCGGCCGAAGCCGTCGAAGAGCAGCCGTCCCCAGTCGAACGAGGGCGGCTGCACGCCGAGACCGAGGAAGGACATCCCGGCGAGCGCGATGAGAGCGCCGCCCAGCGCCTGGGTGAGATTGAGGATGAGCGGCTCGGCGATGTTGGGCAGCACGTGCCTGGTCAGGACCCGCCACCGGGAGACGCCCAGCATGCGGGCGACCGACACGTAGTCGGCACCGGCGACGGAGGCCGCCAGCGTCTGGGTGAGCCGGGCGAATCCGGGGGCGAGGGCGGCGCCGATGCCCAGCACGGCGCCGCGCGCGCCGAGACCCGCGATCACCGCGGTGAACATCGCGAGCAGCAGGCCGGGGAACGCGACCAGCGCGTTGACCGTACCGGTGACCAGGCGCGCGGCCCTACGCGGCAGCACCGAGGGAAGCGCGCCGAGGAGGACGCCGGCCACCGCGCCGATGAGTGTGGCGATCAGGGCGAGGCCGAGCGAGAGCCGTCCGCCGACCAGCACCCGGGCGAGGATGTCGCGGCCCAGGTTGTCGGTGCCGAGCGGGTGCGCGGCCGAGGCGCCCTGGAGGATGGCCGCGGAGTCGATGCGTTCGGCCTCCGCTCCCCAGATCAGCGGCCCGGCGATCGCCAGGATCACCATGAGCGCGACCAGGAGGGTCCCGGCGATCCCGGCGGGGGTCCGCAGCAGGTGACGCATCAGGTCTCCTTCAGCTTGGAGGTGGGGTCGAGCACCCCGAGCAGCAGGTCGACGAGCAGGTTCACCACCAGCACGATCGCGCCGTAGACGAGGATCACGCCCTGGGCCACCGGATAGTCCTTCTGGGTGATGGACTCCACGATCCGCAGTCCCAGGCCCGGCCAGGCGAAGACGTACTCGACGAGCACGCTCCCGGCGATCAGAGCGGTGAGCAGCAGGCCGCCCACGGTCAGCGTCGCGGTGAGCGTGTTGGGCAGGACGTGCCGGAAGTACAGCCGGGCGGCGGGCAGCCGCTTGGCCCGCGCCAGCCGGACGTAGTCGGAGCCCAGTTCGCGCAGGGTCTCCACGCGGGAGATGCGGGCGATCATCGCCGTCGGCGAGATGGACAGGGAGAGGATCGGCAGGATGTAGGACACCGGTCCCGCCTTGCCCGCGGGAGGGAACCAGCGGAGTCCGATCGCGAACACGGTGACCAGGGCGATCGAGTAGAGGAACTCGGGAACGGCGACGGCCGCGCCGGTCGCCGAGGTGAAGGTCACCTCGGTGCCCCGGTTGCGGCCGTTCTCGGTGCGGATCGCGGCCCACATGCCGAGCGGCACGGCCACGAGCAGCGCCACGACGGTCGCGATCAGGGCGAGCCCGAGGGTGTTGGGGAGCCGGGAGGCGATGATCTCCCGGACCGGCTCCCCGCTGAGGAACGACGTGCCGAAGTCCCCGCTGAGCACGTTGCGTACGTAGGACAGGAGCTGGGACAGGATCGGCTCGTCCAGCCCGAGCGCCGCCCGCCTGGCGGCGACGAGTTCGACCGGCGCGGCCGGGCCGAGCGAGGCGCGTACGGGGTCGCCCGGGATCAGGTGCATCATCGCGAAGGACGCGACGAGCAGCACGGCCAGGGAGACGACGAACCGGACGACGCGCCGCAGCACGAACCCGTTACGGACCCGGCCGGCGAGCGTCCGCCGAGCGGCCCGCCCGCCCTCGGCGGACGGGCCGGCGGCGGACGGGCGCAGAGACTCCGCCATTCAGCCCGCCTCGGTCATCCGGATCGAGGTCGCTACGACCGAGCCCGCCAGTATGTCGAACTTCGCGTTCTTGCTGGCGACCAGCACGGTGTTCTCCACGACGGGCACCAGGTCGGCGTCCTCGAACAGCGCGGACTCCGACTCCAGCCAGAGCTTGCAGCCCTCCTCGCCCGGCTTGCCGATGGCCTCGGTCACGAGCTTCTCGTAGCGGTCGTTGGCCAGGTGGGCGAAGTTGGCGCCCTTCGGCGCGGCCGGGCCGGACAGGAATCCTTCGAGCTGCGAGGGCAGCGTGACACCGATCGGCAGCCAGATGACGTCCCAGTCCTGGGTGGTGGTCAGCGACTCCGACAGCTTGGTGTCGATGACGCCGTTCAGCGTGACGTCGGCGCCCGCCTTCTTCCACGCCGCCGCGAGGTATTCGGCCGCGGCCTGCACGCCCGCGCCCTTGGTGGTGCCGTAGAGCAGGCGCAGGGTCAGCTTGCGGCCGTCCTTGACCCGGACACCGTCGGGGCCGGCCTTCCAACCCGCCGCGTCCAGCGCGGCGGACGCGGCGGCCTCGTCGAAGGCCGGGACGTGACCGGTGACGCTGTCACCCGGGCAGGGCCGCGGGTCCAGCACCAGCCCGGTGGCGGGGCGGCCGGTGCCGCTCGAGGCGATCCCGGCGAGCTCCTTGAGGCTGACCGCCTGGGTGAGCGCCTTGCGCACCGCCGGGTCCTTGGCGGGCCGGTCCTCGCCCTGGTGGTAGAAGAACTGCCCGTTGCCCGCCGAGATGACCATCTTGCCGATGCCCGGAGTCGCCTCAAGCCGCGCGCGGTCCGCGCCGTAGATGACCGCGCCGTTGATGTCGCCGGAGATCAGCATGTTGGCTGCGGTCTGCTCGTTCGGCACGACCTTCAGCACGATCTTGGCGGGCTGCCCGGTTTCCTTGGTGGTGGCTCCGCCGGGTCCCCAGGCGTAGTCCTTGCGCACCTGGAACGTGTAGTGGTCGCTGGGAGCCGCCTCGGTCAGCGTGTACGGCCCGGAACCCGAGGTGCCGTGGGCGAGCACCGAGCGGTCCTTGGCCCCCTTGCCGCAGACGACGAATATCAGCGGGGTGCTCTCCAGGATGAAGCTGAACGGCTTCGGCGTGGAGAGTTTCACCGTTCCCGCCGCGTCGTCCGCCTCGGCCTTCATGCCGAAGGGGACGGTCACACCGTTGATCGGCGACTTGGTGGCGGGGTCGGTGATGTGGTTGACGCTCTCGGCCACGTCCGCGGGGGTGAGCGGGGACCCGTCGGAGCAGGTGACGTCCTTGCGGAGGGTGAAGGTGACCGCGTCGGGTTTGACGTCCCACTTCTCGGCCAGTCCAGGGACGATCTTACCGTCGGGCCCGTAGTGGACGAGCGTGTCGTAGGCGAACGACAACACGGAGTTGGTCACAGAGAGCACGGCCATGGACGGGTCGAGCACGCCGGGGTCGGCGTTGATCGCGAAGGTGAAGGTACCGCCGTCGGCGCTCCGGCCGGATCCGGTGTCCGTGCTGCCGCCGCAGGCGACGGCGAACAGGCTGAGGGCGCCGAGCACGGCCGCCGCTCGTGTGTTTCTCATCGGGGCTCCTGGAAGCTGGGGAGATGCCCCACATTCGCCGGTTCCGGGCGATCCTTCTTCGTTGCCCGGGACGAAAAGCGGGTGATCTCTCGTGCTAACCGCCGAAGATGCGCATCTGGAGCATCACCGCCAGCCGGGCCTCGGGATCGGCCAGGTTGAGCCCGCTGATCTGGACCAGCCGCTTGAGCCGGTACCGGAAGGTGTTGGCGTGCACGTGGATCTTGGCCGACGCGGCGTTCACGTCGCCGAAGGCGTCCAGGTACGCCCGCAGGGTGCTGACCAGCTCGCTGCCGTGCCGGGCGTCGTGCTCCAGGAGCCGCTCGTACGGCCCGGTGGGCGTCTGCTCCTCGGCGTGGACCAGGTCGGAGAGCTGGAGCAGCAACGACTCGAAGTGGACGCCGGTGTAGCAGGCGACCGCCCCGGACGTGCTCCGGGCGCGCAGCACCCGCAGCGCCCGGTCGGCGTCGGCCCGCGACCGGGACACCTCGGCGAGGTTGTGCGCCATGCGCCCCACGCCGATGTTGGCCGCGTGCCGGGGGCCGACCCGGGCGAGGAAACTCTCCGCGACCCGGACCGCCCGGGCCTCCTCGTCGCCGCTCCCGTGCATCGGCAGCACGGCGTAGGCGACCGAGCCGACCAGCGCGGCGGCGGCCTTGGGGTGGATGGCGCCGACGTGCAGGGCGAGCGCGTCGCAGAACCGCTGCCGGTCGCTTTCCCGGCGGGCCGCGTCGGCGTCGGGGCCGTCGCTGAGCTGGGCGGCGAGCACACAGAGGCGCTCGCTGGCCACGCCGAGCCGGCCCGCGGCCTCGGCGGCGTCCCCGCCGCCCGCCAGCACCGTGGACAGCAGGTCGGCGCGCAGCCGCCGCCGCGTGTCGGCCCCGGCCCGCTGCCGCAGCAACTGCAGGGCGACGATCTTGGCGGCGTCGGCGAGCGCCTGCCGGCGCTGCCCGCTCAGCGGCTCGCGCACCGCCGCCCAGATGGAGCCGAGGATCTCGTCCCCGGAGCGTACGGCGACCGCGGCCCGCCCGATGGTCCCGTCGTTCAGTTCGATGTAGATCGGCTCGCGGCTCTGGTAGAGCTGCCGGAAGAACCCGCGCTCCTCCAGCATCCGCCGGTAGCGTTCCGGCACCTGGCGGCCGAGCACGGTCTCGATCCGCCCCGCGTCGGCCTCGTCCTGCCGCCCCGAGTACGCCAGCACCCGGGAGGACCGGTCCTCGATGGTGACCGGCGCGTCGAGCAGCGCGCACACGGCGTTGGCCAGCGAGAACAGGTCGTCGATCGGGGTCTCCCCCGGCTCGGCGAAGTCGCCCTCGGCCAGCAGGGCGCGCAGCAGCGCGGCCACCTGCGCCCAGGAGGCGGCCCGGGTGAGCCCCAGCACCGCCACCCCGGTCTCGCGGACCTTCGCGTGGACGCTGCCGTCCACGTCCACCGGCTGCTTGACGACGACGCCCGCCGCCGGGCCCGCCGCGTCGAGCAGGGCGCATATCTGCTCGGCGCGATCGACCCCGACGGCGAGCACGATGCTCCCGGCGGGCAGGAGCGGCTCGTCGAGCGGATCGTAGATGTGGACTCCGGTGACCTCGGCGTCGAGGAGGCCTCCTTCCGCGGCGGCAACGTCAAGGACGGTGCTGCCGAGGTCCTCCAGGATGCGACGCAGGCTCGCGCGGGGCCGATCGTTCATCCGCTCACGATAGTGAACGTAAACCGACATTATTCGCGTAGGCAGTCAATTGCCATGCGGGCCGCCCGGCCGATCGCCGCGTCCGCCTGGGGCAGCCGCAACCCGAGCGAGTCCGTCCGGAGAAAAACCGCGGCGGCGTAGCGCCGCCCGTCCGGATATTCCACGACACCGGCCTCATTGCGCACGCCCGGAAGGGTGCCGGTCTTGCCGGAGACCTTCACCTCGTCGCCGAACCCGGAGGAGAGGCGGTGCGGCCAGATCTGGTTGCCCATGATCTTCCGTACCTCCGCGCACGCCTCCGCCGGACCGGCCTCGTCCCGCCAGATCTTGCTCAGCAGGGTCGTGGTCTCACGAGGCGTCCCCGAGGTCGTCCGCTCCGGGTCGAGCACCGACAGCGCCCGCATCCGCTCCTCGGACACTCCGGCGAGATCCTCCTCGGAGAGGTCCCCGGCGGAGAGACCGAGCTCGGTCACCATGCTGCCCAGCAGTTCGGCGCAGCCGCCGACCAGGCGCGTACGCCCGAGGCCGAGCCCGCGCAGCGTGGCGTGCAGGTTCTCCAGCCCGACTCGGCGCAGCAGCACGTCGGTGGCCGCGTTGTCGCTCATGGTCATCATGAAGTGGGCCAGGTCGCGCAGGGTCAGCGAGATGTCGTCGGCGCACCCGGAGGTGCCGATGCCTCCGTCCTTGTCGGCCGCGGTGACGGTGAGCCGCTCGGTGCGCTCCAGGGTCCCCGCCGCCGCCTGCCTGGCGTATTCCAGCACTACAGGGATCTTGAACACCGAGGCGAGCACGACCGGCTCGTCGGGGTTCAGCCCGATCTCGGCGGAGCCGTCGACGTCGCGGACGTGGACGAAGCCCTCCACGTCCGCGTCGTCGAACACCTCCTTCAGGAGGTCACGCACGGCGCAGCGCCCGGCTGTTGTGGACGTAGGCGGCCCGGCCGTCCTCGACCAGGAAGGTGAGGGTCTCGTGCCTGCCCTCCTCCGGCTCGACCGCGATGAAGGAGTGATCGCGGTAGTGGACGAACCGGGAGGTGGTCTCCGCGGCCCCCGTGCTCGCCATGAACTCGCCGGGGATCAACGTGACGTCCAGGCCGCCGTCCGCCCCGGCCACCTCGTACGAAAGCGCCGGGCCGTCGTACCTGCCGGTGTAGGCCGTGAGGTCCACGACCTCGGGCGTCTCGGCCGGAACCGGGAAGTCGGGCACGTCGAGCCCGGTGGCCTCGCGGATCAGCGGCAGCGCCACGTCGGCGAGCAGTCCCATGAAGCCGGGGCCGTTGACGGTCATCGCGATCGCGAAGTCCGCACCGGGCACGACCCGCCAGAAGGTGCTCTGCCCGATCGTCCCGCCGTCGTGACCGAAGACCTCGCCGCCCCAGTCGAACAGCTCGAAGCCGAGCCCCCAGCGGTTGGCGAGCAGCCCGGGGACCCCCGGCACCTCCACCTGCGGGGTCCGCATGGCGGCGACCGACTCCTCCGACAGCAGGCGGGTGCCGTCCTCGGCCACTCCCCCGGCCAGGAACATCCGGCCGAAGCGGACCAGCTCGCGCGGGGCCAGGCACATGGTGGAGCCCGCCGGGGCGTTGGAGCGCGGCATCTGCCACGAGGGGTAGACGGTGCCCTCGGGACCGACATGTCCGGCCGACGCCCGGAAGAGGATGGCCTCCTCGGGCAGGAGCGCCCAGTTCGTGGCGCCGAGCGGCTTCAGCAGGCGCTCGCGCATCGCCTCCTCCCACGTGGTGCCCCGCACCCGCGCGACCACCGCGCCCAGGACGCAGTAGCCCGCGTTGCAGTAGGAGAACAGGGCGCCGGGGTCGTGCACGTGACTGGCGCCGTGCAGGTAGTCCACGAACTTGTCCAGGCAGTCGTCGCCCCGCCCGGTGTCCACGAACAGGTCGCCATCGAAGCCGCCCGTGTGCGTGAGCAGGTGCCGGACGGTGATGGTCTTCTCCGCGCCGTCGGCGACGGCGAACTCGGGCACGTAGTCCCGGACCGGCCGGTCCAGCTCGACCAGCCCCTCGTCCACGAGCTGCATGACCAGGGCGGCGGTCCAGACCTTGGTGGTGGAGCCGACCTGGAAGACGCTGTCGGGCGTGGCCTCCACGCCGGTGTTGCGGTTCACCACCCCGGTGGCGACCTCGACGAGCTCGCCGCCCGTCCAGACGGCGAGCGCGGCGCCGGGCACTCCGTGCCGAGCGGCCGCCTCGTCGAAACGCTTCTGCAGATCCTCACGCATGCCGGCTCCTCAGGCGGTCTTGGGCGTGGCGCGCACGCCGAGGTGGATGTACGGGGAGCCGTCGGCGAGCTCGTAGAAGACCGCCGACGTCCACTGCGGCTCGCCGTCCGGACGGCCCACGAAGGTGGTGTCGTTCACCGGGACGAGGTCGAACTCCATGGGCGGCTGCACACCGGCCAGGGCGCCGGTCGGCTCGCCGTACAGCGAGAGCCGGCCATCGCGGACCGAGAGCGTCATCCGGACGCCGGCCCGCTCGTACACGCCGGCGTACCGCTCGACGTCGGTCTCGTACGGCTCGGCCGGAGGGCCGAGCACGGGCGGCACGGCCAGGCCGAGCAGCTCGTCGAACAGCTCGGTGGCCACGGCGTGGTGGAAGGCGGCGGTGTGGCCGCCGTTCGCCAGCACGCACACCACCGTCTCGGTCTCCGGGATCATCCAGAGCATGGCCGCCTGGCCGATGGTGTTGCCTCCGTGAGAGACGATCTTGCGGCCCTGCCACTCGTCCAGGATCCAGCCGACGCCCCACTGCTTGCCGAGCGTGTACGGGTTGGGGATGTCCACCTGGGGCTCCCACATCACCCGCGGGTCGGCGAGCAGCTCGGTGCCGAGGTGCGCCCGCGCGAAGGCGACCACGTCCGCGGGCCGGGCGCAGATCAGCCCCGCCGGCCCGGCCGAGCGCATCAGACCCCAGGTGGGGGCGGGGCGGCCGCCCATGTGGCCCATCGCGCCGCGGAAGCGCAGCACGTCCTCCGGCAGGGTCCAGGTGTGGGTCAGGCCGAGCGGCTCGATGATCTGCTCGCGCAGCGCGGCGTCCCAGACCTTCCCGGTGAGCCGCTCGACGACCCGCCCGGCGACGATGAACCCGGAGTTGCAGTACGACTGGGTGACGCCGAGGGGGTGGTTCTGCGCGAGGTCGGCGCACGCCCGCACGTACTTCTCCACGCAGTCGTCGCCGCGGCCCGTGTCGAGGAACAGGTCGCCGTCGATGCCGGAGGTGTGCGAGAGCAGGTGCCGGATCGTGACGGTCTTGGTCACCTCGGGATCGGCGACCCGGAACTCCGGCAGCACCTCGACGACCGGGGTGTCCAGCGTCAGCTCGCCCCGCTCGGCGAGCAGCATGATCTGGGTGGCGGTCCACACCTTGGTGACCGAGCCGATCTGGAAGAGGGAGTCGGTGGTCACCTCCACCCCGGTGTCCGTGTTGAGCACGCCCGCCGCGAACTCGTGCACCTCACCCTCGTGGAGGAAGGCCAGGTTCGCGCCGGGCACCTCGAACCGGGTGATCAGCTCGGCGAGCCGGGCGTGCCACCGACCGGGATCCACTGCTGCAGCCACTCGACGATCCTTTCGTTGTAGTCCACCCGATGGGACGGGCGGCCGTTGAGGATGAACAGATGGGAGCCGCCCGGATAGCGGACCAGCCGGACCGGCACGCCCTGCTCGCGCAGGGCGGCGAACCACTGCTCGGCCTGGCCGACCGGGCACCGGTCGTCGGTCTCGCCGTGCAGAAGCAGCGTGGGCGTGGTCACCTGGGCGACGTGCGTCATCGGTGACTGCGCGGTGATGTCGTCCCGGCACTCGTACGCCTTGAGGAAGTGCCCCGCGTCCGAGGTGCCGGCCATGCTGACCAGGTCGCTGACGCACCCGCCGGGGATGGCCGCCTTGAACCGGCCGGTCTGCGTGGACAGCCAGCAGGACATGTAGCCGCCGTAGCTGTAGCCGGTGACCGCGAGCCGGTCGGGGTCGGCGATCCCCTCCTCGACCAGCTCGTCGATCGGGCTCAGGAAGTCGCCGGTGTCGGCGACGCCCCAGGCGCCGACCGCGGCCGTGTAGAACGCCTCGCCGTACCCGTCGCTGGCGCGCGGGTTGACGGCGAGCACGGTCCAGCCGCGCGCGGCGAGCACCTGGTGGTAGAGGTGGATCCCGTCGAACACCGGCGCCCAGGCGTTGTGCGGGCCGCCGTGCGCGTCCAGCAGGAGCGGCCCCGGCTCGGTGAGCGTCTCGTCCCGCAGCACGAACCCCTCCACGGGAGTCCCGTCGGGCGCGGTGAAGGTACGGCGCTCCGGCGTGAACAGTTCGACGTCGTGCAGCGCGTAGTCGGTGAGCCGTGTCGTGGCCGTGTCGTCCGAGCCGTCGCCCGGGAGCGCGTCGAGGTCGGCGAGGTAGACGTCACCCGCGCTGTACGGCGTCGACGCGACGTAGGCGATCCTGCCGCCCGCCGCGCTGACGCCCGAGACCACCCGGTCGCCGCCGACGATCTTTTCACCGGGGGCGCGATAGACGTGGGTACAGCCGCCGTCCCGGGCGCAGAAGATCAGATCGTCGCCCGCCTGCTGGGGGACGGCGCCCGGATAGCCGGGAGCGCCCACCATGATGTTGCGGTCGAGCCCCGTCTTGATCTCCACGAGGCCGTCCGGGCCGAGCTCGAACATGCGGGCGTGGCTCACCGGATCGCCGGCGTGCCCGACGACGAGCAGCCGCTCGCCCAGCCACCAGGCTCCGGCACAGATCACGTCGGCGCCGGTGAGCCGCTCGGGCTCGCCGCCGAAGGCGTCCACCGCGTAGACGGCGCCACCGACGACCAGGTCGCGGTCGGCCTCCATGTTCGCGGTGAACGCGAGCCGCCCGCCGTCCGGCGACCAGGAGGGCTCGCCCGCGTGGAAGTCACCCGAGGTGACCTGCCTGGTCTCCCCCGTCTCGACCTCCACCACGAAGACGTGCATGGTCAGGCCGCGCAGCAGGCCGGTGCCGTCGGCCTTGTACTCCAGGCTGTCGGCCACGACCGGGGCGTGCGGGTCGATCTCGCCGGACGGCGCGCTGTACGCGATGGAGCGCCCGTCGGGCGACCAGACCGCGGGGCCCGCGCCGAGGGACACGGCGGTGATGACGCGGGGCTCGCCCCCCTCCATAGGGAGCAGGTGGAGCTGCGGCTTCCCGTCCACGGGCCGCAGGAAGGCGAGCGAGCGCCCGTCGGGCGACCAGCGCGGGGAGGAGTCGCGCGGGCCACCCGTCAGGCGCCGCGGCGCGTCGCCGGCAGCGACGAGCCAGATCTCGGAGCGGTTCTCATCGGACTCCCGGTCGGCCGTCGTGACCGTGTAGGCCACCGTGCTCCCGTCGGGGCGCAACCGGGGGTCTCCCGGAACCGCGATTCGATAGATGTCGCTGAGGGAGAGGCGAGACATGACCGAACCCTAGGCAGCGGCATGTCTCGCCTTCATCGGCCTCCAGGACGAATCCGACTCGATCCGTTGTGCCGTTTTCCAATCCCGTCCGGCACGCCGCCGGCCCGCGGTCAGTCGAGCGCGTAGACGCGGTGGACGAACTCCGCGAGCTTGGTGTCGGACAGCTCCTTGGCGAGATCGGCCTCACTGATCATGCCGAGCAGGCGGTGCCGCTCGATCACGGGCAGCCTCTTGATGTGGTGCTCCTCCATCGTGTACAGCGCCTCCTCGACGCTGGCGTCGGCGTCCACCCACACCAGGCCGCGGGCCAGCTCGCCGGCGGTGGTCTGGTCGATGTCCCGGCCCTCCGCGCAGCACGTGACCACGATGTCACGGTCAGTGATGATTCCCTTCAGCCGGTCGTCGTCCCCGCAGATCGGCAGCGCGCCCACACCGAGGTCGCGCATCATCTGCGACGCCGTACGCAGACTGTCGTGCTCGCCGACGCACTGGACGCCCTCGTGCATCACGTCGCGGGCCTTCTTCCCGGTTTCCTGTGCGCTCATCGCCGCACCCCCCGAATATGCGATTGGATCCTGCCGTTAAGGACCCCCTACCCAGGTTGGGGCGAACCAGCGCCGCGCCCCGTACGGCCACAGGCCAAGCGGCGGCACCCGGCCCCTGGCCAGGCATGAAGACTGGAGAGCTGCGGACGAATCCGGCGAGCAGCGACTCGAGCTCTCTGCCATGCCCGTCGCGGTTATGCTGGTTTTCGCACGTCAGAGGGCCTCTGACGGAGGGAAGTGAGCACGGTGGCCGGGGCAGAACCGTGGCGTGATCACTACGCGACCCTCGGCGTCCCGCCCGACGCCTCGCGGCAGCAGATCGCCTCCGCCTACCGCCGCCTGGTCCGTACGTTGCACCCCGACACGGGGACGGAAGGCCCGGAGGCGGGACAGCGGTTCACGGAGGTGGTGGCCGCGTACGCGGTCCTGCGGGACAGCAAGCGCCGCGCCGCCTACGACGCCGAGCGCGGCAACCGCGCGGCCGGCGGGGCCCACCGGATCACGGTCCGCGTCACCCGCACCCGCCAGGCGGCCCCCGGGTTCCCGCCGCCCCTGTTCCCCTTCGGTCTCGCGGACCTCCTGTTGGGGCCGGACGCGGAGGACTGGTGGGACGTGAACGCGGACGACCTGCACGATCGCCTCCGCCGCCGCCTGTGGGAACTGATCGGCTGGCCCTTCTAGAGCGTGACCATCCGGCGTGGCGGAGCCAGAGCATCGGACAGCCGATGGTGACGCCGGCGAGGTGGCAGCAGGCGAGCTTGTCGACGCTGGTGGCGATCACGCGCCGCTGCTTGAGCTCCCTGCCGCGCCACCGGTGACGGTGGCGGTTGCCCATCCACCGCACCTCTCACTAGAGCGAGACTTCAGCGAAGTTGCACTAGAGTGGCACTTCAGTCAATGTGGGGAGACCAGCGGTGACACCACCCAAGCCCGGCGTACGCGCCGCCAAGGCGGCCCAGACCCGAGCCCGCATGCTCGCCGCCGCTCGCGAGCTGTTCACCGAACGCGGCTACGCCGCGACGAGCATGCAGGCCATCGCGGCCCAGGCCGGCGTGGCCGTGCAGACGCTGTACTTCACGTTCGAGACCAAGCGAGCGATCCTCAAGGAACTGCTCGACGTCGAGGTCGCCGGCGACGATGCCCCGATCGCCACTCTCGACCGCCCCTGGGTCGCCGAGTCCCTCGCCGCGCAACCGCCGGAACTGCTGCGCCTGCTCGCCGAAGCCACCACCGACATCCATGCCCGCGTGGCGCCGCTGCTGGAGGTCGTCCGCTCAGCCGCCGCCACCGACCCGCAGATCGCCGAGCTGTGGTCCACCAACATCACACAACGGCACACCGTTCTGGCCGTGTTCACCGGCGCACTGGCCGCCAAGAGCGCGCTGCGCCCCGGCCTCAATGCCTTGCGCGCCGCCGATATGGCCCTCGCCGTCCTGGCGCCGGAGACCTACCACCTGCTCACCCGCCATCGGGGCTGGAACGGCCGGGCCTGGGCCGACTGGGCAGGCGAGACGCTGATCGACACACTACTTGCGTGACGGCTAATTACTAGCGTGATGCTCTGGCGAAAATCCGGAGACAGGCATGTCGGAAATCAACGTGATCGGGGGCTATGGAGCGGTGGGAGCGCAGGTGTCGACCACCCCGGACGGATGGTTCCCTGGCCGGGTCATCGCCGCCGGGCGGAACCCTGACGGCGCCCGTCTCCCCGCCACCGTGCGAAGGGCCCGCCTTGACCTGGCCGACGTCACCGACCTGAAGCGGCTCCTCGACGCCCACCCCGCCGGGCCGGGGCGGCCATCTCGGTCACCTGGTGATCAGCCGTTCCCTTCCAAGAATGGTTCAAGGCCGTTCTGGGGTGCGCTCGCCCGGTCTTGGGACAGGAGCTCGGTGAGGTGGGCGGCGATGGCGTCGATCGTCGGGTGGTCCCAGGCCAGCGTCGGCTCCACCAGCAGGCCGGTGGCCTCTTCGACATCGACGCACAGGCTGAGCGCGTGGATCGACTCCAAACCGTAGGTGCGGAGCTTGACCCTCGGATCGATCTCGGCCGGTGGCAGTTCGAGGTAGTGAGCCACCCGCTCGGTAAGCCATCGGTGCAGGTCACGGTCGGGCACGGCCTCTCCCGGGTCGGATTTCGGACATATTCATGAGACGACCCGCAGCAGGTCGCGCACCGCGGGTTCCAGCTCGGCGTGCAGTGGCGTGAGCCTCCCACCGCGGAAGAGCTCCCTCATGTGCCGGCGGCGAAGCTTGCCGCTGGTGGTCTGCCGCACCGCGCCACGGGCCACCAGCATCAGACTCAGCGGGATGCCGAACTCTTTCGTCACCAGGTCCATGACCCGGTCGGCCGTTTCGCTGAGGGCCGCGGGATCTCCCTGGCGGACCTCCTGGATCAGGACGACGTGTTCCCTGCCGTCCGGCCGCCGGATGCCGAAGGCGGCGCTCCGCCCTGCGGCGGAGTTCGCCCGGGAGGCCGCCGCCTCCAGATCCTGGGGGTAGAGATTGCGGCCGTTGACGATGATGACGTCCTTGATCCGCCCGGTCACGTAGAGCTGTCCGTCCAGGAGAAAGCCCAGGTCACCGGTGCGCAACCAGCGGCCCCCACCCGCGCGGAAGGTGGCACGGGTCTCCTCGGGACGGCCACGGTAGCCGAGGGCCACGCTCGGGCCCGCCACCCAGATCTCCCCGATCCTGCCATCGGGCACCGGGGCGCAATCGTCCGGGTCGACGATCCGCAGGTCGAGCCCCGCAACCGGGCCGCACGCCACCAGGGGAACTCCGCCGGGGTCGGGAATCGCCTGATGCCGTTCCAGCGCGGAGGCGGCGAACGTGCGGACCGTCGCGCCCTGCCCTCGCGGCACGCAGCTGACCATCAGGGTGCACTCGGCCAGGCCGTAGCCGGGGTTCCAGGTAGTCGGGCGGAAGCCGGCAGGCGCGAATCTGCGCTCGAAGTCGGCGAGCGTGGCGGCCTTGATCGGCTCTGCTCCGCTGAGGGCCATGTCCAGCGTGGACAGGTCCAGGCCGGCGAGCTGCTCATCGGTGATCCTGCGGGTGCACCAGGAGTATCCGAAGTCCGGGGACACCGTCCAGTCCGCGCCGTACCGGCTGATCAGTTCCAGCCAGCGCACCGGCCGCGCGACGAACGCGTTCGGCGACATGAACACCAGGTCGGCACCCGCGTAGAGCGCCTGAAGCTGGAGCCCGACCAAGCCCATGTCGTGGTAGTGGGGCAGCCATCCGGCCAGCCGCCGTGGCGGTTTCGCTCCTGCCAGGGACAGAAACAACTCAAGGTTGTGCAGCAGGTTGCCGTGTGACACCTCGACTCCGCGCGGATCGCTCGTCGAGCCGGAGGTGTACTGCAGGTAGGCGATGGTGTCGGGGCCCAGAACCGGCGAGGTCCAGGCGTCGGGGTCGGCGGAGGGGGCGATGACACGGGCCGAGAGGTCGGACAGTTCGGCCGCGTGTGCGGGATCGGTCAGGACCAGGTGGACGCCCGCGTCCCGCAGCAGTGCCCCGACGCGGCTCGAGTGCGGTGCGCCCGCGTCCGGCAAAGGCGCGGGGATCGCCGGAACCCGAGCGTAGAGGCAGCCGAGGAACGCGACGGTGAAGTCGAGCCCGGCCGGATAGAGCAGCAGCGCCGGGCGGTCGGTCATGCCGCGTTCGGTGAGCCACACGGCGGCGGCACGGGCCCGCCGATCCAGTTCGGCGAAAGTGAGCCGGGGCGCCTTCCCGTTGTCCTGTACGAAGATCAGTTGCCGATCATCGCTGAGGCGGCTCCGTACGTGCGTGACGAAGTCGGTCATTCCGGCAACCCCTCCCGGACGTACCAGGAGACCAGCCGGTCGAGGACCTCAGGAGTGACGGCCGGCGGGGCCGCCAGGTCGCGCCACTCGAAGTCGTAGTGATGCCGGAAGTAGGTCGCGGTGTACTTGGCTCGCATGTTGACCACCGCCTCGAACCGGGTGAAAGGCTCCTCCCGGATCTGCTCGGGCGTGGCCGGGACCAGCTCGATCGGCAGCCGAGCGTTGATCACCTCGAACAGCTCGCGGACGGGCACGGTCCCTCCGTTCACGACGTGGACGATCGGACGATCGAGATCCGCGGCGGCGAGCGGAAGCAGTCTGGAGACCGTCGTGTCGATCGGCGTCAGGTGGAGATTGGCGTCCGGGTGGCAGGGCAGGCGGACGCGTTCACCGGGCGTGCGCCGGGCGAAGAAGGCCATCACGCGGAGGAAGTCGTACAGGCCGTAGTCGGTCAGCGCGCGGCCGGTGTGGGAGTGGCCGACCATCACGCCCAGCCGGGCTGTCAGGACGGCCCCCTCCTGGACGGACCGCGACCGGGCCAGCGCGATCTCCGCCTCGCGTTTGGAGTATTCGTAGAAATTCCGGAATCTGTCCGGCGGCGCGTGCGCGGGCCAGTCCTCGGGAACCGGACCTTCGGTGTCGAGCCCGCACTGGTAGGCCGTTCCGATGTGGATGTAGCGCGACCCCGGACGGGCCCACCGCTCGTACGTGGCCAGGACGTTCGCGGAACCCGCCACGTTCACGTTCATGAGCTCCTCCTCGCGGCGGGGGAAGAAGGTGACGAGCGCGGCGGTGTGCCAGTAGGTGCAGGGCTCGTCGAAGACCTCGGCCACCGGCAGGCCGAGGTCCGGCTCGTTCAACGCCAGCCTCCGCACCCGGAGCCGGCCCGCCAGGGACTCCGCGAAACCGAGGCAGAGCAGCGCGTCGGCGACCCTGCGGCGCACCACCTCCGCGGAGGCGCGAGCCAGGGCGATCACTTCGTCGCCCCGGGCCAGCAGGGCACCGATCAGATGGGAGCCCACGAATCCGTTGGCCCCGTCGATCACCTGAACATTCACCAAGGAACCTTCCCACAACCGGCAACTGACAGTAAAGTAACCGGCACCCAACGTAGTCGAATCGGGAGGCTCCATGCTCAACGACCTGCAGCTACGCAAGATGGCCCATCTCTTCGCGCTCCTGGACGTGGACGACGACGGAGTCATCGACAAGATGGACTACACCGCCTCGGCCGACCGGCTGGTGAACGCGTTCGGGTTCGCGCCGGGCTCGACCGAGTCGCAGCGGGTCCGGGCGCAGTACGCGCGACTGTGGGACGAGGTGACGCTTCCCATGGACACCAACGGAGACGAGCGTGTCGATCGGACAGAGTTCACGACCGGGTTCGACCGGTTCGTCACGCAGCCCGAGGAGGGCTACCTCCGGCATATCGCGCCGGTCGCCGACGCCTTCTACGATCTGATGGACACCGACGGAGACGGACGGATCACCCGGACCGAGTATCTCCGCATGGCCGGAAGCGCGTTCCGCATGTCGGAGGCGAACAGCCTCTCCGCGTTCGAGCGCCTCGACCTGGACGGGAACGGCTCGCTGAGCAGGCAGGAGCTGCACAGGGCGAACGAGCAGTTCTTCCGTAGCCCTGACGCACAGGCCCCGGGCAACTGGCTGTTCGGCCCGCTCCCACCGCGGACCTGAGTCGCCGCCGATCCTGATCCTGACAGGGTCATTCGCTGGGCCAAGGAACCAGGCGGCGGGCTGTTCTCCCTGGACGGAATAATCCGGCCATGAGGCTCACCGCGCGACAACTCACCCTGGCCACCTTGGACCGTCAGCTCCTGCTCGAACGCCGGCGCCTTGATGTGGCGGAGGCGGTCCGCCGGGTCTGCGCTCTGCAGGCGCAGACACCGGCATCGCCGTACCTGGCGCTGTGGAACCGCGTGCAGGACTTCGCGCCCGAGGATCTCGACGCGGCGTTCGCGGACCGCCGGATCGTGAAGGCGACCCTCATGCGGATCACGCTGCACGCGGTGCACGCCGAGGACTACGCGCCCTACCACGCCGCCATGCTGAGCAGCCTGCGGGCGGCGCGGCTGTACGACCGCCGCTTCACCTCGACAGAGCTGACCCACGCCGACGCCGACGCGCTGCTCCCGGAGCTTGCCGGCTTCCTGGCGCGACCCCGCACCGGCGCCGAGGTGAAGGACGAGGTCATGGGGCGGTTCGGCGAGCACGCGCACCGTGTGTGGTGGGCGCTGCGAACGTACGCGCCGATGCATCATGTGCCGACCGGCGGCCCGTGGTCGTTCACGCTGCCGAACACCTACCGTGCTTCCCCGGCGGCCCTGGGATCCGCGCCGCAGGAAGCGGGTGCCGGGGTGCGGCGGCTACTGCTCGCCTACCTGCGGGCGTTCGGGCCCGCGTCGGCCCAGGACTTCGCCCGGTTCACCCTGCTGCGGAGCGCCGTGATCGCACAGGCGCTGCACGAGCTCGGCGACCAGGTGGTGCGGGTGACAGGCCCGGGCCGCGCCACCCTGTTCGACCTGCCGGACGCCATCGTGCCCGCCGAGGACACCCCGGCGCCGCCGAGGCTGCTGCCGATGTGGGACAGCACACTGCTGGCCCACGCCGGCCCCGGTCGGGTCGTGCCCGAGGACTACCGGCCGGTGGTCGTCCGGCGCAACGGCGACGTGCTGCCCTGCCTGCTCGTCGACGGGCAGGTCGCCGGAGTGTGGCGCGCGGCCGGCGGCGGGCTGGAACTGACCGCCTTCCGCAAGCTCGGCAAGGCCGCGTGGCAAGGTCTGACCGAGGAGGCGGAGAAGCTGTCAGCGCTGCTCGCCGACCGCGATCCAGCCGTCTACCGGCGCTACGGACACTGGTGGGACAAGGGGTTTCCCGGCGTCGAGAGCACGATCGTCAAGGGCTGACCACACCGCCAGGCTCCGCCCCGGCCGCTCGCTACCGGGTGGGCCTGGTCGTCTTCCTTGCTTCGAGGGCCGGGGAGGGCGGCAGGACGCCGACACCGGTGCGGGCCTCGAAGACGAGCTGGGTCTGTGTCTGCCGTACGCCGGGATGCACGGTGATTCGTTCGAGGATCAGGTCGCGGAGGTCCTGCGGGGTGGCGACGGCGGCATGCACGAGGAAGTCGTCGTCGCCGCTGACGTGGAAGACCGTCAGGACGCCGGGCGTTTCGACCAGCCGATCGAACAGGGTGTGGACCGGGTCGCGGTTGTGGCCGCCCAGCCGGACCCGGATGATCGCGTGCAGCGGGCGGCCCAGCGCGGCGGTGTCGATGTGCGCGTGGATAGCGGTGATCACACCGGAAGCGCGCAGCGCGCGCACGCGATAGGCGCACGTCGACTCGGCGACACCCACCTGAGCCGCGAGTGCGGCGTTGGTCAGGCGGCCGTCCCGGGACAGGGCCGCCAGGATCTTCAGGTCGGTGCCGTCGAGCTGTGGATCCTGCGGTGCACGTCGCGACATCGACCCTCCTGTTTACGGAATCCGCACCGACTATCCGGAAACGGACCGTCTTCCGCAACATATCTTGAACGTGATTGGCGATTCGCCGACAGTCGGGCCATGACATCGCGTTCTCTTCATCCCGACACCGTTGCCGTACACGCTGGGCGTGAGGATCTGGCGGACCTCGGGGTGCATGCGCCTCCGATCGATCTCTCCTCGACCAACCCGTTGCCGGATATCGAGACCGGAGGACACGCCTACGAGACGTTGGCCTCCGGCGGTTTTCCGGAGGGAACGGCGGTCTACGCACGGCTGTGGAACCCGACGGTGGCGCGATTCGAGGCGGGATTGGCGAGGTTGGAGCACGCGGAGGCGGCGGTCGCCTTCTCTTCCGGCATGGCGGCGCTGACGGCGGCGGTGCTGTCCGCGACGCGGGAGACCGGGCGACGCCATGTCGTGGCCGTCCGCCCGCTGTACGGCGGCACCGACCACCTGCTGGCATCCGGCCTGCTGGACGTCGAGACGACGTTCTGCGAGGGCACGAGCACGGCGGTGGCCGCGGCGATGCGCCCGGACACCGCACTGGTCGTGCTGGAGACTCCCGCCAACCCCACGCTCGACCTGGTCGACATACGTTCCGTGGTGACGGCGGCGGACGGGGTGCCGGTGCTGGTGGACAACACGTTCGCGACGCCCGTGCTGCAGAACCCGCTCGAGTTCGGCGCCGCGATGGCGCTGCACAGCGCGACCAAGTACCTGGGCGGGCACGGCGACGTGGTGGCGGGTGTGATCGCCTGCGACCAGGAGCGCGCCGCGGCGCTGCGCCGGGTACGCGCGATCACCGGTGCGCTGCTCCATCCGCTGGGCGCCTACCTGCTGCATCGCGGGCTGGCGACGTTGCCGGTGCGGGTGCGCACCCAGCAGGCGAACGCGCGCGCCGTCGCCGCCTGGCTCTCCGACCACCCGGACGTGGCTCGCCTCCACTACCCCGCCGACGACCATCCGCTGATCGGGCGGCAGATGAACGGCACCGGCGCGATGCTGTCGATCGAGCTGCGCGGCGGCTACGACCAGGCCGCCCGCCTCACCTCAGGCGTCCGGGTGTTCACGCACGCGGTGTCGCTGGGCGGCGTCGACTCTCTGATCCAGCACCCGGCGGCGCTCACCCACCGCCCGGTCACCCCCGACGCCCGCCCCACACCGGCCCTGGTCCGCCTGTCCATCGGCCTGGAGAACCCCACGGACCTCATCGACGACCTGGATCGCGCACTTTCCGGGAACGGCCACACTCATGTGCACCGTTCGGCGATCAGGTCCCGGATCCCGGATCTCCAGACCTGATTCCCTCCGGTCGGCCTGGACGGCCGAAGAGACGTGACCGACACGGATGGGAGCGGCCCAAGCCGTCGCTCCCATCCCAGGGAAAGCCGGATCGGGAGGACCCGGCCGGACCCGCCGGTTGTTCCGCGAGGTGGACTTCCTCCGTGCCGTACGCGCGTATGCCGCCCGTCGGTGCCTCTACGGTGCCTGACGCTGCCACGCCGGTGGACGAGGATGGGGTGTGAGCCAGCATGGAAAGCGAAAAGCCAGTGGTGGCGCGGATCGCCCGGGGGTGCGATCCCCCCGGGCGATCCGACCTGGGTCGTTCCCGCATCTCATCACTGCGCGAGCTGGGGCTGACACCTTGAATCGCAGGGATACGGATGGGATCGGCCCCCCGCTTTACGTCGGCCATCCTCGCCGATGTGCGCCTACTTCATCGGGTGAGCTCCTCCGCCGCTGGGGATTCGGCGGGAGCCTGCCGGTTCTTCATGGTCAGGGCCAGAAGGATGGTGCAGGCGGTGAACGCCGCTGCGAGGGTGAAGGCCGCGGTGACTCCCTCGGTGAGGACCTGGTGGGCCGGCCCGCGTGAAGCGCGGGTGGCGGCGCCGAACACCGTGACGAGGATGGCCAGTCCCAGCGCACCGCCGATCTGCTGCATGACATTGAGCAGGCCAGAGGCGGCGCCGGCATCCTCGGCTCGGATCCCGGAGGACAACACGGTGGTGGCTCCTACCAGCACGATGCCCATGCCGAGGCCGGCGATCATCATGGGGCCGAGCAGCGCCGTGGCGTAGTCGGCCTGGGGCGTCAGCCGCGTCATCCACAGAAGAGCCACGGTGATCGCCGCCGCGCCGACGGCGATCAGCGTCTTGGCGCCCAGGCGTGGCAGCAGCCGGGCCGCCACGCCGGAAGAGACCAGGATCACGAGGGCCAGCGGCACGAAGGCGAATCCCGCCTGCAGAGGGCTGTAGCCGCGGACCCGCTGCAGGAACTGGGTGAGGAAGAAGAACATGCCGTTGCCCGCGGCCAGGACGAACAGCAGCACGACGTAGCCGCCGGCGCGGTTGCGGTCAGCGAACAGCCGCAGAGGGACGATCGGTTGCCGGGCACGGGACTCGACGGCCACGAACAGTGCGAGCAGGACGGCGGCCGCGCTGAGCGCGCCGAGGGTGACCCCGTCGCCGAAGTCCTTCTCGGCGGCGCGGATGAAGCCGTAGACGAGCGCGGTCATGCCGAGCGTCGAGGTCAGCGAACCCGCCAGATCGAAGCGGCCCGGGTGGCGATCGGTCTCAGTCATGAACAGCGGGGCCAGGATCAGCAGGACGATGCCGATCGGCACGTTGATGAACAGCACCCACCGCCAGGAGATCCAGTCGGTGAGCATGCCGCCGGCGATGAGGCCGATCGCGGCGCCGGAGCCGGAGACTGCCGCGTAGGCCCCCAGCGCCCGCGCCCTGCGTGCGGGGTCCGGGAAGCCTACGGTGATGAAGGCGAGCACGGTCGGTGCGGCAATGGCGGCGCCGATCCCCTGACCTGCACGGGCCGCCAGCAGCATCTCGGCCGAGGTGGCCAGCCCTCCGGCCAGTGAAGCGACGGTGAAGATGACGACCCCGCCGATGAGTGCCCGCCGTTGGCCGATGATGTCGCCCGCGCGACCGCCGAGCAGCAGCAGACCGCCGAAGGCCAGCATGTAGGCATTGAGCACCCAGGACAGGCCGGCCGCAGAGAAGCCGAGGTCGTGCTGGATGTCGGGGAGGGCGATGTTCACCACGTTGGTGTCCAGGATGAACATCGTCTGACAGATCAGCACGATGGCGAGCACCAGGCCGGGGTGGCGCTGGGGGCGGGAGGCGCCGGCGGGACCGGGCCCGGATCCCGCTGTCGCCATGTGCGTGCGCTGTTCGGTCATGGCACTCCTCAGGAGGTACGCGACAAAACGAGGAAGCTCCTCGGTTTCCGGTGAGCTAAAATATGAGGAGGTTCCTCGTTTTGGCAAACGTGTGGAGAGTCCCATGGCGGATCGATCAACGCAGACCCGGCCCGCAGGGCGCAAAGACGCACGACGCAACTACGAGCGTCTGCTGACGGCCGCCCGGACGGCTTTCGCCGAGCACGGCGTGGGCGCCTCCTTGAACGACATCGCGCGCACCGCAGGCGTCGGCAACGTGACCCTCTACCGGCACTTCCCGACCCGCCAGGCACTGCTGGAGGCATTGCTGGGCGAGAGCCTGCGCGGCCTGCACACACGCTCAGACGAGCTGCTCGCCTCCCCGTCTCCGCACCAGGCCCTGACCACCTGGCTCACAGCCGCGGTCGAGCACGCCATGGCTTATCGCGGCCTGGTCGACGCCCTCGTCGACAGCCTCGGCGACCCCGCATCCGAACTCCACGCCACCTGCCAAGCCGTCAAGACCGCCGGGGCGCAACTACTGGCCAGAGCCCAGCGCGCAGGAACGATCCGGCCCGACCTCGACGCTTCCGCCCTCTTCTCCCTGATCGCTTCGGTCGCTTGGGCGGCAGAGCGGACCCCCGCACACCGTGACCAACTTCTGGCCGTCATGCTCGACGGACTCCACCTCCGGGTAGACGAGCCGGACCAAACCGGCTGGGCCAGTGGGGTGTGAACGGGGCGGGGAGCGAGCGGCGCCAACTCTCTGTGCCGCTGGGCGGTCCGCCACGACCTGCTGGCGGCCAACCCGATCGACCGCATCGACACCGTCAAGGTGCCCAAGACCCCGCCCCGCCGCGGCAGCCGCGTCGGCAAGGTCCTCGCGGCGATCCGCACCCGGTGGCCGCGCAAGGACGTGCCGCTGGACCGGGGGCTGGCGCGGCGGGCCGTTCTCGGCCCGAGAGGGTCGCTCCCGGGAAGAGCGCGGCCGGCTGGATGGTTGTACGACCTGGAGCGCGGACCCCTGACACTCCGCCGGAAAGTGCTCCATCCGCGTGCGGGCGAGGACATGTCTGGGCCACGTAAAGGCTGAGATTTCCTGCTATGCCTGGACTCAAGAAAGTTGTTATTCCCATATGAAGGCCTTTGTCGGGGCAACGCGACCGAACGAAGGGAGCCAGGCTGACCGCCGCCCATCATGTGGAGCATCCGACCGCTGAAGGCAGTGACATCCTCCCTCGCCCTGGTGGCCCGCCTCGAAGGCGAGACATGGCGAGCGGGGGCGTCGGCGGCTGCCAAGATCCGCGGATGGGCGGGTGACCTCACGGCAGCGCCGTCCGGGCTGCTCACACCGTGCGGCGACGGGCTCTGCGGTCCTGCCTCGGCCACGGCCACGTGCTTCGTGGAAGCGCGCCCCGAGGGCCTGCCGCCGATCACCCTCGCCTACGAGCGGCACGGATCAGGCGAGCCGGTGGTCCTCCTGCACGGCATCGGATCGCACCGTCAGGCGTGGGACCCGATCGTGCCGTTGCTCATGGCGGAGCACACGGTGATCACGGTGGACCTTCCGGGTTTCGGCGACTCCCCCGACCTCCCGCGCGGCCTGTCCCGCGATCTGCCGACCATGGTGACCGAGCTGGGCGCCATGTTCACCGCGCTCGGGCTCGACCTGCCGCACGTGGCGGGCCACTCGCTCGGAGGGTTGATCGCGCTGCGGCTGGCCCAGGCCGGTCTCGTCCGGTCCGTCACCGCGCTCGCGCCCGCCGGGTTCTGGACCGAGGCCGAGCGGCGGTACGCGTTCGCCGTCCTGAGCGCGGCCCGCAACATCGCCCGGCTGCCGTCCTGGATGGTGTCCCGCCTCGCGGCGACCCCCATCGGCCGGGCGGCCCTGACCGGCACCCTCTATGGGCGGCCGGATCGCTGCCCGCCGGGCGAGGTCGTGACGTCGCTGGCCATCCTGCGCCAGTCCGTGGCGTTCAACGCCACCTTGCGCGCGGGGCGGGCTCCGGACCTCTTCGTCGGCGACATCCCCGGCGTACCGGTGACGATCGCGTGGGGCAGCGCGGACCGCGTCCTCTTCGCCCGGCAGGCGGCACGGGCGGCGGCGACGATCCCGGGGGCGCACATGGTGTGGCTGCCCGGATGCGGGCACGTGCCCATGAACGACGCGCCCGCGCTGGTCGCGCGCGTCATCCTCGATGCCACCCGTCCCTCCGGCCTGATCGGTGTGCACGCGCGCGACCTCCTTCTGGAGGGCGCCCCGTTCGGCGCGGAGGGCATCAAGGAGATCGCTGACGCCGCCGACGGACTTCCGCTGGTCTGCGCTGAATCCCTTCTGGCCGACGCGGCGGCCCGCCGGTGTCCGGACTGAGGAACGGGCGGGCTCGCGAGGGGCGCGGCGGTGAAGTGACCGACGGGTGAGTGGGCTCGCCCGCGCTGCCGGGTGACGGCTCGTCTTGTCGTACCCGGCCGATACGGTGCTCTCGTTCCCGCGCCCACCAGGGGCTTCCGTACGCGGGACGCGACGGTTGGTCCGGAACCCGAGGAGACCCGATGCCCGAGTTCGCCGTGCCCGACGAGCTGGCACAGCTCCTGCCCGACGACGGCAGGCACCGCGTGCTGGAGGTGGCCCCGCCCGACGGCCGGCTCGTCGCGCCGGATCCGTCCATGACGGACTCGGACGACGCGGCGGCCGATCGCCCCGTGCTGTGGATGAGCGCCCGGCCGGTGGACGCGGAGGTGTGGTCCGCGTTCCGCGCGCAGCATTCGCGATCGGGTCTCTGGCCGCTCCTCCTGTCCCACGATCTGTCGTACGGCGAGGACCGCCCGTGGGCCGACGGCGAACTCACGTACTGGCCGGTGGCCGAGATCGACCGGCACGACGCCGCCGGCTTCATGGCCGCGGAGTGGGCGAGCTGGGCCGAGGAAGGCGACGGGGACGACCAGGGTTTCGGCCTGAAACATCTCGAACCGTTCGGGCGCGAGTGTCCGGGCCTGGCCGCCGCGCCGGCCATGACCCGGGATCCCGCGGAGGTCGCCGACCGGTTCGCGGAGCACATGGCCGCTCGACCGGCGCATCTCGGCCTGGTGGCGGCGGAGCGAGGCGCCGACGCGCTGACCGCGATGGGCTGGCTGGGCCCGGTCAACCATCACGAGACGCCGCCGCTGTCGGCGATGCTGCGGAGCTGGGAGGACCGTTTCGGCGTCCGGGTGGTGTCCGTGGGCTTCGACACCCTCCACCTCAGCGTCGCCGCGCCGCCGACGACCTTGCCGGAGGCGCTGCACGTGGCGGCGGAGCATTTCGTGTTCTGCCCCGACAACGTCGGGCAGGGCCACCCGGACGGGACGCTCAGGTCGTACGCCGAACGGTTGATCGGCGCGAGCTCCTGGGACTTCTGGTGGGACTGAACACGTGACGGCGGATTACCCGGTTTTCCGACATTCCCCGCCCGGTTGAGCGGGACGACAAACGGTTTGAGTGGCCTGGGGGCGTTTCGCTACCGTGGCCCGTCGTGACATCGACCCCGGCATCCATGGACTGGCGCGCGGTCAACCGCGCCAACTGGGATGAGCGCGTCCCCATCCATGTGGCAAGCGACTTCTACGACGTGTCCGCCTTCGTCGCGGGCAAGGACGCGCTGCGCGACTTCGAACTCGCCGAGGTGGGGGACGTCGCCGGCAAGACCCTGCTCCACCTGCAGTGCCACATCGGTTTGGACACGTTGTCGTGGGCCCGGCGCGGAGCCGTCGTCACCGGCCTCGACTTCTCCGAGCCCGCGGTGGACGCGGCCAGGGACATCGCCGAGCGGATCGGCGTCGGCAGCGCCCGTTTCGTGGCCGCGGACGTCTACGACGCCGTGCAGGCGCTCGCTCCGCAGACCTTCGACATCGTCTACACCGGCCTGGGCGCCCTGTGCTGGCTTCCGGACATCGGGCGCTGGGCGCAGACGGCGGCCACCCTCGTCGCCCCCGGCGGCTTCCTCTACCTGGCCGAGTTCCACCCCTACGCCGACATCCTCGGCGAAGACGGGCGCACCGTCGCGTACGACTACTTCCACCAGGATCCGACCGTATGGGACGAGCCCGGCACGTACACCGACGGAAACGCCGAGATGAGCGCGCGCGTGACGGTCGAGTGGCGGCACGGCATCGGCGACGTCGTCAGTGCTCTGACGGCGGCCGGTCTCCGGGTGGAGTTCCTCCACGAGCACGACTTCACCCTCTTCGCGCACTTCGCGGCGCTGGAACAGGACGGCGAGCGCTATCACTTCCCCGCAGGACAGCCGCGGGTGCCGCTGCTCTACTCGATCCGCGCGAGCAAGCCGGAGTAGGCCGGAGTAGGCCGGCACGAAGACGGGCGCGGGAGATCGCCGTCGTACGACGCACGTCTCCCGCTGCCGCGATCACCGAAAGGCGGCGGGAGCTCTCAAGCTTCGTTCGCCTGACGTGTCGGCCTTGAGACGGGTGGTAGGAGACGGTGCCGCTCTCGACGATGTCGCCGCCGACGGTGAGTACGTCGACAGGCGGGGTGCGGAGGCGCTGACAGGAGAACGTTCACCTGCGAGAAGCGCGGGCCGGGTCGAACTCGCCCGCTGCTGCTCCGTCAGGTCGCCATGTGTGAGCCGCTTCCGCTGTTGTCGCTCAAGGCGAGCATGACGGCCAGCACCCCGAGCGTGCTGCCCATGACGACCCGCTGCGCCCGCAGCCAGGTGGGGCGGCGGGCGAGAAAGCCGGCGATGCCGCCGGCGGCGAGCACGATCGACAGGTTCACCGTGGTGGCGACGATTATCTGGAAACCGCCGAGAATGATGCCCTGGAGCAGCACATTCCCTTTGCCGAGGTCGATGAACTGCGGAATGACGGATATATAGAGGATGGCGATCTTCGGATTGAGCAGATTCGTCATCAGCCCCATCGCGAAAAGCCGGCGCGGCGGATCTGGGGGTATGTCCTGAACGGTGAACACCGAAACGCCGCCCGGCTTGACCGTCTTCCAGGCGAGCCACAGCAGATATGCGGCCCCGACCAGTCTGATCAGCGTGAGGATTTGCGGAACCGCGGTGAACAGCACCGCCAGACCGAGGTTCGTCCCGACCAGGTATATGAGGAATCCGGCCACGACTCCGGACAGCGACATGACTCCGGCCCGCCGCCCCTGGCTGATGCTCCGTGAAACGAGATACATCATGTTCGGCCCCGGAGAAAGCACCATTCCGAGAGCGACGGAAACCACGCCCAGAATCGCACTCTGTTCGACCATCGACGCCGCCTTCTTTCTACGATCGGCCCATACGGATCAGGGCATCGTGACGCACGAATGAAGGCCCACCTTTCGGAAGGCCATTCGCGCCGAATTGGAAGGCTGCTTTGAGGCTATTCCACCGAGCCGGCTGAGTGCAATATTTCTCATTGCACTCGGAGCAATGTTGTTTTGCCTTCAGTCGCTCTCCGCGTCTCCCTACGAGGTCAGCGTTCGAGCCAGCGGCCGACGCCTTCTGAGACGGCCCGCTCGTATACGGCGGCGGCGAGAGCGATGTCGTTCATGCCCATGCCGAAGGGGTTGATCACCACTCGCTCGTGCGCGGCGATGGGGCGGTGGTAGCCGCCGGACACCAGCACCGGAAGCTCCGCGTCCACCCGGCGTCCCCGCGCGTCGCCCGGAGCGTCCGGTGCGGCGGCCTTGCCCGCGCGGTACAGCCGGCCCAGGAGGCGGTGCGAGTCCGCGGCCACGAGAGCCCAGTCGTCCACGAACAGATGGTCGCAGCCCAGCAGGAGATCCTCGGTCGCGTCGTCGAGCGAGACGTTCACGAAGATCCCGCCGGGCGGGAGCCAGTCCAGCTCGACGTACGGCGTGGTGGTCGTGGTCACCGCCACCGTGATCTCCGCGTCGCGTACCGCGGCGAGCGCCGTTCCGACCACCTGCACGCGCATCCCGGCGTCGGCGGCGAACCGCTCAGCTCGGCCGCGATCGGCGTCGAAGACCGTGACGCGGCTCAGTCGGGGGCAGTGCTGGCGCAGCAACTCCAGGTGGGTGGCGGCCTGCCTGCCGCAGCCGAGGAAGGCCACGTGTCCCACGTCCGCGAGAGGGCGTACCGCCTCCAGGGCGACGACCGAGACCGCGGCGGTCCGCAGGGCGCTGATGCGCGCCCCCTCCATGAGGCAGCGCGGCATCGCGCTCTCGGGATCGTTGAGCACGATCAGGCCGTGCGCGCGGGGCAGGCCGTTGCGCTCGTTGCCCATGCTCGCGTTGATGATCTTGCAGCCGCGGTCGTCCCCGGCCCAGGCGGGCAGGATCAGGCTCCGGGCCGCGTACCCGTCGGGAGTGGTCCAGCGCAGGGCGGCCTCCGGCGACACGCCCGCGTTCCCGCGCCGGCTCTCCTGGAAGGTGGCCCGCACCACGTCGGTCACGGGGATCCGCGCGCAGAGCGCGGACACGTCGGCGCCGTTCAGGTACAGCAGGGCGTCATCGGGAACCGCGGCCATTCGAGTCCTCACCTTCAGCTCAGCCGGAGCGGAAAACGGAGCACCAGGCATGTCGCGCGCCGTTCGTCCGCCGTCGGGATTTCGCGATACTGCGCGCCGCCGCCCGGCGTGGGCAGGCGGCGTCGGCGCGGTCGCCGGGTTCCGGCGTGCCGCGCTGGTCGATGTCCCCGGGAGATGGCTGCACCCGCACTGAGTCGAAGGTGTACCGGGATTCCGGTTTCCGCCGGCCCCGGCAAAGCGACAGGGGCGCGGAGCGAGCAATCGGCGCGCCGCCACGTCGCCAACCGTCGCCTTTCCAGGGATCGGTCATGATTTCCGCCCACCGCAGTGAGGTCACGACGCCACCTCACCAGGCGACCGGGATTCGAAATCGTCGCCAATGGCGCGAGTGCGAGCGGAGATTGCACCGAGGGCGATCACGTCTGGGCGGTTCTCTCGTCCACGGTGGGTCACTCCTGCGTTCATCCGATTCAGTGCCCGGGTGTGAGATTTCTCGCCGACGCGGCTTCTTCGCGCGGGCAGACGACATATCGCCCGCCGGTCGCCCTGACGGGCGGCGGGGCACGATACGTCACTCCCGCCTTTAATGCCCGCTTAAGTATTAGACGGACAAGTCGGGACATCGTCAATAGGTCACCGATTGCGTCTCGCGCCACCGCCACGGCGCCGGTCACAAATACGGACGGATTCCCACCACCGATGGAGCAAGGCAAAAATCGATGGACGAAGGGCATCGGATACGTGTCCTGGCGGCATCGCCCGAAGGGCGAAACCGCGAACGCCGCCGTAGCCGAAGCCACTCGATCATGTCGGCGCACTCCCCCCGGACAAGAACCAAGCCCGGAACGGCGTACTCCCCCGCCGTCGGGAACCAGGCGCCCCGGCAGACGTCTCCCGGTCGCCCCCGCCCGGCGCGTTCGCCAACGTCGGTAAGCAAGGGCGTCCCCGGTCGCCCCCGCCCGCCCACTCACCGCCGGAAACGGCGCCGCCCGGGGGCGGAGGGACGTGTGTCCCTGCGCCCCCGGGCGGGGGGAAGCCGGGGCGGGAGGGGACGCCCCGGCCGGCTATCACTCGTGCGCGTGCTCGTACGCGGCCGCCTCGCCGTGCTCGGGCACGTTGCTGCCGCGCACCGCCGCGTACGGGGCGTCCTTGCCCTTGGCCCGCGGGTCGGCGACCAGCTCGGCGCACTGGCCGGCGCCGGTGACCCCGTTCGCCACGCCGGCGTCGGACGGTGCGGGGGTGTTGCCGCTGCAGGCGAGGCCGCCGCGCACGGAGGTGCCGGTGACGACCGGGGCGTCCACGGTGGTGTTGCCGGTCAGCCCGACCGAGCCGCGCAGGTCGGAGCCCGCGACGACGAGCTGGCCGGTGGTGCCGTGGATCGCGACGGATCCGTGCACGGTCGCCTTGAGCAGGTGGATCTCCGCGGCGCCGGTCGCGTTCAGCGATCCGTTGATCGCGCCGCCCTTGACGACCAGGGACGCGCCGGAGGCGACGGTCACCCCGCCGTTGATCCGGGCGTCGTCGAGGCAGGTGACGCCCGACCGCACGGACAGCGCGCCGTTCCGGGTGCCGGTGATCGTGGTCGTGCACTCGGGCGGTGCGGCGAGGGTGGTCACGGTGAAGTTCTTCGGCGTCCCGTAGTTGCCGCTGGGGTCGATCGACCGGTACTCGACGGTGTGCCTGCCGCGCGGCAGCTTGCCGTAGGTGAGGCTGTCGATGACCGTGCCCTTCTCGGTGAACAGCCACGGCTCGTCGGCGGACGTCGGCCAGCCGAAGTAGTTGAACCAGCCGTCGCCGTCCACGCGGGACTCGCGCACCACGTATCCGTCCCGGTCGTCCTTGCCGGTGAGGCGCATGGTGAACGGGCCGTTGAACACATAGCTCTCGCCGGACTTCGCCAGCGGCTCCGACAGCTCGTACTCGGTGGTGGGCGGGGTGTTGTCCACCGTCCAGGTGCGCGTGTCGCCGCCCGCCGAGGCGGTCAGCGTGTGGTTGCCGGGGGCCAGGTCGAGCGCGGACAGGTCCAGGACCGGGCCGGTCTCGCCGAGGGCGGTGCCGTCCAGAGCCCAGGTGACCGCGGGCACGGTGTCGTCGGGGTGGGTGGTCTCGACGTACACGACCTCGTCGTGGGCCACGGCGCGCTCGGTGGGGGTGGACGAGCGCAGTCCGGGTGCGACCTGGGCCGGCGTGGTGGTCACGGCGGTGTCCACCGTCCAGGTGCGGGTCGCGGTGAGCGCGCCGCCGCGGATGGCGGGGTCGCGGACGAAGTCCGTCTGGTCGGTCACGGTCGCCTTGACCGTGTGCGTGCCGGGCGCCAGCTTCAGGCTGCGCAGGTCGAGCGCGGCGCCGCGGGCGGACACGGCGGCGCCGTCCACGCTCCACGTGGTGGTCAGCGCGTGGCTGTTGGGGTGCAGCGGCTCCACCCAGAGGACCCGGTCGGCGCCGACCTTGGCCGTGGTGGGCGTGCTGTCCTGGATCAGGCTGGTCTTGGCGGCGATCCGCTGGGTCATCACCTCGCGGCCGACCTGGTCGTAGTAGTAGCCGAGCGTCCGCATGATCGAGTGCTCGCTCGGGCGCCAGACCTTGCTGCTGTAGTACAGGCCGCCCTCGTACCTGCCGATGGTGCCGCCGGCCTCGCTCGACTCGCCGAGCCAGCGCCACCACTTCTTCTGCTGGTCCTTCATCTGCTGCTCGGTGAGCAGGGTGTGGTGCGTGGAGCTGGGCTCGCCACCGGAGTACGGGCCGCCGTCGACGCCGCGGCTGTAGTACGTGTACTCGTCCTGCAGGCCGCCGAGCGAGTGGCCGATCTCGTGCGGCGCGATGAGGGCGGACATCGAGTTGTGCCCGGAGGAGGTGGCGTAGGTGCCGCCCGCTCCGCCGTACGTCCCGCTGTTGGCGAGGGCGAGGATCTGCCGGTTGGCGCTGTTCGTCCCGGCCACCTTGTTGGCGTAGGTGTTGGCCGCGGTGTTGCTCATGGTGATCAGCCGCTGCACGCTGGAGGCGCTGCATCCGCCCCAGAAGGCCATGCTCAGCGGGGTGTTCTTCTTGCCGGAGGCCAGGTCGGGGTCGCAGCCGATGCCGGACTCACCGGACACGATGTCCACCCGGTAGACGTTGAAGTAGTTCCGGTACGACTTGTACGGCTCGATGGACCACATCACGTTGAGCTGCTGGTCGGTGTCGGCCGCGAAGGTGGACAGCTCGTTCGCGGTGTAGCCGTCGCCCATGATGATCAAGTTGAACCGCTTGGCGGGGTCACCGGTGACCTGGATCGGGACCACGGTGGCGCTGCCGACATCGGCGGCCTGCGCGGGAGGGACGGTGATCAGAGCGGCGGCCAGCGGGACGGCCGCCAGGGCCGCGAGCGGCCTTCGTGCACGCATGGGGAGGGAACCTCCAGAGCGGGAAAGGGGGCGTGCCTGCACTATCGGGCTTCGCCGCTCCCCAGGCACATCCCATGTCGGGATAACTCCGGATTTATGGCTACGGTCGGCACAGATGCGTCGTCGCCTGGCTCTCGGCCGCGTCTCCCTCGCTGACCTGGGCGAAGTCCCGCACTCCAGCGAGCGCCCCGCCGCCCCGAACTCGTCGCGCCCGATCACGTGGAGACCGCGCGAAACGCCTGCGTCCGCCGACCCACCGATCACGTGGAGACCGCGCCGAACGCCGCGTCCGCCGACCCACCCGAGCACCGGAGGCCGCGCGGAACGCCCGCGGTCGCCGGCCCACCGGATCATCCGGAGGCGCGCGGAACACCTGCAGCCGCCGACCCACCTGATCGCCTCAACGGCGCGATGCGTCCCTGCGCACCCCCGCGGACGGGCCCGGCGGACCGACTTCCCGCCGAAAGCGCGGGCCGCCCACGAGGGCGAGGCCGGCGAGCGGGCCTCGGGCCGACGTGGGCAACGCGTGCACGGCCCCGCCTTTGGCTCAGAAGCGCGACGCTCGTGTCACCAAATATCAATTAATGGAGGGCTATATTGCTCGCGTTATGGTGGTGAAAGGAGGGGCCTGAGTGCAGGTGGAGCTTCGCCACCTTCGCGTCATCTGCGCCATCGCGGACGCCGGGAGCCTGAGCCGGGCGGCCAACGCCGTGGGTGTCTCGCAGCCCGCGCTCACCGCGCAGTTGCAACGCGTGGAGGGCGCCCTGAGCGGCCAGATCTTCCGGCGGAGCCGGCTCGGCGTCACCCCGACGCCCTTCGGCCAGTTCGTGCTCGCCCGCGCCCGGTCCATCCTGCTGGCCGTGGACGAGCTGGTCTCCGGCGCCGGCGCGTACGACGGCCGGACCGACGTGGCGCGGATCGGCGGGTACGTGACGCCCGTGCTGTCCGGCCTGGTCACCCGGCTCTTCAGCGTGCCCGACCTGTCGGTCACCCTGCACACGGAGTATTCGCCCCGGCTGCTGCTCGACCTGCTGGCCTCCCGGCGCCTGGACGCGGCGACCCTCGTCGACTATCCGGGCAACGAGCTGCCCGCGCCACCTTCGGTCGGCATGCGCCTGATCGCCACCGAGCCGGTCTTCGTGCTGATGAGCAGCGACCACCCGCTGGCCGGACGGGAGGAGGTCGATCTCGCCGACCTCGCCGGGGACGACTGGGTGATCTCGCCGCCGGACGGCGTCGGCTGGCCGGAGTGCGTCTACTCCGCCTGCCGCCAGGTGGGCTTCACCCCCCGCGTCCCGCACAGCATGACCGAGCAGGCGATGATCCGGCAGCTCGTCGCCGGAGGTCACGCGATCTCCCCCTGCCAGGCCACGGTGCAGGACGGTCCCGGGATCGTCGTGCGCCCGCTCGCCGGCACCCCGCTGTGGCTCAGGCACCTGGTGGCCTGGCGGCGGGACGGGCCGCTCGCCGCCCGAGCCGAGGAGCTGGCCGAGTTCGCCGCGCAGGCGCACCGCGAGGCCATCGCCGACCGCCCCCACTACGCCGCCTGGATGGCCCGGCACGGCGCCACCCCGCCCGCCGGATAGCACGGCGTTCGGGGCCACCGCTACCCGACATTTGTCGGAAACGCCTCGATCGACACAGAGCGGACGTCCGAAGACATTCCGCACCGCCTGTCCCTACCATCGGGCCTTCTTGGGGCTGGATTTACGGTCCCTTGACCCCCCGATGGGGCCGGCTTTTCGGCCCCTCCCGCCCTGATCGTTAGGGGAAGGTTTGCCGATGTCTCTGCCGCACCGGATGACGGGCCCTGTGGCTCCGACCGCGTTCCGTACTCGGAGATCAGCGCGTCGCGGCGCCGCCGCGCTGGGCCTCGCCGCCGCCATGACCCTCGCCGCGGTCGCCGCGACCCCGGCCGCGGCCGGGGCGGCCGCCCCCGCCGGACCGGTCTTCCAGGACGGCATGGCCCAGCCGGTGTTCTCGTCCAACCGCAACGACTGGATCCGCGAGGAAGTGTGGATCGAGACCCCGATCGACAGTGACGGCGACGGCCGCAACGACCGGGTGCACGCCGAGGTGACCCGGCTCAAGGAGACCGAGACGGCCGGCCTGAAGTCTCCCGTCGTGTACGAGGCCAGCCCCTACTACGCCGGAGGCAACGCGGTCGCCAACCACAATGTCGACCACGAGCTCCACGAGGCGCTCCGGCCGGGCAAGGGCTGGTTGAACCGCGGCGGTCCGGTGAAGGATCCGGCGGCCGACGAGCGGCTGGCCGCCGCCGCCGGCGTGGACGAGGCGGCCGCCGCCGACGCCGGCCCGGCGGGCACCGGCCCGCAGCCCGCCATCAGCACCAGCCACGAGGCCAACTGGCTTCCTCGCGGCTTCGCGGTGGTCCACGCCGAGTCGCTGGGCAGCGGCAAGTCCGACGGCTGCCCGACCACCGGCGGGCGCAACGAGACGATCGGCGCGAAGTCCGTCGTCGACTGGCTGAACGGCCGCGCCAAGGCCTACGACGCCGCGGGCCGGGAGGTCCACGCGACGTGGACGACCGGCAAGGTCGGCATGATCGGCACGTCGTACAACGGCACCCTGCCCAACGCGGTCGCGAGCACCGGCGTCGAGGGCCTGGAGGCGATCGTGCCGATCTCGGCGATCTCCAACTGGTACGACTACTACCGCGCGAACGGCGCCGTCGTCGCCCCGGGCGGCTACCAGGGCGAGGACACCGACGTGCTCGCGGAGTACGTCTACACCCGCGCGGACAAGCAGATCTGCCGGAACGTCATCGAGGATCTCGCGAAGGCGCAGGACCGGGTCACCGGCGACTACAACGCCTTCTGGGACGAGCGCAACTACATGAACGACGTGGGCAAAGTCCACGCCGCGGTGCTGGTCGCGCACGGGCTCAACGACTGGAACGTCAAGACCAAGCACGCCGCGCAGTGGTACGAGGCGCTCAAGGCGCGCGGGGTGCCGCACAAGATCTACCTGCACCAGGGCGGCCACGGCGGCTCTCCCAGCGTCGACGTGCTCAACCGCTGGTTCACCCGCTACCTCTGGGGCTACGAGAACGGCGTGGAGAACGACCCGCGGGCGCTGATCCAGCGGGAGGACAGGACGCTGGTGAACTACCCGGAGTGGCCCGAGCCCGCCGCCGCGGACACCGAGCTCAACCTGGCGCCGGGCGACGGCGGGGCCGCCGGTGAGCTCACCCTCGACCGGACCCGCCAGGGCAAGCCGGTGACCGAGACGATCGTCGACGACGCCACGAAGCGGGCCCAGACGCTCGCCGACGCCGCGACCTCGCCCAACCGCCTGGCGTACAAGACGGGGGCGCTGACGGGCGCGGTCCGCCTCAGCGGCACGCCGCAGGTGTCGCTGCGGATGTCCTTCGGCCGGCCGGCCGCGAACGTCACGGCGCTGCTCGTCGACTACGACCAGAACGGCAAGGCGAAGATCATCACCCGGGGCTGGACGGACCCGCAGAACCGCAAGTCGATCTCGCGGACCGAGCCGGTCAAGCCGGGCACCCCGTACCGCATCGACGTCGACCTGCAGCCGCACGACTACGTCTTCGCCGCGGGACACCGCATCGGCGTCGTGCTGCTGTCGAGCGACTACGAGTACACGGTCCGGCCCGCTCCCGGCACGACCCTGTACCTGGACACGACGAAGAGCACGGTCACGCTGCCGCTCGTCGGCGGGGCGGCCGCGCTCACCGCGGCGAACGGCTGACCGGGACCGCGACACGCGAGTGACCGCCGAGCACAGGCCCGCCCGCCGCAGAACGCGGCGGGCGGGCCTTTTCACGTCGGGAGAGGGCCTGGTCAAGGCCGACCCGGTTGGCACGAGTGGTCCCGCTGAACGCGCGGTCGATGTCGAGACGGGAGGCGAGACGACGGGGCCCCGTCAGGTGTCGCCAACAGACGGGGGTTCGGCGAAGGCGCCGGCGGACGCGGCGAGGGCGGCGGTTCTGGCCGCGTGCTCGGGCAGGTGGGGGTCGGGTGGTGTGCGGAGGAGCAGCAGCTGGTGGTACAGCGGCGCGGTGGAGGCGATGAGCAGTGGCCGAGCGTCGGTGGGCGACGGGAGTTCGCCGCGCCGGACCGCCCTGCTGACGATGATCTCGCACCGGGCGTAGCGGTCCTCCCAAAGCCGCTGTTGGGCGCGGTCGGCTCTCTCGGAGCGGAACGAGGCGGCGATCAGGGCTGTGACGACCGGCGGCTGCGCAGTCAGGGCTGCCTGGATCTCATGGTTCAGCGCTGCCAGGTCGCCGACCAGCGAGCCGGTGTCCGGCGGTTGCCAGTCGTCCTCGCCCGCCGCGTCGAGGACGTCGGCGAGCAAGCCGCCGACGTCTCCCCAACGCCGGTACACCGTTGCGCGGTTCACGCCCGCGCGCGCGGCGACGGCGTCCATGGTGAGCCCGTCATAACCGTGCTCTCCAAGCTCTGCGAGGACCGCGTCGAGTACCTGCGTACGAATACGGGCGGTACGGCCACCGGGCCGGCGCCGGGTCGGTGGCGCGGGCCGGTCGTCCTCCGGTCGTGGTGCTGAGGGAGTCATCGCGGGTAATCCGGTTTGCCGGTGGGACGGCGTCATGTCAGTATCTTAATGCATCAGTTGTCGCACTAGTGGAGCTATCGATGTTCTTCCGGGCATTCGCCCGGTCATGCGGCCTTTGACGGTCGCCCTGCTGTGTCGGCCCTGGCAGGCCGCTCATCCTGCCGCGCACGCGACTCCGGCTTCCCGTGCCAAGGCCTGACGTCTCTCAGGCTCGCAGACAGCTCCAGGAAGGAAACGATTCGTGATGTCACCTGTTCCCGCCGACCCGACCGTGGTGCATCCCATGCCCGAGGAGCCGCGGGTGGTGCTGCTGAAGCCGCTGGTCACCTCGCCGCTGATCGAGGTCGGGGAGTTCTCCTACTACGACGATCCGGATGATCCGACCGCCTTCGAGACCCGCAACGTGCTCTACCACTACGGGCCGGAAAAGCTGGTCATCGGGAAGTTCTGCGCGTTGGGCGAGGGCGTGCGGTTCATCATGAACGGCGCCAACCACCGCATGGACGGCCCCTCGACGTTCCCTTTCCCGATCATGGGCGGTTCCTGGGCCGAGCACTTCGACCTCATCACCGGCCTGCCCGGACGGGGTGACACCGTGGTGGGCAACGACGTCTGGATCGGCTACCGGTCCATGGTGATGCCCGGCGTCCGCATCGGCCACGGAGCGATCATCGCCTCCGGTTCCGTCGTCGTCGACGACGTCCCCGACTACGGCATCGTCGGGGGCAACCCGGCCAGGCTCATCCGCCGCCGCTACAGCGATGCGGACATCGACCGCCTCCTCGCTCTGGCCTGGTGGGACTGGCCGCTCCAGCACATCACCGAGCACATCCGCACGATCATGTCCGGGAGCATCGACGACCTGGAGAAGGCGGCGCCCGAGCTCCGGAGCCGGTGATCGACTCGCGTTCCAGCACCCCACAGTTCCAGCACTTCGGAATCGAGCCATCAGCATGCCTGCTTCGTCCCACCACAACCCGTTCGCCCGCTGGCTTCGCGGCCATGCCGTCCCGCTCACCCACCTCGACCCCGAGGCGCCGCTCGATGACCTGGAGCCGCTACGCGACATCATCGGCGACGCGCGCGTCGTCGCGCTCGGTGAGAACTCCCACTTCATCACCGAGTTCTCACTCATGCGCCGGCGCATCCTGCGGTTCCTGGTCGAGCGCTGCGGTTTCACCGTCCTGGCCTTCGAATACGGCTTGAGCGAAGGCTTCCCCCTTGACGCCTGGGCCCAGGGGGAGGGAACGGATGATGATCTGTCGGCCCATCTCGCCGAGGCGATCCCCGTGGGAGTCGATGAGCCGCTGCGCTGGATGCGCCGGCACAATGCCACAGCCTCCAAGCCGGTGCGTTTCGCCGGGATCGACATCCCGGCGGCCGGTGGATCCTTGGTTCCCGCCCTGGCGCCGGTCGCCGACTACCTCCGCGAGATCGATCCCGAAGCCCTACCGGTCATCCAGACGGCGATGCGGATCGCCGAATCGTTCGCCGGCGCCTCCGCGGCCTCGGCCGCACCGGCCTGGACACGCCTGGCCACCGCCGAACAGGACGCCCTCAGCGCTGTCCTGATGCGCCTGCTCATCCGGTTCCGCGCCGTCGAAGCGCTGTACCTTTCCCGCGGCGACCAGCGCAGCTATGACATCGCCCTGCGTCGCCTCGAAGCCGCGTGCCACGCCGACTACGGCTTCCGCGCCATGGCCGGCCTCTACGCCGGAAACGGGCTGACCGCCGACACCTCGGCCCGCGACGTCTACATGGCCGAGTCGGTCCTGTGGCATCTGGAGCGCCTTGAACCTGGGACCCGGGTCGTGCTGGCGGCCCACAACGCCCACATCCAGAAGGTTCCGATCTCCTTCAACGGTCACCTCACGGGCCTGCCGATGGGACAGCACCTGCACCGCGTTCTCGGCGATGAGTACTTCGCCCTCGCCCTGACGAGTCCCACCGGACACACAGCCGACATGCGCCCCGACGAGAGCGCGCGCTTCGGCTTCGCCATCGACGACACCGCGTTGGAGGCACCCGAGCCGGGAAGCGTCGAAGCCGCCTTCGCCGATGCCGGCCTGGGGCTCGGCATCGCCGACCTTCGCCGGGCACGCCGAGAGGTCCCCGGTGACGCCGGTCTCGCCCTTGGCCCCGACCGCATCCGGATTCAAAGCGCCTACGTGCACACCCCCGTCCTCGACGCGTTCGACGGCATCCTCACCACCCCGACCTCCACCGTGGCCGACGACGTCAAAAGTTGAGGGAGCCGGTTCCTCCATGCCGTCAGGGTGAGGTCCACCCGCACCCGCCATTGAGGCAGGGTGGGTGCCTGGAACCGAACGACACGATTGGAAGGGCATCATCGATATGAAGCATCACGATCCCACCCCGGCCACGCCGCCGCCGGGTCGGCATCACGCCGACGTGATCATTGTGGGTGCCGGCCCGACCGGTCTCATGCTGGCCGCCGAACTGCTTTTGGCCGGTGTGCGACCGCTGGTACTTGAGCGGCAGCCGCAGCGCCGAGACACCCCGAAGGCCGGTGGCCTCGGCGGGCAGATCCTGGAGCTGCTGCGCTACCGAGGCGTGCTCGAACGATTCGAAGCAGCCTGCACCAGCCCTGTCCCGGCTCCCCGGTTCCCGTTCGGCGGTGTGCACCTGGACTTCACCCAGTTGGCGGATCCCCCGCTGCACGCCCTGCCGCTCCCGCAACAACTGCTTGAGCGGCTGCTCGACGAACGTGCCGGCGAACTCGGTGTCGACCTCCGCCGCGGACACGAGGTGGTCGGGGTGAGCCAGGACGATGCCGCGGTGACCGTGGACGTGCGGGGCCCGGACGGGCCGTACCGGATGGTCGCCCGCTACCTCGTGGGCTGCGACGGCGCACGGAGCCCGGTCCGTGACCGGGCCGGCATCCCGTTCCCCGGCACCACCTATCCGGAGGTCAACCGGCTGGCCCAGGTCACCCTGCCCGATGCGGTGACCGTGCTCGGCAACGGCGATCTCGACGTCCCCGGCTTCGGCGTGATCCGCGCGGGTTTCACCCGGACGGACCGCGGTCTCCTCGGAGTCGGCTCATCGCCTGGCTCCAAGGTCGTCTCGCTCTATACCATCGAGGACGAGAGCGCCGAATACGACGACGACATCCCGATGACTCTGTCCGAACTCCAGGACAGCGTCCGCCGCGTGCTCGGCGTGCGTCTGCCCGTGGGAGAACCGATTCGGCTGTCGCGCTTCACCTTCAAGGCTCGGCAGGCCGAACGCTACCGTGACGGGCGGATCCTGCTCGCCGGTGATGCGGCGCATCTGTTCCCCGCCACCGGTGTGGCGCTCAATGCCGGCATGCTCGACGCGGTCAACCTGGCCTGGAAGCTGGCCGCCGACATCCACGGCTGGGCGCCGGCCGGTCTGCTGGACACCTACCACGGCGAACGCCACCTCGCCGGCGCCCGCACCCTGCTGCACACCCGGGCTCAGGTGGCACTGCGGCGTGGGCACGACGCGGCCGCCGAAGCGCTCCGGGAAGTCTTCCAGGAGCTGCTCGCCGACGAGCAGCCGTTGCGCCGCATGGGAGCGCTTGTCGCCGGCGCCGACATCCGCTACCCGATGCCCGGCTCCGACCACCACACGCTGGCCGGCGCCTTCGCCCCCGACCTCACGCTGCACACCGACCAGGGGATGACCAGCGTCGCGGAACTCATGCACACCGCGCGGCCCATCCTCCTCGACCTCGCCGACCGCCCGGACCTCCGCCGGACCGCCCGAGACTGGCGGCATCGCGTCGACGTCCACACCGCCAAGACCGACCACCGGCCGGCCGACGCCCTGCTGATCCGTCCGGACGCCCACATCGCCTGGGCCGCGACCATCGATGAGCCCACCGACGTCGCCGCGCCCGCGCTGCGAGAAGCACTCTCCGGCTGGTTCGGCACGCCCTGAAAACGACGACCGGATCGCCACGCTGAGGGCTGAATGACACGCTGCCCGGCTCGGTTCACGATCGTTTCGATCCGGGCCGGGCCGGGCGGCTCAACCGTCCCGGCGGCTCTTCCAGCGGAACGTCAGCAGGCACAGGACGAAGCCCCCGACGACCCAGGCGGCCAGGACGAGCGCCACCCGGCCCAGCTCGTAGCCGCCCGTGACCTCCAGGACCGCACCCTTGTCCCCGAGGAACACCGAGCGCATGCCCTGGCACAGCCACTTGAGGGGGAAGACGGCGGACAGCCGCAGCAGCCACTCCGGCAGGTCGGTGAACGGGATGAAGACGCCGGAGATGAACTGCAGCACCACGAACGGCATGGTGATCAGCGCGGTGGCGCCGCGGGCGGAACGCGGCACGCTGCTCGCGGCGATGCCGAGCAGCGCCGACGCGGCCAGTCCCAGCGTGAACACCCAGGCGAACGTCAGCCACGGCCCGGGCGACGCGGGCAGCTCGACGTCGTAGAACAGGACGCCGGCGACCAGCAGGACCGCGACCTCGACGGCGGCGATCACCAGGACGCTGAGGATCTTGCCGATGAAGTAGGCGCCGCCCGGCATGGGCGTGCCGGTCAGCCGCCGCAACGCCCCCTCGTCGCGTTCGACCGCGATCGTGATGCCGAGGTTCTGGAAGCTCACCGCCATGATGCCGGCGCCGATGAGTCCGGTCACGTAGACCTGGGAGACCGTCACCTGGGTCCCGTGGTACTGAACGGAGAAGATCGACGCGAGGATCACCAGCATGACCACGGGAAAGGAGAAGACGAACACGAGCTGGTCCCGCTCGCGGAAGAACATCTTCAGCTCGATCGCCGCGCGTGCCAGCCCGAGGCGCAGCGCTCCTCGGGACCGCGCCCGCGGCTCCGGCCGGGGCGCGTCGGCCGCAGGGGCGCCGACGGTGGCGGGCGCCGTGTCACTCATCGGTGGCTCCGATCAGCTTGAGGTAGACGTCTTCGAGGGTGGGCCGCGTCACCGTGAGCTGGGGCACCTCGCCGTCGAACTCGCGGGCCAGGTCGAGGACGACGCGGGTGGGGGTGTCGGTCTCGACCGTGCGCGGGCCGTCCGCGCTCATCCACTGGACCGAGGTGGCCGCGACCGCGCGCCCGCCCAGCGTGCGCGGCTCGCCCTCCGCGACGATCCGGCCCCGCGAGATCACCGCCAGCCGGTCCGCGAGGGCCTCGACCTCCTCCAGGTAGTGGCTGGTGAGCAGGATCGTCGTACCCTCGCCCGCGAGTCCCTGGATGAGATCCCAGAAGCGCCGCCGCGCCTCCGGGTCGAAGCCGGTGGTCGGCTCGTCGAGGAACAGCAGCTCCGGGCTCCCGATGATGCCGAGCGCCACGTCTAGGCGGCGCCGCTGGCCGCCCGAGAGGGCGCGGATCCGGGTCCCGGCCTTCTCTGTCAGGCCGACCTGGTCGATCACCTGCTCGGGGTCGCGCGGGTTGCGGTAGTACATGGAGAAATGCCGGACGGTCTCAGCGACGGTCAGCTCCGGGGTGTCGGCGGCGGTCTGCCAGACGATGCCGATCCGGTCGCGCCAGGAGCGCGCGGCCCGATGCGGATCGGTGCCGAGGACGCTGACCTCACCCTCGTCGCGCCGCCGGTGCCCCTCCAGGATCTCGACCGTGGTCGACTTCCCCGCGCCGTTCGGGCCGAGCAGGCCGAACACCTCGCCCGCGGCGATGTCGAGGTCGATGCCGTCTACTGCGGCGACGTCGCCGTACCGCTTGCGCAGCCCGCGTACCCGCACAGCCATCGTCACGGCGTTACCCCTCTCACCTGGGGAAAGACACGGATTGAGGGTATTTGCGGCTGATCGTGGGGGCAATGATCGTGGCGTGTTCTCGCCATCTCGCCCTCCGGGTCACCACGCGACCACGGCGTCGAGGAGGGCCTGGCAGCCCAGTACGAGCTGTCTGTCGGGGGTGTGCTCGGCGGGCGCGTGGCTGACCCCGGAGCTGCTGGGCACGAACAGCATGGCCGTCGGCACGTGGCGGCTGAGCACGCCCGCGTCGTGCCCGGCGTAGCTCACCAGGCGGTCGTGTGTCACGCCGAGGCGTTTGCAGACCTTCTCCAGGTGGTCGCACAGGGCGGGGTCGAACCGCGCCTCCGGCTTGCGCGAGAGGACCTCGACGACGGCGACGCACCCCTCCTCCCGCGCGACGCGCGCCGCGTGGGCGCGCAGCCGTTCCGCGCACGCGTCCAGCGCGGCGCGGCCGGCCGCGCGTAACTCGACGACCAGCCGCGCCGCGCCGGGGATCACGTTCGGGGCTCCGGGGAGCACCTCCACGCAGCCGACGTTCGCCACCATGCCCGGGTCGGCCGCCGCGGCGATCTCCCTGACCTCGACGAGCACCCGGGCGGCGGCCCGGCCGGCGTCGGCGCGGCCGTCCATGGGCGTCGTCCCCGCGTGGTTGGTCTCGCCGGTGAGCGTGACGGCGTACCGGTCGATGCCGACGATGCCCTCGACCACCGCCAGGTCGAGCGCGGCGCGCTCCATCCGCGGCCCCTGCTCGATGTGGAGTTCCAGGAACGCGGTGATCTCGGCGAGGTGGCCGCCGGAGCAGAACGCGGTGGAGCCGACCAGCCCGCCGCCGGAGGTGGGGGCCGCGCCCTCCTCGTCCCAGAAGCTCACGATCTCCAGCGTCTCCGCGGCGGGGTGCCCCGCCTCCCGCAGCGTACGGAGGACCTCGAGCGCGGACAGCACGCCGTACGCTCCGTCGAGCCGGCCGCCTCCGGGGACACTGTCGGTGTGGGAGCCGGCGAGCAGCCACGGGCCGGAGCCGCCGGGCGTCCGGCCGAAGACGTTGCCGATGTCGTCGCGCCAGGCGACGCACCCCGCCTCGGCGATGCGCCCGGCCAGCCAGTCGCGGGCCGCCAGGTCCGCCGCCGACCCCGCGACCCGGTCCACCCCGCCGTCCGCCCGGCCGCCGAACGCGGCGAGGGACGCGATGTCGGCGAGCAGCCGCTCCGCCGAGATCCGGGTCACCACCGCCCACCGCCCGCGGCCCACTCCAGTACGGCGGCCGCGCTGTGCATCTTGTTCTCCGCCTGCTCGAACACGATGCTGCGCGGGCCGTCCAGCACCTCCGCGCTCACCTCCTCGCCCCGGTGGGCGGGCAGGTCGTGCATGAACAGGGCCATCGGATAGCGCGCCATCAGCTCCCGGTTCACGTGGAAGGGTGCGAAGACGGAACGCCAGTCGGGGTCGGGCTTGGACGTGCCCGTCGTCTGCCAGCGGGTGGTGTAGACGACGTCCACCTCGCCCGGGAGGTCCCCCATGTCGTGCCGTTCGGTGAGGTGGGCGCCGCTCGCCGCGACGTACTCCTTGGCCCTGAGCGCGATGCCGGGCGCGAGGCCGTACCCGGGGGGTGTGCGCAGGTGCAGCTCCGCGCGCGGGAACCGGGTGAGGGCGAGCGCGAGAGCGGCGGCGGTGTTGTTGCCCTCCCCGACGTACAGGACGCGCAGCCCGGAGAGCGAGCCGAACCGGAGCTGCATGGTGGTCAGGTCGGCCAGGGCCTGGGTGGGGTGCTCGTCCGCGCTCATGGCGTTGATCGTCGCCATCCGCCGCTGCGCGGCCAGCGCCGCCATCTCCTCGGGCGGCCCGGCGGTCCGGACGACCAGGACGTCCAGCATCCTGGACAGCACCCGGCCGGTGTCCTGCAGGGTCTCTCCGGTGTTGAGCTGCAGGTCGTCCGGACCGTACGCGATCACGCCCGCGCCGAGGCGGATGGCGGCGCTGGAGAACGCGGTACGCGTACGGGTCGAGGTCTTCGTGAAGTAGACGCCGACGACGCGTCCGCGCAGGATGCCCTCGATCGGGGCGCCCGCGGCGATGGCGCAGCCGCGTTCGACCAGCGCTTCGAGGTCCTCGTCGGAGAGGTCGGAGAGAGAGATCAGATGGCGGGTACGGTCACGTCCTGGCTTCATTGGGGGTCACCTCACCGGCGATGCGAACGAGAAGGTCGACGTAGGGAGGGTTGAAAACGCCGCGGTGGTCGCAGCCGAGGCGGTGGAGGGTCAGCCCGCCGCCCGCGAGCGCGCGCCATCGGTCCAGGTACTCGGCGTAGGGCCGGCGTCCGGTCACCGTGTGCCGCCCGCTCACGCAGTCGTCGCTCACGACGAGCCGCAGCGGGATCGGCAGCGGCGGGAAGCGGTATTCCGCGGTCGCCTGGTCGAGGGTCCGCCACAGCTCTATCTGGGCGTCGAGCGCCTCGAAGTCGTCCCTGGTGGCGGTGATGCCGAGCTCGGCGAGCAGCTTCCTGGCCCGGTAGGCCGTGACACCGCGCGCGAGCCGGGTCCGTCCGGGCTCCCGCAGCAGGGTCTCCAGCAGGTCGAAGGTCTCGGCCCCCACGGCGCTGCCCGGGATGTCGGCCATGGGATCGACGAGGATCAGCTCCGGAGCCGGGCCGCCCGCCGCGATGAGCTGGGCGGCTATCTCCCAGGCGATCGTGCTCCCCGACGACCAGGCGAGCAGGCGGTACGGCGGAGTCTCCGCCGCCCGGATCTGCCCCACGTAGTGGGCGGCCAGCCGTACGACGTCGGCGGCGTCGTCGAGGCCGGGCACGACGAACGACGCGACGGGGCGCGACAGGCGCTCGGCGAGCGGACGGTACCAGTGCGACGCGCCGCCCGCCGGATGGACGACGAAGAGCGGCGCCGACTGCTCGCGGGCTCCCACGCGCGGCGGCGTCGGCCGCCGGTTCAGCCAGACGAGCGGCCGGGCGGCCTCGGCTCCGTCGACCCGGCGCGCGAGCGCGCGCACCGTGCGCAGTTCCAGGATGTCGTGGGCCCGGACGGGGAGCCCGCGCCGGTTCGCCAGCGCCACGGCGCGGAGGGTCAGCAGCGAGTGCCCGCCCAGCTCGAAGAAGTCGTCCTCGACGCCGACCGGGGAGAGTTCGAGAACCTCCTGCCAGACCTCGGCGATCGCCGCCTCCGTCGGCGTGGCGGCGGGAAGCGGGTCGCGCGCCGCGCTACCAGCCCCCGAGGGTTCCGGCAGGGCGGCCCTGTCCAGCTTGCCGTTGGCCGTCAACGGCACCGCCGCGATCTCCACCAGCCGCCACGGCACCATGTACACCGGCAGCCGCTCACGCAGCCACGCCAGCGCCTCCGCCTCTCCCGGACCGCGCCGCCCGGCCGCCCCTGCCGATCCGGGCGAAGAAGGCGGTGCCGATACGTCGGACAGAGCAGGCGCGGCGCCCTCGAAGACGACCGGCGGTTCCGGGGCCGGGACCACGTAGCCGACCAGACGGCCGTCAACGGCGATCACCACCGCGTCCGACACCCCGGGATGCTCCGCCAGCACGGCCGCGACCTCGCCCGGCTCCACCCGGTAGCCCCGGATCTTCACCTGCTCGTCCACCCGGCCGAGCAGATCGAGGTCACCCGACTCCAGCACCCGGCCCACATCACCCGACCGGTACATCCGCGACCCCGGCGGACCGTACGGATCGGGGACGAACCGCTCGGCGGTCAAAGCCGGACGGCCGCGATAGCCCCGCGCCACCCCGACGCCACCGATCATGATCTCGCCCGGCACACCGGTGGGCCGCGGCTCGTACCAGCGGTCGAGCACCCGCAGGGAGGCTCCGGGCATCGCGCGGCCGATGGGCGCCCGCGCGCCGTCCGCCCCCTCGGGCACGGCGAACGTCGAGCACGCCACCGTCGCCTCGGTCGGGCCGTACTCGTTGACCACGACGGAGTCGGGCGCGACCTTGCGCCACCGCTCGACCAGCGAGGGCGCGAGCGCCTCCCCGCCGACGAGCCAGGCCCGCGCCAGCCCCGCCGCGCCGCCCGGCGGCACGGTCTGGCAGAGCGCCTCCAGGTGGGACGGAGTCAGCTTCACGAAGTCGTACGGCCCGGACTCGGCCAGCGCGGGCCCGAGGTCCGCCACGTCCAGGTCCGGCGGCAGCAGGTGGACCGGCTCCCCTGCCACAAGAGGCGCGAAGAGCGTGGTCACCGCCATGTCGAACGCGACCGACGAGAACAGCGGCGCGCCGCCCCTCCCCTCGCAGTGGCGCAGGTACGAGGCCAGATTCCGATGCGTGATCTCGACGCCCTTGGGCCGTCCGGTCGAGCCCGACGTGTAGATCACGTACGCCAGCGAATCCGGATCGACCGCGACCGGCACCGCCTCGGCCCCGTCGGCCAGCCCGCCCGATGCGACCGGGACCGCCCCAGCCGCACTGTCCGGCGCGTCTTCCGGACGCCACGACAGGCACTCCTCCGGAGTGACCACCACGACCTCCGGCGCCCCTTCGGCTTCCTGGACGGCTCCACCTGCATGAGGCTCCCGATCGGCGGCGATCAGGACGCGGGCGCCCGCGTCCGCCAGCAGAGCCCACCGCCGGGCCGGCGGCCACGACGGCTCCACCGGCAAATACGCCGCCCCCGCGTACCACACCCCCACCAACACCGGAAGCAGATCCACCCCACGCTCCAGGCACACCCCCACCAGGGACTCCGGACCGACGCCCAGCCGCCGCAACCGGCCCGCCACCCCACGAGCCCGCCGATCCAACTCCCCGAACGACAGCGCCCCACCACCGGAAACCACCGCCACCGCATCCGGGACCGCCACCGCACGCGCCGCCACCAAATCCGGAGCCGACCGCCACTCCCCGACCACGCCGCCGTCCCGTAAGGCCACCGCCGACACCGCCTCAGAGGCGCCTTCCACGCCACCCTCCACGGCGTCGTCGGCAGGGAGGTAGGCGGCGAGCGCGTCTCCTTCCGGGTCCTCCGCCATGGCGGTGAGGACACGTCGGTACATCTCGGCCAGCCGGGCCGCGGCGGCCGGGCCGACGTCCCGGCGGCGGGCGGTGAGGGTGAGCGTCCCGTTGAGCGTCGTCACCTGAAGCGCGAACTCGTTGGGGGTCTCCCCCGTGCTCTCCGGCAGATCCACGACGTCGGTGTCGATGACGTGGAAGTCGAGGTAGTTGAAGAAGATCGGGAGCAGCTCCGCCCCGCCGGCCCAGCGCCGCTGCATCTCGGGGAACGGGAAGCGGCGGTGCGGCCACAGGTCCACCTCGCGCGCGAACACATCCCGTACGAGGTCCCGCCAGGTCGGGGCGTCGAGCCGGAACGGGAACGGCACGATGTTGAGGAACATGCCGTGGACGCGGTCGGCTCCCGCCGCCTCGGGGCGGGCGTCGCACACCAGGCCGGTGTGGAAGGCGGTGTCCGGGGTGAACGCGCTGAGCACCTTGAGGTGCGCCGCGAGCAGCACGCTCTTGAGCGGCACACCCGCCGAGGAGGCGAGCCGGGCCAGCCCCTCGTACGCATCGAGAAGATCGACCCGTACCTGATCGACCTCGTCGCCCGCCGTCGCGTCCGCCCAGTCGGCCGGTACGGCCCAGCGCGCGTGGGTGGTGAGCTGCCTCTCCCAGTAGCCCTCGTCGTCCGGGGACGCGAGGGCGGCCACTTCGGCCGCGACGAAGTCGGCGTACCGGACGGCGGGGAGGGGACGCTCGGGCGGTTCCCGGCCGTCCCTGAGCGACCGGTAGTCGTCCAGCAACTCCATCAGGAGCGTGTGCTGGCTCCATCCTTCGACGATCGCGTGGTGGAGGGTCATCCCGAGCCGCCAGTGGCCGTCCTCCTCCACCTGGGCGAACAGCCGCAGGAGCGGGGCGCGCTCCAGCTCCACGGGCGTCTCCCACTCCCGCGCCAGCCACCGGGCCGCGTCCTCGGCGCGCTCGCCGGCGGGCAGGTGCCGTACGTCCCGCACGACGAGCCGCGGGTCGGCGGCGGCGTGGACGACCTGCATGGGCGTCGAGAACGTGGAGAGGTCGATGGACGTGCGCAGGTTCTCGTGCCGCTCCACCGCCCGCGCGACGGCGGCCCGCAGCGCCTCGGCGGAGAAGGGCGCCTCGTCCCGGACGCCGAAGCTGAAGACGTCGTGGTAGTAGCGCGCCTCGGGGTGGGCGAGCGACTGGTACACCATGCCCGCCTGCACCTGGGAGAGCGGGTACGCGTCGACGGCGTCGGCGGGGATCAGGGCGAGGTCGTCCGGTCCGAGCAGGGCGAAGGGGGCGACGGCCGTGTGCTCCCCCGCCGTGGGGCGTTCGTCGGCCAGGCGGGCGAGGCCGGCCACGGTCCGCCGCTCGAAGAGGTCGCGTACGGACACGTCGAACCCGGCGGCGCGCAGGTCGCCGACGAGGGCGACCGCGCGCAGGGAGTCGCCGCCGAGCTCGAAGAAGTCCTCGCCGGTCCCGATCGACGAGCGGCCGAGGACGCGGGTCCAGAGGCCGAGCATGCGCGCCTCGGCCTGGGTCTCCGGCGGGGTCGCCGCCCCGGACCCGGCCGCCGGATCGCCGGGATCGATCTCGGGCAGGGCCCGCCGGTCCGTCTTGCCGTTCGGCGTGAGCGGCAGCCGCTCCATGCCCACGAAGAGCGCGGGCACCATGTGGGACGGCAGCAGGGACGCGCAGTGCCCACGGAGCTCGGCCGCGAGCGCGCCGCCCTCCCTCGTGTCGGCCGAGCCGGCCGCGGGATCCGCTCCAGCGGTTCTCTCGGCGGTCCGGTAGGTCACGTAGGCGACCAGCCGCCCGTCCCGCACCACCACGGCGGCCTCGCGGACCGCCGGATGCGCCGTGACGACGGCTTCGACCTCGCCCGGCTCGATCCGGTAGCCGCGCAAAGCGATCTGGTCGTCCACCCTGCCGAGGAATTCGAGGCCGCCGTCGCCGCGGAGGCGGGCGCGGTCGCCGGTCCGGTAACGACGCGAACCCGGCGGTCCGTACGGGTCGGGGAGGAACCGCTCGGCGGTCAGTCCCGGCCGCCCGAGGTAACCGCGGGCGACTCCGGAACCGCCGACGTGGATCTCGCCCGCCGCGCCGGGCGCCGCGAGGTCCCCGTAGCAGTCCACGACGCGGGCGCTCACGCCGTCCAGGGCGCGGCCGACGCGGCTGCCCGCCCCGCGCTCGGCCGGGTCGGCCGGGTGCCGGGTGACGTGGACGGTCGTCTCGGTGATGCCGTACATGTTCACCATCTCGACGCCAGGCCACGACGGCAGCGCGGCGGCGTCGAGGCGCTCGCCGCCGAAGACGACGAGGCGCAGGCGCAGCGCGGCCCGCCGTCCGTCGTCGGCGGAGACCGCCGCGGCCAGCCCGGCGAACGCGGACGGCGTCTGGTTGAGCACGGTCACCCGCTCGGCGACGAGCAGGTCGAGGAACTCCTCGGGCGAGCGCGAGACGGTGTACGGCACGACCACCAGCCGCCCGCCGGTCGAGAGCGCCCCCCACATCTCCCAGACGGAGAAGTCGAACGCGGCCGAGTGGAAGAGCGTCCAGACGTCGTCCGGTCCGAAGCGGAAGCCGTCCCGCGTGGCGGCCAGAAGCCGGGCGAGGTTGCCGTGGGTGACCATCACGCCCTTCGGACGGCCGGTCGAACCCGACGTGTAGATGACGTAGGCGAGCCCGTCCGGGTCGGCGGTCCGCTCCGGCGGCCCCGGCGGCCGGTCCGCCCCGGAGCCGTCCTCGTCTCCCACAGCAGCGGCATGTGGGGCGGGCTCGTCGAGGAGGAGCAGCCGCGCGCCGTCGAACGCGTCCGCGAGGCCGGAGTCGGTCACCACCACCTCGGCGCCGCAGTCGGCGAGCGTCTGCCGGAGCCGGGCCGGAGGGTGGCCCGGATCGAGGGGGACGTACGCGCCGCCCGCCTTCCACACGGCGAGGAGCGCGGGCACCAGCAGGGCGCCGCGCGGCAGGCAGACCGCCACGAGCGACTCCGGCCCGACGCCCAGCGAGCGCAGCCGCCACGCGAGCCGGTCGGCCCGCTCGTCCAGCTCGGCGTACGTGGTCGACGCGCCGCCGACGGTCAGGGCGATCGCGTCCGGAGTGACCCGTGCCCGCTCTTCGACGAGATCGACCACCAGGGAGACCGGGTCACCAGGAGAGCCACACCCCTCCGAGCCGGCCACGTCCTCGGGATCGCCCGGCGCGGCCGGCGCCTCGAGGTCCGGGAGCTCGTGCGGCGCGAGCAGGCGCAGCGCGGAGACGGGGCGTTCGGGGTCGGCCGCGATGTTCTCCAGCAGCCGCCGGAGGTGGTCCGCCATCCGGCTCACGGTGTCCGCGTCGAAGAGCGCGGAGGCGTAGTCGAGCACGCCGAACAGCCCGCCCGCGGCGGTCTCCTCGAACTGGAGGTTGAGGTCGAACTTGGCCACCGACCCGCTGGTGAGCAGGGTCTCGGCCTTGAGCGTCCCGTACTCCCCCTCGCTCGTCTCCTCGTTGTGCAGGCCGAACATCACCTGGAACAGCGGGTTGCGGGACATGTCCCGCTCGGGCTGGAGGTCGTCCACCAGCCGTTCGAAGGGCAGCTCCTGGTGGTCCAGCGCGTCGAGCACGGTGAGGCGGGTCGCGTCGAGCAGTTCGGTGAAGAGCGGGTCGTCGTGCCAGCGTCCCCGGATGACCAGGGTGTTGACCGTGAAGCCGATCATTCCGGAGATTTCCGGCATGGTACGTCCGGCCACCGGGGTGCCGACCGCGATGTCCCGCTGCCCCGAGTACCGCGACAGCAGCACCTGGAACGCGGTGAGCAGCACCATGAACAGCGTCGCCTGCCGTTCGCGGCCGATCCGGCGCAGCCGTTCGGCCAGCTCCGGCGGCACGCGGAACTCGACCTTGCCTCCGGACCAGTCGCGTACGGCGGGGCGCGGCCGGTCGGTGGGCAGCTCCAGGTGGGGCACACCGCTCAGCCGCCCGTGCCAGAACTCCAGCTCCCGGTCGAGCAGCGGGCCCGAGATCCGGCTCCGCTGCCAGGAGGCGTAGTCGGCGTACTGGACGGGGAGCGGGGGCAGGTCCGCGAGCGGGTTCTCGTGCCCGAGGGCGTACGCGAGATACAGGGCGGGCCATTCGGTGTTGATGACGCCCTGCGACCAGCCGTCGACGGCGATGTGGTGGTAGACGGCGAACATGACGTGGTCCTCGTCGTCCAGCCTGCCCAGCCACGCCCGCACCGGCCACTCGTGTTCCAGCGAGATCGGCGTCCGCGCCTCACGCTCGAACACCTCGAGCGCCGCGGGCAGCCGCTCGTCGGCGGGAAGACCGGTCAGGTCCGCCTCCCGCACCGGGAACGCGCGCGGCTCGTCCACCACCTGCGCGGGCTCGCCGTCCACGACGACGTAGCGGGTGCGCAGGATCTCGTGCCTGATCACCATGGCGTCCCACGCCCGCCAGACGGCGGTCGCGTCCAGCGGCCCGCGCAGCCGCAGCGCCATCGGCACCAGGTACTCGGGGCTGGCGGGGTCGAGCCGGTGGAGCAGCCACAGCCGCCGCTGCCCGAACGACAGCGGGAGGGGCGCCGACCTGTCGGCCGGCGGGATGCCCTGCCGCTTGCGCCGCGCCCCGGCGAGCCTTCGCCGGATCAGGTCCTCGCGCAGGGCCTCGGTGTCGTTCGCCGTCATGCGCGGTCCTCGTCGTAGGCCAGCAGCTCGCCCTCTGACATCTGTTCGACCTCGGCTCTGATCGCGTCCTCGACCGCAACCGCGAGCGCCGCGATCGTCGGCTCGGCGAAGAACGTACGGAACGGGATGTCCACCTCGAACGCCTCGCGGATGCCGCCGATCACCCGGATCGCGGTGATCGAGTCGCCGCCCGCGGCGAAGAAGTCGTCGTGGACGCCGGGGTCGTCGACCGCGAGCAGCTCCGCCCACAGCTCGGCGACGATCTCCTCCGTGGCCGTACGCGGGGGCTCGTGGGCGGCGGCGGGCGAGGCGTCGCCCGGCGCGGGCAGCGCGGCCACGTCCACCTTGCCGTTGTGGGTGAGCGGCACCGCGTCAACGGTCACGACGGCGCCGGGCACCATGTAATCCGGCAGGTGGGCACGGCAGTGCCGGACGAGGTCCTCCCCCGCCGCCTCGCCGTCCGTGACGACGTAGGCGGCCAGCCGCACGCGTCCGCCCTGCTCGAACGGCACGACCACGGCGTCGCGCACCCCGGCGTGCGAGCGCAGCACGGCCGCGATCTCGCCGGGTTCGATCCGGTAGCCGCGGATCTTGATCTGCTCGTCCGCCCGGCCGTGGAACTCCAGCTCGCCGTCCGCGGTGAGCCGGGCCAGGTCGCCGGTCCGGTAGAGGCGGCCGCCTCCCGGGGCGGGGACGAACCGCTCGGCGGTCAGCCCGGGCTGCCCGAGATATCCGCGGGCGACCCCCGGCCCGCCGACGTACAGCTCGCCGATGACACCCTCCGGGACCGGCCGCAGCTCGGCGTCGAGGAGGGACACGCTCGCCCCGGCCATCGGCCGCCCGATCGGCATGACGCCCGCGCCGTCCGCGCGCACCCGGTGGTTGACGCAGGCGACGGTCACCTCGGTCGGACCGTACTCGTTGACGATCGGCGTGTCCGGCGCGAGCGCGTACCAGCGGGACGTGGTCGCGTACGACAGCGCCTCTCCGCCGACGGCGAGCAGGCCGGCCAGCGCGGAGGCCTGCTCGGGGGTGAGCTGATGGCAGAGCAGCTCCAGATGGGCCGGGGTGAGGTTGAGCATGGCGTACGGCCCGGTGTCGGCGAGCGTGCGGCCGAGCCGCGAGAGGTCGAAGTCGTCGGAGAACATGCGCACCGAACTCCCCAGCACGAACGGCGGGAGCAGCCCGGACACGGGGTGGTCGAAGGCGACCGAGGAGAACAGCGGCGTCCCTCCGCTTCCCCGGTGGTACCCGACCGCCTGCGAGACGTAGCCGGCCAGGGCGCGGAGGGTGATCTGCACGCCCTTCGGGCGTCCCGTCGAGCCGGAGGTGTAGATGACGTACGCGAGGTTGTCGCCGTCCACCTCGCGTGGCGGGGCCGTCCGCGGCGTCCCCGGCGGCGGTTCGGGAGAGAGGACCTGGAATCCGGCCAGATCCTCCGCGTCGAGGTCGGTGATGACGATCCGGGCGCCCGCGTCGGCGAGCATGAGGCGGCGCCGTTCGGCCGGGAAGGCCGGGTCGAGCGGCAGGTACGCGCCCCCCGCCTTCCAGACGCCGAACAGCGCGGGCACCAGGTGCTCCCCGCGGGGCAGGCAGACGCCGACGACGCTCTCCGGCCCGGCCCCGCGCTCGCGCAGCAGGTGCGCCAGGGCGTTGGCCCGCGCGTCCACCTCGGCGTACGTCAGGCGGCGGTCGCCCGCCAGGATCGCCGGCGCGTCCGGGGTGGCCCGCGCCCACGCCTCGAACGCGTCGAGGACCAGCGGTGCGTCCGGCAGCGGGGGACCCTCGACGGCGCCGGGGCCGTCCAGCACCTCGGCCAGCGCCACCGGGCCGCCGGGATCGGCGGCGACGTGTTCAAGGAGCGCGACGTACCGGCCGGCCAGCCGTTCCACCGTGGGCCGGTCGAAGATCACGGTGGCGAACTCCAGCCGGCCGAGCAGCGCTCCGTCGGCCAGGTCCTCGACGTAGCCGCTGAGGTCGAACTTGGCCACGGGAGAGTCGGGCACGATCTGGGTCACGGTCAGCTCGTCCAGGTCGATGCGGAGCGAGTCGTCGGTCTGCGAGCCGAACATCACGTCGAAGAGCGGCATGCGCGACGGGTCGCGCTCGGTCTGGAGCTCCTCGACCAGCCGCTCGAACGGCAGCTCCTGGTTGTCCATCGCGCCGAGCATCGCGTCCCTGGCGATGTCGACGAGCTGGGCGAACGTGGTGTCGTGCCGCCAGCGCGACCGGATCACCAGCGTGTTGACCAGGAAGCCCACCACCTGGTCCAGTTCGGGACGGGTACGGCCGCACACGGCGGTGCCGACGGCGACGTCACGGGTGCCGCAGTGGCGCCCGAGCAGCGCCTGGAAGGCGGCGAGCAGGACCGTGAACAGCGTCGTGTCGTGCTCGACGGCGATGCGGCGCAGCCGCTCGGCGGTGTCCGCCAGAACGTGGAACGGCACGGTGCCGCCGGTCCCGCCGCGCACCGGAGGCCGGGGCCGGTCGAGCGGCAGCCGCAGCCGGGGCAGGTCGGCGAGCGTCTCCCGCCAGTAGCCGAGGATCCGGTCGCGGAACTCGCCGGTGAGCCGCTCCCGCTGCCAGACCGCGTAGTCGGCGTACTGCACGGGCAGCTCGGGCAGGTCCGGCGTCCGGCCCTCCGCGTACGCGGCGTACACCGTGCCGAACTCGGCGCCGAGCAGCGCGTTGGACCAGACGTCGCAGACGATGTGGTGGAGGACCACGACGAGCAGGTGGTCGCCCTCCTCCAGCCGCGCGAGCCGCACCCGCACCGGCCACTCCCGCTCCAGCGCGAACGGCGTGCGGGAGACCTCGTCCGCCCAGCGCAGCGCGTCGGCGGTGGACAGCTCGCGGTACTCGAAGTCGATCGGGCCCGGGTCGTCGATGACCTGCATCGGCTCGTCCCGGATCACGACGTACCGGGTGCGCAGCACCTCGTACCGGTCCACCAGGGCCTGCCACGCCCTGCGCGTGATGTCGGGGTCGAGCGACGGGGGCATCCGCATGACGGTGGGCACGAGGTATTCGCCGCCCTCCGGGTCGATGCGGTCGAGCACCCAGAGCCGCCGCTGGCCGAAGGAGAGCGGCAAGGGGCCGCCGCGCGGCGCGCGCTCGATCGTGGCCCGCCTGCCCACCCGGGCGCCGGCGAGCCGCCGCTGGACCAGTTCCTCACGGAGCACGTCAGTCATGACCGTCTGCCTTCCTGAGTCCGCGCGTCGGCCGCGACCTCCGCGTCTGTGAGCAGCGCAACCTGGGCGCGGATCTCCGCCTCGATCACCAGGGCGAGCCGGGCGACCGTGGGCTGCTCGAAGAGCGTCCGGAACGCCAGTTCCACCTCGAAGATCTCCTGGATCCGGGAGAGCAGCCGCACCGCGAGGATGGAGTGGCCGCCCAGCTGGAAGAAGTCGTCGTGCGGGCCGACCCGGTCCACGCGGAGCAGCTCGGCCCAGATTTCGCACAGCAGCCGCTCGGCGGGGCCGCGCGGCTCCCGGTCGATCGCGTCGGGCGAGGCGTGCTCCGGGGCGGGCAGGGCGGTCCGGTCGAGCTTGCCGTTGGCGGTCAACGGCACCGCCGCGATCTCGACCAGCCGCCACGGCACCATGTACGCCGGCAGCCGCTCACGCAGCCACGCCAGCACCTCGGCTTCCCCGGAAGTCGGCGCGGCCGGGACCACGTAGCCGACCAGGCGGCCGTCGACGGCGATCACCACCGCGTCCGACACCCCGGGATGCTCCGCCAGCACGGCCGCGACCTCGCCCGGCTCCACCCGGTAGCCCCGGATCTTCACCTGCTCGTCCACCCGGCCGAGCAGATCCACGTCTCCCGACTCCAGCACCCGGCCCACATCACCCGACCGGTACATCCGCGACCCCGCCGGCCCGTACGGATCAGGGACGAACCGCTCAGCCGTCAAAGCCGGACGGCCGCGATAGCCCCGCGCCACCCCGACCCCACCGATCATGATCTCGCCGGGCACGCCGACCGGGCACAGGTCCAGCCACGGGTCGAAGACGCGTACAGAGGCGCCCGGCATCGCGCGGCCGATGGGCGCCCGCACGCCGTCCGCCCCCTCGGGCACGGCGAACGTCGAGCACGCCACCGTCGCCTCGGTCGGGCCGTACTCGTTGACCACGACGGAGCCGGGAACGACCTTGCGCCACCGCTCGACCAGCGACGGCGCGAGCACCTCCCCGCCGACGACCAGGTGGGCGGTCCCGGGCACCGGGCCGGACGAGAGCACCGCCTCCATGTGACCGGGCGTCATCTTCACGAAGCCGTACGGCCCGGACTCGGCCAGCGACCGGCCGAGCGTGGCGGGATCCACGTCCGGGGGCAGCACGCGGACCGAGCCTCCGGCCACGAGGGGCGCGAAGAGCGCGGTGACCGCCATGTCGAACGCGACCGAGGAGAGCAGCACCGAGCCTCCGGCCGCGTCGTACCGCGCGGCGGCGTCCAGGAGATAGGCGACCAGCGAGCGGTGGCTGACCTCGACCCCCTTGGGCCGTCCGGTCGAGCCCGACGTGTAGATCACGTACGCCAGCGAATCCGGATCGACCGCGACCGGCACCGCCTCGGCCCCGTCGGCCAGCCCGCCCGATGCGACCGGGACCGCCCCAGCCGCACTGTCCGGCGCGTCTTCCGGACGCCACGACGGGCACTCCTCCGGAGTGACCACCACGACCCCCGGCCCCCACTCGCCCGCCCCCTCGGCGGCGATCAGGACGCGGGCGCCGGCGTCTGCGAGCAGAGCCCGCCGCCGGGCCGGCGGCCACGACGGCTCCACCGGCAAATACGCCGCCCCCGCGTACCACACCCCCACCAACACCGGAAGCAGATCCACCCCACGCTCCAGGCACACCCCCACCAGAGACTCCGGACCGACGCCCAGCCGCCGCAACCGGCCCGCCACCCCACGAGCCCGCCGATCCAGCTCCCCGAACGACAGCGCCCCACCACCGGAAACCACCGCCACCGCATCCGGGACCGCCACCGCACGCGCCGCCACCAAATCCGGAGCCGACCGCCACACCCCCGCCTCGACCTCACGTACGGGGACCGGCGCGACGTGCGGGCCGAGGCCGGACAGCCGGGCACACGGGTCGGCGGCGATGTCATCGAGGAGCCGGAGGAACCGACCGCTCAGCCGCTCGATCGTGGTCCGGTCGAAGAGCGAGGTGGCGTACTCGAACAGCCCGGTGAGCGAGCCGTCGTCCGCGTTCTCGTCCAGGTGAAGGGTGAGGTCGAACTTCGCCACGGCCGCGTCGAGCACGACGGGCGCGGCGTCCGCCCCGCCCTGCCACACCCCGCGCGTGTCGCCGTGCTCGACGGTGAACATCACGTCGAACAGCGGGTTCCTGGACAGGTCGCGCTCCGGGGACAGCTCCTCCACGAGCGTCTCGAAGGCCACGTCCTGGTGCTGGAGCGCGTCCATCACGGTCCGCCGGGTGGCGGCGAGCAGGTCGGTGTACGCCGGATCGCCCGTCAGGTCGGCGCGGATCACGAGCGTGTTGACCGTGCAGCCGACCATGCCCGCCAGGTCGGGGTGGTCGCGTCCGGCCACCGGGGTGCCGACCGCGATGTCGCGGGACCCGGTCTGGCGGGCCAGGAGCATCTGGAACGCGGTGAGCAGCGTGGCGAAGAGGGTGGCGCCCTCCCGCCGGGCCAGGTCGCGCAGGGCCCGCGCGGTGGCGTCCGGCACGGCGAAGGTCACGGTGTCCCCCGCCCAGTCGCGCGCCTTCGGGCGGGGCCGGTCCGCGGGCAGCGGGAGCGGGCCCAGCCCGGCGAGCCGGTCGCGCCAGTACGCGAGCGAGCCGCCGACGGACCGGTCCCCCTGCCACGCCGCGTAGTCCGCGTACTGCAGGCGCGGCGCGGCGGGCTCGGCATCGGTCGCGTAGCGGGCGGCGAACTCCTCGCTCAGCAGCCGGGTGGACCAGCCGTCGCAGGCGATGTGGTGGAGCACCGCGACCAGGAGGTGATCGTCCTGCGCAATCCGGAGCACCTGCACCCGCACCGGCCACTGCCCGGCCAGGTCGAACGGCCGCCGCGCCGCGTCGAGAGCGCGCCGCCACGCCTCCGCCTCGCCGCCCGCGCCGACGTCGGCCGTCTCGAACGGGACCGGACCGGGCGGATCGACGATCTGGCGCGGCTCGCCGTCCACGACGACGTAGCGGGTCCGCAGGATCTCGTGCCTGGCCGCGATGCCGTCCCACGCCTGCCGTACCCGCTCGGGACGGAGCGGGCCGCGCAGGCGGACCGCCATCGGCACGAGGTATTCGGGGCTCGCCGGGCTGAGCCGGTCCAGCAGCCACAGCCGCCGCTGGGCGGGTGACAACGGCAGCGGGCCGGTGCGCTCCACGGGCGGGATCGGCTCGGGCGCCGCCACCGGGGCGGCCCCGCCGTCCGCCACGCCGTCCGCCTCGCCGACCGTTCCGTCGTCCGGTCCGGGGGCGACGAGCCGCGCGATGCCTTCGATGGTGGGGCGGTCGAAGACGGCGCGGACCGGCAGTGCGACGCCGAACTCCTCCCGGAGCCGGGTGGTCATCCGGACCACCAGGATCGAGTGGCCGCCGAGACGGAAGAAGTCGTCGGTCACGCCGGGTTCCACGCCCAGCGTCTCGGCCCAGATCGCGGCGATCCGCCGCTCGACGTCGGTGCGGGGCGCGACGCGGACCCGCTCGCCGGTCTCCTCCGGCTCCGGCAGCGCCTTCCTGTCCACCTTGCCGTTGGCGTTGAGCGGTATCGCGGCGATCCGGATGAAATGGGCGGGCACGAGGTAGTCGGGGAGACGGTCGCGGCACCAGCCGGCCAGGTCGGGCCCCGGCCCCGCCTCCGCATCCGTGGCGCTCCAGGCTCGCCGCACGGGCTCCGCGCCCCCGGCCGCCGTCGCCCCCTCGGGGCCCGGCTCCGCTCCGGGCGTCCGGGAGGGCACCCAGTACGCCACCAGGCGGTCGCCCTTCGCGAGCACCAGCGTCTCGTGGACGTCCGGATGGGCGTTGAGCACGGCCTGGATCTCGCCGGGTTCGATCCGGTACGCCCGGATCTTGATCTGGTCGTCCGTACGGCCGAGGAAGTCGACGTCGCCGCCGGGCCGGAACCGCCCCAGGTCGCCGGTCCGGTAGAGGCGGGCGCCGGGCGGACCGTACGGGTCGGGGACGAAGCGCTCCGCCGTGCGGGCGGGCATGCCGTTGTAGCCCCGCGCCACTCCGTCGCCGCCGATGTAGATCTCCCCGATGACGCCGACGGCCACCGGTTCGAGGTTCCGGTCGAGGACGTACATCGTGGTGTTGGGGATCGGACGGCCGATCGGCACCAGGTCGCCGTCGACCGGACCGTCGATGTCGAAGGTGCTGTTGGCCACCGAGATCTCGGTCGGGCCGTACTCGTTGAGCAGCCGGGTGTCGCCCGCCATCGCCGCCCACCGGTCCAGGACGCCGGTCGGGAAGGCGTCGGCGCCGATCGCGAGCAGTTCGGCGAGCCCGGCGGCCTGGTCGGGGTCGAGCTGATGGGCGAGCAGCTCGACATGGCCGGGGGTGAGCTTCACGAAGCTGTACGGCGCGGCCTCGGCGAGCAGGCGGCCGAGGTCGCCCGGGTCGAGGTCGGGCGGCAGGATGTGGACGCGCTGTCCGATCATCAGCGGGGTGAAGAGATCGGGCACCACCATGTCGAACGCGATCGAGGAGAACAGCGGCGCCCCGCCGCAGCCGTGGGCGGCGTACTTCTCGACCGTCCACCAGAGGTAGTTCGCCAGGCCCCGGTGGTCGATCAGGACGCCCTTCGGCCGTCCGGTGGAGCCGGACGTGTAGATCACGTACGCGAGACCGCCGAGACCGTCGGCCTCGTGGATCGGTGGCCGGCGCGTGGGCCGGCCGTCCCATTCCCCGGCCGTGACGACGGCGCCGCCGTAAACCTCGCCGAGCTCGTCGGCGTAGGCGGCCTCCGCGACGACGATCCGCGCGCCGGAGTCGGCGAGCACGGCGCCCCACCGCTCGGCCGGGTGGGCGGGTTCGAGCGGGGTGTAGGCCGCGCCCGCCCGCCACACGCCGAGCAGCACGGGCAGCAGGTCGAGGCCGCGGTCGAGGCAGACGCCCACCACGGTCTCCGGCCCCGCGCCGAGGTCGCGCAGCAGCCAGGCGACCTGGTTGGCCCGGCCGTCCAGCTCGGCGAAGGTCAGCCGGGAACCGTCCCAGGCGGTCACCGCGACCGCGTCGGGCAGCAGCCGCGCCGACTCCTCGATGACGGCGGACGCGCTGATGCCCGGCCGGGGCAGCGCGGTGTCGTTCACCTCGGTGAGCACCAGCCGCCGCTCGTCGCCCGGCAGGTAGGACGCGAGGGCGTCGCCGCCGGGGTCGGCCGCCATCGAGGCCAGGACGGCCCGGTACATGCCGGCGAGCCGCTCCGCGTCGGCGCGGCGCAGCACCTCGGGGCGGGAGGTGAGCGTGAGCATGCCGCCGAGGACGGTCACCGACAGCGGGAACTCGTTCGGGCTGACGTCGATGCTCTCCGGCAGGTCCACCAGCTCGGTGTCGACGACGGTGAAGTCCAGGTAGTTGAAATACACGTCGACGAGCTGCCGCCCTCCGGCCAGCTCGCGCTGGACGGCGGGCAGCGGGAAGCGCCGGTGCGGCCACATGCCGACCTCGGCGGCGAAGGCGTCCCGCACCAGCTCGCGCCAGGTCGGGGCGGTGACCCGGAACGGGAAGGGCACGGTGTTGATGAACATGCCGTAGACCCGGTCGGCCCCTGCCGCCTCGGGGCGGGTGTCGCAGACCAGCCCGGTGTGGAACGCGGCCTCGTGGGTGAGCTGGGAGAGGACCTTCAGGTGGGCGGCGAGCAGCACGCTCTTCAGCGGCGTGCCCGCCGCCGAGGCCAGCGCGCTCAGCCCCTCGTACAGCTCGAACAGCGGGACGCCGATCTGGTACGGCTCGCGCCCGCCCTCGGGGTCGGCCCAGGGTGCCGGGAGCTCCAGCTTGGCGTGATCCTCGACCGCCCGGCTCCAGTACGCCCGGGAGGCGGGGTCGGCCATCGTCTCGCGTTCGGCGGCCACGAGGTCGGCGTAGCGGACGGGCGGGACCTCGTACTCGGGCACCGGGAGCCCGTCGCGGATCGCGCGGTAGCAGGCCAGCAGCTCCATCAGCAGCGAGTGGTAGCTCCAGCCCTCCAGGATCGCGTGGCACTCGGTCATCGACAGGCGCCAGGTGTGGTCGGCGACCCGGTGGGCGAACACCCGCAGCAGAGGCGGGGCGGACAGGTCGAACGGCGTGGCCCGCTCGGCGGCGAGGAAGCCGGCGATCCGCGCGGCCTGGTCGGGATCGCCGCGCAGGTCGGCGCCGCCGACGCTCATCTCCGCCTCCGCGTGGACGAGCTGGAGCGGCTCGGAGTAGCCGGTGAGGTCGATCGACGAGCGCAGCACCTCATGCCGCGCCACCACGATCGCGGCCGCCGCGCGGAGCGCGGACTCCGAGAAGGGCGCGTCGTCCCTGATGCTGAAGCTCGTGACGTTGTGGTAGTTCCGCACGTCGGGGTCGGCGAGCATCTCGTAGACCATGCCGGCCTGCATGCGGGTCAGCGGGTAGGCGTCGGCCACCCCGTCCGGGAGCCGCTCGCGGTCGGCCGGGTCGAGCAGCGCGAACGGCGCGACGGACGCGTGCGGCGCGGGCGCGGGGCGGCCCTCCGCGTGCGCGCACAGCGCGGCGACGGTCCGGTGCTCGAACACGTCGCGGACCGCGACGTCGAAGCCCTCCTCCCGCAGGGCGCCCACCAGCGCGACGGCCCGCAACGAGTCGCCGCCAAGATCGAAGAAGTCGTCGTGCGCTCCGACCGCCTCGCGCCGCAGCACCGACCGCCACACCAGGGCCATCCGCCGCTCGCCGGGCGTCGCGGGGGCGACGAAACCCCGCTCGCGCGCCCCGTCCGGCGCGGGGAGCGCCGCCACGTCGAGCTTCCCCGTGGCGGTGCGCGGCAGCGCGTCCAGCGGGACGACCGCCGAGGGCACCATGTACGGCGGCAGCGTCCGGCGGAGGTGGTCGCGGAGCGCGGCGGGAGAGACGTCCGCGGGCACCGCGTAGGCGACCAGCCGCCGCGCGCCGGGCGCGTCCTCGCGGGCCACCACCGCCGCGTCGGACACCGACGGGTGGGCGAGCAGCGCGGCCCGGACCTCGCCCGGCTCGATCCGGTGGCCGCGGATCTTCACCTGCTGGTCGGCCCGGCCGAGGAACTCCAGCTCGCCGGAGGCCGTCCAGTGGGCGAGGTCGCCGGTGCGGTACAGCCGGCCGCCCGCCGGGCCGTACGGGTCGGGGACGAACCGCTCGGCGGTCGGGCCCGGCCGTCCGAGGTAGCCGCGGGTCACGCCCGCCCCGCCCACGTACAGCTCGCCGGTGACCCCGGGAGGCGCGAGGTCGCCGAAGGCGTCCAGCACGTACGCGCGGAGATCCGCCAGCGGCCGGCCGATCGGGCTGCCCGTCATCCGGTTGGTGACGGAGGCGAGGGTGACGTGGACGGTCGTCTCGGTGATCCCGTACATGTTGATCATCTCGACGCCCGGCCAGGTCGGCAGCGTGGCGGCGTCGAGGCGCTCGCCGCCGAAGATCACCAGTCGGAGGCGGGACACGTCCGAGACGACGGGCGCGAGCGCGGCGAACGCGGACGGCGTCTGGTTGAGCACGGTCACGCCCTCGGCCGCCAGCAGGGCGGCGAACTCCTCCGGCTCCCTGGCGACCTCGGAGGGGACCACGACCAGCCGTCCACCGTGGACGAGCGCGCCCCACAGCTCCCACACCGAGAAGTCGAAGGCGAAGGAGTGGAACAGCGTCCACACGTCGTCCGGCCCGAATCCGAACCGCTCCCTGTCGGCGGTGAACAGCCGGGCCAGGTTGGCGTGGGTGACCAGCACGGCCTTGGGCCGTCCGGTCGACCCCGAGGTGTAGATCACGTACGCCGCCCGCTCCGGACTGAGCCCCGGCGCCTCCGCACCGGGCACGCGATCATCGGTGCCCGCCGGGGTGTCGGCGGTGGGGGCGTCGAGCAGGATTCGGCGGCCGGGCACCAGGGCGGCATGGCGCCGTTCGGTGACCGTCAGCAGGATGCCGGCGTCGGCGGCGATGAACCGCAGCCGCTCCCGTGGATAGGCGGGGTCGAGCGGCACGTAGGCGCCGCCGGACTTGGCCACGGCGAGGAGCGCGACGACCAGATCGGCGCCCCGGCCCAGGCAGACGCCGACGCGGCTCTCGGGGCCGGCCCCCTCGGCGCGCAGGCGGCGGGCGAGCCGGTCGGCGCGGGCGTCCAGCTCGCCGTAGGTGAGCCGCGTCTCCCCCGCGACGAGCGCGACCCGCGCGGGCGCGATCCGCGCCCACTCCTCGAACCTGGCGACCACGTCCGGTGCGGCCCCGGGAGGGATCCCGTCCCCGACGAGCAGGTCGCGCACCCCATCGGGCTGGAGCGGAACCACGTCGCTTTCTCGCGCCACCGGATCGGCGCTGAGCGCCGCCGCTGTGCCGGTGTGGGGTGGCGTCCCCCCGGGCAGGGCCGGTGCGGCGCCGCTCCAGGCGAGCAGCGTCGCGCGCTCGGTGTCGTCGAGGACGGGCAGCTCGCTCAGCCTGGCCCCGGGGTCGGCGGCGACCGCCCGGGCCAGGCGCACGAAACGGGCCGCCAGCGTATCCACGGTCGCGGCGTCGAACAGCGCGGTGGCGTATTCGGCGACGCCCACCAGGGAGCCGTCCGCCTGCCGCCGCAGCGTGAACTGCAGGTCGAACTTGGCCGTGACCGGCGCCACCGGCACCGTCTCCGCCCACGGCTCCGGCATCCCGTGCGGCCGGACCGTCGTCAGCGGTTCGGCGCCGCTGAAGGGCCCGGCGGCGCCCCCCGACGGTTCCAAACCCCTCGACGGGTCGGCGACCCCCAGCGGAACGGTCGGGAAGGCGGGATCGGGTACGCCCGTCGGCCCCGGCACGTCGTCCTCGTAGGCGAACACGTGCTGGAAGATCGGGTTGCGGGACAGGTCGCGGTCGGGGCTCAGCTCGTCGACCAGCCGCTCGTACGGCAGGTCCTGGTGGGCGAACGCGGCCAGCGCCGTCTCGCGCACGCGGTCGAGCAGCTCGGGGAAGGTGGGATCGCCGCGCAGGTCGGCGCGCAGCACCAGCATGTTGACGAAGAAGCCGACGACGCCCTCCAGCCCGGGGCGGGACCGCCCGGCGACGGGCGAGCCGACCGCCACGTCGGTGCGTCCCGCGTGCCGGGCGAGCAGCAGGCAGAAGAGCGCGAGCAGGGTCATGTACGGCGTCGCGCCCCGGGCCCGCCCCGCCGCCGCGAGGGCCGCGGCGACCTTCACGGGCACCGAGAACACCGTCACCGCGCCCTCGGGACGGCGGCGCGCCGGACGCGGGCGGTCCGTCGGCAGTTCCACCGGGCTCAGGTCGGCGAGCCGCTCGCGCCAGTGGTCCAGGTCACGGCCCGCCACCGGCCGCGCCGCCTGCCAGGCGGCGACGTCGGCGTACTGCAGGCGCGGCGCGGCGGGCAGCGCGGACCCCGCGTACAGCGCCGTCAGCTCCCGGCTCAGGATGCCCAGCGACCAGCCGTCGCAGGCGATGTGGTGCAGCGTCAGCACGAGCACGTGCTCGTCGGGGGCCACGCGGAGGAGCAGCGCCCGCCAGGGCGGCGCACCGGCGAGGTCGAAGCCGCGCCACGCCTCGCGGGCGATCGCCCGGTCGAGCGGCTCGTCGCCGAGCTCGGCGACGAGCAGCTCGGCGGGCGCGGGCGGGTCGATCACCTGGTACGGCTCGCCGTCGTCGCCCAGCGCGAAGCGCGTGCGCAGCGCCTCGTGCCGGGCGACCAGCTCGGACAAGGCGCGGCGCAGCGCGTCGCGGTCCAGCGCGCCGCGCAGCCGCAGGACGAGGGGGACGGCGTATTCGGCGCTCCCGGGGTCGAGACGGTCGAGGAACCAGAGGCGGCGCTGGGCGGGCGAGACCGGGATCGGGCGCGACCGGTCCGCCCTGGGCAGGTCCGCGCCGAAGCCGCGCGTCCCCGCGAGCCGCCGTTCCAGCAGCTCGCGGCGGAGTGCGGCCGATCGTACGGTGTCATGCGTCATCGCGCGCTCCCTGGGACAGCAGGCTCTCCACCTCGGCGTCGGACAACCCGGCGATCTGCGCCTCCAGCTCGGCCTCGACGGCCTCGGCCAGCCGGGCCACCGTGGTGGCCTCGAACAGGACCCGCAGCGGCACGTCCACGTCGAACTCCTCGGCCAGCCGGTGCTGCGCGCGCACGGCGAGCAGCGAGTGGCCGCCGAGCGCGAAGAAGTCGTCGTGCGCGCCCGGCTCGACGCCGAGCAGCTCGGCCCAGACCGCGGCGACCCGTTTCTCCGCCGCGGTGCTCGGGCGCCCGTCCCCCGCCGCCGGGACCGGCCGGTACGCGGGGAGCGCCCGGCGGTCGAGCTTCCCGTTGCGGCCGAGCGGCATCCGGTCGAGGGCGATCCACGCGACGGGCAGCATGAACGCGGGCAGCCTCCGTCCGCAGTGCCGCGCCAGCTCGCCCTCGCCCGGAGGCTCGCCCCGTTCGGGCACGTAGTAGCCGACGAGGCGGTCGCCGTCGGCCACGACCACGGCCTCGCGTACGCCGGGATGGGTGGCGGCGACGGCGGCGACCTCGCCCGGCTCGACCCGGACGCCGCGGATCTTCGCCTGGTCGTCGGCGCGGCCGAGGAACTCCAGGTCGCCCGACGCGGTCCACCGCACCACGTCGCCGGTCCGGTAGAGCCGCGCCCCGGGCGGGCCGTACGGGTCGGGGACGAACCGGTCCGCCGTCAGGCCCGGCCGGTTCACGTAGCCGCGGGCGACACCCGCGCCGCCGGCCAGGAGCTCCCCCGCCACCCCGACCGGGACGCGCTCACCCGCCCGGTCCACCACCACGGCGTGCGCGTTGTCGATCGGCACCCCGATGGGCACGGTGCCGAAAACGCCGGCCGGCACGTCGGCGGGCGCCGGATGCGGACCGTCCACCTCGTGGAAGGTGACGTCGACCGAGAGCTCGGTCGGCCCGTACAGGTTGTGCAGGCGAGCGGAGGAGACCTCGCGGAAGCGGCGGACGGTGGCCGCGCCGAGCGCCTCCCCGCTGCAGAACACCTCGCGCACGCTCGCGGGGAGGCGCGCTCCGACGGCGAGGAACGTGTCCAGCATGGACGGGACGAAGTGCAGGTGGGTGACCCCCTCCGCCTCCGCGAGCGCGGCCAGCCCGAGCGCGTCCCGGTGCAGTCCGGGCGGAGCCATGACGAGGGTCGCGCCCGTGGTGAGCGGCCAGAAGAACTCCCACACCGAGACGTCGAAGGTGAACGGGGTCTTCTGCAGCACCCGGTGCCCCGGACGCAGGCCGTACGCGCGCTGCATCCAGCGCACCCGGTTGACGATCGCGGCGTGCTCGATCATCACGCCCTTGGGCGTGCCGGTCGATCCCGAGGTGTAGATGACGTAGGCGAGGTCCCGCGGGTCCGTCTTCTCGGGCGGGGCGGCCTCGCCGTGCGAGGTCTCCGGGGGTTCCTTCGGCGAGACGGTGGGCACGGCGGAGGGGAAGAGGTCGCCCGCGTCCGTGATCACCGCCGCGGCGTCGGTGTCCGCGACCAGCCAGGCGAGGCGTTCGCGCGGGTCGGCCGGGTCGAGCGGCAGGTAGGCGGCTCCGGCATGGAGCGTGGCGAGCAGCGCGACCACCAGATCCGGCCCGCGCTCCAGGCAGACGCCGACCACGTCGCCCCTGCCCACGCCGGCCGCGCGCAGCCGCGCGGCGAGCCGGGCGGCGCGGACGACGAGATCGCGGTAGCGGAGCCCGGCCGTGCCCGGGGCGGCCACGGCGACGGCGTCCGGGGTGCGCCGCGCCTGCGCGGCCACCAGGTCGTGCAGGCAGGCGGGCGGCTCGGGTACGGAGGCGCCCCGGCCGCGCCGCTCCGTCAGCAGCCGTTCCCCCTCGTCCAGCAACTCGGCCCGCGAGACCGGGAGGTCGCCGTGGAGCCCTTCAAGGAGGCGGGCGAACCGGGCGGCGAACCGCTCGACGGTCGCCCGCTCGAACAGCGCCGTGGCGTACTCGAACCGGCAGGACAGCGTGCCGTCCGGCAGCAGCCGCACCATGAGCGTGAGGTCCGCCTTGGCGGTGCGCCACGCCGAGAGCATGTCGTCGTCCGCGGCGACGCCCGGGTCGTCGCCGGTCTGCAGGTCGAAGAGCACGCCGACGATCGGCGTCCGGGCGAGGTCGCGCTCCGGCCGCAGCTCGTCCACCAGCCGCTCGAACGGCAGGTCCCGATGGGCCAGGGCGTCCAGCGTGCGCTCCCTGACCCGGTCGAGCAGGTCCGCGAAGCTCGGATCGCCGCCGAGGTCGGCGCGCAGCACGAGCGTGTTGACGAAGAAGCCCACGACGTCGTCGAGCTCGGGCCGGTCCCGGCCGTCCACGGGGACGCCGACGGCCAGATCGGTCCGGCCCGTGTGCCGGGCGAGGAACACGCAGAACGCGGCGAACATCGTCATGAACGGCGTGGCTCCGGCGCGGCGGCCGAGGTCGAGCAGCGGCGTGCCGATCTCGCGGGACACCTCGAAGGCGAGCATCGCGCCGCGCGGGTCGCGGACGGGGGGCCGCGGCCGGTCGGCCGGCAGGTCGAACGGCGCCAGCCCGTCGAGCCGTTCCCGCCAGAAGCCGAGCAGCCGGTCGAGGTGCTCACCCGTGAGAGCGCGGCGCTGCCAGTCGGCGAAGTCCGCGTACCCGACCGGCGGCTCCGATCCCACACCCGTGCCCTCGGTGTGGAGGTCGCGGGCGATGATCTCCAGGGAGCGCGCGTCGCAGGCGATGTGGTGGACGGTGAGGAGCAGCAGGCCGTCGCCGCCGGGCAGGCGGATGCCGAGGGCCCGCCAGACGGGGCCGCGCTCCAGGTCGAAGCCGCGGGCGAGCCGGGCGGCGACCAGCTCGGCCACCTGGTCGCGCGAACCGGCCTCCGCCTCCTCGTACGCGACCCGTGCCTCGTCGTCCACGATCGCGTACGGCTCGCCCTCCCCGGCGGCGTACCGGGTGCGCAGGGCGTCGTGCCGGAGGGCCAGGGCGCGCAGCCGCGCGCGCACGTCCGTGCCGGGGAGACCGCCGCCGGGCAGGCGGACGATCAGCGGAACCACGTACTCGGGGCTCCCCGGGGAGAGCCGGTCGAGGAACCACAGGCGGCGCTGGCCGAAGGACAGCGGCACGGGGCCGTCCGCGGCGATCCTGGCGAGCGGCGGCTGCGCGGGCCTCGCCCGGCTCTCCAGGTAGCGGGCCTGCGCCCGGACCGTCATCGCGCCGAACAGCTCCGGCAGCTCGACCTGCCGGCCCGTGGCCGCGCCGAGCCTGGCCGCGAGCCGGGCGACGAGCAGCGAGTGGCCGCCGAGCTGGAAGAAGTCGTCCTCCGGGCCGACGTCCGGCACGCCGAGCAGCCCGCGCCACACCCCGGCCACGACCTCCTCCGTCGCGGTCATCGGGGACGCGGACCGCCCCGCCTCCTCGCGTACGGGCAGCGCCGCGAGAGCCTGTCTGTCGATCTTGCCGCTGCTGGTCCTGGGGAAGTCGGCGACCTCGACCACCGCCGAGGGGATCAGCGTGTCGGGGAGCCGCTCCCGCAGGTCGTCGCGGATCCGGGCCGGGGTCACCGGGCTCCTGGTCGTGATGTGCGCGACGAGCCGCGCCGTTCCCGTCGGCATGCGCTGGACGGTCACGACGGCGGCCCGGACCGCTGGGTGCGCGGCCAGCGCGGCCTCCACCTCGCCGGGCTCGACCCGGACTCCGTTGATCTTGACCTGGTCGTCGGTGCGGCCGAGGAACTCCAGCTCCCCCCGCGGGTTCCACCGCGCCACGTCGCCGGTCCGGTACAGCCGCGCCCCGGGCGGGCCGTACGGATCGGGGACGAACCGCTCGGCGGTCGCGCCCGGCCGGTTCAGGTAGCAGCGGGCGACGCCGACCCCGCCGACGAGCAGCTCGCCTGGCACGCCGAGCGGCGCCCGCTGCCCGCCCGCGAGCACCAGGACCCGCGTGTCGTCGATGGGCGCGCCGATCGGGACGGGCCCCTCCTCGTCCTGGACCTCGTGGGCGGTGACGTCGATGGCGCACTCGGTCGGGCCGTACGTGTTGCAGATCTCCACGTCCGTGAGCGCGCGGACGCGCCGGCACAGCTCGGCGTGCAGGGGCTCGCCCGCGCAGAACAGCAGCCGCAGCGCGCCGCAGCGCTCCCAGCCCGGCTCGTCCACCAGCAGCCGCAGCAGCGCGGGCACGACCTGGAGGATGGTGACGCCGTGGTCGCCCACGGCGCGCACGATGGCGGCGGGATCGCGCTCGACGCCGTCCTCCGGGAGCACCACGGCGCCGCCGCTGACCAGGGGCGCGAAGAACTCCCACCCGGCCGCGTCGAAGGTGAGCGGGGTCTTCTGCAGGACCCGGTCGCCGGGGCCGAAGCCGTGCCGCCGCACCGTCCACATGACCCGGTTGGCGATGCCGCCGTGGGTGATGACGACCCCCTTGGGCCGGCCCGTCGAGCCGGAGGTGTACATCACGTACGCCGCGTTGTCCGCGTGGACGGCCGCGTCCGCCCGGCCGCACGGCATGTCCGTGCCGTCGAGGTCCAGGTCTTCCAGCTCGTCGACGAGGACGAGGCGGCGCGGGCCTCCCGGGATGACCCCGGCCAGCTCGCGCGAGGTCACCACCACCTCGATGCCGGTGTCGTCGAGCACCGCCTCCAGCCGGTCACGGGGGTGGCCCGGGTCGAGCGGCACGTACGCGCCGCCCGCCTTCCAGACGCCGAGCAGCGCGGCGGGCAGGTACGGCACCCGCCCCAGGCAGACCGCGACCGGCGTCTCCGGCGCGACGCCGCACGCGCGCAGCCGCCCGGCGAGCGCCTCGGCGTCGGCGTCCAGCTCGGCGTAGGTGATCCGCCGCCCGCCCCGCAGGACGGCCACCGCGTCCGGAGTGCGCCGCGCCTGCTCGGCGACCAGCACGTGCAGCGGCGTCCGGCCGCCGCGGACCGGCCCCTCCTCGAACGAGCGGAGCGCCCGCTCCTCGCCGGGCGGGGCCATCGCGATCCGCGCGACCGGCCGCCCCGGGTCGTCCGCCACGCCCGCGGCCAGCCGCAGGAAGTGGTCGCTCATCCGGCGCACGGTCTCGCGGTCGTACAGGTCGGTCGCGTACTCGAAGGTCAGCCGGAGGGTGCCCGCCTCCTCGATCATGTGCAGGGTCAGGTCGAGCTGGGAGCCGTGGCGGGTGATGTCGAGCGGCACCGACTCGCCGATCCGGGGCAGCGCCGTCGTCTCGGCCGGCATGTTGTACGCGACGCGGACCAGCGGCGGCGCCGACCGGTCGTGGTCGGGCCGCAGCTCCTGCACCAGGCGCTCGAACGGCACGTTCTGGTGCTTCATCGCGCCGAGCAGCGCCTCCTTGACCCGGCCCACGACGGCGCGGAAGTCGGGGTCGCCGCTCAGGTCGGCGCGGACCACCACCATGTTCGCGAACATGCCGATCACGTTGTGCAGCTCGGGTTCGGTCCTCCCGGAGACGAGGCTGCCGAACCCGATGTCCCGCGCGCCGGTGTAGCGGTGCAGCAGCACGCAGAAGACCGCCATGACCGTCATGTACGGCGTGGCGCCCGCCGCCCGGCCGACCTCGACGAGGCGGCGCGCCAGCTCGGGGTCCATGGCGACGTGCAGCGAGTCCCCTACGTACGTCGGCCGGGCGGGCCGGAGCCGGTCGGCGGGCAGCTCCAGGGGCTCCAGCCCCGCCAGCCGGTCGCGCCAGTAGTCCAGCTCGGCGTCGAAGCCGCCGCTCTCCATGCGTTCGCGCTGCCAGACGGCGTAGTCCGCGTAACCCACGAGCAGCTCCGGGGCGGCCTCGAACCCGGCCAGTTCGCGCAGGATCAGGGTCAGCGAGGTGCCGTCGACCGCGATGTGGTGGGCCGCGATCACCAGGACGTGGTCGCCGTCGCCGAGCCGTAGCAGCTCGACCCGCCACAGCGGCGCGACGTCGAGCCGGTAGGGGCGCATCCCGGTCTCGTAGGCGCGCTCGAAGGCCAGCCGTTCGGCTGCGGCGGGGTCGGCGCGCGACAGGTCCACCAGCGGGATCTCGACCGGCACGGCGGGCGCGATGCGCATGACCGGCTCGCCGTCGATCTCGGCCACGGACATGCGCATCGCGTCGTGCCGCGCCACGATCTCGGCCAGCCGGCGCCGCATCTCGGCCAGGTCCACGTCCATCCGCACCCGTCCGGCGATGACCAGGTTGAACAGCGGCAGCTCACCGGCCAGCCGGTCCATCAGCCAGACGCGCTCCTGGGCGTACGACAGGCGCACCGGATCGGTGCCCTGCCGGCGCGGCACCCTGGTCGCCGGTGGTCCCACCGGCCCGCCCGCTCCGGCCGATCCGGCGGCGAGGCGGGCGAGAAGGCGCCGTTTGACGTCGGAGAGTCCGTCCGGGTTGCTCATCGGCGGCTCACCGCCTGCCCGGCGAGGAGGTCGGCGACGAGCGCGCCGGTGATCCTGCGGCGTGCCGCGGTGAAGAACGAGTGGTCGCCGGGGAGGGCCCGCAGCGTGAACTCGCCGGTGCTCCGGCCCCGCCAGGCGGCCAGCTCGGCCATGGTCACGCTGGGGTCGGCGTGGCCGCCGAAGACCGTGATCGGGACGGGCAGCGGTCCCGATTCGCGGTGGGTCCAGGTCTCGAACACCTCGTAGTCCGCCCGTACGCCCGGCTCGAACATGGAGAACAGCCCGGGGTCGGCGAGGATGGCGTCCGGGATGACGCCGAGCCCGCGCAGGTGGGCGGCGAGCCGCTCCGTGGGCAGCCGGTGCACCTGCGTCGGCTCCACCAGCTCGGGTGAGGGGAAGGCGCAGATCGCGAGCAGTTCCGGTGGCCGCCGCCCGGTGTCCAGCAGGAAGCGGGTCAGCTCGTACGCGGTGAGCGCGCCCGAGCAGTAGCCGAGCAGCGCGAAGCGCCCGTCGAGCACGTCGGCCAGGCCGTCCGCGAGCGCGGGGATCAGGTCGTCCATCCGCAGGTACGGCTTCTCCCGCAGGCGGCTCTCCCGCGCCGGGAGGCGCACCCCGCACAGGTCGATCCCGGGCGGCAGGTCGTCCGCCCAGTCGCGGAAGGTCGCCCCGCCGCCGCCCGCGTGCGGGAGGCAGATCAGCCGCAGGTCCCCGGCTCCGGCCGGGCGGAAGCGAGCCAGCCAGGGGTTTCTCGGATCAGTCATGACCTCTCCTCACCTCGCGTCCGGGGGTTGGCGCCACGCCCTTTCGGCCGGGCTCACGGCACTCTCCGTTTCGGCTCACGGGATGCACCCCTTTCGACCCGGCTCGCCGACGTCGTGGGGCGCGTGGCAGGGGCCGGTGGGGCCACCGTCGCCCGTCCGGGCCGGTTCGGGCGACCGGCTCATGGCGTACACGGTCGGATGGTCGAACACCCAGCTCAGCGGGAGGTCCACGGACAGCTCGGCCGAGAGTTTGGCGACCAGGACGGGAGCCAGCAGGCTGTGGCCGCCGACGTCGAAGAAGTCGTCGTACCGGCCGACCTCGCGCCCGAGCGCCTCGGCCCAGACGGCGGCGATCCGGCGCTCCAGCTCGGTGACGGGTTCCGCCTCACCGAACGGCTCCCGGCCGTCCCGGTCGCGTTGCGGGTCCTCGGCGAGCGTGCCGGAGACCAGGCCTTCATCGGCGAGCGAGCGGCGGTCGATCTTGCCGGTGGCCGTGCGCGGCAGCTCGTCACGGAGCACGACCTGCGCGGGCACCAGGTGAGCGGGCAGGCGGCGGGCCAGGGCGCGCTTCAGCTCGGCGGGAACGCACGGGGCCGCGCCCTCGGCGGGCACCACGTGCGCGACGAGGACGGCGTCGTCCCCGGCCCGCGCCGCCACGACGGCGGCCTGCCCCACCTCCGGGAACTCGTCGAGCGCGGCCTCGACCTCGCCGGGCTCGACCCGCATCCCCCGGATCTTGACCTGGTGGTCCGCCCTCCCGAGCAGCTCGATCCGGCCGTCCGAACGCACTCTCGCCAGGTCTCCTGTTCGGTACAGCCGCTCCCCCGACCCGGCCGGATCGGGCAGGAACCGCTCGGCGGTGAGCGCGGGGCGGCCGAGGTAGCCGCGGGCCAGGCAGCGTCCGCCGACGTACAGCTCGCCGGGGACGCCGCCGGGCACCGGGAGGAGGCCGCCGTCCAGAACGCAGGCGCGTACACCCGCGATCGGGCGGCCGACGGGTACGCCGTGCGCCCCCTCGCCCGGCTGGGAGTCGCCCGAGTCGGCCTGTTCGACCGGAGTCGGCGCGGTGTCCGGCTCGGGGCAGAGCGCGTCCCACGCCTCCGACGCGCCGTAGAGGTTGACGAGCGTCCGCCCCGGCATCCGCTCGTGGAACAGCCGGGAGAGCTCCTGGGACAGCGGCTCGCCGCTGCTGATCCAGGTCGTCAGGCGGGGCAGGCGCGCGTCCAGGTCGGGCACGGCGCGCAGGAGCACCCGCAGCAGGGACGGCACGAGCAGCAGGCGGGTGACCCGGCCGGAGGCGAGTTCCTCGACGAACGCCAGCGGGTCGCGGACCGTGGCGGGCTCGACCACCACGGTGGGAACCCCCGCGAGCGGCGGGCCGAGCAGTTCCCAGAGACTGTCCACGAACCCGATCGCGGTCTTCTGACAGCACACCTCGTCCGGCCCGAACGGCAGATCGCGCCACATCCAGGCGAGCCGGTTGAGCAGCGAGCGACCGGTGATCGCCACCCCCTTGGGCCGTCCCGTCGAGCCCGAGGTGTAGATGACGGCCGCGAGCCCGTCCGGGTCCGCCGCGACGGGCAGCGTGACGGCCTCGCCGATGTCGCCGTGCACGGCCGGGGCGTTCTCGGTGATGCCGGCCGAGGGCCGGCGGACGGGCACCGGCCGCGTCCCGGCGGGCAGTCCAGCGGAGTACGCGGGACCGGAGGGGTTCGTGGAGTCGCCAGAAGGGGCCCAGGGGCCGGGCGGGTCGATCACCACGAGCGCCGCCCCGGCGTCCTCGATCATGTACGCGAGGCGCTCGATGGGGAGTGCGGGGTCGAGCGGGAGGTACGCGGCTCCGGCGTACAGGATGCCGAGGAGCGCCACGGGCAGGTCCGGTCCCGGCGGCAGGCAGACGCCCACGACGCTTTCGGGGCCGGCGCCGAAGGCGCGCAGGCGGGCTGCCAGTTCCCGGGCGCGACGGTCCACCTCGCCGTAGGTCAGCTCACCGGTCGCTTCGGCGTCGGTGCGATCCGCGCGGGGAGCGTCGGATTCGATGTCATGGGCGCGCGAGCGGGTGATGAAGGCGACGGCGTCCGGGGTCGCGGCGGCGCGGCGGGCGAAGAGGTCGGCGATGCGGTCCTCATCCGTGGCGGCCGCCCCGGCCAGCGTGTACGGCTCGCCGGGCGGG